>NZ_CP099917.1:0-1200000 GCF_030994125.1 Pseudoalteromonas xiamenensis | reverse complement strand
TCGTACCGTCTATCATAATTTCCGAGGTACTGACAGCGTGGTTATCTCGGATGGTACAAACGGGAAAGCAGTGAATAGTCAAATTAGCCAATGGCCGATGATGTATGGTGATCTATACGGTGAGACAGTTGGTGCAGGTGAAAATGCGGCATCGACTTATTTGACTTTACCTCCCTATTTTGACTACGTATTGACGTGTTGGGTTACCGGAAACTTTGTCAGTGACTTCAACCCAGAGGCAAATAATTGTGATGATATAGAACAGGTACCGCTGCAACAGCAACCGGATATGCTTGATAGAGCAAATATGCATTTCTGTTTAGCTGATGCTTTCCACCCGGGCTGTGAACTCACTTGGCCGATGCGTCATGCTTCTATGTACCGTGCGCCATATCGGATCCGTGAACGTGCAGAAGGTAAGGCGCAGCCGAGCTATGGCAGTATGCTAGACCAAAATAAAGTGCTTGCCGTCGGCGGTCCTCTCTATGAACAAGGACCGGGTGATTTAACACGTTGGATGGCATTACCATGGCAAGGGGATACGGCATTTTGCCGTTCAGGCTACGATTCCGATTACGACCCATTCATGCCGACGTATTGGCCAGCACGAGTACCGAATAACGTTTTGACCTTGTCGGACTACAATATTTTGGCTGATAAGAAGCAACCCATGGAACTTAGGATAGCGGCATTCAGAAATCGACCAAGTTGGTTCCGCCAGCTACCTGCAGGCGCCGTTGATGCCATGGATTACATGGTGGCGCATTTTAATGAAATGGGCATTTTGGAAGCCAAAGACAGACCTGAAGATTTAGATTGGCTACCCGAGAAATTGTGGGTAGAAAATCTGACCGCGACGAAACAAGCTGAACTGGATGAAGCGTACAAAATCTTCCAGAAAAATTACGCCAAATTGGGGCCGAGTGACAAAGCGCTGCAAGAGGCGGGTTGGTTTAATGAGGAGCAACGTGATGAGTTCGCGACGATTGTTAAAAGCTAACCTACCAATAAGGAGCGTCGTTTGAAGTTCGATTGTGTGATAGCAGGTGCAGGCCCTTCGGCTTGTGCTTGCGCACTGATTTTACGCCAAGTAGGATTATCAGTGTGTCTTGTTGCGCCAGAAAGTGAGGTTGAATGTGAGTTTTCAGTAGGGGAGTCGTTACCTGGTGCGGCAATAGCGCTACTCAATCGGGTAGGTATTGGGTGCTTAAGCGACATCCTATCTCCATTCCAAGTCAGTGCTTGTACGGGCAATGTATCTTCATGGGGCAGTGAAATTTGGCACAGAAGCGATGCCGTCCAAAACCCGCAAGGTGGTGGATGGCATGTTGACCGAACGGCATTTAATCGTGCGTTGATGAAATGTGCTCAGCAGTCGGGCGTGATGAGAATCAATTCTAAACTAGCGAATGCCATGTTTGATTCAAGCTGGAAAATCAGCTTGGAAAATACTCCTGATGTTTTAGACAGTCGCTTTTTGCTTGATGCGACCGGACGAGCATCTGTTGTGAGTCGTCTTGTTGGTTTTAAAAAGCAATATATTGATTCGCAAACCGCAGTTGTAGCGTGGTTGGAATCGGCTAAAGAGGACAAAGAGCAATTAACGCGTATCAAAGCTGTTCACGACGGCTGGTGGTACAGTGCGCGATTACCTATGCTGTCCAAAAATGGCTTGCCAGTTCGTGTTGTCGCTAAGTTTTCATTACCAAAAACGGCAAAGAAAACGAATCATGAAGCGCAATTTTTAGGCGAACTGAATGAAAGCAATGTGCTTCCAGTGCGGTGGCACGCAAAGCAAATTTTGGCGCCGTTGCAATTAAAAGACGCAAGCGTGAGTCGCCTTGAACGATTCAGTGATGCCAAAAAAGGTTTTCTCGCTATCGGTGATGCGGTATTAAGCTTTGATCCTCTTTCATCGCAAGGAATGTTTTTTGCGCTGTACAGTGGGACAAAAGCGGCTGAGAGTGTGCTTATCAATTACGATAAGTTTAACAATGACTTTGCTGGCTACGATCGGACGATAGAGTCCGTCTTTCATGCAAATCAGAAGTCTAGGAAGTTGTATTACGCCAGTGAGCATCGTTTTGCTGATAGCGCATTTTGGCAGACCAAATTTGCCTAGCGCTATCGTTGTTGAAACTGACAAATGAGAGAGTGCCTCAGAAATATCAGGTCAAATTCTTGGATATTAGGGTGGGACTAACAGCAGCTAGAAAATACTGTTATTGTTCCTAATTTTCCCGCCAGTAAGTAATGCATACAAGCGCATAGAAAAACTAATGCCTTGAACGGCATCCCAATGTTCGACAAGGCGCCCATTTTCCACACGCCATGTATCCATGATATTAAATCCTTCCGTCTCAATGCCTCGCTGTTTGGCTTTTAAGGTCGCGTGTGAATGCAAGATTACATGGTCTCCATCGACAAAAATATGTTTTATGTCATAACTGAATTCTGGGGCTTTATTGACAAGAGCGCTTACGGCTTCAATTACTCCCTCGATAGTATCCGCGATGTTACGATTATGCTGAGTGTACGGTTGGCCACAAAACTGTGCACGCAGACCATTGAAATCGTGGTCATTCATAATGCGCTGTACAAATTCTACTGCAAGCTTCGCATTAGTTAAGTCGTTTTCTGACCAGTGTAGCTTTGTTAGCTTGTTGATGTCGATTTTAGGTCCGTGCATAGGATTGGCCTCATTGTTTAAATTTAACTTTCAAAACGCAAGTTAAATTATTTGCTTGCAAAGTGCAAGTTAAATATACTTTCATCTTTCCATTTAGAGGTGCTTATGGCTAAACGTTCGGATTGTCCAATTTCAAATGTGTTGGATTTGGTTGGGGATAAATGGAGTTTATTGATCTTGCGCGACCTTCTGTTTTTTGCAAAAAAGTCCTATTCAGATTTACAAAATTCAGATGAAAAAGTGGCATCCAATATTTTGTCTAGTCGCTTAGAGAAATTAGAAATGGATGGTCTTATTTCAAAACAGCAGGATGAAAAAGATAAGCGAAAGAAAATCTATACACTGACGGAAAAAGGCATAGATATGCTACCAATTTTGTTGGAAATGATTCTCTGGAGTGCGAAATACAGCCCAGACACAAATATCCCACTGGCTTTGGTCACAAAAGCGAGTAACGATAGAGATGGATTGCTTGAAGAATTGCGAAAGCGAATCTCAATCGGTGATTGATGCATTTCTCTTCGTTGATTTATCTCTCGATATAGCTGGTGTTAAGCACTATGTTTTGTGTGGTGACAATCAGGAAGATGACTTGATAGAGGGTCTGCATGACGACAACATCTGCGGTTAAGTTGTAAACAGCCCTCCAATAAACCGCGTTATTATTAGTCTGTCATCGTACAGCAGTCTGACGCTTGAGAGTTACCTCCAGAGGCTTTTGCTCCCGCAATTTGTTTCGTTGCCGCGGTTTTAATACGTTGTGCATCGGTCAATTTTTTCATTTCTTTCTTTTTAAGTGTAATTAACATTGTTATCTCCTTTGTTTAAATATGAAGTGTTAATCTCCATTTGATTTTACGTTACGCAAAAGAAAATAAAGTTCAAGCCATCACTAGGTTATTGAATATTATCTAGTCCTTATCTTTTGCTGAGAAATGAGCGATTGGGCGATCTTAGGCCTTTGTTGACGGAGGTTCTCGAGGGGGAAGTTCGGTGTGATTTTAAAGAGTAATTGCTTTTTGTACCTTAATTTTTTACTGTTAGCCATTATACTTGCGATTTACAAAAGGAATTTTATGCTGCGAAGAGCAATTATTTTAGCCATTTTTGGCGGCTTATTCGTCTACAGCTTGAGGCATTCATCCCATATCGAATCAATATCTGATCACATTTTTCTGGTGAATTTTCTCTACACCGCGTTAATTCCTTTTATCTCGACTTGGTTTGTTCTTAAATCCGTCAAGTCAGATATGAGTTACAAGGTTAAAATTCAACCCTATTTACACGATTCGCTTTTGTTGCTCATTTGTGTAAATGGATTAAATGAAATACTGATACCCGTGCAGGTGAATATTCGCATCGACTTGTTTTTCATTATCCCGTGTATATTGGTACAGGTTTTTGCTGTCATGGTTGCGCAATTTGATTTGATCACTAAGCATCGAAACCAGAACGATGCTTAGTTTCAGAGCTAGTACATCACGCCAAAAGTTCGAGCGGAACGGAGACAAGATTGAATCGTTCTGATATTTCCTCAAAAAGTGTACTACAAAGTTTGTCGTAATTTACATCTTCTACGTAGCGTCCACTTGTTGAGGAAGTGATAAATTGGGCAATACCTCTTTCATTGAGACAATTGTTGCCAACACTCAAAGCGATAACAATGGTGTTCGTCTCCAAGAGGTTATTTACAGCCGTTTCTTTGTTATAGGTCCGACCTTGATACACTCTAGTTTCATGCGCACCATGATCACCATACCAAGCAACAATTCTGAGCGCGCCGGGTCTCCATCGCGCTACGTTGTAATTTAGTAACGATAGTGGAATAACTTGTCCCTCAAGTGTATCACCGCCTCCTGTTGCTGTAACCCGCGCCAAATTAGTCACAAGCGAGTCGACATTTGTGTTTACCGTTTGGATAAAATTGAATGGTTGTGAATCACCAGTATCTCTATAAATACCAAGTCCGTATGCAAGATTGACTCTTGGGTTACACTTGCAATAGCTTGCAACATAGTTCTTGATTTCGGTTTTCACGCCATCAATCGCATTTTGCATACTGCCCGTGGCATCCATTAAAAAGTACACATCAACTAACATTTCACTTTTCATTTCATATTCCTTTGAAGTTATATCGAGGTTGAAATGTAAAGCTAGAATTGATGGATGGAGAGAGCAATTACAACGTATTACAAACTGAGTAGGTAATACATAAACTCATCGGTATAAATAGAGTACTCGGTTTTAAACGCGCCGACGTAAAGATTGAAAGTTTGTTTTTCTTAAACAAGATCAAAGTTGTGGGCAAATTTGACGGTAAAATGAAAGAAATGTCGTTATTTTTATTCGAAATATTCGTCGTTTAAAAGTTGCAAAATACTCAAGGAATGCTGTAATTTGAAGGATAGGGGGGTCTATGCGCACATCATTAAAAAACTGGTCTATTGTATTTGCTATCGCATCAATGCCGTTGGCTGCGAATGTAACTGATTTATCAGGCAATGAAGCAAAGTTTTCGTTTGAAGGCGCGGTCGAGCCTGCCTGTAAAACAAGCAGTGGCACGAATACAGTGACGGGGCTTACGTTAGACGCATCCCAAAAAACGCAAGATATTGGCACATTAGATGTTTGGTGCAATACTGGCGAGAACGCAACAACGGAATATAGCTCAGCCAATGGCGGATTTCTTGTTGCCGATAATGCTCAAGGTAGTAAACTTGCGTATACGTTGGACATTGGTGACACATCAGGTATCGACTTACAAAGTGGTGCTTACAAGCACGTTAAGGCAACGCTCGCGGGTTCTGGTCTTGCTGGGGAAACCAAAGCAACCACATTGAAAATTACCCCTCAATCTAATGGGCTTAATGAGGCTGGCACTTATTCTGACACGATCACCGTAACGATTAGCGCCAATTAAGTAATTCTTATTAAACAATCGCCCTTTTGCAATGCCGTGGTTTGTGTACTGTGGTCGCGTATGGCTTCCGTAAAATTCAACTGGAATAGCAAAAAAGCCTTCAACGTGGTCTAACGTAATTCTCACACCTTGCAATCTATCGCTTTTAAAAGGCAATGCATCCCAAACGTTGTTAATTCAGAGTACCGCTGTGTATTCGTGTGATTTTTTGCGTGAGAGAATTAAATTGACTCGTCGTAAAGAAAAACGCTAGTCATGTTATGACCAGCGTTTGTAGGGTTACAGGCAATAAAGATTAAGCCATAAACTCCATTGCCTTAAATCTAAATTAGTTCGGGCTTACTGTTACTGTGATAGTGTCTGAGTAAGTACCAGCATCATTCAAACCGTTAGAAAGAGGTTTGATTTTTAATGTAGTTGCTTTGGTTTCACCGTTAACACCCGTTCCAGCAAGCGTTGAAGTGTGAGTGTATTTACCACTTTGCAGGTTAATATCAGCGATACCATCAATCGTTAGCGTATACGCAATTTGGCTTTTTTGTGTATTGTCTGCTTGTAGGAAGCCACCATTTAAAGACGTGTATTCTGTCGTTGCATTTTTACCCGTGTTACACCAAACGTCCAATGTACCAATGTCTTGAACTTGTTGTGATGCGTCCAATACAAGATTAGTTACACTGTTTGTTGTGCCGCTGCTTGTCTTACACATAGGGTCAATTTTGCCAGCAAATGAGAATTTAGCTTCAGACGCTGAAGTGCTTGTAACGTTTGCCGCGTTTGCCGCAGCTGATGTGATTGCAGTCGTTACAAGTAGAGTTTTAAGTAATGTGTTCATGGCTTTTCCCCTTGAATAAGTACAGCTTTGTATTTATTTGTATTTAATTAGTTAGGTTTGATTACCTAGATGAAATACATAAAGCAAAGGGTGTGCCAACTTCTTTAAAATATATTGTGTTAGTTTCTTTATAACTCTTATTTCTGTTTAAAGTCTTTTTAAATCAACTTGTTATCTTGGGTAGACAGTCAGGGATAAATTATCTCGGTAAATACCCGCAGGTTTCATTTCGGTATTACCCAAAATAAATTCAAAGCCGTACCACGTATTTCTGACACCAGGATAAAAGTTGTAGCTACGCATAAGACGCTCAGATGACGAAATTTTGACGTTATCGAAGCCAATGGTGTAATCAATTACAGATTGCGAGTCGGATTCATGACGTAATCCATTGAATTCTGAATCTAAAACAACGTCGTATGAACTATTGCTAAGAATTTTAATACCCCAGTAGAATCGCATGTTTGATTTCAAGTCACCCAGATCGATCTGATAAAGCCCGTTACTACCCGACACTTTACTTTGGCTGGAATTATCAAGCGAAATAGCGATTTGCGGCTCAGAGTAGTAAGTGACATCTAAGTACTGTTCATCAATTATTTTGCTTTTGCGTAGTAGTGTTACTTTTATACTGCCTGTGTAATTTCCTGCAGGGAATAAGCTGTAGTGTCTTAATCGAATCCATAATTGAGTTGTTCGACTATTAAGCGGCATGCTCCAAATTCCATTGCGAGGAGATAAGGTATTGAATTGCTCGTCGAGAAGCTTGCCGTATTTGTCTTCTGTTGGGCCTGAGAATACAAGCGAATAGTAGTAAACATCCTCCACCCAAATTTCATCTGCACAACTGACTAATGAATCCGGAACTTGGATTTTTAAGGGTAAATAAACCGTCGCGCGATTGTTGTACTCTTCAATCACTTCAGAGGAGTTCGACGAGACTAATATGTTGCCTTTGCACGGTTTTGCAAATGCAGTGTTTATTAGCAGCAAATAACCCAATACAAGTAAAACCATATTCCTTAATTTCATTTGTTTGAGTTTCCTTTTGAGTTAGCTTGCTTGAGCGTGATACTACCTACTTTAACAAAGCGCTTTTCGGAGTCATCAATCTGGAAGTTACCCATAGCACTTCCCACTTCGATTCGATAGTCGCCAGCACTAATGCCTTCCACAACAAATCGGCCAGCGCGATTGGTGAAAATAGGCCAGCTCATTGCAGGCGTATTATCGTCATGGCTTACTTTTATGACTTGCCCACGTTTCATTGCAAAGGGCATGCCTTGTTCATCCTGTAGGGCGCCAATCGCGGTGAAAGAGAGATCAGAGCCTATTTGGATATAGTGACCAGTGGCTGCGCCGCCTATCAGGGTGTAAGTGCCAGGGCCCCAATCATATCCCAGTGGAGCATCGGGTACATCAACATTGAATTGAGTTGCCGCATAGCCCGTACCAAGGTTTATTAACGCACCTATTTGTGCGGAAGGCGTTGTTTGAGCTTGACCCAATCTATCAACGTTGACGGCGACTTCTGTCTTACTCAGCGTTTTGTGTTTCGAAATGACAGCAAAAGGAGCCGTTGTGGTCGAACCCATACCGACATGTCCGTCAGCAATACCGAGGCTCGTTGATAAATTGACGCTTGCACTGCTGTCGCTATATTGATGAAGACGCGTGTAGTTGTTAGCGGTTACGTCCGTTCTAAAAAAAGCACCGGTGTAACTGGCTCTGACTTGTTCTTGCCGAAAATCACTGCCTCTTTCCGAGCGTAGTTCATAACCATAATCATGCACAAAGTTGTTGTTGGTTTTTTCGAAACTCGCACTGCCGACTTTCGTGCGATTATCGTACTGAGCTCTAGTACGCGTATTGGTCTCTCGATTAAACCCATTCCAAACGATATTGAGTACAAATTGATTGTCTGAAATGAGGCGCGTGTCTTCACTGTTATTGTGGTTATAACCGAATCTAACGCGAAATCCATCATAGCGGACGTTAAATTCAGCCGTAACGTTTTCACTTGCTTGGTTAACACTGTTCGTGGAACGTGACGCATTCAAGTTGAAATCCATCGTGTCACTAATGACGTAACTATAATCAAAATAGGTGCGTCTGGTATTATTTATTGTGTTGAGCTCGAGCCACGGTGTATTCGTAAAATTATCTTTAATTTCATACCCTAAACGCAAGTTTGGTGAACCAAAATTGCCACTACCAAAGACACTGTGTTCCGTTTCTATCGAATACGCGTACCCGGATATTTGAGGTGCTTTACTTTGTGAGTAACGTAGAGATAAATTACCAAGAGGCGTGTTGAGCGAGGTTGTCGAACCAACAACGTGTCCTAAATCGTGGACAGCACCATTAAGACCAACCGTTATTGCATCAGTCAAACCATATTCGTAACTACCTGACAACAAGGCTTCATCGTCATAATGATAGTGGCCGTTATCTAAAGACGAAACAAAGCCTAATACGAGTGAATAATCGCTAAGTCCTTTTGCAAGCAACCGAGAATTGTAGTGGGTTGTGAAATGGAATGCTTGTGTTTCGCCGTTTGCGTAGGTGGCAATCAGATGAATATTGTTAACGCCAGAGGTCAACGGCAAGTCGCTGAGATTGTAGCGTCCTGCTTGCAGTCTCAATCGAGATATTAAAAATTCGTTGATAAACACTTCGACGGTAGCACCACGAGGCAGCACAAATTGTTGGTTGTTGCTTGGTGAAACCCTGCGCTGAGGTTGTAACTTCGAATACGCTTTTTCGATGCCAATACCCGCAAGTTGGACCCCAGCCAAGTGTCCTGTACTGTTTACTTGCGTATCACCGAGAGTCATTCGCAGAGGCTTTTCAGGCATATCATAAAACAGGGAGGTATCGCCTCGATAAACGTGGCTTTCCTCGTTTGTGCCGCTTTCCCAAAATACCGCGCTTTGGAAATTGAGCCCATTGCCACCACCCACATTGCCGTTTATTAACCATTCAAATTGTGAATGGTGAATTTGGTTATTGTTACTACGCTCATGGCTTAAATTGAGGTTATTTAACATTGCCCAATAAGCTTCCCCTTTGGGGATTTCAAAATGTTTTTCGCGGCCATAAGATAGACTGTCAGTGGCCATCGCGGATTCACTCAAAGTCATCTCGATAGTGAGATCTTGTTGCTGCATCACGAGAGTAATGCCATGCGCTTTGAATTCATCAGGGGTGATCGCTTCATCTTCGCGACTTGCCAACCAGGCTAATACTTCCGTACTCAACACAGATTGCAAATTTTGTCTAAATTCACGAGCACTGACAGAGGCAAGCTCAAAATCATCGACGGCTGCAGAAATTTGCCCCACTTCGGCAACATTTAGCCGCACGGGAAAATCCATGTAATAAACTGCCGCGACACTTTGTGCTGCAGAGGTAGCCAATAGGGTATAGAAGGCAGGTTTGCATAACCAAGGCCAAGTTTTAGAGCCTTTGTACAACATCGTTAAATGATTACTTCTTATTGGACAAATTGACTATTGTGACCGTTTTGGTTGGTTTATCTTTCAATAAGGTTTTTAAGTCAACGCTCATCGAATGAGTGGGCATGATAAAGCGGCCCGATGTCACGGCCTGAAAATCGGCCCAATTTATGACGGTATTTTCTTGATGAAAGCGATATTCAAACTGAGCTAAATCGAGAACTCGTTCTCCATCATTGCGGATGGTCAGTTTACATTCGTCCAATTTTTCACAATTCAGAGTGTGAGTGAGCTGCGCTTGGACGCCGTCAGGGCTCACAAAAACCAGTGTCGCAAAGTTATAAACCATCTTCACGCCAGATTGTTCATTTTCACTTGGTAAAGGAAGCTGTTTGAACACGATGCGGTAAGATTCCGTCTTCTTAAGCTCTGGTGACCCTAAATATTTAGCTCGAAACACTTGATAACCGTTGGCTGGCACTTCAATTTGTGGAGGCAAAACAATGAAGTCTTCTTCAGCACTAACCAATACTTCTTTTTGGTTTTCATCAAAGGTACGCTTAAAGACTTCAACTTCGATAGGGAGCGTACTTTCGCTCGGATTTTGCAGTCTGTAGGTGACTAACGACTTTTTACCATGAGATGCAAGATCCACGATCATTGGTTGAACTTGATAAGCAATTGCAGGTGCAGATAACCACACGAATAGTAAAAACAGTTTACGCATTTGACTTCCAACTCCAAAAACGAGACTTACCATTTGCTAAATACGGTAAGCACCTTCAACGCTATCAAAAGCGCAGAACATGTCCGTCATTAGCAAGCGAACAACCAAAAGAATTGGCTTCAAAAACGGTATTATACCGCTTTGAGAAAATTCGTCAGTTTTTTAATCACTTTGTTAATAAAATCGAGATATTCAGGGGGAGTAATGAACCACCTGAACAGGCTAACGTGATGGCTTAAGAAGCGGTAGAGTTACAACAAAGTGCGCACCACCTAATTGTTCACTTGTATCGACGTTTACGTCGCCCTGAAGCCAGAGCGTAATCCGTTCAACAAGCGCGAGTCCAATCCCAAATCCTTCTTTACTCGCTGCTGTTTGTTTTGCTAAACGAACGAATGGTTTGAATATTTTTTCTGCTTCACTTGCCGCAATGCCAGTACCGTCGTCTTCGACACTTACCAAGACGGCCGAATTCGCTTGGCTTAGCGTCACATGGACCTTTTCGTTGCAATGCTTCAATGCATTTGTCACGAGGTTGCTGAACAATAAGCTAAGGTAATATTCATGACCGACAACCGAATGTTCGTCTCCCTCTATAAACAGCAACAAGCGTGGGTCATTGGCCTTAGTGCAAAGTTGGCTAACCACGGTTTGCACATTGACGAGAGACTTTTCCGTATCATTAAGTGAGTGTTGTAACCGGGCAAAATTGAGTAGCGCATTAATGAGTGCTTCCATGTCATCTAAATTTTGATTGATGCGGAGCTCGTATTTGGTGCGAAGTGTTTCGTCTTCAGTATCACAAAGCGTATCTAATCCCATTCGGACCCGCGCCAGAGGTGTACGTAACTCGTGTGACAACCCCAGACAGCAAGCGCATGTCTTGCATAAGATTTTCAATGCGTTCAGCCATTTGGTTAAACGTTTGTTCTATGTCTTTGAGATACCAAAGCGATCCAACAGTCAAACGCGTAGTCAGTTTGCCTTCACCAAAGGCCATTGCTGCTGAACGTAGGCGATAAATTCGAAGCAAAAACGGCGCTAAAAATATCAGCATTAAACACAGTAAGACTCCATAAAAACCGACAGTCAACAATAAGGGAATAGTATCTGATTCGTTGCTGATGTTTTGAGTAATAAGAAGTACGGTTTGTGGGTCGATGAACGAATAAGCTGTAAGCCCTTCATTTGATTCTAAAAATACAGCACCAGCAGACTCCAATTGGTCAAGTAACGCTGCGGGTAATGGGTAGTCTTTGAGAGATTGTATTTCGTAACGAACTTCTGAGGTCGTTGAACTGAGCGCCAACCAATTAGGAAGTTTGTCTACGGCAACTCCTGATGCTAACGCACTCTGTATGAGGTTTACTTGATTCATCAACTGTTGTTGCTCTGTACTCAATCGTTGTTCGGATTGACGTATGGCGAGTGCATCAAAAAGTTGGCCAACGAAAATGCTACCCATCACGACGATGAGGAGTAACGCCAGTGTAAAGCGCCACATTAGTGTGAAACCTCGGGGGCAAGCAAATAGCCTTTACCCCAAATCGTTTTGATTTTATAAGGCTCAGCGGCATCGTCCATGAGTTTTTTCTCAACCGCGAAATCCGCAAATCGATAGTTCTATCAAATCCGTCATACTCAAAACCACGTAGTTGCTGACTTAATGATTCTCTACTGACAACATTGCCGGCATGTTGTGCGAGTATCCATAAGACATCAAACTCATTGGTCGATAATTTCAAATGAGTGCCGCCAAGTTCAGCAGTGCGGGCAGACTTACAAATAGTTAACTCACCTAGAGTGTATACATCTTGTTCTAAGCGCTCAGGGTGGCTTGGGCCTGTGCGTCTTAACAGTGATTTGATTCGGGTTTCAAGCAATCGACCACGAACGGGCTTGGTGAGGTAGTCATCCGCGCCCATTTCCAGTCCTAAAATTTCGTCAATTTCTTCGTCTCGAGCCGTTAACATAATAATTGGAACTTGAGAGTGCAATCGTATTAGTTTGCAGATGTCGAGGCCATCCATCGAAGGTAACATTCCGTCGAGAATAACGAGATCTGGTATGTGTCGGTGCAGCGCCTCGTACGCTTGCTTTCCATCGTGATACACCGTGACATGATATTGTTTTGCACGTAAGTATTCGGCAATCCAGCAAGCCAGTTCTTGGTCATCTTCTACTAATACGATTGAAGTCATTGGCTCTCCATCAGAACATGCGCCACCGCATGGCTTTGCTGTTATTTTTTTTATGTACCCATGCATAGCGAATGGTGTGTGTATGAAGTGTTTGTTGGTGGAGTGACGTAAGTCGTATCTCCATATCCTCGGTAAGGGTTAACGCTTGCTGCCAAGCGCCTTGGTCAACATTATGCCAGCACTTCAGTTTTTGTTGGTCTGCAAAAAGGCAATAATCTGACGTTGAAGGCATGTTCCAAATGACATCTAAATCTAAAAAGCACGTATCACCTTGTTGTAAAGCAGTACATTGTTTTGGCGAAACGACCAGATTAATGGTTTGCTCGGGTGTTTCAGCAAGACTTGGATGAGTCAGTATCGCTGCACAGGTGAATAGAAGTAATTGAAGGATGTTTTGCATCATTTACCCCTAAAATACGTAGTTGATAGACAGGTTAAACAGGCTTCCTTTGTCACTTCGACCCTCATTGTATTTGAGAATATTCTGCGAATAAGGACTGTCAACGATACTTGATGCATAATGGGTGTAACTAAAAAAGCCCTCCATTAGCCAATGCTCATCAAGTGGCTTTTTGACTCCAAGTTTATAAAGGTAATTAAATCCACCGGTTGCTTGAAATGGCTCTGTCACGTTCGCTGATTCTGGAACGCCATAATAGTAGTCAAGCATTGTGTCATTGCGGTACTGCGCGCCAATAGACGAGTACAGGTTCCAATTATTGATGTTCCAGCTTTTTGCAAGCCAAGCAGCCGCGTAAAGACCACCACTGTAATCCATTTTATTGCTGTTTGTCCCCACCACAAACATCGCATCTAAGTCTGCAATAGTCCCCATTGCGCGGATACCCCAATAGGGCGTTGCCTCTTTACTGAATCCATCCTGTTCTGCTTTATACTCGATGGCTCCATGAGCCATTGAAAGCAGCGCATCAACTTCCCAGTTGCCAAGATTCGCGATGTTGTATCCTAATGCAAATTGACTTTCAAACTTGTCAGATAGCCCAGGAAACTCGAGTAAAAAGCCATTTTCAAAGTAATAGGCCCCGTGTACATTGCCTTTTAGTTTAATTCCTGAAGATTGATATAGACCTTGTTGATTTTGAACCGCAATGCCGACAGATAAGTAACCGCCAGCATCTCGTTTGTTTGTAAACGCATCCACCCAATGAGCCGTATTTTGGGTTTCGTTCGCGGCGCTCAGTGCGCTAAAAAACAAGAAGAGTGTGAATATAAACGTTTTCATTGCAATTTCTTATGATAGTTAATTTGCCGTTATCCTATTTCGGTTGGTGGAGTTTAACCGTAACAGTCAGTCTATGAGTGTATCAATGTGTATCACCTAAAACCAATCAAAAGCAGTGAGTTAGAATCACAAGGTAATCGTGATACAAAGTGATACATATCGTTAAACGTCGGTACAGCTTGCTGTCTTGTGCCGCGTTAAGTTAGTGACATCAAAACTACATTGGATGTCAAAATGAAACTAAAATTGAAACTCTTGCTACCGACACTAACGACCTGCTTTCTGTCACTGGCGCTCACTGCATGCGGCTCGAATGGTAACAAAACGCCTGATCCTCAAATTGAACCGACTACGCCTTTCGATTATCAAGCATTAATTGAGAATGTGGTACTCGGCGAATTACCCGGAGTCGTCCTATACATTGATTCACCACAACTGCATTTTTACAGTGCCGCAGGGATAGCCGATCAGGAAGAAAATACACCAATGCAAATAGATGCTCGTATTCCAAATGGTAGTGCAGGGAAAAAACTAACCGCTTTGTTAGCCGGAATGCTTGCACAGGAGCAGCGGCTCGATTTGGACAAACCGATAACGGAGTATCTTGCGTCGGACATCACCGATCACATTCCTAATGCATCTATCATGACAACAAGACAAATGCTGCAACACACTGCTGGGCTATTCGATTATTTAAATGATTCGGGTGGCGCATTTTATGACGCGGTAATTGCGGATCCTGACAGCATTAAAACGGATGAATTCGCACTGCAATTTGCATTGGACAAACCAGCGCATTTTTCGCCTAGTCAAGGCTGGCGATACTCAAATACAGGTTATATTTTGAGTGGTCTTATTTTAGATAAGGTACTTGGCGCACATCATTCAGGCGCAATGCGTTCGATGATCATCGAGCCATTAGGGCTGGCGAGTTTGAGCTATGGTGGCATAGAACAAAACCTAGGCTCCATTACTTCCGGCTACTTTAAAAATGAAGATGGCGTGCTGAACACTCGGCCGTTTTATCAAAACATTGGTGTGGCGGATGCCCCTGTAGTCGGCAACGCAAAAGACATGGCTGATTTACTTAAAATAATTGTTGAGGGAGCGCTCTTGAGTGAGCCAACACATCAATTCTTGATGGCCGATGATCACTTTATCCCAACAGGGATCAACGGATTGCAATACAGTGCTGGACTTTTTAAAGAGATGATTAACGGTAAGCATGTTATACACCATGGTGGTTCTGAATTGGGTTATGCGACCTATAACTTTTACGTTGTCGAAAGCAAAACGACGGTTGCGATGCTAGTGAATTGCAACGGTTACAAAGCCTGTGATGATGCGCATGATGCGTTATACCAAAAGGTGGTCAATGAATTGACGAAGTAAGCCAACGTGAGAAGAAAATGAGGAATAACAGGATTCCTCATTTTTGTTTTTTCTTTTCCTATCAAAAAATTTTCCAGTAGCCTGTAATAAGTTGCGCACAGAGGTCACTAATAAGAACAAATCAATGTATGGAACGGGGTGAATGGGAAGCGACTTTTATCAGCAATCAATTTTGCCGTATGCAGGGATCATCATCAAAATATGCAGAGCTTATACTCATAATCATGCGGATTTTGAAGATTATTACCAAGAAGTCTGTTTACAGATCTGGCGAAGCCGAGCGAACTTCAATAAACAAGCGAAATGGTCTACGTGGGTTTATAAAGTTGCACTCAATGTGTGTCTGACTCATTTAAAACAGCATAAGCGTGGAGAGAGGCGATTTGCATCAGATGCATTGTCTGAACTCGAATTCGATGAGGTAAAAGCATTTGACTCAGATGAAATTAATCAACTTTACAACGCGATAAAGCATCTATCCGAAATTGATAGAGCAGTGATACTGCTTTATTTGGAAGAGAAATCCTATGCCGAAATTGCGGAGATAATTGGCGCTAGCAGTAATAGCATTGGTGTTCGAGTTTCGCGAATTAAAGAGCGTATTAACAAAATTATTCATCAGATGGGGTGAGTGTATGAGCAAATCAATCGAAGCGATGTGGAAACAAGGGTTTGTCGATGAAGGTGAACTTTCCGTGCCAAAAGTAAATGATTTATACAATCAAAAATCGCAAAATATTGTTGATAAGCTTCAAGCGATGTTTGCGCTAAATATCAAAGCGATCATCATCGGCTGTGGTGTGATGTTCATTGTGATGACGATGATAGGTGCGCCGTTATTAGGGGGGTACATTTGTTTGTTAGTTTCGCCGCTTATTTATATCGCAAAGCGAGAGTTGAGCAAATCGTATGATTTATCGAAAGGGCAGAGTAGTCTGGATTATCTACAGAATTTTGATCTTTGGCTAAAGAGCTCGATTGCAGCATATGGGGCATATTATCGTGTTGCATACCCTTTGTTGTATTTAGGTATGGTGACGCAAGCGATCATGAGTCAAGCAGGTCACAAGGTGTTGGCTCTGTGTTTGACCCAACTTCCAACGGACTATGTTCTCTTTGATGTGCCGTATTACCTTTGGTTAGTGATACTCTTGGTGTTTGTTGTCGTTGTTCGTTATTCAGAGGCGATTTATCGCTTTGATCTCAATGTGGTTTACGGTCGACAATTCAAAAAGCTAGAAGAAATAATCGCAGACATGCGGGAGCTTAAAGGCGTATAAAGTGATTCGAAGTGCCATCGTGCAAAGGGACACAGGCTAAGTACTTCGTTTGGCAGGAAATCTATCTCAAATATAGGGAAAGCGAATGAACACCAAAGACATTTTTTTAGCATTGTTGGTGGTATTGATCTGGGGCGTGAATTTTTCCTTCATCAAAGTGGGACTTCAGGAACTGCCGCCGATTCTTTTTTCTGCCTTACGTTTTGCGGTGGTAGCACTTCCTGCGGTGTTATTTATACCGTTTCCTAAAACATCGAAATGGAATGTTATTGGTGTAGGTATGTTTTTAGGCGTCTTCAAGTTTGGTTTATTGTTTATTGCCATGAAATCGGATGCGTCTGCGGGTCTATCGTCACTCATTTTGCAAGCTCAAGTGTTTTTCACCATCGTGCTTAGTGTGTTGTTTCTTAGAGAACATATTACGAAAGTACAAATCGCAGGTATTGGTATCGCTGTGATTGGATTTAGTTTTTATATGTTTAATGCGGGGGGAAATATTACCGTACTCGGTTTGATGCTGATTTTATCTGCTGCTTTTTTCTGGGCGATTGCCAATGTAATGATGAAAAGAATGCAGGGAGTCAATCTGTTTCACTTTATAATTTGGGTGAGCTTGATACCACCTTTGCCACTGTTGGCGCTCTCTTTGTTCATGGAAACATCCAATCCAGTCGAGGTTTTACTTTCGACTTCTATGAAAACATGGGGAGCATTAGCCTATGTTAGCTACATTTCGACTCTACTTGCTTTCGCACTTTGGGGAGCATTACTTAAAAATTACTCAGCAGCATCAGTCACTCCGTTTGCATTATTAATCCCGGTGGTCGGAATGTTGACCTCCAATATTATGCTGAACGAAAGTTTAGAAACCAGTGAAATTGTTGGCGCACTGATGATTATGTCCGGACTCGTTGTTTGCGTGTTGGGGAAAAGGTTATTGGCACTTTTGGTGGCGCCAAGCTCGCAGAAAACCTTAGGTTAGCGCCATTTCATTGGTTTGGTGCTTTGCACGAAAGCATAAAATTGGCGCTGGTTGTTTAAAGGTAGAGGACTACGTTACCGCGTTTAGCGAGTTCAAACGGTATTGAACCTTTTGCTCTGCTGCGTAACATACTGTTTTTAGTCCGAAGCTGTACATCAAAACAAGCATACAAACGCCAAGTGCAGGGCCAAATTCGTGCTCTACATTTTCGATATTTACAGCTATGGCAACGGCACCAATAAACGCGGTGAATACCGACATCAACACGGCAGTATTACCCAACACGCGATAGAATTGCTTTGCATTTTGCATCTGTAACGCACTCAATGCGAGCTCGTCATTATACAAAAGTGCAAAAGCATTTTTCATGTCTTTGACCGATGTGACGCCAATCGCAAATAAAATTGCAGGCGGAAACGTCAACATAAGTGATGGCAAATCTGCAAAAGTATCGCCGATGCTGCCATCAACACTGAACCACAACGCCATGTATGACATTGCTGAAAAAACGAGTAAGCTTAATACGAACATAAGTATTCCTTTTTTAGTTTGCCAAATATATTGATTTGACGTACGAAGTACCTGCTTTAAGTACCACTGAGTTGCGCAAGATTGATTGCTAAAATGAAGTAACTGAAACTCTTCGGCCAAGTCTCCGAGCAAAGGCTCTTTAAGTTCTTCCGGTAGTGACCAGCGTAAAAAGCGTTCGGCGAGTTTGGGTGGTTGTTGATAATTAGCCAAAAAAATCTCCCTTTAGTTGGAAAGAGAGTCCTTGCCATAAATTAGTTAACGCATCCTTTGAACGTTTTAATGCCTGAACGCCATCAGCGGTCACATTAAAGTATTTCTTTGCTCGACCACCTCGTTCGCTGGTCGATTCACCCAACATACTGGTTAAAAGCCCTTTTTTCTCCAGCCTATCCAATGTGGTATAGAGTGCGCCAATAGAGACATCACGTTGAATGGTTTCTGCTAACAATTGCCGAATGGTGGCACCATAGGCATCTTGCTTTAGTCGAACAATGGCGAGCAAGACCATCTGTTCAAATTCGCCAAGGTACTTTTCTTTTTCATTCATAATAAATACTACATTGTAGAGTATATATTGAGTGTAATTTGCATTCTAAGTGAGTGCAAGGGTTTAAACTACAAAGTAGAGTAAATGTTATTGAAAAAGATGTGGCTTGTGTAAAGCAACGCGGCGTCTATCTCTATGTATATGTCAGCTGCGACGTAGGGGGCGATTGAAATGTTCAACACTCATAGCTTAGTCGTCATACTTGAAATGAGTATAGGTAATAAATAATGCTCAAGTTTTGACCTTTGTAGCCGATAATGAGACATTGCTATTGTCATCTAAAGGACTGAGATGAAAATTAACTCACCAACCCTTCCCAATGTGTTGTTGCCAAAATCGGATACCGTACCCTCGTCAACTACGCTTGATGAGATGTCTCAGGCTGCCCGCAATTTCCAACAAACTAGCGAATTAGATAAATACAAAGAATTCGAAAATGCGCCTGTTATTGCCTATGAAGATCCATTTAAAGGTCGCAATGCATCATTGCAACAGTATTCTCGTTTTGTTGGCATGCGGCATTATCGAATTCAATCGAGTGCGATTGAAATGGGTAACCCGAACAAAGAGCGAACCTACCAATATGGTGATTTAACTGAAACCGACGACATTAATGCGTTCTTGGACCAGCTTGAAAGACTCAGTGGTGACCAAAAACTAATGTTTGAGCATGTGAAACCAACAAAAGAATTACTCGAGTTGGCGACTAAGTTAACCGATGAAGAGCTTGGTCAGCTTGCGGAGTTTATGGTGGAAGTGTCGCAGTATGATTTTTTGCAAAATAAAAGTAGCAAATTAGCGGAACGGCTTATTCCCGCACTCAATGATCTCTCTGCAGACGCCTTAAGCTCTTCAATTGGCGCGATGAAGTCGCTCCTTGAAAATGGCCAATCATATAAGAAGAATCCTCCGCCAGTTGGGCTAGATGAACGAGGATTAGAAAATACATTGTTCACTGCAAGTGAAGATGGCATGGATTTTAAGGCTGGTTATTTAGCGGCGAACGCAGACACGGAGTTGTCCAAGCGCTACGCCGAGCTTTTAATCACAGGTAAAATGTCTGACGAGCAAACCGTACAATTCAATACACATCTTTCTCAAAGCTCGTTTGAACAGACGAGGGGAATGGTTGATATGGCAAGTCTTATCAAGACACATCAGATTGATGACATGTTGGCTATGTTTAATGACGTTGATAAAGACGCGGAACAGGATTTATTTGCGTACCTCGGTGAACAAATGAATTATCAAGCGCATCGACAATATTACCAAACCGAGTCAGGTGACTATGTTGCTCAGCAAGACGATATCGCGTCTGAATCCGACCGCCGTAGCCTCTATAAGAACGTGCTCAAAGCGTATAATGAATTTGGAGTAGGTTGGATAAATGATGCCTTGAAGGAAATGGAAGGCTCTCCAGCTCAAATACAAAAAGAACTTTGGAGTAAGTTACTTGCGGATAAAGACGAGATGCCAGAGCAATTTTCTAAGTCCGATGCACTTGAACAGTGGGCTGTGAACAATGTAGCCAGTGTAGAGTCAACGTTTCATTTCAATCAAGTGATGAAAATCCACGAGTTTAATCAAACTCGATATTTTCAAGAGCGTCTTGGTACACTAACGTTTTATACAAGTGGTAACCAGTCGATTGCCGAAGGGAATGCTTCAAAAGAGAACAGCAATCTCTAATAAGAAACTTTCATTCGAAGTTTGTTTTGGCTGATGAAGGCACACAGGGATCGCTGAATTTCAATGCGTTGGTATTTGGAATATTCAACCAAAGTGGTTTGGACACGCTAAATGTCGAAACGAAATAGGTAGGATCGGTATCGGATATTCATATCAAATTGAGCCTTTGAACTAACGCAAACTGTCGCGCAGGTCCTAGGTGGCAATGCTAAGTTGAATTATGTTTTTATCATGCTCATTTGTGAGCGCTTTTGGCGTTATCTGGGGTCAGTTAATTGAATGCCACTAGTCTGCCTGTTATAGTTTTTTAAACACACACTGGACGAACCTCATTTGCTCGAAGCAATCGCTCATCTAACCCAAGTTGTTCATCGCTACAGTGCATTAAGTAAAGAGTCGCTTGGACTTTACTTGGATGCGTGCAAGGTGAAACATCTAAAGAAAGGTCAATTATTATACCGGATCGGAGAGATACCAACGAGTTTTGCTTTTATTCACCAAGGGTTGATGCGAAGTTATGTCGTGGATGAGCGAGGAAATGAATTTAATAAAAACTTCTTTGCTGAAGGTCGATTTCCTGGTTGTATGTCTGCGCTTTTGCAAGCTGCGCCAACTTTGCTTGCAATCGAGGCACTCGAAGACTGTGTACTCGTTGAAATTGATTTTAAGCTGTTTCGATCCGCATTACTTACCAAACCCGACTTGATGATCTATCAGATCAATTACCTCGAAACACACTGGTTGTTGGAAAAAGAGCAAAAGGAGATTGAATATTTACAGTTTGACGCCAAGCAGCGTTATCTCGCATTTTTGAATACCCATAAGCCAATAATTTCGCGGTTAACGCAATACCACATTGCGAGTTACTTGGGGATTACACCCACTCAGCTTAGTCGTGTCCGTAAAGAATTAAAATAAGTCCGTTGTTTCAACATATGTAAATGCACTGTCGGTTGCTTAGGCGCTAGACTCGTCACTTACTCGTATTCTACTGGGAGTCTGTTATGACGTTTCTTTGGCCTATCGCGTTATTTGCGGGGAGTTGTATTGCTTTGCAAGCGGCAATGAATGCGCGGCTTGGACAACATTTCAATAATGCATGGCTTGCTACAAGCTACGCATTTTTAACGAGCTTTCTACTCATTGGGTTTGTGCTAGTAGTCACTCAGTTTAAATCTCTCAGTGCTCAATTTGAGCAGCTCCAAACAAGTGCAATTCCTTGGTATCTGTGGCTATCTTGCTGTTTGAGTGTAATTGGTGTTGGCAGCATGTATTGGCTCATTCCCAAAATGGGTGTAGGCAATTTAATGAGCTATGCGTTAACAGGTCAACTGGTGATGGCGATGGTGATCAGTCACTTTGGTTTGTTTGATTCGCCTCAAAAGCTGCTCTCTACAACAAAGTTGGTAGGCGCAAGCTTGTTGATTTTTGGCATTCTTTTGATAAACAAGGATTAGTCTTCGACAGGTTAAAAAAATTAGCCTAGTTAAAGCCAATGTTTAAAATTGGCTTTAACGGTCAACCAGAAATTATGGTTGAACTACGGTTACATATGGATCCCAGTTAATTTCTTTTATCAACTGTGAGCCTTTGTATACTTTTACCCAAAAGGTATAAGCTTCAATTTGTGATGTGCCAGGATTTGGGCGGCCAGGCAGGCGAGCCGTTGCTTGAACGTAAGGTTGGTAACCTGTAACGCGTTTTACAGGCACTTCACCGTCGTCGTTCATGCTGATGGCATCACTCTCGTACACGTAGACGTCCATGTCACCTTGAAATGCAGTCCAATCTTTTAGCAGGGTATTGTTATTCCAGTCGTGTTCCGCCGAAATGATCACCGCGTAGTTTTCAGTACTGCCCTCTGGCTGCACGACTTTTGGAAATGCTGACCATCTAAGTACATCGTCATTTTCTACACGTACACTTAATTCATAAGAGCCTTGTGAATTGCTTACTATAATGTCCGGTGACGCAAACATATTAACAGCAGTATATGCTGCAGCACCGTTTTCAATGCTTTCACAATCGACTACAACTTCAATGCGTTGAATTGCCATAGTTTTTCCTTAAAGGTAATTTCACGTGGTTTTACCAATACCCGCTACTCCTTGGGTCTTAGCAAAACGGATATACAACTACATTTATGTGTTTGAACAATACGAGATAAATTTTGGTTATCTATATGTAAAATTCGAGTTAATAATAACGGTGAATCTGACTTCTGCAAGGTTATATTTAAAAAATATTTGGGTGATTTTAGTTTTATAATTCTTCTTGTTGTCAACTTGTGGATTAAAAATGCAAAATAATTCCAATTAATGCATTAGTGTTTGTTGTTTTAGCGTTTTTTAGTAAGTACCTTAAAGGTATACCCCTATTTGAAACCGCTAAATTGTCTACGAATCAGAATGAATAAGTTTAGTTTGGGTTGGTTTTAGCTGGAGAGTAGTTCATATACCTACCGTATTTCTGTTTTGCCATCGTTGCACTTAATTACATAAAATTACAAAAAATATCAATAAAGGTACGATTCCTCACAGTGAGTTACTTTTAGCGCAAGTATGCTGCTTTAAATTCAATACAAAAGGAATTCAAATGAAAACATCTGTTCATTTAGTTGCACTCGGTATATCTGCATCGTTGTTATCTGGTTGTTTTTCCGGAAACCAAAAACCGAACATAGAAGTAGCCCAACCTGAGCTTACACAGATTGTCACCAGTCAAGCTGTGCTTACAGCGTCGGTAAAGGACAAAGATAATAACCTTACCGAGATCCGTTGGCAGCAAGTGAGTGGGCCTACTTCGGCCATTTTACATGTTGAAGGTAAACAGGATCAGCGTATCGAAGTAGATCTGCCAAACATTCCTGGTACCTATACCTTTAAAATAACAGCAGAAGACAAATTCAAAACGAAAGACGAAGCAACTTTTACCGTTAACGCCCAAAGTGTGGAACAGGTGATATTTCCAAAGCTAGACGAACTGCTAAAACAAAATTTTGAGTCGGCAAATGCAAGGACGATAAATATGTCCGCTTTGATTGATTTTAATATCCCCAATGTTGTTTGGCGCGGCGCTTTAGGTGAGACGCATCACGGGACAGGTATCCCAATGACAAGCGAGCAGCAATTCCGGATTGCCAGTATTTCCAAAACCCTGTCAGCAGCGGTTGTTTTCAAATTGATAGAGCAGGGGCGACTATCATTAGATACCACACTGGCGGAATTAATCACCAATGACGATATGCCAAGCGGATTTGTTGTGGATGACTTTTATGATGATGGACAACAAAAATACGGTGGTAAGTTAACGGTAAGGCAGCTTCTAGATCAAACATCTGGACTAGATGACTTTATTTCCTATCTCAGTGAACCTGATTCACCTGACAGTAGGGCAATGCTAGAAGCGCTATCCGGTGAAGACATGAATGTACCTGATATCTGGCATGCCGATTTGATCATTAAAGAATTCCTTGAGCGCGGTGTGACAAGGAATCGAACTCATAAACCGGGAGAGGTTTACAGCTACACCAATACTAATATTGATCTGCTTGCATGGGCTATTTCAAAGTACCTCAATAAGCCTTTTGAACAACTGTTGCATGAGATGGTGTTTGTCCCACTCAATATGTCTATGACTTACATGGATTTACATGAAGCGAAAGTGGGAGATGGCCCTGTTGATCATTATTTCTATATTCCGGTTGAGTCATGGATAGCGCCTATATTGTCGGGTAATCACAATATACTCGAGTTGAGGGTAAATACGTCATTTATCTGGGCTGGTGGAGGGATTGTGTCTACTTTGGATGATCTAAATCGTTTCTTTAAAGCGTTGAAAGAAAAAACCTTTATTACAGATCCTGTGCTCAACCAGGTACTTCAAAGTCACTGGATTGATGTGTCAGAAGATGAAGGTCATAAAAGTTACTATGGCCTAGCACTTGAAAAAGAAGTGTTCCCAACTTATTCGGTTGTTGGACATAATGGATTTTGGGGCTCAAGTGCGATGAATGTCGAACCGCTAAACATTCGAATAGTAAGCTGGATTGGTCAAGCCAACACAGAGGTGTTTTTTAACTTTGAGCAACAAGCTATTAAGTATATTCAAGACTTAGGCTTTAATGGTAAACAACCTCTGGTTCAATAAACTATGTGCGAGTTCACTATTCAAGGTGAACTCGCAAATTGTGACTTAATGCAGTTTCATTTTCGGTCTGACACTTCTCATCAACTTTTCACATAGCCACAAACCGATAGTCTTTACTGGCCCGTGAATTGCGCTTTGATGCATACGATAAAGTGAAACGTACATCAGTCGTGCGAGTTTTCCCTCGACGTACATCGAGTTTCCAGTGAGATTACCCATTAGGCTACCCACAGCGCTATATCGGGCTAAGTTCACTAATGAGCCATGATCTTGGTATTGAAAAGGCGTGAGCGATTTTCCATTCAGTTTTGCGACAAGATTAGCTGCAAGGTTACTTGCCATTTGATGTGCAGCTTGTGCTCTTGGTGGTACAAAACTACCATCTGGTTGTTGGCAAGCGCTTGCGTCACCCAATACGTAAATGTGTGCAGTTCCTTTAGCTTGGAGATATTCATCGACGAGAATTTGGTTGTTGCGAGTGAATTCGAAACAATCCATATTTTTAATAAAGTCAGCAACTTTAACGCCAGCCGCCCAAATCATTAAATCGGCACCGATTGTTTCGCCTTGTTTAGTGATGAATCCTGTTTTGGTTGCTTCACTCACTTGCGTGCCTTCAAGCACAGTCACACCGAGGTTTTTTAGTTCCTTGCGTGCTGCATCACTGATCCGTTTTGGTAACAGAGGTAAAATACTTGGGCCTGCTTCAATCAGCCTAATGCTCAGTTTGGTACTTTTGAACTCACTCATCCCATAATGTTTCAGTAACTGAGAAACGTGAATAAGCTCGGCACTCAGTTCTACCCCCGTAGCTCCGCCGCCGACTATGGCAATGGACAAATGGTTCGACGATTCAGGCTCTTCGCTGGCCATTTGGTGAACTCGGGTAAATCGGTCAAGAAGGGCGTGTTGAAAGCGTTCGGCTTGGGTTTGTGAATCTAGGAAGTAGCAATATTGGCTCACACCAGGGGTATTAAAATCGTTGCTGACACTACCCACCGCTATCACTAATTCATCGTATCGAATATGCCGCTCGGGTATGAGTAACTGACCATTTTCATCGAGAAGTTGTTTTAAAGTAATGGTTTGAGATTCTGAGTTGAGTGCATTAAATTCACCCAAAATAAATTGAAAGCCATGTTTTGCCGCATGGGCTGAATAGGATACCCCATCAAGACTGGTGTCGAGAGAGCCTGTCGCAACTTCGTGAAGTAGCGGTTTCCAAATGTGCGTACGGTTTTTATCAATAAGTGTTATGGTTGCTCGTTGGGACTTTCCTAATTTATGTCCTAATTTCGTGGCGAGTTCTAAGCCGCCAGCACCACCGCCGATGATGACAATATTAGGATGCGTGTTGATCATGATTGTGCCCTTTTAAAAGTTATAAAGAGCTGAACACTTTGAAGACTCTGCGTTTCGACACAGTAGAGATATTCAGGTCATTATAACCTGGCACAAGCTAACACTAGCATAACGCTAAAGCTTAGGAAGCTAAAGCGATAAACTATTTCAAAATGTGTCATCAGGGGCATTAAAAGGAAACACTTTTAAAGTATTTTTGTCGTGATTTTTAGTATTAAAGTCTGGTTAAATGTTAATACTGTTAGCACCGTAAACTATTGTTAATGAAGCGCGTTATTTTGTTGAGTTCTTGATTGTTGAATAATAGGATAATAGGTTCTAATATAAGGAAATTATATGAAAACAAAACTAGCCCTATTAACTTCTTTAATCCTATCTACACCATTCTCTGCGTTTGCAAATGATTTCGTATCAATTACAGATAGCCGATTTGGCGCGGTCGCTAATGATGGAAGAGATGATAGCCAAGCGATTCAAAACGCAATTAATTATGCAATAGCAAATAAGAAAAGTGTCTATATTCCATCCGGTACTTTCAACGTATTTCAAGCTGTAGATGTTGCAAAAGCATATGGCCCGCATAATGCCAAAGTTAAAATATATGGTGAGCAAAAAGATATTTCTATCTTAGAAACGAATAGTTCTAACTCAATTTTAAAAGTGGCACATGGTATTGAAGTTGAAAATTTAACATTTAGACAATCATCAAGCAGTCGCCAAGGTAAAGCGATTGAAATTGAGTTTGCGAGCTATCGTTCGAACTTTAAGAAACTGGATATCATAGGATTTGATAAAGGTATCTATGGTAAATGGATGATTTGGGACCGATTCCAAGATCTTTTCATTTATGATGTTAACGTAGGTATTGAGTTTCACAGTAATGGAGAAAATCCTGCTTATTGGAATACGGAACCAAATGGTTGGTTTAATAACGTAAACGTCATTGATAATGTCTATGTTCAAAATGCTGATATCGGTATGAAATTAGCTGCGATGGGCACAAACATCGTAAATTCGACTGTTCAAGGCTCCAATGTTGGTGTTGAGATATTCGGTCCTAAATCGACAGATTCTACATGGAACAACTCAATAAGTAATTTCTATGCCGAAGGTGTCAAAACAGTATTCAAAGTTCGAAATTCACGCTCTCTTGATATCAACAGCGTTTTTGTTCAAGGTGGAAGCAGCTCAAATCGTAACATCGCTGTCATTGATGCTGAAAATGCGCAAATGATTAAAGTGAGTGGAATGACGGGTCAAGATTGGTGGCAGAATTCAGTAATTTTGAAAAACAGTAATGTTGAAGGCAACATCGTAGCAATTGGCGGCCAACCTAGCCTTGACGAAAATTCAACATTTCAAGATACACCATCTAAGCTAACCGCAGATGTTTCTTTACCGGCAAACAAATCTTGGGTTGCGTTACCAGAATCATTCAGAATCGGTTCCAATTCCACATACAGATTGACGGTTTCAGGCCTGCGAGATGGATATGAACCTGTTCTATCTGAATTTACAATTTTTAACTGGACTGCTGCTCCATATCAGATTATCCGTAAAGAAAATGACGCTTCAAGCCGTATCGCGGTAAAAGCTGAAGGCGGAAGATTATATCTTATGTTAGATTTTTATGGTGGTAATGGACTCGGTGGTGGTAAAGCTACTCTGGAAAAAGTTCACTAATCAAAATGTAAAAGGCAACCAAATGGTTGCCTTTTAAGTTAGAGTGAGCGCCTATTGTATCATCATAAATTAATACATATTGAAACGACTGGAGAAATACTACCCGCATTGCGAATCCGCATTTAGAGCTGTGTTTTCAATCTTTATCCAACTGTTTTAATGTATGTGCAATGAGTGGATCATCAGGGACGAGCTGTTGTGCCACTTCAAGGAGTTGAATCGCATCCTGTGGATGTTCTTCTTGATGTTTTATGGCGATATCAATCAAAGGTTGAATGTCGATCTGCGCTTGGTGCTCTTGTACGTGTTCAACTTTTTCTTCAAGTAAGATGTTGTGCGCTTTACTGAGCAATTCGAGTCGATGCAGAGATTTTGCATTCGCCTTGTTGAGGCGTTTGTAATAGTCTTCTTTGAAACGTAACGTTTTGGTTTGCTGTCTAAATTGAGCAATATCGATGTGTTCTGAACGCATAAAATCGACAGCGATTTGTTTGTAAAAACCAAATTTGTTCATGTACGTTGCATGCGTGCCATGACCCATTCCAAACACCCTTAAATGCGTCAATCCGGTGTAACGTTTCGCGTGCCCTCTGTCTATTGGGTTTGTTGGATCATAAATAATGTATCCTTGCGCTTTCCCTAAATCTAGGTCGTGATAATCACCTTCCCAGTCAAATTGCTGTGCAATGTCAGTACTAGAACGAGTATCCCAATGCGCTTTAGCTTTATTTTTTGTGCTGACAGGATGAAAAAGTAACACGGTATCGAGTTGTAGTAAGTTTGCAAATGCACCAATACCGAATCCTCCGCGGCTTAGTCCATAACCAAGTCGTCGATTAAATGGCTCAAGCAGTGTCGCGAGTTGTTCCAAGAAGAAGATTAAATTGCGGCTTCGAAACCAATTACTTCGTCCCAAATGCTGAAAGGCAATAATATTTACCCCTTGCTTCTTGGCCAAGCGATAACCCCATGGCGAAAAATCCGCATGAAAGTCATGTTCTTGATAATTTGTACCTGCGGGAGAGAAGGTAAAGAGAAGCGGTTTGTTGAGGTCAACGAAGTGGTATTTGACAAAAACATCATCGAGTAAATCGTCACCGGTGAAAGGTAACTGTGCTTGTTGTTCATTCGTGGAAAGGGTTAGCCAGTCATCAAGCCAATACAGTAACTTCATTCATCCTCCATTTACGCAAGTGAGACATTGTAGCAAATTTGAGAGGGTGATGAAAGTTGTACAAAATTCACTCGAGTTATTTGTGAGTAAATTGAGTTCTAAATCATCAGGATTACAGAGGTAAATCCTGATGATATCTTACGTACAATAACGACCCTGCTAGCGATCAAACTGTTTGTAATATCGACGTTTTAAGAACTTTATGCTTATTGCGCCAATAACACTTGGCAAAATCCAACTCATTAGTTGCAACGAAGCAACATTTGCAAAAAGCGCACGTCCACCAAAGGCGAAAAACGCAGTATAACAAGCGATCCCAGAGCCAATCATGCTACTTAGATGTTCTATAACCCATTCTTTCGTCGACAGTGTTGTTTTGAAACTGTAGAAGAGAAAATTGCAAGCTAATAGCGCGCCCAGCGAACCAAAAATAATGAGCAATACTCGATTTAACGTCCAACCATAGTAGGCCAGACATGGGCCTGCAATGAACAAAGCGGCCATCAGCATGAGATGACTTGCCTGTCTTAGCTGCGTACGTTGTTGCTTCGCCTGTAACACCAGTGTGGCGTGACGTACCGTCGTGACGGTTAACAAACTTAAGTACAGCAGAAAAAGACGTGTCGCTTGCAACTGGAGTAATTCCGCGGCATTAAGAACGCGTCCAGCCAACGCTTCGGGGTAGCACAAACCCAGTAATGACATCATCGTACCAACACCCGCCGCGACATACATTACGTATACATAGGCCCGGCCGGATTGATTATGCTGGCGGCTGCCTTTTTTAAAATAGGCAGGTAACCAAAATAAGATAAGGGCAGAAGCGCCGGCCAAAATATGTAAATAAAGTAACGTTTGGTAAATTGTGTTCATCGCTTACTCCTTTTTGAAGACTGAAATCATCTTAGTCAGAAGTGTCACTTACGATGAGTGCCAAAAGTCATGATTTTTACGACAGCATAGCTCGAAGGAGGATTAATTTGTTAACTAAATATTCATTTACATATTACAAAAGGTTAAATAGTATTTAGATTGATTCTAAAAAAGGAGATAGTTATGAATCTAAAACTGAAAAAGAAGAATATGAAAATGCTGTCAAACGACAAAAACGCCTTACCCCTAAATCAAACGGCGTTGGTCGCAGGTGCGTTACTCACTATTGATATCCGTACGACGCGCACAGAAGGTTTTGCAACAAAGACAACGTTAGTTGGCGAATTGGCTGACGTAGGTCCGAGTGTTGGCCCTACCACAGGGGTTTAAAACTCAGTGAACTCGACTAGCGCGAAGAATATCGCGCTAGACTTAGCGCTACGTTTTACTGTGGCACTGTTTTAGTTCCTCAATTAAGGCTTGTGCAAGACTGGATGTGCTGTTTGTTTTTGATGTGATCAACATAACCGGGATTTGATAGGAATATTGCTCTGGTAGAATCGCTTTAAACACTCCTTTATCCACCCAGTAAGCAGCATAGTGTTCTGGCAAATAACCAATAAATGCACCAGATAAAATTAGATGGGCAATCCCTTCATCGTGGTAGGCAATCGCGCTGTTTTGATAGTTTAATCCATCGTTACGCGTTTCTTTGTCACGCATGTAATTACTTGTGACGACTTCCGCGTCGAGTAATAGCTTATGTAATGAAGTGGGCTCGCAGTTAAAAAGCGGGTGTCCCTGAGCACAATACAGATAATTGGTTTCATTGTGGAGCGGATAATAATCAAGACCACGTATTTGGTGTCGGCTAACGCCAAGTCCGACTAGCGAACGACCATTTACTACCGATGTTTCCACTTCTCGCGCTTCACATACGTTGATATCGAATTGGAGATTTTTGCCTTTTCGTTTAAGAATCGAAATAGCTTTTGCTACGCCGCAGCGAGGATCGCTGACCATGGTATCAATAATGGCAATGGTCGCTCGTCCAGAGAGTTCATGTTTAGAACTTGCCACGGTTGACGCAAACGCTTCGCATTGCTGCAAAAGCTCAAGTGATGCTTGATACGTTACGCGACCAGCTTCGGTTAATTCAAATCCACTACGGCCACGTTTACACAATTTAAGCCCCAAGCGAACTTCTAAGTCCGACAAATGTGAACTGATGGTTGAACGTCCGATATTAAGGCGGGACTCTGCGGCCGATAATCCACCACTTTCAACAATCGCGACAAATATGCGTAACAAACGTAAATCAACGTCATGGACTTGCATAAAGCTAACTCTTTTTAGTTCGATATAATCGGAATGAATTACGATTATTATGCATTTATAAAACTTCATGAGCAAGCTAGCATAAGGACAATATAAGCGTTACGACGCATAAAGAATCAGCAAGTTAGGAGAAGAATATGACGTTTAAATACGGTGTAGACAGATTAAATCTGGATATCGTAAACGGGATTGCCAACGGCACGATTAAGGCCGAACTGTGTCAAGAAGCGCTAGATAAAATTAATAAAAGCCGCCGCAATGTCGATATTATGGCGAGTTCTGACAAAGCGATTTACGGTATCAACACAGGCTTCGGTCCACTTTGCGATACACAAATCTCTCCTGAAGAAACGCATTTACTGCAAAAAAACCTACTCATCACACACGCGGTTGGTGTGGGTGAACCCATTGCAAAACCAATTTCTAAGCTAATGCTGATCACTAAAGTGCACGCGTTAAGCCAAGGTTTTTCGGGTATCCGCTTGGAAGTGGTGGAACGCATGTTGGCGTTTATTGAATTAGACCTTATTCCGGTTGTACCTGAGCAAGGTTCTGTTGGTGCATCTGGTGATTTGGCGCCTTTATCACACTTGTTCTTACCCTTAATTGGTGAAGGCGAATTTTGGCAAGGCGATCAAATCGTGTCTGCAGCGCAAGCGTTAGAAAAACATGGCTTTGCACCACTTGAATTACACGCGAAAGAAGGTCTAGCCCTTATCAATGGGACGCAGTTTATTCTTTCACACGGTATCACTGCATTAACAAGAATGCGCTACTTGCTTGATTTAGCTGATCTTGCTGGTGCAATGAGCATTGAAGGGATGCAAGGTAGCCAATCGCCATTTAGACCAGAATTACATGAAATTCGCGCGTTTGCAGGCAATATTGAAGTGGCAACACGTATGCGTCGTTTCTTTAAAGATTCAGAGAATATGGCGGCACATACGGATTGTGATCGCGTCCAGGATCCTTATTCATTGCGTTGTATTCCACAAGTACATGGTGCATCACGTAACGCATACAACCATCTTAAAGACATGGTTGAAATTGAAATGAACTCAGTAACAGATAACCCAATCGTTATTAGTGCACAAGAGGCGATTTCAGGTGGAGGTTTCCACGGCCAACCTTTGGCAATGGTACTGGATTACGCTTCTATTGCCGCCGCTGAACTGGGTAATATCTCTGATCGACGTTGCTATTTATTGTTAGAAGGATTGCACGGTTTGCCGCGTTTACTCACGACGTCGGGTGGCTTGAACTCAGGAATGATGATCCCGCAATATACAACGGCTGCATTAGTAACTGAGAATAAATCGTTATGTTTCCCGCCTTCCGCGGACAGTGTGCCAACATCAATGGGGCAAGAAGATCACGTTTCAATGGGCAGTATCTCCGGTCGTAAATTGAACCAAATTCTTGGTAATCTTGAAAAGATTTTTGCAATCGAACTAATGTATGCAGCGCAAGCTATTGAGTTCCGCCGTCCAAACAAATGTTCTGATTTAATTGAAGAAAACTTCGATATTATCCGAGCGAAAGTGGCGAAGCTCGAAGAAGATAGATTACTCAAACCGGATATTGATGCGATGATCAAATTGGTGAAATCACAGGCGTTCAACGTACAAACTGGGAGCTTATAACGATGGAAGCAAGCATGACATTTCAAGAACAAATTAAGCAAGGTATTCCGACAGAGCTGCCAGCTGTAAAACCCTATCCAGAAGACGCAAACCGTGCGCCAAAACGCAAAGACATTCTGTCAACGGAAGAAAAGCAATTGGCTATTCGCAACGCGCTCCGTTACTTCCCTAAAGAGTGGCACAGTGAACTGGCACCAGAATTTGCCAAAGAATTAAACGGTTTTGGCCGTATCTACATGTATCGCTTCAAGCCAAACTATGCGCTGAAAGCACGAGCAATTTCTGATTATCCTGCAAAGTGTGAGCAAGCAGCTGCGATCATGTTGATGATTGACAACAACTTGGATCCAGCCGTTGCACAGCATCCTGAAGAGCTTATTACGTACGGTGGTAATGGTGCAGTTTTCCAAAACTGGGCGCAATATCGTCTGGCGATGAAATACTTAAGTGAAATGGAAAGTGACCAAACGCTTCATATGTATTCAGGCCACCCAATGGGCTTGTTCCCATCGTCAGAAGACGCCCCTCGTGTTGTCGTAACGAATGGTATGATGATCCCGAATTACTCAAAACCAGATGACTGGGAGCGCTTTAACGCTCTGGGCGTTACCCAATACGGGCAAATGACGGCAGGCTCGTTTATGTATATCGGTCCACAGGGTATCGTTCATGGCACGACAATTACCGTCATGAATGCGTTCCGTAAAGTGTTGAATAAAAGCGAAAGCCCGAAAGGAAAGATCTTCCTAACGGCCGGTTTGGGTGGTATGAGCGGTGCGCAGCCAAAAGCGGGTAACATCGCAAACTGTATTACGGTTTGCGCGGAAGTAAATCCGAAAGCCGCGACAAAACGTCATCAGCAGGGTTGGGTTGATGAACTCATCGACAATATGGACACGTTGATTTCTCGAGTTCGTGAAGCACAGGTAAATGAAGAAGTCGTATCGATTGCTTTCATTGGAAACGTAGTCGATGTGTGGGAAGCGTTTTACGAGCACAACATTTTTGTTCACTTGGGGTCGGATCAAACCTCTTTGCATAACCCTTGGTCAGGCGGTTATTACCCAGTTGGAATAAGTTACGAAGAGTCGAACCGTTTAATTCGTGAAGAGCCAGACGTTTTCAAAGCGAAAGTTCAGGCGACCTTGAAACGTCATGCAGATGCGGTAAACAAACATACCGCGAAAGGCACGTATTTCTTTGACTATGGTAATGCGTTTTTACTTGAAGCGTCGCGCGCAGGTGGCGATGTCATGGCTGATAACGGGATAGATTTTAAATATCCGTCGTACGTACAAGATATTTTAGGCCCAATGTGCTTTGACTATGGTTTTGGTCCATTCCGTTGGGTGTGTACGTCTGGTAATTCAGAAGATTTAGACAAGACAGATGCTATTGCTGCACGTGTGTTGAATAAAATTATGGAAGAATCGCCAGAAGAAATTCAGCAGCAAATGCAAGATAACATTACTTGGATTAACGACGCGAAACAAAACAAGTTAGTTGTAGGTTCTCAGGCGCGTATTCTTTATGCGGACGCACAAGGTCGCATGGAAATAGCTAAAGCATTCAACGATGCAATTAATCGAGGCGAAATTGGCCCAGTTGTACTTGGGCGTGACCACCATGATGTCAGCGGCACAGATTCTCCTTTCCGTGAAACATCCAATATTTATGATGGAAGCCGTTTTACCGCTGATATGGCCATTCACAACGTGATCGGCGACAGTTTCCGTGGTGCGACTTGGGTCTCTATTCATAATGGTGGTGGTGTCGGTTGGGGCGAAGTTATCAATGGGGGATTCGGCATGCTGCTAGATGGTAGCGAAAGTGCAGAGCGACGCTTGACGTCAATGTTGTTATTCGATGTAAACAACGGTATTGCGCGCCGAAGCTGGGCACGTAACGAAGAAGCCAATTTTGCAATTAAACGTGAAATGGCTCGCACACCAAAGCTGAAAGTAACACTGGCAAATACGGTTGACGACGACATTCTAAACGGCTTGTTCTAAGTCATTTCGATTGAATAAAAGCGCTGTGAGTGAATATCCGCAGCGCTTTTTTTATGGTTGGGTTGGGTAAAGTAGAATCAATCGTCTAGGTTATTGTCCATCCATTTTTTACACGCTAACCAACCTGACTTATCTGTAAGGTCATCTAGGTTAGGGTATTTCTCACGGAGTTTTTCAAGTACTTGGGTTTGAGTGCGATCAGACACGTTTACACGAGCACCATTGTGGTACTTAATGTGGTCGTTGTGGTGGATATGCCAAGCATTAGCATCACCCACAAATGAGTTTTTACCATTTGCCATAATTTAATCCTTTTATTTAATAACCGTGGAGCCGCGACAAATGCGACTAGGACAGCTTAGAGAATGTAACGTCTTAATAGTCGGGCAATAGTCTTATATTGTGAGGGAAAACCGTGAAATGTGCGGTAGGGCTTAGTGGAGCACTTGTTCTGGCAAACTTGGTACAGAAGCGTTTGCAGAACAAGCGAGAGCGAAGATGAATCTATTCACTAGGGAGTTTCATCGGGCGGGCGTCGAATCACCACTTCGGGATCGCACATAAAGCTTTGCTGCAATTCTGTGTCGTAAATCCAAAGTTCAAAATAAGTTTGCCCGCTTAGTGGTCCATCGTCCAAACCGACGATTATTTCGTCCGGTTTCATGCTCACGATGTGCGTAAATTGTGGAGTGTCCGCAGCTATCCAGCGAAATTGATACCGAGCCTTTAATGATTTATTCAATGAAAACACAACGACTCGGTTGGTTTCCGTCTCTTCGAAAGAATGTTGTTCGGGTGTATAACGATAGCGATAGTTATCCCCAAACTCAGCGGGTTTAGTATCGAGTGGCGCAGCTTGGTCCGGAGACCACAGCTCTAAACTAAACGTTTTAAGCGCCGAAGGTAATCGAGCATTTTGTCCGTGGTCTATGTTCTGCGCATTGGCTGTGAGGTTTACACCAAGCACTGCACTTATCAAAACGAAAAAGGGTATCAGGTGGAATTTTATTTTTCTCAAGGTGGGCTCCTTTCGCTATTTCATGTATTAATATTATTTTCTACCGAACGATACCTGTTTTGGCGAAATATTTCTAAAATAGAAATGCCCAATCAGACTGTTTAAGCCTCTTTGACTTCAAGATTGATATAAAACGGCAACAAAGGGATATTCGTGCACAAGAAACCTTTATCGACAACTCGTTTACTGACGTATATTGCGATGGTTCTCGTTATCGCCATGGTAATTGTACAAGTGATTTTATTTTGGTTGGAATCACGAGATGAGACCTCGAACGTGACCCTTCCTTTGGTAATAGAACACTCAGTTAAAGCTGTAAAATTGCAGGATACTGCGAGCGATGTGCCTCAAATTAGTGAAACTCCTACCCATGAGGAGTTCGAACCAAAATCATCCCCAAAAATGACTTCCGACGGGGAAGTGTACACGCAGTCTGCGCCTCATCCTTGGTTAGAGGTCAGACCGTCTATGGCGGATCTCGAACTGTGTCGCAGGCTTGAACGAGTACCAATTGTGTATGACGAGAAAACGGAGCGCTTCACCGATTTATATCACCTAGAAATTCAACTCGTTTACAGTCGTCGCTATACCATGCCGCTGTCTGAATTCGTGAATCAAAAATTCGAAAATAAGATTTATGAGACAGTCTCGAAGCACCTCGACAAAGTATACAGCCAATATATTGATTGGCTCGGTTATGAAAAACTCTATCAATCGGATATCAAAATCCTTATTGCCTATGATTTAGAAACCTATGAGGCATTACTGGACAAATATCATGCATCTACCCCATCAAATATACCTGGTGTGTACTTACCCTTGGAACATATCTCGCTAGTGCACTTACCACTAACGTACGAAGGGTATATCGATACGAACAGTTTGTTACGTACCACCATTCATGAATCTGTTCATGCTGTTAACTTTGTTCAATTTGGCTACATGCATCGCTGGGCACAAGAAGGATTAGCTCAGTATTTTGCGCATTTTTATGAAAGCGAAAATCCCGAATTGTTTTTAGATAAAGCAACGTGGGATGCGCGCAGTAATTATCTAGGTGCACCGCTGTTATTTGATGATGTCATTAATACAAATGAGATGTGGAGCGACAATCGGCATGCTTTATATGCGTCTGCATTTGCTTTCATACAATATCTAAGTACGTTGTCAAAAGCAGATAATCCCTTGTTAAGAATACTTAAATTCGAAAATAAACAACCTTGCTCGGTAGTAAACAAAACATGGACAAGCGGAGCGCTCGATTTTGATGGTATGTTTAATAATAATGTGCTGACTTGGTTTGAATACCTTGTGTTAGATCATGAAGCCCGTTTACTTGAAAAACAGAGTGAGAGGCCGACTAAATAACCTGTTCTAGAACTAGGCTGTTTGGATCACTCGCGATATTCGCATCAACTTAAACTAATTTCATTTGAATAAAATTCATTTACTGGTTAAAAATTGACTGCGCTGTCATTTGGTCCATTGCAGTTGCGTAAGTGGCATCGCGTTATTAACCAATAAAAGGAAATTTGAATGAAACCTTTCAACAAAGCGGTGATAAGCATCGGTGTTGCTGCGGCTTGCATGTTATCAAACGCCGCGATTGCACAGCCACACATCGACGGTGTAGAAGCCCAATCGTCGGCAAAATTTTATCGACTTAAATTAAACTGCCAACAAAATCCGTTGGCATTACAACAATACGCCGCTCGAGGTGTTTGGTTTAAAACACAATCTGAATTAGAAATTCGAGGCGAATGCCAAGGTCCCGTTACTTTTGAGTCTGACAACATTTCAATTGTTGGTGACTCATCAGTCGCAAGTAGCATTAAGTCCATTCAGGCAGATATGAGTGTGGTTACGGCTATCCACTCAGTTGTCAATTTAAAAAATCTTACGATTACGACGCCAAGCAATGTCCAAGCTGTTGTGGCGAAAGGCAACAGTACACTAGTGCTAGAAAACATCACTGCAAACAGTGAAAACAGTGACGGCGTGTTTTACCCATTTTTAATTACGGATAACAGCACAGCCTACGTGAGGAAACAGTCTCGAGCTAAATTTCGTGTGTCGGGTAGCTCAGTAATTGAGTTTCAAGCAGAAAACACGGAAATTACGTTAAATGTCTTGGATACCTCTTTTGCTCGCTCAACGTCTGGGAGCCAATTTAGTTCCGTTGAAGTCTCAGGTAATGGTTATTTTCTTGCCGACAATCAGTCTTCAGTTGCGTTACTTATGATTTGGAGTAAAGGTGCAGTGGATGTCGACAATCAAAGTTCAGTTGGCCATTTGATGATGGGAGGACAAACGTTGTTTGCAGCCTATCATGAATCTTCTATCACTGGACCTTACGAGATTTACGGCAACGTTGTGTTTGAATTGGAACATTCAACGGCGACAGGTTGGACCGCGTTAGATAAGCCTCATTCTATTTTTACCGGTAACGAGGCTGTCGTAAATGGCGTGCTGTATCCAAGCTGGAGCTGGTATGGACAAGACGGACTAGAATAAAACAGTCCATTACTAATGCTAATAACAGTGTCGTCATAACGACACTGTTGTTGCTGTGTGGACGCGACTATTTTGTCAACGGACTATTCGCCACGGGCTGTTCGTCCGCTGCTGTTGGATTCTCAGCGCTTTCATTGGTTTGTTCAACGTTATCCGTTTGAGGCAAACCTTCTTCCGTTTTAAGCGTTTCGTCTTGCTCGTCTATGCCATCTTCTAAGTCGTCTTCAATGCGTTCATTGTCTTCACCCACTACTAATAGCTGTTCATGGGCCGTTGTTTCTTCAATACGGGGATCCATGGTTGCTGCGAGTGGTGAATTGGTGACGTCGGACGTACCCATAACGTAATCGGTTGGCTCTGGTTTCTCTGCTTTTTGCTTTGAGTTAATGAAGCTCAAAATTATGAACATGAGAATGGTTAAAACAGTGATTGACGCATACAAGGCTTGGTGTCCAAATAAGGCCATAATCTTTGCGTTGGCCGCTGAGCCTAGTGCTGCGCCTGAGCCAAATGCAACAAGTAGTGCGGATGAAACACCGACACGGTCTTCATCTTCCACTCGTGAATTAGCTAAAGCGGAAGAGAGTGGATAGAGCGTAAACGCGAACAGACCAAATAGAAAGGTGAGGATATACGCTGAGAGCTGCGAAATAGGCAGAAGAAACATCAATAAGCTTATCACCCCAATGGCCACAGCATTGCTGCGAATTAGAACGCTACGACGGATTTTATCCGACACAATCCCCATAGGCCATTGTGCTAACAAACCCGCAAAAATGGTGACTGACATAAACATAGCAATTTCAGTGGCATTAAAACCCGATAAATTCGCAAACGTGGGCGCAAGTCCGTAAAAGCTGCCGTTAATGATCCCAGCGAAATGAACTGCGGTGAGTGATTGTGGCACTTTCTTCAAATAACCGAACAGGCTCACCTGAAGGGGTTTCAAGGGTTTGGGGTGAATACGTCGCGTAATAGAAATCGGAATAATACCGACTGACAATGCCATACAAACCAAGAAAAGCGGTGCGTAGCCGAGTTCAGGGAACTGCGACAAGGCATATTGACCCATAACCATTCCGAGATAGGAGGTGATCATATAAAAAGAGAAAACGCGGCCGCGGGATTCTGGGGCGGCTTGTTCATTTAGCCAACTTTCCAAGACCATGTAGTTACACATCATCCCAAGGCCGACAATAAAGCGCAAAGCAAGCCAGAGATAAATGTTGTCACTTATCCCATGAGCAGCGACACAGGCGGTTACCGCCGCAGTGCTGGCTGCAAAAGTACGAATATGGCCAACGGATTTGATGAGCGTGTAGCCTAGTTTAGAACCAAAAAGTAGGCCTAGGTAATAGCAGGAGGTCAATAAACCTATCCAGAAAGTCGAAACGCCGTGTTGACCAAGGTAAAGGGCAAGATAGGTGGTCAGTAAGCCTGTGCCACCGATCAGAAAAAGATTTGTAAAATACAGTGAGGGAAATGATTTCATTTTTATACAAAATAGCGGCAAATACAGTCACATACTAGTGTAACTAGGTGGGATTTCCAAGTCAGGACAGCAGAATTCGACCATCATTCCTGCAATACGCTGCTTGAAATCAATTTTGTGGTACAAAATCTCGTTTGGATGATTTTAGTTTCGCATTACTATTGAGCGTAAAGATGGGATTACCTACAATACACGTCATCAATTGATTACAGTAGATAAGACACAATGAACGACACAACGACATTACCGGCATTACCAGATCGCCTATCAATTAACCCGCGCAGCAAGTTCTACTCTGAAGAAGTACTTCAGCACGATATCGGCATTCGCTTGAATGGCAAAGAGCGTTTTGATGTTGAAGAGTATTGTATCAGCGAAGGTTGGGTTATGATTGCCTCTCCAAAAGCATTAGACCGTCGTGGTCAGCCACTGCTTATCAAATCAAAAGGCACGGTAGAGGCATTTTATCGCGAAGCGTAATTCGCTTTCCGGCCTTGTTAGATAAAAAGGAAACCTCAGGTTTCCTTTTTTACTTTACGTATTCACCAAAGTTAATCCAGTCGAAATGTGGCCGTTTGTGGTATGCTGTAATTCATTAAGGCCAACATGCATGGAGTGTAAGTATGTCTATTTCTCTACTTTTCGCGGTTTCTAGTTGGATAGCCAGTGCAGCATCCTCTGTTTATAAATGTGACAATGAGGGCACCATCGTATACTCGCAGTTTCCTTGTGGAGACAATCAACAAGTGGTCACAATTACACCACCGCCGAAAATGTCGACTAATGAACAGGCCGCCAATACTGATGATCTCAAACATCAAAAAACACTTGAACAAGTTGATATGTACGTAGAATTGGAGCAGATCAAGCGAGAATTCGAACGGCTTGAAGGAAAGCGGAATCGGTTGATGAAACAACGCGATGCTAAATTGGACGCGCTGATGCGTAAAAAGCAAAGCGCGAATAACAATCTTGCCGGAGCGCAATGGGAAACGAGCATCAGCGAAGAAATGAATGCAGTCAGCAAGGCATTTGATACCGACATTAAAAGCTTGGATGCGCGATTAGATAGACTTGTTGAGAAAATTAACGCGTTTACACGTCCATAGCGCACTTTTCGTATTCAGCCCACAATGAGTCAGTGCGCTCACCTGAGTACTTGCTCCTAAATCCACGTTGCCTTTCTAACAGTCTTTGCACATTTTGACGTCACGGTTTATTGCGTTTATCAATCTTATATTTTCAATTGCGTAACACTTTACTTACCTATAAGCTGGTTAAGCTTTGAACAAAAACATGTAAAGGAGTCAATAATGACACAACGCAATATAGCGACGAAAAGCGCTTTGGCACTCGTCACCCTTGGGCTAACTTCGTCCGTTTATGCCTTTGACTGCACAGGCCTCAGTACATGGGAGCAAAATGCCGTGTATACGTCTGGCAGCAAAGTCACGCTACAAAATACAGCATTTGAAGCCAAATGGTGGACTCAAAACCAAACACCTGCAACGAACAGTAATACTTATGATGTTTGGAAAGTGTTAGGGGCTTGTGGTGGTAATCAGTTTCCTGTGGTGGCGATTGATTCGCCAACGGACAACAGTATTTTGGCTGAAAATGACAGCGTTATCATTAAGGCGTCTGCAACGGATAGTGATGGCTCAATTGCCAATGTTGCATTCTATATTAATGGCAATTTACTTGGGGAAGTAAGTAAAACACCTTATGAAATAAGTTGGTCAGCGGTTCTTGGTCAACACCGATTACTTGCCAAAGTAACGGATAATGACGGTGCAACGACAGAAAGCTCGAGTGTAAATATTACTGTTCAGTCAGCATCGGGTAATGTGCCGCCAACTGTCTCGATTAAGAACCCTGTATCGGGCAGTCAGGTTAATGTAGGCAGTACTGTCAGTATTCAAGCGGAAGCATCGGATAGCGACGGGAGTGTTAAATCAGTCACGTTTTGGTTAGGTGAAACACTACTTGCGACACTCGATAAATCACCATATCAAATTGCTTGGCAAGCAAATACCGTTGGAAGCCAAACGCTAAAAGTCATTGCGACAGACGATAAAGATGCAACGACAATGTCCAGCGTTTCAGTGAAAGTGGTGGAACAGCAGTCTGGTGGTTGTGCAGGCCTTGCAAGTTACGTTGCAGGACAGGCATATAGCGCAGGCCAAATTGTCGCGCATAATAATCTTAAATATCGTTGTGATGTTGCTGGCTGGTGTAGCTCTAATGCCGCTTGGGCTTATGAGCCAGGAACTGGCCAATATTGGAAAGATGCATGGACGGAAAGTGGGTTGTGTGCAGCTGTGCCTACAGTTCAGTTTCAAACACCAGCGCCGGACAGCACAATATTGAAAAACGCCGTGACTAAAATCCAAGTGACGGCAAATGACGCTGATGGACAAGTGAGCCAGTTGGCTGTCTTTGCAAACGACACGTTGCTTACACAAGTAAGTCAAAGTTCATTACTATTTGACTGGACGCCAACCCGTGTTGGTAACGTAACCTTAAAAGCACAAGCAACTGATAATGAGGGTAATGTTGGTGAAAGCACACAACAAGTTGTTGTTACCGATCAATCGGTTGTAACTACATTAACGGCACCAAGCGCTGGTAGTCGTTTAGTACTGGGTAAAACAGTGCAATTGCAAGCTGATGCATCGGCATTTGCAGGTCAAATCTCACAAGTACAGTTCTTTGCCAATGGTTTGCTGCTTGGTACGGACACCACGCTACCTTATCAATGGGCTTATACACCGGCAGCAATCGGCAACGTAACATTATCGACAAAAGCCAAAGATAATGTTGGGAATGAAGCATCCAGCCAAGGTGTGTCCGTCGAGGTCGTCAATGCGCCAATTGGTAAAACACACAAGTTAATTGGCTATTGGCATAACTTCGTGAATCCAGCCGGTTGCCCAATTCCACTTTCGGATATTTCGCCTGCTTGGGATGTAATCGATATTGCGTTTGCAGAAAATGATCGAAACTCTAGCGGTACAGTGCATTTCACGCCGTTTGTTCAAGATATTCACTCAACTTGCCCAGCGATTGACCCGGCTAAATTTAAAAATGATGTCAAAGCTTTACAAGCACAAGGCAAAGTAATTGTGCTGAGCCTAGGTGGTGCAGAGGGAACGATTACACTCAATACCGATTCAGATGAAGCAAATTTTGTAAGCAGTCTTACGACAATCATCAAGGAATGGGGATTTGATGGCTTAGATATCGATTTAGAAAGCGGTTCAAACCTAGTACACGGTTCGCAAATTCAAGCGCGTTTGCCTCGTGCATTGAAGAAAATAGAGCAGAACATCGGTGGTGATATGTACCTTACTATGGCACCAGAGCATCCTTATGTCCATGGCGGTATGATTGCGTATTCGGGGATTTGGGGAGCATATATTCCTTTGATAGATGAGCTGCGCGATATGCTTGATTTGCTGCATGTGCAATTGTACAACAATGGTGGTTTACCGAATCCTTATGAGGCGAGTAGTGCACCAGAAGGTTCAGTAAACATGATGGTTGCACACGCGAAAATGCTGGTGGAAGGTTTTAAACTCGCAAATGGTCAACAATTTGCGCCACTGCGTGATGACCAAGTCGCCATCGGTTTACCATCGGGTCCTAAATCGGCAAATTCAGGTCAAGCACCCACGGCGAATATTATCGCGGCACTCGATTGCTTAACGAAAGGAACACAATGTGGGTCAATTAAGCCTTCTAAGTCGTATTCGCAATTTGGTGGCGTAATGACCTGGTCAATCAATTGGGACAAATTCGATGGTTATAACTTTTCAAAACCTATCGGCGATAAATTGACTCAAATGAACCAAGGGCAGTAATTTTGCGCTGTTTTTGCTCGTCGGTATTACGTAAAGTTGCGTAATACCGACTTTTCTTGTTTCTTTGATGCAAGGGTTAGTTTGACCTTATCTTTGTGTGTTGAGTGAGCACATTTACAAAATGTGGCAACATACTCAACTCAATTCGTTGTCCGAAATGGTCACCGTGATCACCATCAAAGACAGTGACTTTGACAATACTGTTAGCTTCCTCGCTAGCTACTTTTAGCGTTACGCAGCCGTTTGTGATCCAACGAAACTCATCATGGTCACCGACCTCAATCAGGACCGAATTCAGTTTATTGAGCACGGAAGAGGACTTGTACATAGATAAGATGTCGCCGAACCCAGCTTGCCATGTTGGATAAGCACTTTTTTCCTCGGAATAATGTAGACCAAACGCCTCATTAGGGCGACTCGCAAAAGCGCCACCATAGGCCAGAATGAACGCGTAATCGCTATTCTCATCGCCATTATCCCAAAGCTTATCACCTTGGAATGAGGCGAACTCCTCATTCAGGTATGCCAACTTATCGTCAACTTTTGCATAGTTTTGGCGAAAGGTATTGTAGTGCGTTATTGCCGATTTATTAGAAAGAAACGAATCTTCAAGGCCCGTTTTGTTGAACACACCAGGACTTAATGCGTAAACATGCCCGAAATGGTTTGGATATCGAGCGGCAAGTCGCAACGCGCCCGTGCCACCCATTGAGTAGCCCGCTATCGCGGTAAGATTTGGATTATGGGTGACTCTGAAATGACTACGTACCCAAGGAATGGCCTCTGACATAATGAAATCCTCAAAATGGCCATGCGCCTTTGAATTAACGTAAAAACTGCCACGTAGCGGTGTATCCCCATCCAGCATCACAACAATAAACTCGACAGGTTGGTTTTTAGTACCGAAGCGGTCAATGCGTTTTTCCATTGGAAGTGCAAAATCATTCGACCAACTGTAGGCACCAAGAAAATAGACTACAGGGTAAATTTTGTCCGGAGCGTTATCATAGCTCGCTGGCAGATAGACACTGATGACCCGCTCAGGATTTGTGCCAATGACGTTGTTTTCGATCGCTTTTGAATAGTAGCTATGGCGTTCTAATTTTGCATTTGCAAAGGGGCTGCAAAGCAATGCAAACAGCAAAATGAAGGAGAGTAATTTTGTCATTTCTATTACCGATTTTGTTATTGCTTTAGACACTAAAGGTAAGTTAAATAGAAAACAAATATATAGAATTCGGGTATTTATATTACATGGATATAAATAAGTTGGATCTCAAAAAGTTAAAATACTTGGTAACCGTTGCACAAGAATTGAGCTTTAGCCGCGCCGCGGAGCGATTGAACATTGCGCAACCGCCATTAAGCCAGCAAATAAAAAAAATCGAAGAAAGCTTTAATATCAAGTTGTTTGAACGTTCAACTCGTCAGGTTAAATTGACGGCTCAGGGCGAGCGCATCGTGCAACAAGCGGGTCGGGTTTTGGAAGCGCATAGTGAGTTAATGCAGTATATCCGATCTCAATCAGACGTCGATAATGCGCCACTAAGATTAGGGGCTATTGGACTTGCCATTGACGTTTTAATAGCGCCGCGCATGATGGCATTTCGTCAACGTAGGCCAAATGATGTCATCCAACTTGAGGAAGGTACAACGCAACAATTACTGACACAGTGCCACAATAAGCTGATTGATGCCGCCGTTATTCGCCTACATGAGATGAATTTACCTGAAGAACATTTGTATCTTCTGAAGCGCGAAGCATACGTATTAGCCGTGCCAAAGTCTTGGAGCGAGTTCGGCGAGCACGTTTGTTTGTCGCAACTCAAAGGCAAACCCTATATTGGTTACCCTCGGGAGCTTCATCCTGAACTCTATGACGAAATCTATGCGGTGCTTGATTCTGTAGGTGTTATGCCAAAGCTAGTTCAAAAGGTGAGGACGAAATCAGCAACACTGGCGTTGGTGGCCAATCAAATTGGGTGTGCAATCGTACCAAAATCACTCTCGACAAAGTATCAGCAGGACATCCATTTTGCGTATATTGAGCAAGCATTGCCAACGGTAGATTACTATTTTTATTGCCAAGATAAACGTCTGCATCCCGGAATGGCAGACTTGATTAAAGTATTAAAAACATAAGGTTAAAGAAGTTTTTTTGTCAAAGAAAGCGAGCCAGCGCAAAAACCTCTGGCTCAATCATTCACGATGTAGCGAGTCGCTTACAGGGTGTTAAGTTTAGTTAGAATTTCAGAATAGTCTTCGCCTTTGATTTCATTGGCGTATTGCGTACGTACGAGCGTTAAATAGTCGTAAGCCCGTTCTTCGGCTTCTAAACGACCATAGATTTCCGTATCCCACGTTTTATAGGGTTTGCCTGGGAAATAGGCTTGTACGATACAACCTTGCGGTGCCATAGGCTGCATTTCATGACCTTCGATTGAGAACGATTGTTCCGCTTCAACATCCATTTGGTACATTTCTTTTGCCTGTGACAGCGCACCCCAGCAACCGTTACCAAAAGTGCGGACATAGCCCATTTTACTTGCTTTGGTGTCAACTGCTGCGCCTAAACTCGAAAGTGTTGATGCCATCGCTTTAGCTTGTGAGCGTACGAAACTTTGCGACACATAACCATTGACATAACGCTCAGTAAGTACAGTTACATTAAGTGACGCCATTAACGAGTAAGATGTCGTTAGCGCATAGGCATTAGAGTTGTACCCTAAGTCGTATGCACGGTGATAACGCAATGTATTAACATAGTTTAATAGGCTACTTAAAATCGCAGAATCAAAGCGGCCTGAATTTAATGAATCTTGGTAGTACTCGAAAGTGGTACCAAAACCATTTAATTGGCTTTTGGCATCGTAGACGGCATCGGTGATGATGACGTCAGTGATCATGTTTTCGATTTTTTGTAAATCTTCTTCGTGTAAACGAACGATCGCAGGGCCTGTTGATTCACCGCTACCAAATAATAAATTCTTAATAAAACTTTTTGCTTGGCCTGCAATAGCCCCCTTGGCTTGATCAAGTAGCCATGACGCGACAACACTTGTCGTAACAGGGTCGACAACCATCGTGTTCATTTCTTGATTATCGAGATACACGTCATTTTGAATCGAGGATACTGTGGATTCTGCTGCCGCCACATTCAATGAACATGCCAGTGCAACCACGGAAGCAATTGACGAAAGTTTAAGTGTGTTTTTCATAAAATTTTCCTTTTATTGTTTTCCAATTTGTTCTTACCAAAGGAGACGTTATATGCAGCAACAATCGCCAATGATAAAATGATGTTAAAATTAGATGTGTAAAACATCAATAGTAAGTTTCATATTGGTTTGTAACTTAATTTTTCGACGTGTTCACCTTTATGCTTACGGTGCTGCAGAGGACGGATAAAAAACCACATTAAACGTGAATAGTAGGGTTCAATGACTTGGTCTAAACGACAAGACATCTATTTAAGGTGAGCGTTAGTCGAAAATGTCAACACAGGCTCTTTCGATGAATTAAGTAAAATGGTTTCGAAAAATTTTGACTTGTTTCATTGCTAATCTATATTTCTAAATGATATAAATTATATCCATGTGGAATATGCGAGCGTGAAATGGGTCACAGTGAAATGAACACGACGTTTGGGCACACAGCAACTAAGTCGCTGATACACGTAGAAGCCTTTTTAGACAGCGATAGCGAAACCTTTAGCTATGTAGTTGTCGACAGTCTCACCAACAAAGCGATTGTGATTGACCCAGTTCTGGATTTTGACTACAAATCCGGACGTACTAGCACTGAAAGTGCCGAAAAAATACTCACTCATCTTAACCAACATGGTTGCCAGTTAGAGTGGGTGCTAGAAACCCATGCACACGCCGATCACTTGTCTGCAGCCCCATTTTTAAAAGCCAAAACTGGCGCTAAAATCGGTATTGGTGAGCATATTAAAGAGGTTCAGCAAACCTTTAAAACTATCTTCAATTTAGAGAAATCCTTTTTGCCCAATGGGGCACAGTTTGATCGTTTGTTTCGAGATGAAGAAACACTCACCGTGGGTGATATGTCTATTCGGATAATGCATACCCCAGGTCACACTCCCGCAGACTTGGCTTACATCATCAATGAAAAAATGGCTTTTGTTGGTGATACATTGTTTATGCCGGATGTTGGTACTGCTCGCTGTGATTTTCCGGGTGGCAGTGCTAAAACCTTGTATTACTCGATTCAAGCTTTGCTGGCCTTGTCGCCACAAACTGAGTTGTATGTGTGCCACGACTATCCGACTAAAGACCGCGGTCATGAATACTGCACAACGGTTGAACAACAACGCAAGTTGAATATTCATGTTCATGACGGGGTGAGCGAGGCGGAATTTGTCGCACGCAGAGAATCCCGTGATAAAACGCTGTCGATGCCTCGTCTTATTTTGCCCGCCATTCAACTCAACATTCGAGCTGGCGACATGCCTCCGGCGGAAGACAACGGGCAAATCTATCTAAAAATTCCGTTGAACATGCTCTAGTCTGCACAATCGGGAGTACGCACGTGATATTGCAAGCGCTATTTGGCGCCACAATAATCGGCCTGAGTTTGGGCGTATTTGGGTCTGGTGGCTCGATTTTGACGGTGCCGATTCTAATGTATCTGCTGGATGTACCCGCTCCACTGGCCATTGCCTCCTCATTGGCGATTGTGGCTGGGATTAGTTTTGGTGGGAGTATTTTTAACGTGTTGAAGCGCCAAGTGAGTTATAAGCACTTAATTTTGTTCGGTCTCCCTGGCATGTTTGGTACTTATTTTGGAGCTTGGTTTGGCTCCGTCATGGGGAGCAAAATTCAGCTTTTCGTGTTCGTCGTACTGATGAGTATTGCGGCCGTTTTTATGTGGCGAGGCCGTAAAGAGTCTGCTCCGACAAATGCTCAGCCCTTGCATCTATTGTTGCTAGAAGGATTTGTTGTTGGGGTCGTTACCGGGTTTGTTGGCGTCGGTGGAGGTTTCTTAATTGTGCCCGCCTTGATGTTTTTTGCCGGTCTCCCAATGTTACTCGCAACAGGGACAAGCCTAATGATTATTGCGCTCAATGCTAGTTCGGGATTTATGAAATACTACGAGCTCTATAGCTCACAAGCGATGACCTTTGATTGGCCACTGATAGGTATCATGGTGTTTGGCGGTATTTTGGGTAGCTTGTTTGGTCGTTCACTTAGCACGTTGTTGCCCAAACAATCGTTGCAAAAGGGGTTTGCGGTTTTCTTGCTCGCCATGTCTAGTTTTGTGTTCGTGCGCAGCGTCTATTTATAGCGTATTTAGAGGGTTATATGATCAAATCATCTCAGCAGTTGGTTGAACAAGCAAAAGGCGCAATACGTGAAGTGACGGTGACTGACCTTTTTGAAGCACTTCAGCACGCTGACTCGATATTAATTGATGTGCGTGAACCTGAAGAGTTTAATGCCGGCCACCTAGCCAACAGCGTCAATTTTCCAAGAGGTGTACTCGAAATGAAAATTCACCTACACCCGTTGGTTTGCGATTTGTGTGATAAAGATGCGCTTGAGTGTCTCGCGCATCGACCTATTTACCTCATTTGTCGCTCAGGTGCGCGTTCTGCACTAGCGGCGCTCAGTCTAAAAGAGATGGGCTTTGATCAGGTTTACTCCGTAGCGGGTGGTTTTATTGAGTGGGTTGACAATAACTTGCCTGTTGAACACCGTGGTCAGGCTTGTGCCTGAGACCACGGTTTTAATTTACGCTAAGCATCCGTTTCATCACGTTTTTCGAGAGATTTAGCTGACTGCTTTAGATTCAACATGAGCACCAATACCGTGGCACAGGACAGCGACAATGCCGTTGCGATTGCGGCGCCTTCGATGTCATATTTTGGAATAAAGTAAAGGTTGGCCACTAAATCAATCATTATTGCCGCCGCGCCAACATAAACGATTTGTAAGCCATTCCCGTTGTACTGTTGCCAAGTAACACTCGGTGCGGCAAACGCCCAAACACTGTAACCGGCAATCAGCCAAACAAGTGCGGGTTCCGCGTTGAGATAACTGTCACCAAAAATAGCTAACAACGAATTCGAAAAAATAAACAAGACAGTCGCTATTACCGCAATCACCAAGATGGTGATGCGTTGGGCTTTTTTAAACAGAACAAGGGCTTGATCTGGTTGTTTGTCAAAATAATGGCCTATCAACGGCATAAATAGACTGGCAATCGTCACTTGGGTTACGGGAATAAGGTGCGCCAACGTATTCGCCGCGCCAAAATGACCGACCACGTGCTCTTGTGAAATCAACTCCAGCATAAAAATGTCCGTTTGATTCAGCAGCATCGTTACGAGCATGGCAAGCATCATCGGAATGGACAATTTAAGCAGTTTGGAGGTATCCAAATGGTAAGTCGGTTTCAAGGATTGCAACAACCCGAGTTGTTTTAGATACCTGAATTGCCATAGCAAAATAGCGATGACAACGATAATCCCCGCGGCAATGACATGAATAACCGACATCGAAGTAAAATACTGAGCGAGCAACAGAACACTAAGTGCTTTTAGCACAGGAAGTACAATGCGCCATGGCAAGTTCGAGGCGGCGAGTCTTTTTGCACTTTGCAGCACTCGGCTTAGTATCGCGCCAACTGCAATGAGTGGGACAGCAAGGACCATAAATGCCATAGCGTGATGGTCTTGTTTATCAAAGGACAACAGATACAAAAAGCTGGCAGCCCAAGTTAGCGCAATAACGATAAAGCTCAGAACAAACGCATTTTTCAGGTAAAACGCCAAATAATCAACAATGGTACTGGTTTGCTGTTCTGAGATAGGTCTAGCTAAAATACGGGGAGCTAACCTATCGCCTCCTAATAAAACGAGTACCGACATCAGTGTTGTGAAGCCATAAGCAACTTTGTAGTCACCGTATTCGTGCACACTTAGATGTCGACTTAGGGTGAGGTTAAAGGCATAGTCTGCTGCGTATCCAAGAAAAATGGAAATCACAAGGAAAACGGCCCCGCGGCTTAAATACTGATTGTGTTGTTCTGACATACCAGTCTGAATTTAAGAAGAATAATGAATCATTTTAACATTTATTTATCATTTGGGGCATCTTCTCGAAGCACGATATGGGATTTATTGCGAAGTCGTTCAAGCAGGTAGGTCATGACCGCCTTTATTCTCGGCGTATGGCGCAAATTGGGGTGCGTGAGTATCCATAAATCAAGAAAGGGCCTGCATTCTTCGTTAATCGGCACGAGGTTAGGAAAGTGTTTTGCAATATAATACGCCCCTCGGATCATACCGAGTCCTTCACTGGCCATTTTGTGTCGCGTCACTAAATCCTCAACCTTAAAACGTACTGGCAGGTGCGGCCATGGTGATTGTTCGGTCCAATTTGCATCAATGCCGGTTATCCATTCTCGTTCAGGCACAGGCGTGTGTTCTAAATAATCGGTCGCAGCAAAATAACCAACATAGATGGGAAACACTCGGTGTCCAACTAAGGTATCACCCGGTGCGTTCGAAACGCGGATCACGATGTCGGCTTCACCTTGATTGAGGTCAGCAAAGTCGTACGATGTTGTGATTATAAGGTCAAGTTCGGGGTGCCGCGTTTGGTATTCAGTTAAGTCATCCAGCAACATAAACTGCAGAATCGCCGGTGGAAGAGAGAGCGATATTCGACTTTTTGGAGCGACATTCATACTGGAAAGTACACGCTCTTGCTCGTCAATCAGTGAACGCATCTGTTGTGCTGTTTCAACAAGCATGCGCCCGTATTGCGTGATTGCAAGCCCTGATTGAGTTGATTCAACGACAACAGAGCGAGCAGCACAATTTAATTGGGCAAGTCGCCTTGAAACGGTGCTGTGGTTTACCCCCAATTTCAGTGCTGCTTCCCGAATACTCTGACTTTGATGTAGTGCAAGGAGTAGCCGATAGTCATCCCAATTTTCCATTCGTTGTGCCACACCTCTCCATAACATTATGTTTGTGGAATAAACGCCGTATCTGCAGAGTGAATTGCAAATGCGACAATACGCCAGCCCTGTTCCTGTTTATACAATGTATAGCTTGCGCCGACAACATCTACGATGTCAGCATTTTTATCGCGCCGAATGGCAATGTTGCTGGCCAGCGCCATATGCTCCCCAAGCAAATGTATATCAACCTTTTGCCAGTTTACGTGTGTTACGCCTCTTGCTTTTAAGGCGGTGAGGAATTGTTGTATCTGACTATGCAGTTGTTCATCTGAGTAAAATTTGGGTGGTCGGCTGTCAGACATAACAAGAACGTGTTCTGCATACAATATGGGTTCAAACGGTAGTTGAGACGATTTAATATACTGATTGTATTTAGTCGATACTGAAATTCACTTAATTGATTGATCTTCTTGATGATCTAAACGATCTTACTATCCTCATTTTGCAAGGTTTACATTTTCACCCCGCAAAACCTTGCAAAATGGAGATCAAAAATGAAGCCAAAAGCGACCAACCATACACCACAAAAACACCTGTTCGCGATCGAATTGATTGACCTCGTGGCACCCAACCATGAACTCGTTAAGTTGGCCCACACCATTGATTGGCAGCGTTTAGAAGCCGAATTTGGTCAACTTTACAGTGCAGATAGTGGCGCGTTGGGAAAACCGATTCGATTACTGGCTGGATTGGAATATCTTAAACAAATTCATAAGCTTTCGGATGAAAAAGCCGTCGCCATGTGGTGTGAAAATCCCTATTGGCAGTATTTTTTTGGGATGCAGTTTTTTACCCATCATATGCCGTGTGACCCAAGTTCTATGGTGCGTTTTTGCAAGCGAATTGGCGAGCAAGGTACGGAATTAATGTTGTCGCTCACCGTCGATGTCGGACTAAAAGTCGGCGCGGTAAAAGAAAGTAGTTTGCGCGAAGTGGTGGTGGATAGCACCGTGATGGACAAGAACATCAGCTTTCCAACCGACAGTAAACTGCTTGAACGATGCTGGAAAAAACTAGTCGACCTTGCCAAACACGCAGGTATCACACTGCGACAAAGCTATGCGAGAGCAGGTGTGAAGGTCGCAAACTCAGTCAGTCGCTATGCGTATGCCAAACAATACAAGCGGATGCGTAAGGCGTTGAAAAAACAAAAGTCGTATCTTGGCCGTGTGTTCCGCGACATTCTTCGTAAGTTAGATACCAACCCTTCAGCGGCGCTGGTCGTTCAACTCCGCCAAGCTGAAAAACTGTTAAAACAAGATAAATTCAGTAAATCGAAGCTGTACTCACAGCATGAGCCACACGTTGAATGCATAGCAAAAGGCAAAAGTGCAAAACCGTACGAGTTTGGGGTGAAGGTCAGCGTGGCAACGACGGTGAAAGAACAGTTTATACAGTGCTGTCATGCGATGCACGGTAACCCTTATGACGGTGACACCTTGTATCGCACCTTGAGGATAGTCGAAGACGTCGCCAACGTGCATCCGTTTACCTGCTTTGTAGACCGAGGTTATCGGGTTCATATGGCAGAGCGCTACGATGTCTTTATTGCAGGTCAAAAACGCGGCGTGACACCTGCGAGTAAGAAAAAACTCAAGCGCTGCAATGGCATAGAACCCATCATCGGGCACATGAAAAGTGATGGCCATTTGGGATTAAACCGCTTGAAAGGCATATTGGGCAATAAACTCAACGCAATCTTAGCGGGTATCGGGCAAAACTTGAGAAAAATCCTAAGCCTATTGAGGTTTTTTTACGTCTGGATTTTATGTTGGTTGAAAATGTGCCTGAGTTGGAGAAATCGGACAAATATCGAGTTGTTTAGCTAGGCTTGTTGTGGATGAATTGGGAACTAAAACGCTCGGTTATCTGGAAAGTTGAGATTTTCAGAATCGACTAAGTAATTTATACAGCCATTTACAAATACAGTGTTTCTAATATTTACACAAAAACCCGATTGCTGTATAGTTCGCCCCCATTTTTCAGTGTAATAAACACCCAATTCAAAGGAAATATAGATGCGGATGTGTTCAACCGTTCCCTTACCTTATATCAAAAAATATGATGTTTTTGATACTTGTCAAGATGATAGTCAGCCATATCACGGAGGTAGACATGTTTAGGGGATTTCTCCTTTTCACAGCACTAATAGTAAGCATTGGTGCTCATGCAATCCAGTCTCCGTCGTTAAGTTCATCAAAAAGCTCGATGTATCTGGGCGACACAACGGAACTTTCTTGGTCAAAACCAAGTGGAACGGCGTACTTTCATTTGTGGGTAACAAAGCCCTCACAGTCGCCTTTGAAGTTTAGAAGTAATTACACTGGGACTTCGTTCAGCCGATGGATCCAAAATTATCCAGGTACGCACACTTTTTATGTAGAAGCATGTGATGGAAATGGGTCATGTGCCTCCTCTAACAGTGTTAGTGTATATATGCAAGAGCGACCAACTATTCCAGATACGCCGGGAGAGCCAGATGTAAATTGGGATCTATATCATCCGGTTGGCGCATCTATTATGGTTAAAATTCCAAGTGTTTCTGGGGCTGACTATTATCAAGTCTATAATGGGACGTCGACAACCAGCAAGTCGGTAAGTCGCACTTTTTACAGTAGTAGTTGGGAATATATTCCATCAGTGGGGAGTGGACCGAATTACATTCGTATTCAAGCGTGTAATAGTGCAGGTTGTAGCTCAGAAAGTGCGCCAAGACGGATTGTTATCTTTAACAACCCAAGTGCACCTAATGTTTCAGTTAGCCCTACGGTGGTGGGTAAAGGTGGCACAGTTAAGGTCGATTGGAACCGTCCTGACGGGCTGATTTGGTCGGGTGCTTATTTCAAGCTTAGTTGTATCAATAACAGCGGTACCGACGTTTGCGCTCAAACCATTCCACACATTGGCGGCTCTAATAAATCTGAATATTCATATAGTTTCAATGCCAATGAGGTAAGTGGATACGATATTCAGGTAAAAGCATGTAACAAAACAGATTCTTATTGTTCAAGTAGTGTAATGCGTACGGCTTATGTTGCCCCTGCAGTGCCAGGAGACCCAGCTTATAACGTAGCTTGGGATTTCTATTACCCAGAAAACACCACAATGACGCTGAACTTGCCTCAGTCAATCGAGGGGGCAGATAGCTATGATGTGTATTACTATGATGAAGGCACAACACCACTGAAAGTATCGCACGTTGCTACATCACAAAAGTCAATCAACGTTAACGTTGGTGCTTTGGGTAATCATCAGCTCCAACTCGCTGCTTGCGTTACATCAAGATCAGGTGGTTATCATTGTAGTGGCAAAAGTGAAGGGCGCAGGATAGTGGCGTTTGTACCACCAGTCTCACCAGAACTATCAATTTCACCTACTAAGCCTGCATTGAATGATGATGTGACGGTGACATGGAATCGTCCGGATAAGCTCATCTGGTCAGGTGGGTATTTTAAATTAAGTTGTGTCACTAATGGGAATAAAGACATTTGTGATGAGAAGATTGACCACATAGGTGGTTCTCACAAAGCACAATATACGCATACATTTAAAGCCAGTGAGGTGGCGCAATATTCAATTAGCGTAAAGGCATGTAACAAGTCGGATAAGTCTTGTACAACGAGTAATTATGCTCTGTTTGAAACAGCTCCAAGTCATGGAGACCCAAGCTATAACGTTGCTTGGGATTTTTATTATCCTGAAAACAGCTTGATGAAAGTAACCTTAAGTCAAACTATCGAAGGCGCTGATAGCTTTGATGTGTATTATTACCCAGAAGCGGGCACGCCGAAGAAAGTTGCACACGTTGGTAAGAATCAACAAACGATTAATGTGAATGTGGGCGAAAAGGGCAATTATTCATTGCAGCTTGCTGCATGTATTACATCTGACTCAGGGCAATATCATTGTGGAGAGAAGAGTAAAGCTATTCGTATAGTGTCATTCTCTAAACCTGATGCCCCAACAGTAATCGTAACGCCAGAAACAGCAAATGTAAACGACACAGTCACAGTAAATTGGAACCGACCTGATAACCTTATTTGGTCCGGTGGTTATTTTAAAGTAAGTTGTGTTGGGGAAAACGGTGTTGAACAATGTGGTGAAAAAATTGATCACATTGGAGGTTCTAAAAAATCAGAATACACCCATGAATTGAAAGTTGCTAATGCTTCAGTTTTAACGTTTAAGGTTACTGCGTGTAATAAAACAGACGCAACCTGCTCTAGCAGCAACCTAGTATCTAAAACAATTGGTCAAGCTCAAACACCAGTGTTAAGCGCGACTAAGCATGACATGTTTTTAGGTGATACAACGGTTCTTTCTTGGACCAATCCAAAAAATGTAAAAACATTTAATATTTGGGTTGAGAAACCAGGCCAAGAGCCACTTCTCATTGTACAGGGATATACTAAGACCTTTTTTAACCGTTGGATACAAAACTATCCGGGGGTACATACCTTCTATGTTGAGGCATGCCAAGAAAATGGCGTGTGTGTCGCATCGAATCGCATAAATATAACAATGAAACAGGGTCGTGTAGATCAATATCCAGTACTCACGAGTGCAAAGAGCTCGATGGTATTGGGTGACAAAACACTACTCACATGGACGCGTCCGGCAGAAACAACACACTTTAATTTATGGGTAATTAAACCGGATCAAGAAGCGTTCGCTCCGTGGACAGGGTTAACAGATACGTCATTTAATCGTTGGATTCAAAACTACCCGGGGATACATACCTACTTCGTAGAAGCCTGTAATGCCAAAGGAGAGTGTTTTAGTTCAAACCGTGTTGAAGTTAGCGTACATCCCTCTCTTGGTGTGCTTGAAGACCTCGTATTAGAGGCGCCAGAACGGGCATTTCTAAAATCAAAAGGTTCCATAAAATGGAAGTTCACTAAGACTCAAGAAAGACAATATGAGCTGACTTTATTTGTCAAAAAACCAGACGGTGAACAACTTGTTGAATTGGCAAGTAGCAGCAACAATCAGGCAAGCTCGTTTGATTATCTTTTTGAAAAATCGGGCGATCATTTCTTCTACGTGCAAGCGTGTGCATTGGTTGAACAACAGCAAACTATTCCAGTTATTACGGATAGTCTATTTACACCTGTCGGTGAGGTGTCAAAAACGTGTAGTGACTTAGAACCGACAAAAGTAACAGTCTCAGTAATCAACCAAGAGTTTCTACCAGAGAACAAAGGTGATGAACTAACTTGGTCAAGCTTACCAAGCGGCAGTACAGTTACGATAGAAAGCGCTACGTGTAGTGATAACTGTGATATGGCCTCACTTAACTGGAGTTTGTTGGCAACGCTTAAAAATGGCGAAACAAGCTTAGCGCTGAGTAACTCAGAGGGTAAAGTTTACCGCATTAAAGTGTGCTTTGCGGATGGCAGCTGTACGTCTTGGATGAGTGTTGATGCAGAGCCTGCCAAGGTAGAAACGCCACAAACCCCAGTTATGGCGCAAGTACCCGATGCATCCTACAGCGCATTAGGTATGATTGATGCAGATGTGGACGTTAACTCTGCAGGTAATGCAACATACGAAACGTCGATTGAAGTACCCGTTGCACCAGGTGGTTTTACGCCGGAGTTGTCGATCCAATATTCAAGCGCCGGTGGTGACAGTGAGCTTGGCTATGGTTGGGCACTAGTTGGTCGTTCAACGATTGCAAGGTGTCGTCGCTATTTAGAAGAAGATGGTTATTATCAGGGTATTCAGTTAGATGAGACGGATGCAGTCTGTTTAGATGGCCAACGCTTAGTGCCTGAGGTCGCAGGGAGCAAACTGGCTAGTGGTACGACATACCGTCTAAAATCTGAACCGAATGTTAAGGTTGAGTATTTGGGTAACACAGGGTTTGTGGTGTACTTGCCATCGGGTGAGCAACATACCTACGGCAACGTTGACAATGCCCGCGTAAAAGAGGTGGCAAGTAGTACGGTTTATCAGTGGCATCTGAGTAAAAAGTCAGATACTTACGGCAACGTTATTCACTATGAGTATCAAGGTTCCGATACTGAACGCCTCCGCTTAGCTAAAGTTACCTATGCAGGTAATACCGTCGTGTTTAATTATGAAACACGACCGGACTTATATAAACGTTATTTCTTGGGCACACTAATTACAGACGATAAGCGTTTACGCTCTATCGTGGTGACAAATCACCTTAACCAAGACGTCAATTATTATGGTTTTGATTATGTAGCCAGCCGTGCAAGTAATCGAACCTTGCTTGATTCGATTAGACAATGCGCGGGTCAATATGGTGGCTGTAAAACGCCCACAACATTTGATTACAGTGATGATGTACCAACTGGTTTGGTCGAGAACAGTCATTTAATTTCTTACGACATTAAGTCTGCATTTGGTTTAACCAGCCTAGAAAGACCAGAAATCAAATTGATGGACCACGATGGAGATGGTAAGCAAGAGCTGGTTATCTTGGCCGCAGCAGATGACGACGTGAACTTTCAAATTCGTAACTTTGCTGTTTCGACGACAGGCATTTCTGAGTTAGGCTTGTTAGCTACAGGAAAATCAACAAGGCGTCATGTAGGTGAAGACGCAAATGAAGAAAACGTATATGTGCATCGAAGAAACTGGCACGTAACTGATTTAGAGAATGATGGTCAAGACGAAATTCAAATTCTCCCATCAAATGAAACGGAAATATATGGAGATATCTTCGGTGATGGCGTACAGCGTCCGGTGCAGAAATATGACAGCGAGGCACTTGGTGAGATTTGGGATTACTGGAGTGCTTGTTCACAAATGAGTCGCTGTGACGCGACTTTGGATGTGGTTGGGCTATTTGACTTCAACTATGATGGTCTTGTTGATAGATTGATAGGTGCATGGGGGATGGAAGTTGACGCTCATACCGGTCGAACCTTTTCAAGTGCAAGGTCTTTTATATTAATTAATACCAGTAAAGGGCAAGTTTTCTCAGAGCGTTATATTGACCCAAGTGTTGGGATGAATAGTTCAGTGGGCGGGGAGATATATTCTGAAAAACTGCAAGGGGATGTCAATGGTGACGGCTATGCGGATTTTCTAGGAAAGTGCTTTGATGGTGTTAAATTTAGGTCTTGCTCTGAGGTATCAAGTATTGATGAACCTCCAAGGCTTGGTCCTCATGAAGAAGTCGCTGTTCATGCATATATAGACATTAATGGCGATGGCCGAGATGACTATGTCTTTATGGAAGATAAAAAAGTTAAGGCCCAGTTGAGTCATCCAACACTGAAGTCAGAAATTACCCTAGCGGATGTAGGCGATAGAATCGATGGCACACCTCATATAGTGGGTTCAGGAGCTAGCCAAGTATTATTTGCTGATTTAGACGGTGACGGTCAGCCAGCGATGATTGCTTTTGATCAGCTATCCGGCATTGTGTATATCTGGCACGATGCAAACCAAAGTAATCAGCCAATCGATAGACTGGAACACGTTCGAGTGGAAAAAGGACCAACACACGAATTCGGTTATACGACTTTGCTTAATGGTCATACCGCCGACACGGATGCGAACACTAAACATTGGGGTAATGGGGCTGCAGTTAAAGATGTCAGAAGCGGTGGTTTTGTGGTGTCAGGTTGGGCGGCACAAACGGCAGCAAATTCAACACGAGAAGATTCAGAGCAAAGATTTGCTTTCGATTACGAAGGTCTCAAGGTGCAAGCCGGTGGTCGTGGTGCATTGGGTTTCAAAAAGGTCACTAAAACCAATGTTAGTAACGGCATAGTAGAAACGACAACGTATCGACAAGATGCGCCTTTTACTGGCCAGCCAGAAATTAAAGAAAGGTCTTATCAGGGGGCTTTATTAAGTCGCTATAGCGTTACAGACTGGCAAACATTGTCATTATTCTCAGGGCAAGTGGTTAAGGGGGTTGTGAAAGGCTCACAAACTACTACGTATGTCTTAGATGGAGAAAATGGCCATATCGAAGGCTCTAGAAAGACGGACCTGAAGACAGAAACCAAGTCAATTGACTATGAGGTGGTAAATAACAGCTATATTCGCCAATCTGCACTCACGTCAATTGAAACAGACCATATTGGTGGGTTCACATGGCATACACAGCAAAGCTTCCAGTATGACGATGAAGACACAAACAACTGGTATCTTGCGCGTCCGACGACCAAAACCGTCACGTCAACCTTGAAAAGAGGGTCAATAGAGCACTCACAAAGTACACAGCGTTATACAACGTCGTACAATGATGAAAACCGTGTTGAGTATACTGAGCGAGGGGTGAGCGAAGAGGGTACGCCAGAGTCGGAGCAAGTATACTTAAAAGAAGCGTTTACGTATGACAGTTACGGTAATGTACTGACGACAACTCAGTGTAGTCAACATTACGCGGACAACTGCACAACAGCGACCATCAATAAAGGCGCGTTACCGCTTTATCATATTCTTAATCGTAAGCATGTTGAGTATGACCAAGGGCGTCATATACGCAGTGAAAGTAATGGTTTATTCACAGAATACACCTACTCAAACCACAATGCATGGGGCTTACCACAAACCGCTGTAGATCCACATGGCGTCACCGAAATTAGACGTTATGATGCGTTTGGTCAGTTGTACTTCTCAGCGCGTGCAGATGGTAGTTATGCCAGCTCAATAAAAAGTTGGTGTGACAATAATTGCCCGCAAGGCGCAACGTATAGAATAGAGAATAAAGCCTCTAATGCGCCGACGAAAGTGGTGTATTTAGATATGTTTGGTCGTGAACTGGGCTCAGACCAACAAACCCTAACCGGTGGTTGGATATCTCAGCGCAATGAATACGATAACTTTGGTCAACTTGTAAAACAAAGTGTGCCGTATCAACAAGGCGATACGGTGTATTACGAGGAAAAGCAGTACGATGTACTGGGGCGTAGATGGCTATCAACCTCTCCGAGTGGCATTACCAAACAAGAGCGTTATGTGGGCGCAACCCAATATACGCATGTATCTGGCACCCATAACGGCCCACTGAGTGACTATGCGACGATTAATTACACATTAAGTAAAACCCATAACGGTTTTAACTTACTGACCACGGCCGTAGATGCGAACGCAGCAAGCACTGAATATCGTTATAACGAATTGAAACTGTTGTCAGAGGTCCAGGACCCAGATAAGCAAAGTGTGTATATCGATTACAATGCGTATGGGCATAAAATCTTTATGAACGACCTCGATAAGGGGCAAATGAGCTATGCGAATGACGCGCAAGGTAATGTCGTTAAGTTTACTGCGGCAGATAAAAGCGCGACGCTGCATAGCTACGACAGTCTTGGTCGAGAAGTACAAACTAACGTACTTGATACTGCGGGTAATACCAGCAAGGAGAGTCAATTTGAATTTGATGGTGCGTTTTTAACTCGTCAAAGCAGTACTGAAGGTGACTTAACGAGGTTTACACCGGATAGCTTTGGACGTGTTAAAGAGGTCGGAAGATATTTAGACGGTGAGCAATTGACCAGCTCAACGACTTACGACCATTTGGGCCGAGTATTCCAAGAGTTTGATGTATCGGGTGACAGCCGAGGTGTTCAGTACGAGTACCAAAACGGGTATGCGATAGCGCTCAAAGAAGCACGAAATAGTGAGACTGTGTACTACCAAGCGCAGCAAATGGATGCCTTTGGTAATATAACCCAATGGCAAACGGGTACGGGCGTAACCAGCAATGCGCAGTATGATGAAAAGACGGGCTTCTTAAAGTCAATCAACACAGGTCATGGTGTTGTTCAGGATTTGGTCTTTGAATACGATGGGTTGGGTAACTTACGTGCACGCCAAGATAAAAATGGTGACACGGCCAGAGATAACTTACTCGAAGTGTTTGGTTATGATGAGCTAAACCGTTTATCGGCAGTGACGATGAATGGGGTGAATACGTTATCAATGAGTTACTACGATAACGGTAATATCAAAACCAAGTCAGATGTACAGTCAGGTCAATATTATCAATATTCTGGCAAAGCGAGCCGTTGTGCAACGCCTGCGGGAACGCATGCCGTATCCAGCATCGGTCAGCTCAGCTACTGTTATGATACGCGTGGTAACCAAACATATGCTTACGATGGCGGTACACGAACGAGACAGGTTTGGTATAGCTATTTTGATAAGCCAACGCGTATTGTGTCGCAAAAGGCACAAACGGAGTTTAAGTACGATGCCAAAAACAGTCGTTTTCAGCGCATAGATAAAGAGGGTGATAAAACCACCACAACGTATTATGCGGGTAATACCGAGGTTGTAATCGAGGCGGGTAGTAGGCAATATCGCCGTTATATTGGTGACTTTGCCATCGCAACGGTAACGGGGCGAGTGCAAACAACACGATATATGTACAAAGACCACTTAGGGTCAACGGATGTTATCACTGCAGAAGATGGTGCGTTAATAGAGCGCCTAAGCTACGATGCCTTTGGTCGTCGTCGAGATGGACTAACGTGGGGTAAAATACAGCAACTGTATACAGACCCAAGTGTACAAAATGCACTTGATATTACTGAAAAAGGCTTCACGGGTCATGAGCATGTAGACCATGCAGAAGCGATCCACATGGGGGGGCGTATTTATGACCCGACATTGGGACGCTTTATGCAGGCAGACCCATTTGTGCAAGAACCTACCTCGGCGCAGAGCTTTAACCGTTATACGTACGTGTTTAACAACCCATTGAGCTATACTGACCCTACGGGGTATTTGTGCACACAAAGTGGGTGGACGTTTGAATTTTGTAATGGTGAAGAAAAGCAGAACGAGCAGGATAAAGCGGCAGGCGAAGCTGTTTCTGAGCAAAATGTTAACCGTGACATACAGGGGAAAGAAGGTGAGTCGGAAGCTGCGTTGAATGGTACCACAAAAACTGAAACACCTTCTGATAACGCTGTAACACTAAACCCTAGCGATGATGACACCACTAAAGCAGCGGGAGTTTTAGCTGTTGGCTGGGGAGGAGCAGCAGCGGAACCAACACCTGCTGGTGAAATTGTCATGGGCGTTGCGACGCTCGCCGCTGCCGCATATTACGGCCCAGAACTCATGGAAAAAATGAGAACTGAAATTGACGGCATAATGAAGAAGGCTGCTGGACCAGACGGTGTTCAATACTCATTACGTGCAACCAAAGATGGGGTGTACCCTTGCTTTAATTGCTCATCAGGTGTCACAAACCTCAAAGCAGGAGATGTTTGGAAGTTTGGAGAAACCACCAACCCCACATCTAGATATTCACCCACGTTCTTGCGGACAAACAACCTCCGACAAGTAAATGAATTTCATGGGAATCGAGTGCAAATTAAAGTTGTAGAAAAAATGAAGATATACAACCACGCCTTGATTAACTTTAGCTTGCCCCCGGGCAATAAGATATTTAGATAATTATGAACATTGGTTTTGCAATTGAAATAGACATGGAGGCTGATGAAAAATCAGCCTTGATACAAAGTTTTTCGGATTCACTTACCGACCAGTTTAAGGACAAAGAGTATGGTGAAGATATAGAAAACATCGACATTGGTTTTATATGCTTGCGTTCTGTACCGGGCTTTGAGTCATTCTCAGCCAAGAGAAAACCAAAGTACATTGCGAGTCAGCAAGTACCACTACTTGATGGAAGTACAAAAGAGGTAAATAACACGTTTACCTTTGACATAAAACTCGACAATGAATCGTATGAAGCGTTTGTTAAGGCATCCGATAGTGAAGCTTTAAAGTTGCTAAAAAACGAACTAATAGAGTCACTACCATGCTTTGATTCATTGCCCAAAAAAGTGAAGAGATTTGATGTAGAACTATTCAAGTCTGATGTAATCAAATTCCTTCTAGGGTAACCAGCAATATAGTCGCACCTTTGCCCGGATCCCGTAGGGATCCGGGACATCACTTTTACCCATCATCACAGTTTTACACCAACTTCAGCATTACTAGCAATCCTCATAACCGTATAAATCTTTCCAGTTATCACCTATAATCTCGAAAGTTATGGAGAGCCAGATGAGTAATATCAGCAACTTAGAAGATTACAGAAACCCCGCCCCAAACACCGAAAACTCGAAAGTTATCAATACCCGCAAATATAAAGATGTTCGTGAACGTGAATATCTAACATCATCAGAGATTGAGCGCATCAGCAAAGCAGCCAAATCGGTCGGTCGCCACGGTCATCGTGACAGTACCATCATCATGGTTGCTTACCATCACGCTTTACGTGTGTCGGAACTGGTAAACCTGAAATGGTCACAGGTTGATTTAACCCAAGGTCTGATTCATGTGAACCGATTAAAGAATGGTGTTGCTAGTGTGCATCCGTTGAGTGGTCAGAGCATCCGCGCATTGCGTAAACTGAAACGTGATTACCCTGACACTCAGTACGTCTTCATCACCGAACGCAAAGGTCCATTAGTAGCAGATACCGTGCGTAAGATGATTAAACGTGCTGGTGAAACGGCTGGGCTACCATTCCCAATTCATCCACATATGTTACGGCATTCAACTTGATATTCCGGCGTAGACCAGCGGGTTGTTGGCATATAAATACAGCCATCACATCATAAGGGATAACAATATGAACCACTCTAACCAGACCATCTGTATTGATGGCATATCATACGGTGTAGACCAACTGGTCGACTGCAAGGTAATTGCGCGACTGGTTGGTCTGTCACACAGAACCATTGAAGATATGGCAAGTCGCCGAGAATTGCCAATGTATAAAGTTGGCAGGTCTAACAGATATTGTATTGCTGATATTCTGACATGGCTTAGTGAAAAACAAAATTAAGCTTCGGGCTTGGTTAACCATTGAAACCATTCTTTGTTGCCTTTCTTACCCCAGATGGCATGTTTTTTATGCTTAATCAAAATATCTTTTACTTTGGGGTGGGAAATTGAAAACCCCTGCATTTTTAGTTCTTTAGCTATGGTTGCGGGTCGCCACTCGGTGTGCTTTTCTTTGAACTCCAAAACCATTCGTTCCATATTTTTCGAAATCTTATTGGGTGACTTTTTGGGTTTGGTTGACTTGTTGTCCAAGCCTTTTTTACCTCTCTCCTTGTACGCATCAAACCATCGCTTTACTGACTTTTCCGACACGCCAAACTCAGCCGCAAGTGCTGAAGCTGGTTCGCCAGACTTGCGGCGCTTCACTATTTCAAACTTTTTTTCAGTGCCTATTCTTCCCATGGGTTAAGGGTTATAATAAAGCCGGTAGGGTCAAGTCTTGCATTTTGCACGATCTTTTCTGTACAGCCTCGTGTCATAATGTTGATGATAAATTTATTTGTAAATTAACCATTTGTTAAACGAATATGTTGAAATCCAACCCATAAAACGAGTCAAAAACGTCGAAATCCAAACCATAAACACCCCCAAAAACGTCGAAAACCAAACCATAACTACCATATCAACATACTCAGCTTTTACATTTATTAACGTCAAGCTGAAGCTATACTTATGAATATTTAGCTACTTATTGGACAGAAAAAAACATGGAACAACGCGACTTGAAAGCGCCAACAAAAGAAATGCTAGCAGATGCTACGCCTTCGGCATTCAAAGCTGTTATCAGGATCATGGAGTCTTGGTCATGTAGCCGCTCTCAAATGTCCATCGTATTGGCCATTCCCTAAAGTACACTTGGCCGCTATATGAAAACGCCAGAGAAAGCTCGGCTTAGTCGCGACCAACAAACGCGATTAAGCTACATTCTAAACATCTATCAATTGATTCGAATGTCATTTAACAACCAAGCCAATGTCGATAACTTTATGTCGCTGAAAAACTATAATGGCCAGTTTAAAGGAAGAAGGCCTATCGATATGCTGCTTGAAGGCAGCATAGAAAATATGCGAGATACCTATCGGCACATCGACTCTCTTATTTATGCTCGATGGTAAATCTAAAGATAGTTTCACCTAGAGCGCTTCACGCGCAACTATCTACTTTTTTATATAGATAGTTGCGCACGAAGGAAATCTATGACTATTTTCTGCTCATGCAATGTTTGAACTCGAAAACCAGTATTGTGAATATTCTAAACTCTAAATGCTTCTTGCATTCCAAGCTGCTCTTGCCTGCTAATACCAATATCTGACGCTATCGCTTCCCAGTTATTCACTGAGAGCATCACTTCGTCATAGATTTTCTTAGCCTCCGATTCTTTCAAGTTAAAGTAATCAGCCACACTAAATGCCAAACCATAATCTAGCTCATTTGACATGTCATCTATGTTTAGGTGTAAGCCGGTCTTATCAATAGACGGGTTTAAATCATAAGCAGGTGACAGTGCCCATCCTTTTTTGGTTAGCAAGAAGCCGTGATTACGTAAATGGTCATCGGTATTAGATACCGCAATATTAAACACAATACGGCGCCACAACTGCGCTAAATCTTTTTGAGTTTGGGAGCCATTTACGGTTAGGAACTCTGCTAGCTCTAGATAACTTGCATCTTCTGTTTCACCTCTGCCGTCATAGTACTGAAGCTGCGTCATGGCTGATGAAAAGTGTATTCGTTGGCCTCTATCTCGGTCAAATCGTTTAGTAATAAAAGTGTGATGAGTAGAGTTAAACTTTTGAATGTCACATGGATACATATCAATGCCAGAATCAAGGGCTAACTTATGGCAGACCATTTCCCAAGCGCCGACATCTGTCGTGTCGTTACTATTGGGAAACTTGGCTATCCATAAATCATTGTTATCATCATGCACACATGCTTTAGGCCGAGCACCACCTAATGAGGAGCCTGGCGCAATAAGCATGCTTAGCCAACGGTAATACTCGTCGCTATCAATGTTTTCATCGTTTTCGATCATCATTGAGGCATATTCTAGTTGTTTAAGTGACGCCATGGACGGTGCAGCATACTCAGCATTATCATCTAAGAAATTGCCTTCTGACTTTGTTTTGAATCGTAAACCGCCCATTCGATATGAGTCATGAACGCCAAGTAAATAATCCATGGCTGTCATTCTGGCGGTCTCTCTGTGGCCATTTTTAAAATCGAGAGCTGCACGCCGCTTCATTAATAACTCGCCCCAACGGTCTGGGCAAGAGTCTAAAAACACGCGGAAATTCTTATCACTTCTATCGTTGTAATGCTCGCCAGAAGTTAATGTCAGTGACGGGTCAAGCTGCATGCGAAACGGAGATGTTAAGAATGCTTTATCGTATTCAAAGCTAAATACGCCACCTCGTGATGTTTCCTGAAATAAAAGGTGGCCAGCTAAAATAGGTTCTTTTATTGGAAACCAAGAAGCATAAACTTCAGTCGTTACTCGACTCATCGCTTTTTCTCCAATAACTTCAAGTCTTGAAGTTTACTTCCCAACTCATCGTGCCCAGCCATATCTGCAAAATTACTTTCCATGCCAAACACCGCCATCACTTTTAAGTACGTGCCTATAGCAACACCTGGGTCGCCGTTGAATACTTTAGTGATGGTTTTAGGGTCTAACCCTGTCCGCTCTGCTACCAATGACTTGGTGAATTCTCGGCGTTTCATGGCGAGAAATAAGTCTTCACCAAACGTAGTAAGGATCTTCTTTTGCTTTGGAAACAGCTTTTTGTGGCCTGCTACACTTGTCATGCTTAACTCACTAGGGATTATTATCCCGTTAATTGCCCATTAATGCGGATAATTATCCCTTAAAAATAAAGTTATTCAAGTTTGAGTTTTAAGCTTACTGCTTTGTCTAGGGATAATTATCCTGTTAAACGCGCTTTAATATGGATAATTATCCCTTTTAGGTGGTAGTTAACAGCAGTTGCTCCTTTCAAGAACTGTGCTTTTAAAAGTATCGAATTGAACAGTATGATACTCACCAGTGCGATACTTGCATCAGCCGAATAGTTTGCAAGCAACCTTCCTCTTGTATCTTTAGCATTAAGCTCTTTGTTAGTCTACGAAACTGCTATTTACTAGGTGGTTCATCATGATGATTTAAGTGGTTCAGGTTATTATCATCAATGGTTTAACCTGCTAATTTCTTTGGTTCAAAGGACCGATATTTTGCACATCCATATTCTGATCTTTTTAACCAGTGGGATCTTTTATATAGGGACAGTTATAGTTTTAAGCTGGACCACTTAAATCATTTAATTGGACCATAACTAGTTTGTTGCCTAGTGAGATGTTCAATGATTCTTTGTAACCATGAACTCGTTAAGTTGGCCCACACCATTGATTGGCAGCGTTTAGAAGCCGAATTTGGTCAACTTTACAGTGCAGATAGTGGCGCGTTGGGAAAACCGATTCGATTACTGGCTGGATTGGAATATCTTAAACAAATTCATAAGCTTTCGGATGAAAAAGCCGTCGCCATGTGGTGTGAAAATCCCTATTGGCAGTATTTTTGTGGGATGCAGTTTTTTACCCATCATATGCCGTGTGACCCAAGTTCTATGGTGCGTTTTTGCAAGCGAATTGGCGAGCAAGGTGCGGAATTAATGTTGTCGCTCACCGTCGATGTCGGATTAAAAGTCGGTGCGGTAAAAGAAAGTAGTTTGCGCGAAGTGGTGGTGGATAGCACCGTGGTGGACAAGAACATCAGCTTTCCAACCGACAGTAAACTGCTTGAACGATGCTGGAAAAAACTAGTCGACCTTGCCAAACACGCAGGTATCACACTGCGACAAAGCTATGCGAGAGCAGGTGTGAAGGTCGCAAACTCAGTCAGTCGCTATGCGTATGCCAAACAATACAAGCGGATGCGTAAGGCGTTGAAAAAACAAAAGTCGTATCTTGGCCGTGTGTTCCGCGACATTCTTCGTAAGTTAGATACCAACCCTTCAGCGGCGCTGGTCGTTCAACTCCGCCAAGCTGAAACACTGTTAAAACAAGATAAATTCAGTAAATCGAAGCTGTACTCACAGCATGAGCCACACGTTGAATGCATAGCAAAAGGCAAAAGTGCAAAACCGTACGAGTTTGGGGTGAAGGTCAGCGTGGCAACGACGGTGAAAGAACAGTTTATACAGTGCTGTCATGCGATGCACGGTAACCCTTATGACGGTGACACCTTGTATCGCACCTTGAGGATAGTCGAAGACGTCGCCAACGTGCATCCGTTTACCTGCTTTGTAGACCGAGGTTATCGGGTTCATATGGCAGAGCGCTACGAGGTCTTTATTGCAGGTCAAAAACGCGGCGTGACACCTGCGAGTAAGAAAAAACTCAAGCGCTGCAATGGCATAGAGCCCATCATCGGGCACATGAAAAGTGATGGCCATTTGGGATTAAACCGCTTGAAAGGCATGTTGGGCAATAAACTCAACGCAATCTTAGCGGGTATCGGGCAAAACTTGAGAAAAATCCTAAGCCTATTGAGGTTTTTTTACGTCTGGATTTTATGTTGGTTGAAAATGTGCCTGAGTTGGAGAAATCGGACAAATATCGAGTTGTTTAGCTAGGCTTGTTGTGGATGAATTGGGAACTAAAACACTCGGTTATCTGGAAAGTTGAGATTTTCAGAATCGACTATTTACATAGTTTCACATTTTAATGTGAAACTATGTATATCGATTTGGGGAACTATTTTAGACTCTCGCGCTTATTTATTATTACAGTGATGTAAATTGGAGCTGAATATGTCCCCCCACCAAAGGAAAACGCAACGCATGACAAATTATATGTTGCTCATCAATAGATTTATTAGAAACAAAATGATTTGTTCCGACGAGGAGAGTAAATAATGATCCGTATCATTTTGCTTTTATGCTTTTCTTTACTCAGTGTTGCGGTGCACGCGATTGGCACGCCTTCCTATGTGTCAGCGTGGATCAATGGTACGGGCACGGAAGTGTCAATCTCTTGGGGTACTGTTTCAGGTGCTGGCTACTATCAACTTCAATACAGGAATGGTAATGGCGGCTGGGGAACGTCTGGCGGTATGTATTACGGAGGCTCTCACTCTTGGTCAAATATTACAGAAACACTAATAGACCGAAACTACCGTATGAGAGCGTGCGACATCAATAATAACTGCTCTACTTGGTCTAGCTCGTCGAATTGGATAAGTACACCGCTGCCAACGCCAAGCACTCCTTCTTATGTTTTGGCATCAATTAACAGCACGGGAACGTCAGCCTCAATCTCTTGGGGAACAGTATCCGGGGCGGATTATTATCAGCTGCAATATCGAGATGGCAATGGCGGCTGGGGCACCTCAAGTGGCACTTACTACGGAGGCTCTCATACGTGGAATAATTTAACGGAAACATTTAGAGACCGTAACTACCGCATGCGAGCATGTAACAGCCAAAATAGCTGTTCACCATGGTCTAGCTCATCGAACTGGGTAAGCTCTCCATTACCGATACCTGCAGCGCCTTCATCTGTGTCTGTTTCTATCGTTGATAAAACAGTCACCCTTAGATGGGCAATAATGTCTGATGCTAGTTATTACCAACTACAGTATCGCGATGGCTCTGGTAGTTGGCAATCGTCAAACTACCAGTACACTGATGGCATACATACATGGCCTAATATAACAGATGTATTTGTTGATCGTAGTTACCGTATGCGTTCATGTAATAGTGAGAATAACTGCACGACGAGTTGGTCAGCTAGTTCAAGCACAATTACTTCGCCTAAACCTGATATTCCTAATAAGCCGACGGTTAAGGTGGATAAAAAAGATATCTTAGTTCAGTGGAATAATGTACTCGGTGCTAGCAAGTATAGGATACAAGTTCAGTGGGAACACGCTGGGTTTACAGATATAAAAAACTATGAAAGTACAACCAATGAAATTTCTTGGGGTGATGTATACCAAGGCAGACGCATCTATAGGATTCAAGCATGTAATTTAGTTGGCTGCTCGGAGCCTTCTGAACCATCTGACCAGATAGAAATTTTTATTACTCCTGAGCGCCCATCTAAACCTCAAGCATCAGTGATTGGTAATAAAATAAATGTAACTTGGGGCGCTTCAAATGGTGCAACTTATTACGATTTAAGTATTAAGTTTGATGCCAATGACTGGACGGAACCAGGGCGTTTCGTATACCAAAGCACAAGTGCAAGTTGGGCAGATCTTGATGTCGGAACTCGACAATATAAAATTAGCGCCTGTAATGCTTCAGGGTGTTCCGGATATTCTGATGTATCATCGCCAATAAAGAATTTTGTTGATAAACCTCAAGCTAAACTAGAACCCAATAATGGTATCTCTGTCAATTGGGATACTTCGGTACAGGGTCAGTTTGATATTCAAATCAAATACAACACTAATGATTGGACTGTACCTGGTCGTTATATCAGCGATGGTAAAAGTATTTCGTGGCCTGATTTACCTTCTGGACAACGATCTTATCGAGTAAGAGGTTGTAATAGCGACTTAAGTCAGTGTACTCAATGGTCTGAAGAATCTAATAAAGTAGAAATACCAGTATGGATCCACAATGTTATTGTGAATGGTAGCAGCACTACGCTGGAGTGGGGTCCAATACAGGGGACCGAATACTACGATATCTCAATTAAGTACAATGATAATGACTGGACGGTTCCAGGCAGGTTCAATGTGTCGCATAGCCATGATTCGGCTACCCAACGAGTAACCCATGAGAATCTTGATGGCGGTGTTCGCTCGTACAAAATTCGTGCGTGTAGTAGCTCCTCATGCTCTATATGGTCAGCACCAACAAATGAATACAAGACGGTTGGTTTACCTGCCGACACGCCGAAGTTGAAAGTGTCAGCGCCTGCGCGCACATTTATCAACGCGACAGAACAAATCACTTGGGAGTTCGAAAGCCCAGCTTCGTTGCCATTGAGCGCAACTTTGTATGTGATGCTGCCAAATAGTACTGAAAAAATTAGGTTATCAAGTAGCTCAAATGGCACTTCAATGCCATTCACTAAAGCACTAGGTAAACATGATTATACATTCACTAAATCCGGTACTTATAGATTCTTTGCTCAGGCATGTAGCTTAACCGATGCACAACAAATCATTCCAGTGAGTATGAGGGGTTTATTGGTCCCTGTGGTGACGCAGTCGGCTGACGATGTAGAAGCATGTAGTGAACTATGGGAAACAGAACTGCGTGTAGAGGTGATCAACCAAGAGTTTGCGCCAGAGAACAAAGGTGATGAACTAACTTGGTCAAGCTTACCAAGCGGCAGTACAGTTACGATAGAAAGCGCTACGTGTAGTGATAACTGTGATATGGCCTCACTTAACTGGAGTTTGTTGGCAACGCTTAAAAATGGCGAAACAAGCTTAGCGCTGAGTAACTCAGAGGGTAAAGTTTACCGCATTAAAGTGTGCTTTGCGGATGGCAGCTGTACGTCTTGGATGAGTGTTGATGCAGAGCCTGCCAAGGTAGAAACGCCACAAACCCCAGTTATGGCGCAAGTACCCGATGCATCCTACAGCGCATTAGGTATGATTGATGCAGATGTGGACGTTAACTCTGCAGGTAATGCAACATACGAAACGTCGATTGAAGTACCCGTTGCACCAGGTGGTTTTACGCCGGAGTTGTCGATCCAATATTCAAGCGCCGGTGGTGACAGTGAGCTTGGCTATGGTTGGGCACTAGTTGGTCGTTCAACGATTGCAAGGTGTCGTCGCTATTTAGAAGAAGATGGTTATTATCAGGGTATTCAGTTAGATGAGACGGATGCAGTCTGTTTAGATGGCCAACGCTTAGTGCCTGAGGTCGCAGGGAGCAAACTGGCTAGTGGTACGACATACCGTCTAAAATCTGAACCGAATGTTAAGGTTGAGTATTTGGGTAACACAGGGTTTGTGGTGTACTTGCCATCGGGTGAGCAACATACCTACGGCAACGTTGACAATGCCCGCGTAAAAGAGGTGGCAAGTAGTACGGTTTATCAGTGGCATCTGAGTAAAAAGTCAGATACTTACGGCAACGTTATTCACTATGAGTATCAAGGTTCCGATACTGAACGCCTCCGCTTAGCTAAAGTTACCTATGCAGGTAATACCGTCGTGTTTAATTATGAAACACGACCGGACTTATATAAACGTTATTTCTTGGGCACACTAATTACAGACGATAAGCGTTTACGCTCTATCGTGGTGACAAATCACCTTAACCAAGACGTCAATTATTATGGTTTTGATTATGTAGCCAGCCGTGCAAGTAATCGAACCTTGCTTGATTCGATTAGACAATGCGCGGGTCAATATGGTGGCTGTAAAACGCCCACAACATTTGATTACAGTGATGATGTACCAACTGGTTTGGTCGAGAACAGTCATTTAATTTCTTACGACATTAAGTCTGCATTTGGTTTAACCAGCCTAGAAAGACCAGAAATCAAATTGATGGACCACGATGGAGATGGTAAGCAAGAGCTGGTTATCTTGGCCGCAGCAGATGACGACGTGAACTTTCAAATTCGTAACTTTGCTGTTTCGACGACAGGCATTTCTGAGTTAGGCTTGTTAGCTACAGGAAAATCAACAAGGCGTCATGTAGGTGAAGACGCAAATGAAGAAAACGTATATGTGCATCGAAGAAACTGGCACGTAACTGATTTAGAGAATGATGGTCAAGACGAAATTCAAATTCTCCCATCAAATGAAACGGAAATATATGGAGATATCTTCGGTGATGGCGTACAGCGTCCGGTGCAGAAATATGACAGCGAGGCACTTGGTGAGATTTGGGATTACTGGAGTGCTTGTTCACAAATGAGTCGCTGTGACGCGACTTTGGATGTGGTTGGGCTATTTGACTTCAACTATGATGGTCTTGTTGATAGATTGATAGGTGCATGGGGGATGGAAGTTGACGCTCATACCGGTCGAACCTTTTCAAGTGCAAGGTCTTTTATATTAATTAATACCAGTAAAGGGCAAGTTTTCTCAGAGCGTTATATTGACCCAAGTGTTGGGATGAATAGTTCAGTGGGCGGGGAGATATATTCTGAAAAACTGCAAGGGGATGTCAATGGTGACGGCTATGCGGATTTTCTAGGAAAGTGCTTTGATGGTGTTAAATTTAGGTCTTGCTCTGAGGTATCAAGTATTGATGAACCTCCAAGGCTTGGTCCTCATGAAGAAGTCGCTGTTCATGCATATATAGACATTAATGGCGATGGCCGAGATGACTATGTCTTTATGGAAGATAAAAAAGTTAAGGCCCAGTTGAGTCATCCAACACTGAAGTCAGAAATTACCCTAGCGGATGTAGGCGATAGAATCGATGGCACACCTCATATAGTGGGTTCAGGAGCTAGCCAAGTATTATTTGCTGATTTAGACGGTGACGGTCAGCCAGCGATGATTGCTTTTGATCAGCTATCCGGCATTGTGTATATCTGGCACGATGCAAACCAAAGTAATCAGCCAATCGATAGACTGGAACACGTTCGAGTGGAAAAAGGACCAACACACGAATTCGGTTATACGACTTTGCTTAATGGTCATACCGCCGACACGGATGCGAACACTAAACATTGGGGTAATGGGGCTGCAGTTAAAGATGTCAGAAGCGGTGGTTTTGTGGTGTCAGGTTGGGCGGCACAAACGGCAGCAAATTCAACACGAGAAGATTCAGAGCAAAGATTTGCTTTCGATTACGAAGGTCTCAAGGTGCAAGCCGGTGGTCGTGGTGCATTGGGTTTCAAAAAGGTCACTAAAACCAATGTTAGTAACGGCATAGTAGAAACGACAACGTATCGACAAGATGCGCCTTTTACTGGCCAGCCAGAAATTAAAGAAAGGTCTTATCAGGGGGCTTTATTAAGTCGCTATAGCGTTACAGACTGGCAAACATTGTCATTATTCTCAGGGCAAGTGGTTAAGGGGGTTGTGAAAGGCTCACAAACTACTACGTATGTCTTAGATGGAGAAAATGGCCATATCGAAGGCTCTAGAAAGACGGACCTGAAGACAGAAACCAAGTCAATTGACTATGAGGTGGTAAATAACAGCTATATTCGCCAATCTGCACTCACGTCAATTGAAACAGACCATATTGGTGGGTTCACATGGCATACACAGCAAAGCTTCCAGTATGACGATGAAGACACAAACAACTGGTATCTTGCGCGTCCGACGACCAAAACCGTCACGTCAACCTTGAAAAGAGGGTCAATAGAGCACTCACAAAGTACACAGCGTTATACAACGTCGTACAATGATGAAAACCGTGTTGAGTATACTGAGCGAGGGGTGAGCGAAGAGGGTACGCCAGAGTCGGAGCAAGTATACTTAAAAGAAGCGTTTACGTATGACAGTTACGGTAATGTACTGACGACAACTCAGTGTAGTCAACATTACGCGGACAACTGCACAACAGCGACCATCAATAAAGGCGCGTTACCGCTTTATCATATTCTTAATCGTAAGCATGTTGAGTATGACCAAGGGCGTCATATACGCAGTGAAAGTAATGGTTTATTCACAGAATACACCTACTCAAACCACAATGCATGGGGCTTACCACAAACCGCTGTAGATCCACATGGCGTCACCGAAATTAGACGTTATGATGCGTTTGGTCAGTTGTACTTCTCAGCGCGTGCAGATGGTAGTTATGCCAGCTCAATAAAAAGTTGGTGTGACAATAATTGCCCGCAAGGCGCAACGTATAGAATAGAGAATAAAGCCTCTAATGCGCCGACGAAAGTGGTGTATTTAGATATGTTTGGTCGTGAACTGGGCTCAGACCAACAAACCCTAACCGGTGGTTGGATATCTCAGCGCAATGAATACGATAACTTTGGTCAACTTGTAAAACAAAGTGTGCCGTATCAACAAGGCGATACGGTGTATTACGAGGAAAAGCAGTACGATGTACTGGGGCGTAGATGGCTATCAACCTCTCCGAGTGGCATTACCAAACAAGAGCGTTATGTGGGCGCAACCCAATATACGCATGTATCTGGCACCCATAACGGCCCACTGAGTGACTATGCGACGATTAATTACACATTAAGTAAAACCCATAACGGTTTTAACTTACTGACCACGGCCGTAGATGCGAACGCAGCAAGCACTGAATATCGTTATAACGAATTGAAACTGTTGTCAGAGGTCCAGGACCCAGATAAGCAAAGTGTGTATATCGATTACAATGCGTATGGGCATAAAATCTTTATGAACGATCTCGATAAGGGGCAAATGAGCTATGCGAATGACGCGCAAGGTAATGTCGTTAAGTTTACTGCGGCAGATAAAAGCGCGACGCTGCATAGCTACGACAGTCTTGGTCGAGAAGTACAAACTAACGTACTTGATACTGCGGGTAATACCAGCAAGGAGAGTCAATTTGAATTTGATGGTGCGTTTTTAACTCGTCAAAGCAGTACTGAAGGTGACTTAACGAGGTTTACACCGGATAGCTTTGGACGTGTTAAAGAGGTCGGAAGATATTTAGACGGTGAGCAATTGACCAGCTCAACGACTTACGACCATTTGGGCCGAGTATTCCAAGAGTTTGATGTATCGGGTGACAGCCGAGGTGTTCAGTACGAGTACCAAAACGGGTATGCGATAGCGCTCAAAGAAGCACGAAATAGTGAGACTGTGTACTACCAAGCGCAGCAAATGGATGCCTTTGGTAATATAACCCAATGGCAAACGGGTACGGGCGTAACCAGCAATGCGCAGTATGATGAAAAGACGGGCTTCTTAAAGTCAATCAACACAGGTCATGGTGTTGTTCAGGATTTGGTCTTTGAATACGATGGGTTGGGTAACTTACGTGCACGCCAAGATAAAAATGGTGACACGGCCAGAGATAACTTACTCGAAGTGTTTGGTTATGATGAGCTAAACCGTTTATCGGCAGTGACGATGAATGGGGTGAATACGTTATCAATGAGTTACTACGATAACGGTAATATCAAAACCAAGTCAGATGTACAGTCAGGTCAATATTATCAATATTCTGGCAAAGCGAGCCGTTGTGCAACGCCTGCGGGAACGCATGCCGTATCCAGCATCGGTCAGCTCAGCTACTGTTATGATACGCGTGGTAACCAAACATATGCTTACGATGGCGGTACACGAACGAGACAGGTTTGGTATAGCTATTTTGATAAGCCAACGCGTATTGTGTCGCAAAAGGCACAAACGGAGTTTAAGTACGATGCCAAAAACAGTCGTTTTCAGCGCATAGATAAAGAGGGTGATAAAACCACCACAACGTATTATGCGGGTAATACCGAGGTTGTAATCGAGGCGGGTAGTAGGCAATATCGCCGTTATATTGGTGACTTTGCCATCGCAACGGTAACGGGGCGAGTGCAAACAACACGATATATGTACAAAGACCACTTAGGGTCAACGGATGTTATCACTGCAGAAGATGGTGCGTTAATAGAGCGCCTAAGCTACGATGCCTTTGGTCGTCGTCGAGATGGACTAACGTGGGGTAAAATACAGCAACTGTATACAGACCCAAGTGTACAAAATGCACTTGATATTACTGAAAAAGGCTTCACGGGTCATGAGCATGTAGACCATGCAGAAGCGATCCACATGGGGGGGCGTATTTATGACCCGACATTGGGACGCTTTATGCAGGCAGACCCATTTGTGCAAGAACCTACCTCGGCGCAGAGCTTTAACCGTTATACGTACGTGTTTAACAACCCATTGAGCTATACTGACCCTACGGGGTATTTGTGCACACAAAGTGGGTGGACGTTTGAATTTTGTAATGGTGAAGAAAAGCAGAACGAGCAGGATAAAGCGGCAGGCGAAGCTGTTTCTGAGCAAAATGTTAACCGTGACATACAGGGGAAAGAAGGTGAGTCGGAAGCTGCGTTGAATGGTACCACAAAAACTGAAACACCTTCTGATAACGCTGTAACACTAAACCCTAGCGATGATGACACCACTAAAGCAGCGGGAGTTTTAGCTGTTGGCTGGGGAGGAGCAGCAGCGGAACCAACACCTGCTGGTGAAATTGTCATGGGCGTTGCGACGCTCGCCGCTGCCGCATATTACGGCCCAGAACTCATGGAAAAAATGAGAACTGAAATTGACGGCATAATGAAGAAGGCTGCTGGACCAGACGGTGTTCAATACTCATTACGTGCAACCAAAGATGGGGTGTACCCTTGCTTTAATTGCTCATCAGGTGTCACAAACCTCAAAGCAGGAGATGTTTGGAAGTTTGGAGAAACCACCAACCCCACATCTAGATATTCACCCACGTTCTTGCGGACAAACAACCTCCGACAAGTAAATGAATTTCATGGGAATCGAGTGCAAATTAAAGTTGTAGAAAAAATGAAGATATACAACCACGCCTTGATTAACTTTAGCTTGCCCCCGGGCAATAAGATATTTAGATAATTATGAACATTGGTTTTGCAATTGAAATAGACATGGAGGCTGATGAAAAATCAGCCTTGATACAAAGTTTTTCGGATTCACTTACCGACCAGTTTAAGGACAAAGAGTATGGTGAAGATATAGAAAACATCGACATTGGTTTTATATGCTTGCGTTCTGTACCGGGCTTTGAGTCATTCTCAGCCAAGAGAAAACCAAAGTACATTGCGAGTCAGCAAGTACCACTACTTGATGGAAGTACAAAAGAGGTAAATAACACGTTTACCTTTGACATAAAACTCGACAATGAATCGTATGAAGCGTTTGTTAAGGCATCCGATAGTGAAGCTTTAAAGTTGCTAAAAAACGAACTAATAGAGTCACTACCATGCTTTGATTCATTGCCCAAAAAAGTGAAGAGATTTGATGTAGAACTATTCAAGTCTGATGTAATCAAATTCCTTCTAGGGTAACCAGCAATATAGTCGCACCTTTGCCCGGATCCCGTAGGGATCCGGGACATCACTTTTACCCATCATCACAGTTTTACACCAACTTCAGCATTACTAGCAATCCTCATAACCGTATAAATCTTTCCAGTTATCACCTATAATCTCGAAAGTTATGGAGAGCCAGATGAGTAATATCAGCAACTTAGAAGATTACAGAAACCCCGCCCCAAACACCGAAAACTCGAAAGTTATCAATACCCGCAAATATAAAGATGTTCGTGAACGTGAATATCTAACATCATCAGAGATTGAGCGCATCAGCAAAGCAGCCAAATCGGTCGGTCGCCACGGTCATCGTGACAGTACCATCATCATGGTTGCTTACCATCACGCTTTACGTGTGTCGGAACTGGTAAACCTGAAATGGTCACAGGTTGATTTAACCCAAGGTCTGATTCATGTGAACCGATTAAAGAATGGTGTTGCTAGTGTGCATCCGTTGAGTGGTCAGAGCATCCGCGCATTGCGTAAACTGAAACGTGATTACCCTGACACTCAGTACGTCTTCATCACCGAACGCAAAGGTCCATTAGTAGCAGATACCGTGCGTAAGATGATTAAACGTGCTGGTGAAACGGCTGGGCTACCATTCCCAATTCATCCACATATGTTACGGCATTCAACTTGATATTCCGGCGTAGACCAGCGGGTTGTTGGCATATAAATACAGCCATCACATCATAAGGGATAACAATATGAACCACTCTAACCAGACCATCTGTATTGATGGCATATCATACGGTGTAGACCAACTGGTCGACTGCAAGGTAATTGCGCGACTGGTTGGTCTGTCACACAGAACCATTGAAGATATGGCAAGTCGCCGAGAATTGCCAATGTATAAAGTTGGCAGGTCTAACAGATATTGTATTGCTGATATTCTGACATGGCTTAGTGAAAAACAAAATTAAGCTTCGGGCTTGGTTAACCATTGAAACCATTCTTTGTTGCCTTTCTTACCCCAGATGGCATGTTTTTTATGCTTAATCAAAATATCTTTTACTTTGGGGTGGGAAATTGAAAACCCCTGCATTTTTAGTTCTTTAGCTATGGTTGCGGGTCGCCACTCGGTGTGCTTTTCTTTGAACTCCAAAACCATTCGTTCCATATTTTTCGAAATCTTATTGGGTGACTTTTTGGGTTTGGTTGACTTGTTGTCCAAGCCTTTTTTACCTCTCTCCTTGTACGCATCAAACCATCGCTTTACTGACTTTTCCGACACGCCAAACTCAGCCGCAAGTGCTGAAGCTGGTTCGCCAGACTTGCGGCGCTTCACTATTTCAAACTTTTTTTCAGTGCCTATTCTTCCCATGGGTTAAGGGTTATAATAAAGCCGGTAGGGTCAAGTCTTGCATTTTGCACGATCTTTTCTGTACAGCCTCGTGTCATAATGTTGATGATAAATTTATTTGTAAATTAACCATTTGTTAAACGAATATGTTGAAATCCAACCCATAAAACGAGTCAAAAACGTCGAAATCCAAACCATAAACACCCCCAAAAACGTCGAAAACCAAACCATAACTACCATATCAACATACTCAGCTTTTACATTTATTAACGTCAAGCTGAAGCTATACTTATGAATATTTAGCTACTTATTGGACAGAAAAAAACATGGAACAACGCGACTTGAAAGCGCCAACAAAAGAAATGCTAGCAGATGCTACGCCTTCGGCATTCAAAGCTGTTATCAGGATCATGGAGTCTTGGTCATGTAGCCGCTCTCAAATGTCCATCGTATTGGCCATTCCCTAAAGTACACTTGGCCGCTATATGAAAACGCCAGAGAAAGCTCGGCTTAGTCGCGACCAACAAACGCGATTAAGCTACATTCTAAACATCTATCAATTGATTCGAATGTCATTTAACAACCAAGCCAATGTCGATAACTTTATGTCGCTGAAAAACTATAATGGCCAGTTTAAAGGAAGAAGGCCTATCGATATGCTGCTTGAAGGCAGCATAGAAAATATGCGAGATACCTATCGGCACATCGACTCTCTTATTTATGCTCGATGGTAAATCTAAAGATAGTTTCACCTAGAGCGCTTCACGCGCAACTATCTACTTTTTTATATAGATAGTTGCGCACGAAGGAAATCTATGACTATTTTCTGCTCATGCAATGTTTGAACTCGAAAACCAGTATTGTGAATATTCTAAACTCTAAATGCTTCTTGCATTCCAAGCTGCTCTTGCCTGCTAATACCAATATCTGACGCTATCGCTTCCCAGTTATTCACTGAGAGCATCACTTCGTCATAGATTTTCTTAGCCTCCGATTCTTTCAAGTTAAAGTAATCAGCCACACTAAATGCCAAACCATAATCTAGCTCATTTGACATGTCATCTATGTTTAGGTGTAAGCCGGTCTTATCAATAGACGGGTTTAAATCATAAGCAGGTGACAGTGCCCATCCTTTTTTGGTTAGCAAGAAGCCGTGATTACGTAAATGGTCATCGGTATTAGATACCGCAATATTAAACACAATACGGCGCCACAACTGCGCTAAATCTTTTTGAGTTTGGGAGCCATTTACGGTTAGGAACTCTGCTAGCTCTAGATAACTTGCATCTTCTGTTTCACCTCTGCCGTCATAGTACTGAAGCTGCGTCATGGCTGATGAAAAGTGTATTCGTTGGCCTCTATCTCGGTCAAATCGTTTAGTAATAAAAGTGTGATGAGTAGAGTTAAACTTTTGAATGTCACATGGATACATATCAATGCCAGAATCAAGGGCTAACTTATGGCAGACCATTTCCCAAGCGCCGACATCTGTCGTGTCGTTACTATTGGGAAACTTGGCTATCCATAAATCATTGTTATCATCATGCACACATGCTTTAGGCCGAGCACCACCTAATGAGGAGCCTGGCGCAATAAGCATGCTTAGCCAACGGTAATACTCGTCGCTATCAATGTTTTCATCGTTTTCGATCATCATTGAGGCATATTCTAGTTGTTTAAGTGACGCCATGGACGGTGCAGCATACTCAGCATTATCATCTAAGAAATTGCCTTCTGACTTTGTTTTGAATCGTAAACCGCCCATTCGATATGAGTCATGAACGCCAAGTAAATAATCCATGGCTGTCATTCTGGCGGTCTCTCTGTGGCCATTTTTAAAATCGAGAGCTGCACGCCGCTTCATTAATAACTCGCCCCAACGGTCTGGGCAAGAGTCTAAAAACACGCGGAAATTCTTATCACTTCTATCGTTGTAATGCTCGCCAGAAGTTAATGTCAGTGACGGGTCAAGCTGCATGCGAAACGGAGATGTTAAGAATGCTTTATCGTATTCAAAGCTAAATACGCCACCTCGTGATGTTTCCTGAAATAAAAGGTGGCCAGCTAAAATAGGTTCTTTTATTGGAAACCAAGAAGCATAAACTTCAGTCGTTACTCGACTCATCGCTTTTTCTCCAATAACTTCAAGTCTTGAAGTTTACTTCCCAACTCATCGTGCCCAGCCATATCTGCAAAATTACTTTCCATGCCAAACACCGCCATCACTTTTAAGTACGTGCCTATAGCAACACCTGGGTCGCCGTTGAATACTTTAGTGATGGTTTTAGGGTCTAACCCTGTCCGCTCTGCTACCAATGACTTGGTGAATTCTCGGCGTTTCATGGCGAGAAATAAGTCTTCACCAAACGTAGTAAGGATCTTCTTTTGCTTTGGAAACAGCTTTTTGTGGCCTGCTACACTTGTCATGCTTAACTCACTAGGGATTATTATCCCGTTAATTGCCCATTAATGCGGATAATTATCCCTTAAAAATAAAGTTATTCAAGTTTGAGTTTTAAGCTTACTGCTTTGTCTAGGGATAATTATCCTGTTAAACGCGCTTTAATATGGATAATTATCCCTTTTAGGTGGTAGTTAACAGCAGTTGCTCCTTTCAAGAACTGTGCTTTTAAAAGTATCGAATTGAACAGTATGATACTCACCAGTGCGATACTTGCATCAGCCGAATAGTTTGCAAGCAACCTTCCTCTTGTATCTTTAGCATTAAGCTCTTTGTTAGTCTACGAAACTGCTATTTACTAGGTGGTTCATCATGATGATTTAAGTGGTTCAGGTTATTATCATCAATGGTTTAACCTGCTAATTTCTTTGGTTCAAAGGACCGATATTTTGCACATCCATATTCTGATCTTTTTAACCAGTGGGATCTTTTATATAGGGACAGTTATAGTTTTAAGCTGGACCACTTAAATCATTTAATTGGACCATAACTAGTTTGTTGCCTAGTGAGATGTTCAATGATTCTTTGTAACCATGAACTCGTTAAGTTGGCCCACACCATTGATTGGCAGCGTTTAGAAGCCGAATTTGGTCAACTTTACAGTGCAGATAGTGGCGCGTTGGGAAAACCGATTCGATTACTGGCTGGATTGGAATATCTTAAACAAATTCATAAGCTTTCGGATGAAAAAGCCGTCGCCATGTGGTGTGAAAATCCCTATTGGCAGTATTTTTTTGGGATGCAGTTTTTTACCCATCATATGCCGTGTGACCCAAGTTCTATGGTGCGTTTTTGCAAGCGAATTGGCGAGCAAGGTACGGAATTAATGTTGTCGCTCACCGTCGATGTCGGACTAAAAGTCGGCGCGGTAAAAGAAAGTAGTTTGCGCGAAGTGGTGGTGGATAGCACCGTGATGGACAAGAACATCAGCTTTCCAACCGACAGTAAACTGCTTGAACGATGCTGGAAAAAACTAGTCGACCTTGCCAAACACGCAGGTATCACACTGCGACAAAGCTATGCGAGAGCAGGTGTGAAGGTCGCAAACTCAGTCAGTCGCTATGCGTATGCCAAACAATACAAGCGGATGCGTAAGGCGTTGAAAAAACAAAAGTCGTATCTTGGCCGTGTGTTCCGCGACATTCTTCGTAAGTTAGATACCGACCCTTCAGCGGCGATGGTCGTTCAACTCCGGCAAGCTGAAACACTGTTAAAACAAGATAAATTCAGTAAATCGAAGCTGTACTCACTGCATGAGCCACACGTTGAATGCATAGCAAAAGGCAAAAGTGCAAAACCGTACGAGTTTGGGGTGAAGGTCAGCGTGGCAACGACGGTGAAAGAACAGTTTATACAGTGCTGTCATGCGATGCACGGTAACCCTTATGACGGTGACACCTTGTATCGCACCTTGAGGATAGTCGAAGACGTCGCCAACGTGCATCCGTTTACCTGCTTTGTAGACCGAGGTTATCGGGGTCATATGGCAGAGCGCTACGAGGTCTTTATTGCAGGTCAAAAACGCGGCGTGACACCTGCGAGTAAGAAAAAACTCAAGCGCTGCAATGGCATAGAACCCATCATCGGACACATGAAAAATGATGGCCACTTGGGATTAAACCGCTTGAGAGGCATATTGGGCGATAAATTAAACGCAATCTTCGCGGGTGTCGGGCAAAACTTGAGAAAAATCCTAAGCCTATTGAGGTTTTTTTACGTCTGGATTTTATGCTGGTTCTTTATGCCTTTGGAGCGCGAAAGTCAGCATGAGACAGAATTAATGGGTTAGATAAATTGACGGTTGTCACCTAAATCGGAAATCTCAGTTTTTTGAAAAAACTGAGATTTTCAGAATCGACTATTTAGCCATATAGTTGGTAAACAGCGAGGCAATTGCTTGCTTTTCTGATTCAGCACATCGCGTTGTCGTGCTCCATATTAATACCGTAATTGCAGATGTTATTTTAAGAAGCAAACTCATTGTTGTAGTCTCCCGATTGTTGTTCTGTAGTCGCCAAATACAAATTAACAAAGACATTCAGGTTCGTCGTGGAGTGTTTTTGAATCTCGCTGGTGCAAAATTGCACCAGCTGACTATGGGTACTGCTTACGCAGAGGCTCGCTTTTGAGTTGATTTAATAATGGACAGGTTACTGATGAGTAAAAAAGCCGTGCAACAAATCAGCGTAACTTTGACAGTTGCATAGTAGTCGTAAATAAATTGCCAATGATAAAACTGAGAGGCCAACGTTTCGTCAAGCCCAAGTCTTTCCATATTTCGGATTTGATTTTCTACAATAGCTGCAATGTCGACAAAGCAAAAAGCAAAATAGACTACTATCATCGGGGCGTGAATATGGCATTTGTCAAAAAGAGACAGTATTTCTTTTAACGATCTAGATTTATGAAAATAGCATGCAAGAGTTTGGTAATTCCAAATGCAGGTAAGAGTAATTGAATCCATTATTAAGTGTATGGAGTATATAGTATTGTTCTGGAAATATCCTGAATATTGATTGTATATGAATAGCTTGAATGGGATAGTAAACCCCAGTTCAATAATTGTAGATGCGACAATTGTTAAAATAATAAACTGTGATCCTAAGGATTTTTTAGATAAAAAATAAACCGCGATTAGCGCAAGGACAAAAAAGCTTAGGTAGTAAACGCCAGAAGACATTGCAACGAGAATAATTAAACTAAGTTCTATTCCCTTACGTGCAATCTCCTTCAGTTTGAACTCTTCAGACGTCTTCAGTTGATAATCATACTCTTTTGTCCCTTCAACGATCTCCGAAAGACTTAAACGACTAATTTGCGATAGCTTGATCAACGTATCGAGTTTAAAAGACGACTTGCCATTAAGATAATCGTCTAAGGTGGATTGACCAATCCCCAACAAATCACACACACGTTTCTTCGTGTAGCCGCGTTTGGCTTTTAAGTTATCAATAATTTCTCTAACACGTTGTGTGACTTCAATTTCTTCCGGGATTTGCATGGTGATTAACTTAATGAGATTGTTTTGGGCGAGCGATGAAGCATCAAATTACTATACAGTAAGAAAAGAACAAAACAGACTAACGTTGTTTTTATCTCTGGATAGTGATGGAACCAGAAAGTCCAATGGGAAAATCGAGCTGCAAAAGAGTCATTAATGCCGATTTTGTCTAAATGTCGGATCAAATTTTCTGCTAATGCGATAGCGTCGGTAAGACAAAAAATAAGATAAGTAAAAAGGAGTGGGCTGAGTATGCTGCTTGTATTGAAGTACACAAGTCGTTCCTTTAAAGGCTTTCTATACAAAATGAATAGAGAGATGGTTTGGTAATTACGAATGCAAACGAACGTAATGATATCCATTAGTAAATGGATTGAGAATATCGTGCTGTTTTGTATGAAAGAAGAATACTGGCCATATATATATCGTTCAAAAGGGATGGTTAACCCTAATTCAAAAACCGAAAGAATAAGTATAAACGCAGAGAAAAGTTGGCCGTGAGGTTCCTTCCTTGATAAAAAGGTAAACACGACTAGTAGAGGAATGACTAGCAATAGGAAATTAGCCCCAATCATAGAACCGAGTAGAACAATAAAGCTCAGCTCGATACCTTTACGGATAAGTTGCTTGATTTTTAAATCGCTGGTTTCGTGCAATTGACGGTCATAATTTTTAGTCCCTTCAACGATATCAGAAAGACTTAAGCGACTAATTTGAGAGAGCTTGATCAACGTATCGAGTTTAAAAGACGATTTACCATTAAGATAATCATCTAAGGTGGATTGACCAATGCCCAATAAATCGCACACGCGCTTTTTGGTGTAACCGCGTCTTGCTTTAAGCTCATCGATTATCTCACGAACGCGCTGTGTGACTTCTAGCTCTTCACAGGTTTGCATTTCAGTTTTTTTCTGTAATCTACCTCCGATGTAGAAGTTGAGATCCTGAGGTTGCTTTTCTAATGAAAAGAGAAATAAATAAAAGTAAAACTAATGATAGTAAAGCGTATTTTATATATTCATAATTATTATATAAAAATTGAAAATCACTGAATTTACTAGCCGCCTCAGCCGGAAAGCCAATTTTGTCTAAATGCCTCAAAAGATTTTCTAAAAGTGCTAAAGTATCTACTATGCAAAATAGAAGATAGACACCTAATAGAGGTGCATCAAGAAGAGATTTTTCAAAAATTTCCTTTTTAGTTTCTATAGAAATGTTTTTTATGTATTTTAGGCAGATGCTTTTTCTATTTGAAATGAAATATGCGATTAGTATGTCAATTATCAAATGAGAGGTGAAAATTATAGAGTTCTGGATGAAGCCGGGTTTGTGTGTTATTAACTTGAATATAGTCAGGCCAAGGAGTGATTCAACTATAGTGAACGCAATAATTACTTTTATTAAATACGTAAAGTTAAATTCGTCTTTGTTGAATGTAGCCATCAGAAGTAGAAGTAAAATAAAAAAAGGTAGTAAAATCAAGTCTGAGTAAAGATAGGTAGCGCCTATTGCTCCAAATATAATAGCCAGTAAAATCAAATTTTTCAGTGAATTCATATATCCTTCCCAAGCCTAAAGACCTAACTTATCTATTACTTTCGGAGGCGTTGGGATTTCAGCCATTACGGGGGCATTTACTTGCGCTGGATCTGTACCTTTGTGTCCGCCAGAACCACCACATACTTGTGATGATAAGAGATTATTAAGAGTTTTGGCTTTTGATAGGTTCGATTGCTTCTTCATGTTGGGTGTCCTTTTTTAATTCCTGATCAAATTCTTTTGTGCCTTCAAGAATGTCGCCTAAACGTGTGCGACTAATCTGAGCAAATTTAATGAGTGTACCTAAGCGAAAAGAACTAGTGCCATTGAGGTGGTCATCTAACGTGGTTAAGCCAATCCCCAGCAGCTCACTGATTTTCTTTTTGGTATAGCCTCGTCTGGCTTTCAGCTCTTTAATAATGGTATGGATCCTAAGTGTGACCTCATACTCTTCGGGTGATTGCATGGCTCCCTCAATGCTAAAACGCCAAACTTTCGCATTACATTGTTACCTTACCTAAAACAATGGATGTTATAAAGTTTGAAATATTAAATTAAGTAAATTAAATCCCTGTATTTACAGTGTATAAATAGCGTTAACAAAAATATCATATCTTGAGGAGGGCGAAAAGTTTTTTAAGCTTCTTGTGTCTCTTTTTGTAACATAATCATTGTAGTATGAGGTTTGTGCGGGAATATCATGGAATGCGGCCCTTGGACGAGCCGCTAAAATGATGTTTACATTTGTGCTGATAAAGGCACTTGCTTGCGACTTTGTTGTGGCTTTCTGCGTCTCAGCCATAAGTAACACCCAGTAATCGTAAAGATGAGAGGTGTTAATCCAATTAAGCACCAAATCATTTTACTGGGAAACCCTGCAAAGTAACCAAAATGCAGTTTCCGAAAGCTATCAACCACCGTGAAAAAGACAGGTGCTTCGCGAATATCAAAGTTCGGTTCAAGTGCTCCGGTGTCCTTGTTGAACGTGACGGTCGATGAATATTCACTTGAAAGCACGCCAATGTTGCCGACTTCACCAAAGAAAGTAATTTGACGACCTTCTTCAAATGGGAAAAGTAAATACGTTGCTCTAAATCCCCCCATTTGCGTTTGCGCATTTTTTGCCATTGCATCGAGTGAAAGTGCTTGATTGTATAGCGGCCCAGTTACCACCTTCTCTTCATCATGATGCTCAAATTGATGATGAATTATCTCCGAAATGTTCCAATACGCACCGGTAAAGCCGAGGACAAAAAGGATAGGAGCTGACCAAATGCCCGTGAGCTTGTGAAGATCGCTAAAAAATGCGGTGCGTTTTACGTTCAGCCGCAAACTAAAGAACTTTTTCCAAAACTGTCGATATATCACGAGTCCGGAAATGCCCATAAACAATAAGATGATTGAGACTACTCCGGTTATCCAAAGTCCAGTTTCACCAATCAGAAATTTATAGTGAAGGTCTAGCAACCAGTCGGTTAGATAGAAATTAACGGGGACGGGCTCTGAGCGGACAGTGCCCTGATATTGATCGAGATAGACCTTATACCAATCAAGTGTCCCGTGTTTTATCAGATAGATGCGGTCAGCCGTGTGTCCATCGTCAAAGATTTCCCAGCTGCCAATTTCATAATGTCGAAACCGATTCGTAAGCAAAGTACGTAATTGGTCGTAGGGAAGGCGGGCACCCACTTGTGCGTCGACTTTCGCCAACTCGGGCATTAGCCAGTGATCTATTTCTTCTTTGAACACAAGTACGCTGCCAGTCAGGGAAATGACTAAAAGAGGAATGGCAACAAGAAGACCCAAATACCGGTGCCAAAGGTGCAGTGTTTTTTTCATTCGGTGACGTCCTTAAAAAGCCAACCACCGAGTTCGGTGATTGGCATAACACGCAAAATACGGTGCAACTAAGGCACGATTACAGTGCCCAATTAAGCGTTAATGAATAATTACGTGGTGCACCATAGAAACCTTGCGCCCAATAAAGTGAGTTAATGTATTTTTTGTCAAATACATTGTTCGCGTTAAACGTAAGGTCAACCGTTGGCGAAATTTGATAGCTCGCCATGAAATTGACTAAGGCATACGCCTTTTGCTCGGTCACAACCCGGGGTGATTGAACTTGCACGCGACTGATGTCATCTTGCCAACGCATGTTCATACCAAAGGTTAACCCTTCTAACGCCGCTACATCGTATTTAGCCGCAAGCTTAAATACTTGTTTGGGCGTATAGTTTTTAACAAGTTCAGCTTCTGTGTTGCCGGCATCAATGGAATCGGCAACGTCAATATTCGTGTAGGTGTAACCGAGGTTTGCACTTACGCCAAACCCTAAATCACCACTGAGCTCAATTTCATAACCTCTCGATTGAATACCAGGTGCTGCCTTGTAAACGGAATTGTCGGGTGTTGAATTTTCGACGTCGGCTACGGCAATATTCAGTTGTTCAGCGTCAAAAAGGGCGATGTTCAACATCAAGTTATCGTTGAAAAACTCGGTTTTTAAGCCTATTTCACGTGTGTCGCCTTCAATCGGTGAAAGAGCATTGCCATCAAGGCCTTGTTCAAATTGCGGAGCAAAGGTTTCAGTGTACGAGCCATACACGTTTAAATCTTCATTAATAGTATATATCGCCCCTAAATAGTGAGTGGTGTCACTGTCTTCACGTCCTTTGTTGACTTGATACGCCGCTCCGACTGTTTCCCAATCCGTATGGCGAAGTCCAGTAAGGAGTTTCAAATCGTCCCGAATGGAAAAGCGAACAGACACATACTCTGAGCGCTGACGGCTATCAATTTGTGAACCAGTTATACCATCGACAAGTGTGGGGCGCGGCGCATAACCATCCCACGTGCTGAGGTTTGGCATCGCAGGGAAACCATTGCCTGTTGTAAAGTCGTACAAAGACTGTTCGTTGTAGGCCATTTTGGCTTGGCTTGCGCCAGCTGCAATCAAGTGGTTCTGACCAAAGAGATCGAAGCTGCCTTGTGCGTATACATCAAAAAGGTTTTGCTTGTCTTCTAGTTGATAGTCACTTGCATAACCGGTTAATCCCAAACCCGTTTTGGCATCAGGTGTGCCATAGACATAGAACAGTTCTGAATCTTGCTCTGTTTGCGCATGTGCATAACGCGCGAAAAGGGTCCAATCACCGCCAAGGTAGTGTTCAAGTTCTACAAAGGCTTGTTTGGATGTGTTGTTCCAAAATGCCCAATTGGATGCAGTGGATGTTGAAACGTCTAAATTGGTTGCGTTACCTTCTGAATCGAAAAGAGGTAAGGCACCCCAAAGAGGACTATCCGCATCATTCTTTTGGTAGGTTATGCTCGTGGTTAACGTGGTGTCTTCTGACAGATTAAACTCGGTGATGCCATAGAACACATTCCGGTTAACACTATAACGGTCCAAATAGGAGTCGCGAACCTGACTTACAACCACAGCCCTCGCGGCGACAGCGTCATTAATGCGGCCAGACACATCGGCATCGATACGACGGTTTGACCAAGAGCCCACCGTGAGTGATAGGCTTGCTTGGGCATTGTCGGTTGGGCGTTTACGGATAAAGTTTACGGTGGCCGATGGATTGCCTGCGCCTGTCATCATGCCATTTGCGCCCATCACAACTTCTACGCGTTGGTAGATTGCCGTGTCGAGTGTACCTTGCAATGAACCGCGTTCTTGTGGAAGACCTAAACCATCAACTTGGAAATTGGTGATATCGAAACCTCTGGCTTTGTAATAGGTGCGATCCGTTTCGATTTTTTCTACCGAGATGCCTGGGGTCGTTTCAAGTACTTGATTTACGTCATCTAATGAAAAGTCGTCCATCAAGGCGCGAGTCACGACTCGGACGGATTGCGGTGTATCCTTAATTGCGATACCAAGCTTGGAGGCAGTCTGTGCTTCAATGCCTAAATAATTACTTGGTTTATCGCCAAGCACCGCGATTTTCTCAATATCTTGATCCTTTGCTTCATCTGCAAAAGTAGGAGTGGAGAAAATTGCTGAAGTTGCAATAAATAGCGCGCTTAACTTGAATCTTTGATGAGTCATATTGAGCCTGAGTCAGTTTGATTATGTGATTTTTGCGCATGCTAATACAAATGCGAATAATTCGCAAATAAAAGAAGGTGAAAATCTGTACTGTATTGGGGACGACTTGTGCCAGTAATGAATATGTCTCTATTCCTTTAGATTCAATCAGTTGTAGATTTACGGTAAATGGCAATTGCATAATGTTTCGACGTGGTAATTGATGCTGCGATAATTGGTCATGACGAAACTTGAAGCGATTTTGTGTTACGAACAACAAAAAATTTCTAATAATGAATTGATTTATTTAGCTATTTGCAATTTTTGGCGGTTAAAGAATGACGCTCTAATTCTGGGGTTATCTTACTTGCGATAACCTTTAATCGAATAGGGGGTCGCGTTTCATTTTTATGAATACGTATGCAATTAAGAATTCATTGAGCAATCTTCAAAACAGTCGTAACGTGCCCTGAAAAGAATAATAAATATACAGCCTATGAAAACCATACTCTCGCTAATTGCGGCAATGATGAGCTTATGTGTTACGGCACAGCCAATAAAGTTGCAAAGCTATTCACAAGACAACTCACTACCACACAAACTGCTAGTAAAGGCGCTCGAACGAGCGCATCTGAATTACACGCACCCCTATGAAAGCGATAAGGACATCTCAAATGCACGTATTTTAAATGACGTGAAAACGGGTCAGTTGGATGTTATGTGGAGCATGACGTCAAAAGAGCTTGAACAAGAATATCAAGCGGTCTATATCCCTTTGTTTCGAGGTTTGCTTGGGATGCGCGTGGCGATTGTCACTAAGCAAAATGAGCATCTTTTTAGACAAGTGCACTCACTTAATGACCTTAAAAAATTCTCAGCGGGACAGGGAAAAACATGGCCTGACACCGCGATATTGAAAGCCAATCACTTACCTGTGGTCACGACTCTCAAATACCCCAACTTGTTTCCTATGCTCGAAGGGGGTCGATTTGACTATTTTCCAAGAGGAGTGAACGAACCATGGGATGAAATAGTGTCTCACGCTGATTTAGGGCTGACCGTGGATCCCTATCTGGTGATTAAGTACACCGCACCGTTGTATTTTTTCGTATCGAAGGGCAATACCACTCTCGCAGTTGCACTCGAAAACTCACTTAACGAGATGGTGAACGATGGCACATTTAACGCGATGTTTTTTGGTGATAATCAAGTCAAAACGGTTCTTTCAAAAGCGCACTTGAGTGAACGATTAATCCTATCCATTGACAATCCTGCACTGAGCGCAAACACACCGCTAACTCGCAAAGAACTTTGGTTTAATCCTCTTGAAGAAGGCGTTCAATAATGATGAAGTCACTACAATACAAAATATCTATGGCGCTTGCTATTGGCTTGGTGGTGGTGTTTATCGCGGTTCTCGCCGTGAATTACATTTTACTGCAGAGAAATGAAATTGCGCGCTTTGACACAAACGTAGCGGCACTGAATGAACAAGTGAACGTTATTTTATCTGAACCGGTTTTTTCATATGATAAACCGCTGATTGAGCAAATCCTGAACGCATTTGGCTCCAGTCCTGATATTGCTGAAATCAGCGTGTTCGATCATCGTAACATTCTGCTTGGGGAAATTCACAATCAAACGCCGCCAGCGAAGTTTGCGCAAGTGCACGAGTTGAATTTACGCTATCAAGACAAAGATATCGGCCACATTGCCATTGTCTACAGCAAACAAAATCTGGCGAACAGTATCAGGAGCGCGTTGCTTTCCATGGTTATCACCTTGGGTTTATTGTTCGCGGTGCTTGGGTTTGTTGTCCTTGGAGTGATCCGCATGCTGGTCGTAAACCCAATTGTCAGTGTAAATAGCCTAGTTAAAAAACTTGCCGCGGGTGGAGGTGACCTAACGCAACGCATAGACTATCACTCGTCAGACGAAATCGGTCATTTAACCCAAGGGTTTAATCGATTCATAGAGCAAGTCCAGAAAATCATTCAAGGACTAGGTGCAACGTCCCATGAACTTGAAATCATTGCTCAGCACGTTAAACAGGCGACACTCAATTCGAAAAAGGAGGCTGAACAAGAATACGACTTGACGGAAAGTGCGACAGATTCTTTAACACAATTAACGGATGCCACCAAAGAGATTGCTGAAGTGGCGAGTAAAACGGCCTATCAAACAACGCAAGTACAAACGTTGTGTAAGCAAGGTGCGTCAAGCATGAACGAAAATGATGGCCAGCTACATGCACTTGAAGACAAGTTGGACTACACCTCCACGGTTGTTGCGCAGCTGGAACGTAGAAGCACCGAAATTAGCCAAGTACTGGATGTGATAAAAAGTATTGCAGAGCAGACTAATTTATTGGCACTTAATGCCGCAATTGAAGCGGCACGGGCGGGTGAATCAGGACGAGGGTTTGCGGTTGTTGCAGATGAAGTCCGTGCACTGGCAAGCAAAACACACCAATCGACTACCGAAATCGAAGCTATCATAAGTGCACTGCAACAGAATGCCACTGAGTGTGTGGAAGCCACATCCCAAAGTAAGCAAGTGAGCGCCAATGTGATGGAAACCAGCCGTACTAGCCAATCTATCTTCAGCTCGATAGCGCTACAAGTGGATGAAATTAATTTGATGAATGAACGCGTAGCATCGAGTTCCGAAGAACAAAGCCATGTCACGCAAGGAGTCCTCAATACTATGGAGAAAATTAACCATGGCGCAAGGGCTCTGAGTGCGCAAACTGAACAACTCGAGAAAACGGTGGCGCAGTTAAACGAACTAGAAAAAGGCATCGTGACTAAATTGGGGCTCTTTAAGTACTAGCGCAATGGCAATCTAATTCGAGAGATTGGGCGAATGACTCAATGTCTCGGTGGCATCTTCTATCCTAAAGGGTTTGCGTTAGTCTGGCTTGGCGAAAACGAGGAATAGGGCAACAACTGATTGGTCACTCACCGCCTACGATTGTTGCCTTAATAGCCCTGATACTTAGTTAGGCTTGATAGCGAATTGTGCTTGGATCATGCCTGCTTGATAAAACGTCGTTGGGTGTTCAAAACCCGATTTCATCATCAACTCGTTTAACGAGTCTCGGGATAAAATTGCCACATCCGTGGTGTAGGCCTGTCTTGCCTTGTCGATAAGTTCTTGTGATAAATCCGCGTTCATCATCAGTGTGATCCAGAAATCCAGTAAAACTGCATAGCGGGTGTCGCTTGTGTCTGCGGTTAGGTCGGCATTTATCAACAAGCCTCGAGGTTTCAATCGCAGCGCAATTTGCGCAAAAAAATCACTACGAGCTTGCATATCCATTAGAAAGTGAGAAACCAACAAACTGGTTGCAGCGTCATGACGAGTTGATTCACCTAAGCTATCTAGAAAACCACAATGAAACGTACAGCGTTCATATATATCCAATTCTTTCGTCATTTCAATACACCGTTCCATCATGTTTTTAGCTGGTTCTACAACGGTAAAACGAAACGAAGGAAATCGTTGTGCTAAATGCGCAATTTCTCTGCCAGTACCCGCACCAACACAAAGTATAGAAGCGTTCTTTGGTCGATTTTTTAATAAGGACTCCATAAAAAAATACAACGTATTGGTAATCGGGGCCATGCGACTCCATTGTGTGTCGTAGTTCGGTGCCATCTCATCAAACGCTTGGACTATTTCATCTTTGTTCATCTAATCGCTCTCTTTTGTACATATTAATTAATGTAACAATTATAGTTACATGATGTTGTGCTTTGCAATACATGTAACTTTAAAAGTTTCTTGATATACTGTGTCTAATTCACGTTATTGGAGCGTATTTTGAGAAAAGACAGTCGGTTATCTCGGGTATTACATGCATTGGCACACATGTCTCATCTTGGTCGTGCTGTGACTTCAGAAGAAATGGGAAAGATGCTCAACACTAATCCTGTGGTGGTTAGACGGACGATGGCGCTTTTAAAAAAAGCGGGTTATATCACTTCTGTTAAAGGACATAACGGTGGGTGGTCGTTGATTGGCGAATTGTCAGAAATAACCTTGTTGGATATTCATCGAGCGCTTGGTGAACCCACTATATTTACGATTGGGCTATCTGACGAGCACACCGAATGCCTGATTGAAAAAGCAATCAATGAATCTTTAAGTGGTGTAATGGCTGAAGCTCAATCACTCATGTTGAGTCGTTTCGGTGAGATAACGCTTGATTTGATTGCAAATATTACCCCGCCAAGTGAATGAGAGGCAAATAGCTCGATTGCGCAGAGGCATGTATTGTTTGCGAATGACTAAATAGAACGCGAATAAGCATATGGACGCATCGATTGAATAGGTTAATTATTTACAATAAGTAAAAACTGATTGTTTTTAAATCGATATTATCAATTATTTGTTTATTTACTATGCTAGTCCCACACCACAACTAAGGTGTAGGAGAAAAATATGTTTGAGAATATTGGTTGGATTGTTGAGGCAAAACTGTGTCAGGGTAAGAAAGCTGAATTCGAGGCCGTTATGTCGGAGATAGTTGCCAAAACGCGCGAAGAAAAAGGCACATTAAACTATCAATATTACCTTTCTGACGAAGGGGATGTGTTGGTGTATGAACGCTTTGCGGATGTGGACTCTGCCCATATTCATGTCAGTAACTGGGATACTTTTGCCGAACGTTGGGTTGCGGCAGCGACACCTACTCGTATGGTTCATTTAGGGGAATTACCCGAAGATCTGCGTGCACGACATAGTGCATTAGCACCTTTATGGCTAAAGCCTTTCGGTGGCTTTGCTCGCTCAATTCAATCTGAAGTTTAATTATTCTAAGGAGACATAAATGGCTTATTATTCAGTTTTAGATGTAACACCGACAAGTGATAGTTGGATACCAGAGTACATTGCGCCTGCAAATCGTCTAGTTGCTCAATATGGCGGAAAATACATTGCTCGAACATCCAGTCATGAGCGATTGGAAGGTCAGGGTGACACACCTGCGCTCAGAATCATCATTCAATGGCCATCAAAGCAAGCGGCAATTGATTTTATGAACGATCCTGATTATTTACCACATTTAAAAGCACGAACAGAAGGTTCGGTAAGTAACCATTACTTGATTGAAGGTATTGACGAACTTGCGTGATCTAAGGTGTGCGTAGTGTGAGTAAAAAGAGATAGTTTAAACGTGGACTTTAATAGATTGGCTTGATGGATTTAGGCTTAGAGACATACGAAGAAAATAGAACATTTGTGCGGTGAAAACACCGCACAATCAGGGCTTGGTAAGCTTAGATAACTTCTACGTCGTCAGCTTGTAAACCTTTAGCGCCTTGAGAAGTTGAGTAGCTTACTTTTTGGCCTTCAGCTAGAGTTTTGAAACCGTCGCCTTTGATAGCACGGAAGTGAACGAATACGTCGCCACCGTTGTTATCTTGAGAAATGAAACCAAAGCCTTTTGACTCGTTGAACCACTTTACTGTACCTGTTAACTTAGACATAAATATAAACCTATAATAAATAATTAAAAAATTATGTTTGGTGTAGACTTGAATTTTACAAATGTAGCTAGATTTAGGTTTTATTTAGTAAAACAGAATATAGCGAACAACAAATAACTCAGACATCTTCAAACGACCTCCACTATACGCGTTATTTTTCTAATGTCGAGAGGTTTTGTACAAAAAACGCGCAAAAATTAATAAAAGTCATCATCGAAACACACTTTTTTTAAAAAGCATTCTGTTTTTCCACAAAAATCTAATTTAATGATTGGTTTAATTGAATATATTGGTTCGCGTACAGTTGAACTATCGGTGTCGTGATTTTTGCAAAGTCATGGAAATGATTTGTTTTTACATTGGTGTTTATAGCGAGTGAAAGTTGAAAAGCGGGGACCACAACGAGAAAGCACTGCGCGCCGCGTGATACCCCACCATGATGATAGTAATCAACCAACCCAATTTCAGCACCTAAATCAAGTTGACCTTTTCGCCAGCCGATAGCGTAATTTTGTGGATTCACTTGGCCATTGTTTAACGTTTGAGGCGACCAAAATTGGTCTCGTATGGATGCCGGGATAAACTCGTCTTGCAACATACTTTGTCCTAATGTTGCTAGATCTTCGGATGTCGAAATCCAACCACCACCGGCAAGGCGATGACTTAAATCAACATCGCGCCAAACACGTAAAGAGGCGGGAGTGGCTTTCGGATGCCAATAAAATGTGGCGAGATGTTGTGCAGTTTGATTACGCACTTCATACTCTGTCGCCGTATTGGTTAACTGCAAAGGGTCAATGACAGATTGCTGCATCCACTGTTGGTATGGCATGTTTGCACGAACTTGCATCACATCACTTAATAAAACCGTCCCTAAACTTGAATATTCAAACCGCTCACCGGGTTCAAAAAGTAATTCACTGTCTTTAAAAAGGCTAACTGCGTCATGCACATCGTCAAAGTGACGGTCAAGTCTGATGCTGGCAAGCAAACCACTTAATTGCGTGTTTTCTCCATAGTGTGGGATACCTGCCATGTGTGAGGCAAGTTGGCGTGGTGTCATATTCGCCCACAGAGGATTTGGCAAATCACGATAGATTGCATCAAGCGGCGTATCTAACGTAATTAGGTTTGCTTTTATGAGCTGCGCAAGACCAACCGAGGTAAGTGCTTTAGACGTACTCCCTATGCGAAATTGCGTTGTTGTGGTCATGGGTTGTTGTGTTTCAATGTCGGCCCAGCCAATTGCCCCGCTCCAAACTCGATGATTGTCTATCGCAATAGATACGGTCATACCGGGCGCCTGGATATCCTTTTGGTGCTGTGCAAGTAGGTCAAGTGATTGTGTGGCAACGGATTGATAGCGTCCGTCATACAACTCGGCGTTTTTCGGGAGGTTACCCTTTAGTTCGAGCCAGCCCCAAAGTGGCATCGGTAGTTTTTCTTTGTGGCTGTAAAAACCGTAAATTGGTTTTAAATACAACCCAATAATCAACAAGACAAGCAAGAAAATGGTTTTCTTAAAGTGTTTCATGTGTTCCATCCATATTCATAATGTTTAGCGCTATCTTTATGAATTGAATGAAAATAGTCTTATCAAAAATGAAAAAAGCTGCGCAATTTTAAAATTGATCACGAAATTCTGTCGGCGTTATCTTCATTTGTTGCTTGAACGCTCGATTGAACGACGCAATGGAACCGTATCCCATGTTTAGGGCTAACGTTAGAATAGGTGTCTGTTTAAATTTCGGGTCTTGTAATTGAGCGCAAATAGCAGGGATCCGATAGCTATTTAGGAAATGGGAAAAGTTGCTATATCCCAACGATTGATTAATCAGCTGCCTGAGTTGATGTTGTGGTACTCCAAGTTCATCCGCAAGCAACGTAATCGTAAGATTTGAACGCGTGTAAAACTCGGATTCCATTAAAGTCTGGAGCGCTGATAGTATCGGATTGTTTGCGGGGGGCAGGGCGGGAATGTGACCTTTTCTTGTGACGACTCGACCGCAATTTCGGTGCGCTTTACTCTATATAATACGGAAAAACTGGTGGCTGCAAGTACACAGGCGGAGTTGCAAAGGCTAAATAGCCAATGATCTTTAATACTACTAATCGATAATTCGAAAACGGTTAAGATCCCCATATATAGTGCGCAGCCTAGGACTAGCATAAGCCGAAACTTTCTGCGAGCATCGATTAAATCATCTTGGTAACCTGATATCCCCAAAAATAGGGTGCTTATCAATAGAATCAAACCGACCGCGTGATTTATGTCATGCAGTGGGTGGTTTGCGGTCGTGAATAGAAAGAAATAGCACATCAAAATAGACCAGAAAACGAGCGTCCAAGTTGCCCATTTAGGATAACGAGAAAAGGGAAGGTCGGGTTTTAGCTGCGTGTAAGCGAATAGCAAAATTGCCGTAGCACTTAAATCCGTAAAAAGTAACAGTGGACGTCGAAAAAGTCCGTAGTGATGGTCTGCAATTGGGGCTGTCAGTAAAAGATAGGAAATCGCGGTCACGATTAACAAACTTTGAGCGCATCGCTGCAATACGCTTGTCTGTTTAAACGCGAGTATAACAAGAACGAATAACTGCCCAACAGCTGCAAATCGAAAGAAAAGGTCGACAATTTGGTCGGAGGATAATGAAATCATCAAGAGTAATTTAAAATCGTTGCTAAGCGCAGGCTAACAAAGTTATCTGTAGTAACGCAATGAATCATCTGATTTTTTAACGTACACTGTCGTGGTCATTTCAAATCAAGGAGGGCAAATCCAATGAACGACCTAACCGCCACAACGGGGCTTGTCGCTATCTTAAGTGCAATGTTGTTGTCTCCATTGTGTTTAGCCGAAGCGCCCATACAGGTTACTGAAATTGTTAAGTCCACACACAGTTGGGATGGCACAGTACTCCCTGCTTATCCACAGGGTCAACCTGAAATTCAGATATTGAAGTTCACCATTGCAGCAGGAGCGACACTGCCACTTCATCAACATCCAGTGATCAATGCAGGTGTGCTGTTGAAAGGAAAACTACACGTTGAGAAAAAAAGTGGTGAAGTGCTGATTTTAAATCCAGGAGACCCTATCGTTGAAGTAATCGACACATGGCACTTTGGCCGCAGCATTGGTGAAGAAGCTGCAGAAATCATGGTGTTTTACGCAGGCATTGAAGGCAACCCCATCACCTTGAAAGCGAAATAAGTGAACTTATCTATAGTGTATTTGAGGTTAAATACAACAACCTTATTTGGGTCGATACATAGTATCGAGACCCGGAATGTTTTGCTCCCAAATCGGTATATCATCGCCTAGATAATGGCGCACTGCATCTAAAAAGAGCCTCGTTCGTACTGGCAAATCTCGATGTGGGTAAACGGCATACATCGCACTGAAATCAGGAAGGTGTACGTCAGTGAGCATTGGAACGAGGTTGTTGGCGTCAATGTGTTTGGAGAAGAAAAACGCAGGCGTCGTAAAGTACGCGGTATGCGAAAGCACTTTTGCGAGTAACGTTTCACCATCATTAGAACGAAATACGGGGTTGATCACTTGCTCTTTCGGCTCACCATTACTGTCAATGTAACTGATGGATTCAAAGCGAATGTGCGAGTTGGTATATACCGCGGCTGGCAATTCAGCTAAGTCATCCATTGTTTTTGGTTCACCGTAAATGTCGATAAACTTTGGTGTCGCCAAGATGAGCATGCGGATCCTCGCGAGTTTACGCGCGACAAGCGACGAGTCTCGTGGCTCACCAATACGAAATGCGATGTCAAAACCCTCAGAGATAATATCAACAACTCGATCGTCAAGTCGAAGCTCGACATTGACCTGTGGAAAACGTTTCTGAAAATCGTTGATAACGGGCATGAGGTAGTGCTTGCCAATGTAGTTGGCGGCCGTGATGCGCAGCAATCCTCTCGGTTCTTGGTGATAGTTTTCGGCCATTTGGACGGTATCTTGTAGCAACATTCGCAGCTCGGCGGCTTTTTTCACCATCTCCGCTCCAGCGGCTGTCAAGGAAAAGGAACGAGTGGTGCGATTGAGTAGCCTGACTCCTAAGTCTTCCTCTAGCTTACTTATTTGCTTCGAAATCACCGAACGATCGATATTTCGAAGCTCAGCGGCTTTTGAAAAAGAGCCTTGCTCGACGACTTCAAGCAGCATGATGAGACGACTGGTTGTATCCATACTTACCTAACCTATACACAATAGCGCAAAACATTGATGCGATTCTGGCACTAATAATAGCAAAAAACTACTGCAACCCTAGGATTTATCTGAGGTTTAGCGATCTTTTAATGTATAGGTCATTCGTCAGGTTTCTTTTAACGGCGCTTGTTGCATTCGTTCGCAAATGATTTAATAGCAAAATATGCAAGAGTTGTTAACGAACGGAACATATCGGCACAACTTGAGTAACAGCCGCAGGACTAAGTCGGCAAATAGGTAAGAAACAGGAACATCATGTTATCAGCTAACACAAAGATGTACGCAATTGAGCTTGTAGAAAGTGGTCCACAATTAGAACTGGTAAAGGCCGAACACGTGATGCCCGAACCCGGCGACAATGAATTACTGGTTGCCATTGAATATGTTGCACTAAATCATTTGGACGCAAAACTCGCTCGAGATGGTTTTGAACAGTGGGAATATCCTCACATTTTGGGCCTTGATGCGGTTGGCACTGTGGTGAAAGCGGCCAAAGGCGTTTTTCCTGCAAAAGGATCTCGCGTCGTATTCAATGTGTGTTTGTCGCAGCAAGGCATGTTGCGTGAATACGCGGTCATCCCAAATCATTCTGTTTCTGAAATCCCTGATTCTGTCGGCAGCGAAACTGCGGTGACATTGCCAAATGCGGGTATGGCCGCGCTGTTAGCAATAGAAAAATTGCAAATACAACAAGGCGATACGCTTGCTATCAATAGTGCACAAGGTGCCGTGGCGCACTTCGCTATTCAATACGCTAAAATGCGAGGCGCTCAGGTCTTTGCGTTCGCGCAAAAGTCTCATCATAGACGGCTACTGTCGTTAGGTGCGGATTTCGTATTTGATTGTGAACAAAACAATATCTGTGAACAAGTCAAACGCGAAGTTGGTAATGGTGGTTTTGATTGTGTGCTAAACACCCAAGGTGGCGCCTCCTTTTTGCAAGATTTACAGCGTTTACGATTCTGTGGTCGCATTGTGTGTTTAAATGGTTTTGGCGAGATCCCCGAGCGATTGCTGTTTGAGAAGGCGCCAAATATCGGCGTCGTTTCGGTGGCTGGTGCGTGGCTTGCCAATAGCTTGTGCGCGCAGCAGAGATTGTGTTTTATGGGCCAGCAACTGCTTAACGATGTTGCAAGTGGAAAAGTTAAATCTCCAGAGGTGTCATTAATTGACTTTGACGTGAGCGCTGTACGTGATGTGTTGTCGCGTTTACTCACGCAAACCTGTCAACAACGACCCGTGATTAAAATCCCTCATCAAGTGGATTAAACGAAATAGAATCATGAGCAAAAAAGCGCGATATCAAGAATCGCGCTTTTTTGCTATTAACGTCAGTAATACAACGGCGTGAATTGGGGTGGTCAAAAGTAGCTAGAGTAGGACAATGACAAGAAATCCAGACCTGGATTTGGCTTTTTAAAGCCAGCGTTAGAATAGTGCATGTAACGCAGTGCTATATTGGCTTTCCCTAAACTATAAACTAGACCTAATCTATCTTCAAACTGATAGTGTGTACTCACATCCTTGCCCGCAAATTGGGTGTCATCAAGTAACGCGGCGCCGATACCAAATTCAACAGACAATGGCCTCCCATTGATTTCACTAAACGGGTAACGGAACACCGGCGTAACCGCTAAAACAAAATTGCGATCATGATTATTGTCATCACCATAACGCCAAAAGTTGACGCTACTTTCAAAGAATAAGTCCAAATGTTGCCAATCCTCTGGCAAAAACGCTTTCGCATGATATTGATAGGCTAATTTAACTCCATCGACGTCACCTTCACCGTGAATAAAGTGAACCGCATAACCGTGGCGTTCTTGTGCCATTAGAGAAAAGGATAGGAGTAATAAAATAAGAGCAGAGATTAGTTTGTTTACAGTGTACATACTTCGCGTACCTATATCTAAAAGGACGCGCATTGTTTCTGTTTTTTGTGATTAGATCTGTAAGCAAAATAGCACCATATTGGTGATAAATTTGCATCAATTGGCTAATGCGTTGTTTTTTCTTATTTTGTTGTTGTGTGCACAAATGGCATCAATCAAGTGCCGCTTTGCGTCTTTTTCATCATGAAATACAAGAGTAACATGGCCTCATTGAATAAACAGGGGAATGTTATGACACACATATTTAAAGTTTTATCTTTATCAATTTTATTAATTTTCAGTAGTTTAAGTTTTGCTGCTGGTTCGTCTCAAACAGCCAGTTCCACACCATATGTGCTTATTCAAAATGTTGGTAATCAACTGTTTAGCGATATTGCTAAATTGAACGAGTTAGACGAGAAGACAAAACGTGAACAGTTAAAGGTATTAATAAAAAATCAGCTTATGCCTCACATTGATACAAAGTTTGTGTCGTTTAAGTTGCTTGGTAAACATGTAAGAGAAATTAAGAAAGAACAGGCTGTTACATTCATAGATGCGGTAGAACAATATTTGGTTGGTACATACACCAACGTATTAATGAGCTACAAAGGTCAGGATGTGCATTTTATTGAACCTGTTTTCGATGCTGCGAGTCAGTATGCTTCTGTAAAATCAGAGATTGTAGCTGAAGGCGCACCGACGATTGACATGATTTTCAAGTTCCGTAAAAGTAAATCGGGTCAATGGCAAGTTTATGATATTGAAGCAGAAAGTATTTCATTGCTGAGCGCGAAACAAAAAGAAATTGTATCTCGTATCAGTGAAATTGGCATTGACGCCGTGAGCAAAGAGTTGATTGCTAAGAGCTAACAGCGTGAATAGCGGAATAGGCGCCGCTTAATAAAAGAGCCTGTACGTTCCAATGTTGTTGTAAGTTTTGTGTTTGAGGCGGGCAAGTCAAGATTGCTTCCCCTGTGAATCGTTTGTCCGCCTTTTTTCTCCACGTTTTATCTTCCCTTAAATTGTTCATTATTCTCTTGATATTGCGCCTTTACTTTATCAATAAACACTTTCGATTTTGCAGGCAAGTAATTACGCGATACGTATAGTGCGTTGAGTGGCGAACTTGGAAATTCATATTCAGGTAGAATTTCAACTAAGTTTCCTGCACGTAAATCATCGACAAATGCCCATCTAGGCCCTAGATGCATGCCTCGTCCAGACAAGACAAGTTGATGTATTGCCTTAACGCTGTTTACCGTAAACGTACCGCTAATTGGTTGGGAAAAGACCTGACCGCTTTTCACCATTTGAAGGTTTTTGGCATTAATCGAGTTACGATAGAGGATGAAATGGTGATTTATCAACTCAACAGGAGTGGATGGTAGCCCTTTTTCTTTAACGTAATTTGGAGACGCGACTAATACACGCGATACATCGCCTATTTTTCTGCACATTAAACTGGAGTCTGGTAATAATCCAATTCGAATCGCGACATCGATCCCTTGCTCTTTTAAATCGGTAAAGTCAGAGCCTAGCACCAGTTCTACTTCCAGCTGAGGATATTCTAGTGTCATAGCTTCAAGCACGGGCATGACAAATCGGATCCCGAAGTCATGAGGTGCAGCCACTCGTAACCGGCCAATAGGGATTTCCGTATGGGCGCTGACGTATTGTTCAAGGGCATTTTGTTCATCAATAATGTGCCTCAAACCTTGATAGTAAATTTGTCCAGCATGTGTGGATGTGGAGCTACGGGTTGAGCGTTCAATCAGTTTGGTCGTGAGTTTTTTCTCAAGTGATGCAATCCGTCTACTGATGATCGATGGATCGCCACCAATATGTTCAGCAACAGCTTTAAAACTGCCCATTTCAACCACAAGAAGGAAAAGTTGTTCATTTGAGTAAGATTTCATCTTTTAAGTGCATTTTTTGCATGTAATAAATGAGAAAATAGCGAATACCTAAAGTTTAAGCAACAAACTACACTTTACCTCGTCATAAAATACAACGAGGAAAACTCATGAACACATTGAACGCTATCGCACTAGTTACGGGCTCTGCACGCAATATGGGACGCGCTTTTGCGCTGGCCTTGGCTGAAAAAGGGAATGATATTGTGGTGCACTATAACAGTGAAAGTTCAAAAGCAGACGCACTAGAAACGGTTAGTATGATTGAATCATTAGGGCGTAAAGCAATGCTCGTTCAAGCTGATTTAACTCAACCAGCTCAGGTAGAGGGCTTGTTTAAGCAGATCCAGAATGAATTCGGTCGTTTAGATATTGTCGTGAACAATGCGGGGAAAATCGTCAAGAAGGCGTTTGTAGAATATAGCTTGGACGATTTTGACAACTTGTTTAGCATCAATGCTCGAGCAAGTTTTATGCTATTGCAGGGCGCGGCCAAGATGTTGAGTGACAATGGTCGAATCATCAATATTGGTACTTCATTATTGGCTGCATTTACTGGGCATTATGGGCTGTACGCCGGCTCAAAAGCGCCGCTTGAGCATTTTACCCGCGCGCTGGCGAAAGAGTTAGGAAGTCGAGGTATCACGGTGAATATGGTCGCACCGGGTCCAATTAATACCGCGTTCTTCCATGGTCAGGAAGACGCAGGGACGGTTGCTTATTTAAGTGCGGCAAGTGTACTCGGTCGCTTGGGTGAAATTGACGATATTGTGCCGGTTGTGACGTTCCTCGCGTCACCTGAAGCGAAATGGATGACAGGTCAAACTTTGCTTGTGAACGGTGGTTTTGTTACGCGTTAAATGTAAGAAGAAGCGGTAAGTACAACCGCTTCTTGATTCGTTAATTCAAATCACGGTGTTTGAATATGTAAATCGGCTTCTTCCTCGGAGGAAGCCTGATGAGAAAGACGATATTGATTAGGCGTAAAGCCTGTGTGCGATTTGAACGCGCGCGTGAATGGACCAACCGAAGCAAAGCCGCTTTCAAGACCCACAACAAGGATTGACCAATGCTGTTTGTCCGGATCTAGCAACAAACTACTCGCGTGTTCAATACGTAGTCTATTAACGAAATCATTAAAGTTTTTGGCATTGAGCTGATTTCGAAGCGCTTTACTTATACGGTATTCAGACACATTAAGTTCTCGTGCGATATCAACGACTTTCAGGTTTGCTTGTAAAAAGCGTTGTTCATCGACTATTAGTGCCAAGATGGCTTTTGCAAAATCGTTCTCTTCTTCCTTTTCAATGAGGGTTAACGAGCGGTTCTTTGATTCTTCCGCCTCATCGTGCGTAACGCTCAATGTCGTTTTGGAAGCTAGAGATGATCTTCTTCGCCAATAAACCAAAACCTGTGTGTTGATGAGAACCGTAAGTGTAATTAAGCCGACACTCCAATCCGTAGCAGCGGGATCATCAACAAATAGGCTGTTAGATACAGTACTTAATCCAATGGCACCCATAATGGTGACTAAGTAGAATGTGCGCTGCTTTTTCTCAAGTTTATTGGCTTGCTGAAACCCTCTAAATCCTTCCCAAATCATAAGCACTAAAATGCACGATGAAAGTAATCCGATTAGCTCGCCTAAAAAATGATGTGTAAATGACGAAGAAAATTGAATGTCGTAAAGATTAGAGACAAACAGGTAACCTTGATTAAACATAACTAGGCACGCAATGGATGCAGCCATGATCAAATGTGGCAGTGCGATGGGGGACTTTTCTCTAAATAAACAGCGAGAGAGCAGCCAATACACATTACATGTTGCACACGTTGTCATGCCAATGAGATATTGGTATGCGCCAATTTGCTCGCCCGTGATTTTCTTTAATGCCACCATGGCCACCGAACCACAAAAGACGGCAAACAACACATGCATCGTGCGTTTTTGCTTTATGGATATTTGAGTCAGTAGCAGGGCAATTGCAACAACGAGCAAGAGCATATAGAGATTGCTTTGTGACATGAGCGGCCATTTTCCAAACGAAACTTGGGTCTATGGTAGCGAATGATTTTTTGCAACTCAAATCCACTTTGTAAGCAAACTTGACGCGATTATCATGTGCCGAATTTCAAATTCGGTGCGACGTTGCCGTGTTTTTATGTCACTTTTCATTTTAAATCAATGTATTAATGGAAGGTGTTAAAACATGTTGATGTCACAGACTAAGCTGCTACCGTCATTCTCAATCGACTCCATCTTGGATGGTGTGGTTAAAAGTTGGGTAACAATCGTTTTGATAGGGCAGTGGATGTTCGCACTGTATATTTTTATTTTGTACGCGATGCCATCACTTTTAGGTTCACCAGAACTAGTGTCTAAATTATCCCCTGCAACAGGAATGAAAAAATCTTTGGGTGCAGATTTGACGGTACTCTTCGTCCATATTTTGCCTGCAATCATGATGGCTGCAAGTGGCTTGCTTCAATTATTTCCTCGACTTCGTAAACAATATCCTTCCTTTCATCGCTGGAATGGACGTGTCTTTTTTGTTCTCGCACTCAGCGGGGCATTTACTGGTATGTATTTAACTTGGGTTGCAGGACTACGATTGAGTGATATTGGGGCGATGGGCGTGAGCTTTAACGGAATGCTAATCCCCATTTTTATTGCTTTGGCGTGGTACACTGCGGTTACCAAGCGATTTGCCGCACATCAACGTTTTGCAATTCACAGCTTTATTTTAGTCAACGGTGTGTGGTTTTTCCGATTGTACTTGATGGGCTGGTTTGTCATCAATCAAGGTGCAAATGGTAATACGAATAAGATTGATGGTCCGGCTGATATCGCGATTTCATTCCTATGCTATTTAATGCCCATGGCTATCGTAGAATGCGTTTTGTTTGCTAAGCGCTCGACAAAGATGAGTGTAAAATGGATGGTCACGATGTTCGCATCACTTGGTGCGTTGATCACCATAATTGGCGTCGGCTCTGCTGTGCTGTTAATGTGGTTTCCTCGAATTCAATCGGTATTCAGTGCACTTTGAACGTGATTCAATAGAAAATCAGGTGGTGTAAACCACCTGATTACACGTTCAATCGTTGAGTTCCATATCCTAAATAAGGCCGCTCTGGGTTGATGATTTAGTATTTGCGCTCACCTTTAACGTAGGTGTTAAGTACATTGACGCGTTTAATTTGTGCGGGGGTGAGTTCAAAGAGATTTTTATCCAATATGATGAAATCTGCTTCTTTGCCAATTTCAAGAGAACCAACTTTGTTTTCTTGGCGCATTGCATAGGCTCCCGAAAGAGTATATGCCTTAATCGCTTCTTCAAGACTGATAGACTCTGGAGCGCGGCTTAGTGCGTTTGCTATCCCAATAAACGGGTTTAACGAACTTACATTCCAGTCGCTACTGAGTGTCAGTGTCGCGCCATTATCGGCAAGACTTGCGATAGGGACTAGGTGATCCGCCCGTTCTGCACCGAGTAAGGGTTCCATTTCTGACCAATGTGCGGGTTGCGTAAAGTCACCTGCAACTTGTGCATCCGCTATCACGCCAAGTTGTTTGAAGCGCTTATAGTCAAGTGGATCGACAACCTCAACATGGGTAATGCGGTGTCTAGCTTTACCCGATGTCACGTTTTCAATCGCATTTAATGCTTCGTGGATCCCTCTGTCGCCAATGCCATGAATATTAAAGTCAAAGCCTACTGGCTCAAGGGCATCTAGGTATTTTTCCAAACGAGCTTGGGTAAAGTAGTTCAGTCCTTTATCTTCGGGTAACTCCAACCAGCTTTCTTGGTATGGCGCTTTCATTGCTGCGGTGGTGTTAACCAGTATGCCATCCATATAAACTTTGATTTGATCCACTTTTAACATGGGACTGTAATTGGCGTTGTAACGCTTCTTCAGTTCCTCAATTTGACGCGCATCGTTTGCGTCTGGATAGGCCCAAAGTCCTAGGCTGACACGCAGATTCAACGCACCGTCGTGTGCAAGTTGTTGCCACGTATCAAGCTGGCCTCGTTGCCAATAAACGCGAGCATCGCTTATCGATGTTACACCGTGTTTTAGCAATTCTGGTTGTGTATATTCAACAAACCCTTGGTAATTACGCTCTCCTTCTGAGCCAATCGCTTGCATTGCGATGTCCATCACCAAATTGCCTGCATTGTCGTAAAGAACGCCATCGAGATGTCCTGCTTGGGTTCGACCTAACACGCCACCAATCGGGTCATTACTGGCTTGATTGAGATTTGCCAATGCGAGCGCTTTTGAATTGACCCACATGGAGTGCGAGGTCTGCTCCATAATGATAATCGGTCGCTCAGTGGAGACCTCATCTAAAATTATGCGTGGTGATTGAGAAAGTGCGAGTAAACCATCTATATTGTGACCGTATCCGATTAGCCAGGGTACAGATGGGTTTTTCGCGAGCGCATCGGCGACGATGTCTTGATACTCTGCGACAGAGGCATATTCAGGCAAGGAAAAATGCGTTGCATCTGACGCGGATTCGAGAGGGTGGATGTGCACATCGTGAATACCTGGCATCACCATTTTGCCATCAAGATCGTGAATGACGGTTTTTGGCCCAATCAACTTAGACGCTTCTTCAGAGCGGCCAACAAAAATGATTTTGCCATTTTTTGTTGCCATGGCCTCAGCCCACGGTTGAGACTCATTAACGGTGTAAATTGATGCGTTATCAAATACTTGATCGGCATAAAGTGTTGCCTCACTTAACGAATTCATGTTTCCACCACAAGCAACAAGCGTGCAAGTAAGGGCAAATGTGGTTGTCATCATCATTTTGGTACTCATGTTTTGTCTCCTAAAGATGTGAACAGCCTAACGGAGTCTAGGTAACCGAAAGGTAACGGGGGACATGACGTATCCGAATTGTAGGTCGCAATCTTGAACATAACGAGCTAGCATGCAAAAAGAAGCTCATGTTGTGTTGTTTGATATGCTTATTTTGCTCGTTGAAGATGACCGCGCACTTGCGGCAAATACCATTGATTTTTTGCATCATGAAGGTATAGAAGTTGATTATGCCGATTCAATTACACACGCACAGCACATCGCAGATGGGCAACTGTATGATGCATTTGTTTTGGATGTTGGATTGCCCGACGGTGTTGGCTTTGAATTGGCGCGTTATTTTCAGCGCTCGCATCCGACGGTGCCTATTTTGTTCCTAACGGCAAATAGCCTTTTAGAGGCAAAGCTCGAAGCATTTTCGCTTGGCGCACTCGACTATTTAACTAAGCCCTTTGAGCTTGCAGAGTTAGCCATCCGCATAAAGTTGCTCTGCGTAAAGCGGCAAGATAGCCTCCATCAAGTTTTTAGATTGGATGATTTAGACGTCGACTTGGCAAAACGCATCATCAGGCGTAGTGAGCGAGTGATTACCTTGTCTCCACAGCAATGGACTTTGTTAACTTTACTTATTGAACACGCACCAAATCCAGTGAGTAAAACGCGAATATTGGAACGTGTTTGGCCTGAACAAGACGCCAGTATCACGATGTACAAAACACTCATTACGCGCCTGCGTAGTAATTTGTCGCTAGAACACGAGAAGCCTTTACTGCACACGTTAAAAGGGGTAGGAGTGGTACTGCGTGATTAAACAACAGACCTTGCATCGCTTTTTACAAATTAACTTGCTCGTACCGTTTGCTTTGTTTGGCCTGCTTTGGCTGTGCATTGCTACTCAATTTTATTGGTCCGCGTTGGACGAAACCGCAGAATATTATGTGTTCGAGGACGCATATCAATTTGTTGAAATCCCAACACGCATTAAAACGTCGTTTCGTATCGTGTCTGATGAGGTGGAGGACTTTCCTCCGGAGATTCAAAAACGCTTCAAGAATCTCGCTATGCCGATAGATGAGGTCCAGTATCTTTCAACCCAAGGACACGACGTTTATTACTTGAAGCATCATCCAAGTAAGGGGCTTGATGCGGTTTTCGTGTTGCATCAATTTGCAAAAGCGGACTCGCAAGACATTCGGCCTTTATTGTTGGTGATCATGTTGATTAGTTTATTGTGTTTCGCACTTTGGCTACTTAGCGTGATTCAACGAGTTCGAGCACCGTTGGCGCAATTTACACAGAATATTCAGCAGGGGCAGGAGAACGCCTTAGTAAAATTCGAAGAGTTCCAATCTGCACAGAACATTACGCTCGCGGCACTGGCGAGTCAAAAGCAACAAATTGAGCAGCAGAAGGCATTTGCGAGCTTTTTAAGTCATGAAGTAAGGCACCCAATCACTAAACTGGGTCATCAACTTGCTCAATTTGATCACATGGATGAGCTGTCCATTGAAACACTTAAGCAAATAGATGCATTAAAAACAACACAAAAAGAAACGGTGCAACTCAGTAATACCATCTTAAATTTGCTAGATGTTCATGCGCCTGATGAGAAAACAAGTTGCAGTGATTTAGTGATTGAATTGTTTAACTGGGGAAATTCGACGCCGTTTCCATGCCAGATAGACACCCAGTTTGAACAGTTTCCTGTGTCGTTAAACACGGAAGATTTTGCCTTACTATTGAACCAAGTAAATACCAATATGCAGCGCTACGGTAGTGGGAGTTTAAGAGTTAGATTGAACACCAATGAGCTTGTATTTGAAAACGATATAGCGTCAGGAAGGGTTACAAGCCAAGGGTTTGGTGTAGGTCTCTTTATTGTGCATGCGGTTGCTCGTAAAATGGGGTGGCGAGTTGAATCCACGACGGTCGGCGAATGTTTTCGTTTGATACTGAACTTTAAGTAAATAGATGAATAAAAAATGAATAAAAGGAATAACGATAAAAGAAAACATTTCTTGACGAGCAATCTTCCCTGTTTGATGGCTTTTTTCGCGCTTTGTATGGCCAGTTTAGTATCGGCAGCAGACTATCGAATAAGCCCTAATCAAGTTCTGCAAAGACAAGATGTGTACCTTCAGCTTGACCCAAGAGAAGAAGGTTATTCTGGTGAGACAACATTGTATTTATCGTTTATTAAAGAGACTTCTGAAGTCGCGTTTCACAGTAAAGATTTGCAACTTGAATCGGTGACACTCGTACAAAATGAGCAATCGACATCCTTAGCTCTGACTCAAGCAGACGCGTTTGATGTTGTTAGACAAAAGTTGGTCAGCCCCGTATCGGGCAGTGCTAAGTTGATTGTCCATTTTAAAGGGCAGTTTTCCAATTCGGTCGAGGGATTGTTCGTACAACGAACGGAAGGTAAAAAGCCATTTATCTTCTCGCAGTTTCAAAAAATGCTTGCAAGACGTGCGTTTCCAACGGTGGATGATCCAAGTTTTAAAACACACTTTGCCTTCACGTTAGACATTCCAAAGCAATACCAAGCGCTTCATAATACGGTTTCCGTAAAAGAAGAAATTAAAGGCGAACGCAAAGTCGTTCACTTTAAACCGACACCAAAACTGAACACCGATGTACTTGCGGTTGCGGTAGGCGAGTTTAAATTCACCGAATTTAATGAAACGCAATTGAAATCCCGTGTATTTAGTCCTGTTGATAGAGATGTCTCGGTACCTGTGGTTTTTACGGATGTACTCAACCGCACCGTTGCAGGTATCGAAGGTTACCTAAAAAGCCCATTTCCATTTGAGAAACTGGATTTCTTTGTGGCGCCAATAGAGACCCTCTCGGGTATGGAAAATGTTGGATTGGTTGCGCTTAATCCCAATCAGTTTCCCGATGATGACGATGGTCAAAGTCACTGTGAATTTACTAAGTTGGTTGCGCACGAAGTAGCGCATATGTGGTTTGGTAACTCAGTGACAATCGGTTGGTATGACGATTTTTGGTTGAATGAGACATTTGCTGAGTTTATGGCCGTGAAAATCGTTCGACGTCATTTCCCTGAATTTGCATCTTGTACTTACGGCAGAAAATCAAGGCTTTACCATTTTGATACAAATTCAGTAGCGCCAATGCGGGCTAAGATGCAAAAGCTTGGTGACAACATCCCCATGGATGATTTTCATTATGTCAAAGGTGTTGCGGTACTTAATATGGTCGAGCAGTTGATTGGCGAAGATGCCTTGTCAGGGGTGATGCAAGCCTATTTTGCAGAGAACCAATATGGCAACGCCAATACGAATTCGTTTCTCAGTAAATTGAGCGCTTTTCCTCTGGCACAGCAGCTGGTGGACAGTTTCACCTCACAGTCCAGTTACCCGTTAATCACATTAAAAAAGACGGATGGGGGATTTTTGTTAGAACAATCGGACTTTAATGGTAATTCGGATAAACAGTGGACTGTGCCTGTGTTCGTGAAAATCTGGAATGGGCAATCGATGCAGTCAAAACGATGGGTTATTTCTGGTAAATCGTTAGAAATAAAGAACATACCAAAAGGAAGTCGTCTTTGGCTCAATGAGGATGACAAAGGTTATTACCGCTTTTTCGATGCTTCAGGGCAAGATAGTCAGTTACTTGCGAAGCTCAATGAACGCGAATGGGAAGTCTATTTTGATAATGTGGATGCGCTTGCGGAGTATGGTTATATCGATTTCCAAGTGTATCTTGAACAGCAATTGAACACGATAAACACAATGCCAAAGGACAGTCGAGCGGTGTCTATTGCGTTGTCGGCATTGACCGATGCGTTTGTGTCGACCATACCTGCCGAAAAACAGGTCGAGTTTAGTGCCTACTTGAAAACAAGATTGCCACACATTGAGGATTGGTCCAAGGTCGCGGCGTTATCTACAGCGCAAAGCTGGTTGTCATTTTATGGACTCTACTTACATGACAACAGGGTGTATCAGTATGCTCAGCGCCAGTATGCTGAGTCGGATTTTTTGCACTCAGACAATCTAGAGGCAATGGTAAAGGTACTGGCATTTAATGCCAATAAGACCCAGTACCTTGCGCTTCTCGGGTTGTTTGAAAAAGCCGATGCTGAGTATAAGGATGTGCTCTTAGATTCATTAGGTTATGTGTCAAATACAGAACACGTTAACCTGTTTTACGACTTACTCTTGAGTGACGCAACGTTGGGATTTGCTATCGGTTATCGCTTCCAATACCCAGCATTTCAGCCGCGATTTAGGGCGCATGTCGCGCAATTTTTTGCAACCAACCAAGCGCGAGTTGCAACACGTTTGGCGCAGGATGAACTGCAATGGATGCCATACAACTTTATGACCGCATGTTCTGAAAAAGAACGAGATTTAGTTATTGAAGCGTTTTCGCAATGGCAGCAAATTCCGGGATTAGCAGCAAAAGAGCAAGAAATAGTTGAACGGATCCTCGCGTGTAGTGGTAATGCCCAAAAAGCATTGAACAGCATAAAGACAATTTTATCGCGTTGAATAAAATGAGCTGGTCGTACCAGATTTGTTCTAAATCAACGTTTCGAGCACTATCGCTTGAGGTTTTTTAACTAAAATGAGTTACTGGATAGTGCGGTATAAAGTTAACGAAGTCAGTCGTTTTAGCAAAGTCGATGGCGGTAGATGTTTGTGTTATGCCGCCTGAACAGAATAAAAAAATGCCAATGTGTGCTGAGGTTTGTGAAATGAATCATTCCAGTTCAACTCGTTACAACCAGTGGTCGATTATGCTCCACTGGATTATGTTTTTACTGATTGCTGCAACGTTTGCTTCAATCGAATTAAGAGTGTTATTCGACAAAGGAACACCTGAGCGTGATGCGATGAAAATGTGGCATTTTATGCTCGGGTTGTCTGTGTTTTTTCTCGTTTGGCTGCGCATCGTCGTGCGAGTTGTTACGACAGCTCCGCCGATTAGTCCTGAACCAGCTAGATGGCAGGCGTTGTTAGCGAAAATAGGGCACCTCGCCTTGTATGTGTTTATGATTGGCATGCCCTTAGCCGGTTGGTTAATTCTCAGTGGTGAAGGCAAAACTATCCCTTTCTTTGGTTTAGAACTGCCAGCGCTCATCGAGCCTAATAAGTCACTTGCGCACGATATTGAAGAAGTCCACGAAGCGGTTGGCGAATTGGGTTATTGGTTAATAGGTCTTCATGCGTTGGCCGCTATCATTCATCACCACGTGCTAAAAGACAATACGATGCTACGTATTTCACTGATTAAAAAGCAGTAATTCAAAGGCTAATTAAATAGCAATGGGTGAGGCTGTTATCTGTTTCTGCCCATTGTTTCCAGAAAGAGACGCGCGTGCGCGTTTTTGTACAAGTGAGATTGTTTTTATATTTGGACGAGGGGATAGTTCCTCGCTATGATAACCGTTTATACGTCCGAAAATCGTAGCTTAACTTTGGTTTTAAACAAGCATGCTCTCACTTAGTCCGCGGTACCTATCATCATTTAAATACCTCAGCTTACTGGCTTTGCTTCTCTTTCCTGTCTTTTTTCACGGCACGCTTTATGCGATGTCTTTGGAAGCAGGTAAAAAGCAGTTTGAAGAGTCTGAAAGTTTGCGCCAAAGTGATCCCCAAAAAGCAATTTTCCTGTTGAATCAAATCGTTCACGACGAAGAGTTAGCCGATGCCGTGGATTTGCAACTGAAGGCGCTCGAAAGTTTGGGGTTTGCCTACAACAATGAAGGACAGTATGAAGAGGCGATAGAAGCCAGTACTCGGCTTGGAGAATTAGCGTTAAAGGCGCAAAACTTTGATTTTCGCGTCACGGCGCTGCTTTTGCTAGGTTATATCTATGACGTGCAGGATAACTATAAACAAGCTGAGTATTATTATCGCGAAGGTCTAAAGCTTGCAGAAGGTGCGCAGGATGATGAACTGATATCACAAGCATACGAGCGAGTGTCTTCTGTGCAAAGGCGACAAGATAAATATACCGAAGCACTCGAGACAGCACAAAAGTCAGTGCAATCCCTAGCAGGTTCACCTAAAACAAAAACGTATATTTTTGCACTTCGTAATTTGGGCATTTTAGAAGCCCTGCTTGGCGATTATAACGGCGCAATTGATACCCTGACTCAAAGTTACGAGGCAAGTGAACAACGTGGTTTCCAGCAGGGAGTGGCCGATGCGGTGTATGAGATTGCAGAAGTTTACCGGAAAATGGGTAACACCAAATCGGCGTTGGAGTATTTTAAACTTTCACACGAGATTGATGTTCAACGCAATGTTCCTTTAGAGATAGCAAACAGTGCCTTCAAAGTGGGCAATTTATCGTTTGTCGAGAAAGATTATGAAGCCGCACAGACCTTTGCTGAAAAAGCCTATAAGTTATATGTAGAAGTAAACAATAAAGTGGGATTGGTTATTTCGCAAACATTGCTTGGCCAGTTAGCCTATCAACGTGGCGACAAAGCAAAAGCGCTCGAGCTCATAGAAGCAGCCATCGTTATCGCCAAAGAACATGATTTAAAAGCGCGGCTCATCACGACTTACATTGCTAAAATCAAAATTTCCCAACAAGAAGGTGATGTTCAAGCCGTGATTTTACTTGGTGAAGAAACATTACAACTCGCTCGGGCCTTGGAAGAACTTGAAGATCAAATGACAATTTTGAATCTATTGGCTGAGAGCTATCAACAGCAAAATCAATTCGAAAAGGCATTTAACGCATTTAAAGAAGCGACAAAAATTAAAGATTCTCTTGGCATTAAACAGCACAACTTAACGCTCGCCGCGTTGCAATCAAAAGCAGAATTTAAACGTCGTCAAACACAAATTGATCGGTTAAATATTGAAAAAGAATTGCAGGTAGCTAGGTTGAAGGAAAATGAGTTGCAACTTAGAGCATGGTGGCTTGGATCTGGGTGTGCGTTGCTAATTGTTGTTTTGGTGGGTTACCGCCTGTATCAAAATCGAAAAATTGCGGCTGAACGCGCTCAAATGCTCGAAGACGTTGTACACAAGAAAAATCAAATGCTGGCCGATGTTTCACATGAAGTTCGTACTCCTCTAACCGCATTATATCTGCAGATTGAAGCGTTGCAGCATAACATCATCGAGGATGTTGAAGGGTCATACGAAGTCATAAATCGAAAGCTGGCCGACATTAATCACCTGATTTCCGATATCCATCAACTTGCGTTGGTTGATACTGCCAGCCTAGTGATAAATCTGCATGAACACGATTTTGTTCAAGTTATTCAACTGTGGGAAAGAGAATACAAGCAGCTTGCGCTTGTAAAAGGGTTTAAATGGAATGCAACGTTAGACCTCCCTCAAAAACTGGTTGTAAATTGGGATATTGACCGAGTGAAACAAGTTTTAACGAATTTGTTTGCTAATAGTGTGAATTACACTGATTTGCCCGGCATGGTCTCTTTTCACGTTACACTTCAGGATAAACAGGTCTTAATGGTGATTGAAGATTCTTCGCCAACCGTGGATAAAGAACACCTCAGTGAAATGTTCGAACGACTTTTCAGAACAGAAGCTTCTAAGCAGCGCAGAGTGAGTGGCTCAGGTTTAGGGTTGGCAATCAGCAAAGGGCTTGTTAGTGCCCATCACGGTTCAATTTGGGCTGAGCAAAGTGCGTTAGGTGGGATTAAAATGCAAATTATGTTGCCCATTAACCCCACTGTTTAAAAATTATAAAGGCGATTCCTGAAACTCGGCAATCAGCAAGGTGTTGTCAGCATCCATCGTTGGCGCAGGAACCCATTTAAGTAAGCAGTCCTTGTCTTTAGCGCAAGGATCGGTTTGTGCTTTCAAAAATGCAACCAGTTGAGTTATTTGTTCGGTACTAAAATCTATCGTTGTGAGCCGTGAACGTCCTGCGTCCATGTTCATTTTTAATACATCGAGTGCTTGGCTAGTGTTGGTTACCCAATGCGTAGTCTGAATGCCAGGCTGTGCGTCTGAAGGATCATAGTTTGCAATTGAAACTTCGGGATTGAGGTGGTGTTCAACAACCGCTTCGAGCGTCGCAAATGCGCCGTCATGCCCATAAGGAGCGGTGACCTCAATGTTGGTTAAATGAGGTGTTCTAAACGCGAACTTATCAGCCTCAATGTTTGTTTCACGGAAACGCCCGAAATCATTGCTTCCATCTTCACCATCACCTTTTCCTCGTCCAATTTGTGGCATGGCAATAACGTGAAATTGTTCATCTGTCATAAAGTCGCCTGAGTGACAAGCAACACAATCAAAACCACCTTGGGGTTTGGTTGAATAAAAAAGCTTAGCCCCTTTTAATTGCTCGTCTGTAAGCGCACTCCTATCGCCTTGAATAAATTGACTCCAAGGCGAGTTGACGAGTACTTGGGAGCGTTGATACTCGCCAAGGGCAAAAGCAACGTTATCAAAACTTAGAATGTTGTCTTGAATGACTTGGTCTGTTGTTAGATTGAATGCCGTTGCAAAACGAGTAGCCCATTCGTTTTTGGATAGTTCATTTGTTTCGCCACGTAATCGACTGTTTCGCCACGTAATCGACGTTGCAGCGCATCACGAAGAACTTGGTTTGATTGTCCGGCAGCTAGATTGAACCCTCTCATTTCTTCTTTCGAGGTTACGGGAAACCGAGCTTGTGCTGCAGTTAAATTTGTCCCAGCGAAATTATCTGCGGTTGCGAATGGGCTGTCTGGCGTTCGTAGAGGTTCATTGAGACCATTAAGTGCACCCGAGTCGGAGAGTGTTTGTACTCTGCCGTCGTGAAATAACGCTTGATTGTAAAAGGCAATATTGAATGTGGAAGGTGCGTTTCTTGGTACGGTGGGCCCTCCATCTGCGTGAACAGCTCCAGCATCATGTAAACGACCAGGACCGAGCACGTTGGGCTGAATGGCGGCTACTCCGATGGACAGAGGTAATGCATCTCCACCGCCTAAAAATGGATGGTGACAACTTGCGCACGCAGTATCCATGTCACCACTTAGGGATTTGGAAAAAAATAGCTGCATACCTAACTGAGCGATGGGCGATTCAATCGTTGGAAGCTGCTTTGCTTCGTCGTTCAGCCCGTTTAACTGATGTTGTTTTACCAGTTCTTGTACATCGGTCACGAGTTTTTGGTGTGCTTCCTCGTCGAGATTTTTTTCTATGTAATGAACGTTGACATCATTGTCACCGCAGCCTGAAAGAGCGGGTAGTACGAAGAAGAACACACCTATGAACATGACGTAATGACTTAGTTTCATTTTGCTTCCTTTGGATTATTGAGCTGTTCATGAGTGTTTTTTGTCATTCACTCATTAAAATTGATGAAGAAAAAATAATCCAAGAATCCCGATAGCGCAAAACGCGCTTTCTTTGTTGCTTACGCATTTTGAGCATGAGTTTTGATTAAAGTCGGTTTGGTCCTGATAGGAGGTCAGGCAATCGATTCACAGCTTTTGAGTCGCGAAAACGAGTCGCAGGTGTTAAAGTGCAAATACCAACAATAATGTAGCGCTCTTATGCTGGATTGGATCACCTCGCAATTTACCATTCCTTCTGACAGTATTTTAATTTTCGGAAATTACCATTCCGGCCTCGTCATCCTCTCCGTGTTTATTGCCATATTTGCCTCGTTTATGGCATTGCAAGTGAACTCTCAAGCTCAAAAAACATCGTCTAACCGCCGTCAGTCAATGATGCGATTGGTCGGTAGTTTTGCGTTAGGCGGCGGTATTTGGTCGATGCACTTTATCGGTATGTTGGCTTTTTCGCTTTGCACTCCGATACGCTATGGTTGGATATTAACGCTGCTTTCTATGTTACCGGGGATATGTGCGTCGTGGGTGGTGCTTAACTTTATCCAAAATCAAACAAAGCGCTTAATGCCATTGTTGGTGGGCGGTGTTTTGATGGGGGCGGGAATAGGGACGATGCATTATGCCGGGATGGCTGCGATGGATATGGCTCCGCTTTTACGCTATGACCTTTGGATGTTTTTGTTGTCAATCGTGGTTGCCGTGTGTTTGTCAATTTTATCGCTATGGGTCCGGTCATTTTTCATCAAATTGTGGGGTAAATCGGATAACCAATGGTTAGCCAATTTGGTGGCGAGTGTGGTGATGGGGACCGCAATTGCGGGGATGCATTATACCGGAATGGCCGCCGCTCGATTTGTGAAACCACCCGGTTTGGAGCTTGGGGAGCAAACCGCGGAAATTTCGTATTATTTGGCGTTTGCGGTTTCCAGCGTGACCATTGTTCTTATCAGTTTAGTGCTTGGCGTAAATTTGATTTACCGATACAAAGATATTTCTAAACGCGCCTCTGAAAGCGAACGGCGCGTTAGAGCCATGATGGAAACGGCGGTTGACGGTATCGTGACCATTGATAGTAAGGGAATAATCAAAAGCACGAACCAAGCCGTCGAGCGTTTGCTGGGTTGGAAAGAACAAGAACTACTTGGTAAAAACGTCAGTTTGCTGATGCCTGCGCCTTACAAGGTCGAGCATGACGGTTATCTAGGGCGGTATTTAGAAACGGGAGAAGCACGTATTATTGGTAAAGGACGTGAAGTGGATGCCTTACACCGAAATGGAGAGAAAGTGTCTATTCGGTTGGCGATAGGGCATGTCAAACTGGCGAATGATGACTTTTTTGTCGCATTCATTTCAGACATCCGTCAGCGCATATCAATGGAGCGTGCGCTTCGAGAAAATGAAGAAAAGCTTCGTTCATTGATAACCAATATCCCGGGTATTGCGTATCGTTGCGTCAATGATGAAGCATGGTCAATGATTTTCATCAGTGATGCCGTTGAAGCCATCACCGGATACCCAGCACAGGATTTTTTGCTTCCCAATCCTAAGCGCACGTTCGCAAGTCTTTTCCATCCAGATGATAAAGCTAGGATTTATCAAGAGGTCAAAGATAAAACCCAGTTCACATTGGAATATCGCATCATTCGACGAGACGGCGAAGTGCGATGGGTTCTTGAGCATGGTAATTGGGTCACCGATGACACTTCGGGTGATGAGTGGTTAGATGGTTTCATTATGGATATTACCGAGCGTCGAGAAATGGAACTGGCACTGCGTGAAGCAAAGGAACATGCTGAACAAGCTGCTTCAGCACGCGCCGCATTTTTGGCAAACATGAGCCATGAGATCCGCACACCCATGAACGCCATCATCGGGTTTAGCGATATTCTGCTTGAAGCGAGTATGGGCAGTGAACACCAACGCCACTTGAAAACCATTAATCAATCGGCAAAGTCATTACTGCATTTGCTCAATGATGTGTTGGATAGTGCCAAACTCGACAAAGGCAAATTAGAACTCGAAACAAGAGATTTCTCTCTTGTTGAAGAAGTCGATGCGGTGGTTTCAACATTGTGGCTACAGGCGCATCAAAAGGGGTTGAAGTTAAGAGTTGATGTGTCGCCAACACTCAAAAATAGTTATGTCGGTTCACCTGAACGTATTCGTCAGGTACTCACCAATCTTTTGAGCAATGCCATTAAATTTACAGAACGTGGGCAAGTCGTACTCAGCGTAAAACCAATGGCGGACGGACGAACGATTTTCTTAGTTGAAGACACTGGAATCGGCATGAGCGTGGAGCAAGTTGAGAAAGTTTTTGACCCATTTACACAAGCTGATGCGTCGATGAGTCGCCGATTTGGTGGTACAGGTCTTGGGACTACCATCAGTAAGCAATTGGTGGAACTCATGGGGGGCGAAATCAGTGTTGAAAGTAAATTGAATATTGGGAGTTGCTTCCGTGTCGTGTTACCGCTTGAGCAAAGTGAATCGTTTAAGATTGAAACCAAGACTCAGCCTATTGATTTGCCTCCCATGACAATACTCGTTGTCGATGACATTCAGCAAAACATTGAGTTGCTCACGATGCTTTTGAGCCGCAATGGGCATCAAGTTGTTACGGCTCGTGATGGGCAGCAAGCGCTGATCCGAATGGAAAGTGACACCAGTATTGATGTTAGTTTTGATGGACGTACAAATGCCCGTGCTTGATGGTCTTAGTGCATCGAAGGCGCGTAGAAAACTTGAACACGAACAAAACATTAAACGCGTTCCAATTATCGCACTGACGGCAAGTGTGTTAGAGGATGACCGCTCAGCTGCTTTAGAGGCTGGTATGGATGGTTTTGCCAATAAACCGGTCGATTTCTCCGTGTTGTGTGCTGAAATTGCCCGTGTACTTGGGCTTGAAGTGACACGGCAAAATGAACCTACGACGAGTACAACGACTATCAAAGTAATTGATGAGCAAAAAGGGGCGTTGCTGTGGGGGAGTGTCGACGCTTACTATGCGCAGTTAAATCTATTTATCAAACATCATTTCGATCGTTTCGTGGCGTTAAGACAAGCGTGTGAACGAGGCGAAGTAGATGAAGTAAGACGTTTGACGCACACGCTCAAAGGCGTATCGGGTAATCTTTCGCTTCGCTCGCTCATGATGTCCTTGGAAACGCTTGAAAACGATTTACAGCACAGCCCTGAAACTTGCAAGGCGCAAATAGCCTTGATTTTTGACGCTGCTCAGAAAGTGAGGGAACGAGTGGAATCTCGCGCCAGTGAAACGTCACCTCGATCCGCAGAAGAAACTAGTCACCAAGCACTTTTATCGATACTGACGAACCTTCAAAGTGTGGTCAAACGCCATGAATTCGACGAGAAATTGATAGAAACACTCACGCGGTCAGCGACACCGTTTACACCGGAGATTAACGTCATTATCGATAGAGTAAATGACTTCGAATTTGAAGACGCAGAGCAAAAGTTGGATGAATTGGTTAAGACCATTAAAGCGCTGATTGAGGATAAAGAATGATGTTGAGTGTGAAGCCTCAAATATTGGTCGTGGATGATGAGCCAGCCAATCTGCGTGTTTTAAAACAAATATTGCAAGATGATTATCGGCTCAGCTTTGCCAAAAGCGGTGAAGAAGCATTGCGTTTGGTAAACAATAGTAAGCCCGATCTTATTCTGTTGGACATCATGATGCCGGACATGACGGGGTTGGAAGTGTGCAAAGCCTTAAAGTCAACGCTACCAACACAAACAATCCCAGTCATTTTCGTCACGGCATTAAATGAAGAATCTGATGAGGCACAAGGCTTGGAGCTGGGCGCGGTGGATTACATCACCAAACCAGTGTCCGCGGCGATTGTGCGTGCTCGAGTCAAGACACACTTGTCTCTGGTGCAGGCCGATACCTTGAAAGAAACGCGTTTGCAAATCATTCAAAGGTTGGGTCGAGCTGCAGAATATAAAGACAATGAAACAGGCATGCACGTCATGCGGATGAGTTATTACTCACAGGCACTTGCTCGGGCATACGGTTTATGCGAAACGCACGCTGAATTGCTTCTTCACGCAGCGCCTATGCATGATATTGGAAAAATTGGGATCCCAGATAACATCCTGTTGAAACCGGGTAAGCTAACGGATGAAGAATTTGAAATCATGAAATCCCATCCGCAAATAGGGGCTGATATTCTTGGTGAAGACGATTCAGATATCTTGAAAATGGCTAAAACGGTTGCATTAACACATCATGAAAAATGGGATGGCAGTGGCTATCCGAATGGTCTCGCTGGCGATGCTATCCCCATTGAAGGACGAATCGTGGCGCTTGCCGATGTATTTGATGCGCTAACGAGTGAACGCCCCTACAAAAAGGCCTGGACAATTGACGAAGCACTGACTTTTATTCGTGATCAGAGCGGTCGCCATTTTGACCCGAAATTAGTCGTGTTGTTTGACAAGGTGTTGGCTGAAATTTTGGAAATAAAAGGGCGCTTTGTGGACTAGCGTGTTCAATTTGCCACTGAGAGAAATTATTCATCTGTGGCTGCTAAAGTCCGCCAGTTGACTATAATAGCTACATTATCAATCTGTTGGGTCTAATATGAAATACCTTTTTATTTTGTTTACACTGTTGATTGGACAGGCGTTTGCGGCTGAGAAAAAGCCTGAGCCACCTCCGCTAAACCCCGTGTGGGAAGGTGAGCATAAAATGGTGCTGGTCAACCAAGCGTCCAAAGTCTTTGCCGTGTCAATGCCCACCTATGAGAAACCCAGCGATGTTCAAATCGTTTACAAAATCGAAAACAAAGACGTGGCATTTTTAAATATGGTGCGTGATTTTGATCTGGTGACGTTAAAAACGAAAAAATTCAATATTGAGAATTTGATCCGTGGCAATGAAGTGACGGTTAACGTGGATGTTTACGCTGGTGATTTGGACAATGGTGGTGAATTGCTCTATGAAAACAAAAGCATAGAATTTACCGGTAAACTGTATGCAAGAGAGCTAAAAGATTTAGTGCCTGCGTCGCAATGGCAAGAGTATGACTTAATTGAAGTAAAAGAAAACGAGCATATCTATATTCATAAAATTCAGCAAAAGCCGAGCTTTAATCATCTTATCTTTGTGGACATGCGCGGCGCCTGTTTACAGAAATTCAGAACCTCTTCAAGAGTGCCATCGGAAAATGAATTAACCGTAAAATTCACCCATTGTGGTGGATTAAAACCGTTGTTTTACGATGCAGAACGTTACCAAGAATAGGACAATTAAGCCTCGAAAGAGGCTTAATTTTTGATTTTCAGATTGAGGACATCGACAAGTTTTAAGGCGTCCTCCATCATACTGTCCATCAGTGACTGTACTGAGCGCACATCGTGTATAACACCTTGAGATTGACCTATAAATTGAACGCCATGTTCCAAATCACCATGAATGGTTGCGGCTTCTAGTTTTTCCGTCGCAGCACCAAACAAAGACAACATTTTTATTTTATCGAATTGTGCGAAAAGGCCGAGTATCAACTTCCAAAGTGGCATGTCGACCATTTTTGCGGCTTTAAACGATTTCGCTATTGCTACGAATATATTCATCGGCCTACGAGTGGCTTTTTCTGCCATCGGTGTTTTCATAACTCGTGCGTATAGGCCATCAAAGTTTTTGGAATAGATGGTGTCTTCAACCCGTTTTGCTACGACGGCATCTTTGACGTTTTGATGAACAGGGCTTTCAAGGCTTGTCGCAAAGCGCGACCCCATTGCAACGCCGTCTGCCCCCAATGCGAGTGCCGCGACAAGGCCCCGACTGTCAGCAAAACCGCCTGCGGCAATCACAGGAATGTCAACAATGTCCACAATATTTGGGACAAGACACAAAGAGGTCACATCACCACCATGGGCTGCGGCCTCATGGCCAGTGACAAGTAATGCATCGACCCCCGATTTTTGTGCCGCCAAGGCATGTTTTTCAGTTACAACGGTCGCTATAACTTTACCACCGTATTTCTTAGCGCCTTCAACAAGCCAATCACCTTTACCCAGCGAGAAATTGATTACAGGCACTTCGAGTTCAAGCGCTATTTTGGCATTTTCTTTTGCACCCGGCATCATAAGTGTAACACCTACGCCAAATGGCTTGTCCGTTAGCGAGCGAATTTTCGCGATGGCATCTTTGGTTTGCGCTTTGCTAAGAGGGCCAGTTGCCAAAATACCCAAACCGCCTGCGTTTGATACCGCAGCGACGAGTTCAGGTACGGAGATCCAACTCATACCAGGTAAGATAATCGGCTTTTCAATGCCAAAAAGTTCAGTGATGCGTGTTTTCATTTTTGTTAATCAACTGGTCAGATGTCTTGAGAGCATACCTTGAAACTGAACAATTAAAAAGCCATTCGTAACAGTCAATGTAGTTTAGCCAAGATCGGTTTGACTAACGCTTGAACGTAACTCGTTTGATAAGTCCATCTTCTATCTCGTAGGTGGCAATTAGCTCAACGCGACGGGTGACTTCTTGAGAGGGGTGTGTTGATGATTCCGCTCGTTCAAGGTCAACTAAGTAATTACCTTTGACGATGCGTTGTACTGAGGTTGCTCTTAGCATGGTCAGTGCGGTAAATGTCTGCTTATAGCGTTCAATGAGTGCGGTTTTGCCTTTTAATAGTAGCTGATTAGGATAGACGTAAATTTCTGCATCATCATGATAGGTAGCCGCAAAGGCATCGATATCGCGCGCATTGTACGCTGCAATTTGTTTATCAACGAGATGAATAGTTTGTTGTTCTGTGAGGTCATTTTCCTTATTTTCGGTCGTCTTAGGGTTTGCAGATACCATGTTCATAAACAAGGCCGCAAAAAGGCTGGCGGAATAACGGACTAACACAGTAGCGCTCCAAAATTTTGTAAATAGATTGTTTGTTATTTTATCGGCGTTTGCCTTTTGTAATAGCCGAATGTTCTTAATTACACGCGTGCTGAGTTTGTTTGGTGTATACAAACCCAGCACGAATACACGAGTGACTTACTGCACGTGCCGCATAAGCTCATTCACGTAGGTGATAACTGGGGTTGTCACCATATCCTGATTTCCGAGTACAACGACGGTTATCCCTTTATCCAAATAAACACGAAGATCGGCACCGACGCCAATAAATGCACCGTTATGACCAATCACTTTGCCACTATCGCTATGATGTACACTAAAGCCAAACCCATAATGGTCGGAATGAAATTCAGGTTTAGCGGAAAACGCGAGACGGGTGTATTTTTTGGTTAACAAGTGATTATGGGTTAACGCTTTTGAAAAGGCGTATAAGTCTGCAACGTTCGAGTAACCCCCACCTGCGGAATTTCCTTTAATGCCGTGAATAAACCAATTAGTTTGCATAGACTTGAGCTCGTTTGAATAAAAGTAACCCATTGCTATATTGGGTGTGACGCCATCGATATCAAAGTTACCTGTTTGTGTCATACCTGCCTTCGTAAAGACATGTTGTTTTAAGTAATCATCATAAGGTTGCTTGGATACCGCTTCTATGATGAGACCGAGCAAAATAAACCCTTCACTGCTATAGCGAAATTGTTCCCCTGGTTTACTCACAATAGGAATATAGCGCAGATACGGTAGGTAATCGTTTAGGTTTCGTAAATCGTTTGGGTGGGTTTTCGGGTAATTTGGGTAGCCTAATCCCGCAGTGTGAGATAAAAGATGAGCAATGGTAATCGCACTAAAATCACCATTACCTAGTAGTGTGTGGTCAATGTAGTTCGTTATTGGATCTTGAAGGGATAGTTTTCCCGCTTCAGCCAATTGCAATACGCTAACGGCGGTAAACATTTTATTCAAAGACGCAATGTTAAAGCGTGTGTCGACGTTATTTTTAATTTGAAATCGTTGTTCAGCGTAACCATGTGCACTTTGGTACAAAATGGTGTCGTTATCTGCCAACAATACGGGCGCCTGAGAACGCGTTGTTTTTGATCATAAAATCAACATACTCCGCCAGTTTGGTTGCCAATTCTTGTTTTGTCAGTGAGTGGAGTGTGCTGTCGATGACAGGCTTGTCCGCCGTTATAGAAATACCAGATACTTTCCAAGGTAGGCTACTATCATCGGATGACGCTAATTGGACTTGAGTGAGCGTAATTGTCAGGGTGTAGATAATACGAGTGCTTTGTGAAAGTATTTTAGCTGTTACGCGATTACGTTTTTCATCAAAGGGTAACGCTTCATGCAAACTAAAGGTCTTGTGGTAGTGTTTTATTGCACTTAACCACCCAATATAGCGTTCACGCCCTTCGCCATTCCAACGCTCCAATGCGTCTTTATGAAAATAAGTGTCTACGTAATCACTTACAGCCTGATCACGTTGATTTTGTAACATAGTGATGGTGCTGTCTAATAGTGTGTGTGGATCCAATCCCGCATTGGCATTGGATAGTGCTGATTTGCTTGTTACTATCGATAGCACAGCAAAACCGAAGTAGATTAAGAAATGTCTGATGTTAGAAGGAAAATGAAGCATTGCGAAATACCTTTCTATTATTGTTAACGATTGGAAAATCCAACAACAACCCAATTGCAGGTAGTGTTCGAATCGAGTGTGCAAGCACCCTAAACAGATAGCGATAGATAAAGCGTTATGCTTTTGTTCTGAAAACATTAAGATAAATAAAAAGTAAGGAATACAGGATGTTGGATTGCTTTGAAAGTGAGCCAAAAGCACACGCTAACAATCAACAAGTAAACTTACGTGATGGTTTTTGGTTGAATAATGTGCAGGTTTCACCTGCCACAGGTGAACTCATTTGTCATGGTAGACAAACGCGCTTAGAACCTAAGGTGATGGATGTACTGGTATTGCTCGCGCATCATGAAGGGCAAGTAGTGCGTGCGGAAACCATTTTTGAACAGGTTTGGCCACGTGCTATTTTTAATCCAGTATCTATTCGACGAGCGATAAACCAGATAAGAAATGCACTGGGAGACCTTGAGAAGGACGTACTAAAAACGTACCCAAAACGTGGTTATGCGTTGCATGGCGTGATAAAGACGATCGCGGTTTCACATCAGCGTCCACAGGGGGGCTCGCTTAATGAACAAGTTATTCTTAATCGAACACCCGCGTATTTGCTCTATTCACTCGCGGTATTACTATTGTGCGGGGTAGTTGGGATACTTTTTATGGCGACGACGTCATCCTCGCCTAAAATGCCACATGTCAGCAACCTTCGACCTATTTCAGCGACGCTAGAAGATGAATCATTCAGCTTATTTACACCAGACAGTAACGCGATAATTTATCTGAGGGAACCGGAGAACGACAAGCTTGGAACACAAGTTTGGCTATCCTCGCTTGATAGAACAATCTCAAAATTGATTTGGCAGAGTGACGAGCACATTCGCTATGCAGCTTGGGTTCGTCCTTCGCTTTCGGGGTACAAACATCAACTGTTGTTTGTGTCACAGCAGGGCAATGAACTGGTGTTTGAAAGCCTACTGATGGATAGTCACTATCAAAAGCACGCTGTGCAACGTCATTTCACATTCGACGGAACATTGGGCATTGGCAATGTTGTGGTTATTAATGATTCAGTGGTCTTTTTATCGAAAGAGACCGGCGTATCAGCGCTTTATCGTGGTAACTTACGCACGGGGTTCGTCGATAAAATCTATGAGCCGACGAATGTCTTTCTCCCTTACCGCGTCGCTAATGCCGAGGGATCATCAACCGTGGCTATGGTGGGGTTTGATGAACAACATCGGTCACAGATCTGGTTGTTAGATGTGCAAAGCAAGCAGGTAACTACAATCGCCACATTGGATGAAAATTGGTATTTTGTTACCTATTCTGAGGCGACAAAGGGCTATTTGCTGAGTGACGGTAAGCGATTACGCTACTTGGATAACCACAATGAGCTCTCTGATATCGACTTTGAGAACTACGAGTTTTTGCATTTCCCAACCATGTCGACAAATGGTCAACACCTGAGTTTTACGTTAAAGAAAATAAACGGCAATGTGTTTGTGAGGCGATTCGATGAGGCGCATGCAAGGCCGTTAACTCAGTCTAATCGTCATAGTTGGCTGGCTAGTTTTTCCCCATCAGGCCGTCATGTGGCGTTCAATTCCAATCGAAATGGTTTCTCTCAAGTGTTTGTAAAGGAGATTGAAAGCGGTGCAGAGAGACTTATTTACGCCAATCCAACCCAGCAATTAGCGCTCTCGCAACCCGTGTGGAATGAGGATGGCAGTATGTTGGCGTTTGCGCGCAATGAACGATTGGTGATGGTTCGATGGCAAAGTGACACGCCAGCTATACAATATTTCGATGACGTCGTTGGTGTTCCACGTTATTGGTCGAGCGAAGACAACACGTTGGTGTTTAGCCGAAAAGGTGTACAAGGCCAACAGTGGTTTGAGTGGTCGGTTTCTAACCACACAGAACAAGTTTTAGGTTATTTACAGCCGTTTCTTTGTTATAGGTCCGACCTTGATACACTCTAGTTTCATGCGCACCATGATCACCATACCAAGCAACAATTCTGAGCGCGCCGGGTCTCCATCGCGCTACGTTGTAATTTAGTAACGATAGTGGAATAACTTGTCCCTCAAGTGTATCACCGCCTCCTGTTGCTGTAACCCGCGCCAAATTAGTCACAAGCGAGTCGACATTTGTGTTTACCGTTTGGATAAAATTGAATGGTTGTGAATCACCAGTATCTCTATAAATACCAAGTCCGTATGCAAGATTGACTCTTGGGTTACACTTGCAATAGCTTGCAACATAGTTCTTGATTTCGGTTTTCACGCCATCAATCGCATTTTGCATACTGCCCGTGGCATCCATTAAAAAGTACACATCAACTAACATTTCACTTTTCATTTCATATTCCTTTGAAGTTATATCGAGGTTGAAATGTAAAGCTAGAATTGATGGATGGAGAGAGCAATTACAACGTATTACAAACTGAGTAGGTAATACATAAACTCATCGGTATAAATAGAGTACTCGGTTTTAAACGCGCCGACGTAAAGATTGAAAGTTTGTTTTTCTTAAACAAGATCAAAGTTGTGGGCAAATTTGACGGTAAAATGAAAGAAATGTCGTTATTTTTATTCGAAATATTCGTCGTTTAAAAGTTGCAAAATACTCAAGGAATGCTGTAATTTGAAGGATAGGGGGGTCTATGCGCACATCATTAAAAAACTGGTCTATTGTATTTGCTATCGCATCAATGCCGTTGGCTGCGAATGTAACTGATTTATCAGGCAATGAAGCAAAGTTTTCGTTTGAAGGCGCGGTCGAGCCTGCCTGTAAAACAAGCAGTGGCACGAATACAGTGACGGGGCTTACGTTAGACGCATCCCAAAAAACGCAAGATATTGGCACATTAGATGTTTGGTGCAATACTGGCGAGAACGCAACAACGGAATATAGCTCAGCCAATGGCGGATTTCTTGTTGCCGATAATGCTCAAGGTAGTAAACTTGCGTATACGTTGGACATTGGTGACACATCAGGTATCGACTTACAAAGTGGTGCTTACAAGCACGTTAAGGCAACGCTCGCGGGTTCTGGTCTTGCTGGGGAAACCAAAGCAACCACATTGAAAATTACCCCTCAATCTAATGGGCTTAATGAGGCTGGCACTTATTCTGACACGATCACCGTAACGATTAGCGCCAATTAAGTAATTCTTATTAAACAATCGCCCTTTTGCAATGCCGTGGTTTGTGTACTGTGGTCGCGTATGGCTTCCGTAAAATTCAACTGGAATAGCAAAAAAGCCTTCAACGTGGTCTAACGTAATTCTCACACCTTGCAATCTATCGCTTTTAAAAGGCAATGCATCCCAAACGTTGTTAATTCAGAGTACCGCTGTGTATTCGTGTGATTTTTTGCGTGAGAGAATTAAATTGACTCGTCGTAAAGAAAAACGCTAGTCATGTTATGACCAGCGTTTGTAGGGTTACAGGCAATAAAGATTAAGCCATAAACTCCATTGCCTTAAATCTAAATTAGTTCGGGCTTACTGTTACTGTGATAGTGTCTGAGTAAGTACCAGCATCATTCAAACCGTTAGAAAGAGGTTTGATTTTTAATGTAGTTGCTTTGGTTTCACCGTTAACACCCGTTCCAGCAAGCGTTGAAGTGTGAGTGTATTTACCACTTTGCAGGTTAATATCAGCGATACCATCAATCGTTAGCGTATACGCAATTTGGCTTTTTTGTGTATTGTCTGCTTGTAGGAAGCCACCATTTAAAGACGTGTATTCTGTCGTTGCATTTTTACCCGTGTTACACCAAACGTCCAATGTACCAATGTCTTGAACTTGTTGTGATGCGTCCAATACAAGATTAGTTACACTGTTTGTTGTGCCGCTGCTTGTCTTACACATAGGGTCAATTTTGCCAGCAAATGAGAATTTAGCTTCAGACGCTGAAGTGCTTGTAACGTTTGCCGCGTTTGCCGCAGCTGATGTGATTGCAGTCGTTACAAGTAGAGTTTTAAGTAATGTGTTCATGGCTTTTCCCCTTGAATAAGTACAGCTTTGTATTTATTTGTATTTAATTAGTTAGGTTTGATTACCTAGATGAAATACATAAAGCAAAGGGTGTGCCAACTTCTTTAAAATATATTGTGTTAGTTTCTTTATAACTCTTATTTCTGTTTAAAGTCTTTTTAAATCAACTTGTTATCTTGGGTAGACAGTCAGGGATAAATTATCTCGGTAAATACCCGCAGGTTTCATTTCGGTATTACCCAAAATAAATTCAAAGCCGTACCACGTATTTCTGACACCAGGATAAAAGTTGTAGCTACGCATAAGACGCTCAGATGACGAAATTTTGACGTTATCGAAGCCAATGGTGTAATCAATTACAGATTGCGAGTCGGATTCATGACGTAATCCATTGAATTCTGAATCTAAAACAACGTCGTATGAACTATTGCTAAGAATTTTAATACCCCAGTAGAATCGCATGTTTGATTTCAAGTCACCCAGATCGATCTGATAAAGCCCGTTACTACCCGACACTTTACTTTGGCTGGAATTATCAAGCGAAATAGCGATTTGCGGCTCAGAGTAGTAAGTGACATCTAAGTACTGTTCATCAATTATTTTGCTTTTGCGTAGTAGTGTTACTTTTATACTGCCTGTGTAATTTCCTGCAGGGAATAAGCTGTAGTGTCTTAATCGAATCCATAATTGAGTTGTTCGACTATTAAGCGGCATGCTCCAAATTCCATTGCGAGGAGATAAGGTATTGAATTGCTCGTCGAGAAGCTTGCCGTATTTGTCTTCTGTTGGGCCTGAGAATACAAGCGAATAGTAGTAAACATCCTCCACCCAAATTTCATCTGCACAACTGACTAATGAATCCGGAACTTGGATTTTTAAGGGTAAATAAACCGTCGCGCGATTGTTGTACTCTTCAATCACTTCAGAGGAGTTCGACGAGACTAATATGTTGCCTTTGCACGGTTTTGCAAATGCAGTGTTTATTAGCAGCAAATAACCCAATACAAGTAAAACCATATTCCTTAATTTCATTTGTTTGAGTTTCCTTTTGAGTTAGCTTGCTTGAGCGTGATACTACCTACTTTAACAAAGCGCTTTTCGGAGTCATCAATCTGGAAGTTACCCATAGCACTTCCCACTTCGATTCGATAGTCGCCAGCACTAATGCCTTCCACAACAAATCGGCCAGCGCGATTGGTGAAAATAGGCCAGCTCATTGCAGGCGTATTATCGTCATGGCTTACTTTTATGACTTGCCCACGTTTCATTGCAAAGGGCATGCCTTGTTCATCCTGTAGGGCGCCAATCGCGGTGAAAGAGAGATCAGAGCCTATTTGGATATAGTGACCAGTGGCTGCGCCGCCTATCAGGGTGTAAGTGCCAGGGCCCCAATCATATCCCAGTGGAGCATCGGGTACATCAACATTGAATTGAGTTGCCGCATAGCCCGTACCAAGGTTTATTAACGCACCTATTTGTGCGGAAGGCGTTGTTTGAGCTTGACCCAATCTATCAACGTTGACGGCGACTTCTGTCTTACTCAGCGTTTTGTGTTTCGAAATGACAGCAAAAGGAGCCGTTGTGGTCGAACCCATACCGACATGTCCGTCAGCAATACCGAGGCTCGTTGATAAATTGACGCTTGCACTGCTGTCGCTATATTGATGAAGACGCGTGTAGTTGTTAGCGGTTACGTCCGTTCTAAAAAAAGCACCGGTGTAACTGGCTCTGACTTGTTCTTGCCGAAAATCACTGCCTCTTTCCGAGCGTAGTTCATAACCATAATCATGCACAAAGTTGTTGTTGGTTTTTTCGAAACTCGCACTGCCGACTTTCGTGCGATTATCGTACTGAGCTCTAGTACGCGTATTGGTCTCTCGATTAAACCCATTCCAAACGATATTGAGTACAAATTGATTGTCTGAAATGAGGCGCGTGTCTTCACTGTTATTGTGGTTATAACCGAATCTAACGCGAAATCCATCATAGCGGACGTTAAATTCAGCCGTAACGTTTTCACTTGCTTGGTTAACACTGTTCGTGGAACGTGACGCATTCAAGTTGAAATCCATCGTGTCACTAATGACGTAACTATAATCAAAATAGGTGCGTCTGGTATTATTTATTGTGTTGAGCTCGAGCCACGGTGTATTCGTAAAATTATCTTTAATTTCATACCCTAAACGCAAGTTTGGTGAACCAAAATTGCCACTACCAAAGACACTGTGTTCCGTTTCTATCGAATACGCGTACCCGGATATTTGAGGTGCTTTACTTTGTGAGTAACGTAGAGATAAATTACCAAGAGGCGTGTTGAGCGAGGTTGTCGAACCAACAACGTGTCCTAAATCGTGGACAGCACCATTAAGACCAACCGTTATTGCATCAGTCAAACCATATTCGTAACTACCTGACAACAAGGCTTCATCGTCATAATGATAGTGGCCGTTATCTAAAGACGAAACAAAGCCTAATACGAGTGAATAATCGCTAAGTCCTTTTGCAAGCAACCGAGAATTGTAGTGGGTTGTGAAATGGAATGCTTGTGTTTCGCCGTTTGCGTAGGTGGCAATCAGATGAATATTGTTAACGCCAGAGGTCAACGGCAAGTCGCTGAGATTGTAGCGTCCTGCTTGCAGTCTCAATCGAGATATTAAAAATTCGTTGATAAACACTTCGACGGTAGCACCACGAGGCAGCACAAATTGTTGGTTGTTGCTTGGTGAAACCCTGCGCTGAGGTTGTAACTTCGAATACGCTTTTTCGATGCCAATACCCGCAAGTTGGACCCCAGCCAAGTGTCCTGTACTGTTTACTTGCGTATCACCGAGAGTCATTCGCAGAGGCTTTTCAGGCATATCATAAAACAGGGAGGTATCGCCTCGATAAACGTGGCTTTCCTCGTTTGTGCCGCTTTCCCAAAATACCGCGCTTTGGAAATTGAGCCCATTGCCACCACCCACATTGCCGTTTATTAACCATTCAAATTGTGAATGGTGAATTTGGTTATTGTTACTACGCTCATGGCTTAAATTGAGGTTATTTAACATTGCCCAATAAGCTTCCCCTTTGGGGATTTCAAAATGTTTTTCGCGGCCATAAGATAGACTGTCAGTGGCCATCGCGGATTCACTCAAAGTCATCTCGATAGTGAGATCTTGTTGCTGCATCACGAGAGTAATGCCATGCGCTTTGAATTCATCAGGGGTGATCGCTTCATCTTCGCGACTTGCCAACCAGGCTAATACTTCCGTACTCAACACAGATTGCAAATTTTGTCTAAATTCACGAGCACTGACAGAGGCAAGCTCAAAATCATCGACGGCTGCAGAAATTTGCCCCACTTCGGCAACATTTAGCCGCACGGGAAAATCCATGTAATAAACTGCCGCGACACTTTGTGCTGCAGAGGTAGCCAATAGGGTATAGAAGGCAGGTTTGCATAACCAAGGCCAAGTTTTAGAGCCTTTGTACAACATCGTTAAATGATTACTTCTTATTGGACAAATTGACTATTGTGACCGTTTTGGTTGGTTTATCTTTCAATAAGGTTTTTAAGTCAACGCTCATCGAATGAGTGGGCATGATAAAGCGGCCCGATGTCACGGCCTGAAAATCGGCCCAATTTATGACGGTATTTTCTTGATGAAAGCGATATTCAAACTGAGCTAAATCGAGAACTCGTTCTCCATCATTGCGGATGGTCAGTTTACATTCGTCCAATTTTTCACAATTCAGAGTGTGAGTGAGCTGCGCTTGGACGCCGTCAGGGCTCACAAAAACCAGTGTCGCAAAGTTATAAACCATCTTCACGCCAGATTGTTCATTTTCACTTGGTAAAGGAAGCTGTTTGAACACGATGCGGTAAGATTCCGTCTTCTTAAGCTCTGGTGACCCTAAATATTTAGCTCGAAACACTTGATAACCGTTGGCTGGCACTTCAATTTGTGGAGGCAAAACAATGAAGTCTTCTTCAGCACTAACCAATACTTCTTTTTGGTTTTCATCAAAGGTACGCTTAAAGACTTCAACTTCGATAGGGAGCGTACTTTCGCTCGGATTTTGCAGTCTGTAGGTGACTAACGACTTTTTACCATGAGATGCAAGATCCACGATCATTGGTTGAACTTGATAAGCAATTGCAGGTGCAGATAACCACACGAATAGTAAAAACAGTTTACGCATTTGACTTCCAACTCCAAAAACGAGACTTACCATTTGCTAAATACGGTAAGCACCTTCAACGCTATCAAAAGCGCAGAACATGTCCGTCATTAGCAAGCGAACAACCAAAAGAATTGGCTTCAAAAACGGTATTATACCGCTTTGAGAAAATTCGTCAGTTTTTTAATCACTTTGTTAATAAAATCGAGATATTCAGGGGGAGTAATGAACCACCTGAACAGGCTAACGTGATGGCTTAAGAAGCGGTAGAGTTACAACAAAGTGCGCACCACCTAATTGTTCACTTGTATCGACGTTTACGTCGCCCTGAAGCCAGAGCGTAATCCGTTCAACAAGCGCGAGTCCAATCCCAAATCCTTCTTTACTCGCTGCTGTTTGTTTTGCTAAACGAACGAATGGTTTGAATATTTTTTCTGCTTCACTTGCCGCAATGCCAGTACCGTCGTCTTCGACACTTACCAAGACGGCCGAATTCGCTTGGCTTAGCGTCACATGGACCTTTTCGTTGCAATGCTTCAATGCATTTGTCACGAGGTTGCTGAACAATAAGCTAAGGTAATATTCATGACCGACAACCGAATGTTCGTCTCCCTCTATAAACAGCAACAAGCGTGGGTCATTGGCCTTAGTGCAAAGTTGGCTAACCACGGTTTGCACATTGACGAGAGACTTTTCCGTATCATTAAGTGAGTGTTGTAACCGGGCAAAATTGAGTAGCGCATTAATGAGTGCTTCCATGTCATCTAAATTTTGATTGATGCGGAGCTCGTATTTGGTGCGAAGTGTTTCGTCTTCAGTATCACAAAGCGTATCTAATCCCATTCGGACCCGCGCCAGAGGTGTACGTAACTCGTGTGACAACCCCAGACAGCAAGCGCATGTCTTGCATAAGATTTTCAATGCGTTCAGCCATTTGGTTAAACGTTTGTTCTATGTCTTTGAGATACCAAAGCGATCCAACAGTCAAACGCGTAGTCAGTTTGCCTTCACCAAAGGCCATTGCTGCTGAACGTAGGCGATAAATTCGAAGCAAAAACGGCGCTAAAAATATCAGCATTAAACACAGTAAGACTCCATAAAAACCGACAGTCAACAATAAGGGAATAGTATCTGATTCGTTGCTGATGTTTTGAGTAATAAGAAGTACGGTTTGTGGGTCGATGAACGAATAAGCTGTAAGCCCTTCATTTGATTCTAAAAATACAGCACCAGCAGACTCCAATTGGTCAAGTAACGCTGCGGGTAATGGGTAGTCTTTGAGAGATTGTATTTCGTAACGAACTTCTGAGGTCGTTGAACTGAGCGCCAACCAATTAGGAAGTTTGTCTACGGCAACTCCTGATGCTAACGCACTCTGTATGAGGTTTACTTGATTCATCAACTGTTGTTGCTCTGTACTCAATCGTTGTTCGGATTGACGTATGGCGAGTGCATCAAAAAGTTGGCCAACGAAAATGCTACCCATCACGACGATGAGGAGTAACGCCAGTGTAAAGCGCCACATTAGTGTGAAACCTCGGGGGCAAGCAAATAGCCTTTACCCCAAATCGTTTTGATTTTATAAGGCTCAGCGGCATCGTCCATGAGTTTTTTTCTCAACCGCGAAATCCGCAAATCGATAGTTCTATCAAATCCGTCATACTCAAAACCACGTAGTTGCTGACTTAATGATTCTCTACTGACAACATTGCCGGCATGTTGTGCGAGTATCCATAAGACATCAAACTCATTGGTCGATAATTTCAAATGAGTGCCGCCAAGTTCAGCAGTGCGGGCAGACTTACAAATAGTTAACTCACCTAGAGTGTATACATCTTGTTCTAAGCGCTCAGGGTGGCTTGGGCCTGTGCGTCTTAACAGTGATTTGATTCGGGTTTCAAGCAATCGACCACGAACGGGCTTGGTGAGGTAGTCATCCGCGCCCATTTCCAGTCCTAAAATTTCGTCAATTTCTTCGTCTCGAGCCGTTAACATAATAATTGGAACTTGAGAGTGCAATCGTATTAGTTTGCAGATGTCGAGGCCATCCATCGAAGGTAACATTCCGTCGAGAATAACGAGATCTGGTATGTGTCGGTGCAGCGCCTCGTACGCTTGCTTTCCATCGTGATACACCGTGACATGATATTGTTTTGCACGTAAGTATTCGGCAATCCAGCAAGCCAGTTCTTGGTCATCTTCTACTAATACGATTGAAGTCATTGGCTCTCCATCAGAACATGCGCCACCGCATGGCTTTGCTGTTATTTTTTTTATGTACCCATGCATAGCGAATGGTGTGTGTATGAAGTGTTTGTTGGTGGAGTGACGTAAGTCGTATCTCCATATCCTCGGTAAGGGTTAACGCTTGCTGCCAAGCGCCTTGGTCAACATTATGCCAGCACTTCAGTTTTTGTTGGTCTGCAAAAAGGCAATAATCTGACGTTGAAGGCATGTTCCAAATGACATCTAAATCTAAAAAGCACGTATCACCTTGTTGTAAAGCAGTACATTGTTTTGGCGAAACGACCAGATTAATGGTTTGCTCGGGTGTTTCAGCAAGACTTGGATGAGTCAGTATCGCTGCACAGGTGAATAGAAGTAATTGAAGGATGTTTTGCATCATTTACCCCTAAAATACGTAGTTGATAGACAGGTTAAACAGGCTTCCTTTGTCACTTCGACCCTCATTGTATTTGAGAATATTCTGCGAATAAGGACTGTCAACGATACTTGATGCATAATGGGTGTAACTAAAAAAGCCCTCCATTAGCCAATGCTCATCAAGTGGCTTTTTGACTCCAAGTTTATAAAGGTAATTAAATCCACCGGTTGCTTGAAATGGCTCTGTCACGTTCGCTGATTCTGGAACGCCATAATAGTAGTCAAGCATTGTGTCATTGCGGTACTGCGCGCCAATAGACGAGTACAGGTTCCAATTATTGATGTTCCAGCTTTTTTGCAAGCCAAGCAGCCGCGTAAAGACCACCACTGTAATCCATTTTATTGCTGTTTGTCCCCACCACAAACATCGCATCTAAGTCTGCAATAGTCCCCATTGCGCGGATACCCCAATAGGGCGTTGCCTCTTTACTGAATCCATCCTGTTCTGCTTTATACTCGATGGCTCCATGAGCCATTGAAAGCAGCGCATCAACTTCCCAGTTGCCAAGATTCGCGATGTTGTATCCTAATGCAAATTGACTTTCAAACTTGTCAGATAGCCCAGGAAACTCGAGTAAAAAGCCATTTTCAAAGTAATAGGCCCCGTGTACATTGCCTTTTAGTTTAATTCCTGAAGATTGATATAGACCTTGTTGATTTTGAACCGCAATGCCGACAGATAAGTAACCGCCAGCATCTCGTTTGTTTGTAAACGCATCCACCCAATGAGCCGTATTTTGGGTTTCGTTCGCGGCGCTCAGTGCGCTAAAAAACAAGAAGAGTGTGAATATAAACGTTTTCATTGCAATTTCTTATGATAGTTAATTTGCCGTTATCCTATTTCGGTTGGTGGAGTTTAACCGTAACAGTCAGTCTATGAGTGTATCAATGTGTATCACCTAAAACCAATCAAAAGCAGTGAGTTAGAATCACAAGGTAATCGTGATACAAAGTGATACATATCGTTAAACGTCGGTACAGCTTGCTGTCTTGTGCCGCGTTAAGTTAGTGACATCAAAACTACATTGGATGTCAAAATGAAACTAAAAATTGAAACTCTTGCTACCGACACTAACGACCTGCTTTCTGTCACTGGCGCTCACTGCATGCGGCTCGAATGGTAACAAAACGCCTGATCCTCAAATTGAACCGACTACGCCTTTCGATTATCAAGCATTAATTGAGAATGTGGTACTCGGCGAATTACCCGGAGTCGTCCTATACATTGATTCACCACAACTGCATTTTTACAGTGCCGCAGGGATAGCCGATCAGGAAGAAAATACACCAATGCAAATAGATGCTCGTATTCCAAATGGTAGTGCAGGGAAAAAACTAACCGCTTTGTTAGCCGGAATGCTTGCACAGGAGCAGCGGCTCGATTTGGACAAACCGATAACGGAGTATCTTGCGTCGGACATCACCGATCACATTCCTAATGCATCTATCATGACAACAAGACAAATGCTGCAACACACTGCTGGGCTATTCGATTATTTAAATGATTCGGGTGGCGCATTTTATGACGCGGTAATTGCGGATCCTGACAGCATTAAAACGGATGAATTCGCACTGCAATTTGCATTGGACAAACCAGCGCATTTTTCGCCTAGTCAAGGCTGGCGATACTCAAATACAGGTTATATTTTGAGTGGTCTTATTTTAGATAAGGTACTTGGCGCACATCATTCAGGCGCAATGCGTTCGATGATCATCGAGCCATTAGGGCTGGCGAGTTTGAGCTATGGTGGCATAGAACAAAACCTAGGCTCCATTACTTCCGGCTACTTTAAAAATGAAGATGGCGTGCTGAACACTCGGCCGTTTTATCAAAACATTGGTGTGGCGGATGCCCCTGTAGTCGGCAACGCAAAAGACATGGCTGATTTACTTAAAATAATTGTTGAGGGAGCGCTCTTGAGTGAGCCAACACATCAATTCTTGATGGCCGATGATCACTTTATCCCAACAGGGATCAACGGATTGCAATACAGTGCTGGACTTTTTAAAGAGATGATTAACGGTAAGCATGTTATACACCATGGTGGTTCTGAATTGGGTTATGCGACCTATAACTTTTACGTTGTCGAAAGCAAAACGACGGTTGCGATGCTAGTGAATTGCAACGGTTACAAAGCCTGTGATGATGCGCATGATGCGTTATACCAAAAGGTGGTCAATGAATTGACGAAGTAAGCCAACGTGAGAAGAAAATGAGGAATAACAGGATTCCTCATTTTTGTTTTTTCTTTTCCTATCAAAAAATTTTCCAGTAGCCTGTAATAAGTTGCGCACAGAGGTCACTAATAAGAACAAATCAATGTATGGAACGGGGTGAATGGGAAGCGACTTTTATCAGCAATCAATTTTGCCGTATGCAGGGATCATCATCAAAATATGCAGAGCTTATACTCATAATCATGCGGATTTTGAAGATTATTACCAAGAAGTCTGTTTACAGATCTGGCGAAGCCGAGCGAACTTCAATAAACAAGCGAAATGGTCTACGTGGGTTTATAAAGTTGCACTCAATGTGTGTCTGACTCATTTAAAACAGCATAAGCGTGGGAGAGGGCGATTTGCATCAGATGCATTGTCTGAACTCGAATTCGATGAGGTAAAAGCATTTGACTCAGATGAAATTAATCAACTTTACAACGCGATAAAGCATCTATCCGAAATTGATAGAGCAGTGATACTGCTTTATTTGGAAGAGAAATCCTATGCCGAAATTGCGGAGATAATTGGCGCTAGCAGTAATAGCATTGGTGTTCGAGTTTCGCGAATTAAAGAGCGTATTAACAAAATTATTCATCAGATGGGGTGAGTGTATGAGCAAATCAATCGAAGCGATGTGGAAACAAGGGTTTGTCGATGAAGGTGAACTTTCCGTGCCAAAAGTAAATGATTTATACAATCAAAAATCGCAAAATATTGTTGATAAGCTTCAAGCGATGTTTGCGCTAAATATCAAAGCGATCATCATCGGCTGTGGTGTGATGTTCATTGTGATGACGATGATAGGTGCGCCGTTATTAGGGGGGTACATTTGTTTGTTAGTTTCGCCGCTTATTTATATCGCAAAGCGAGAGTTGAGCAAATCGTATGATTTATCGAAAGGGCAGAGTAGTCTGGATTATCTACAGAATTTTGATCTTTGGCTAAAGAGCTCGATTGCAGCATATGGGGCATATTATCGTGTTGCATACCCTTTGTTGTATTTAGGTATGGTGACGCAAGCGATCATGAGTCAAGCAGGTCACAAGGTGTTGGCTCTGTGTTTGACCCAACTTCCAACGGACTATGTTCTCTTTGATGTGCCGTATTACCTTTGGTTAGTGATACTCTTGGTGTTTGTTGTCGTTGTTCGTTATTCAGAGGCGATTTATCGCTTTGATCTCAATGTGGTTTACGGTCGACAATTCAAAAAGCTAGAAGAAATAATCGCAGACATGCGGGAGCTTAAAGGCGTATAAAGTGATTCGAAGTGCCATCGTGCAAAGGGACACAGGCTAAGTACTTCGTTTGGCAGGAAATCTATCTCAAATATAGGGAAAGCGAATGAACACCAAAGACATTTTTTTAGCATTGTTGGTGGTATTGATCTGGGGCGTGAATTTTTCCTTCATCAAAGTGGGACTTCAGGAACTGCCGCCGATTCTTTTTTCTGCCTTACGTTTTGCGGTGGTAGCACTTCCTGCGGTGTTATTTATACCGTTTCCTAAAACATCGAAATGGAATGTTATTGGTGTAGGTATGTTTTTAGGCGTCTTCAAGTTTGGTTTATTGTTTATTGCCATGAAATCGGATGCGTCTGCGGGTCTATCGTCACTCATTTTGCAAGCTCAAGTGTTTTTCACCATCGTGCTTAGTGTGTTGTTTCTTAGAGAACATATTACGAAAGTACAAATCGCAGGTATTGGTATCGCTGTGATTGGATTTAGTTTTTATATGTTTAATGCGGGGGGAAATATTACCGTACTCGGTTTGATGCTGATTTTATCTGCTGCTTTTTTTCTGGGCGATTGCCAATGTAATGATGAAAAGAATGCAGGGAGTCAATCTGTTTCACTTTATAATTTGGGTGAGCTTGATACCACCTTTGCCACTGTTGGCGCTCTCTTTGTTCATGGAAACATCCAATCCAGTCGAGGTTTTACTTTCGACTTCTATGAAAACATGGGGAGCATTAGCCTATGTTAGCTACATTTCGACTCTACTTGCTTTCGCACTTTGGGGAGCATTACTTAAAAATTACTCAGCAGCATCAGTCACTCCGTTTGCATTATTAATCCCGGTGGTCGGAATGTTGACCTCCAATATTATGCTGAACGAAAGTTTAGAAACCAGTGAAATTGTTGGCGCACTGATGATTATGTCCGGACTCGTTGTTTGCGTGTTGGGGAAAAGGTTATTGGCACTTTTGGTGGCGCCAAGCTCGCAGAAAACCTTAGGTTAGCGCCATTTCATTGGTTTGGTGCTTTGCACGAAAGCATAAAATTGGCGCTGGTTGTTTAAAGGTAGAGGACTACGTTACCGCGTTTAGCGAGTTCAAACGGTATTGAACCTTTTGCTCTGCTGCGTAACATACTGTTTTTAGTCCGAAGCTGTACATCAAAACAAGCATACAAACGCCAAGTGCAGGGCCAAATTCGTGCTCTACATTTTCGATATTTACAGCTATGGCAACGGCACCAATAAACGCGGTGAATACCGACATCAACACGGCAGTATTACCCAACACGCGATAGAATTGCTTTGCATTTTGCATCTGTAACGCACTCAATGCGAGCTCGTCATTATACAAAAGTGCAAAAGCATTTTTCATGTCTTTGACCGATGTGACGCCAATCGCAAATAAAATTGCAGGCGGAAACGTCAACATAAGTGATGGCAAATCTGCAAAAGTATCGCCGATGCTGCCATCAACACTGAACCACAACGCCATGTATGACATTGCTGAAAAAACGAGTAAGCTTAATACGAACATAAGTATTCCTTTTTTAGTTTGCCAAATATATTGATTTGACGTACGAAGTACCTGCTTTAAGTACCACTGAGTTGCGCAAGATTGATTGCTAAAATGAAGTAACTGAAACTCTTCGGCCAAGTCTCCGAGCAAAGGCTCTCTTTAAGTTCTTCCGGTAGTGACCAGCGTAAAAAGCGTTCGGCGAGTTTGGGTGGTTGTTGATAATTAGCCAAAAAAATCTCCCTTTAGTTGGAAAGAGAGTCCTTGCCATAAATTAGTTAACGCATCCTTTGAACGTTTTAATGCCTGAACGCCATCAGCGGTCACATTAAAGTATTTCTTTGCTCGACCACCTCGTTCGCTGGTCGATTCACCCAACATACTGGTTAAAAGCCCTTTTTTCTCCAGCCTATCCAATGTGGTATAGAGTGCGCCAATAGAGACATCACGTTGAATGGTTTCTGCTAACAATTGCCGAATGGTGGCACCATAGGCATCTTGCTTTAGTCGAACAATGGCGAGCAAGACCATCTGTTCAAATTCGCCAAGGTACTTTTCTTTTTCATTCATAATAAATACTACATTGTAGAGTATATATTGAGTGTAATTTGCATTCTAAGTGAGTGCAAGGGTTTAAACTACAAAGTAGAGTAAATGTTATTGAAAAAGATGTGGCTTGTGTAAAGCAACGCGGCGTCTATCTCTATGTATATGTCAGCTGCGACGTAGGGGGCGATTGAAATGTTCAACACTCATAGCTTAGTCGTCATACTTGAAATGAGTATAGGTAATAAATAATGCTCAAGTTTTGACCTTTGTAGCCGATAATGAGACATTGCTATTGTCATCTAAAGGACTGAGATGAAAATTAACTCACCAACCCTTCCCAATGTGTTGTTGCCAAAATCGGATACCGTACCCTCGTCAACTACGCTTGATGAGATGTCTCAGGCTGCCCGCAATTTCCAACAAACTAGCGAATTAGATAAATACAAAGAATTCGAAAATGCGCCTGTTATTGCCTATGAAGATCCATTTAAAGGTCGCAATGCATCATTGCAACAGTATTCTCGTTTTGTTGGCATGCGGCATTATCGAATTCAATCGAGTGCGATTGAAATGGGTAACCCGAACAAAGAGCGAACCTACCAATATGGTGATTTAACTGAAACCGACGACATTAATGCGTTCTTGGACCAGCTTGAAAGACTCAGTGGTGACCAAAAACTAATGTTTGAGCATGTGAAACCAACAAAAGAATTACTCGAGTTGGCGACTAAGTTAACCGATGAAGAGCTTGGTCAGCTTGCGGAGTTTATGGTGGAAGTGTCGCAGTATGATTTTTTGCAAAATAAAAGTAGCAAATTAGCGGAACGGCTTATTCCCGCACTCAATGATCTCTCTGCAGACGCCTTAAGCTCTTCAATTGGCGCGATGAAGTCGCTCCTTGAAAATGGCCAATCATATAAGAAGAATCCTCCGCCAGTTGGGCTAGATGAACGAGGATTAGAAAATACATTGTTCACTGCAAGTGAAGATGGCATGGATTTTAAGGCTGGTTATTTAGCGGCGAACGCAGACACGGAGTTGTCCAAGCGCTACGCCGAGCTTTTAATCACAGGTAAAATGTCTGACGAGCAAACCGTACAATTCAATACACATCTTTCTCAAAGCTCGTTTGAACAGACGAGGGGAATGGTTGATATGGCAAGTCTTATCAAGACACATCAGATTGATGACATGTTGGCTATGTTTAATGACGTTGATAAAGACGCGGAACAGGATTTATTTGCGTACCTCGGTGAACAAATGAATTATCAAGCGCATCGACAATATTACCAAACCGAGTCAGGTGACTATGTTGCTCAGCAAGACGATATCGCGTCTGAATCCGACCGCCGTAGCCTCTATAAGAACGTGCTCAAAGCGTATAATGAATTTGGAGTAGGTTGGATAAATGATGCCTTGAAGGAAATGGAAGGCTCTCCAGCTCAAATACAAAAAGAACTTTGGAGTAAGTTACTTGCGGATAAAGACGAGATGCCAGAGCAATTTTCTAAGTCCGATGCACTTGAACAGTGGGCTGTGAACAATGTAGCCAGTGTAGAGTCAACGTTTCATTTCAATCAAGTGATGAAAATCCACGAGTTTAATCAAACTCGATATTTTCAAGAGCGTCTTGGTACACTAACGTTTTATACAAGTGGTAACCAGTCGATTGCCGAAGGGAATGCTTCAAAAGAGAACAGCAATCTCTAATAAGAAACTTTCATTCGAAGTTTGTTTTGGCTGATGAAGGCACACAGGGATCGCTGAATTTCAATGCGTTGGTATTTGGAATATTCAACCAAAGTGGTTTGGACACGCTAAATGTCGAAACGAAATAGGTAGGATCGGTATCGGATATTCATATCAAATTGAGCCTTTGAACTAACGCAAACTGTCGCGCAGGTCCTAGGTGGCAATGCTAAGTTGAATTATGTTTTTATCATGCTCATTTGTGAGCGCTTTTGGCGTTATCTGGGGTCAGTTAATTGAATGCCACTAGTCTGCCTGTTATAGTTTTTTAAACACACACTGGACGAACCTCATTTGCTCGAAGCAATCGCTCATCTAACCCAAGTTGTTCATCGCTACAGTGCATTAAGTAAAGAGTCGCTTGGACTTTACTTGGATGCGTGCAAGGTGAAACATCTAAAGAAAGGTCAATTATTATACCGGATCGGAGAGATACCAACGAGTTTTGCTTTTATTCACCAAGGGTTGATGCGAAGTTATGTCGTGGATGAGCGAGGAAATGAATTTAATAAAAACTTCTTTGCTGAAGGTCGATTTCCCTGGTTGTATGTCTGCGCTTTTGCAAGCTGCGCCAACTTTGCTTGCAATCGAGGCACTCGAAGACTGTGTACTCGTTGAAATTGATTTTAAGCTGTTTCGATCCGCATTACTTACCAAACCCGACTTGATGATCTATCAGATCAATTACCTCGAAACACACTGGTTGTTGGAAAAAGAGCAAAAGGAGATTGAATATTTACAGTTTGACGCCAAGCAGCGTTATCTCGCATTTTTGAATACCCATAAGCCAATAATTTCGCGGTTAACGCAATACCACATTGCGAGTTACTTGGGGATTACACCCACTCAGCTTAGTCGTGTCCGTAAAGAATTAAAATAAGTCCGTTGTTTCAACATATGTAAATGCACTGTCGGTTGCTTAGGCGCTAGACTCGTCACTTACTCGTATTCTACTGGGAGTCTGTTATGACGTTTCTTTGGCCTATCGCGTTATTTGCGGGGAGTTGTATTGCTTTGCAAGCGGCAATGAATGCGCGGCTTGGACAACATTTCAATAATGCATGGCTTGCTACAAGCTACGCATTTTTAACGAGCTTTCTACTCATTGGGTTTGTGCTAGTAGTCACTCAGTTTAAATCTCTCAGTGCTCAATTTGAGCAGCTCCAAACAAGTGCAATTCCTTGGTATCTGTGGCTATCTTGCTGTTTGAGTGTAATTGGTGTTGGCAGCATGTATTGGCTCATTCCCAAAATGGGTGTAGGCAATTTAATGAGCTATGCGTTAACAGGTCAACTGGTGATGGCGATGGTGATCAGTCACTTTGGTTTGTTTGATTCGCCTCAAAAGCTGCTCTCTACAACAAAGTTGGTAGGCGCAAGCTTGTTGATTTTTGGCATTCTTTTGATAAACAAGGATTAGTCTTCGACAGGTTAAAAAAATTAGCCTAGTTAAAGCCAATGTTTAAAATTGGCTTTAACGGTCAACCAGAAATTATGGTTGAACTACGGTTACATATGGATCCCAGTTAATTTCTTTTATCAACTGTGAGCCTTTGTATACTTTTACCCAAAAGGTATAAGCTTCAATTTGTGATGTGCCAGGATTTGGGCGGCCAGGCAGGCGAGCCGTTGCTTGAACGTAAGGTTGGTAACCTGTAACGCGTTTTACAGGCACTTCACCGTCGTCGTTCATGCTGATGGCATCACTCTCGTACACGTAGACGTCCATGTCACCTTGAAATGCAGTCCAATCTTTTAGCAGGGTATTGTTATTCCAGTCGTGTTCCGCCGAAATGATCACCGCGTAGTTTTCAGTACTGCCCTCTGGCTGCACGACTTTTGGAAATGCTGACCATCTAAGTACATCGTCATTTTCTACACGTACACTTAATTCATAAGAGCCTTGTGAATTGCTTACTATAATGTCCGGTGACGCAAACATATTAACAGCAGTATATGCTGCAGCACCGTTTTCAATGCTTTCACAATCGACTACAACTTCAATGCGTTGAATTGCCATAGTTTTTCCTTAAAGGTAATTTCACGTGGTTTTACCAATACCCGCTACTCCTTGGGTCTTAGCAAAACGGATATACAACTACATTTATGTGTTTGAACAATACGAGATAAATTTTGGTTATCTATATGTAAAATTCGAGTTAATAATAACGGTGAATCTGACTTCTGCAAGGTTATATTTAAAAAATATTTGGGTGATTTTAGTTTTATAATTCTTCTTGTTGTCAACTTGTGGATTAAAAATGCAAAATAATTCCAATTAATGCATTAGTGTTTGTTGTTTTAGCGTTTTTTAGTAAGTACCTTAAAGGTATACCCCTATTTGAAACCGCTAAATTGTCTACGAATCAGAATGAATAAGTTTAGTTTGGGTTGGTTTTAGCTGGAGAGTAGTTCATATACCTACCGTATTTCTGTTTTGCCATCGTTGCACTTAATTACATAAAATTACAAAAAATATCAATAAAGGTACGATTCCTCACAGTGAGTTACTTTTAGCGCAAGTATGCTGCTTTAAATTCAATACAAAAGGAATTCAAATGAAAACATCTGTTCATTTAGTTGCACTCGGTATATCTGCATCGTTGTTATCTGGTTGTTTTTCCGGAAACCAAAAACCGAACATAGAAGTAGCCCAACCTGAGCTTACACAGATTGTCACCAGTCAAGCTGTGCTTACAGCGTCGGTAAAGGACAAAGATAATAACCTTACCGAGATCCGTTGGCAGCAAGTGAGTGGGCCTACTTCGGCCATTTTACATGTTGAAGGTAAACAGGATCAGCGTATCGAAGTAGATCTGCCAAACATTCCTGGTACCTATACCTTTAAAATAACAGCAGAAGACAAATTCAAAACGAAAGACGAAGCAACTTTTACCGTTAACGCCCAAAGTGTGGAACAGGTGATATTTCCAAAGCTAGACGAACTGCTAAAACAAAATTTTGAGTCGGCAAATGCAAGGACGATAAATATGTCCGCTTTGATTGATTTTAATATCCCCAATGTTGTTTGGCGCGGCGCTTTAGGTGAGACGCATCACGGGACAGGTATCCCAATGACAAGCGAGCAGCAATTCCGGATTGCCAGTATTTCCAAAACCCTGTCAGCAGCGGTTGTTTTCAAATTGATAGAGCAGGGGCGACTATCATTAGATACCACACTGGCGGAATTAATCACCAATGACGATATGCCAAGCGGATTTGTTGTGGATGACTTTTATGATGATGGACAACAAAAATACGGTGGTAAGTTAACGGTAAGGCAGCTTCTAGATCAAACATCTGGACTAGATGACTTTATTTCCTATCTCAGTGAACCTGATTCACCTGACAGTAGGGCAATGCTAGAAGCGCTATCCGGTGAAGACATGAATGTACCTGATATCTGGCATGCCGATTTGATCATTAAAGAATTCCTTGAGCGCGGTGTGACAAGGAATCGAACTCATAAACCGGGAGAGGTTTACAGCTACACCAATACTAATATTGATCTGCTTGCATGGGCTATTTCAAAGTACCTCAATAAGCCTTTTGAACAACTGTTGCATGAGATGGTGTTTGTCCCACTCAATATGTCTATGACTTACATGGATTTACATGAAGCGAAAGTGGGAGATGGCCCTGTTGATCATTATTTCTATATTCCGGTTGAGTCATGGATAGCGCCTATATTGTCGGGTAATCACAATATACTCGAGTTGAGGGTAAATACGTCATTTATCTGGGCTGGTGGAGGGATTGTGTCTACTTTGGATGATCTAAATCGTTTCTTTAAAGCGTTGAAAGAAAAAACCTTTATTACAGATCCTGTGCTCAACCAGGTACTTCAAAGTCACTGGATTGATGTGTCAGAAGATGAAGGTCATAAAAGTTACTATGGCCTAGCACTTGAAAAAGAAGTGTTCCCAACTTATTCGGTTGTTGGACATAATGGATTTTGGGGCTCAAGTGCGATGAATGTCGAACCGCTAAACATTCGAATAGTAAGCTGGATTGGTCAAGCCAACACAGAGGTGTTTTTTAACTTTGAGCAACAAGCTATTAAGTATATTCAAGACTTAGGCTTTAATGGTAAACAACCTCTGGTTCAATAAACTATGTGCGAGTTCACTATTCAAGGTGAACTCGCAAATTGTGACTTAATGCAGTTTCATTTTCGGTCTGACACTTCTCATCAACTTTTCACATAGCCACAAACCGATAGTCTTTACTGGCCCGTGAATTGCGCTTTGATGCATACGATAAAGTGAAACGTACATCAGTCGTGCGAGTTTTCCCTCGACGTACATCGAGTTTCCAGTGAGATTACCCATTAGGCTACCCACAGCGCTATATCGGGCTAAGTTCACTAATGAGCCATGATCTTGGTATTGAAAAGGCGTGAGCGATTTTCCATTCAGTTTTGCGACAAGATTAGCTGCAAGGTTACTTGCCATTTGATGTGCAGCTTGTGCTCTTGGTGGTACAAAACTACCATCTGGTTGTTGGCAAGCGCTTGCGTCACCCAATACGTAAATGTGTGCAGTTCCTTTAGCTTGGAGATATTCATCGACGAGAATTTGGTTGTTGCGAGTGAATTCGAAACAATCCATATTTTTAATAAAGTCAGCAACTTTAACGCCAGCCGCCCAAATCATTAAATCGGCACCGATTGTTTCGCCTTGTTTAGTGATGAATCCTGTTTTGGTTGCTTCACTCACTTGCGTGCCTTCAAGCACAGTCACACCGAGGTTTTTTAGTTCCTTGCGTGCTGCATCACTGATCCGTTTTGGTAACAGAGGTAAAATACTTGGGCCTGCTTCAATCAGCCTAATGCTCAGTTTGGTACTTTTGAACTCACTCATCCCATAATGTTTCAGTAACTGAGAAACGTGAATAAGCTCGGCACTCAGTTCTACCCCCGTAGCTCCGCCGCCGACTATGGCAATGGACAAATGGTTCGACGATTCAGGCTCTTCGCTGGCCATTTGGTGAACTCGGGTAAATCGGTCAAGAAGGGCGTGTTGAAAGCGTTCGGCTTGGGTTTGTGAATCTAGGAAGTAGCAATATTGGCTCACACCAGGGGTATTAAAATCGTTGCTGACACTACCCACCGCTATCACTAATTCATCGTATCGAATATGCCGCTCGGGTATGAGTAACTGACCATTTTCATCGAGAAGTTGTTTTAAAGTAATGGTTTGAGATTCTGAGTTGAGTGCATTAAATTCACCCAAAATAAATTGAAAGCCATGTTTTGCCGCATGGGCTGAATAGGATACCCCATCAAGACTGGTGTCGAGAGAGCCTGTCGCAACTTCGTGAAGTAGCGGTTTCCAAATGTGCGTACGGTTTTTATCAATAAGTGTTATGGTTGCTCGTTGGGACTTTCCTAATTTATGTCCTAATTTCGTGGCGAGTTCTAAGCCGCCAGCACCACCGCCGATGATGACAATATTAGGATGCGTGTTGATCATGATTGTGCCCTTTTTAAAAGTTATAAAGAGCTGAACACTTTGAAGACTCTGCGTTTCGACACAGTAGAGATATTCAGGTCATTATAACCTGGCACAAGCTAACACTAGCATAACGCTAAAGCTTAGGAAGCTAAAGCGATAAACTATTTCAAAATGTGTCATCAGGGGCATTAAAAGGAAACACTTTTAAAGTATTTTTGTCGTGATTTTTAGTATTAAAGTCTGGTTAAATGTTAATACTGTTAGCACCGTAAACTATTGTTAATGAAGCGCGTTATTTTGTTGAGTTCTTGATTGTTGAATAATAGGATAATAGGTTCTAATATAAGGAAATTATATGAAAACAAAACTAGCCCTATTAACTTCTTTAATCCTATCTACACCATTCTCTGCGTTTGCAAATGATTTCGTATCAATTACAGATAGCCGATTTGGCGCGGTCGCTAATGATGGAAGAGATGATAGCCAAGCGATTCAAAACGCAATTAATTATGCAATAGCAAATAAGAAAAGTGTCTATATTCCATCCGGTACTTTCAACGTATTTCAAGCTGTAGATGTTGCAAAAGCATATGGCCCGCATAATGCCAAAGTTAAAATATATGGTGAGCAAAAAGATATTTCTATCTTAGAAACGAATAGTTCTAACTCAATTTTAAAAGTGGCACATGGTATTGAAGTTGAAAATTTAACATTTAGACAATCATCAAGCAGTCGCCAAGGTAAAGCGATTGAAATTGAGTTTGCGAGCTATCGTTCGAACTTTAAGAAACTGGATATCATAGGATTTGATAAAGGTATCTATGGTAAATGGATGATTTGGGACCGATTCCAAGATCTTTTCATTTATGATGTTAACGTAGGTATTGAGTTTCACAGTAATGGAGAAAATCCTGCTTATTGGAATACGGAACCAAATGGTTGGTTTAATAACGTAAACGTCATTGATAATGTCTATGTTCAAAATGCTGATATCGGTATGAAATTAGCTGCGATGGGCACAAACATCGTAAATTCGACTGTTCAAGGCTCCAATGTTGGTGTTGAGATATTCGGTCCTAAATCGACAGATTCTACATGGAACAACTCAATAAGTAATTTCTATGCCGAAGGTGTCAAAACAGTATTCAAAGTTCGAAATTCACGCTCTCTTGATATCAACAGCGTTTTTGTTCAAGGTGGAAGCAGCTCAAATCGTAACATCGCTGTCATTGATGCTGAAAATGCGCAAATGATTAAAGTGAGTGGAATGACGGGTCAAGATTGGTGGCAGAATTCAGTAATTTTGAAAAACAGTAATGTTGAAGGCAACATCGTAGCAATTGGCGGCCAACCTAGCCTTGACGAAAATTCAACATTTCAAGATACACCATCTAAGCTAACCGCAGATGTTTCTTTACCGGCAAACAAATCTTGGGTTGCGTTACCAGAATCATTCAGAATCGGTTCCAATTCCACATACAGATTGACGGTTTCAGGCCTGCGAGATGGATATGAACCTGTTCTATCTGAATTTACAATTTTTAACTGGACTGCTGCTCCATATCAGATTATCCGTAAAGAAAATGACGCTTCAAGCCGTATCGCGGTAAAAGCTGAAGGCGGAAGATTATATCTTATGTTAGATTTTTATGGTGGTAATGGACTCGGTGGTGGTAAAGCTACTCTGGAAAAAGTTCACTAATCAAAATGTAAAAGGCAACCAAATGGTTGCCTTTTAAGTTAGAGTGAGCGCCTATTGTATCATCATAAATTAATACATATTGAAACGACTGGAGAAATACTACCCGCATTGCGAATCCGCATTTAGAGCTGTGTTTTCAATCTTTATCCAACTGTTTTAATGTATGTGCAATGAGTGGATCATCAGGGACGAGCTGTTGTGCCACTTCAAGGAGTTGAATCGCATCCTGTGGATGTTCTTCTTGATGTTTTATGGCGATATCAATCAAAGGTTGAATGTCGATCTGCGCTTGGTGCTCTTGTACGTGTTCAACTTTTTCTTCAAGTAAGATGTTGTGCGCTTTACTGAGCAATTCGAGTCGATGCAGAGATTTTGCATTCGCCTTGTTGAGGCGTTTGTAATAGTCTTCTTTGAAACGTAACGTTTTGGTTTGCTGTCTAAATTGAGCAATATCGATGTGTTCTGAACGCATAAAATCGACAGCGATTTGTTTGTAAAAACCAAATTTGTTCATGTACGTTGCATGCGTGCCATGACCCATTCCAAACACCCTTAAATGCGTCAATCCGGTGTAACGTTTCGCGTGCCCTCTGTCTATTGGGTTTGTTGGATCATAAATAATGTATCCTTGCGCTTTCCCTAAATCTAGGTCGTGATAATCACCTTCCCAGTCAAATTGCTGTGCAATGTCAGTACTAGAACGAGTATCCCAATGCGCTTTAGCTTTATTTTTTGTGCTGACAGGATGAAAAAGTAACACGGTATCGAGTTGTAGTAAGTTTGCAAATGCACCAATACCGAATCCTCCGCGGCTTAGTCCATAACCAAGTCGTCGATTAAATGGCTCAAGCAGTGTCGCGAGTTGTTCCAAGAAGAAGATTAAATTGCGGCTTCGAAACCAATTACTTCGTCCCAAATGCTGAAAGGCAATAATATTTACCCCTTGCTTCTTGGCCAAGCGATAACCCCATGGCGAAAAATCCGCATGAAAGTCATGTTCTTGATAATTTGTACCTGCGGGAGAGAAGGTAAAGAGAAGCGGTTTGTTGAGGTCAACGAAGTGGTATTTGACAAAAACATCATCGAGTAAATCGTCACCGGTGAAAGGTAACTGTGCTTGTTGTTCATTCGTGGAAAGGGTTAGCCAGTCATCAAGCCAATACAGTAACTTCATTCATCCTCCATTTACGCAAGTGAGACATTGTAGCAAATTTGAGAGGGTGATGAAAGTTGTACAAAATTCACTCGAGTTATTTGTGAGTAAATTGAGTTCTAAATCATCAGGATTACAGAGGTAAATCCTGATGATATCTTACGTACAATAACGACCCTGCTAGCGATCAAACTGTTTGTAATATCGACGTTTTAAGAACTTTATGCTTATTGCGCCAATAACACTTGGCAAAATCCAACTCATTAGTTGCAACGAAGCAACATTTGCAAAAAGCGCACGTCCACCAAAGGCGAAAAACGCAGTATAACAAGCGATCCCAGAGCCAATCATGCTACTTAGATGTTCTATAACCCATTCTTTCGTCGACAGTGTTGTTTTGAAACTGTAGAAGAGAAAATTGCAAGCTAATAGCGCGCCCAGCGAACCAAAAATAATGAGCAATACTCGATTTAACGTCCAACCATAGTAGGCCAGACATGGGCCTGCAATGAACAAAGCGGCCATCAGCATGAGATGACTTGCCTGTCTTAGCTGCGTACGTTGTTGCTTCGCCTGTAACACCAGTGTGGCGTGACGTACCGTCGTGACGGTTAACAAACTTAAGTACAGCAGAAAAAGACGTGTCGCTTGCAACTGGAGTAATTCCGCGGCATTAAGAACGCGTCCAGCCAACGCTTCGGGGTAGCACAAACCCAGTAATGACATCATCGTACCAACACCCGCCGCGACATACATTACGTATACATAGGCCCGGCCGGATTGATTATGCTGGCGGCTGCCTTTTTTAAAATAGGCAGGTAACCAAAATAAGATAAGGGCAGAAGCGCCGGCCAAAATATGTAAATAAAGTAACGTTTGGTAAATTGTGTTCATCGCTTACTCCTTTTTGAAGACTGAAATCATCTTAGTCAGAAGTGTCACTTACGATGAGTGCCAAAAGTCATGATTTTTACGACAGCATAGCTCGAAGGAGGATTAATTTGTTAACTAAATATTCATTTACATATTACAAAAGGTTAAATAGTATTTAGATTGATTCTAAAAAAGGAGATAGTTATGAATCTAAAACTGAAAAAGAAGAATATGAAAATGCTGTCAAACGACAAAAACGCCTTACCCCTAAATCAAACGGCGTTGGTCGCAGGTGCGTTACTCACTATTGATATCCGTACGACGCGCACAGAAGGTTTTGCAACAAAGACAACGTTAGTTGGCGAATTGGCTGACGTAGGTCCGAGTGTTGGCCCTACCACAGGGGTTTAAAACTCAGTGAACTCGACTAGCGCGAAGAATATCGCGCTAGACTTAGCGCTACGTTTTACTGTGGCACTGTTTTAGTTCCTCAATTAAGGCTTGTGCAAGACTGGATGTGCTGTTTGTTTTTGATGTGATCAACATAACCGGGATTTGATAGGAATATTGCTCTGGTAGAATCGCTTTAAACACTCCTTTATCCACCCAGTAAGCAGCATAGTGTTCTGGCAAATAACCAATAAATGCACCAGATAAAATTAGATGGGCAATCCCTTCATCGTGGTAGGCAATCGCGCTGTTTTGATAGTTTAATCCATCGTTACGCGTTTCTTTGTCACGCATGTAATTACTTGTGACGACTTCCGCGTCGAGTAATAGCTTATGTAATGAAGTGGGCTCGCAGTTAAAAAGCGGGTGTCCCTGAGCACAATACAGATAATTGGTTTCATTGTGGAGCGGATAATAATCAAGACCACGTATTTGGTGTCGGCTAACGCCAAGTCCGACTAGCGAACGACCATTTACTACCGATGTTTCCACTTCTCGCGCTTCACATACGTTGATATCGAATTGGAGATTTTTGCCTTTTCGTTTAAGAATCGAAATAGCTTTTGCTACGCCGCAGCGAGGATCGCTGACCATGGTATCAATAATGGCAATGGTCGCTCGTCCAGAGAGTTCATGTTTAGAACTTGCCACGGTTGACGCAAACGCTTCGCATTGCTGCAAAAGCTCAAGTGATGCTTGATACGTTACGCGACCAGCTTCGGTTAATTCAAATCCACTACGGCCACGTTTACACAATTTAAGCCCCAAGCGAACTTCTAAGTCCGACAAATGTGAACTGATGGTTGAACGTCCGATATTAAGGCGGGACTCTGCGGCCGATAATCCACCACTTTCAACAATCGCGACAAATATGCGTAACAAACGTAAATCAACGTCATGGACTTGCATAAAGCTAACTCTTTTTAGTTCGATATAATCGGAATGAATTACGATTATTATGCATTTATAAAACTTCATGAGCAAGCTAGCATAAGGACAATATAAGCGTTACGACGCATAAAGAATCAGCAAGTTAGGAGAAGAATATGACGTTTAAATACGGTGTAGACAGATTAAATCTGGATATCGTAAACGGGATTGCCAACGGCACGATTAAGGCCGAACTGTGTCAAGAAGCGCTAGATAAAATTAATAAAAGCCGCCGCAATGTCGATATTATGGCGAGTTCTGACAAAGCGATTTACGGTATCAACACAGGCTTCGGTCCACTTTGCGATACACAAATCTCTCCTGAAGAAACGCATTTACTGCAAAAAAAAAACCTACTCATCACACACGCGGTTGGTGTGGGTGAACCCATTGCAAAACCAATTTCTAAGCTAATGCTGATCACTAAAGTGCACGCGTTAAGCCAAGGTTTTTCGGGTATCCGCTTGGAAGTGGTGGAACGCATGTTGGCGTTTATTGAATTAGACCTTATTCCGGTTGTACCTGAGCAAGGTTCTGTTGGTGCATCTGGTGATTTGGCGCCTTTATCACACTTGTTCTTACCCTTAATTGGTGAAGGCGAATTTTGGCAAGGCGATCAAATCGTGTCTGCAGCGCAAGCGTTAGAAAAACATGGCTTTGCACCACTTGAATTACACGCGAAAGAAGGTCTAGCCCTTATCAATGGGACGCAGTTTATTCTTTCACACGGTATCACTGCATTAACAAGAATGCGCTACTTGCTTGATTTAGCTGATCTTGCTGGTGCAATGAGCATTGAAGGGATGCAAGGTAGCCAATCGCCATTTAGACCAGAATTACATGAAATTCGCGCGTTTGCAGGCAATATTGAAGTGGCAACACGTATGCGTCGTTTCTTTAAAGATTCAGAGAATATGGCGGCACATACGGATTGTGATCGCGTCCAGGATCCTTATTCATTGCGTTGTATTCCACAAGTACATGGTGCATCACGTAACGCATACAACCATCTTAAAGACATGGTTGAAATTGAAATGAACTCAGTAACAGATAACCCAATCGTTATTAGTGCACAAGAGGCGATTTCAGGTGGAGGTTTCCACGGCCAACCTTTGGCAATGGTACTGGATTACGCTTCTATTGCCGCCGCTGAACTGGGTAATATCTCTGATCGACGTTGCTATTTATTGTTAGAAGGATTGCACGGTTTGCCGCGTTTACTCACGACGTCGGGTGGCTTGAACTCAGGAATGATGATCCCGCAATATACAACGGCTGCATTAGTAACTGAGAATAAATCGTTATGTTTCCCGCCTTCCGCGGACAGTGTGCCAACATCAATGGGGCAAGAAGATCACGTTTCAATGGGCAGTATCTCCGGTCGTAAATTGAACCAAATTCTTGGTAATCTTGAAAAGATTTTTGCAATCGAACTAATGTATGCAGCGCAAGCTATTGAGTTCCGCCGTCCAAACAAATGTTCTGATTTAATTGAAGAAAACTTCGATATTATCCGAGCGAAAGTGGCGAAGCTCGAAGAAGATAGATTACTCAAACCGGATATTGATGCGATGATCAAATTGGTGAAATCACAGGCGTTCAACGTACAAACTGGGAGCTTATAACGATGGAAGCAAGCATGACATTTCAAGAACAAATTAAGCAAGGTATTCCGACAGAGCTGCCAGCTGTAAAACCCTATCCAGAAGACGCAAACCGTGCGCCAAAACGCAAAGACATTCTGTCAACGGAAGAAAAGCAATTGGCTATTCGCAACGCGCTCCGTTACTTCCCTAAAGAGTGGCACAGTGAACTGGCACCAGAATTTGCCAAAGAATTAAACGGTTTTGGCCGTATCTACATGTATCGCTTCAAGCCAAACTATGCGCTGAAAGCACGAGCAATTTCTGATTATCCTGCAAAGTGTGAGCAAGCAGCTGCGATCATGTTGATGATTGACAACAACTTGGATCCAGCCGTTGCACAGCATCCTGAAGAGCTTATTACGTACGGTGGTAATGGTGCAGTTTTCCAAAACTGGGCGCAATATCGTCTGGCGATGAAATACTTAAGTGAAATGGAAAGTGACCAAACGCTTCATATGTATTCAGGCCACCCAATGGGCTTGTTCCCATCGTCAGAAGACGCCCCTCGTGTTGTCGTAACGAATGGTATGATGATCCCGAATTACTCAAAACCAGATGACTGGGAGCGCTTTAACGCTCTGGGCGTTACCCAATACGGGCAAATGACGGCAGGCTCGTTTATGTATATCGGTCCACAGGGTATCGTTCATGGCACGACAATTACCGTCATGAATGCGTTCCGTAAAGTGTTGAATAAAAGCGAAAGCCCGAAAGGAAAGATCTTCCTAACGGCCGGTTTGGGTGGTATGAGCGGTGCGCAGCCAAAAGCGGGTAACATCGCAAACTGTATTACGGTTTGCGCGGAAGTAAATCCGAAAGCCGCGACAAAACGTCATCAGCAGGGTTGGGTTGATGAACTCATCGACAATATGGACACGTTGATTTCTCGAGTTCGTGAAGCACAGGTAAATGAAGAAGTCGTATCGATTGCTTTCATTGGAAACGTAGTCGATGTGTGGGAAGCGTTTTACGAGCACAACATTTTTGTTCACTTGGGGTCGGATCAAACCTCTTTGCATAACCCTTGGTCAGGCGGTTATTACCCAGTTGGAATAAGTTACGAAGAGTCGAACCGTTTAATTCGTGAAGAGCCAGACGTTTTCAAAGCGAAAGTTCAGGCGACCTTGAAACGTCATGCAGATGCGGTAAACAAACATACCGCGAAAGGCACGTATTTCTTTGACTATGGTAATGCGTTTTTACTTGAAGCGTCGCGCGCAGGTGGCGATGTCATGGCTGATAACGGGATAGATTTTAAATATCCGTCGTACGTACAAGATATTTTAGGCCCAATGTGCTTTGACTATGGTTTTGGTCCATTCCGTTGGGTGTGTACGTCTGGTAATTCAGAAGATTTAGACAAGACAGATGCTATTGCTGCACGTGTGTTGAATAAAATTATGGAAGAATCGCCAGAAGAAATTCAGCAGCAAATGCAAGATAACATTACTTGGATTAACGACGCGAAACAAAACAAGTTAGTTGTAGGTTCTCAGGCGCGTATTCTTTATGCGGACGCACAAGGTCGCATGGAAATAGCTAAAGCATTCAACGATGCAATTAATCGAGGCGAAATTGGCCCAGTTGTACTTGGGCGTGACCACCATGATGTCAGCGGCACAGATTCTCCTTTCCGTGAAACATCCAATATTTATGATGGAAGCCGTTTTACCGCTGATATGGCCATTCACAACGTGATCGGCGACAGTTTCCGTGGTGCGACTTGGGTCTCTATTCATAATGGTGGTGGTGTCGGTTGGGGCGAAGTTATCAATGGGGGATTCGGCATGCTGCTAGATGGTAGCGAAAGTGCAGAGCGACGCTTGACGTCAATGTTGTTATTCGATGTAAACAACGGTATTGCGCGCCGAAGCTGGGCACGTAACGAAGAAGCCAATTTTGCAATTAAACGTGAAATGGCTCGCACACCAAAGCTGAAAGTAACACTGGCAAATACGGTTGACGACGACATTCTAAACGGCTTGTTCTAAGTCATTTCGATTGAATAAAAGCGCTGTGAGTGAATATCCGCAGCGCTTTTTTTATGGTTGGGTTGGGTAAAGTAGAATCAATCGTCTAGGTTATTGTCCATCCATTTTTTACACGCTAACCAACCTGACTTATCTGTAAGGTCATCTAGGTTAGGGTATTTCTCACGGAGTTTTTCAAGTACTTGGGTTTGAGTGCGATCAGACACGTTTACACGAGCACCATTGTGGTACTTAATGTGGTCGTTGTGGTGGATATGCCAAGCATTAGCATCACCCACAAATGAGTTTTTACCATTTGCCATAATTTAATCCTTTTATTTAATAACCGTGGAGCCGCGACAAATGCGACTAGGACAGCTTAGAGAATGTAACGTCTTAATAGTCGGGCAATAGTCTTATATTGTGAGGGAAAACCGTGAAATGTGCGGTAGGGCTTAGTGGAGCACTTGTTCTGGCAAACTTGGTACAGAAGCGTTTGCAGAACAAGCGAGAGCGAAGATGAATCTATTCACTAGGGAGTTTCATCGGGCGGGCGTCGAATCACCACTTCGGGATCGCACATAAAGCTTTGCTGCAATTCTGTGTCGTAAATCCAAAGTTCAAAATAAGTTTGCCCGCTTAGTGGTCCATCGTCCAAACCGACGATTATTTCGTCCGGTTTCATGCTCACGATGTGCGTAAATTGTGGAGTGTCCGCAGCTATCCAGCGAAATTGATACCGAGCCTTTAATGATTTATTCAATGAAAACACAACGACTCGGTTGGTTTCCGTCTCTTCGAAAGAATGTTGTTCGGGTGTATAACGATAGCGATAGTTATCCCCAAACTCAGCGGGTTTAGTATCGAGTGGCGCAGCTTGGTCCGGAGACCACAGCTCTAAACTAAACGTTTTAAGCGCCGAAGGTAATCGAGCATTTTGTCCGTGGTCTATGTTCTGCGCATTGGCTGTGAGGTTTACACCAAGCACTGCACTTATCAAAACGAAAAAGGGTATCAGGTGGAATTTTATTTTTCTCAAGGTGGGCTCCTTTCGCTATTTCATGTATTAATATTATTTTCTACCGAACGATACCTGTTTTGGCGAAATATTTCTAAAATAGAAATGCCCAATCAGACTGTTTAAGCCTCTTTGACTTCAAGATTGATATAAAACGGCAACAAAGGGATATTCGTGCACAAGAAACCTTTATCGACAACTCGTTTACTGACGTATATTGCGATGGTTCTCGTTATCGCCATGGTAATTGTACAAGTGATTTTATTTTGGTTGGAATCACGAGATGAGACCTCGAACGTGACCCTTCCTTTGGTAATAGAACACTCAGTTAAAGCTGTAAAATTGCAGGATACTGCGAGCGATGTGCCTCAAATTAGTGAAACTCCTACCCATGAGGAGTTCGAACCAAAATCATCCCCAAAAATGACTTCCGACGGGGAAGTGTACACGCAGTCTGCGCCTCATCCTTGGTTAGAGGTCAGACCGTCTATGGCGGATCTCGAACTGTGTCGCAGGCTTGAACGAGTACCAATTGTGTATGACGAGAAAACGGAGCGCTTCACCGATTTATATCACCTAGAAATTCAACTCGTTTACAGTCGTCGCTATACCATGCCGCTGTCTGAATTCGTGAATCAAAAATTCGAAAATAAGATTTATGAGACAGTCTCGAAGCACCTCGACAAAGTATACAGCCAATATATTGATTGGCTCGGTTATGAAAAACTCTATCAATCGGATATCAAAATCCTTATTGCCTATGATTTAGAAACCTATGAGGCATTACTGGACAAATATCATGCATCTACCCCATCAAATATACCTGGTGTGTACTTACCCTTGGAACATATCTCGCTAGTGCACTTACCACTAACGTACGAAGGGTATATCGATACGAACAGTTTGTTACGTACCACCATTCATGAATCTGTTCATGCTGTTAACTTTGTTCAATTTGGCTACATGCATCGCTGGGCACAAGAAGGATTAGCTCAGTATTTTGCGCATTTTTATGAAAGCGAAAATCCCGAATTGTTTTTAGATAAAGCAACGTGGGATGCGCGCAGTAATTATCTAGGTGCACCGCTGTTATTTGATGATGTCATTAATACAAATGAGATGTGGAGCGACAATCGGCATGCTTTATATGCGTCTGCATTTGCTTTCATACAATATCTAAGTACGTTGTCAAAAGCAGATAATCCCTTGTTAAGAATACTTAAATTCGAAAATAAACAACCTTGCTCGGTAGTAAACAAAACATGGACAAGCGGAGCGCTCGATTTTGATGGTATGTTTAATAATAATGTGCTGACTTGGTTTGAATACCTTGTGTTAGATCATGAAGCCCGTTTACTTGAAAAACAGAGTGAGAGGCCGACTAAATAACCTGTTCTAGAACTAGGCTGTTTGGATCACTCGCGATATTCGCATCAACTTAAACTAATTTCATTTGAATAAAATTCATTTACTGGTTAAAAATTGACTGCGCTGTCATTTGGTCCATTGCAGTTGCGTAAGTGGCATCGCGTTATTAACCAATAAAAGGAAATTTGAATGAAACCTTTCAACAAAGCGGTGATAAGCATCGGTGTTGCTGCGGCTTGCATGTTATCAAACGCCGCGATTGCACAGCCACACATCGACGGTGTAGAAGCCCAATCGTCGGCAAAATTTTATCGACTTAAATTAAACTGCCAACAAAATCCGTTGGCATTACAACAATACGCCGCTCGAGGTGTTTGGTTTAAAACACAATCTGAATTAGAAATTCGAGGCGAATGCCAAGGTCCCGTTACTTTTGAGTCTGACAACATTTCAATTGTTGGTGACTCATCAGTCGCAAGTAGCATTAAGTCCATTCAGGCAGATATGAGTGTGGTTACGGCTATCCACTCAGTTGTCAATTTAAAAAATCTTACGATTACGACGCCAAGCAATGTCCAAGCTGTTGTGGCGAAAGGCAACAGTACACTAGTGCTAGAAAACATCACTGCAAACAGTGAAAACAGTGACGGCGTGTTTTACCCATTTTTAATTACGGATAACAGCACAGCCTACGTGAGGAAACAGTCTCGAGCTAAATTTCGTGTGTCGGGTAGCTCAGTAATTGAGTTTCAAGCAGAAAACACGGAAATTACGTTAAATGTCTTGGATACCTCTTTTGCTCGCTCAACGTCTGGGAGCCAATTTAGTTCCGTTGAAGTCTCAGGTAATGGTTATTTTCTTGCCGACAATCAGTCTTCAGTTGCGTTACTTATGATTTGGAGTAAAGGTGCAGTGGATGTCGACAATCAAAGTTCAGTTGGCCATTTGATGATGGGAGGACAAACGTTGTTTGCAGCCTATCATGAATCTTCTATCACTGGACCTTACGAGATTTACGGCAACGTTGTGTTTGAATTGGAACATTCAACGGCGACAGGTTGGACCGCGTTAGATAAGCCTCATTCTATTTTTACCGGTAACGAGGCTGTCGTAAATGGCGTGCTGTATCCAAGCTGGAGCTGGTATGGACAAGACGGACTAGAATAAAACAGTCCATTACTAATGCTAATAACAGTGTCGTCATAACGACACTGTTGTTGCTGTGTGGACGCGACTATTTTGTCAACGGACTATTCGCCACGGGCTGTTCGTCCGCTGCTGTTGGATTCTCAGCGCTTTCATTGGTTTGTTCAACGTTATCCGTTTGAGGCAAACCTTCTTCCGTTTTAAGCGTTTCGTCTTGCTCGTCTATGCCATCTTCTAAGTCGTCTTCAATGCGTTCATTGTCTTCACCCACTACTAATAGCTGTTCATGGGCCGTTGTTTCTTCAATACGGGGATCCATGGTTGCTGCGAGTGGTGAATTGGTGACGTCGGACGTACCCATAACGTAATCGGTTGGCTCTGGTTTCTCTGCTTTTTGCTTTGAGTTAATGAAGCTCAAAATTATGAACATGAGAATGGTTAAAACAGTGATTGACGCATACAAGGCTTGGTGTCCAAATAAGGCCATAATCTTTGCGTTGGCCGCTGAGCCTAGTGCTGCGCCTGAGCCAAATGCAACAAGTAGTGCGGATGAAACACCGACACGGTCTTCATCTTCCACTCGTGAATTAGCTAAAGCGGAAGAGAGTGGATAGAGCGTAAACGCGAACAGACCAAATAGAAAGGTGAGGATATACGCTGAGAGCTGCGAAATAGGCAGAAGAAACATCAATAAGCTTATCACCCCAATGGCCACAGCATTGCTGCGAATTAGAACGCTACGACGGATTTTATCCGACACAATCCCCATAGGCCATTGTGCTAACAAACCCGCAAAAATGGTGACTGACATAAACATAGCAATTTCAGTGGCATTAAAACCCGATAAATTCGCAAACGTGGGCGCAAGTCCGTAAAAGCTGCCGTTAATGATCCCAGCGAAATGAACTGCGGTGAGTGATTGTGGCACTTTCTTCAAATAACCGAACAGGCTCACCTGAAGGGGTTTCAAGGGTTTGGGGTGAATACGTCGCGTAATAGAAATCGGAATAATACCGACTGACAATGCCATACAAACCAAGAAAAGCGGTGCGTAGCCGAGTTCAGGGAACTGCGACAAGGCATATTGACCCATAACCATTCCGAGATAGGAGGTGATCATATAAAAAGAGAAAACGCGGCCGCGGGATTCTGGGGCGGCTTGTTCATTTAGCCAACTTTCCAAGACCATGTAGTTACACATCATCCCAAGGCCGACAATAAAGCGCAAAGCAAGCCAGAGATAAATGTTGTCACTTATCCCATGAGCAGCGACACAGGCGGTTACCGCCGCAGTGCTGGCTGCAAAAGTACGAATATGGCCAACGGATTTGATGAGCGTGTAGCCTAGTTTAGAACCAAAAAGTAGGCCTAGGTAATAGCAGGAGGTCAATAAACCTATCCAGAAAGTCGAAACGCCGTGTTGACCAAGGTAAAGGGCAAGATAGGTGGTCAGTAAGCCTGTGCCACCGATCAGAAAAAGATTTGTAAAATACAGTGAGGGAAATGATTTCATTTTTATACAAAATAGCGGCAAATACAGTCACATACTAGTGTAACTAGGTGGGATTTCCAAGTCAGGACAGCAGAATTCGACCATCATTCCTGCAATACGCTGCTTGAAATCAATTTTGTGGTACAAAATCTCGTTTGGATGATTTTAGTTTCGCATTACTATTGAGCGTAAAGATGGGATTACCTACAATACACGTCATCAATTGATTACAGTAGATAAGACACAATGAACGACACAACGACATTACCGGCATTACCAGATCGCCTATCAATTAACCCGCGCAGCAAGTTCTACTCTGAAGAAGTACTTCAGCACGATATCGGCATTCGCTTGAATGGCAAAGAGCGTTTTGATGTTGAAGAGTATTGTATCAGCGAAGGTTGGGTTATGATTGCCTCTCCAAAAGCATTAGACCGTCGTGGTCAGCCACTGCTTATCAAATCAAAAGGCACGGTAGAGGCATTTTATCGCGAAGCGTAATTCGCTTTCCGGCCTTGTTAGATAAAAAGGAAACCTCAGGTTTCCTTTTTTACTTTACGTATTCACCAAAGTTAATCCAGTCGAAATGTGGCCGTTTGTGGTATGCTGTAATTCATTAAGGCCAACATGCATGGAGTGTAAGTATGTCTATTTCTCTACTTTTCGCGGTTTCTAGTTGGATAGCCAGTGCAGCATCCTCTGTTTATAAATGTGACAATGAGGGCACCATCGTATACTCGCAGTTTCCTTGTGGAGACAATCAACAAGTGGTCACAATTACACCACCGCCGAAAATGTCGACTAATGAACAGGCCGCCAATACTGATGATCTCAAACATCAAAAAACACTTGAACAAGTTGATATGTACGTAGAATTGGAGCAGATCAAGCGAGAATTCGAACGGCTTGAAGGAAAGCGGAATCGGTTGATGAAACAACGCGATGCTAAATTGGACGCGCTGATGCGTAAAAAGCAAAGCGCGAATAACAATCTTGCCGGAGCGCAATGGGAAACGAGCATCAGCGAAGAAATGAATGCAGTCAGCAAGGCATTTGATACCGACATTAAAAGCTTGGATGCGCGATTAGATAGACTTGTTGAGAAAATTAACGCGTTTACACGTCCATAGCGCACTTTTCGTATTCAGCCCACAATGAGTCAGTGCGCTCACCTGAGTACTTGCTCCTAAATCCACGTTGCCTTTCTAACAGTCTTTGCACATTTTGACGTCACGGTTTATTGCGTTTATCAATCTTATATTTTCAATTGCGTAACACTTTACTTACCTATAAGCTGGTTAAGCTTTGAACAAAAACATGTAAAGGAGTCAATAATGACACAACGCAATATAGCGACGAAAAGCGCTTTGGCACTCGTCACCCTTGGGCTAACTTCGTCCGTTTATGCCTTTGACTGCACAGGCCTCAGTACATGGGAGCAAAATGCCGTGTATACGTCTGGCAGCAAAGTCACGCTACAAAATACAGCATTTGAAGCCAAATGGTGGACTCAAAACCAAACACCTGCAACGAACAGTAATACTTATGATGTTTGGAAAGTGTTAGGGGCTTGTGGTGGTAATCAGTTTCCTGTGGTGGCGATTGATTCGCCAACGGACAACAGTATTTTGGCTGAAAATGACAGCGTTATCATTAAGGCGTCTGCAACGGATAGTGATGGCTCAATTGCCAATGTTGCATTCTATATTAATGGCAATTTACTTGGGGAAGTAAGTAAAACACCTTATGAAATAAGTTGGTCAGCGGTTCTTGGTCAACACCGATTACTTGCCAAAGTAACGGATAATGACGGTGCAACGACAGAAAGCTCGAGTGTAAATATTACTGTTCAGTCAGCATCGGGTAATGTGCCGCCAACTGTCTCGATTAAGAACCCTGTATCGGGCAGTCAGGTTAATGTAGGCAGTACTGTCAGTATTCAAGCGGAAGCATCGGATAGCGACGGGAGTGTTAAATCAGTCACGTTTTGGTTAGGTGAAACACTACTTGCGACACTCGATAAATCACCATATCAAATTGCTTGGCAAGCAAATACCGTTGGAAGCCAAACGCTAAAAGTCATTGCGACAGACGATAAAGATGCAACGACAATGTCCAGCGTTTCAGTGAAAGTGGTGGAACAGCAGTCTGGTGGTTGTGCAGGCCTTGCAAGTTACGTTGCAGGACAGGCATATAGCGCAGGCCAAATTGTCGCGCATAATAATCTTAAATATCGTTGTGATGTTGCTGGCTGGTGTAGCTCTAATGCCGCTTGGGCTTATGAGCCAGGAACTGGCCAATATTGGAAAGATGCATGGACGGAAAGTGGGTTGTGTGCAGCTGTGCCTACAGTTCAGTTTCAAACACCAGCGCCGGACAGCACAATATTGAAAAACGCCGTGACTAAAATCCAAGTGACGGCAAATGACGCTGATGGACAAGTGAGCCAGTTGGCTGTCTTTGCAAACGACACGTTGCTTACACAAGTAAGTCAAAGTTCATTACTATTTGACTGGACGCCAACCCGTGTTGGTAACGTAACCTTAAAAGCACAAGCAACTGATAATGAGGGTAATGTTGGTGAAAGCACACAACAAGTTGTTGTTACCGATCAATCGGTTGTAACTACATTAACGGCACCAAGCGCTGGTAGTCGTTTAGTACTGGGTAAAACAGTGCAATTGCAAGCTGATGCATCGGCATTTGCAGGTCAAATCTCACAAGTACAGTTCTTTGCCAATGGTTTGCTGCTTGGTACGGACACCACGCTACCTTATCAATGGGCTTATACACCGGCAGCAATCGGCAACGTAACATTATCGACAAAAGCCAAAGATAATGTTGGGAATGAAGCATCCAGCCAAGGTGTGTCCGTCGAGGTCGTCAATGCGCCAATTGGTAAAACACACAAGTTAATTGGCTATTGGCATAACTTCGTGAATCCAGCCGGTTGCCCAATTCCACTTTCGGATATTTCGCCTGCTTGGGATGTAATCGATATTGCGTTTGCAGAAAATGATCGAAACTCTAGCGGTACAGTGCATTTCACGCCGTTTGTTCAAGATATTCACTCAACTTGCCCAGCGATTGACCCGGCTAAATTTAAAAATGATGTCAAAGCTTTACAAGCACAAGGCAAAGTAATTGTGCTGAGCCTAGGTGGTGCAGAGGGAACGATTACACTCAATACCGATTCAGATGAAGCAAATTTTGTAAGCAGTCTTACGACAATCATCAAGGAATGGGGATTTGATGGCTTAGATATCGATTTAGAAAGCGGTTCAAACCTAGTACACGGTTCGCAAATTCAAGCGCGTTTGCCTCGTGCATTGAAGAAAATAGAGCAGAACATCGGTGGTGATATGTACCTTACTATGGCACCAGAGCATCCTTATGTCCATGGCGGTATGATTGCGTATTCGGGGATTTGGGGAGCATATATTCCTTTGATAGATGAGCTGCGCGATATGCTTGATTTGCTGCATGTGCAATTGTACAACAATGGTGGTTTACCGAATCCTTATGAGGCGAGTAGTGCACCAGAAGGTTCAGTAAACATGATGGTTGCACACGCGAAAATGCTGGTGGAAGGTTTTAAACTCGCAAATGGTCAACAATTTGCGCCACTGCGTGATGACCAAGTCGCCATCGGTTTACCATCGGGTCCTAAATCGGCAAATTCAGGTCAAGCACCCACGGCGAATATTATCGCGGCACTCGATTGCTTAACGAAAGGAACACAATGTGGGTCAATTAAGCCTTCTAAGTCGTATTCGCAATTTGGTGGCGTAATGACCTGGTCAATCAATTGGGACAAATTCGATGGTTATAACTTTTCAAAACCTATCGGCGATAAATTGACTCAAATGAACCAAGGGCAGTAATTTTGCGCTGTTTTTGCTCGTCGGTATTACGTAAAGTTGCGTAATACCGACTTTTCTTGTTTCTTTGATGCAAGGGTTAGTTTGACCTTATCTTTGTGTGTTGAGTGAGCACATTTACAAAATGTGGCAACATACTCAACTCAATTCGTTGTCCGAAATGGTCACCGTGATCACCATCAAAGACAGTGACTTTGACAATACTGTTAGCTTCCTCGCTAGCTACTTTTAGCGTTACGCAGCCGTTTGTGATCCAACGAAACTCATCATGGTCACCGACCTCAATCAGGACCGAATTCAGTTTATTGAGCACGGAAGAGGACTTGTACATAGATAAGATGTCGCCGAACCCAGCTTGCCATGTTGGATAAGCACTTTTTTCCTCGGAATAATGTAGACCAAACGCCTCATTAGGGCGACTCGCAAAAGCGCCACCATAGGCCAGAATGAACGCGTAATCGCTATTCTCATCGCCATTATCCCAAAGCTTATCACCTTGGAATGAGGCGAACTCCTCATTCAGGTATGCCAACTTATCGTCAACTTTTGCATAGTTTTGGCGAAAGGTATTGTAGTGCGTTATTGCCGATTTATTAGAAAGAAACGAATCTTCAAGGCCCGTTTTGTTGAACACACCAGGACTTAATGCGTAAACATGCCCGAAATGGTTTGGATATCGAGCGGCAAGTCGCAACGCGCCCGTGCCACCCATTGAGTAGCCCGCTATCGCGGTAAGATTTGGATTATGGGTGACTCTGAAATGACTACGTACCCAAGGAATGGCCTCTGACATAATGAAATCCTCAAAATGGCCATGCGCCTTTGAATTAACGTAAAAACTGCCACGTAGCGGTGTATCCCCATCCAGCATCACAACAATAAACTCGACAGGTTGGTTTTTAGTACCGAAGCGGTCAATGCGTTTTTCCATTGGAAGTGCAAAATCATTCGACCAACTGTAGGCACCAAGAAAATAGACTACAGGGTAAATTTTGTCCGGAGCGTTATCATAGCTCGCTGGCAGATAGACACTGATGACCCGCTCAGGATTTGTGCCAATGACGTTGTTTTCGATCGCTTTTGAATAGTAGCTATGGCGTTCTAATTTTGCATTTGCAAAGGGGCTGCAAAGCAATGCAAACAGCAAAATGAAGGAGAGTAATTTTGTCATTTCTATTACCGATTTTGTTATTGCTTTAGACACTAAAGGTAAGTTAAATAGAAAACAAATATATAGAATTCGGGTATTTATATTACATGGATATAAATAAGTTGGATCTCAAAAAGTTAAAATACTTGGTAACCGTTGCACAAGAATTGAGCTTTAGCCGCGCCGCGGAGCGATTGAACATTGCGCAACCGCCATTAAGCCAGCAAATAAAAAAAATCGAAGAAAGCTTTAATATCAAGTTGTTTGAACGTTCAACTCGTCAGGTTAAATTGACGGCTCAGGGCGAGCGCATCGTGCAACAAGCGGGTCGGGTTTTGGAAGCGCATAGTGAGTTAATGCAGTATATCCGATCTCAATCAGACGTCGATAATGCGCCACTAAGATTAGGGGCTATTGGACTTGCCATTGACGTTTTAATAGCGCCGCGCATGATGGCATTTCGTCAACGTAGGCCAAATGATGTCATCCAACTTGAGGAAGGTACAACGCAACAATTACTGACACAGTGCCACAATAAGCTGATTGATGCCGCCGTTATTCGCCTACATGAGATGAATTTACCTGAAGAACATTTGTATCTTCTGAAGCGCGAAGCATACGTATTAGCCGTGCCAAAGTCTTGGAGCGAGTTCGGCGAGCACGTTTGTTTGTCGCAACTCAAAGGCAAACCCTATATTGGTTACCCTCGGGAGCTTCATCCTGAACTCTATGACGAAATCTATGCGGTGCTTGATTCTGTAGGTGTTATGCCAAAGCTAGTTCAAAAGGTGAGGACGAAATCAGCAACACTGGCGTTGGTGGCCAATCAAATTGGGTGTGCAATCGTACCAAAATCACTCTCGACAAAGTATCAGCAGGACATCCATTTTGCGTATATTGAGCAAGCATTGCCAACGGTAGATTACTATTTTTATTGCCAAGATAAACGTCTGCATCCCGGAATGGCAGACTTGATTAAAGTATTAAAAACATAAGGTTAAAGAAGTTTTTTTGTCAAAGAAAGCGAGCCAGCGCAAAAACCTCTGGCTCAATCATTCACGATGTAGCGAGTCGCTTACAGGGTGTTAAGTTTAGTTAGAATTTCAGAATAGTCTTCGCCTTTGATTTCATTGGCGTATTGCGTACGTACGAGCGTTAAATAGTCGTAAGCCCGTTCTTCGGCTTCTAAACGACCATAGATTTCCGTATCCCACGTTTTATAGGGTTTGCCTGGGAAATAGGCTTGTACGATACAACCTTGCGGTGCCATAGGCTGCATTTCATGACCTTCGATTGAGAACGATTGTTCCGCTTCAACATCCATTTGGTACATTTCTTTTGCCTGTGACAGCGCACCCCAGCAACCGTTACCAAAAGTGCGGACATAGCCCATTTTACTTGCTTTGGTGTCAACTGCTGCGCCTAAACTCGAAAGTGTTGATGCCATCGCTTTAGCTTGTGAGCGTACGAAACTTTGCGACACATAACCATTGACATAACGCTCAGTAAGTACAGTTACATTAAGTGACGCCATTAACGAGTAAGATGTCGTTAGCGCATAGGCATTAGAGTTGTACCCTAAGTCGTATGCACGGTGATAACGCAATGTATTAACATAGTTTAATAGGCTACTTAAAATCGCAGAATCAAAGCGGCCTGAATTTAATGAATCTTGGTAGTACTCGAAAGTGGTACCAAAACCATTTAATTGGCTTTTGGCATCGTAGACGGCATCGGTGATGATGACGTCAGTGATCATGTTTTCGATTTTTTGTAAATCTTCTTCGTGTAAACGAACGATCGCAGGGCCTGTTGATTCACCGCTACCAAATAATAAATTCTTAATAAAACTTTTTGCTTGGCCTGCAATAGCCCCCTTGGCTTGATCAAGTAGCCATGACGCGACAACACTTGTCGTAACAGGGTCGACAACCATCGTGTTCATTTCTTGATTATCGAGATACACGTCATTTTGAATCGAGGATACTGTGGATTCTGCTGCCGCCACATTCAATGAACATGCCAGTGCAACCACGGAAGCAATTGACGAAAGTTTAAGTGTGTTTTTCATAAAATTTTCCTTTTATTGTTTTCCAATTTGTTCTTACCAAAGGAGACGTTATATGCAGCAACAATCGCCAATGATAAAATGATGTTAAAATTAGATGTGTAAAACATCAATAGTAAGTTTCATATTGGTTTGTAACTTAATTTTTCGACGTGTTCACCTTTATGCTTACGGTGCTGCAGAGGACGGATAAAAAACCACATTAAACGTGAATAGTAGGGTTCAATGACTTGGTCTAAACGACAAGACATCTATTTAAGGTGAGCGTTAGTCGAAAATGTCAACACAGGCTCTTTCGATGAATTAAGTAAAATGGTTTCGAAAAATTTTGACTTGTTTCATTGCTAATCTATATTTCTAAATGATATAAATTATATCCATGTGGAATATGCGAGCGTGAAATGGGTCACAGTGAAATGAACACGACGTTTGGGCACACAGCAACTAAGTCGCTGATACACGTAGAAGCCTTTTTAGACAGCGATAGCGAAACCTTTAGCTATGTAGTTGTCGACAGTCTCACCAACAAAGCGATTGTGATTGACCCAGTTCTGGATTTTGACTACAAATCCGGACGTACTAGCACTGAAAGTGCCGAAAAAATACTCACTCATCTTAACCAACATGGTTGCCAGTTAGAGTGGGTGCTAGAAACCCATGCACACGCCGATCACTTGTCTGCAGCCCCATTTTTAAAAGCCAAAACTGGCGCTAAAATCGGTATTGGTGAGCATATTAAAGAGGTTCAGCAAACCTTTAAAACTATCTTCAATTTAGAGAAATCCTTTTTGCCCAATGGGGCACAGTTTGATCGTTTGTTTCGAGATGAAGAAACACTCACCGTGGGTGATATGTCTATTCGGATAATGCATACCCCAGGTCACACTCCCGCAGACTTGGCTTACATCATCAATGAAAAAATGGCTTTTGTTGGTGATACATTGTTTATGCCGGATGTTGGTACTGCTCGCTGTGATTTTCCGGGTGGCAGTGCTAAAACCTTGTATTACTCGATTCAAGCTTTGCTGGCCTTGTCGCCACAAACTGAGTTGTATGTGTGCCACGACTATCCGACTAAAGACCGCGGTCATGAATACTGCACAACGGTTGAACAACAACGCAAGTTGAATATTCATGTTCATGACGGGGTGAGCGAGGCGGAATTTGTCGCACGCAGAGAATCCCGTGATAAAACGCTGTCGATGCCTCGTCTTATTTTGCCCGCCATTCAACTCAACATTCGAGCTGGCGACATGCCTCCGGCGGAAGACAACGGGCAAATCTATCTAAAAATTCCGTTGAACATGCTCTAGTCTGCACAATCGGGAGTACGCACGTGATATTGCAAGCGCTATTTGGCGCCACAATAATCGGCCTGAGTTTGGGCGTATTTGGGTCTGGTGGCTCGATTTTGACGGTGCCGATTCTAATGTATCTGCTGGATGTACCCGCTCCACTGGCCATTGCCTCCTCATTGGCGATTGTGGCTGGGATTAGTTTTGGTGGGAGTATTTTTAACGTGTTGAAGCGCCAAGTGAGTTATAAGCACTTAATTTTGTTCGGTCTCCCTGGCATGTTTGGTACTTATTTTGGAGCTTGGTTTGGCTCCGTCATGGGGAGCAAAATTCAGCTTTTCGTGTTCGTCGTACTGATGAGTATTGCGGCCGTTTTTATGTGGCGAGGCCGTAAAGAGTCTGCTCCGACAAATGCTCAGCCCTTGCATCTATTGTTGCTAGAAGGATTTGTTGTTGGGGTCGTTACCGGGTTTGTTGGCGTCGGTGGAGGTTTCTTAATTGTGCCCGCCTTGATGTTTTTTGCCGGTCTCCCAATGTTACTCGCAACAGGGACAAGCCTAATGATTATTGCGCTCAATGCTAGTTCGGGATTTATGAAATACTACGAGCTCTATAGCTCACAAGCGATGACCTTTGATTGGCCACTGATAGGTATCATGGTGTTTGGCGGTATTTTGGGTAGCTTGTTTGGTCGTTCACTTAGCACGTTGTTGCCCAAACAATCGTTGCAAAAGGGGTTTGCGGTTTTCTTGCTCGCCATGTCTAGTTTTGTGTTCGTGCGCAGCGTCTATTTATAGCGTATTTAGAGGGTTATATGATCAAATCATCTCAGCAGTTGGTTGAACAAGCAAAAGGCGCAATACGTGAAGTGACGGTGACTGACCTTTTTGAAGCACTTCAGCACGCTGACTCGATATTAATTGATGTGCGTGAACCTGAAGAGTTTAATGCCGGCCACCTAGCCAACAGCGTCAATTTTCCAAGAGGTGTACTCGAAATGAAAATTCACCTACACCCGTTGGTTTGCGATTTGTGTGATAAAGATGCGCTTGAGTGTCTCGCGCATCGACCTATTTACCTCATTTGTCGCTCAGGTGCGCGTTCTGCACTAGCGGCGCTCAGTCTAAAAGAGATGGGCTTTGATCAGGTTTACTCCGTAGCGGGTGGTTTTATTGAGTGGGTTGACAATAACTTGCCTGTTGAACACCGTGGTCAGGCTTGTGCCTGAGACCACGGTTTTAATTTACGCTAAGCATCCGTTTCATCACGTTTTTCGAGAGATTTAGCTGACTGCTTTAGATTCAACATGAGCACCAATACCGTGGCACAGGACAGCGACAATGCCGTTGCGATTGCGGCGCCTTCGATGTCATATTTTGGAATAAAGTAAAGGTTGGCCACTAAATCAATCATTATTGCCGCCGCGCCAACATAAACGATTTGTAAGCCATTCCCGTTGTACTGTTGCCAAGTAACACTCGGTGCGGCAAACGCCCAAACACTGTAACCGGCAATCAGCCAAACAAGTGCGGGTTCCGCGTTGAGATAACTGTCACCAAAAATAGCTAACAACGAATTCGAAAAAATAAACAAGACAGTCGCTATTACCGCAATCACCAAGATGGTGATGCGTTGGGCTTTTTTAAACAGAACAAGGGCTTGATCTGGTTGTTTGTCAAAATAATGGCCTATCAACGGCATAAATAGACTGGCAATCGTCACTTGGGTTACGGGAATAAGGTGCGCCAACGTATTCGCCGCGCCAAAATGACCGACCACGTGCTCTTGTGAAATCAACTCCAGCATAAAAATGTCCGTTTGATTCAGCAGCATCGTTACGAGCATGGCAAGCATCATCGGAATGGACAATTTAAGCAGTTTGGAGGTATCCAAATGGTAAGTCGGTTTCAAGGATTGCAACAACCCGAGTTGTTTTAGATACCTGAATTGCCATAGCAAAATAGCGATGACAACGATAATCCCCGCGGCAATGACATGAATAACCGACATCGAAGTAAAATACTGAGCGAGCAACAGAACACTAAGTGCTTTTAGCACAGGAAGTACAATGCGCCATGGCAAGTTCGAGGCGGCGAGTCTTTTTGCACTTTGCAGCACTCGGCTTAGTATCGCGCCAACTGCAATGAGTGGGACAGCAAGGACCATAAATGCCATAGCGTGATGGTCTTGTTTATCAAAGGACAACAGATACAAAAAGCTGGCAGCCCAAGTTAGCGCAATAACGATAAAGCTCAGAACAAACGCATTTTTCAGGTAAAACGCCAAATAATCAACAATGGTACTGGTTTGCTGTTCTGAGATAGGTCTAGCTAAAATACGGGGAGCTAACCTATCGCCTCCTAATAAAACGAGTACCGACATCAGTGTTGTGAAGCCATAAGCAACTTTGTAGTCACCGTATTCGTGCACACTTAGATGTCGACTTAGGGTGAGGTTAAAGGCATAGTCTGCTGCGTATCCAAGAAAAATGGAAATCACAAGGAAAACGGCCCCGCGGCTTAAATACTGATTGTGTTGTTCTGACATACCAGTCTGAATTTAAGAAGAATAATGAATCATTTTAACATTTATTTATCATTTGGGGCATCTTCTCGAAGCACGATATGGGATTTATTGCGAAGTCGTTCAAGCAGGTAGGTCATGACCGCCTTTATTCTCGGCGTATGGCGCAAATTGGGGTGCGTGAGTATCCATAAATCAAGAAAGGGCCTGCATTCTTCGTTAATCGGCACGAGGTTAGGAAAGTGTTTTGCAATATAATACGCCCCTCGGATCATACCGAGTCCTTCACTGGCCATTTTGTGTCGCGTCACTAAATCCTCAACCTTAAAACGTACTGGCAGGTGCGGCCATGGTGATTGTTCGGTCCAATTTGCATCAATGCCGGTTATCCATTCTCGTTCAGGCACAGGCGTGTGTTCTAAATAATCGGTCGCAGCAAAATAACCAACATAGATGGGAAACACTCGGTGTCCAACTAAGGTATCACCCGGTGCGTTCGAAACGCGGATCACGATGTCGGCTTCACCTTGATTGAGGTCAGCAAAGTCGTACGATGTTGTGATTATAAGGTCAAGTTCGGGGTGCCGCGTTTGGTATTCAGTTAAGTCATCCAGCAACATAAACTGCAGAATCGCCGGTGGAAGAGAGAGCGATATTCGACTTTTTGGAGCGACATTCATACTGGAAAGTACACGCTCTTGCTCGTCAATCAGTGAACGCATCTGTTGTGCTGTTTCAACAAGCATGCGCCCGTATTGCGTGATTGCAAGCCCTGATTGAGTTGATTCAACGACAACAGAGCGAGCAGCACAATTTAATTGGGCAAGTCGCCTTGAAACGGTGCTGTGGTTTACCCCCAATTTCAGTGCTGCTTCCCGAATACTCTGACTTTGATGTAGTGCAAGGAGTAGCCGATAGTCATCCCAATTTTCCATTCGTTGTGCCACACCTCTCCATAACATTATGTTTGTGGAATAAACGCCGTATCTGCAGAGTGAATTGCAAATGCGACAATACGCCAGCCCTGTTCCTGTTTATACAATGTATAGCTTGCGCCGACAACATCTACGATGTCAGCATTTTTATCGCGCCGAATGGCAATGTTGCTGGCCAGCGCCATATGCTCCCCAAGCAAATGTATATCAACCTTTTGCCAGTTTACGTGTGTTACGCCTCTTGCTTTTAAGGCGGTGAGGAATTGTTGTATCTGACTATGCAGTTGTTCATCTGAGTAAAATTTGGGTGGTCGGCTGTCAGACATAACAAGAACGTGTTCTGCATACAATATGGGTTCAAACGGTAGTTGAGACGATTTAATATACTGATTGTATTTAGTCGATACTGAAATTCACTTAATTGATTGATCTTCTTGATGATCTAAACGATCTTACTATCCTCATTTTGCAAGGTTTACATTTTCACCCCGCAAAACCTTGCAAAATGGAGATCAAAAATGAAGCCAAAAGCGACCAACCATACACCACAAAAACACCTGTTCGCGATCGAATTGATTGACCTCGTGGCACCCAACCATGAACTCGTTAAGTTGGCCCACACCATTGATTGGCAGCGTTTAGAAGCCGAATTTGGTCAACTTTACAGTGCAGATAGTGGCGCGTTGGGAAAACCGATTCGATTACTGGCTGGATTGGAATATCTTAAACAAATTCATAAGCTTTCGGATGAAAAAGCCGTCGCCATGTGGTGTGAAAATCCCTATTGGCAGTATTTTTTTGGGATGCAGTTTTTTACCCATCATATGCCGTGTGACCCAAGTTCTATGGTGCGTTTTTGCAAGCGAATTGGCGAGCAAGGTACGGAATTAATGTTGTCGCTCACCGTCGATGTCGGACTAAAAGTCGGCGCGGTAAAAGAAAGTAGTTTGCGCGAAGTGGTGGTGGATAGCACCGTGATGGACAAGAACATCAGCTTTCCAACCGACAGTAAACTGCTTGAACGATGCTGGAAAAAACTAGTCGACCTTGCCAAACACGCAGGTATCACACTGCGACAAAGCTATGCGAGAGCAGGTGTGAAGGTCGCAAACTCAGTCAGTCGCTATGCGTATGCCAAACAATACAAGCGGATGCGTAAGGCGTTGAAAAAACAAAAGTCGTATCTTGGCCGTGTGTTCCGCGACATTCTTCGTAAGTTAGATACCAACCCTTCAGCGGCGCTGGTCGTTCAACTCCGCCAAGCTGAAAAACTGTTAAAACAAGATAAATTCAGTAAATCGAAGCTGTACTCACAGCATGAGCCACACGTTGAATGCATAGCAAAAGGCAAAAGTGCAAAACCGTACGAGTTTGGGGTGAAGGTCAGCGTGGCAACGACGGTGAAAGAACAGTTTATACAGTGCTGTCATGCGATGCACGGTAACCCTTATGACGGTGACACCTTGTATCGCACCTTGAGGATAGTCGAAGACGTCGCCAACGTGCATCCGTTTACCTGCTTTGTAGACCGAGGTTATCGGGTTCATATGGCAGAGCGCTACGATGTCTTTATTGCAGGTCAAAAACGCGGCGTGACACCTGCGAGTAAGAAAAAACTCAAGCGCTGCAATGGCATAGAACCCATCATCGGGCACATGAAAAGTGATGGCCATTTGGGATTAAACCGCTTGAAAGGCATATTGGGCAATAAACTCAACGCAATCTTAGCGGGTATCGGGCAAAACTTGAGAAAAATCCTAAGCCTATTGAGGTTTTTTTACGTCTGGATTTTATGTTGGTTGAAAATGTGCCTGAGTTGGAGAAATCGGACAAATATCGAGTTGTTTAGCTAGGCTTGTTGTGGATGAATTGGGAACTAAAACGCTCGGTTATCTGGAAAGTTGAGATTTTCAGAATCGACTAAGTAATTTATACAGCCATTTACAAATACAGTGTTTCTAATATTTACACAAAAACCCGATTGCTGTATAGTTCGCCCCCATTTTTCAGTGTAATAAACACCCAATTCAAAGGAAATATAGATGCGGATGTGTTCAACCGTTCCCTTACCTTATATCAAAAAATATGATGTTTTTGATACTTGTCAAGATGATAGTCAGCCATATCACGGAGGTAGACATGTTTAGGGGATTTCTCCTTTTCACAGCACTAATAGTAAGCATTGGTGCTCATGCAATCCAGTCTCCGTCGTTAAGTTCATCAAAAAGCTCGATGTATCTGGGCGACACAACGGAACTTTCTTGGTCAAAACCAAGTGGAACGGCGTACTTTCATTTGTGGGTAACAAAGCCCTCACAGTCGCCTTTGAAGTTTAGAAGTAATTACACTGGGACTTCGTTCAGCCGATGGATCCAAAATTATCCAGGTACGCACACTTTTTATGTAGAAGCATGTGATGGAAATGGGTCATGTGCCTCCTCTAACAGTGTTAGTGTATATATGCAAGAGCGACCAACTATTCCAGATACGCCGGGAGAGCCAGATGTAAATTGGGATCTATATCATCCGGTTGGCGCATCTATTATGGTTAAAATTCCAAGTGTTTCTGGGGCTGACTATTATCAAGTCTATAATGGGACGTCGACAACCAGCAAGTCGGTAAGTCGCACTTTTTACAGTAGTAGTTGGGAATATATTCCATCAGTGGGGAGTGGACCGAATTACATTCGTATTCAAGCGTGTAATAGTGCAGGTTGTAGCTCAGAAAGTGCGCCAAGACGGATTGTTATCTTTAACAACCCAAGTGCACCTAATGTTTCAGTTAGCCCTACGGTGGTGGGTAAAGGTGGCACAGTTAAGGTCGATTGGAACCGTCCTGACGGGCTGATTTGGTCGGGTGCTTATTTCAAGCTTAGTTGTATCAATAACAGCGGTACCGACGTTTGCGCTCAAACCATTCCACACATTGGCGGCTCTAATAAATCTGAATATTCATATAGTTTCAATGCCAATGAGGTAAGTGGATACGATATTCAGGTAAAAGCATGTAACAAAACAGATTCTTATTGTTCAAGTAGTGTAATGCGTACGGCTTATGTTGCCCCTGCAGTGCCAGGAGACCCAGCTTATAACGTAGCTTGGGATTTCTATTACCCAGAAAACACCACAATGACGCTGAACTTGCCTCAGTCAATCGAGGGGGCAGATAGCTATGATGTGTATTACTATGATGAAGGCACAACACCACTGAAAGTATCGCACGTTGCTACATCACAAAAGTCAATCAACGTTAACGTTGGTGCTTTGGGTAATCATCAGCTCCAACTCGCTGCTTGCGTTACATCAAGATCAGGTGGTTATCATTGTAGTGGCAAAAGTGAAGGGCGCAGGATAGTGGCGTTTGTACCACCAGTCTCACCAGAACTATCAATTTCACCTACTAAGCCTGCATTGAATGATGATGTGACGGTGACATGGAATCGTCCGGATAAGCTCATCTGGTCAGGTGGGTATTTTAAATTAAGTTGTGTCACTAATGGGAATAAAGACATTTGTGATGAGAAGATTGACCACATAGGTGGTTCTCACAAAGCACAATATACGCATACATTTAAAGCCAGTGAGGTGGCGCAATATTCAATTAGCGTAAAGGCATGTAACAAGTCGGATAAGTCTTGTACAACGAGTAATTATGCTCTGTTTGAAACAGCTCCAAGTCATGGAGACCCAAGCTATAACGTTGCTTGGGATTTTTATTATCCTGAAAACAGCTTGATGAAAGTAACCTTAAGTCAAACTATCGAAGGCGCTGATAGCTTTGATGTGTATTATTACCCAGAAGCGGGCACGCCGAAGAAAGTTGCACACGTTGGTAAGAATCAACAAACGATTAATGTGAATGTGGGCGAAAAGGGCAATTATTCATTGCAGCTTGCTGCATGTATTACATCTGACTCAGGGCAATATCATTGTGGAGAGAAGAGTAAAGCTATTCGTATAGTGTCATTCTCTAAACCTGATGCCCCAACAGTAATCGTAACGCCAGAAACAGCAAATGTAAACGACACAGTCACAGTAAATTGGAACCGACCTGATAACCTTATTTGGTCCGGTGGTTATTTTAAAGTAAGTTGTGTTGGGGAAAACGGTGTTGAACAATGTGGTGAAAAAATTGATCACATTGGAGGTTCTAAAAAATCAGAATACACCCATGAATTGAAAGTTGCTAATGCTTCAGTTTTAACGTTTAAGGTTACTGCGTGTAATAAAACAGACGCAACCTGCTCTAGCAGCAACCTAGTATCTAAAACAATTGGTCAAGCTCAAACACCAGTGTTAAGCGCGACTAAGCATGACATGTTTTTAGGTGATACAACGGTTCTTTCTTGGACCAATCCAAAAAATGTAAAAACATTTAATATTTGGGTTGAGAAACCAGGCCAAGAGCCACTTCTCATTGTACAGGGATATACTAAGACCTTTTTTAACCGTTGGATACAAAACTATCCGGGGGTACATACCTTCTATGTTGAGGCATGCCAAGAAAATGGCGTGTGTGTCGCATCGAATCGCATAAATATAACAATGAAACAGGGTCGTGTAGATCAATATCCAGTACTCACGAGTGCAAAGAGCTCGATGGTATTGGGTGACAAAACACTACTCACATGGACGCGTCCGGCAGAAACAACACACTTTAATTTATGGGTAATTAAACCGGATCAAGAAGCGTTCGCTCCGTGGACAGGGTTAACAGATACGTCATTTAATCGTTGGATTCAAAACTACCCGGGGATACATACCTACTTCGTAGAAGCCTGTAATGCCAAAGGAGAGTGTTTTAGTTCAAACCGTGTTGAAGTTAGCGTACATCCCTCTCTTGGTGTGCTTGAAGACCTCGTATTAGAGGCGCCAGAACGGGCATTTCTAAAATCAAAAGGTTCCATAAAATGGAAGTTCACTAAGACTCAAGAAAGACAATATGAGCTGACTTTATTTGTCAAAAAACCAGACGGTGAACAACTTGTTGAATTGGCAAGTAGCAGCAACAATCAGGCAAGCTCGTTTGATTATCTTTTTGAAAAATCGGGCGATCATTTCTTCTACGTGCAAGCGTGTGCATTGGTTGAACAACAGCAAACTATTCCAGTTATTACGGATAGTCTATTTACACCTGTCGGTGAGGTGTCAAAAACGTGTAGTGACTTAGAACCGACAAAAGTAACAGTCTCAGTAATCAACCAAGAGTTTCTACCAGAGAACAAAGGTGATGAACTAACTTGGTCAAGCTTACCAAGCGGCAGTACAGTTACGATAGAAAGCGCTACGTGTAGTGATAACTGTGATATGGCCTCACTTAACTGGAGTTTGTTGGCAACGCTTAAAAATGGCGAAACAAGCTTAGCGCTGAGTAACTCAGAGGGTAAAGTTTACCGCATTAAAGTGTGCTTTGCGGATGGCAGCTGTACGTCTTGGATGAGTGTTGATGCAGAGCCTGCCAAGGTAGAAACGCCACAAACCCCAGTTATGGCGCAAGTACCCGATGCATCCTACAGCGCATTAGGTATGATTGATGCAGATGTGGACGTTAACTCTGCAGGTAATGCAACATACGAAACGTCGATTGAAGTACCCGTTGCACCAGGTGGTTTTACGCCGGAGTTGTCGATCCAATATTCAAGCGCCGGTGGTGACAGTGAGCTTGGCTATGGTTGGGCACTAGTTGGTCGTTCAACGATTGCAAGGTGTCGTCGCTATTTAGAAGAAGATGGTTATTATCAGGGTATTCAGTTAGATGAGACGGATGCAGTCTGTTTAGATGGCCAACGCTTAGTGCCTGAGGTCGCAGGGAGCAAACTGGCTAGTGGTACGACATACCGTCTAAAATCTGAACCGAATGTTAAGGTTGAGTATTTGGGTAACACAGGGTTTGTGGTGTACTTGCCATCGGGTGAGCAACATACCTACGGCAACGTTGACAATGCCCGCGTAAAAGAGGTGGCAAGTAGTACGGTTTATCAGTGGCATCTGAGTAAAAAGTCAGATACTTACGGCAACGTTATTCACTATGAGTATCAAGGTTCCGATACTGAACGCCTCCGCTTAGCTAAAGTTACCTATGCAGGTAATACCGTCGTGTTTAATTATGAAACACGACCGGACTTATATAAACGTTATTTCTTGGGCACACTAATTACAGACGATAAGCGTTTACGCTCTATCGTGGTGACAAATCACCTTAACCAAGACGTCAATTATTATGGTTTTGATTATGTAGCCAGCCGTGCAAGTAATCGAACCTTGCTTGATTCGATTAGACAATGCGCGGGTCAATATGGTGGCTGTAAAACGCCCACAACATTTGATTACAGTGATGATGTACCAACTGGTTTGGTCGAGAACAGTCATTTAATTTCTTACGACATTAAGTCTGCATTTGGTTTAACCAGCCTAGAAAGACCAGAAATCAAATTGATGGACCACGATGGAGATGGTAAGCAAGAGCTGGTTATCTTGGCCGCAGCAGATGACGACGTGAACTTTCAAATTCGTAACTTTGCTGTTTCGACGACAGGCATTTCTGAGTTAGGCTTGTTAGCTACAGGAAAATCAACAAGGCGTCATGTAGGTGAAGACGCAAATGAAGAAAACGTATATGTGCATCGAAGAAACTGGCACGTAACTGATTTAGAGAATGATGGTCAAGACGAAATTCAAATTCTCCCATCAAATGAAACGGAAATATATGGAGATATCTTCGGTGATGGCGTACAGCGTCCGGTGCAGAAATATGACAGCGAGGCACTTGGTGAGATTTGGGATTACTGGAGTGCTTGTTCACAAATGAGTCGCTGTGACGCGACTTTGGATGTGGTTGGGCTATTTGACTTCAACTATGATGGTCTTGTTGATAGATTGATAGGTGCATGGGGGATGGAAGTTGACGCTCATACCGGTCGAACCTTTTCAAGTGCAAGGTCTTTTATATTAATTAATACCAGTAAAGGGCAAGTTTTCTCAGAGCGTTATATTGACCCAAGTGTTGGGATGAATAGTTCAGTGGGCGGGGAGATATATTCTGAAAAACTGCAAGGGGATGTCAATGGTGACGGCTATGCGGATTTTCTAGGAAAGTGCTTTGATGGTGTTAAATTTAGGTCTTGCTCTGAGGTATCAAGTATTGATGAACCTCCAAGGCTTGGTCCTCATGAAGAAGTCGCTGTTCATGCATATATAGACATTAATGGCGATGGCCGAGATGACTATGTCTTTATGGAAGATAAAAAAGTTAAGGCCCAGTTGAGTCATCCAACACTGAAGTCAGAAATTACCCTAGCGGATGTAGGCGATAGAATCGATGGCACACCTCATATAGTGGGTTCAGGAGCTAGCCAAGTATTATTTGCTGATTTAGACGGTGACGGTCAGCCAGCGATGATTGCTTTTGATCAGCTATCCGGCATTGTGTATATCTGGCACGATGCAAACCAAAGTAATCAGCCAATCGATAGACTGGAACACGTTCGAGTGGAAAAAGGACCAACACACGAATTCGGTTATACGACTTTGCTTAATGGTCATACCGCCGACACGGATGCGAACACTAAACATTGGGGTAATGGGGCTGCAGTTAAAGATGTCAGAAGCGGTGGTTTTGTGGTGTCAGGTTGGGCGGCACAAACGGCAGCAAATTCAACACGAGAAGATTCAGAGCAAAGATTTGCTTTCGATTACGAAGGTCTCAAGGTGCAAGCCGGTGGTCGTGGTGCATTGGGTTTCAAAAAGGTCACTAAAACCAATGTTAGTAACGGCATAGTAGAAACGACAACGTATCGACAAGATGCGCCTTTTACTGGCCAGCCAGAAATTAAAGAAAGGTCTTATCAGGGGGCTTTATTAAGTCGCTATAGCGTTACAGACTGGCAAACATTGTCATTATTCTCAGGGCAAGTGGTTAAGGGGGTTGTGAAAGGCTCACAAACTACTACGTATGTCTTAGATGGAGAAAATGGCCATATCGAAGGCTCTAGAAAGACGGACCTGAAGACAGAAACCAAGTCAATTGACTATGAGGTGGTAAATAACAGCTATATTCGCCAATCTGCACTCACGTCAATTGAAACAGACCATATTGGTGGGTTCACATGGCATACACAGCAAAGCTTCCAGTATGACGATGAAGACACAAACAACTGGTATCTTGCGCGTCCGACGACCAAAACCGTCACGTCAACCTTGAAAAGAGGGTCAATAGAGCACTCACAAAGTACACAGCGTTATACAACGTCGTACAATGATGAAAACCGTGTTGAGTATACTGAGCGAGGGGTGAGCGAAGAGGGTACGCCAGAGTCGGAGCAAGTATACTTAAAAGAAGCGTTTACGTATGACAGTTACGGTAATGTACTGACGACAACTCAGTGTAGTCAACATTACGCGGACAACTGCACAACAGCGACCATCAATAAAGGCGCGTTACCGCTTTATCATATTCTTAATCGTAAGCATGTTGAGTATGACCAAGGGCGTCATATACGCAGTGAAAGTAATGGTTTATTCACAGAATACACCTACTCAAACCACAATGCATGGGGCTTACCACAAACCGCTGTAGATCCACATGGCGTCACCGAAATTAGACGTTATGATGCGTTTGGTCAGTTGTACTTCTCAGCGCGTGCAGATGGTAGTTATGCCAGCTCAATAAAAAGTTGGTGTGACAATAATTGCCCGCAAGGCGCAACGTATAGAATAGAGAATAAAGCCTCTAATGCGCCGACGAAAGTGGTGTATTTAGATATGTTTGGTCGTGAACTGGGCTCAGACCAACAAACCCTAACCGGTGGTTGGATATCTCAGCGCAATGAATACGATAACTTTGGTCAACTTGTAAAACAAAGTGTGCCGTATCAACAAGGCGATACGGTGTATTACGAGGAAAAGCAGTACGATGTACTGGGGCGTAGATGGCTATCAACCTCTCCGAGTGGCATTACCAAACAAGAGCGTTATGTGGGCGCAACCCAATATACGCATGTATCTGGCACCCATAACGGCCCACTGAGTGACTATGCGACGATTAATTACACATTAAGTAAAACCCATAACGGTTTTAACTTACTGACCACGGCCGTAGATGCGAACGCAGCAAGCACTGAATATCGTTATAACGAATTGAAACTGTTGTCAGAGGTCCAGGACCCAGATAAGCAAAGTGTGTATATCGATTACAATGCGTATGGGCATAAAATCTTTATGAACGACCTCGATAAGGGGCAAATGAGCTATGCGAATGACGCGCAAGGTAATGTCGTTAAGTTTACTGCGGCAGATAAAAGCGCGACGCTGCATAGCTACGACAGTCTTGGTCGAGAAGTACAAACTAACGTACTTGATACTGCGGGTAATACCAGCAAGGAGAGTCAATTTGAATTTGATGGTGCGTTTTTAACTCGTCAAAGCAGTACTGAAGGTGACTTAACGAGGTTTACACCGGATAGCTTTGGACGTGTTAAAGAGGTCGGAAGATATTTAGACGGTGAGCAATTGACCAGCTCAACGACTTACGACCATTTGGGCCGAGTATTCCAAGAGTTTGATGTATCGGGTGACAGCCGAGGTGTTCAGTACGAGTACCAAAACGGGTATGCGATAGCGCTCAAAGAAGCACGAAATAGTGAGACTGTGTACTACCAAGCGCAGCAAATGGATGCCTTTGGTAATATAACCCAATGGCAAACGGGTACGGGCGTAACCAGCAATGCGCAGTATGATGAAAAGACGGGCTTCTTAAAGTCAATCAACACAGGTCATGGTGTTGTTCAGGATTTGGTCTTTGAATACGATGGGTTGGGTAACTTACGTGCACGCCAAGATAAAAATGGTGACACGGCCAGAGATAACTTACTCGAAGTGTTTGGTTATGATGAGCTAAACCGTTTATCGGCAGTGACGATGAATGGGGTGAATACGTTATCAATGAGTTACTACGATAACGGTAATATCAAAACCAAGTCAGATGTACAGTCAGGTCAATATTATCAATATTCTGGCAAAGCGAGCCGTTGTGCAACGCCTGCGGGAACGCATGCCGTATCCAGCATCGGTCAGCTCAGCTACTGTTATGATACGCGTGGTAACCAAACATATGCTTACGATGGCGGTACACGAACGAGACAGGTTTGGTATAGCTATTTTGATAAGCCAACGCGTATTGTGTCGCAAAAGGCACAAACGGAGTTTAAGTACGATGCCAAAAACAGTCGTTTTCAGCGCATAGATAAAGAGGGTGATAAAACCACCACAACGTATTATGCGGGTAATACCGAGGTTGTAATCGAGGCGGGTAGTAGGCAATATCGCCGTTATATTGGTGACTTTGCCATCGCAACGGTAACGGGGCGAGTGCAAACAACACGATATATGTACAAAGACCACTTAGGGTCAACGGATGTTATCACTGCAGAAGATGGTGCGTTAATAGAGCGCCTAAGCTACGATGCCTTTGGTCGTCGTCGAGATGGACTAACGTGGGGTAAAATACAGCAACTGTATACAGACCCAAGTGTACAAAATGCACTTGATATTACTGAAAAAGGCTTCACGGGTCATGAGCATGTAGACCATGCAGAAGCGATCCACATGGGGGGGCGTATTTATGACCCGACATTGGGACGCTTTATGCAGGCAGACCCATTTGTGCAAGAACCTACCTCGGCGCAGAGCTTTAACCGTTATACGTACGTGTTTAACAACCCATTGAGCTATACTGACCCTACGGGGTATTTGTGCACACAAAGTGGGTGGACGTTTGAATTTTGTAATGGTGAAGAAAAGCAGAACGAGCAGGATAAAGCGGCAGGCGAAGCTGTTTCTGAGCAAAATGTTAACCGTGACATACAGGGGAAAGAAGGTGAGTCGGAAGCTGCGTTGAATGGTACCACAAAAACTGAAACACCTTCTGATAACGCTGTAACACTAAACCCTAGCGATGATGACACCACTAAAGCAGCGGGAGTTTTAGCTGTTGGCTGGGGAGGAGCAGCAGCGGAACCAACACCTGCTGGTGAAATTGTCATGGGCGTTGCGACGCTCGCCGCTGCCGCATATTACGGCCCAGAACTCATGGAAAAAATGAGAACTGAAATTGACGGCATAATGAAGAAGGCTGCTGGACCAGACGGTGTTCAATACTCATTACGTGCAACCAAAGATGGGGTGTACCCTTGCTTTAATTGCTCATCAGGTGTCACAAACCTCAAAGCAGGAGATGTTTGGAAGTTTGGAGAAACCACCAACCCCACATCTAGATATTCACCCACGTTCTTGCGGACAAACAACCTCCGACAAGTAAATGAATTTCATGGGAATCGAGTGCAAATTAAAGTTGTAGAAAAAATGAAGATATACAACCACGCCTTGATTAACTTTAGCTTGCCCCCGGGCAATAAGATATTTAGATAATTATGAACATTGGTTTTGCAATTGAAATAGACATGGAGGCTGATGAAAAATCAGCCTTGATACAAAGTTTTTCGGATTCACTTACCGACCAGTTTAAGGACAAAGAGTATGGTGAAGATATAGAAAACATCGACATTGGTTTTATATGCTTGCGTTCTGTACCGGGCTTTGAGTCATTCTCAGCCAAGAGAAAACCAAAGTACATTGCGAGTCAGCAAGTACCACTACTTGATGGAAGTACAAAAGAGGTAAATAACACGTTTACCTTTGACATAAAACTCGACAATGAATCGTATGAAGCGTTTGTTAAGGCATCCGATAGTGAAGCTTTAAAGTTGCTAAAAAACGAACTAATAGAGTCACTACCATGCTTTGATTCATTGCCCAAAAAAGTGAAGAGATTTGATGTAGAACTATTCAAGTCTGATGTAATCAAATTCCTTCTAGGGTAACCAGCAATATAGTCGCACCTTTGCCCGGATCCCGTAGGGATCCGGGACATCACTTTTACCCATCATCACAGTTTTACACCAACTTCAGCATTACTAGCAATCCTCATAACCGTATAAATCTTTCCAGTTATCACCTATAATCTCGAAAGTTATGGAGAGCCAGATGAGTAATATCAGCAACTTAGAAGATTACAGAAACCCCGCCCCAAACACCGAAAACTCGAAAGTTATCAATACCCGCAAATATAAAGATGTTCGTGAACGTGAATATCTAACATCATCAGAGATTGAGCGCATCAGCAAAGCAGCCAAATCGGTCGGTCGCCACGGTCATCGTGACAGTACCATCATCATGGTTGCTTACCATCACGCTTTACGTGTGTCGGAACTGGTAAACCTGAAATGGTCACAGGTTGATTTAACCCAAGGTCTGATTCATGTGAACCGATTAAAGAATGGTGTTGCTAGTGTGCATCCGTTGAGTGGTCAGAGCATCCGCGCATTGCGTAAACTGAAACGTGATTACCCTGACACTCAGTACGTCTTCATCACCGAACGCAAAGGTCCATTAGTAGCAGATACCGTGCGTAAGATGATTAAACGTGCTGGTGAAACGGCTGGGCTACCATTCCCAATTCATCCACATATGTTACGGCATTCAACTTGATATTCCGGCGTAGACCAGCGGGTTGTTGGCATATAAATACAGCCATCACATCATAAGGGATAACAATATGAACCACTCTAACCAGACCATCTGTATTGATGGCATATCATACGGTGTAGACCAACTGGTCGACTGCAAGGTAATTGCGCGACTGGTTGGTCTGTCACACAGAACCATTGAAGATATGGCAAGTCGCCGAGAATTGCCAATGTATAAAGTTGGCAGGTCTAACAGATATTGTATTGCTGATATTCTGACATGGCTTAGTGAAAAACAAAATTAAGCTTCGGGCTTGGTTAACCATTGAAACCATTCTTTGTTGCCTTTCTTACCCCAGATGGCATGTTTTTTATGCTTAATCAAAATATCTTTTACTTTGGGGTGGGAAATTGAAAACCCCTGCATTTTTAGTTCTTTAGCTATGGTTGCGGGTCGCCACTCGGTGTGCTTTTCTTTGAACTCCAAAACCATTCGTTCCATATTTTTCGAAATCTTATTGGGTGACTTTTTGGGTTTGGTTGACTTGTTGTCCAAGCCTTTTTTACCTCTCTCCTTGTACGCATCAAACCATCGCTTTACTGACTTTTCCGACACGCCAAACTCAGCCGCAAGTGCTGAAGCTGGTTCGCCAGACTTGCGGCGCTTCACTATTTCAAACTTTTTTTCAGTGCCTATTCTTCCCATGGGTTAAGGGTTATAATAAAGCCGGTAGGGTCAAGTCTTGCATTTTGCACGATCTTTTCTGTACAGCCTCGTGTCATAATGTTGATGATAAATTTATTTGTAAATTAACCATTTGTTAAACGAATATGTTGAAATCCAACCCATAAAACGAGTCAAAAACGTCGAAATCCAAACCATAAACACCCCCAAAAACGTCGAAAACCAAACCATAACTACCATATCAACATACTCAGCTTTTACATTTATTAACGTCAAGCTGAAGCTATACTTATGAATATTTAGCTACTTATTGGACAGAAAAAAACATGGAACAACGCGACTTGAAAGCGCCAACAAAAGAAATGCTAGCAGATGCTACGCCTTCGGCATTCAAAGCTGTTATCAGGATCATGGAGTCTTGGTCATGTAGCCGCTCTCAAATGTCCATCGTATTGGCCATTCCCTAAAGTACACTTGGCCGCTATATGAAAACGCCAGAGAAAGCTCGGCTTAGTCGCGACCAACAAACGCGATTAAGCTACATTCTAAACATCTATCAATTGATTCGAATGTCATTTAACAACCAAGCCAATGTCGATAACTTTATGTCGCTGAAAAACTATAATGGCCAGTTTAAAGGAAGAAGGCCTATCGATATGCTGCTTGAAGGCAGCATAGAAAATATGCGAGATACCTATCGGCACATCGACTCTCTTATTTATGCTCGATGGTAAATCTAAAGATAGTTTCACCTAGAGCGCTTCACGCGCAACTATCTACTTTTTTATATAGATAGTTGCGCACGAAGGAAATCTATGACTATTTTCTGCTCATGCAATGTTTGAACTCGAAAACCAGTATTGTGAATATTCTAAACTCTAAATGCTTCTTGCATTCCAAGCTGCTCTTGCCTGCTAATACCAATATCTGACGCTATCGCTTCCCAGTTATTCACTGAGAGCATCACTTCGTCATAGATTTTCTTAGCCTCCGATTCTTTCAAGTTAAAGTAATCAGCCACACTAAATGCCAAACCATAATCTAGCTCATTTGACATGTCATCTATGTTTAGGTGTAAGCCGGTCTTATCAATAGACGGGTTTAAATCATAAGCAGGTGACAGTGCCCATCCTTTTTTGGTTAGCAAGAAGCCGTGATTACGTAAATGGTCATCGGTATTAGATACCGCAATATTAAACACAATACGGCGCCACAACTGCGCTAAATCTTTTTGAGTTTGGGAGCCATTTACGGTTAGGAACTCTGCTAGCTCTAGATAACTTGCATCTTCTGTTTCACCTCTGCCGTCATAGTACTGAAGCTGCGTCATGGCTGATGAAAAGTGTATTCGTTGGCCTCTATCTCGGTCAAATCGTTTAGTAATAAAAGTGTGATGAGTAGAGTTAAACTTTTGAATGTCACATGGATACATATCAATGCCAGAATCAAGGGCTAACTTATGGCAGACCATTTCCCAAGCGCCGACATCTGTCGTGTCGTTACTATTGGGAAACTTGGCTATCCATAAATCATTGTTATCATCATGCACACATGCTTTAGGCCGAGCACCACCTAATGAGGAGCCTGGCGCAATAAGCATGCTTAGCCAACGGTAATACTCGTCGCTATCAATGTTTTCATCGTTTTCGATCATCATTGAGGCATATTCTAGTTGTTTAAGTGACGCCATGGACGGTGCAGCATACTCAGCATTATCATCTAAGAAATTGCCTTCTGACTTTGTTTTGAATCGTAAACCGCCCATTCGATATGAGTCATGAACGCCAAGTAAATAATCCATGGCTGTCATTCTGGCGGTCTCTCTGTGGCCATTTTTAAAATCGAGAGCTGCACGCCGCTTCATTAATAACTCGCCCCAACGGTCTGGGCAAGAGTCTAAAAACACGCGGAAATTCTTATCACTTCTATCGTTGTAATGCTCGCCAGAAGTTAATGTCAGTGACGGGTCAAGCTGCATGCGAAACGGAGATGTTAAGAATGCTTTATCGTATTCAAAGCTAAATACGCCACCTCGTGATGTTTCCTGAAATAAAAGGTGGCCAGCTAAAATAGGTTCTTTTATTGGAAACCAAGAAGCATAAACTTCAGTCGTTACTCGACTCATCGCTTTTTCTCCAATAACTTCAAGTCTTGAAGTTTACTTCCCAACTCATCGTGCCCAGCCATATCTGCAAAATTACTTTCCATGCCAAACACCGCCATCACTTTTAAGTACGTGCCTATAGCAACACCTGGGTCGCCGTTGAATACTTTAGTGATGGTTTTAGGGTCTAACCCTGTCCGCTCTGCTACCAATGACTTGGTGAATTCTCGGCGTTTCATGGCGAGAAATAAGTCTTCACCAAACGTAGTAAGGATCTTCTTTTGCTTTGGAAACAGCTTTTTGTGGCCTGCTACACTTGTCATGCTTAACTCACTAGGGATTATTATCCCGTTAATTGCCCATTAATGCGGATAATTATCCCTTAAAAATAAAGTTATTCAAGTTTGAGTTTTAAGCTTACTGCTTTGTCTAGGGATAATTATCCTGTTAAACGCGCTTTAATATGGATAATTATCCCTTTTAGGTGGTAGTTAACAGCAGTTGCTCCTTTCAAGAACTGTGCTTTTAAAAGTATCGAATTGAACAGTATGATACTCACCAGTGCGATACTTGCATCAGCCGAATAGTTTGCAAGCAACCTTCCTCTTGTATCTTTAGCATTAAGCTCTTTGTTAGTCTACGAAACTGCTATTTACTAGGTGGTTCATCATGATGATTTAAGTGGTTCAGGTTATTATCATCAATGGTTTAACCTGCTAATTTCTTTGGTTCAAAGGACCGATATTTTGCACATCCATATTCTGATCTTTTTAACCAGTGGGATCTTTTATATAGGGACAGTTATAGTTTTAAGCTGGACCACTTAAATCATTTAATTGGACCATAACTAGTTTGTTGCCTAGTGAGATGTTCAATGATTCTTTGTAACCATGAACTCGTTAAGTTGGCCCACACCATTGATTGGCAGCGTTTAGAAGCCGAATTTGGTCAACTTTACAGTGCAGATAGTGGCGCGTTGGGAAAACCGATTCGATTACTGGCTGGATTGGAATATCTTAAACAAATTCATAAGCTTTCGGATGAAAAAGCCGTCGCCATGTGGTGTGAAAATCCCTATTGGCAGTATTTTTTTGGGATGCAGTTTTTTACCCATCATATGCCGTGTGACCCAAGTTCTATGGTGCGTTTTTGCAAGCGAATTGGCGAGCAAGGTACGGAATTAATGTTGTCGCTCACCGTCGATGTCGGACTAAAAGTCGGCGCGGTAAAAGAAAGTAGTTTGCGCGAAGTGGTGGTGGATAGCACCGTGATGGACAAGAACATCAGCTTTCCAACCGACAGTAAACTGCTTGAACGATGCTGGAAAAAACTAGTCGACCTTGCCAAACACGCAGGTATCACACTGCGACAAAGCTATGCGAGAGCAGGTGTGAAGGTCGCAAACTCAGTCAGTCGCTATGCGTATGCCAAACAATACAAGCGGATGCGTAAGGCGTTGAAAAAACAAAAGTCGTATCTTGGCCGTGTGTTCCGCGACATTCTTCGTAAGTTAGATACCGACCCTTCAGCGGCGATGGTCGTTCAACTCCGGCAAGCTGAAACACTGTTAAAACAAGATAAATTCAGTAAATCGAAGCTGTACTCACTGCATGAGCCACACGTTGAATGCATAGCAAAAGGCAAAAGTGCAAAACCGTACGAGTTTGGGGTGAAGGTCAGCGTGGCAACGACGGTGAAAGAACAGTTTATACAGTGCTGTCATGCGATGCACGGTAACCCTTATGACGGTGACACCTTGTATCGCACCTTGAGGATAGTCGAAGACGTCGCCAACGTGCATCCGTTTACCTGCTTTGTAGACCGAGGTTATCGGGGTCATATGGCAGAGCGCTACGAGGTCTTTATTGCAGGTCAAAAACGCGGCGTGACACCTGCGAGTAAGAAAAAACTCAAGCGCTGCAATGGCATAGAACCCATCATCGGACACATGAAAAATGATGGCCACTTGGGATTAAACCGCTTGAGAGGCATATTGGGCGATAAATTAAACGCAATCTTCGCGGGTGTCGGGCAAAACTTGAGAAAAATCCTAAGCCTATTGAGGTTTTTTTACGTCTGGATTTTATGCTGGTTCATTATGCCTTTGGAGCGCGAAAGTCAGCATGAGACAGAATTAATGGGTTAGATAAATTGACGGTTGTCACCTAAAACACTCGGTTATCTGGAAATCTCAGTTGAGATTTTCAGAATCGACTATTTAGCCATATAGTTGGTAAACAGCGAGGCAATTGCTTGCTTTTCTGATTCAGCACATCGCGTTGTCGTGCTCCATATTAATACCGTAATTGCAGATGTTATTTTAAGAAGCAAACTCATTGTTGTAGTCTCCCGATTGTTGTTCTGTAGTCGCCAAATACAAATTAACAAAGACATTCAGGTTCGTCGTGGAGTGTTTTTGAATCTCGCTGGTGCAAAATTGCACCAGCTGACTATGGGTACTGCTTACGCAGAGGCTCGCTTTTGAGTTGATTTAATAATGGACAGGTTACTGATGAGTAAAAAAGCCGTGCAACAAATCAGCGTAACTTTGACAGTTGCATAGTAGTCGTAAATAAATTGCCAATGATAAAACTGAGAGGCCAACGTTTCGTCAAGCCCAAGTCTTTCCATATTTCGGATTTGATTTTCTACAATAGCTGCAATGTCGACAAAGCAAAAAGCAAAATAGACTACTATCATCGGGGCGTGAATATGGCATTTGTCAAAAAGAGACAGTATTTCTTTTAACGATCTAGATTTATGAAAATAGCATGCAAGAGTTTGGTAATTCCAAATGCAGGTAAGAGTAATTGAATCCATTATTAAGTGTATGGAGTATATAGTATTGTTCTGGAAATATCCTGAATATTGATTGTATATGAATAGCTTGAATGGGATAGTAAACCCCAGTTCAATAATTGTAGATGCGACAATTGTTAAAATAATAAACTGTGATCCTAAGGATTTTTTAGATAAAAAATAAACCGCGATTAGCGCAAGGACAAAAAAGCTTAGGTAGTAAACGCCAGAAGACATTGCAACGAGAATAATTAAACTAAGTTCTATTCCCTTACGTGCAATCTCCTTCAGTTTGAACTCTTCAGACGTCTTCAGTTGATAATCATACTCTTTTGTCCCTTCAACGATCTCCGAAAGACTTAAACGACTAATTTGCGATAGCTTGATCAACGTATCGAGTTTAAAAGACGACTTGCCATTAAGATAATCGTCTAAGGTGGATTGACCAATCCCCAACAAATCACACACACGTTTCTTCGTGTAGCCGCGTTTGGCTTTTAAGTTATCAATAATTTCTCTAACACGTTGTGTGACTTCAATTTCTTCCGGGATTTGCATGGTGATTAACTTAATGAGATTGTTTTGGGCGAGCGATGAAGCATCAAATTACTATACAGTAAGAAAAGAACAAAACAGACTAACGTTGTTTTTATCTCTGGATAGTGATGGAACCAGAAAGTCCAATGGGAAAATCGAGCTGCAAAAGAGTCATTAATGCCGATTTTGTCTAAATGTCGGATCAAATTTTCTGCTAATGCGATAGCGTCGGTAAGACAAAAAATAAGATAAGTAAAAAGGAGTGGGCTGAGTATGCTGCTTGTATTGAAGTACACAAGTCGTTCCTTTAAAGGCTTTCTATACAAAATGAATAGAGAGATGGTTTGGTAATTACGAATGCAAACGAACGTAATGATATCCATTAGTAAATGGATTGAGAATATCGTGCTGTTTTGTATGAAAGAAGAATACTGGCCATATATATATCGTTCAAAAGGGATGGTTAACCCTAATTCAAAAACCGAAAGAATAAGTATAAACGCAGAGAAAAGTTGGCCGTGAGGTTCCTTCCTTGATAAAAAGGTAAACACGACTAGTAGAGGAATGACTAGCAATAGGAAATTAGCCCCAATCATAGAACCGAGTAGAACAATAAAGCTCAGCTCGATACCTTTACGGATAAGTTGCTTGATTTTTAAATCGCTGGTTTCGTGCAATTGACGGTCATAATTTTTAGTCCCTTCAACGATATCAGAAAGACTTAAGCGACTAATTTGAGAGAGCTTGATCAACGTATCGAGTTTAAAAGACGATTTACCATTAAGATAATCATCTAAGGTGGATTGACCAATGCCCAATAAATCGCACACGCGCTTTTTGGTGTAACCGCGTCTTGCTTTAAGCTCATCGATTATCTCACGAACGCGCTGTGTGACTTCTAGCTCTTCACAGGTTTGCATTTCAGTTTTTTTCTGTAATCTACCTCCGATGTAGAAGTTGAGATCCTGAGGTTGCTTTTCTAATGAAAAGAGAAATAAATAAAAGTAAAACTAATGATAGTAAAGCGTATTTTATATATTCATAATTATTATATAAAAATTGAAAATCACTGAATTTACTAGCCGCCTCAGCCGGAAAGCCAATTTTGTCTAAATGCCTCAAAAGATTTTCTAAAAGTGCTAAAGTATCTACTATGCAAAATAGAAGATAGACACCTAATAGAGGTGCATCAAGAAGAGATTTTTCAAAAATTTCCTTTTTAGTTTCTATAGAAATGTTTTTTATGTATTTTAGGCAGATGCTTTTTCTATTTGAAATGAAATATGCGATTAGTATGTCAATTATCAAATGAGAGGTGAAAATTATAGAGTTCTGGATGAAGCCGGGTTTGTGTGTTATTAACTTGAATATAGTCAGGCCAAGGAGTGATTCAACTATAGTGAACGCAATAATTACTTTTATTAAATACGTAAAGTTAAATTCGTCTTTGTTGAATGTAGCCATCAGAAGTAGAAGTAAAATAAAAAAAGGTAGTAAAATCAAGTCTGAGTAAAGATAGGTAGCGCCTATTGCTCCAAATATAATAGCCAGTAAAATCAAATTTTTCAGTGAATTCATATATCCTTCCCAAGCCTAAAGACCTAACTTATCTATTACTTTCGGAGGCGTTGGGATTTCAGCCATTACGGGGGCATTTACTTGCGCTGGATCTGTACCTTTGTGTCCGCCAGAACCACCACATACTTGTGATGATAAGAGATTATTAAGAGTTTTGGCTTTTGATAGGTTCGATTGCTTCTTCATGTTGGGTGTCCTTTTTTAATTCCTGATCAAATTCTTTTGTGCCTTCAAGAATGTCGCCTAAACGTGTGCGACTAATCTGAGCAAATTTAATGAGTGTACCTAAGCGAAAAGAACTAGTGCCATTGAGGTGGTCATCTAACGTGGTTAAGCCAATCCCCAGCAGCTCACTGATTTTCTTTTTGGTATAGCCTCGTCTGGCTTTCAGCTCTTTAATAATGGTATGGATCCTAAGTGTGACCTCATACTCTTCGGGTGATTGCATGGCTCCCTCAATGCTAAAACGCCAAACTTTCGCATTACATTGTTACCTTACCTAAAACAATGGATGTTATAAAGTTTGAAATATTAAATTAAGTAAATTAAATCCCTGTATTTACAGTGTATAAATAGCGTTAACAAAAATATCATATCTTGAGGAGGGCGAAAAGTTTTTAAGCTTCTTGTGTCTCTTTTTGTAACATAATCATTGTAGTATGAGGTTTGTGCGGGAATATCATGGAATGCGGCCCTTGGACGAGCCGCTAAAATGATGTTTACATTTGTGCTGATAAAGGCACTTGCTTGCGACTTTGTTGTGGCTTTCTGCGTCTCAGCCATAAGTAACACCCAGTAATCGTAAAGATGAGAGGTGTTAATCCAATTAAGCACCAAATCATTTTACTGGGAAACCCTGCAAAGTAACCAAAATGCAGTTTCCGAAAGCTATCAACCACCGTGAAAAAGACAGGTGCTTCGCGAATATCAAAGTTCGGTTCAAGTGCTCCGGTGTCCTTGTTGAACGTGACGGTCGATGAATATTCACTTGAAAGCACGCCAATGTTGCCGACTTCACCAAAGAAAGTAATTTGACGACCTTCTTCAAATGGGAAAAGTAAATACGTTGCTCTAAATCCCCCCATTTGCGTTTGCGCATTTTTTGCCATTGCATCGAGTGAAAGTGCTTGATTGTATAGCGGCCCAGTTACCACCTTCTCTTCATCATGATGCTCAAATTGATGATGAATTATCTCCGAAATGTTCCAATACGCACCGGTAAAGCCGAGGACAAAAAGGATAGGAGCTGACCAAATGCCCGTGAGCTTGTGAAGATCGCTAAAAAATGCGGTGCGTTTTACGTTCAGCCGCAAACTAAAGAACTTTTTCCAAAACTGTCGATATATCACGAGTCCGGAAATGCCCATAAACAATAAGATGATTGAGACTACTCCGGTTATCCAAAGTCCAGTTTCACCAATCAGAAATTTATAGTGAAGGTCTAGCAACCAGTCGGTTAGATAGAAATTAACGGGGACGGGCTCTGAGCGGACAGTGCCCTGATATTGATCGAGATAGACCTTATACCAATCAAGTGTCCCGTGTTTTATCAGATAGATGCGGTCAGCCGTGTGTCCATCGTCAAAGATTTCCCAGCTGCCAATTTCATAATGTCGAAACCGATTCGTAAGCAAAGTACGTAATTGGTCGTAGGGAAGGCGGGCACCCACTTGTGCGTCGACTTTCGCCAACTCGGGCATTAGCCAGTGATCTATTTCTTCTTTGAACACAAGTACGCTGCCAGTCAGGGAAATGACTAAAAGAGGAATGGCAACAAGAAGACCCAAATACCGGTGCCAAAGGTGCAGTGTTTTTTTCATTCGGTGACGTCCTTAAAAAGCCAACCACCGAGTTCGGTGATTGGCATAACACGCAAAATACGGTGCAACTAAGGCACGATTACAGTGCCCAATTAAGCGTTAATGAATAATTACGTGGTGCACCATAGAAACCTTGCGCCCAATAAAGTGAGTTAATGTATTTTTTGTCAAATACATTGTTCGCGTTAAACGTAAGGTCAACCGTTGGCGAAATTTGATAGCTCGCCATGAAATTGACTAAGGCATACGCCTTTTGCTCGGTCACAACCCGGGGTGATTGAACTTGCACGCGACTGATGTCATCTTGCCAACGCATGTTCATACCAAAGGTTAACCCTTCTAACGCCGCTACATCGTATTTAGCCGCAAGCTTAAATACTTGTTTGGGCGTATAGTTTTTAACAAGTTCAGCTTCTGTGTTGCCGGCATCAATGGAATCGGCAACGTCAATATTCGTGTAGGTGTAACCGAGGTTTGCACTTACGCCAAACCCTAAATCACCACTGAGCTCAATTTCATAACCTCTCGATTGAATACCAGGTGCTGCCTTGTAAACGGAATTGTCGGGTGTTGAATTTTCGACGTCGGCTACGGCAATATTCAGTTGTTCAGCGTCAAAAAGGGCGATGTTCAACATCAAGTTATCGTTGAAAAACTCGGTTTTTAAGCCTATTTCACGTGTGTCGCCTTCAATCGGTGAAAGAGCATTGCCATCAAGGCCTTGTTCAAATTGCGGAGCAAAGGTTTCAGTGTACGAGCCATACACGTTTAAATCTTCATTAATAGTATATATCGCCCCTAAATAGTGAGTGGTGTCACTGTCTTCACGTCCTTTGTTGACTTGATACGCCGCTCCGACTGTTTCCCAATCCGTATGGCGAAGTCCAGTAAGGAGTTTCAAATCGTCCCGAATGGAAAAGCGAACAGACACATACTCTGAGCGCTGACGGCTATCAATTTGTGAACCAGTTATACCATCGACAAGTGTGGGGCGCGGCGCATAACCATCCCACGTGCTGAGGTTTGGCATCGCAGGGAAACCATTGCCTGTTGTAAAGTCGTACAAAGACTGTTCGTTGTAGGCCATTTTGGCTTGGCTTGCGCCAGCTGCAATCAAGTGGTTCTGACCAAAGAGATCGAAGCTGCCTTGTGCGTATACATCAAAAAGGTTTTGCTTGTCTTCTAGTTGATAGTCACTTGCATAACCGGTTAATCCCAAACCCGTTTTGGCATCAGGTGTGCCATAGACATAGAACAGTTCTGAATCTTGCTCTGTTTGCGCATGTGCATAACGCGCGAAAAGGGTCCAATCACCGCCAAGGTAGTGTTCAAGTTCTACAAAGGCTTGTTTGGATGTGTTGTTCCAAAATGCCCAATTGGATGCAGTGGATGTTGAAACGTCTAAATTGGTTGCGTTACCTTCTGAATCGAAAAGAGGTAAGGCACCCCAAAGAGGACTATCCGCATCATTCTTTTGGTAGGTTATGCTCGTGGTTAACGTGGTGTCTTCTGACAGATTAAACTCGGTGATGCCATAGAACACATTCCGGTTAACACTATAACGGTCCAAATAGGAGTCGCGAACCTGACTTACAACCACAGCCCTCGCGGCGACAGCGTCATTAATGCGGCCAGACACATCGGCATCGATACGACGGTTTGACCAAGAGCCCACCGTGAGTGATAGGCTTGCTTGGGCATTGTCGGTTGGGCGTTTACGGATAAAGTTTACGGTGGCCGATGGATTGCCTGCGCCTGTCATCATGCCATTTGCGCCCATCACAACTTCTACGCGTTGGTAGATTGCCGTGTCGAGTGTACCTTGCAATGAACCGCGTTCTTGTGGAAGACCTAAACCATCAACTTGGAAATTGGTGATATCGAAACCTCTGGCTTTGTAATAGGTGCGATCCGTTTCGATTTTTTCTACCGAGATGCCTGGGGTCGTTTCAAGTACTTGATTTACGTCATCTAATGAAAAGTCGTCCATCAAGGCGCGAGTCACGACTCGGACGGATTGCGGTGTATCCTTAATTGCGATACCAAGCTTGGAGGCAGTCTGTGCTTCAATGCCTAAATAATTACTTGGTTTATCGCCAAGCACCGCGATTTTCTCAATATCTTGATCCTTTGCTTCATCTGCAAAAGTAGGAGTGGAGAAAATTGCTGAAGTTGCAATAAATAGCGCGCTTAACTTGAATCTTTGATGAGTCATATTGAGCCTGAGTCAGTTTGATTATGTGATTTTTGCGCATGCTAATACAAATGCGAATAATTCGCAAATAAAAGAAGGTGAAAATCTGTACTGTATTGGGGACGACTTGTGCCAGTAATGAATATGTCTCTATTCCTTTAGATTCAATCAGTTGTAGATTTACGGTAAATGGCAATTGCATAATGTTTCGACGTGGTAATTGATGCTGCGATAATTGGTCATGACGAAACTTGAAGCGATTTTGTGTTACGAACAACAAAAAATTTCTAATAATGAATTGATTTATTTAGCTATTTGCAATTTTTGGCGGTTAAAGAATGACGCTCTAATTCTGGGGTTATCTTACTTGCGATAACCTTTAATCGAATAGGGGGTCGCGTTTCATTTTTATGAATACGTATGCAATTAAGAATTCATTGAGCAATCTTCAAAACAGTCGTAACGTGCCCTGAAAAGAATAATAAATATACAGCCTATGAAAACCATACTCTCGCTAATTGCGGCAATGATGAGCTTATGTGTTACGGCACAGCCAATAAAGTTGCAAAGCTATTCACAAGACAACTCACTACCACACAAACTGCTAGTAAAGGCGCTCGAACGAGCGCATCTGAATTACACGCACCCCTATGAAAGCGATAAGGACATCTCAAATGCACGTATTTTAAATGACGTGAAAACGGGTCAGTTGGATGTTATGTGGAGCATGACGTCAAAAGAGCTTGAACAAGAATATCAAGCGGTCTATATCCCTTTGTTTCGAGGTTTGCTTGGGATGCGCGTGGCGATTGTCACTAAGCAAAATGAGCATCTTTTTAGACAAGTGCACTCACTTAATGACCTTAAAAAATTCTCAGCGGGACAGGGAAAAACATGGCCTGACACCGCGATATTGAAAGCCAATCACTTACCTGTGGTCACGACTCTCAAATACCCCAACTTGTTTCCTATGCTCGAAGGGGGTCGATTTGACTATTTTCCAAGAGGAGTGAACGAACCATGGGATGAAATAGTGTCTCACGCTGATTTAGGGCTGACCGTGGATCCCTATCTGGTGATTAAGTACACCGCACCGTTGTATTTTTTCGTATCGAAGGGCAATACCACTCTCGCAGTTGCACTCGAAAACTCACTTAACGAGATGGTGAACGATGGCACATTTAACGCGATGTTTTTTGGTGATAATCAAGTCAAAACGGTTCTTTCAAAAGCGCACTTGAGTGAACGATTAATCCTATCCATTGACAATCCTGCACTGAGCGCAAACACACCGCTAACTCGCAAAGAACTTTGGTTTAATCCTCTTGAAGAAGGCGTTCAATAATGATGAAGTCACTACAATACAAAATATCTATGGCGCTTGCTATTGGCTTGGTGGTGGTGTTTATCGCGGTTCTCGCCGTGAATTACATTTTACTGCAGAGAAATGAAATTGCGCGCTTTGACACAAACGTAGCGGCACTGAATGAACAAGTGAACGTTATTTTATCTGAACCGGTTTTTTCATATGATAAACCGCTGATTGAGCAAATCCTGAACGCATTTGGCTCCAGTCCTGATATTGCTGAAATCAGCGTGTTCGATCATCGTAACATTCTGCTTGGGGAAATTCACAATCAAACGCCGCCAGCGAAGTTTGCGCAAGTGCACGAGTTGAATTTACGCTATCAAGACAAAGATATCGGCCACATTGCCATTGTCTACAGCAAACAAAATCTGGCGAACAGTATCAGGAGCGCGTTGCTTTCCATGGTTATCACCTTGGGTTTATTGTTCGCGGTGCTTGGGTTTGTTGTCCTTGGAGTGATCCGCATGCTGGTCGTAAACCCAATTGTCAGTGTAAATAGCCTAGTTAAAAAACTTGCCGCGGGTGGAGGTGACCTAACGCAACGCATAGACTATCACTCGTCAGACGAAATCGGTCATTTAACCCAAGGGTTTAATCGATTCATAGAGCAAGTCCAGAAAATCATTCAAGGACTAGGTGCAACGTCCCATGAACTTGAAATCATTGCTCAGCACGTTAAACAGGCGACACTCAATTCGAAAAAGGAGGCTGAACAAGAATACGACTTGACGGAAAGTGCGACAGATTCTTTAACACAATTAACGGATGCCACCAAAGAGATTGCTGAAGTGGCGAGTAAAACGGCCTATCAAACAACGCAAGTACAAACGTTGTGTAAGCAAGGTGCGTCAAGCATGAACGAAAATGATGGCCAGCTACATGCACTTGAAGACAAGTTGGACTACACCTCCACGGTTGTTGCGCAGCTGGAACGTAGAAGCACCGAAATTAGCCAAGTACTGGATGTGATAAAAAGTATTGCAGAGCAGACTAATTTATTGGCACTTAATGCCGCAATTGAAGCGGCACGGGCGGGTGAATCAGGACGAGGGTTTGCGGTTGTTGCAGATGAAGTCCGTGCACTGGCAAGCAAAACACACCAATCGACTACCGAAATCGAAGCTATCATAAGTGCACTGCAACAGAATGCCACTGAGTGTGTGGAAGCCACATCCCAAAGTAAGCAAGTGAGCGCCAATGTGATGGAAACCAGCCGTACTAGCCAATCTATCTTCAGCTCGATAGCGCTACAAGTGGATGAAATTAATTTGATGAATGAACGCGTAGCATCGAGTTCCGAAGAACAAAGCCATGTCACGCAAGGAGTCCTCAATACTATGGAGAAAATTAACCATGGCGCAAGGGCTCTGAGTGCGCAAACTGAACAACTCGAGAAAACGGTGGCGCAGTTAAACGAACTAGAAAAAGGCATCGTGACTAAATTGGGGCTCTTTAAGTACTAGCGCAATGGCAATCTAATTCGAGAGATTGGGCGAATGACTCAATGTCTCGGTGGCATCTTCTATCCTAAAGGGTTTGCGTTAGTCTGGCTTGGCGAAAACGAGGAATAGGGCAACAACTGATTGGTCACTCACCGCCTACGATTGTTGCCTTAATAGCCCTGATACTTAGTTAGGCTTGATAGCGAATTGTGCTTGGATCATGCCTGCTTGATAAAACGTCGTTGGGTGTTCAAAACCCGATTTCATCATCAACTCGTTTAACGAGTCTCGGGATAAAATTGCCACATCCGTGGTGTAGGCCTGTCTTGCCTTGTCGATAAGTTCTTGTGATAAATCCGCGTTCATCATCAGTGTGATCCAGAAATCCAGTAAAACTGCATAGCGGGTGTCGCTTGTGTCTGCGGTTAGGTCGGCATTTATCAACAAGCCTCGAGGTTTCAATCGCAGCGCAATTTGCGCAAAAAAATCACTACGAGCTTGCATATCCATTAGAAAGTGAGAAACCAACAAACTGGTTGCAGCGTCATGACGAGTTGATTCACCTAAGCTATCTAGAAAACCACAATGAAACGTACAGCGTTCATATATATCCAATTCTTTCGTCATTTCAATACACCGTTCCATCATGTTTTTAGCTGGTTCTACAACGGTAAAACGAAACGAAGGAAATCGTTGTGCTAAATGCGCAATTTCTCTGCCAGTACCCGCACCAACACAAAGTATAGAAGCGTTCTTTGGTCGATTTTTTAATAAGGACTCCATAAAAAAATACAACGTATTGGTAATCGGGGCCATGCGACTCCATTGTGTGTCGTAGTTCGGTGCCATCTCATCAAACGCTTGGACTATTTCATCTTTGTTCATCTAATCGCTCTCTTTTGTACATATTAATTAATGTAACAATTATAGTTACATGATGTTGTGCTTTGCAATACATGTAACTTTAAAAGTTTCTTGATATACTGTGTCTAATTCACGTTATTGGAGCGTATTTTGAGAAAAGACAGTCGGTTATCTCGGGTATTACATGCATTGGCACACATGTCTCATCTTGGTCGTGCTGTGACTTCAGAAGAAATGGGAAAGATGCTCAACACTAATCCTGTGGTGGTTAGACGGACGATGGCGCTTTTAAAAAAAGCGGGTTATATCACTTCTGTTAAAGGACATAACGGTGGGTGGTCGTTGATTGGCGAATTGTCAGAAATAACCTTGTTGGATATTCATCGAGCGCTTGGTGAACCCACTATATTTACGATTGGGCTATCTGACGAGCACACCGAATGCCTGATTGAAAAAGCAATCAATGAATCTTTAAGTGGTGTAATGGCTGAAGCTCAATCACTCATGTTGAGTCGTTTCGGTGAGATAACGCTTGATTTGATTGCAAATATTACCCCGCCAAGTGAATGAGAGGCAAATAGCTCGATTGCGCAGAGGCATGTATTGTTTGCGAATGACTAAATAGAACGCGAATAAGCATATGGACGCATCGATTGAATAGGTTAATTATTTACAATAAGTAAAAACTGATTGTTTTTAAATCGATATTATCAATTATTTGTTTATTTACTATGCTAGTCCCACACCACAACTAAGGTGTAGGAGAAAAATATGTTTGAGAATATTGGTTGGATTGTTGAGGCAAAACTGTGTCAGGGTAAGAAAGCTGAATTCGAGGCCGTTATGTCGGAGATAGTTGCCAAAACGCGCGAAGAAAAAGGCACATTAAACTATCAATATTACCTTTCTGACGAAGGGGATGTGTTGGTGTATGAACGCTTTGCGGATGTGGACTCTGCCCATATTCATGTCAGTAACTGGGATACTTTTGCCGAACGTTGGGTTGCGGCAGCGACACCTACTCGTATGGTTCATTTAGGGGAATTACCCGAAGATCTGCGTGCACGACATAGTGCATTAGCACCTTTATGGCTAAAGCCTTTCGGTGGCTTTGCTCGCTCAATTCAATCTGAAGTTTAATTATTCTAAGGAGACATAAATGGCTTATTATTCAGTTTTAGATGTAACACCGACAAGTGATAGTTGGATACCAGAGTACATTGCGCCTGCAAATCGTCTAGTTGCTCAATATGGCGGAAAATACATTGCTCGAACATCCAGTCATGAGCGATTGGAAGGTCAGGGTGACACACCTGCGCTCAGAATCATCATTCAATGGCCATCAAAGCAAGCGGCAATTGATTTTATGAACGATCCTGATTATTTACCACATTTAAAAGCACGAACAGAAGGTTCGGTAAGTAACCATTACTTGATTGAAGGTATTGACGAACTTGCGTGATCTAAGGTGTGCGTAGTGTGAGTAAAAAGAGATAGTTTAAACGTGGACTTTAATAGATTGGCTTGATGGATTTAGGCTTAGAGACATACGAAGAAAATAGAACATTTGTGCGGTGAAAACACCGCACAATCAGGGCTTGGTAAGCTTAGATAACTTCTACGTCGTCAGCTTGTAAACCTTTAGCGCCTTGAGAAGTTGAGTAGCTTACTTTTTGGCCTTCAGCTAGAGTTTTGAAACCGTCGCCTTTGATAGCACGGAAGTGAACGAATACGTCGCCACCGTTGTTATCTTGAGAAATGAAACCAAAGCCTTTTGACTCGTTGAACCACTTTACTGTACCTGTTAACTTAGACATAAATATAAACCTATAATAAATAATTAAAAAATTATGTTTGGTGTAGACTTGAATTTTACAAATGTAGCTAGATTTAGGTTTTATTTAGTAAAACAGAATATAGCGAACAACAAATAACTCAGACATCTTCAAACGACCTCCACTATACGCGTTATTTTTCTAATGTCGAGAGGTTTTGTACAAAAAACGCGCAAAAATTAATAAAAGTCATCATCGAAACACACTTTTTTTAAAAAGCATTCTGTTTTTCCACAAAAATCTAATTTAATGATTGGTTTAATTGAATATATTGGTTCGCGTACAGTTGAACTATCGGTGTCGTGATTTTTGCAAAGTCATGGAAATGATTTGTTTTTACATTGGTGTTTATAGCGAGTGAAAGTTGAAAAGCGGGGACCACAACGAGAAAGCACTGCGCGCCGCGTGATACCCCACCATGATGATAGTAATCAACCAACCCAATTTCAGCACCTAAATCAAGTTGACCTTTTCGCCAGCCGATAGCGTAATTTTGTGGATTCACTTGGCCATTGTTTAACGTTTGAGGCGACCAAAATTGGTCTCGTATGGATGCCGGGATAAACTCGTCTTGCAACATACTTTGTCCTAATGTTGCTAGATCTTCGGATGTCGAAATCCAACCACCACCGGCAAGGCGATGACTTAAATCAACATCGCGCCAAACACGTAAAGAGGCGGGAGTGGCTTTCGGATGCCAATAAAATGTGGCGAGATGTTGTGCAGTTTGATTACGCACTTCATACTCTGTCGCCGTATTGGTTAACTGCAAAGGGTCAATGACAGATTGCTGCATCCACTGTTGGTATGGCATGTTTGCACGAACTTGCATCACATCACTTAATAAAACCGTCCCTAAACTTGAATATTCAAACCGCTCACCGGGTTCAAAAAGTAATTCACTGTCTTTAAAAAGGCTAACTGCGTCATGCACATCGTCAAAGTGACGGTCAAGTCTGATGCTGGCAAGCAAACCACTTAATTGCGTGTTTTCTCCATAGTGTGGGATACCTGCCATGTGTGAGGCAAGTTGGCGTGGTGTCATATTCGCCCACAGAGGATTTGGCAAATCACGATAGATTGCATCAAGCGGCGTATCTAACGTAATTAGGTTTGCTTTTATGAGCTGCGCAAGACCAACCGAGGTAAGTGCTTTAGACGTACTCCCTATGCGAAATTGCGTTGTTGTGGTCATGGGTTGTTGTGTTTCAATGTCGGCCCAGCCAATTGCCCCGCTCCAAACTCGATGATTGTCTATCGCAATAGATACGGTCATACCGGGCGCCTGGATATCCTTTTGGTGCTGTGCAAGTAGGTCAAGTGATTGTGTGGCAACGGATTGATAGCGTCCGTCATACAACTCGGCGTTTTTCGGGAGGTTACCCTTTAGTTCGAGCCAGCCCCAAAGTGGCATCGGTAGTTTTTCTTTGTGGCTGTAAAAACCGTAAATTGGTTTTAAATACAACCCAATAATCAACAAGACAAGCAAGAAAATGGTTTTCTTAAAGTGTTTCATGTGTTCCATCCATATTCATAATGTTTAGCGCTATCTTTATGAATTGAATGAAAATAGTCTTATCAAAAATGAAAAAAGCTGCGCAATTTTAAAATTGATCACGAAATTCTGTCGGCGTTATCTTCATTTGTTGCTTGAACGCTCGATTGAACGACGCAATGGAACCGTATCCCATGTTTAGGGCTAACGTTAGAATAGGTGTCTGTTTAAATTTCGGGTCTTGTAATTGAGCGCAAATAGCAGGGATCCGATAGCTATTTAGGAAATGGGAAAAGTTGCTATATCCCAACGATTGATTAATCAGCTGCCTGAGTTGATGTTGTGGTACTCCAAGTTCATCCGCAAGCAACGTAATCGTAAGATTTGAACGCGTGTAAAACTCGGATTCCATTAAAGTCTGGAGCGCTGATAGTATCGGATTGTTTGCGGGGGGCAGGGCGGGAATGTGACCTTTTCTTGTGACGACTCGACCGCAATTTCGGTGCGCTTTACTCTATATAATACGGAAAAACTGGTGGCTGCAAGTACACAGGCGGAGTTGCAAAGGCTAAATAGCCAATGATCTTTAATACTACTAATCGATAATTCGAAAACGGTTAAGATCCCCATATATAGTGCGCAGCCTAGGACTAGCATAAGCCGAAACTTTCTGCGAGCATCGATTAAATCATCTTGGTAACCTGATATCCCCAAAAATAGGGTGCTTATCAATAGAATCAAACCGACCGCGTGATTTATGTCATGCAGTGGGTGGTTTGCGGTCGTGAATAGAAAGAAATAGCACATCAAAATAGACCAGAAAACGAGCGTCCAAGTTGCCCATTTAGGATAACGAGAAAAGGGAAGGTCGGGTTTTAGCTGCGTGTAAGCGAATAGCAAAATTGCCGTAGCACTTAAATCCGTAAAAAGTAACAGTGGACGTCGAAAAAGTCCGTAGTGATGGTCTGCAATTGGGGCTGTCAGTAAAAGATAGGAAATCGCGGTCACGATTAACAAACTTTGAGCGCATCGCTGCAATACGCTTGTCTGTTTAAACGCGAGTATAACAAGAACGAATAACTGCCCAACAGCTGCAAATCGAAAGAAAAGGTCGACAATTTGGTCGGAGGATAATGAAATCATCAAGAGTAATTTAAAATCGTTGCTAAGCGCAGGCTAACAAAGTTATCTGTAGTAACGCAATGAATCATCTGATTTTTTAACGTACACTGTCGTGGTCATTTCAAATCAAGGAGGGCAAATCCAATGAACGACCTAACCGCCACAACGGGGCTTGTCGCTATCTTAAGTGCAATGTTGTTGTCTCCATTGTGTTTAGCCGAAGCGCCCATACAGGTTACTGAAATTGTTAAGTCCACACACAGTTGGGATGGCACAGTACTCCCTGCTTATCCACAGGGTCAACCTGAAATTCAGATATTGAAGTTCACCATTGCAGCAGGAGCGACACTGCCACTTCATCAACATCCAGTGATCAATGCAGGTGTGCTGTTGAAAGGAAAACTACACGTTGAGAAAAAAAGTGGTGAAGTGCTGATTTTAAATCCAGGAGACCCTATCGTTGAAGTAATCGACACATGGCACTTTGGCCGCAGCATTGGTGAAGAAGCTGCAGAAATCATGGTGTTTTACGCAGGCATTGAAGGCAACCCCATCACCTTGAAAGCGAAATAAGTGAACTTATCTATAGTGTATTTGAGGTTAAATACAACAACCTTATTTGGGTCGATACATAGTATCGAGACCCGGAATGTTTTGCTCCCAAATCGGTATATCATCGCCTAGATAATGGCGCACTGCATCTAAAAAGAGCCTCGTTCGTACTGGCAAATCTCGATGTGGGTAAACGGCATACATCGCACTGAAATCAGGAAGGTGTACGTCAGTGAGCATTGGAACGAGGTTGTTGGCGTCAATGTGTTTGGAGAAGAAAAACGCAGGCGTCGTAAAGTACGCGGTATGCGAAAGCACTTTTGCGAGTAACGTTTCACCATCATTAGAACGAAATACGGGGTTGATCACTTGCTCTTTCGGCTCACCATTACTGTCAATGTAACTGATGGATTCAAAGCGAATGTGCGAGTTGGTATATACCGCGGCTGGCAATTCAGCTAAGTCATCCATTGTTTTTGGTTCACCGTAAATGTCGATAAACTTTGGTGTCGCCAAGATGAGCATGCGGATCCTCGCGAGTTTACGCGCGACAAGCGACGAGTCTCGTGGCTCACCAATACGAAATGCGATGTCAAAACCCTCAGAGATAATATCAACAACTCGATCGTCAAGTCGAAGCTCGACATTGACCTGTGGAAAACGTTTCTGAAAATCGTTGATAACGGGCATGAGGTAGTGCTTGCCAATGTAGTTGGCGGCCGTGATGCGCAGCAATCCTCTCGGTTCTTGGTGATAGTTTTCGGCCATTTGGACGGTATCTTGTAGCAACATTCGCAGCTCGGCGGCTTTTTTCACCATCTCCGCTCCAGCGGCTGTCAAGGAAAAGGAACGAGTGGTGCGATTGAGTAGCCTGACTCCTAAGTCTTCCTCTAGCTTACTTATTTGCTTCGAAATCACCGAACGATCGATATTTCGAAGCTCAGCGGCTTTTGAAAAAGAGCCTTGCTCGACGACTTCAAGCAGCATGATGAGACGACTGGTTGTATCCATACTTACCTAACCTATACACAATAGCGCAAAACATTGATGCGATTCTGGCACTAATAATAGCAAAAAACTACTGCAACCCTAGGATTTATCTGAGGTTTAGCGATCTTTTAATGTATAGGTCATTCGTCAGGTTTCTTTTAACGGCGCTTGTTGCATTCGTTCGCAAATGATTTAATAGCAAAATATGCAAGAGTTGTTAACGAACGGAACATATCGGCACAACTTGAGTAACAGCCGCAGGACTAAGTCGGCAAATAGGTAAGAAACAGGAACATCATGTTATCAGCTAACACAAAGATGTACGCAATTGAGCTTGTAGAAAGTGGTCCACAATTAGAACTGGTAAAGGCCGAACACGTGATGCCCGAACCCGGCGACAATGAATTACTGGTTGCCATTGAATATGTTGCACTAAATCATTTGGACGCAAAACTCGCTCGAGATGGTTTTGAACAGTGGGAATATCCTCACATTTTGGGCCTTGATGCGGTTGGCACTGTGGTGAAAGCGGCCAAAGGCGTTTTTCCTGCAAAAGGATCTCGCGTCGTATTCAATGTGTGTTTGTCGCAGCAAGGCATGTTGCGTGAATACGCGGTCATCCCAAATCATTCTGTTTCTGAAATCCCTGATTCTGTCGGCAGCGAAACTGCGGTGACATTGCCAAATGCGGGTATGGCCGCGCTGTTAGCAATAGAAAAATTGCAAATACAACAAGGCGATACGCTTGCTATCAATAGTGCACAAGGTGCCGTGGCGCACTTCGCTATTCAATACGCTAAAATGCGAGGCGCTCAGGTCTTTGCGTTCGCGCAAAAGTCTCATCATAGACGGCTACTGTCGTTAGGTGCGGATTTCGTATTTGATTGTGAACAAAACAATATCTGTGAACAAGTCAAACGCGAAGTTGGTAATGGTGGTTTTGATTGTGTGCTAAACACCCAAGGTGGCGCCTCCTTTTTGCAAGATTTACAGCGTTTACGATTCTGTGGTCGCATTGTGTGTTTAAATGGTTTTGGCGAGATCCCCGAGCGATTGCTGTTTGAGAAGGCGCCAAATATCGGCGTCGTTTCGGTGGCTGGTGCGTGGCTTGCCAATAGCTTGTGCGCGCAGCAGAGATTGTGTTTTATGGGCCAGCAACTGCTTAACGATGTTGCAAGTGGAAAAGTTAAATCTCCAGAGGTGTCATTAATTGACTTTGACGTGAGCGCTGTACGTGATGTGTTGTCGCGTTTACTCACGCAAACCTGTCAACAACGACCCGTGATTAAAATCCCTCATCAAGTGGATTAAACGAAATAGAATCATGAGCAAAAAAGCGCGATATCAAGAATCGCGCTTTTTTGCTATTAACGTCAGTAATACAACGGCGTGAATTGGGGTGGTCAAAAGTAGCTAGAGTAGGACAATGACAAGAAATCCAGACCTGGATTTGGCTTTTTAAAGCCAGCGTTAGAATAGTGCATGTAACGCAGTGCTATATTGGCTTTCCCTAAACTATAAACTAGACCTAATCTATCTTCAAACTGATAGTGTGTACTCACATCCTTGCCCGCAAATTGGGTGTCATCAAGTAACGCGGCGCCGATACCAAATTCAACAGACAATGGCCTCCCATTGATTTCACTAAACGGGTAACGGAACACCGGCGTAACCGCTAAAACAAAATTGCGATCATGATTATTGTCATCACCATAACGCCAAAAGTTGACGCTACTTTCAAAGAATAAGTCCAAATGTTGCCAATCCTCTGGCAAAAACGCTTTCGCATGATATTGATAGGCTAATTTAACTCCATCGACGTCACCTTCACCGTGAATAAAGTGAACCGCATAACCGTGGCGTTCTTGTGCCATTAGAGAAAAGGATAGGAGTAATAAAATAAGAGCAGAGATTAGTTTGTTTACAGTGTACATACTTCGCGTACCTATATCTAAAAGGACGCGCATTGTTTCTGTTTTTTGTGATTAGATCTGTAAGCAAAATAGCACCATATTGGTGATAAATTTGCATCAATTGGCTAATGCGTTGTTTTTTCTTATTTTGTTGTTGTGTGCACAAATGGCATCAATCAAGTGCCGCTTTGCGTCTTTTTCATCATGAAATACAAGAGTAACATGGCCTCATTGAATAAACAGGGGAATGTTATGACACACATATTTAAAGTTTTATCTTTATCAATTTTATTAATTTTCAGTAGTTTAAGTTTTGCTGCTGGTTCGTCTCAAACAGCCAGTTCCACACCATATGTGCTTATTCAAAATGTTGGTAATCAACTGTTTAGCGATATTGCTAAATTGAACGAGTTAGACGAGAAGACAAAACGTGAACAGTTAAAGGTATTAATAAAAAATCAGCTTATGCCTCACATTGATACAAAGTTTGTGTCGTTTAAGTTGCTTGGTAAACATGTAAGAGAAATTAAGAAAGAACAGGCTGTTACATTCATAGATGCGGTAGAACAATATTTGGTTGGTACATACACCAACGTATTAATGAGCTACAAAGGTCAGGATGTGCATTTTATTGAACCTGTTTTCGATGCTGCGAGTCAGTATGCTTCTGTAAAATCAGAGATTGTAGCTGAAGGCGCACCGACGATTGACATGATTTTCAAGTTCCGTAAAAGTAAATCGGGTCAATGGCAAGTTTATGATATTGAAGCAGAAAGTATTTCATTGCTGAGCGCGAAACAAAAAGAAATTGTATCTCGTATCAGTGAAATTGGCATTGACGCCGTGAGCAAAGAGTTGATTGCTAAGAGCTAACAGCGTGAATAGCGGAATAGGCGCCGCTTAATAAAAGAGCCTGTACGTTCCAATGTTGTTGTAAGTTTTGTGTTTGAGGCGGGCAAGTCAAGATTGCTTCCCCTGTGAATCGTTTGTCCGCCTTTTTTCTCCACGTTTTATCTTCCCTTAAATTGTTCATTATTCTCTTGATATTGCGCCTTTACTTTATCAATAAACACTTTCGATTTTGCAGGCAAGTAATTACGCGATACGTATAGTGCGTTGAGTGGCGAACTTGGAAATTCATATTCAGGTAGAATTTCAACTAAGTTTCCTGCACGTAAATCATCGACAAATGCCCATCTAGGCCCTAGATGCATGCCTCGTCCAGACAAGACAAGTTGATGTATTGCCTTAACGCTGTTTACCGTAAACGTACCGCTAATTGGTTGGGAAAAGACCTGACCGCTTTTCACCATTTGAAGGTTTTTGGCATTAATCGAGTTACGATAGAGGATGAAATGGTGATTTATCAACTCAACAGGAGTGGATGGTAGCCCTTTTTCTTTAACGTAATTTGGAGACGCGACTAATACACGCGATACATCGCCTATTTTTCTGCACATTAAACTGGAGTCTGGTAATAATCCAATTCGAATCGCGACATCGATCCCTTGCTCTTTTAAATCGGTAAAGTCAGAGCCTAGCACCAGTTCTACTTCCAGCTGAGGATATTCTAGTGTCATAGCTTCAAGCACGGGCATGACAAATCGGATCCCGAAGTCATGAGGTGCAGCCACTCGTAACCGGCCAATAGGGATTTCCGTATGGGCGCTGACGTATTGTTCAAGGGCATTTTGTTCATCAATAATGTGCCTCAAACCTTGATAGTAAATTTGTCCAGCATGTGTGGATGTGGAGCTACGGGTTGAGCGTTCAATCAGTTTGGTCGTGAGTTTTTTCTCAAGTGATGCAATCCGTCTACTGATGATCGATGGATCGCCACCAATATGTTCAGCAACAGCTTTAAAACTGCCCATTTCAACCACAAGAAGGAAAAGTTGTTCATTTGAGTAAGATTTCATCTTTTAAGTGCATTTTTTGCATGTAATAAATGAGAAAATAGCGAATACCTAAAGTTTAAGCAACAAACTACACTTTACCTCGTCATAAAATACAACGAGGAAAACTCATGAACACATTGAACGCTATCGCACTAGTTACGGGCTCTGCACGCAATATGGGACGCGCTTTTGCGCTGGCCTTGGCTGAAAAAGGGAATGATATTGTGGTGCACTATAACAGTGAAAGTTCAAAAGCAGACGCACTAGAAACGGTTAGTATGATTGAATCATTAGGGCGTAAAGCAATGCTCGTTCAAGCTGATTTAACTCAACCAGCTCAGGTAGAGGGCTTGTTTAAGCAGATCCAGAATGAATTCGGTCGTTTAGATATTGTCGTGAACAATGCGGGGAAAATCGTCAAGAAGGCGTTTGTAGAATATAGCTTGGACGATTTTGACAACTTGTTTAGCATCAATGCTCGAGCAAGTTTTATGCTATTGCAGGGCGCGGCCAAGATGTTGAGTGACAATGGTCGAATCATCAATATTGGTACTTCATTATTGGCTGCATTTACTGGGCATTATGGGCTGTACGCCGGCTCAAAAGCGCCGCTTGAGCATTTTACCCGCGCGCTGGCGAAAGAGTTAGGAAGTCGAGGTATCACGGTGAATATGGTCGCACCGGGTCCAATTAATACCGCGTTCTTCCATGGTCAGGAAGACGCAGGGACGGTTGCTTATTTAAGTGCGGCAAGTGTACTCGGTCGCTTGGGTGAAATTGACGATATTGTGCCGGTTGTGACGTTCCTCGCGTCACCTGAAGCGAAATGGATGACAGGTCAAACTTTGCTTGTGAACGGTGGTTTTGTTACGCGTTAAATGTAAGAAGAAGCGGTAAGTACAACCGCTTCTTGATTCGTTAATTCAAATCACGGTGTTTGAATATGTAAATCGGCTTCTTCCTCGGAGGAAGCCTGATGAGAAAGACGATATTGATTAGGCGTAAAGCCTGTGTGCGATTTGAACGCGCGCGTGAATGGACCAACCGAAGCAAAGCCGCTTTCAAGACCCACAACAAGGATTGACCAATGCTGTTTGTCCGGATCTAGCAACAAACTACTCGCGTGTTCAATACGTAGTCTATTAACGAAATCATTAAAGTTTTTGGCATTGAGCTGATTTCGAAGCGCTTTACTTATACGGTATTCAGACACATTAAGTTCTCGTGCGATATCAACGACTTTCAGGTTTGCTTGTAAAAAGCGTTGTTCATCGACTATTAGTGCCAAGATGGCTTTTGCAAAATCGTTCTCTTCTTCCTTTTCAATGAGGGTTAACGAGCGGTTCTTTGATTCTTCCGCCTCATCGTGCGTAACGCTCAATGTCGTTTTGGAAGCTAGAGATGATCTTCTTCGCCAATAAACCAAAACCTGTGTGTTGATGAGAACCGTAAGTGTAATTAAGCCGACACTCCAATCCGTAGCAGCGGGATCATCAACAAATAGGCTGTTAGATACAGTACTTAATCCAATGGCACCCATAATGGTGACTAAGTAGAATGTGCGCTGCTTTTTCTCAAGTTTATTGGCTTGCTGAAACCCTCTAAATCCTTCCCAAATCATAAGCACTAAAATGCACGATGAAAGTAATCCGATTAGCTCGCCTAAAAAATGATGTGTAAATGACGAAGAAAATTGAATGTCGTAAAGATTAGAGACAAACAGGTAACCTTGATTAAACATAACTAGGCACGCAATGGATGCAGCCATGATCAAATGTGGCAGTGCGATGGGGGACTTTTCTCTAAATAAACAGCGAGAGAGCAGCCAATACACATTACATGTTGCACACGTTGTCATGCCAATGAGATATTGGTATGCGCCAATTTGCTCGCCCGTGATTTTCTTTAATGCCACCATGGCCACCGAACCACAAAAGACGGCAAACAACACATGCATCGTGCGTTTTTGCTTTATGGATATTTGAGTCAGTAGCAGGGCAATTGCAACAACGAGCAAGAGCATATAGAGATTGCTTTGTGACATGAGCGGCCATTTTCCAAACGAAACTTGGGTCTATGGTAGCGAATGATTTTTTGCAACTCAAATCCACTTTGTAAGCAAACTTGACGCGATTATCATGTGCCGAATTTCAAATTCGGTGCGACGTTGCCGTGTTTTTATGTCACTTTTCATTTTAAATCAATGTATTAATGGAAGGTGTTAAAACATGTTGATGTCACAGACTAAGCTGCTACCGTCATTCTCAATCGACTCCATCTTGGATGGTGTGGTTAAAAGTTGGGTAACAATCGTTTTGATAGGGCAGTGGATGTTCGCACTGTATATTTTTATTTTGTACGCGATGCCATCACTTTTAGGTTCACCAGAACTAGTGTCTAAATTATCCCCTGCAACAGGAATGAAAAAATCTTTGGGTGCAGATTTGACGGTACTCTTCGTCCATATTTTGCCTGCAATCATGATGGCTGCAAGTGGCTTGCTTCAATTATTTCCTCGACTTCGTAAACAATATCCTTCCTTTCATCGCTGGAATGGACGTGTCTTTTTTGTTCTCGCACTCAGCGGGGCATTTACTGGTATGTATTTAACTTGGGTTGCAGGACTACGATTGAGTGATATTGGGGCGATGGGCGTGAGCTTTAACGGAATGCTAATCCCCATTTTTATTGCTTTGGCGTGGTACACTGCGGTTACCAAGCGATTTGCCGCACATCAACGTTTTGCAATTCACAGCTTTATTTTAGTCAACGGTGTGTGGTTTTTCCGATTGTACTTGATGGGCTGGTTTGTCATCAATCAAGGTGCAAATGGTAATACGAATAAGATTGATGGTCCGGCTGATATCGCGATTTCATTCCTATGCTATTTAATGCCCATGGCTATCGTAGAATGCGTTTTGTTTGCTAAGCGCTCGACAAAGATGAGTGTAAAATGGATGGTCACGATGTTCGCATCACTTGGTGCGTTGATCACCATAATTGGCGTCGGCTCTGCTGTGCTGTTAATGTGGTTTCCTCGAATTCAATCGGTATTCAGTGCACTTTGAACGTGATTCAATAGAAAATCAGGTGGTGTAAACCACCTGATTACACGTTCAATCGTTGAGTTCCATATCCTAAATAAGGCCGCTCTGGGTTGATGATTTAGTATTTGCGCTCACCTTTAACGTAGGTGTTAAGTACATTGACGCGTTTAATTTGTGCGGGGGTGAGTTCAAAGAGATTTTTATCCAATATGATGAAATCTGCTTCTTTGCCAATTTCAAGAGAACCAACTTTGTTTTCTTGGCGCATTGCATAGGCTCCCGAAAGAGTATATGCCTTAATCGCTTCTTCAAGACTGATAGACTCTGGAGCGCGGCTTAGTGCGTTTGCTATCCCAATAAACGGGTTTAACGAACTTACATTCCAGTCGCTACTGAGTGTCAGTGTCGCGCCATTATCGGCAAGACTTGCGATAGGGACTAGGTGATCCGCCCGTTCTGCACCGAGTAAGGGTTCCATTTCTGACCAATGTGCGGGTTGCGTAAAGTCACCTGCAACTTGTGCATCCGCTATCACGCCAAGTTGTTTGAAGCGCTTATAGTCAAGTGGATCGACAACCTCAACATGGGTAATGCGGTGTCTAGCTTTACCCGATGTCACGTTTTCAATCGCATTTAATGCTTCGTGGATCCCTCTGTCGCCAATGCCATGAATATTAAAGTCAAAGCCTACTGGCTCAAGGGCATCTAGGTATTTTTCCAAACGAGCTTGGGTAAAGTAGTTCAGTCCTTTATCTTCGGGTAACTCCAACCAGCTTTCTTGGTATGGCGCTTTCATTGCTGCGGTGGTGTTAACCAGTATGCCATCCATATAAACTTTGATTTGATCCACTTTTAACATGGGACTGTAATTGGCGTTGTAACGCTTCTTCAGTTCCTCAATTTGACGCGCATCGTTTGCGTCTGGATAGGCCCAAAGTCCTAGGCTGACACGCAGATTCAACGCACCGTCGTGTGCAAGTTGTTGCCACGTATCAAGCTGGCCTCGTTGCCAATAAACGCGAGCATCGCTTATCGATGTTACACCGTGTTTTAGCAATTCTGGTTGTGTATATTCAACAAACCCTTGGTAATTACGCTCTCCTTCTGAGCCAATCGCTTGCATTGCGATGTCCATCACCAAATTGCCTGCATTGTCGTAAAGAACGCCATCGAGATGTCCTGCTTGGGTTCGACCTAACACGCCACCAATCGGGTCATTACTGGCTTGATTGAGATTTGCCAATGCGAGCGCTTTTGAATTGACCCACATGGAGTGCGAGGTCTGCTCCATAATGATAATCGGTCGCTCAGTGGAGACCTCATCTAAAATTATGCGTGGTGATTGAGAAAGTGCGAGTAAACCATCTATATTGTGACCGTATCCGATTAGCCAGGGTACAGATGGGTTTTTCGCGAGCGCATCGGCGACGATGTCTTGATACTCTGCGACAGAGGCATATTCAGGCAAGGAAAAATGCGTTGCATCTGACGCGGATTCGAGAGGGTGGATGTGCACATCGTGAATACCTGGCATCACCATTTTGCCATCAAGATCGTGAATGACGGTTTTTGGCCCAATCAACTTAGACGCTTCTTCAGAGCGGCCAACAAAAATGATTTTGCCATTTTTTGTTGCCATGGCCTCAGCCCACGGTTGAGACTCATTAACGGTGTAAATTGATGCGTTATCAAATACTTGATCGGCATAAAGTGTTGCCTCACTTAACGAATTCATGTTTCCACCACAAGCAACAAGCGTGCAAGTAAGGGCAAATGTGGTTGTCATCATCATTTTGGTACTCATGTTTTGTCTCCTAAAGATGTGAACAGCCTAACGGAGTCTAGGTAACCGAAAGGTAACGGGGGACATGACGTATCCGAATTGTAGGTCGCAATCTTGAACATAACGAGCTAGCATGCAAAAAGAAGCTCATGTTGTGTTGTTTGATATGCTTATTTTGCTCGTTGAAGATGACCGCGCACTTGCGGCAAATACCATTGATTTTTTGCATCATGAAGGTATAGAAGTTGATTATGCCGATTCAATTACACACGCACAGCACATCGCAGATGGGCAACTGTATGATGCATTTGTTTTGGATGTTGGATTGCCCGACGGTGTTGGCTTTGAATTGGCGCGTTATTTTCAGCGCTCGCATCCGACGGTGCCTATTTTGTTCCTAACGGCAAATAGCCTTTTAGAGGCAAAGCTCGAAGCATTTTCGCTTGGCGCACTCGACTATTTAACTAAGCCCTTTGAGCTTGCAGAGTTAGCCATCCGCATAAAGTTGCTCTGCGTAAAGCGGCAAGATAGCCTCCATCAAGTTTTTAGATTGGATGATTTAGACGTCGACTTGGCAAAACGCATCATCAGGCGTAGTGAGCGAGTGATTACCTTGTCTCCACAGCAATGGACTTTGTTAACTTTACTTATTGAACACGCACCAAATCCAGTGAGTAAAACGCGAATATTGGAACGTGTTTGGCCTGAACAAGACGCCAGTATCACGATGTACAAAACACTCATTACGCGCCTGCGTAGTAATTTGTCGCTAGAACACGAGAAGCCTTTACTGCACACGTTAAAAGGGGTAGGAGTGGTACTGCGTGATTAAACAACAGACCTTGCATCGCTTTTTACAAATTAACTTGCTCGTACCGTTTGCTTTGTTTGGCCTGCTTTGGCTGTGCATTGCTACTCAATTTTATTGGTCCGCGTTGGACGAAACCGCAGAATATTATGTGTTCGAGGACGCATATCAATTTGTTGAAATCCCAACACGCATTAAAACGTCGTTTCGTATCGTGTCTGATGAGGTGGAGGACTTTCCTCCGGAGATTCAAAAACGCTTCAAGAATCTCGCTATGCCGATAGATGAGGTCCAGTATCTTTCAACCCAAGGACACGACGTTTATTACTTGAAGCATCATCCAAGTAAGGGGCTTGATGCGGTTTTCGTGTTGCATCAATTTGCAAAAGCGGACTCGCAAGACATTCGGCCTTTATTGTTGGTGATCATGTTGATTAGTTTATTGTGTTTCGCACTTTGGCTACTTAGCGTGATTCAACGAGTTCGAGCACCGTTGGCGCAATTTACACAGAATATTCAGCAGGGGCAGGAGAACGCCTTAGTAAAATTCGAAGAGTTCCAATCTGCACAGAACATTACGCTCGCGGCACTGGCGAGTCAAAAGCAACAAATTGAGCAGCAGAAGGCATTTGCGAGCTTTTTAAGTCATGAAGTAAGGCACCCAATCACTAAACTGGGTCATCAACTTGCTCAATTTGATCACATGGATGAGCTGTCCATTGAAACACTTAAGCAAATAGATGCATTAAAAACAACACAAAAAGAAACGGTGCAACTCAGTAATACCATCTTAAATTTGCTAGATGTTCATGCGCCTGATGAGAAAACAAGTTGCAGTGATTTAGTGATTGAATTGTTTAACTGGGGAAATTCGACGCCGTTTCCATGCCAGATAGACACCCAGTTTGAACAGTTTCCTGTGTCGTTAAACACGGAAGATTTTGCCTTACTATTGAACCAAGTAAATACCAATATGCAGCGCTACGGTAGTGGGAGTTTAAGAGTTAGATTGAACACCAATGAGCTTGTATTTGAAAACGATATAGCGTCAGGAAGGGTTACAAGCCAAGGGTTTGGTGTAGGTCTCTTTATTGTGCATGCGGTTGCTCGTAAAATGGGGTGGCGAGTTGAATCCACGACGGTCGGCGAATGTTTTCGTTTGATACTGAACTTTAAGTAAATAGATGAATAAAAAATGAATAAAAGGAATAACGATAAAAGAAAACATTTCTTGACGAGCAATCTTCCCTGTTTGATGGCTTTTTTCGCGCTTTGTATGGCCAGTTTAGTATCGGCAGCAGACTATCGAATAAGCCCTAATCAAGTTCTGCAAAGACAAGATGTGTACCTTCAGCTTGACCCAAGAGAAGAAGGTTATTCTGGTGAGACAACATTGTATTTATCGTTTATTAAAGAGACTTCTGAAGTCGCGTTTCACAGTAAAGATTTGCAACTTGAATCGGTGACACTCGTACAAAATGAGCAATCGACATCCTTAGCTCTGACTCAAGCAGACGCGTTTGATGTTGTTAGACAAAAGTTGGTCAGCCCCGTATCGGGCAGTGCTAAGTTGATTGTCCATTTTAAAGGGCAGTTTTCCAATTCGGTCGAGGGATTGTTCGTACAACGAACGGAAGGTAAAAAGCCATTTATCTTCTCGCAGTTTCAAAAAATGCTTGCAAGACGTGCGTTTCCAACGGTGGATGATCCAAGTTTTAAAACACACTTTGCCTTCACGTTAGACATTCCAAAGCAATACCAAGCGCTTCATAATACGGTTTCCGTAAAAGAAGAAATTAAAGGCGAACGCAAAGTCGTTCACTTTAAACCGACACCAAAACTGAACACCGATGTACTTGCGGTTGCGGTAGGCGAGTTTAAATTCACCGAATTTAATGAAACGCAATTGAAATCCCGTGTATTTAGTCCTGTTGATAGAGATGTCTCGGTACCTGTGGTTTTTACGGATGTACTCAACCGCACCGTTGCAGGTATCGAAGGTTACCTAAAAAGCCCATTTCCATTTGAGAAACTGGATTTCTTTGTGGCGCCAATAGAGACCCTCTCGGGTATGGAAAATGTTGGATTGGTTGCGCTTAATCCCAATCAGTTTCCCGATGATGACGATGGTCAAAGTCACTGTGAATTTACTAAGTTGGTTGCGCACGAAGTAGCGCATATGTGGTTTGGTAACTCAGTGACAATCGGTTGGTATGACGATTTTTGGTTGAATGAGACATTTGCTGAGTTTATGGCCGTGAAAATCGTTCGACGTCATTTCCCTGAATTTGCATCTTGTACTTACGGCAGAAAATCAAGGCTTTACCATTTTGATACAAATTCAGTAGCGCCAATGCGGGCTAAGATGCAAAAGCTTGGTGACAACATCCCCATGGATGATTTTCATTATGTCAAAGGTGTTGCGGTACTTAATATGGTCGAGCAGTTGATTGGCGAAGATGCCTTGTCAGGGGTGATGCAAGCCTATTTTGCAGAGAACCAATATGGCAACGCCAATACGAATTCGTTTCTCAGTAAATTGAGCGCTTTTCCTCTGGCACAGCAGCTGGTGGACAGTTTCACCTCACAGTCCAGTTACCCGTTAATCACATTAAAAAAGACGGATGGGGGATTTTTGTTAGAACAATCGGACTTTAATGGTAATTCGGATAAACAGTGGACTGTGCCTGTGTTCGTGAAAATCTGGAATGGGCAATCGATGCAGTCAAAACGATGGGTTATTTCTGGTAAATCGTTAGAAATAAAGAACATACCAAAAGGAAGTCGTCTTTGGCTCAATGAGGATGACAAAGGTTATTACCGCTTTTTCGATGCTTCAGGGCAAGATAGTCAGTTACTTGCGAAGCTCAATGAACGCGAATGGGAAGTCTATTTTGATAATGTGGATGCGCTTGCGGAGTATGGTTATATCGATTTCCAAGTGTATCTTGAACAGCAATTGAACACGATAAACACAATGCCAAAGGACAGTCGAGCGGTGTCTATTGCGTTGTCGGCATTGACCGATGCGTTTGTGTCGACCATACCTGCCGAAAAACAGGTCGAGTTTAGTGCCTACTTGAAAACAAGATTGCCACACATTGAGGATTGGTCCAAGGTCGCGGCGTTATCTACAGCGCAAAGCTGGTTGTCATTTTATGGACTCTACTTACATGACAACAGGGTGTATCAGTATGCTCAGCGCCAGTATGCTGAGTCGGATTTTTTGCACTCAGACAATCTAGAGGCAATGGTAAAGGTACTGGCATTTAATGCCAATAAGACCCAGTACCTTGCGCTTCTCGGGTTGTTTGAAAAAGCCGATGCTGAGTATAAGGATGTGCTCTTAGATTCATTAGGTTATGTGTCAAATACAGAACACGTTAACCTGTTTTACGACTTACTCTTGAGTGACGCAACGTTGGGATTTGCTATCGGTTATCGCTTCCAATACCCAGCATTTCAGCCGCGATTTAGGGCGCATGTCGCGCAATTTTTTGCAACCAACCAAGCGCGAGTTGCAACACGTTTGGCGCAGGATGAACTGCAATGGATGCCATACAACTTTATGACCGCATGTTCTGAAAAAGAACGAGATTTAGTTATTGAAGCGTTTTCGCAATGGCAGCAAATTCCGGGATTAGCAGCAAAAGAGCAAGAAATAGTTGAACGGATCCTCGCGTGTAGTGGTAATGCCCAAAAAGCATTGAACAGCATAAAGACAATTTTATCGCGTTGAATAAAATGAGCTGGTCGTACCAGATTTGTTCTAAATCAACGTTTCGAGCACTATCGCTTGAGGTTTTTTAACTAAAATGAGTTACTGGATAGTGCGGTATAAAGTTAACGAAGTCAGTCGTTTTAGCAAAGTCGATGGCGGTAGATGTTTGTGTTATGCCGCCTGAACAGAATAAAAAAATGCCAATGTGTGCTGAGGTTTGTGAAATGAATCATTCCAGTTCAACTCGTTACAACCAGTGGTCGATTATGCTCCACTGGATTATGTTTTTACTGATTGCTGCAACGTTTGCTTCAATCGAATTAAGAGTGTTATTCGACAAAGGAACACCTGAGCGTGATGCGATGAAAATGTGGCATTTTATGCTCGGGTTGTCTGTGTTTTTTCTCGTTTGGCTGCGCATCGTCGTGCGAGTTGTTACGACAGCTCCGCCGATTAGTCCTGAACCAGCTAGATGGCAGGCGTTGTTAGCGAAAATAGGGCACCTCGCCTTGTATGTGTTTATGATTGGCATGCCCTTAGCCGGTTGGTTAATTCTCAGTGGTGAAGGCAAAACTATCCCTTTCTTTGGTTTAGAACTGCCAGCGCTCATCGAGCCTAATAAGTCACTTGCGCACGATATTGAAGAAGTCCACGAAGCGGTTGGCGAATTGGGTTATTGGTTAATAGGTCTTCATGCGTTGGCCGCTATCATTCATCACCACGTGCTAAAAGACAATACGATGCTACGTATTTCACTGATTAAAAAGCAGTAATTCAAAGGCTAATTAAATAGCAATGGGTGAGGCTGTTATCTGTTTCTGCCCATTGTTTCCAGAAAGAGACGCGCGTGCGCGTTTTTGTACAAGTGAGATTGTTTTTATATTTGGACGAGGGGATAGTTCCTCGCTATGATAACCGTTTATACGTCCGAAAATCGTAGCTTAACTTTGGTTTTAAACAAGCATGCTCTCACTTAGTCCGCGGTACCTATCATCATTTAAATACCTCAGCTTACTGGCTTTGCTTCTCTTTCCTGTCTTTTTTCACGGCACGCTTTATGCGATGTCTTTGGAAGCAGGTAAAAAGCAGTTTGAAGAGTCTGAAAGTTTGCGCCAAAGTGATCCCCAAAAAGCAATTTTCCTGTTGAATCAAATCGTTCACGACGAAGAGTTAGCCGATGCCGTGGATTTGCAACTGAAGGCGCTCGAAAGTTTGGGGTTTGCCTACAACAATGAAGGACAGTATGAAGAGGCGATAGAAGCCAGTACTCGGCTTGGAGAATTAGCGTTAAAGGCGCAAAACTTTGATTTTCGCGTCACGGCGCTGCTTTTGCTAGGTTATATCTATGACGTGCAGGATAACTATAAACAAGCTGAGTATTATTATCGCGAAGGTCTAAAGCTTGCAGAAGGTGCGCAGGATGATGAACTGATATCACAAGCATACGAGCGAGTGTCTTCTGTGCAAAGGCGACAAGATAAATATACCGAAGCACTCGAGACAGCACAAAAGTCAGTGCAATCCCTAGCAGGTTCACCTAAAACAAAAACGTATATTTTTGCACTTCGTAATTTGGGCATTTTAGAAGCCCTGCTTGGCGATTATAACGGCGCAATTGATACCCTGACTCAAAGTTACGAGGCAAGTGAACAACGTGGTTTCCAGCAGGGAGTGGCCGATGCGGTGTATGAGATTGCAGAAGTTTACCGGAAAATGGGTAACACCAAATCGGCGTTGGAGTATTTTAAACTTTCACACGAGATTGATGTTCAACGCAATGTTCCTTTAGAGATAGCAAACAGTGCCTTCAAAGTGGGCAATTTATCGTTTGTCGAGAAAGATTATGAAGCCGCACAGACCTTTGCTGAAAAAGCCTATAAGTTATATGTAGAAGTAAACAATAAAGTGGGATTGGTTATTTCGCAAACATTGCTTGGCCAGTTAGCCTATCAACGTGGCGACAAAGCAAAAGCGCTCGAGCTCATAGAAGCAGCCATCGTTATCGCCAAAGAACATGATTTAAAAGCGCGGCTCATCACGACTTACATTGCTAAAATCAAAATTTCCCAACAAGAAGGTGATGTTCAAGCCGTGATTTTACTTGGTGAAGAAACATTACAACTCGCTCGGGCCTTGGAAGAACTTGAAGATCAAATGACAATTTTGAATCTATTGGCTGAGAGCTATCAACAGCAAAATCAATTCGAAAAGGCATTTAACGCATTTAAAGAAGCGACAAAAATTAAAGATTCTCTTGGCATTAAACAGCACAACTTAACGCTCGCCGCGTTGCAATCAAAAGCAGAATTTAAACGTCGTCAAACACAAATTGATCGGTTAAATATTGAAAAAGAATTGCAGGTAGCTAGGTTGAAGGAAAATGAGTTGCAACTTAGAGCATGGTGGCTTGGATCTGGGTGTGCGTTGCTAATTGTTGTTTTGGTGGGTTACCGCCTGTATCAAAATCGAAAAATTGCGGCTGAACGCGCTCAAATGCTCGAAGACGTTGTACACAAGAAAAATCAAATGCTGGCCGATGTTTCACATGAAGTTCGTACTCCTCTAACCGCATTATATCTGCAGATTGAAGCGTTGCAGCATAACATCATCGAGGATGTTGAAGGGTCATACGAAGTCATAAATCGAAAGCTGGCCGACATTAATCACCTGATTTCCGATATCCATCAACTTGCGTTGGTTGATACTGCCAGCCTAGTGATAAATCTGCATGAACACGATTTTGTTCAAGTTATTCAACTGTGGGAAAGAGAATACAAGCAGCTTGCGCTTGTAAAAGGGTTTAAATGGAATGCAACGTTAGACCTCCCTCAAAAACTGGTTGTAAATTGGGATATTGACCGAGTGAAACAAGTTTTAACGAATTTGTTTGCTAATAGTGTGAATTACACTGATTTGCCCGGCATGGTCTCTTTTCACGTTACACTTCAGGATAAACAGGTCTTAATGGTGATTGAAGATTCTTCGCCAACCGTGGATAAAGAACACCTCAGTGAAATGTTCGAACGACTTTTCAGAACAGAAGCTTCTAAGCAGCGCAGAGTGAGTGGCTCAGGTTTAGGGTTGGCAATCAGCAAAGGGCTTGTTAGTGCCCATCACGGTTCAATTTGGGCTGAGCAAAGTGCGTTAGGTGGGATTAAAATGCAAATTATGTTGCCCATTAACCCCACTGTTTAAAAATTATAAAGGCGATTCCTGAAACTCGGCAATCAGCAAGGTGTTGTCAGCATCCATCGTTGGCGCAGGAACCCATTTAAGTAAGCAGTCCTTGTCTTTAGCGCAAGGATCGGTTTGTGCTTTCAAAAATGCAACCAGTTGAGTTATTTGTTCGGTACTAAAATCTATCGTTGTGAGCCGTGAACGTCCTGCGTCCATGTTCATTTTTAATACATCGAGTGCTTGGCTAGTGTTGGTTACCCAATGCGTAGTCTGAATGCCAGGCTGTGCGTCTGAAGGATCATAGTTTGCAATTGAAACTTCGGGATTGAGGTGGTGTTCAACAACCGCTTCGAGCGTCGCAAATGCGCCGTCATGCCCATAAGGAGCGGTGACCTCAATGTTGGTTAAATGAGGTGTTCTAAACGCGAACTTATCAGCCTCAATGTTTGTTTCACGGAAACGCCCGAAATCATTGCTTCCATCTTCACCATCACCTTTTCCTCGTCCAATTTGTGGCATGGCAATAACGTGAAATTGTTCATCTGTCATAAAGTCGCCTGAGTGACAAGCAACACAATCAAAACCACCTTGGGGTTTGGTTGAATAAAAAAGCTTAGCCCCTTTTAATTGCTCGTCTGTAAGCGCACTCCTATCGCCTTGAATAAATTGACTCCAAGGCGAGTTGACGAGTACTTGGGAGCGTTGATACTCGCCAAGGGCAAAAGCAACGTTATCAAAACTTAGAATGTTGTCTTGAATGACTTGGTCTGTTGTTAGATTGAATGCCGTTGCAAAACGAGTAGCCCATTCGTTTTTGGATAGTTCATTTGTTTCGCCACGTAATCGACTGTTTCGCCACGTAATCGACGTTGCAGCGCATCACGAAGAACTTGGTTTGATTGTCCGGCAGCTAGATTGAACCCTCTCATTTCTTCTTTCGAGGTTACGGGAAACCGAGCTTGTGCTGCAGTTAAATTTGTCCCAGCGAAATTATCTGCGGTTGCGAATGGGCTGTCTGGCGTTCGTAGAGGTTCATTGAGACCATTAAGTGCACCCGAGTCGGAGAGTGTTTGTACTCTGCCGTCGTGAAATAACGCTTGATTGTAAAAGGCAATATTGAATGTGGAAGGTGCGTTTCTTGGTACGGTGGGCCCTCCATCTGCGTGAACAGCTCCAGCATCATGTAAACGACCAGGACCGAGCACGTTGGGCTGAATGGCGGCTACTCCGATGGACAGAGGTAATGCATCTCCACCGCCTAAAAATGGATGGTGACAACTTGCGCACGCAGTATCCATGTCACCACTTAGGGATTTGGAAAAAAATAGCTGCATACCTAACTGAGCGATGGGCGATTCAATCGTTGGAAGCTGCTTTGCTTCGTCGTTCAGCCCGTTTAACTGATGTTGTTTTACCAGTTCTTGTACATCGGTCACGAGTTTTTGGTGTGCTTCCTCGTCGAGATTTTTTTCTATGTAATGAACGTTGACATCATTGTCACCGCAGCCTGAAAGAGCGGGTAGTACGAAGAAGAACACACCTATGAACATGACGTAATGACTTAGTTTCATTTTGCTTCCTTTGGATTATTGAGCTGTTCATGAGTGTTTTTTGTCATTCACTCATTAAAATTGATGAAGAAAAAATAATCCAAGAATCCCGATAGCGCAAAACGCGCTTTCTTTGTTGCTTACGCATTTTGAGCATGAGTTTTGATTAAAGTCGGTTTGGTCCTGATAGGAGGTCAGGCAATCGATTCACAGCTTTTGAGTCGCGAAAACGAGTCGCAGGTGTTAAAGTGCAAATACCAACAATAATGTAGCGCTCTTATGCTGGATTGGATCACCTCGCAATTTACCATTCCTTCTGACAGTATTTTAATTTTCGGAAATTACCATTCCGGCCTCGTCATCCTCTCCGTGTTTATTGCCATATTTGCCTCGTTTATGGCATTGCAAGTGAACTCTCAAGCTCAAAAAACATCGTCTAACCGCCGTCAGTCAATGATGCGATTGGTCGGTAGTTTTGCGTTAGGCGGCGGTATTTGGTCGATGCACTTTATCGGTATGTTGGCTTTTTCGCTTTGCACTCCGATACGCTATGGTTGGATATTAACGCTGCTTTCTATGTTACCGGGGATATGTGCGTCGTGGGTGGTGCTTAACTTTATCCAAAATCAAACAAAGCGCTTAATGCCATTGTTGGTGGGCGGTGTTTTGATGGGGGCGGGAATAGGGACGATGCATTATGCCGGGATGGCTGCGATGGATATGGCTCCGCTTTTACGCTATGACCTTTGGATGTTTTTGTTGTCAATCGTGGTTGCCGTGTGTTTGTCAATTTTATCGCTATGGGTCCGGTCATTTTTCATCAAATTGTGGGGTAAATCGGATAACCAATGGTTAGCCAATTTGGTGGCGAGTGTGGTGATGGGGACCGCAATTGCGGGGATGCATTATACCGGAATGGCCGCCGCTCGATTTGTGAAACCACCCGGTTTGGAGCTTGGGGAGCAAACCGCGGAAATTTCGTATTATTTGGCGTTTGCGGTTTCCAGCGTGACCATTGTTCTTATCAGTTTAGTGCTTGGCGTAAATTTGATTTACCGATACAAAGATATTTCTAAACGCGCCTCTGAAAGCGAACGGCGCGTTAGAGCCATGATGGAAACGGCGGTTGACGGTATCGTGACCATTGATAGTAAGGGAATAATCAAAAGCACGAACCAAGCCGTCGAGCGTTTGCTGGGTTGGAAAGAACAAGAACTACTTGGTAAAAACGTCAGTTTGCTGATGCCTGCGCCTTACAAGGTCGAGCATGACGGTTATCTAGGGCGGTATTTAGAAACGGGAGAAGCACGTATTATTGGTAAAGGACGTGAAGTGGATGCCTTACACCGAAATGGAGAGAAAGTGTCTATTCGGTTGGCGATAGGGCATGTCAAACTGGCGAATGATGACTTTTTTGTCGCATTCATTTCAGACATCCGTCAGCGCATATCAATGGAGCGTGCGCTTCGAGAAAATGAAGAAAAGCTTCGTTCATTGATAACCAATATCCCGGGTATTGCGTATCGTTGCGTCAATGATGAAGCATGGTCAATGATTTTCATCAGTGATGCCGTTGAAGCCATCACCGGATACCCAGCACAGGATTTTTTGCTTCCCAATCCTAAGCGCACGTTCGCAAGTCTTTTCCATCCAGATGATAAAGCTAGGATTTATCAAGAGGTCAAAGATAAAACCCAGTTCACATTGGAATATCGCATCATTCGACGAGACGGCGAAGTGCGATGGGTTCTTGAGCATGGTAATTGGGTCACCGATGACACTTCGGGTGATGAGTGGTTAGATGGTTTCATTATGGATATTACCGAGCGTCGAGAAATGGAACTGGCACTGCGTGAAGCAAAGGAACATGCTGAACAAGCTGCTTCAGCACGCGCCGCATTTTTGGCAAACATGAGCCATGAGATCCGCACACCCATGAACGCCATCATCGGGTTTAGCGATATTCTGCTTGAAGCGAGTATGGGCAGTGAACACCAACGCCACTTGAAAACCATTAATCAATCGGCAAAGTCATTACTGCATTTGCTCAATGATGTGTTGGATAGTGCCAAACTCGACAAAGGCAAATTAGAACTCGAAACAAGAGATTTCTCTCTTGTTGAAGAAGTCGATGCGGTGGTTTCAACATTGTGGCTACAGGCGCATCAAAAGGGGTTGAAGTTAAGAGTTGATGTGTCGCCAACACTCAAAAATAGTTATGTCGGTTCACCTGAACGTATTCGTCAGGTACTCACCAATCTTTTGAGCAATGCCATTAAATTTACAGAACGTGGGCAAGTCGTACTCAGCGTAAAACCAATGGCGGACGGACGAACGATTTTCTTAGTTGAAGACACTGGAATCGGCATGAGCGTGGAGCAAGTTGAGAAAGTTTTTGACCCATTTACACAAGCTGATGCGTCGATGAGTCGCCGATTTGGTGGTACAGGTCTTGGGACTACCATCAGTAAGCAATTGGTGGAACTCATGGGGGGCGAAATCAGTGTTGAAAGTAAATTGAATATTGGGAGTTGCTTCCGTGTCGTGTTACCGCTTGAGCAAAGTGAATCGTTTAAGATTGAAACCAAGACTCAGCCTATTGATTTGCCTCCCATGACAATACTCGTTGTCGATGACATTCAGCAAAACATTGAGTTGCTCACGATGCTTTTGAGCCGCAATGGGCATCAAGTTGTTACGGCTCGTGATGGGCAGCAAGCGCTGATCCGAATGGAAAGTGACACCAGTATTGATGTAGTTTTGATGGACGTACAAATGCCCGTGCTTGATGGTCTTAGTGCATCGAAGGCGCGTAGAAAACTTGAACACGAACAAAACATTAAACGCGTTCCAATTATCGCACTGACGGCAAGTGTGTTAGAGGATGACCGCTCAGCTGCTTTAGAGGCTGGTATGGATGGTTTTGCCAATAAACCGGTCGATTTCTCCGTGTTGTGTGCTGAAATTGCCCGTGTACTTGGGCTTGAAGTGACACGGCAAAATGAACCTACGACGAGTACAACGACTATCAAAGTAATTGATGAGCAAAAAGGGGCGTTGCTGTGGGGGAGTGTCGACGCTTACTATGCGCAGTTAAATCTATTTATCAAACATCATTTCGATCGTTTCGTGGCGTTAAGACAAGCGTGTGAACGAGGCGAAGTAGATGAAGTAAGACGTTTGACGCACACGCTCAAAGGCGTATCGGGTAATCTTTCGCTTCGCTCGCTCATGATGTCCTTGGAAACGCTTGAAAACGATTTACAGCACAGCCCTGAAACTTGCAAGGCGCAAATAGCCTTGATTTTTGACGCTGCTCAGAAAGTGAGGGAACGAGTGGAATCTCGCGCCAGTGAAACGTCACCTCGATCCGCAGAAGAAACTAGTCACCAAGCACTTTTATCGATACTGACGAACCTTCAAAGTGTGGTCAAACGCCATGAATTCGACGAGAAATTGATAGAAACACTCACGCGGTCAGCGACACCGTTTACACCGGAGATTAACGTCATTATCGATAGAGTAAATGACTTCGAATTTGAAGACGCAGAGCAAAAGTTGGATGAATTGGTTAAGACCATTAAAGCGCTGATTGAGGATAAAGAATGATGTTGAGTGTGAAGCCTCAAATATTGGTCGTGGATGATGAGCCAGCCAATCTGCGTGTTTTAAAACAAATATTGCAAGATGATTATCGGCTCAGCTTTGCCAAAAGCGGTGAAGAAGCATTGCGTTTGGTAAACAATAGTAAGCCCGATCTTATTCTGTTGGACATCATGATGCCGGACATGACGGGGTTGGAAGTGTGCAAAGCCTTAAAGTCAACGCTACCAACACAAACAATCCCAGTCATTTTCGTCACGGCATTAAATGAAGAATCTGATGAGGCACAAGGCTTGGAGCTGGGCGCGGTGGATTACATCACCAAACCAGTGTCCGCGGCGATTGTGCGTGCTCGAGTCAAGACACACTTGTCTCTGGTGCAGGCCGATACCTTGAAAGAAACGCGTTTGCAAATCATTCAAAGGTTGGGTCGAGCTGCAGAATATAAAGACAATGAAACAGGCATGCACGTCATGCGGATGAGTTATTACTCACAGGCACTTGCTCGGGCATACGGTTTATGCGAAACGCACGCTGAATTGCTTCTTCACGCAGCGCCTATGCATGATATTGGAAAAATTGGGATCCCAGATAACATCCTGTTGAAACCGGGTAAGCTAACGGATGAAGAATTTGAAATCATGAAATCCCATCCGCAAATAGGGGCTGATATTCTTGGTGAAGACGATTCAGATATCTTGAAAATGGCTAAAACGGTTGCATTAACACATCATGAAAAATGGGATGGCAGTGGCTATCCGAATGGTCTCGCTGGCGATGCTATCCCCATTGAAGGACGAATCGTGGCGCTTGCCGATGTATTTGATGCGCTAACGAGTGAACGCCCCTACAAAAAGGCCTGGACAATTGACGAAGCACTGACTTTTATTCGTGATCAGAGCGGTCGCCATTTTGACCCGAAATTAGTCGTGTTGTTTGACAAGGTGTTGGCTGAAATTTTGGAAATAAAAGGGCGCTTTGTGGACTAGCGTGTTCAATTTGCCACTGAGAGAAATTATTCATCTGTGGCTGCTAAAGTCCGCCAGTTGACTATAATAGCTACATTATCAATCTGTTGGGTCTAATATGAAATACCTTTTTATTTTGTTTACACTGTTGATTGGACAGGCGTTTGCGGCTGAGAAAAAGCCTGAGCCACCTCCGCTAAACCCCGTGTGGGAAGGTGAGCATAAAATGGTGCTGGTCAACCAAGCGTCCAAAGTCTTTGCCGTGTCAATGCCCACCTATGAGAAACCCAGCGATGTTCAAATCGTTTACAAAATCGAAAACAAAGACGTGGCATTTTTAAATATGGTGCGTGATTTTGATCTGGTGACGTTAAAAACGAAAAAATTCAATATTGAGAATTTGATCCGTGGCAATGAAGTGACGGTTAACGTGGATGTTTACGCTGGTGATTTGGACAATGGTGGTGAATTGCTCTATGAAAACAAAAGCATAGAATTTACCGGTAAACTGTATGCAAGAGAGCTAAAAGATTTAGTGCCTGCGTCGCAATGGCAAGAGTATGACTTAATTGAAGTAAAAGAAAACGAGCATATCTATATTCATAAAATTCAGCAAAAGCCGAGCTTTAATCATCTTATCTTTGTGGACATGCGCGGCGCCTGTTTACAGAAATTCAGAACCTCTTCAAGAGTGCCATCGGAAAATGAATTAACCGTAAAATTCACCCATTGTGGTGGATTAAAACCGTTGTTTTACGATGCAGAACGTTACCAAGAATAGGACAATTAAGCCTCGAAAGAGGCTTAATTTTTGATTTTCAGATTGAGGACATCGACAAGTTTTAAGGCGTCCTCCATCATACTGTCCATCAGTGACTGTACTGAGCGCACATCGTGTATAACACCTTGAGATTGACCTATAAATTGAACGCCATGTTCCAAATCACCATGAATGGTTGCGGCTTCTAGTTTTTCCGTCGCAGCACCAAACAAAGACAACATTTTTATTTTATCGAATTGTGCGAAAAGGCCGAGTATCAACTTCCAAAGTGGCATGTCGACCATTTTTGCGGCTTTAAACGATTTCGCTATTGCTACGAATATATTCATCGGCCTACGAGTGGCTTTTTCTGCCATCGGTGTTTTCATAACTCGTGCGTATAGGCCATCAAAGTTTTTGGAATAGATGGTGTCTTCAACCCGTTTTGCTACGACGGCATCTTTGACGTTTTGATGAACAGGGCTTTCAAGGCTTGTCGCAAAGCGCGACCCCATTGCAACGCCGTCTGCCCCCAATGCGAGTGCCGCGACAAGGCCCCGACTGTCAGCAAAACCGCCTGCGGCAATCACAGGAATGTCAACAATGTCCACAATATTTGGGACAAGACACAAAGAGGTCACATCACCACCATGGGCTGCGGCCTCATGGCCAGTGACAAGTAATGCATCGACCCCCGATTTTTGTGCCGCCAAGGCATGTTTTTCAGTTACAACGGTCGCTATAACTTTACCACCGTATTTCTTAGCGCCTTCAACAAGCCAATCACCTTTACCCAGCGAGAAATTGATTACAGGCACTTCGAGTTCAAGCGCTATTTTGGCATTTTCTTTTGCACCCGGCATCATAAGTGTAACACCTACGCCAAATGGCTTGTCCGTTAGCGAGCGAATTTTCGCGATGGCATCTTTGGTTTGCGCTTTGCTAAGAGGGCCAGTTGCCAAAATACCCAAACCGCCTGCGTTTGATACCGCAGCGACGAGTTCAGGTACGGAGATCCAACTCATACCAGGTAAGATAATCGGCTTTTCAATGCCAAAAAGTTCAGTGATGCGTGTTTTCATTTTTGTTAATCAACTGGTCAGATGTCTTGAGAGCATACCTTGAAACTGAACAATTAAAAAGCCATTCGTAACAGTCAATGTAGTTTAGCCAAGATCGGTTTGACTAACGCTTGAACGTAACTCGTTTGATAAGTCCATCTTCTATCTCGTAGGTGGCAATTAGCTCAACGCGACGGGTGACTTCTTGAGAGGGGTGTGTTGATGATTCCGCTCGTTCAAGGTCAACTAAGTAATTACCTTTGACGATGCGTTGTACTGAGGTTGCTCTTAGCATGGTCAGTGCGGTAAATGTCTGCTTATAGCGTTCAATGAGTGCGGTTTTGCCTTTTAATAGTAGCTGATTAGGATAGACGTAAATTTCTGCATCATCATGATAGGTAGCCGCAAAGGCATCGATATCGCGCGCATTGTACGCTGCAATTTGTTTATCAACGAGATGAATAGTTTGTTGTTCTGTGAGGTCATTTTCCTTATTTTCGGTCGTCTTAGGGTTTGCAGATACCATGTTCATAAACAAGGCCGCAAAAAGGCTGGCGGAATAACGGACTAACACAGTAGCGCTCCAAAATTTTGTAAATAGATTGTTTGTTATTTTATCGGCGTTTGCCTTTTGTAATAGCCGAATGTTCTTAATTACACGCGTGCTGAGTTTGTTTGGTGTATACAAACCCAGCACGAATACACGAGTGACTTACTGCACGTGCCGCATAAGCTCATTCACGTAGGTGATAACTGGGGTTGTCACCATATCCTGATTTCCGAGTACAACGACGGTTATCCCTTTATCCAAATAAACACGAAGATCGGCACCGACGCCAATAAATGCACCGTTATGACCAATCACTTTGCCACTATCGCTATGATGTACACTAAAGCCAAACCCATAATGGTCGGAATGAAATTCAGGTTTAGCGGAAAACGCGAGACGGGTGTATTTTTTGGTTAACAAGTGATTATGGGTTAACGCTTTTGAAAAGGCGTATAAGTCTGCAACGTTCGAGTAACCCCCACCTGCGGAATTTCCTTTAATGCCGTGAATAAACCAATTAGTTTGCATAGACTTGAGCTCGTTTGAATAAAAGTAACCCATTGCTATATTGGGTGTGACGCCATCGATATCAAAGTTACCTGTTTGTGTCATACCTGCCTTCGTAAAGACATGTTGTTTTAAGTAATCATCATAAGGTTGCTTGGATACCGCTTCTATGATGAGACCGAGCAAAATAAACCCTTCACTGCTATAGCGAAATTGTTCCCCTGGTTTACTCACAATAGGAATATAGCGCAGATACGGTAGGTAATCGTTTAGGTTTCGTAAATCGTTTGGGTGGGTTTTCGGGTAATTTGGGTAGCCTAATCCCGCAGTGTGAGATAAAAGATGAGCAATGGTAATCGCACTAAAATCACCATTACCTAGTAGTGTGTGGTCAATGTAGTTCGTTATTGGATCTTGAAGGGATAGTTTTCCCGCTTCAGCCAATTGCAATACGCTAACGGCGGTAAACATTTTATTCAAAGACGCAATGTTAAAGCGTGTGTCGACGTTATTTTTAATTTGAAATCGTTGTTCAGCGTAACCATGTGCACTTTGGTACAAAATGGTGTCGTTATCTGCCAACAATACGGCGCCTGAGAACGCGTTGTTTTTGATCATAAAATCAACATACTCCGCCAGTTTGGTTGCCAATTCTTGTTTTGTCAGTGAGTGGAGTGTGCTGTCGATGACAGGCTTGTCCGCCGTTATAGAAATACCAGATACTTTCCAAGGTAGGCTACTATCATCGGATGACGCTAATTGGACTTGAGTGAGCGTAATTGTCAGGGTGTAGATAATACGAGTGCTTTGTGAAAGTATTTTAGCTGTTACGCGATTACGTTTTTCATCAAAGGGTAACGCTTCATGCAAACTAAAGGTCTTGTGGTAGTGTTTTATTGCACTTAACCACCCAATATAGCGTTCACGCCCTTCGCCATTCCAACGCTCCAATGCGTCTTTATGAAAATAAGTGTCTACGTAATCACTTACAGCCTGATCACGTTGATTTTGTAACATAGTGATGGTGCTGTCTAATAGTGTGTGTGGATCCAATCCCGCATTGGCATTGGATAGTGCTGATTTGCTTGTTACTATCGATAGCACAGCAAAACCGAAGTAGATTAAGAAATGTCTGATGTTAGAAGGAAAATGAAGCATTGCGAAATACCTTTCTATTATTGTTAACGATTGGAAAATCCAACAACAACCCAATTGCAGGTAGTGTTCGAATCGAGTGTGCAAGCACCCTAAACAGATAGCGATAGATAAAGCGTTATGCTTTTGTTCTGAAAACATTAAGATAAATAAAAAGTAAGGAATACAGGATGTTGGATTGCTTTGAAAGTGAGCCAAAAGCACACGCTAACAATCAACAAGTAAACTTACGTGATGGTTTTTGGTTGAATAATGTGCAGGTTTCACCTGCCACAGGTGAACTCATTTGTCATGGTAGACAAACGCGCTTAGAACCTAAGGTGATGGATGTACTGGTATTGCTCGCGCATCATGAAGGGCAAGTAGTGCGTGCGGAAACCATTTTTGAACAGGTTTGGCCACGTGCTATTTTTAATCCAGTATCTATTCGACGAGCGATAAACCAGATAAGAAATGCACTGGGAGACCTTGAGAAGGACGTACTAAAAACGTACCCAAAACGTGGTTATGCGTTGCATGGCGTGATAAAGACGATCGCGGTTTCACATCAGCGTCCACAGGGGGCTCGCTTAATGAACAAGTTATTCTTAATCGAACACCCGCGTATTTGCTCTATTCACTCGCGGTATTACTATTGTGCGGGGTAGTTGGGATACTTTTTATGGCGACGACGTCATCCTCGCCTAAAATGCCACATGTCAGCAACCTTCGACCTATTTCAGCGACGCTAGAAGATGAATCATTCAGCTTATTTACACCAGACAGTAACGCGATAATTTATCTGAGGGAACCGGAGAACGACAAGCTTGGAACACAAGTTTGGCTATCCTCGCTTGATAGAACAATCTCAAAATTGATTTGGCAGAGTGACGAGCACATTCGCTATGCAGCTTGGGTTCGTCCTTCGCTTTCGGGGTACAAACATCAACTGTTGTTTGTGTCACAGCAGGGCAATGAACTGGTGTTTGAAAGCCTACTGATGGATAGTCACTATCAAAAGCACGCTGTGCAACGTCATTTCACATTCGACGGAACATTGGGCATTGGCAATGTTGTGGTTATTAATGATTCAGTGGTCTTTTTATCGAAAGAGACCGGCGTATCAGCGCTTTATCGTGGTAACTTACGCACGGGGTTCGTCGATAAAATCTATGAGCCGACGAATGTCTTTCTCCCTTACCGCGTCGCTAATGCCGAGGGATCATCAACCGTGGCTATGGTGGGGTTTGATGAACAACATCGGTCACAGATCTGGTTGTTAGATGTGCAAAGCAAGCAGGTAACTACAATCGCCACATTGGATGAAAATTGGTATTTTGTTACCTATTCTGAGGCGACAAAGGGCTATTTGCTGAGTGACGGTAAGCGATTACGCTACTTGGATAACCACAATGAGCTCTCTGATATCGACTTTGAGAACTACGAGTTTTTGCATTTCCCAACCATGTCGACAAATGGTCAACACCTGAGTTTTACGTTAAAGAAAATAAACGGCAATGTGTTTGTGAGGCGATTCGATGAGGCGCATGCAAGGCCGTTAACTCAGTCTAATCGTCATAGTTGGCTGGCTAGTTTTTCCCCATCAGGCCGTCATGTGGCGTTCAATTCCAATCGAAATGGTTTCTCTCAAGTGTTTGTAAAGGAGATTGAAAGCGGTGCAGAGAGACTTATTTACGCCAATCCAACCCAGCAATTAGCGCTCTCGCAACCCGTGTGGAATGAGGATGGCAGTATGTTGGCGTTTGCGCGCAATGAACGATTGGTGATGGTTCGATGGCAAAGTGACACGCCAGCTATACAATATTTCGATGACGTCGTTGGTGTTCCACGTTATTGGTCGAGCGAAGACAACACGTTGGTGTTTAGCCGAAAAGGTGTACAAGGCCAACAGTGGTTTGAGTGGTCGGTTTCTAACCACACAGAACAAGTTTTGTATGAGGGAAAGGGAGAACTCACAGGTGTTGACGGGAGGCATTGGCTGATTCTACCAAATCAAGTTCAGACTCTTGAGGGAGATGTTTTGTTTAAGGCTGCTCAAACAGCCAGTATTGTTGCGCACCGAACTAAGGGTAGAGAGCTGTGGTTTATTGTGAGTGACAGGAGCTCACAGCAGTCTGAACATTGGCATGTTAATGCTAAGCGCCAGTTCCAACTACTTGATAGGTTCCAAACGCCAAAGGGAGATATATCCGATTTTAACGATCAACAATTGCTGTTTTCAGATTTTCATTCTGATAGAGACATTGTGACACTCGAGTTGGCGTGGAAAGAATAGCCCTGATGATTGTGCGTTGAGTATTACCGTGTTCGAACAGCACAAGCTAAAATAAAATAGGTTGAACACTCCGAATTTAACGGGCCGGGTGTTCAACCTATGTAAGCACTGTATTTAATTATTTATCTAATAATGTGAAACGGAATGTGTCGCGATTTGGATTGCAATCCCATTTAGCGTTGCGTTCGTGGCCAAGCAACGTATTGTCCCATTCAAAACCACACTCTTGGCCGTAAGCTTTTGTTGAAATTGTCGTTGCATTTGCATCTGCGACGAAGCGTACGGTCAGGTAATCCCCTTGCGTATTTTGGTCAAATTTGGCGTTGCGTTCATTCGATAGTTTGTTAGCATCCCACTCTAATGCACCTTTACCGCCAGTAGCGACAAGATAGCCTGACACCAATTTTTCAGAGCCATTCACAGTCACTTTATCAACCACCAGTTCCATCGGATCGGCTCGGCCTTCACAATCAAATTTTGCGTTACGTTCACTGCCCGTGAGCGTTGCGTCCCATTCGAGTCCACACGTATCGCCTTTTACTACAGCTGTTATCTGAACGGGCATTCGACTGCCAACAACGAAGTCAGACGCGCTCGACAAATGGTTTGTGGGTGTATTTCCAAGTAGGGTATTTAATTCAACCCCAGCCCCTTGATTGTAAATCTGGCGAACTTCATCCAGTGTTAATGCTCGGCGCCAAATTGCAAGATCATCAAGGTCAGCCTTAAGGTTATACGAATAGCTACCCGTGCCGTCTTGACCAATGTTCCAGTTCAGTGAAGACGTAATGTCGCCAACGTTTTGGATCCCCTCTGACACGACAAACAGTTTGCCATTCGGGCTTCCTGCATACAGGGTCGCTGCGCCATCGCGATCAAATGTCGCTACTAACAACCACCATCCATTAAACGTGTAGTCAATTGGGTCGATGTCTTTACGGTCACTATGATCAGATGCAATGTTGATCCCAAAGTCGTCTCCATTGCCTTCATTCGCCAGTAATAGCACGCCTTGATTACCACCACTTTGCCAATTTTTGTTACCTAGAATAACCGGATCGCCAGTTTGGTCTCCTGATACGCGATACCACGTCATTAACGTAAAATCAGAAGACGTATTGAAATCGAGGCTAGTTGGGTTGCCAAATGTCAGGAATTCCTTCTGACCATTGATAGCAACGTAACGGCCGAATTTACCACCGTATTGAATTTCTGGGCTACCACCACCAACTTGCGCGTGTAGGGCGTTACCAGAGCTGTCTTGATAATTCCCTTCAAATGATAGGTAAGTGGTTAAGTCTTCCAATATATTTTGCGGTTTTTCCGCAATGACATTTTTGCCTTGTACTGCGCCGTCCATGTGAGCGGGCGGGGTTATGCCATGATGGGCAAGCACTGTAGGCGCGGCGTCATAATTGTGTGGTGTACCTGCAAGGTAACCTTGTGCCACGTGTTTGGATGCTACAAGAAAGGGGATCGTGTAGTTATCCGCAGCGTGAATGCCATGTGATGAACCTCTACCGCCGTGATCAGAGGTAATCACAATTTGCCAATCTTCTGAGGCAAATGTAGGGCGAGTTTTAATGGCAGTGAGAATGTCACCAATTTGACGGTCGACGTCTTGAATTTCACTGACATACCCTTCGTCATCGACAGTGAAGCAGCAGCTATGTCCTGCGTGATCCACGTCATCTAAAAATAAGAACAGGGAATCAGGCGTTGTTCCTTTTGCCCAATTCGCGTCACTGTATGTGCCATTAAGAATAGCAACCGTATTGTTGACGTTTGCTTGGTCATTGGTATTTATTTTTAAGTCGGCTTCATTGGTGATTTGAAAATCAGTTGCCCACGTTGCCATAAAGACGGTGTTGGTGGTCGAATTTTGTCGTTCAAGCAACGATTGGTAATGTGGGTATTGCGCAAACCGCCCTGAACCTACGTCTGAGTTACCAGTTACGCCACTTTTACTTGAGGTAACACCTGTCATGATACCAACATGATTTGGTCCGCTATTTGGCGCGGCATCCGTCATGGTTTGAGCGTAAAACGCATAAGCGCCATGATAGCCTTGGGCCCATGTCCCTTGGATCAATGTATCGATATTAGGTGTAGCAGCATTGGTTATACCATCGCCTCGTAAGCCATCTATAGCAATGATCATTGAGTGAGTTGAGGCGAGCGCTGTACTCGACAATGCACAGAGCATGGCTCCGGCGAGTAGTTTATTTAATTGGTGAATGTTTGTTTTCATTATGACTTTCTCCTTGGTCTAGTCCAGTAAAAGCATAATGAGCAATTGTGTCAGTGATTGTGTTTTTGTATTACACAAAATTAACAAGAGAAAGAGTGGAGCGAAAAAGGGGAGGACGAACCCCCCTCAGGTGAAACTAGTAGATAAATGGAATAAATTTCTTCGTTTTAGCTGCATATTGCTTAAAGGGTTCGCCATATCGGTCTTCTAAGTAACTATCCAATGCTGGGATGTGGAAGGCGACAAAAGAGTATGCCATTGATAACGGCAGCAATAATGTCCAGAAGTTCACGGTGAACAGTGCCCAACCAGTAAACAATACGGTGTCACCAAAATAATTGATGTGCATTGAATATTTGAATAGGCCTTCGGTATAGCATTTGCCTTTGTGGCTTGCGTCTTTTTTCCACCATTTGCGCTGTAGTTCTGAGAACGTGTTGAAAAAAGATCCTACAACAAGCAGAACGACAGCAACGACGTCTAAACCGCCAAGTGGAATCACACTGTCTCTAAACGCGCCACCACCAAGTACTAAAAGACCGATTTCGAAAAAGGCCATAAAGCACAATAAGCCGAAGACTTCACTCCAGTCGATTGCGCGCTGTAATAAGTACAGTACGGTAATGGCATGGCGTAACCAGTATAGCGCAGCGCAGCCAAACAATATTTCTGCACGCGTCATATCGGCAAATTGCCACTGTTCACCAAAGAGTGAACCTAGGTAAGTAAATCCACCCGCGAAGACAAGCCAAGCACAAAAAAGTACCAGAGTTAAATGCAAACCAACGAACATAAATCGCTGAGCGGTTGCTTTACCGTATTCGCGATTCACGCCGCCTGTATTCTGTTTTACGTTTTCCATCGTTATTCCTTAAAGTATGGTGACGAAAAATTAAAGTGCATCACTTTGTTGCGATGCATCAACTGGAAAGGATTGTTGGGTCATCGGCGCTTGACGATAAACGATATAATTCACCGCCGAGATAACCATTAAACCTATCGAACAAGACGCCACGATGACGTCTTGGGTGTTTTGTGCAACCCAATATACGAAACTTGCGGCGAGTAATTGTACAATTATTTCAGGGTAGGCTCCGATTTTTTTGCCATCTAGAACAATACCGTTGTAGTGGCTCAGCCAGAAAAAGAGCAATGATAAAATCGTCGCAGGAACGGCACCAATAGTACCAAAGTTGCTCATTAAATAGGTGAATAGCACAAGCATTACACAAAAACGAATAAAGCTTGTCCATTTCGTTGTCAATGACGTTTGTGGGTCGTATGGTTTAAAGTCTCTGCATGAGATACGAGTCGTCGCGCTGTAAAACGTTTTTCTATCGGCGTTTTTGGGTAACCATCCTGGCGCGGCAAAAATAGAACAGACGACTTCCCACGGCGTACTTGAAAGCTGCATTTTCTTCCAAATGTTTTTCAAATAATAAGAGTTGATCACAAGTGGACTAAAGCTTGGATACGATTCTCTTACGCCAAATACAACGGGATCTTTGTCTAGCTCAGCTTGGAATGTGCCAAACAGCTTATCCCAAATAATGAGTACGCCCCCAAAGTTTTTATCGATGTAACGGCTATTACGTGCATGGTGAACACGGTGGTGCGAAGGCGTATTAAAGACTTTGTCGGCAACTGGGGTTTTCTTGAAATGCTCGGTATGAATACAGTAAGCCCAGACCGCTTCGATGTAGCTGACGACTAAGAACACTTCAATAGAAATGCCCATAAGTGCCATAGGAATAAAGGTCATCCACATGGTCAGTTCGGTAAAATAACTGATGCGAACGGACACACCTAGATTAAATTGCTCGCCCGTATGGTGCACGATGTGATCAGCCCAAAGTAAACCTATCATGTGATGGAAACGATGATTCCAGTAGTAGCAAAAGTCGTAGGCGATAAATGCAAATACATAGATGAGGGGGTTAGTTTGGTCGAGTTCAATGAAGCGATATTGTTCAAAAACGTGTGAGTAAATTGCCACGACACCCAGCAAGAGTATCAACGAGAACCCTAAGTTTCCAACGGCAATAGACGCATTAGTGAGCGTATCATTAAAGCGATAGTGCTTTTGACGTCGTACATAGTTAAGAATTGAAAGGACCAAAATTGGCCCGAGATAAAATGGCAGGGTATACACCATTTCGTTACTAAAATTTAAATCCATTTCTCCACCTTTTAATAAAAGGTCCACGCTAATCAGCTCCTTTGTGGACCAGGTTTTCAACGAATTGACTAAAGAGAGTAGCCGCCTGATAGCCTGAAAGTTTTGGGTTATCATTACGCGAAGAGACCTCTATCTATGTGAGATACAGATCACGTCGCGTTGCTCGGGATTCAACGGTAAATCACAAATGTGGATAAAATGTGATTTACAATAAATTAACCTTAATTTATTTTAACGCTAACAAAATTACGGTTGCAACCGTAAGCGTAAAAATTATTCTAACCAAATGAATTGAATATATTTTTAATTTTAAGGTGGTGCTGTAGATAAGCGACTTCAACAAAAACGTGCAAATCACAGTGGGAGATGCACATTGATAATCTGCTTAAGTGTTAATTATTATGCGTTTGTAGAGTAGCAACGACCCATCTTCGTTGTTTTTGATATCCATCATGAATTCGTCCGCGTTACCGCCAAATACGGTATCTCGACCACCGCTTAATGGGGTGTCTTGTTCCCCTCGATGAGCGTAGTCTGGGTGTGAGGTACAAATCGCGTTGGTCAGCGCGTCGTTAAAGCAAAATTGTGAAACGACCTGATCGCGATTGTTATTTTTTACCCGAAAGTGAATGTGGATAGTGCGTGAAGAATACCAGCCAGGAAAACAGGTTTTGAAGTTGACTCGTCCGTCACTATCAGTTATCGCAGTTCCTCTAAACCATTTTGCTTGAACGGCCTGACTATCATTGCCAGTACAAAAGCCGCCAGCGAAGCGACCCGCATCAGCACTTTGTTCGGTATTTCCCGAATACAATCCGTTCACATCACAGTGCCACACTTCTACTTCTAAGTTGGCTTGAGGTTGACAGTTAGAGTCAGTCACTTGCAAACAGAGTTGGCTGGGTAAACCTGTTTGACCTTCTGAAATATCATCAAGGACATCCGCCATAAAATAGCAAGGACCTTCCGTCAACGACTTGGTTAACACCACCGAACACACCGAAGCACGATTAAATAAGTCTGTTGTTGGAAAATTGACCGTTAAATTTTGCGTACCACCCGATGCCCACTCAGTGGTGTTTACTGTTGTTGAGTCATCGCTATCACCAGAGGTGTTTGGTGCTGTTGTAGGGAGTGCGCCGCTGTCTTGGCCGCAACCAAACAGCGTAATAACGGGAAAGGCCGCACTTGCAATAAGTGCTTGTTTCAAAAAAGTGCGGCGATCGGGGGTGTTACTCATGTCTAGATTCCTATTGTAATTTTCATTCACAGAATTAGACAAAATCCGAGTCTTTAAAATGTCTGAAAATTAAGGGTAATTGTGTGGCTTTCTTCACAATCTTTACGCAAAGCACATGTTTTTCACACAGCTTCTTTTTACCTGTTCACCATAATAAAAGTGAGTTTGGCAAAGCACCGTTCTGAGTCAAATGAGCCGCAAGCGCGATGGATGGGGTCGTGCTTTTTCTAGAGTGAAACGTAAAACAAACATTGGGTAAATTAGGAGTAACAACGATGAACATTTCAAGCCAATATACCAATGTGAGCATGACATCGAGTGTACAATCGCAACATGTTGACTCACGTCCTATGCCACCGCCCCCAAAAGACGATGAATTAAGTAGTTTTTTCCAATCAGTACAAGGTGATGAAGAAATTCGAGATTTTATGAAAAGTGCCATGGAGATGGAAATGTCGGGTGAATTTGATGCGGCGGCACTGGCAGAATCAGCACCTGAGTCATTAAAGGCGTATGCCAAGGAGAATGACATCGATTTAGAGAGCTATTTTCAAGAAAAACATGAGCACTTTAGCGAGCGTAAAGACAAAATGGGCGAACAAGGTATGCCACCCCCACCGCCTCAAGGTCAAGGCTCTGAATTATATCAACAGGTTAGTAATATGGCTGGCGACAATGATGAACTGATTCAAGCGCTTATGTCCTCTTTGAACGTGAGTGAAAAGGTTTAGGTATCGTGTCGAATCATTATTATGGTCGCGGAGTCATTTAGGTTGAATGACACTTTCCCCGCTGAAATTCCCGCAGCCACATTGGTTTGCGGGCCTCTTTGCAAGAGAGTGAATTAAGTTGCAGGTTTGAGTGTGTACCCAATACCATAAACCGAATGGATGACATCACGCTCTTGCTCTTCAGCCGAGAGTTTCTTACGCAGATTTTTTATATGGGTATCAATGGTACGCTCATACATATCAAGTTCCTTTTGTTTCACTGCGTAAAGTAACTCTTTTCTGGAAAATACTTTAGAAGGCTGCTCCAACATGGCCTTTAATATCGTGAATTCGTTCACGGTTAGCTTGATTTCTTGTTGGCGTAAATGAACAGAAAAGCGTTCGACATCCATGACAAGATCTTGAAAAACTAACTTTTTAGTCATGACCTTAGTTTGATAAGTTCGGACCAATAACGCATTTACTCGTGCCATTAATTCTTTAGGACTAAAGGGTTTGCAGACATAATCGTCTGCACCGACTTTAAACCCCAACAGGCGGTCAATTTCTTCGACTTTTGCGGTCATCATAATGATGGGCAGAAGGCTAAATTCTCGAAGTTGTTTACATACTTCGATGCCATCCAGATCGGGTAACATGATATCGAGTAAGCATAAGTCGGGCCGTTTCGCTTTTGCGTAGTTGACTGCATCTTCGCCGTTGTTTACCCATGTATGGGTATAAGATTCTAATTCGAGGTATTTACACACCAATTGTGCGATGCGAGGCTCGTCTTCAACGACTAAAATGTGAAACGTCATGTTGTTTGTTCCATCGAATAAAGCGGCAAAGTAACCAGAATGATCAAACCGCCTTTAGCCCCATGCATAGCTTGGATGTGGCCGTGGTGAGCTGCGATAATATTCTCGCAGATGGCGAGACCTAAACCAGCGCCACCGGTTTGACTATTGCGCGATTGATCTGTGCGATAAAGACGTTGAAACAGCTTGTCGAGTTGTTCGTCACTGACACCAGGACCTGAATCTTCGATGAGAAGCTGTACGTTGTTACCTTTTCGGCGTAACTCAAGCCAGATGTTGCCCTCCAGTTCAGTATAGTGAGCGCAATTTTTAAGTAAATTGGTAAACACTTGAGATAAACGCGCTTCGTCACCCCAAACACACCCTGAGTCAAGCCTCATGCTGAGTGTTAGTCCACGCTTTTGCAGTAATCCTTCACATCGTTTGCACAACGTTGCTATGAGTGAATCTAACTGTATCGGTTGAGTTTGCATCGAGAGCTCTAAATTATCAGTGATCGCCAGTTCATGTAAGTCGTCAATCAGTCTATTGAGTCTCAGGATTTCTAACTGCAGGAGCGTCAAATTTTCACGGTTTGCTGGGATCACACCATCAACAAGCGCTTCCATTTCCCCTCGAATAATGGTTAGAGGGGTTCTGAGCTCATGTGCTATGTCTTGTAACCATTGTTTTTGCTGCATTTCATAACGCGCAAGTTTGTCGGACACTCGGTTAAGACTATGGCTAAGTTCACCCAGTTCATCATTCGAGTTAACAGGCAGTTTGGTTTCAAAATCTCGGTTTGCCAATTGTTCAGCTCGCTCCGTCAGTTGTTTTACTGGTTTCGTGAGAAAACGTGTAAAAAAATAACTAGCAAGGCTTGCGATGACCATCGCAAGTCCGGCAAACCAGAGCATGGTTTCAAATTGCTGACCCGCGAAAAAAGGGGGTGATGACGTTCATTGCGATCTAATTTGCCATTTTGAAGCACCGCGACAGTTACACCATCGACAACAATGGGGGTCACAAACCAGATATCGTTGGTGTATTTGGCTTTGACGATGAGCGCCTCGTCAGGGGTAATCAGTGTTAGCCTGTCTATCCATGGCTTGACTGGATTTCGATGGGGCGGTGGCGGTGGTGAATTTCCTTCATCCTTCGTATGGGGAAAAGGGCCAAGTAGGCGGTTTAATTCAAAATCATCCAATTCTTTTTGCAGTGCGACTTCGACAAAATGCACCCAATTATCCTGCGACTGTTGGAAATAGACCCAATTGCCATGTTTTTTAAAATGCAGCTGTAATGCGTTTGAGAGTTCTCGAGTTCGTGATAGTTCCAACGCTTTTACCTGTTGTTCTAATACAGAAGAAATTGAACTCAATTGAATGTAGTTTATCGAAACAAGTGCAGCAAGAAGAAGCAAGATGACACTTAATTGCGCAAACAGCACTTTGTGTAGCAAACGAAGTTTCAACGGCAAACCAGAGAATAGCGGACAATACGTGTTATCTTAGAGAAGCATGTTCGTTCCGACAATCCAGAGGATGAATCTCCACAAGAAAAACACATTTAGTGATTACCACGTCACACCGTTTGTTGATTCCTCGCATTCAGAGTGACATGGATTATACTGAAAAAATCAGTTGTCTATGTTGCGTGTCTATGGAATTTCACCCAGTTGCACAAACGCTGTTGACGTTTATTACCTTAATTGCCGGTGTGAGTGCGATTGGCTGGAGTATCATGGCTTATCCACTAAAAATAGCACCAAAAGCCAGCTTATTTTTCGCGAGTGCAAATTATTTAATACTCTTTGGGTTGCTGCTTAACTTAGGGCGCTCACATTCACCGAGTTATTTACATTGGTTTTTAGCGGACCAGTGTGTATTACTGGGTTTCGTGTTTATGCACCAAGGGATGACGCGGTTATTTAAACTTAAAAACAACTCACGTTTTGGCTTATATGCGTGGTTTTCCTTTGCGTTACTGATGTTAACACAAGACCCGTCATCAAGCAGTTTAGTGGTTCAAGAAGTGCTATTTTCTTTATCTGCGGCCATTAACGTGTTCTTACTCACTCAAGCCATTTATCAGGGCATGAACAAATCGTTTAGCCGACTAGCGGCTGTTGGTATGTCCATACCATCAACGTGTATTTTGCTGGTATTTGTCACACGTATCCTCCTTCTTGCCGTTGTTCCAGAACAAACCACGGCGTTTTATACGCTCAATACGGCTGAAGCAGTCCCGATTCTTTGGGCGCATACTGTCCTTAACTTACTTTTAAATATCACGATGTTTTCATGCGCATTGGCACGCCTAATCAGCAAAATTAGACGAATGAGCGAACGTGACCAACTTACAGATTTATATAACCGAAGAGCGATTCGTCACAAATTAGACGCGTGCCATGAGCAATGGTCGCAAGAGCGAAAAGTTTATAGTTTAATTTTATTTGATATCGACCGCTTTAAGTCGATAAACGACAACTTCGGTCACCATGTCGGAGATGATGCGCTGGTGTTTGTGGCGTCACTGTTACGCAAAAATGTGCCACTGGATGCAATGGTGAGTCGATATGGTGGTGAAGAATTTTTGGTGCTACTCCCCAACTATGATGCTCAGGCGTGTGTTGATGTTGCGAATCAATTGCGAGCTGCGTTACCGAGTGAAAAGTTGCATCCGGACACACATGCACTTGAAATAACGGCGAGCTTTGGCTGTGCAACGATAGCCGAAAATGTTTCAGTAGATCAACTCATCGTGCTCGCAGATCATGCGATGTACGGTGTAAAGGCCGCTGGACGAAATGGCGTCGCAATGGCTAAACAACCAGTGCCAGCTTAGTGTACTGCGGTCAAGCGAGTGACCAATTTTGCATTTCTACTAGTCGACTTTTGGTGCGTTCGAAAGCAAATGCCAAGCGTTCACCAACGTACAGATTTTGCAGGTCAACGTCTGCACTAATGACAAGCCGTTTTTTCTGTTCATAAAATTCATCGACAAGCGCGATAAATCGTCTCGCTTCATCATCAAGTTTTGCACTTCGAATGTGTTCCGTGGGGCGAATATAACCTTCTTCAGTACCTTGAGCTGTATAAGTAACGTCATCACTTATGCCCATTTGCGGTGTATTTTTGATAAAAAGCACATCGAGGCGAGTTGCAAGTTCAATGTAATCTGCTGTCGCGCGAGGAGAAGAACACAGCGCCAGGAAGTCAAAACATAGGGCGTTTTCACCGGAACCTAATTGCTCAACGGAACGATTCAAAATAGAAAGAGTACGGCATTCATAACGACCACCAAGCGCGCTAAACACAGCATCAAACGCGTCGTTATTTTGGACAAAATAATATTCAAAGTGTACACCATGCGCAAAGCGATGGTCCAAGTCGCCTGCTACGTTAATGACGTTGCAATGAGCGAGCAGGAGTTCTATCGTTGGTAAAAATCTATCGCGCTGTAATCCACCTGAATAGAGTTGCGACGGATGTTGGTTTGAGGTCGCTACCAACACCACACCTTCTGCGAATAAGCCTTTAAACAGGTTTGCCATCAGCATTGCGTCGCCAATGTCGCTGACAAAAAACTCATCGAAACAAAGAACCTTTGCTTTTTCTGACCAAGTTCGTGCTATGGCGGTCAAGGGATCCGTTACGCCTTGAACTTGATTCAGCGCTCGGTGAACATCCGCCATAAAATGATGAAAGTGTATGCGTTGTTTCTTGGGCTCCTTTAGGTGTTCGAAAAAGAGATCCATTAACATCGTTTTACCTCGACCCACGGGGCCGTATAAGTAGAGCCCCTTGCAATTCGTCTCACCATAATCTTCGCTCAAAGCTTGAAGTGCGTCGACGGCGTGTTGTTGTGCAGGGTCGATAGAGAGTTTCTCGTGTTGAATTAACTGTTGATAGGCTTGCAACATAATGAGTGACGAATTGACCGCAACAAGGTGGTGCTATTATGCCTTAAAAAAGCGTGTAAAAAGAGGAAAAATCAACTTTAACAATCGATTGACATTTTAATCGTGTATTTGTACCTTGCCTCGCTTCTGTAAGTGTTCGAAATTGACGAAAAAAATGAAACGACTCATTCTCTGCATGGATGGTACTTGGAACAAACCCGCCCAGTACGACCGAGGAAAACGTAAACCATCCAATGTGGTTAAAATGGCCAGAGGCATTTTGCCATGCTCAGAAGAGGGGGTGCATCAGGTTGTGTTTTACAGTGAGGGCGTTGGTACACGTTGGGGATTAGATAAAGTACTCGGTGGCGTTTTAGGTATTGGTTTATCCACGAACGTACGCCGTGCGTATCGATTTTTGGTTCATAACTATCAACCTGGTGACGAAATCTATTGTTTTGGATTCAGTCGCGGTGCTTATACTGTAAGAAGTGTTGTCGGCCTTATTTATCAGATAGGCCTCCTACCAAAAAGCCACGCGTTTTATCTGCCAGAAGCTTATGATTTGTATCGAGAACGAGCACCATTTTCTGAGATTCAAGCTTTTCGAGAGAAGCATCAGACGCGATCGGTTCCCATTCGATTTGTCGGGGTGTGGGACACCGTTGGTGCACTTGGCATTCCAGTTAAAATAAACGCGTTGAATCGTCGCTATCAATTTCACAATGTGAGTCTCACACCAAACATCGAGCATGCTTATCAGGCACTGGCTATCGATGAGAGACGCGGGTTATTTAAACCTGCGATATGGCGATTACCACTAGGTTCTTCGCAAAAGCTCGATCAACAGTGGTTTGCGGGCAGTCACAGTAATGTCGGTGGCGGTTACGAGAAGGACGGATTGGCGAATATTTCATTGCATTGGTTAAAAGACAATGCGGCTAATTTGGGGCTTGCGTTCGATGATGAATTTTTAAGCTTCTATAAACCATGTAGTTTGGGAGAGTATCGAGATCCCATGCGCTGGTATATGCGAGCTTCGACCGCTATGAGAGATATCGCAGCAGCGAAACAAAGCAATGAATCTATCCATCCAAGTGTTTTTGAGCGAATGGCCGCACTACCAAGCTATCGACCTACCAATTTAAAACATCTATTTGAAACACCTACAATCGACTTGTCGAGTGGCCAAACACTTTTGAAGGATTAGTTTAAAGTAAAGAACCTAAAATGATGGCGTCCAGTGATACGGGGCGCTTAGCCGGAAATTTTACTAAGCGACTTTGTAAAAAGACTACCTTTCAACTACTGTTTAAGCATTAAGGACTAGTTATAGGCGAACAGTGGTTTAAGCTATGCATTTTGAAAAAGGAACAATTTCATCCGCGTCGTTTTTGCAGCTTTTAGAGTCGATACCGGTTGCTACGTTGCTGGTCAATCGCAATGGAGAAATTCGCTTTGCAAATTCTGAAGCTGAGAGCTTATTAGGTTATGAGCCAAAAACGCTTATTGATAATTCAATAGAAACGGTCATTCCTGAACGTTTCCTCACGAAACACCGTCACTATGTGAGTTCTTATTTTGACACGCCAGCCAAACGTAAAATGGGGTTCGGGCAGACCCTGTATGCTACACGCAAAGATGGCAAGGAAATTCCTGTCGAGATAGGGTTAAACCCTTTTGATTTGGAAGGTAATGATAGTGTTATCGTCAGCTTAGTCGACTTGTCTGTTCGTCAAGAAGCAACCCGTATTCTTATCAATTCAGTGGCACTTGCGCCCTACGGTGTTTTGCTGATAGGTCAAAATGGTAATATCCTGCATGTTAATGAAGCCCTATGTAAAAGCTTTGGTTATATAGAATCGGAGCTGATAGGGATGTCTGTCGAATCTCTGCTGCCCGAACGATATAGGCCGCATCATAAAAGCCTTCGAGCTTCCTATTCGCAAACGCCCATTATGCGCACGATGGGTGAAGGTCGAGACCTTACCGCACTGCACAAAGATGGCCGAGAGTTCCCTGTAGAAATAGGCTTAAGTCCTATAGATGTAGGGCCTGAGGACCGTATTATTTTGGTTTCTTTAACGGACATCACAAAGCGCACTCGATTAGAAATGGCACTTAAAGAAACCAATAAAAATCTAGAAGAGTTTACCTATGTGGCCTCGCATGATTTACGTTCACCGCTGCGCGGCATTAGCGATTTGCTGACTTGGATCCAAGAAGACATCGATCTGGATGCGAACCCAGAAGTCGCAAAAAACCTGAATCGAATTGCTATTCGCATCGACAAAATGGAACAGCTGATTGCGAATTTGCTTACGTATGCGAGGGCGGGACGCGCATCGACCACGTTGGAAGAGGTTAATATACGCCATCTGATTGAAGAAGTAATCGATTTCATTGATGTGCCAACGTCCTTTGACATTGAATGTATCGCAGAATCCGTGACGTTAAGTCTAATTTTAACACCACTAGAAACTATCCTTCGTAATCTATTAAGTAACGCTATAAAACACCACGACAAAGAGAGTGGTCGCATCCAAGTTAGTTGTGAATTAGAAGGCAACTTCTGTATTTTCAAAGTCAAAGATGACGGACCTGGTATTCCCGCGTCTGCAATGAAACGTATTTTTAATTTATTTCAAACTGCAACAGCGTCAGAAAGAGGTGGCACAGGGATAGGTCTGTCGGTTAGTCGGCGTTTAGCCGAAGTTCATGGCGCAAACCTTTCCGTCACCTCTAACCAACCAGATGAAGGGGTGACGTTTGAACTGCGCTGGCCACGTTTTGTAAGGAAAGACACGCATGATCTCAAAGCTTAATGTTTTATTAGTCGAAGATGACGATGTATCCGCAGAAGCGGTAATTCGAAGTCTACGAAAGGTCGACGTTGATCTCTGTATTACCGTTGCGGACAACGGTAAAATTGCCTTGGACATTTTAAACAACACCCACCCAACTCTCTTTTTGGAACACCCTTTTTTAGTTTTACTAGACCTAAATATGCCTGTAATGAATGGTTTTGAATTTTTAGATGCGGTGCGAACAGATCCTAAATTGAAAGACATTGTGGTGTTTATTTTAACGACGTCGGATGACGATAGAGATAAGTCGAAGGCGTATCATCAAAATGTCGCGGGTTACATGGTTAAGTCATCGGTAGGTCCGCAGTTTGCGAGACTGAGTACGCTTCTCGAAGCTTACAAGGACGCAATAGATTTAAACTGCCGATAGATGCCTAGTTTAAGGGAATGCACATGCAGGAATCTAAGCTCAAGCTACTTGTAGTCGATGATGACGACGTTGATAGAGAACGTATTCGGCGAATGTTGAATGCGGCAAATGTTGACGTGGAAATTGAAGAAGCGATAGATGCTAAAGAGTCAATTTCTATTCTTAATGATTGTGAGTATGACTGCATTATCGTTGACTATCGCTTGGGCGAAACCGATGGGCTGAGTCTACTTAACAGCATTCGAACGACCTTAGCCAAGCAATGTGCGGTCATTATGGTAACAGGCCTTGGTGATGAACAAGTTGCTGCAGAAGCCATGCGTCTCGGTGCCAGTGACTATTTAGTTAAGAATGAGCTAAAAACGCCTCAATTGTTGGGGGCGATTTTAGGGGCCGTGCACAAAGCAGACCTTAAAAAGCAACTGCATGCGTTGGCGCATTATGATGCACTTACGGGACTCGTAAATCGACCTTTGCTAATCGACCGCATTGACCAAGCTATATCTCTATCCACTCGTGCTGATACGCTGTCTGCTCTCGCGTTTATTGATTTAGACAACTTTAAACCTGTAAATGACAAATTTGGCCATCAAGCTGGGGATGCCGTCTTGGTTGAAATCGCCAATCGATTAAAAGCAGGGCTTAGACAATACGATACGGTTTCACGAATTGGTGGGGATGAATTTGTTATTCTATTGACTGGGCTAGAAAATCTGAGTGAGTGTGAACTGTTGCTAGAGCGTATCCGTATCGTGGTTAATGCTCCTATTGCCATCGATCGTGCTAATTTTACTCGAGTGTCAGCGAGTATTGGGGTTGCGTTAATAAAGCATTGTGAGCTAAACGCAGATACCATGCTTCGACGTGCTGACCAAAGTATGTATCTTGCGAAAAAATCCGGCAAAAACAGGGTGATATTTTTCGACCCAGACGAAGAGAGTAAATTCCAAGAACGCAGACGATTACTGGAACGCGTTGAACAAGGCCTTGAAAACAATGAGTTCGAATTGTACTACCAACCAAAAGTAAATTTGTTGGAAAACAAATTGATAGGTCTTGAGGCGTTAATCCGTTGGCGACACCCAGAACAAGGGCTTAAGGCGCCATCGTATTTTGTCGAAGCGCTTGAACACGCGACACTCGGGATTAGTATTGGTGAATGGGTATTAAAAACGGTCATTGAACAGTTGAGTCAATGGAATAAGCGCGGATTGAATATCACTGTCAGTATTAATATTTCAGTGGTGCATTTGCAAGATGAAGGGTTTGTCGAGCAACTCGAAGCATGCATTAAAGAGACCCCCGATGTGCAAGCGAACCAAATTGAGATAGAAATACTCGAATCATCGTCCATCAAAAATATGGACACAGTCATTGGTATTCTGCAAACTTGCCGTGCTATTGGCGTAAAGATAGCGCTAGATGATTTTGGTACGGGATACGCGTCATTAAGTTACTTGAAAAAGCTGCCGCTTGACACGTTGAAAATTGATAAAAGCTTTATTATCAATATGCTTGATGACGCAGGAAACCAAGTAATCGTTGAGAGTATCATTGCGCTAAGTAAGGCTTTTGGTTATGAGTTGATTGCTGAAGGTATTGAAACCGCAGATCATGTAAGTATGTATACTGATATGGGGGGAACGTGTGGGCAAGGCTTTGTTATCGCACATCCAATGCCAAGTCATGATGTCTTGAAATGGGTGCAAGACTACACCAAGTTGGCAGGGTGAGTATCATTCTACAGTTCATTTAAACTTGTAAAACCTATTGATGACGCCTCATAAAGCTCAGCCATTCCTCGATACTCAATGGTTTCGAAAACAGATAACCTTGAATTAGTTCGCAGTGTCTATCTGCAAGATATTGAAACTGATTGATATTCTCGACACCTTCCGCAACCACTCTTGAACCTAGACCTGCAGCCAACTGAATGATGGAATCCACAATCGGCACATTATTGTGCGTATCATGAATTTCATCGACGAACGATTTATCAATTTTAATTTCGTGGATAGCCAAGTTCTGAAGATAGCTTAGGCTTGAATAGCCGGTACCAAAATCATCAATCGAAAATTCAATCCCCAGTGCAGTTAGGCGCTCGAGTTTTGCTCTAATTATGTCTAAATCTTGGACTAATGTAGACTCCGTTACTTCAAGTACGACTTTATCAAGAGGGGCGTTTTGGTCTCGAAATGCACTGAGAACTTGATGCTCAAAATCTGCACGAGCGAGTTGTTTTGCGCTTATGTTAATGGCTACTTTGCCTTTGGGTTTATGGAATGCGATTAGTTTCGCAACGTGTTGTAAGATCCATTGCCCAATTTCAAAAATATCCCCGGTTTCCTCTGCGATTTCAATGAATTCATTGGGGGGAATAAAATCAAGTTCTTTTGATTGCCAACGGATGAGGGCTTCGCAAGAACAATAGCGTTTATTGACGTCTAGTTGAGGTTGTAGGACCAAATACAATTCATCGTTGGAAATGGCATGAGGTAAACGGGCTTTAATTCTTGAACGGCGTTCAAGGTAGTGATGAGCGCGATTATCTAAAATAACATGACGATTGCCACCCTCGTTTTTGACCTGCCTGACGGCCATATTCAACAGTTCATATAAGACTTCGAGTGACGCGTGTGTACCATCGATAATTGAACTAACAATGCTTGCATTAAGCTTGTATTTTATTCCCTCGATGATAATTTCATCTTCCAGCAACTCAAATAATTTCAACGCGAGTTGCTCACAATTTTGAATGAGCTCTTGTTCTTTTTGGACATGAGAATGGCGACTTAAGAAATAGAATATGTCGCCTCGGTAATGGAACAATTCGAAATTGGCATCGGCCGTGGTACGAATACGGTCTGCTAACATTGAAATGGCATAATCGCCTGCTTTTCGACCATGTGATAGATTTATTTTGCCAAAATTATCGATATCGAGTTTAACCAGCAATAGTTTTCCGTTCACTAAGCGAACTTTTTCAATATGACGTGTGACATGATCTTCAAATGAGAACGCGTTCGGTAAATTGGTCAGCGGATTGAAATAGGCCAATTTGTAGATCTTGTCTTCTGCATTTTTACGTTCTGTAATGTCTTTGATAATTCCAATAAAAAGACGTTCATTATCCTGAAGTACTTCCGTCAACGACAATTCAATTGGGAATATCGCCTGACTCTTTTTCATTGCTGGTAATTCTCGACCCACACCCAATATTTTTGCGTTACCTGTTTTGAGATAGTTTTCAATATATTGATGATGTACATCGCCATAAGGGCTTGGCATTAAACACGATATATTTTGACCGATCAATTCGGCAGATGTATAGCCAAAGACTTCTTCTACTCGAGCGTTTACCGTTAAAATGATGCCTTTTTCGGATACAGTCACGATGACATCGTTTAGGTTGTTGATAATCGTCGCGAGATATTCGTGTGCGTCATGCTCTTTATTAATGAGCATTTTCTCATGAGTGATGTCTTCAAACGCACCGTAGGCGTGCGTCGGTTTGCCATGTTTAAAGCGTACGCGTCCAGTTGTTCGGACCCATTTTAATTTGCCTTCTACGTCTTTAAATCGTAACTCGCGTTCATAGGGGGTTTGTGACTGCAAAAGTTGTTCAAAATCATAGATGATCTGTGCTTTATCTTCCCCTTCGTAATGTTGTATACCGACTTGTGCATCGATTTTCTCGCCGATAGGATAGCCATATATTCGGTATGTTTCTTTCGACCAATACATATTTTGTGTTGTAAGGTCGTACTCCCAACCGCCGACTTTGGCAATATCTTGAATTTCGTCCAGCAGTGACTTTTCTCTTTGCAAATCTTTGAGCAATCGGTCGTATTTATCTCTCAGAAAGCGTTCTTTAATTTGTGAAATGACCACCAGCAAGGTATCTAAATCATCTTCGTTCCAATCACGGATCAGACAGGTGGTTCGAATAGACAAAAAGCCTTCGATGGCTTCTCCGGGGGCAATCGGAGTAAGTAAATAATCAGCAACAGTCCCTTCATGTCGGCGATACTGCTCTAAAAAAGCGGTTTCTTCCGCATTCATGTGGTGTTTTGTTGTAAACAGCGCGAATCGTCCTGGGTCAAGTAACGAGGCTGGAATTTTGGATTCAGGAATGGATTTACCTAAATTTGAAGGCTGAGAGCCTGTGTAAAATGTGCAGAGAAAATGACGTTCCAGCGACTTAAAATCCCAAAGTGAAATTCCATCAACGTTATAGTGGACACGCAGTAAATCAGACGCTTGAACGAGCATACATTCAAGGGACGAACTCACCGCCATTTGGGCTGATAGTTGGCTAAGTTTTTGTAGCTTTTCCATGTGTAAGCGACGATACCTTTCGCGTGGATTGAACCGAATTATAACCTAGAAGGATAGGCGAGAAAGATGCACCGTTGACCCTCGCTAATGTCTATTCTCGGAATTACGTACTTGGTGTTCATGACACTCTGTAGATACACAGAGGGTAGTCAGTGTCGTTATGCTTTTCAACTGAATGAGACCGATAGCAAAAAATGACACCTTCCTTGGCATCTAAGAACACAACGACGCTGAAACTGGAAAGAGTGAAGCTCCAAATTAAGACAGAGCTTCATTCCAGGGAGACAAGGGGTATTCCGCTAGTTAAACAAACTTGAATCGATGACGTAAATATTGCTTTGTGCGTTTAAGTCCACAACACCGTAGCATTGTCCATCATTGCTCATCAGCGCCATACGGTCCCCAACTCGCCAGTTGGTATTCGCATAATGGTCACCTAGGTTAAGCGTGCCGTACGTACCGTAATAGAGGCTGCCATCATTGTTATTTATCCACGCTAGAGTCACTGGCGTATCGCTTTGGTTATGGATTACAAACTCCGGAGCATTCCCGCTTTCACGGCTATAACTCGTTAGTAAATCACAACGCCCGATTTCTGCAGTGGCAACAGGGATTGGCGCTTCATCGACCGCGTTGGCGGCAAATTCTGAATCAGCAATAAAGTGATTTTGGGTATCATTGACAATTGCCACGCCTAAACAGTTATTTGCTAAATCACCAATCATCATTCGATCACCAATCCGCCATGCATCAGAGCTGAACGTTTCGCCTGCAGGCAAGGTTTGAAATGCAGCAGTGGGCTTAGTGCCATTTCGATAGTCAATCCAATACAAGTTGAGCGCTTTATCGGATGTATTCTGTAGTGTAAACCCTTCAACTTTAGCGGTACTGCGACCATAGCTTTCTAACAAACTGCAAGTGCCCAGTTGCCCTTTTTCTGGCCAATGCGGTAAATACGGTTCAGTTGGCGTAACGGTGACAATCGGTTCTGGTTTACTCACCGAGCAGTTATCACCAACGCACGCGGTGATGTATAAATCCATAATGTCGGCACCTGCAAAGTCAGAACCGACGGTAACGTAATAGTCACCTATGATTGGATTTAAAATAACGCATTTCTCTTCGTTTGATTTTTCTGTTACAGAGTGGCAGGTCATGTCGTTGGTCAATGAAGGGTGTGCTGGAGTGCCTTGGTTCACCCACAAGTCAACATTTTTAGAACCGCCAGAGGTCTCAATGGTCAAAGAAGGCGTCTGACTTGGCACGGTGACTTTGAATAGCCAACCACCGCGACCATTGACTTGTTTAGCCACATTCAACGGCAAAGGTTCTGCACTGGCATTAAAGGCATTGACTAACTGAGTTGATTGCCAGGTTTCAAAGTCAGCTTGATACGCGCTCGAAAATGTCTCTAAATCACTTGCAACCGTTTCCCAATTACCAGCCCGCATGTTGGTGATGAGCGACTTGACCTTATCCGGGTGAGATTCAATCAAATAGGCGACAGCCAATGTTCCCCAATCGTAAAATGAACTACTGTCTATCGTTGGTGTGGTGATTTCACTGAGCGTATGTTTGGTTGGTTGTGATGCGTCGAACAACATTTGATAAGGACGCTCATAGTAGGTACCAATATATTCGGCAAGCCCTTCAGACCACCATCCAATTTGACCATGATAACCGCCTTCTTTGTTAAAGCGGCCATCTAAAGCATGTACGTATTCATGGGCGAGAGAGCGCATTACTGGGCGACCCTCGCTCCATTCCACCGCGTTGAAGGTTAAAATAGTGGAATCGTGATACCACTTATCCGGTGCGGTTTCAAAATAGATCCCACTGCGATTATTTGAATCCCAGAGATGCTCTACCCATGACATGTGATTTGATAGGCTTGCAAAAATATTAATGTTGGTGATGTCATTTAAGTCGTTTGGAACGGGTACACCAACATCCGCTGAGCGATCTGCATTAAGCACTGCTTCAAAACGAGACTTCGTTTCTATTAATGTTTGGCAAATTTGTTCGCGAGTATTCTCATCAAGTGCTTCTTGGATCCGCACTCGCACCATGTCGTTGCAAAGCTCACTGCTTTTGAATAGTGACGTGGTGGCAAATAACGTTGCATCACTCACTTTCCCACCTTCATAAGCGTCAATCAAGATGGTATAACGACCCGGTTTTGGGTTATCGATAATACAGGTTTCGTTATTGTCCGACCCATTAAATGACACACAATCAAAAACAGGGTTATCACCCGCTTCAGGTAAACCTTCAAACTTAACGTATACGTCCGGATCGCCTAATGGAAGTCCTTGTGTTCCGCTACCTAAGCTAATAATGAGAGCAGGTGCCGTAGTGTCTAAATCTAAATAGTAGCCAATTGGGCTAATCGTTTCTATGCCTGTTTTTACGCTATCGAGCGTTAGTATAGGGTCGTCCACAAATGGAAAGCTGGGTTCTGGTGTTGTGACTACGGGATCTGGGTTGGGTGTCACGACCTCAACGACAGTGACCGGTTTATCATTATCACCACAAGCGCTTAGTGCCAGTGAAACGGACAGTAGGAGCCATTTTTTGTTATTCATATTAGCCTCGAGTTGTTTGTTAAAGTTGTCACGTTTAAGGAAACAGGTTACAGAGTCATAGTATTAACATGAATAAAATATATTGTATACAATAAATGATTCAAATGGTGTTCATTCAAACAAACTATTTACGTTGTTTGCGCGACTAACTATAGGAAACTAAATACTATGTCGTCGAATGGAGCGAATTATGCGATTCAAAATAACACTTGCTTTGATTGCTTGTATGGCATCAATAGCTGCGGCTGCAGGTTCACAGTCTGCGGATAAAACGAAACCGGCGCGTTTAATTGCCTACAGCGACTGTCAGCCAATTCTGGATGTGCCATTGAATGAGTTGCAATTGGCGGCTTATGATCGGTTAAAAGAGCAGCAGCGTGAATTTGATAGGGTGGCGATACCTCTCAAAAAGGTGGACGAGCTCATTCAATCACATGATGATGAAATTGCCGACATTCGTCACGCCTACGCTGATGTTGCAGAGCGAGAGAATGATAACCAGCGCCGCATGGAAGCGGCTAGTCAAAAACTAGATAGGGCGCTTGCGGGGATGGCGTCAGAACTTAAGCAGATAGATGTGCAAAGTGACGCACTGCAAATGGCCGCAACGGCATTTGATAATACTATTGAGCCAACACTTGCGGGTCTTGACTACGATCAAATTCAAATCTTAAGAGAAAACCAAACGTCTAGAATGTATTGCAATGGTGTCGCTGTGAATCATTAAATTTGGCCACGTTTTTTATAGGCAAGTCATCGTCTTGAATGCTTGCCTATCGTTAATCTTTTAACGTTTTTAACTATTTTGCTACTTTGTTTTTCAACTTCCTCATTCTTTGCACTTTCCCCCATTTTAATTACAGATACCAATCATATCGGTGTTTGATTGGCCAACTTGGTTGCTCGTACCAGAATGATGCGGTCCGCGTGTTCTGGCTTAAGGACCTACTGTGTAATGAAAAGGAGAGGAATTTCACCATGAAACAACGTAATAAATTCAAAAAACTCGCATTCCTGCTGGCGAGTCTAGTCGTCGCATCAGCAATACCTTGGTCAACTAATGCAGCAATAGACACTGATGATGACAAGGTAACCCGTCTCGATTTACAAGGACAAATCGATAACTTTGCGCCGTTTTCCAAGACACTTTGGGCAGGTGCGCACAACGGTTACGCTTCTTACTCTTGGAGCAAGGGAACCTATACCGATGTGAATCAATATTACTCACCAAAAAGCCTGTTAAGTCGCGGTATTCGCGAAATGGAATTTGATATTTACCCTGAAGGCACGTTCGATTCGACGCCAATGCTTTGCCACAATTCGTTAGAGAATAAGGCACTCTGCTCTAGTTTCCATGCCAAGTTATCTGAAGGCTTAGACGATTTGAAGTCGTTTTTACAAGCTAACCCTGATGAAGTGATCTTGCTGAAGATTGAAGCTTACAAGCACAACGATCACAATAATTGGCATAACAAAATTGGTGAGCGACTGCAAAACGACATCGGTGACTATTTGCTGCTGCCGTCAGATTGGGGATATCCAGATAAGAGCTGCGCGTCATTACCCGTGTCACATCTGACGAAACGCGACATTCTCGCGGCGGGCAAGCAAATCGTCGCGGTTGTGCAAACACCACGTGATCACAGCGACTTGTGTTCTTATCACAGTGCCGGCAACTACTCAAAATTTTGGAATACCGTGTTCATCGGTGTTGATGCCTTTGATTCGAGCGGCAACCTTAAAAGTAACCAACCCTTTTGCCAAAACGGCAACGATAAATGCGTCAGCAATGACCAAACATCGCATTACAATGCGAGAAACATGACGGTTGTCATCGATGATGCGACACAGCTAAATACAGACGGTCCAAGTTCAAGTAAAACGGGCAGTAAAGTGATGAGTAGCTGGGCCAAAAAAGGGGCTCAGATTTTGGAACTTGCTTTAGTCGAGGCGAATAACACTAGTGCTGCAAGTGGTTATGGGGCGAATGAAGTTCAAATCGAGGACTACATTTGGTCTTGGAAAGCGAACAGACCAAATGGAAATGGAGATTGCGCAAGCCTTGAAAACGATGATGCGATTGCCGACAAAGCGTGCACTACTTACCAGTATCACACTTGTGTCGACGAGGACCGAAACTGGAAGCTTTCGTCTGAAAAAGGCACCTGGCACATGGGGTTTGCAAGCTGTAAAGCGTTAGGGGGTACTTACACGTTTGGTATGCCATTTAATGCCTATGAACAAGTTCAGCTACTCAATGTTATTGGTTCTAGCAGCGAGAACCATTGGGTGAATTACTACAAAGCATTTGACGATTTTTGGCTTTCAAACGCTACAAACTACATTGATTGGCAGTTCATTGAGAAAAGCGCAGTGGGTTCAACGAACAAAGGCGACGCTTTTGACGGTATCGGCATGTTAAAACGTAAAGCACTGGTTGGTGGTTCGTATAACTTAAAATCGGTTCGTATTCGTTCTGGCAGTCGAATCAATGGATTGCAAGCGTGCTATGAGACCACACAAAGCGTCAGTCATGCGAGTGTTGGCACGTCAGAATTATGTGTAACCTATGGAGGGAGCGGTGGAAGCTGGGGCAGTACGTTAAGTTTTGATAGCAGTAAAGGGCAATACTTAGACGACGTGAAAATCTGTCGAGATGATGAAAAATATGGCTACGACACGGTCTACTATTTGAAATTCACCTCGAGCACGGGCAGTACGATTTCGGGTGGTACTAGCTCTGGTAGTTGCACCACATATACCTCAACCTCAACACAGCAAATATTTGCCTTTCACGGCACGGAAGGGAGCGAAATCGATTCACTCGGGATTTATAAAATCGCTAACTCATTTGTGAATGAAGGTTTATATGCAACGGATTGGTTAGACAAAGATGATCCCTCAAGTGGTGATAATGAGCTTTTTAACACGCACAAAACAGCGGGAAATATCTCCGCAAGCTGCGAAGCCAGTGACATTGCCGCTATTGTCGCGCGAGTTGTGGACACGAAGTTAGACGCGAGTCTCACGGGGCAAAAACTCGTCAACGATAGTTCCGGTTTTGCTTGTTGGAATTCCAGTAATGGTGGCAGTAGCAGCAAAACAACGTGTGAAGATTACGAAGTAAGGTACTTCTTTACTAAGGCGAGTTGTTTGCCATAACTTAAATACCCGAAAGCGCCGTTCAGGCGCTTTTTATTGTTATATTTTTCATGCTGTTAGAGTTTCTCTTATCGACTTACATCAGCCTTCGTGGTAGTTTGCCTGTACCTAATTTGATGGCGCTGGATGATGTTTGCAAATCTCGGAACTCGTTTTCAATCACTGCCACGGTGGCGCAAAACTGTGGTCGTGATGTATGTTGGTTTGTTGTCGTTTGCCTGTTATGAAGCATTGGTCAACGACGCATATAAATTCATGGTGAGCATGGCAAGTATGTCTTACTTGGTTGTTTTCGCGATGGGTGGTTTTTATCGTGAAAATGACGTAATACGCTATGTTGATGTACCTCTGTCACTGCTCAATGTAACCCAAGATACGCTTCATTTTGGAGAGCACGATTTCAATATCCATGACATCAAAAAAATGGTACTTGAAGTGGTTGAAGAGAAGGCATATTTGTCATTGCCATACAACCCAGTGTCTGTTGGAGTGACTGCGCAGTTCAGTTTCCCAATCCAAGAGTTATATGCCGTTAGATCGTGGTTAGAGCACAGATTACCACACGTTAAAGTACTAAATTAGCAAGCCTAGTACGTTAGGAATTGCTCTTACGAACAAGGCGTCAAGGTGTTTATTGTCAATATTAGTTATCAATCCGCGATAGTTTAAATTGAAAAAAATCTCGAGGCACATATTAAATGCTTGGACAAATATTACGAGGCAGTTTTTTTACTGTCAGGTCGTAAAAATCAGCTCACTGAGGGGCGGGTATCCTTGCTCGAATAGACTCTCAAGAGGCATTACAAGCTATCTTAGCGGAAGACTAATTGGGCGTAGTAATACGCCCAATCTACACGACACTAGTGCGTAGCGTAGTATTCGACAATTTTCGGATGCTGCATGAGCTGATTAAAGAAAGTTTGGAGTGTTGGGGCGTGCTCGGCGACAAGTGAACTGGCAATGTGATCCAGTCTTCCGCTGTTCAACCATGCCAAATGAGCAAGCGTTTTAAGGTCTGCAACAGACAGTGTGTTTTCAATAAAGTAGTTGTTGTTACCCAGTTTTGTCGCCAACCAATTTAAATGCGGAATCAAATAGTCTTGAGTGACTTTTTCGCGCGCCTCGATAAGAGCGTCGCCTTGCAAACCAAACGTACTCACGATCCGGCTTGTGACGTCTTCTACCGACCCCATGATTTCTTCACAAAGTAGAGCTTGTAAATCATCTTTTGGATATAAACCGGTGAGTTTGCCTGCGTAGGTGGTTATTGCATTACTTTGTGTCACCACTAACCCGTCAATGTCGAGTACGGGTACTTGCCCAAGAGGCGTTGATTTGCGCACTTCTGGAAATTCACTATAACTAAAGCGATAGTCTTCAAATTCAATACCGCCAAGGTACAAGGCCAATCGAATCGGTTCTGCGCGCCCGCCATGTACATCGAAATACGTCAGTTTGAGTTTTGCCACGTCCATTGCTCCTAAGCAAGTTTAAACGAAAAGAGTTGCGTCAACATTGGGAATGAAGATATCCAAGGCTGATGACAAAATAGAAATACCGAATTTAATTTGGTGGCAACGGTCCTTTTTCGCAAGTCTTTGGTTCATAAATATTCAACTGCATGAACCGTGATGCCCATGCCAAAAGTCACGATTTGCCTTTGAGGCTTGGTTTTTGCACTCAGGCTGTCTATGATGGCTCAAAAAAAGAAACGAGCCGTTATGCCTTCCGCACACGATAGATTTAATCCAACACTCTGTATTTCAGGGCTTTTAGCGGCCATTATTACGTTGGTGATACTTAAAACGCCCGAAACAACGGTTCAGTTGCACAGTTTTATTGGGTTGTTTGGTGCAGCGTTCCTTACGTTAAACTTATCGGCATTCCTAAGCCGTCCTCAATCAATTCGTGTTGCTGCCATCTTCGTGCAAATAGCGGCTTATTTTGGCGTTTGCCTCACAACGTCACATTTTATGAGTGCGATCCTGCTGGTGGTATTAGCAGGTCAACTGCCGTTTGTGTTTTCCATGCGTCTTGCTGTAATGGTGTTGCTCGGCGTGAATACTGCTGCATTTACGATCCATACGACCTTTTATGAATTGAACTGGTTGAATGTACTTGTCGGGAATTTACTCTACGTTGCGTTTCAACTGTTCTCTTTGGCAGTGAGCCGAAACGTAGTACAAGAGCAATTGGCACGAGCCGCTTTAGAACTTAAAAACGCGGAGTTGGCCGCGACACAAACAATGCTGGAACAATCCGTGAGAGTATCCGAAAGATTGCAGCTCAGCCGTGATCTTCATGACATTTGTGGGCATCAGCTTACGGCCCTGACTTTAAACTTAGAATTTTTGTCTCATCAAGCGACGTCCCCTGTGAAAGAGGGAATTTTGGAAACGAAACAAGTCGCCAAAGAATTACTGGCTGAGATCCGCAAAGTTGTTCGAGCGCAGCGAAGCCGAATGGATATCGACCTAAAACGCGTGTTGACCGAACTAATAGAGCGAATATCAAGTCGACACATAACCTTTACCTGTGACTTAGGGGATCATGCTATCCCAGATCTCACCGCTGAAGCGATGTTTCGTGTTGCTCAAGAAGGTCTAACGAATGCACTGAAACACAGTCAAAATGATGTGAACGTCACGCTAAACATCGCTGAAAATACACTGGTGCTTATAATTCGAAATACCTTACAGGGAAAAGCGAAATCGCAAGGTGTTGGATTGAAGACCATGACAGAGCGCATGCAAGCCGTAAAGGGCACGTTTAACGTGACACACGATCGCGGTGAGTGGGTGTTGGTTGCTCGTGCTCCCGTATAAAAAGGAAAATCAATGATTAAAGTTGCATTAGTTGATGACCAAGCGCTGGTTAGACAGGGGATTGCGAGTTTGTTGTCCCTGAACACCGTATTTGAACTGTGTTGGCAAGCGGGTGATGGCCTCGAAGCCTTGGACAAAGTCGATAAAAGCCCAGTGGATGTGCTGCTGGTGGATGTTCGAATGCCCAAAATGGATGGCATTGCCTTTCTAAAAGCATTACGCCAATACAATCACACGGTCAAGGTCGTGATGCTTACCACCTTCGATGAGCCCGACCTGTTTATTGAAGCAATGCAAGCAGGTGCAAATGGCTTTTTGCTCAAAGACGTAGATAGTCAGAAACTCGCAGAAGCACTAGAAGCCGTGTTTGACGGACAAACGTTGGCAGAACCTATTCTTCTTGGCCAACTAACCAAGGAACAACTCAGTACGTTTGCTGACCCCAATATTGAGCCCCTAAATGACCGAGAATTAGCAATCTTAAAGTTAATGGCCGCGGGCTATTCAAATAAAGAAATTGCCGATGCGGTCTTTCTTGCTGCAGGGACGGTGAAAAACCATGTCTCAACAATTTTAGCGAAACTAAATACGCGAGACCGCACCCGCGCAGTGCTTAAAGCGCTGCACGCAGGGTTATTGGATTAGTCTAAATAACATAGTATTGAGTACGAATTTTCCTATAGTCGTTTGCTTCTAGTCAGCCTTTAAGTCATGTCAAATGACGTTTTTTTTGAGAATAGTTTTTTATTGATTCAAATATTACTGATAGTTGACTCATTGGTATTCTCGCTCTACGAGTACTATCTTCGGAGCCTTGCGCTGATAGTTCTTGAGAATGTTCGAAATCTGATAAAGCGTCTTCAGTGGTTTTAGTTTTAGACCAAATCGTCAGAGTGTATCTATCGCCTGATCTAACACTTACAGTCAAAATATACTCACCTAGTCTAAAGTTTACTCTACGCCCATGACTAGGGATTGAGTACTTTATTTTTAGTAAGTCCAGAGTTGGAATGACCTCGGAGTACAACCTTTGAGAGTTCTTTTTGTCGACGGCTACTGTAGCAGCGGTAACATCGGCATCATCCGAAATTTGTATTTCTTGAGCTTCATTATGATAGGATTCAATGAAATTAGTGACGGCATCAACAAGTGTCTCATTCCCATCCCAGAAATACTCTCCATCGAGTCTAGAATTATCAAGTATGTTATGAAGCATTGCCTCAACTCTGCGTGCATCAAGGTTGGTTCAAGCTTTAACTATTGCTATTTTTACAGGGCTTTTTGTACCTAATAACTCTTTTTCTCGTCGTGCTGGATGATCCGTGGTAATCCCAATCTTTTTAATTGCTGGAAATGCGGATTCTGGGTCGAATTGTTGGAGTTTTTCAGAGAATATAGGTTCTGCTATATACAACGTATTTTGCATTATTATTCATTCCTTGTTTTTCATTTATTATTTCAAGTAGTTACTGACTATTTTGCAAGAACTACATACGACCACAATGTAGCCTTAAATGCACACACTGGGCAAGGAAAGAAGATTGTGTTTTGGCAGCATTAGAACTTATAACTCACATTTAAATACCAGCTTCTGCCTTGGCGTACGGGGAGGGTGTTAATCCGTTTGCCTATAAAATCAGGATGATAAATATCCTCATCGGTGATGTTGTATCCATAGAGACTGATTTGAGTATTGGTGAAACTCGGACTGAATTGACCTAAGTCTAAACTTACTTTGGCGCTCCACAGGGCGTACTGACTTGCTGCAGGGTTATACGCTTGCCGAGCAGGGTTTTGCACCGCAATGTCAGTTGCCTCGGTGACGTAATTTTGGAAAACCCCAATGCTGACACCATGCATCGATTGGTAAATTGCACCCATTTTAAAAAGGTGGTTTGGCACAGTCGTAAAGTTCTCGATGTGGGTGTCCGTTTCATTAAACTGATAGCTGTAACTTGCCATTAGATGCCAATGTGCGTTGAGGTTATATTTGCCTTCGAGCTCCCACCCATCAAGGGTTAATTTACCCTTATTTACAAAATCAATCACGTTGTCAGCCGCTCGTTCTCGAGCCACGAGTTGACTGAGTTTGCTGTGAAAAAACGTTGCAGCGAGTTGGACTTGTTCAGAGTGATAAAAGAGTTGGGCATCGGTTGTGGTGATTTCTTCTGGTGCTAGGTTTGGATTTCCACGAAGGCCGCCACGAATAGAGCCATCAGGGTTTGTGAGTATGAGGGAAAAACCCGTTTCAACGCCAAACGCAGCCCTGTAAGCTTGTGCTCGCATGAGTTTAAAACCAATATTTTGGGTGAGTTGATACGTTGCACCTAAACGAGAAACTACTTTCGCGTCGAGTTGGTCTGCTTTATTCCATTGTAAACCTGCAATGAGTTTTAACGCTTCAAACGGTTTATAGTCGACCTGCGTGTAAGTTGTGTACCATGTTGCGGTAAAGTCCGGTACGGGTGCTTTAGCAAGCCGAGCTTCAGAGCCCACATCTTGATACCAAAGCGTAGCGCCAATCACCCAATTTAACTGTTCAGAAGGGCGATAAAGCGTGGTGATTTCCAACGTAGTGTCTTTGGATTTACCAAGATAGTTGTAATGATCGAAGGTCATCGTCGAGTACGATAAATGACTTTGCATTAGCCAATCAGTATCAAGATTTAACTCATGGCTAATATCGAAAAATAAGCGTTCTGACTCCATGGTTCGGTCATCAATTGCTGGGCCAGCGACCCAGTCGGCTGATGCGCCAATAAACAGCTGTTTGCTGCTTGTGTAGAGTAAGTTCGCTGAAATATTGCCATAGGTTGCGTCAGCAAAGAGACCTACGTTTGTTTCACCGTAATCGGTTTGGCCGAACACATGGTTGTTATCAAATGCAGCAAAATCCCATCCTTGTTCATCAAATAACTTGAGCGCAATGTTCCCCTTAAATGCTTCCGACTCGATATGAGTAGACAGTTCCAATGCTTTGGTATCGAAGCTGCCAAAGGTTGCTGTCATCTGTGACGGCTGTTGTTTTGAGGTGATGATATTCACGACACCAGAATAGGCGTTAGTGCCATAAAGTGCAGAACCCGGACCTCGAATGATTTCAATGCGTTCAATAACACTCAGCGGCAAAGCGGTATAAACAGAAAAATTAACACCTCCGGCATAAGATTCTCGAATAGGGCGACCATTTAAGAGCATTAAGACATGGTTATCGTAATGGCCGAGTAAATCCCCGCGCATTGACATTACGTTTTGAGGAAAAAAGTTTGAGCCGGTCATATGGACACTGACAACTCGTTCAAGTACCTCAACAAGGTTGTTTGCACCAAAACCTTTGATTTCTTCGCGGCTAATGACGGTATTTATCGCAGAGGATTCCGTAAACGATTCTTTATATTTACTTGCTGTTTCAACGGTCGTTGCAAGAAGTTCATCTAACGATAAGTCGAACAAAGCTCGTTCATCTGATTCAGCCCACGCACTGGGTAAGGTGACAAGCAGTAGAGGCCAAAGAAGAGAGCGTTGCGCCATGTAAGACTCCGTTTGTATGTGTACGCGCGAACTAGGTTAACTGTAGTTAGCTCAGCAAGTTATTACAAATAATTGGACGGAATTTGTTCATAAAAAAGCCCAGTTTTGCGTTGGTATACGGCCAACGGAAACTGGGCTATTAGCACCGTGCGCTGCAGTAGTGAACGCACAATATCGGGGGATGTTTATTGGTTAAATTGCAGTGACCAACTGTTCAGTGTACCCGTGTCTTGTTTGTAGTTGTCTGATACTTTTAGCGTCCAAGTTCCTTGGCTTTTACTGGTTGAATTGACTGGGAATTGTTCGACAACATTTGCGACGCCGTCGTTGCCGTTTTTCTCTTTCAGAGAATATTGACTGCCATCAGGCGCAACAAGGGTTAGGGCAATATCACCACGATAGCTGTGGGTGATGTTTACACTGACCATTACATTCCCAGATACCCCAGTTTTTGAAACGTTTAATGTAGAATCAACATTACCATTATCCGGAATTGCAATTTGGTTGCTATTGGTAAACAAGCTTGGTTCTTGCGGGGTGCTGCCACCAAAGGATTGTCCGGCATTGATTTGACCGAACGACGCATCTTGTAAAGCCCACGTAAAGGCATTTGAGTTTGTGCCAGATCCCGTCAATTGCAATGACTTACCAACGGGCGATGTGGTGGATTCGCTCAACCCGATGTCCTGAGAGGTGACTCCTTTGGCAGGGCCGTCCGTCGCGGTAAAACTTCCTTCATAGCTGATAAACTGCACAACCTGATTGGCCGCATTGACTAACGCAATACCATCGGGCCCCCCGTTTTGCAGGCCTGAAATAGCAAACGAGGCTGTACCAAACCCATTGCTTTGATTGCTAAGCGTACCGCTCAAGGCCACTGTTTTATATGCTGCACCGCCATTTCCATTGTACGCGATAAGCTGCCATCCATTTAGATTTAATCCAGCACTACCGGCAACCTCAACACCTTCATTTACATCAGTACCATCGTTGTCATAATGCAATTCGTTGATCCAAATACCTTCGGTGACTTGTGTTGCTGGCATCAACCACGATGTGCTGGCTGGTGTGGATTGATTACCGAGAGTATTTTGCGCATAAAGACGATATTGGTAACGTACGCCGTTACTCACCGAGTTATCGATATACGACGTGGTGGTTATGGTTGCTAAGGTTGCTTCTGCGCTGGTGTCACTTTGGCGAGTAATTCGATAGCCCGTTAGGTTACTTTCTGTGTTGGCTTGCCATGTTAGGCGAATTGAGCCATCACCTGACACCCCAGAAAAACCAGATGGTGTGGCTGGAAGTTGTCCAGCAGGGGTACCCGTACATTGATTTTCAAATAAACAAGTCGCGTATTCAGGGTGATCAACAAATGGGTTACGATTGCCTTGAGCTTGATAAACGGCTTCATTGTGGCGACGTTCGAAATCATCAACAGGGTCTTCACGGTTCCAACTAATGAGTACGGATTTCAATCCCATATAGGCTGTTGCTTCATTGCCTCCTGTATTTGAGGCCTCAATCAATGCACGGTTGTCCGTTAATTCTAAGTCTGGCTCAGCCACGCCTGTCGTTGAATGCACGCCACCTTCATAGCGAACAGTTAAATACATAAGTGCACGAGCAACGTCACCACGGCGAGCAGGCCAAGTTTGCCAAATGCCATCTGCAGCGCCACTGCCAAGCGTTAAGCTCACGTCCAAAACGCCACCGCCACGACCATTATTCACTTCAGTGGTCTTCACAATGCAGGCTGCATCGCTACAAAGCGCGTACGGTTTATTGTTACGACTGGAGTTATAGCTGCTGTTAGCAATAAATAAGTGATGCAGATCTGTGTAGGGGTAATTGTCGGGGCCATCGTTTGGGAAGCCATATGATTTTGGCCAAGAATGCTCTCGGTTGTAGTTTGTGTTGCCGCCACCCGCTTTGATATAGCTGGCATTTTTGTATAAGTCGATGACATTTGCGGTATTCGCAGGGTCTTGATCTGCAAGCTCTAGCACGTCCCATGTGTCAGTTGTTGATGCCGTATAGGGGATCTTGGTGTGACCTTTAATGATATCGTGGAGACTCGATTTTAACGTGGTAGCGGACGACGTATCGGCCGATTGATAGTAATTGTTTGGGATTGCACTGAATGCTTGAAAAGAAAGCGCTGCAGCGCATAGTCCCGTCAAAGGTCTGTAAATTGAAATTTTCATAGCTAACCGTGTGTTATTATTAAAGTTATATGGCGCTATCCATGCATTCGAAGAAGAACTTCCGAACTACCCAAACTGTTCAACTTTGGGATTGTGCATCAACTAAGTTACTCAATTGTTGCAGATTTGTGATTTTACATATTTACTCTAATTTGGGAAGAAATTATTTGCTTTATTTTTGAGCAAGGAAGTGTTTGTGTTGAAATGTAAGTGAAAACGACAAGATTAATGCCGTTTTCTGATGGGCTGCGTTGTGCTCGATGATTAAACGCATTCAGAATCAAGCGAACATTATTGTGAATGTTCTACATCATATTCTGTGAAGGAGGGGTATTCGGCAGGTTTGAAGCGGTTTACGTTGTACAGAAAGCGACTGTCTTTTACGGGTAATGTCGCAGAACCATAATCGTACGAGTTTAGTTTGCTTCTCAGTTCTAAATTTGAAATACCGTCGCCTGTCATGCGATACCAACTTATGATGGCGGGGGTGACGAAGCGATTATAGGCGTTTTCAGCATATTCATTGTTTTTAGCGAAGCGCATTGCATGCGTTAAAATGCCATCTTTGTGGTAAACGATTTTAAGGTGGCCGTTTTCCATTGGTAGCTCATTTTTAGGCTTTGTATTTAAGTCTCCGTGCGCGCTATAGCTACCGTGTGTAACCAACCCATTTTTTGTCCAAACTGCGGCGTATTCCCAGTCGTGCCGATGGCCTCCACCAAAGTAATCAAAAACTTGGTCTTTCTCAAAATACAATGAGTAAAAGTGCGCGCAGTAGTAGCCAGTTGCGTTGTCTTGACAGACATAGCGGTGCACGGTGTTCGACGTATTGAGAAAATGGTTATCTCGGCAATCGCCAGTAATTTTCCCTGAGGTTTTTAATCCAGCATTTTGTTGGCCTGAACGATTAATGCCGGCACTTGGTAAACAACCATCACCATCGAAATCGAAAACCGGCTCAGTGCCATTAATGACGTAACTTGGCGGTAGAGCCTCATTAAGTGCTTGAAAATCGCTCGCAAGTGCAGGGTGCGTGAGCGCAATAAAGGTGGAGAGTGAAAGTAAATGTCGTGTCATGTGCAGAGTATCCTTTGCGGTTGTCATGTAGAGTATTTATTTTAAATTAACATTTATTTCACTTTTAAGCGGGTTACATGAAAAGTGCAAGAACATTTCATTTATTTATACAGAATTCAAATAGGATAGAAAGGGGGTAAAAGCACAATGAAATAGATTAACTCATTGAATAAAAGTTAAAAAATTTGTTCAATGTTTAGTTTTAGCCGTTCAAGCTATGGACGTGTAAAAGCACGCCGAGGATGCAAGTGGTACATCCCTGTGACTACCGCGTCTAAATTGCCAGTTGCTGTAGCCACAAAGAGAAGACCGACATTTGCTTATCGCGTCTAGAGATCAATAGGAGCAAGTTTAGGATAAGTAAAAAAGGCCAAGTGGATAAAGTTGACCGTGAAGTGACTCAACACGGCAAGCGAAAGCCGACCTGTTGAGGCGTAAACGTAGCCATAGCCACAACCGGCTACGGTTGCCACCAATACGTATTCCAACCCACCCGCAAAATGAGCTGCACCAAATAATACACTGCTTATCAAAAGTGCCGTGACGGCACCAAAACGATTTAGAACTTGTCCTTGAAGTGCACCGCGGAAAAAAGCTTCTTCAACTGTACAGGTGATAAGCAGGTTATTGAGCGCAAACAGCCACCACCAAGAAGGCAGTCCCATTTCAAGCTCAATGAGTTCCAGTGTCATGGCGAGTGGGAAAATACTCCCAAACAACAAAATCAGTATGAGTTTAGAGCGAGGGGTGAGACCCAAAGTCCCGCTGCTAACCGAGACTTGCTTGTCGAACAAAAAGGGATAGAGTCCAGCTAGGATGAAAAGCACCAATGCTTTATCGAAATTTAAATACATAGAAAAGGCTAAACTGGACTCACTCTTAAATTCTTTTTCAAGCCATTGTGGATTATTAAATCCAGGTAATAAATGTGTCGCAAGAAGCACGCAGGCCAGTAACAGCACTCCAGTAAGTAACGATTTTAGCGGTGGTTGTTGCACTTTGGTGTGAGCGTATACCAGTAAGCCGATCAGGGCTATCACCGCGAGCCCCATTGCAGAGATGATCCCTGAGGCAAAGCTGGTTGCGATGGTCATGACGCCGAACAAAAAGGCAATGTTGCGAGAAAAGAACAGCGCGGCGCTCGCGAAGAGTAATAAAATGGTGCTAAACAGCGGTAAGAGTGTGTCGTCCACGGAGTTTCCTTCAACGTGATGAATGGTCGTTCATCTTAAATTTAGGTATGTGATCTTACAGGTATTTTGTCTTCGTCGCGTTAAACTTTTTTACACTCTTTAAATAGGCAAAATTTCGTGACTCAGGTAGATTAGACAATTGGTTTTTAGGATCTAGCCATCCTAGAAGTAACCTTTGTTTTAAGCGTCATATATCCGTCGTATAGAACCAAGGTTTCGTTGTTTGCGTCGTCTATTAAGGGATATTCAATGCAGGATTTAACAAAAGGTCCTATTCAAAAACACATTGTTCACATGGCCGTCCCCATTGCAATGGGCATGCTCATTCAAACAATGTATTTTCTTATCGACTTGTTTTTTGTTGGTCAATTAGGCGAGGCTGCACTTGCAGGCGTCAGTACAGCTGGAAACTTGTTCTTTTTTATCATGGCAATAACCCAAGTGTTTAATGTGGGTTGCGCAACGCTAGTTGCTCATGCCATGGGGCGGAAAAACCGTGATGAAGCAGAGTCGATTTACAGCCATGGTATGTTTTATGGTTTGGCCGCCACGCTTATAACACTCTTTGTCGGGTATAACTTTGGCCATGCCTACATCAATGCGTTGGTGAGTGACGAACAGACTAGACAAATGGCCTTTAGCTATTTCCATTGGTTTTTGCCTTCACTGGCCTTGCAATTTGTGTTGACGGTGATCTCTGCATCGATGCGGGGGCTGGACTTGTTAAGCCTTTGATGGGTATACAAATGTTAGCTCTCATTTTAAATGCAGTGTTGTCTCCGTTACTTATTACCGGCGCGGGTGGCATATTACCAGAAATGGGCGTGAGCGGTGCGGCTTGTGCAAGCTCAGTATCCGCTATTTTTGCGTTAGTTCTGGTGATCAAATACCTCTACAAAAACCCGAATACGCTGACGTTGCATTTTGCCAAAATGACACCGAATTGGAAAATTTTTAAAGGTATCCTAAAAGTAGGTGTCCCTGCGGGCAGCGAATTTATGTTAACGTTTTTCTATATGGCGCTAATTTATTGGGCTCTGAGCCGTTTTGGCCCAGCGGAACAAGCTGGCTTTGGTTTAGGCACGCGAATTATGCAGTCACTTTTTTTACCCGTCATGGCGATTGCGTTTGCTGCACCAGCCATTGCAGGGCAAAACTATGCGGCCGGCAAAGTGAAGCGGGTGTACGCAACGTATAAGATTTCTATGGGTATGACCGTTGGGATGATGGCGATGATGGCTATACCTTGTATCTTTGTGCCTGAATGGTTTTTAGGTCCATTTAGCAATGATCCTGAAGTGATTCTAGTGGCTGCTACGTTTTTAAGTTTTGTTGGTTTTAACTTTGTTCCAGCAGGGATGGTCTTTGCGGCTTCAGGTATGTTCCAAGCTTTTGGCAATACGTTGCCCTCACTTGCGAGTACTTTTGTGCGGGTTTCAACATTTTCGTGCTTGTTAGTGTATTTTGTGTCGCAAGATGATTTAGCGGTGACTACCATTTGGACGCTTTCAGTGGCGACCGTATTTTTGCAAGCGACGCTGAGCTTTTTCCTACTGCAACGCGCCCTGCGTAAGAAAATTTACGCTCGTGCGCACGCAAGAGCACCGATTTCCAAGCCAGCAGAGGCCAACTAATTCAACTTTGAGCAGAAAAAAGAAAGGCGCTTTAAAGCGCTTTTCTTTTATTTGAATTGTTTTAAAGTCGTATTAAAGCGTATCTAGAATCACTTCAGCTTTACTGACTTCGAATGACTTTGGTGCTTCAACGTTAAGAGCTGTAACCACACCATTATCAACAATCATCGCATAGCGCTGTGAACGAACACCGCCAAATGCACCAGTATCCATTTCAAGGCCTAATGCTTTGGTGAAGCTACCATCGCCATCAGCAAGCATGGTGATCTCTTGTGCGTTTTGAGCATCGCCCCAGGCTTTCATGACGAAGGCGTCATTCACGGAAACACAGACGATCAGATCAACACCTTTGGCTTTGATCTTATCTGCGAGTGTCACGTAACCAGGTAAATGAGCTGCTGAGCACGTTGGTGTAAACGCTCCTGGTACTGCAAACACAACCACTTTTTTGTCTGCAAACAACGTGGCTGTTTCGTGATTTACTACGCCATCGCTTGTCAGTTCTGCAAGTACACCTTGCGGTAAAGCTTGTCCTTGTTCAATCATTTGTCTTTCCTCAATCATTGGATTCTTCCCTACTATGAGGGCTTGTCAGTGTAAACTCAATGGAAGATATTTCAGTTGAAGTGCTATCAAGCGTTGAAGGATAGCCAAATATCGCGTGAATCTTAGCTTTTAGTCCGTATGCATGCCTCATCGACTTCAACATATGGCATAGCTGAGCAAAATTAATTGCGATAAGGTTATCTTGAGGTGCAGGACCTTGTATCCCATATTCGATAGTAATGTTTTCATCCTCTTCAACGTACGTACCAAATAGTTTGTCCCAGATGATGAGGACACCCGCGTAATTCTTATCAAGGTAGTGATCATTGCTTGCGTGGTGAATTCGGTGATGTGTGGGCGTATTAAACAGATGTTCCAGCCAACCTAATTTTCCGATGTGCTTTGTGTGTACAAAGAACTGAAAAGCGAGATTAATCGCGACAATGGCAAACACCAGTTCAGGATCAAATCCCAGTAATATCATCGGTAGCCAAAACAGCCACATTCCTAAAACAGGATAAAGTAAACTTTGACGAAAAGCAGTGGTGAAATTCATGCGAACGGAGCTGTGATGAACCACATGTGCGCACCACAACCAATGAATGTTGTGCGAAGCTCGATGAAACCAATAATACAAAAAATCTTGAAACAAAAAGCCTATCAGTAAAGATGCTGGAGAGAGCGAAATGTTAAACAGTGAAAACTGGGCGAACCAGTGAAATAGCGGCATGAGAAGGATAAGTGCGATAGCGTCACTCGCTTGGTGTAAAAGAGCAAGCAGTGTATTTTGAATGGAGTCTTTGAGTGCGTAATCGGTCGGATGTAGGTAATACTCAACCGCAATGCACAGCAGGAAAAGAGGGCTTAGAGCCAGTAATATTAACTCAACAGGCATGAAATACCTCCAGTTTTTTGAGTGCTAGATTTAAATCGCGACGAATGATCAACGCCATGAGAAAGACGGGTATAAATCGCGGAACTTGGCCTGTGATTTGGTAGCGCAATACGGTTTTTGTGTCACTTGGATAGAACTCAATAACGCCACGGTGGCCTTTCAGAGGAAAGTTGCCTTGAATGGCGTATTCAATTTTATCAACGGAGGCATCCGTAATTTCTTCGATAAATTTAAACCCAAGCATCGAGACTAAACGCTGCGTCCCTTTACCTCCTTTTGGCGCCCCAGCTATTTCTGGGCGAATTTCCGTGATAGAGGCTCCGAAAAAACGAGAAAGCTGATTATGATCAAGCAACGTTGTGAGCAGATTAGTCGGCGTAGTTGGAATAATGTGGATTGAAGTGACGTCCACCAAGCGATTTTTCATCAGACTTTTCTTTATAAGTTCCTATTTGGGACTAGCGTAACGAGGTTGTTTTCCGTTATCTTGCTGGATAACGCCAACTTTTTGTCCAATTGCGACATGAATTACTCAACTTCTTACGTTTATTTTGCCAGTGTCATTGCATACCTCGAAAGTCAAGGTATTAGTGAGCGTTTGCTGCAAAGCCACTTGTCCTTGTTGCCAGAAGGAGGGCATGACACGCGCGTGCCGCTTGAGTACTATGAAACGTTGCTGGAGGTGGGCGCAAAGCTTACTACGGATACGTTATTTGGCTTCCATTTAGGGCAATCCATTCTTGCTGCGGACTATGGTGTGTTGGGTTACTTAGTCGAATCGAGTCGTGATTTAAAACAGGCCATAGAAGCTTTGCTGCGATACGATGCGTTGGTCGCGAATATCGGCCGTGCTGAATTTACAGAACAGCAGCAAGCGAAAATCAGTTGGCAGCCTTTTAGTAAATCAAATTCGCATGTGGTTTTACGCAATATGACGGCATGGGTCGCGGTGACGCGACAGGTGCTAAAATCAACATTGTCTCCGCTTGAAGTTCGTTTCGCTTTTGACATTCCTGCTACGAATTTACCTGAACTTACCGCGTGGTTTGGATGCGCTATTCAAGTAAAGCAGTCAGAAAATGCGATTGTTTTTGATAGACATCTGTTGGATATGCCATTTCTGAGTAAAAATGAAACGATGCACCGTACCTTTCTACATTTGTCAGATGATGCACTTGCGATGTTTGCAAAAACGTCTGGCGTAAAACGGCAAGTGACCATGTTACTTGAAGCCAAATCCGATTTATTTAATGTGAACCAAGTCAGAGTCGCCGCTGCGCTTAATTTGTCTTGTCGTCACCTGCAACGTCGACTTAAAGAAGAAAATACCGGTTTTAGTGAACTACTCGATGAAGAGCGAAAACGACGATTAGCGCCTTTACTTGGTGTTATACCACTTTCATTGATTGCAGAGAAACTCGGCTTTTCGGAGCAGAGTTCGTTTAATAAAGCGTTTAAGAAATGGTATGGCACATCGCCCAACGAATACTTAAAGGCCAAACTCAAGCATCACTAAATAGAAAGCGAGACAGTACGAGCAGGAATGGCCTACTTCTGGCTTCGACATCGTTTGGAGCAAAATAGTACCCGGTCCCAGTCTTTTGCCCATTTCTTCCGCCATAAAAATGGACGTTGGCAGTCTAGGCAAATTTTGCTCGGTAAATGAAGTTTTTTATGGGTCATTGATCTTATCCGAGGTCACTTCGTAATGACTGTCTAAATTTTTGAGATTGCGTAATGAATTATACTGATGCGGATCTATCACGGATCATTGAAATGGCGTGGGAAGATAGAACACCGTTTGAAGCAATAGAGTTACAATTCGGTATTTCATCCACCCAAGTTGTGAAGTTGATGCGAAGTTCGATGAGCGAAGGCTGCTTTAAAGTGTGGCGACAACGGCACGCTGGTCGAAAAACAAAGCACCAACAACTTCGCTCTCCGCATGTCCAGCGAGCTTATTGTAAAACTCAGTACAAACATCGATAAACTAATTTAACGATTATCCAATTTTACAGTGCAAACAATGTCTTCAGCGATTGTTCCTCACAAAATTTCATGTCGAGAAATTTTCACATGTCCGTATACGCCTCGTGATGTGTATTTTTCAATCAACGATGTGTTTATACGATATTCGAAATTCACATAAGGTAAAAAGCTGATTTTGTGACGATTATGTTACATCTCAGCATGGTGTTTCCTGAGCAATAGAAAACCAGTGACCACTAAATTCAAGGATGGATATATGTGTAAAACCTTAATGAGTTTCAATAAAAGCACGTTAGCGGCGCTTTTACCCAATAAGACACAAGACGTACATAGCGTTAAGTTATTTGGACAGCACGGGATTGTATTACAGGATTCGATCTTAAACCAAATTGCCGTGTTTAAAGGAGCGGTTGAGACAAATGAATATGTCCTTGAGGGACCTGTTGAATTTCATGTTATTGAAGGAGAGGTTAAGCTTAAACTCGTAAAGCTGTTTAATGTTGATGCGCAGCATATCGGGCAAATCGAAGTACAGAACATGGCTTCGGCATTCACTCTTAATGCAAACGACCGTGTGTCCGTTGAAGGCAGTTATGCTATTAACCTATCAGCCTCATCAGATGCTATTTGGTTGATTAACTTAGGTAAATCGACAGAACAGGCACACCGTATTCGTTTTGATGCCAACCATCTTACTGTCAAAGCGATTGAATATCGCTATCAGCGGCATGAGCGGCTTTTGAACTTTATTAATTTGTTGACGTTATATGGTGGCAAGTCCAGTTTGACAGCACTGATTCAGCTCTCTCGTTCATCACTGTTTGAACTCGCATGGCAGGCCATTGAAGGAATTCACTCACGTTCGCCGGAGCGAGCGTTGGCGCTGTTGAAACAGTATCAACTTTTTCATGCCAATGCTCATGTTTCCCACAAAGCGATTGAACACGTGTGTTCTAGCCTATCTTTTGCTGGAGATACACTATGACTGTGATTTATCGTCCCGTAGTAAACGAGCCTCTGGAATTTCAAAGGTTCATTGACGAAACTACACGTGTAATTCAGTGTGGCTTGCCAACAGCAAAGCAAGATCAACGTTTAGCACACCTACTGTTCCGCTTAAGTCAAGACAAGTTTTTTTTGATAGAGAAAGTGGTAAGAGAAATTCAGGCATTTGGCGAACTACCCGATATCGGAGAAATAGGACATGCGAGTGTTTTTTCGCTATTTGCAAATGATGACGCTGGATTTAAATTGCAAGCACGTTTTCTAGGTAGCCGCAGTTCAGTGAATGGTTTGTCCTCTCATCACTCGATAACAGGTCAAACAGTAAAGCACCGAACATTACAAGTGCATTATGTTGGGCAGCCAAGTTTGTTTACATGCTATTCCTGTTCTACCGCTCTCCCGTTGCTTGAGGGGACTTTTACACGAGTTGTTAAGCAAGCTGAATGCATTGCGAATGAGTTGCAAGTCTATGTCTTTGAACCTGTGCTCGACATTATCAATTACCCTTCCATACCCGATTTTGCCGTGGTGCTTGAATTAGTGCTAACCAAAGAAGGCTTTGACCTGTATGAGTTCGATGTGACAACGGGTGAAGTATTGACGCTGAGTTCGTCTGACGAGAACAAAAATGTAAAGTTGGTTCGTGAGATTAAAGCCGCAATATTAACCTAGCGACAGGGCTGCCTATCCAAGACTCGGGAGCGGATTAGTCTTTGCTAAACCGCGCCTTTCGTTGACTGTTGTTATCTAAGCAGGCTTCCTTTACAGCGCTAAGTTGCTGTCCTACCTTAATTACTAAACTATTCGAATCTTTGCGATAGCATCAATGACGTTGAATGACGAAATAACGATAGTGTTCGTGAGTCGTCTTTTTGCTTGTTCAATGTGTAAGCTAAAGATAAGGGACGAGTTTACCACAACGGAAAAAGCCGAAGCGATATGATAGAGTTATCAACGCAAACTATTTTGATTATGAGTGCCATAAGCATAGTAACGTCGGCTATCGCATTGACGTTTCTATGGATGGCAAATCGCGATGTAAAAGCAACGGCTTACTGGGCGATTGCGCCATGGTTTCTTTTTGTCAATTTTTCCTTTTTTGCATTGCAAAACGTCTTACCTGATTTTATGCGCTTTGTGCTCTCCAATTGGAGTGGTCAGCTATCTTTGTTATTGATTTTATTGGGAATATATCAAGGGCTTTGTAACCGTATTCCGGTCGGTCCAGTGTCTGCATACTTCAGTATTTTTGCCATGTTGCAGCTCAACTTTACCTACATTTACCCAAGCTATGAGGGTCGCCTTCTCCTTGGTATGAGCTGTTTATTGATTACGAGCGTTTGGATTTTATATTGTCTTTTCAAGCATCGGCGTAAAGCCACAAATAAGAGTGCGCTTTTAGTCAGCGTGGGGATTGTTGTTCTCATCATTGCGGCGGTAATTCGCGGTTTGTCTGCTGTTCAGCCAGGTAACATGGGCGCGCTGCAAGATCAAAGCTTTGTGATGCATTGGTTTATGATTTCAGTGATGATAAGTCAGCAATTCTTTAATTTTGGTTTAGCTATCATGGTTGGCGCATTGCGACTTGAGAAAAACCAACAGACTCAAGAGGCGCTTGTCATGGCAAATCAAAGTTTGGCAGAAGCAAAGTTGAGGGCAGAAGAAGGGTCAAAATTAAAATCAGAGTTTTTAGCCAATATGAGTCACGAAATTCGTACACCAATGAATGGTGTCATTGGCATGTTGAGTTTACTGGAGAAAGAAAAGCTCACTGATCAGCAAGCAAACTACGTCAATATTGCGCGCTCAAGTGCGCAAAGCTTACTTACGCTAATTAATGACATCCTCGATTTTTCTAAAATTGAAGCGGATAAGCTCGAGCTTGAAAGAATTAGCTTTTCTTTACCTGCGTTGGTGTCAGAGCTTGTGACCGCTTTTTCATATAAGGTAGACCCGAATAATGTCGAATTAATGCTCGATACGGCAGAAATGAAACACCTGCAATTGATGGGGGATCCGATACGGTTTAGACAAATCTTGAGTAACCTGCTCAGCAATGCCATTAAATTTACCCAGTATGGAGAAATTTTGGTTTCGTTACGAACAGAAAGAACGGAAGCAGGTATCGAGCTGAGTGGATTGGTGAAAGATACGGGAATAGGCGTATCCAAAGAGGAGCAGTCGCGACTTTTTGCCTCCTTTACGCAAATTGATGCGACGACAACGCGAAAGTATGGCGGTACGGGACTGGGTTTAGCCATCGTCAAAAAGTTGTGCGAGCTAATGGGCGGTGACGTGAGTGTGATTAGTGAACGCGGAAAAGGGAGTCAGTTTTCATTTCATGTATTATTCGAAGAAAACAGCCTAGAGCATGATGCCGCGATTTATCCGCAAAAGGAAAAGGCGATTTTACTAATCGAAAGCAACGCCTCGGCTAATCAATGTATGTCACAAATGCTAGAGATGTGCGGATGTAAAGTTGATTCTGCCGCGACATTATCAGACGCGCTTAGTCGTATACAGCAAAAACAATATGATGTCGTGATGTTATCTCGACGCGTGGAACAAAAGCATACTGATGATTGGATAAAGACGGTGCAGCGTCATCAAAAAGCCGATGTGATCATGCTTGGGAGCATTGCAGATAGTGAAGACAAACAGGCGTTTTTGTCTCTTGGTTACGTTGATTATCTGCAAAAACCGTTGACGCCTTCCAATTTGAAGCAACTACAAAAGCACTGTGATGAATATCATAATCAAGCAGAGCAGCCAATAGAACATCAAGAGTCCCCATTATTTTCGGGTCAGCACGTGCTATTGGTTGAAGACAATAAAGTTAATCAGATTGTCGCCACGAAAATGCTCGATAGAATGGGATTATCAGTCAGTATCGCAAGCAATGGTGCTGAAGCGTTAATGCTCCTTGTGCAACACGACGATGTGCAAAACCCCATTTCACTGATTTTAATGGACTGTCAAATGCCAGAAATGGATGGCTTTGAAACTACCTCACGCATTCGTAAAGGTGAGGGCGGCGAGGACCTAAAACGAATCCCGATTATCGCTTTAACCGCCAATGCCATGAAAGGGGATGAAGAAGCGTGTTTGGACGCGGGCATGAATGGCTATATTGCTAAACCCATCCAAGAAGAAGCGTTGACTAAATCGCTGAGTGATTTTCTGAGAACTTTTTAACCGTCTTATAACATGCTCGATATCGGGCACGATTGAAATTGATGAGAGCATTGTTTTTATAAATCAGCTTATTACTGATTTTTTGACAGCGTTTACTACCTTTCGCCTCTGGGTGTTTCTGCTTTGCATACGTATTCAATGTGATGTTTAAAAATTAATCTCTATATTGTTATTGGTTTGTAAATATAAACTATATGACAACAAATAGAGAACACATTATGACAACAACAGCATTGAAGATACTCAAAGTCGGGGTCTTATTTGGCCTAGGCGCACTATGCCAAAATAGCGCGATTGCAGCGCCCACCACGTTTGTTCACTTATTCGAGTGGTCATGGCAAGACGTCGCAAAAGAATGCGAAACCTATCTTGGACCAAAAGGGTACGCGGCAGTTCAAGTTTCACCACCAAATGAACATGTAACAGGTGATCAGTGGTGGACACGTTATCAACCTGTAAGCTATGCACTCACCAGTCGAGGTGGCAGCCGCGCTGAGTTTGTGGATATGGTTACACGTTGTAAGGCTGCCGGGGTAAACATTTACGTTGATGCAGTGATCAACCATATGGCTGCGGGCAGTGGGCAAGGGGTGGCAGGTACGGCGTTTACGTTGAAGCAATTTCCGATGTACACCACGTGGGATTTTCACGATACATGCGCAATAAACAATGAGGATTACGGCAATAATCCATGGCGAGTACAGAACTGTGAACTGGTGAGTTTGCCTGATTTGAATACTGGTTCATCCTACGTGCAAAGTAAATTGGCTGGTTATTTAAATGACCTTGTATCGGTTGGGGTCGCGGGATTTAGACTGGATGCCAGCAAACATATGGCTGCGTCGGACATTGCGAGTGTACTGAGTCAAGTAAATGGTACGCCGTTCGTCTTTCAGGAAGTGATTGATCAAGGTGGCGAGGCTGTTTCAGCGAGCGAGTATTTTGGAAATGGCTTAGTGACAGAATTTAAGTATACGACCAAATTAGGAGAAACCTTCAAATCCGGTAAGCTTGCGTGGCTAAGTAACTTTGGAGAAGCTTGGGGGATGATGCCAAGCTACAAAGCGGTGGTGTTCGTGGACAATCACGACAATCAACGAGGACATGGTGGTGCAGGTAACGTGGTTACCTATCAAGACGGAGCCCTCTATGATTTAGCAAATGTGTTCATGTTGGCGTATCCGTATGGATATCCAAAAGTGATGTCGAGTTTTGACTACCATCATGACACGGATGCAGGTGGGCCGACTTATCCTGTGCACGCTGGAGCGAATTTAAATTGTTTTGGTGATGGTTGGCAGTGTGAACACCGTCATCAAAAAATATCGGGTGCCGTTGATTTTAGAAACAACACGAATGATGTGTGGCAAGTGTCGAACTGGTGGGACAATGGTAATAACCAAATCGCGTTTTCACGAGGGGCAAGTGGGTTTGTCGCAATTAACCGAGAAAGTGGGGCTATGCAACAGACGTTGCAAACAGGTCTTAGTGGAGGCCACTATTGTGACGTGCTTTCAGGGTCAATGAACGCGGACAAGTCATCGTGCTCAGGCCAAACTATCGAAGTTGACGCAAACGGTTTTGCGCGTGTCAATGTCTCCGCAATGAATGCTTTAGCGATTCACAAAGGTGCTAAACTTGAGGGCTCATCGTCTGCGAATTGGAAGCGCACCGTCGTCTTTGTCAAAGCACAAACTCAGTCAGGTCAAGATATGTTTGTTCGCGGTGGTATTGACTATGCTTATGCGGCATCGCAAGGGAAGGACTGCTACGTGAATGCGCAGCTATGTGCTCTGCCGATCCGACACAACAATTTACTCAATACCACCACTCAGAGCTGGAAACAAGGCGATAATTATCTAGATTGGCAAGGCCTCGAAGCGGCTCAAGGCGCAGGCGCTGAGGGCAGTGCATTGGACTGGACGACCAACGTGTGGCCAATCGCCTGGGGAACAAAACGCACGGTTTCAGTCGACGGATATGGTGAAACACCTCTCAATCAGTGGGGTGATCATTACTGGATGTTAGATGCTGATATGGATTGCGCCAATACCGTAAATGGCTGGTTTGAAGTGAAAGCGTTTGTGAAAAATGGCCAAGGTTGGGAAAGCGATATTCAGCAAACGGGAACACCGTATCAATCGAATAATCATTTTGCGCAATGTGGCAAGGTGAATGTCTTTGAGTTTGGCCAAAACCAACCCCTCATTCAAGACTTTTAATTCTCCCGGAAGAGGGCGAAAGCCCTCTTTTTTACATTAATTTGGGTGGAACAAATGTATTGAGTTTGGCGTTTGTGGGCGACTCTAATGTGAAGATAGCAAGCGAGCCTTTCTTTACGTTGTACACTGACGTTTTACTACTAAGCAAATACCCGAGGTAACGTGAGATATTCGGTTCATGACTCACAATTAAGGTAACGTCGGGCAATTCGTCAAAGGACTGCGTGAGCCAATCTGTAAACTTTTTCATCGGGGCTGCAAGTCCCAGTGCCTCTTCAACAACCAATTCTATGTCACTCGACTTATCCAATTTTCTTGCTTGTTTTACAAGGTGTTCTGCGGTTTGTAACGCACGAATATAATGGCTGGATACGATTCTGTCTGGGACAAGTTCAAGTTTGTCTAAAAAACGCATCGCTTTTTTGGCTTGCTTTGTACCCGTTGCTGTCAGATGTCGGTCAATGTCGAGTAATTCATCGCGAAGCGCTTCAGCGCGAGCATGGCGCATTATGATCACGGTTTTTGAACTAGTCATGGAATTCCTTTTTGATTGGTAAACGTTTCTGCATCTTAGCTTATGCACTAATTCTTACGAAGCCAATAACAAGTTGAAAAATTTCCATATTCTTCAACACAATTAGCAAAGCAACTGCGGGATCAATATGTTAGGTTGCTAATGACCAAGTTAGAAGGAAAGATAAATGAATGCAAAATCAGTCGCTACCATTGTGTTGTGCAGTCTGCCTTTCGTCGCGTTGGCATCAGAGTCTACGTGTTCAACCGAAAATCTAGAGGGGAGTTGGATGCTTAACTACGCGAAATATACAAACAGCGCAGGTGTTGTTGTCGGTGAAATTAAAGACAAATCAACCTTAAGTCGAAAATCCCTAGTGGATGGCACGGTACATTTTATTACATGGATGCCAAATGGTAAGGTGAAAGTGGCGGCAAGTGGACATTATTCATCAGCGAATGGGCGCTACATTGAAACAGTTGACGTCAGTACGTACGAAGGAATATGGGGAAAAACGTTCGATTTTGGTTGTCGTTTGGAAAATGGTGTTTGGATCCATGAAGGCCTAGAAAATGACCTCACCATTTTGGAAAAATGGACGAAAACGAAATAAGGAACAGGTGCGAAGCTTATGCCTCGCACTTGAAAATCAATTTAGTTAAAACGCGCTTTTAAAACAGTTGCTAAAGACGTCGTTGGTCTGCCAAGTAGTTTTGACAATGTTTTTGAATTGTCTTCTAACCAGCCTTGAGTAATGCGGTATTCAGAATCCGCAAGCATTGCCGCAAACCCCTCAGGTAAACCGACTTGAGTGAGAAACGCGGCAAAGTCAGATTGGCCGATGAAACGAGGGGCTAACGGTTTTCCGGTTACTTGGCTTGCCTGCTCTGCAAGTTGTTCAAGACTAAAGCCAGCGTCTCCGGCAAGTTCATAGGTTTTATTTTCGTGACCGGTTTGAGTGAGCACATTGGCAGCCGCTTCAGCGTAATCTTGACGTGTCGCGGCACTGATCACACCTTCTTTCGCAGCACCAGTTAATACACCGTATTCCAATGACGCAGCTAAGTTGTCTGTGTAGTTTTCGACATACCAACCATTGCGCAAGATAGTGGTAGCAAGACCGCTTTCACCCAGCAATTTTTCTGTTTCTTTGTGCTCCTCAGCCAATAACATCGGTGACGTGTCCGCTTTCAACAAACTGGTGTACACGAGCTGTTTTACGCCGACGGATTTTGCTGCTTCAATCACATTGTTGTGTTGTGCAGTGCGACGACCAATCGCATTGCTCGAAATAAGTAAGACTTTTTCAACACCTTCTAATGCCTTTACATAGGAGGCGACATCGTCGTAGTCGGCTTCGCGAATGGTGACTCCAAGCGCGTCAAGTTCTGCCGCTTGTGCTTTATTGCGTACAAGCGCAACGATTTCTGATGCGTTGATTTTGCCCGTTAATGATTTGACGACAAGTTGTCCAAGTTGGCCGTTAGCACCCGTTATTGCAATCATGGTTTTCTCCAAATTTGATAAGGAATAAATTCAATGAAGTAAGTTTGCAATAAAAGCGCTGTCACCATAAGATGGCTAAAAATGAATAGAGTGTTCGGAAAATGATTACAATCAACGCGAATACGCTTAAGTTGTTGAATGTCTTTGTGCAAGTGATAAACGCAGGAAGTTTTGCTGGTGCTGCACGTAAAATGGCAACAAGTCGTTCTCGAGTGAGTGAGCAAGTCAGCACGCTCGAATTGCAGCTAAATGTACGACTTTTGCATCGAAATACGCGTTCCCTGCAACTGACTATGGAAGGCGAGAAGCTTTATGAAAAAGCGAAGCAGCTTGAATTGATACTGCAAGAAATCGAACAGGATCTCGTTGCAGAAGAGCCAAGTGGCGTAGTGCGCCTGACCATGAATCAAGACGTCGCTGAGCAGTTTATCATTCCTTTGCTACCTAAGTTTGTTGAGCAATTTCCAAAAGTGACGTTGGATTTTGTACTGGATGACAAACCGCTTAATTTGGTGGAACAACAAATTGACTTGGCCATTCGGGTTGGCATTCCAAAAGACAGCAGTTTAATTGCAAGACCGCTTCATCAAGATAGCTTTGGTCTGTTTGCGAGCCCTGCGTTTATCGAACAACACGGACTGCCTAACACAATTGACCAACTTTCTGCGCTACCATGGATTTGTTTAACACAGTTGGCTTCCAATAATGGTTTGGAGTTTTATGAAGGGGAAGCGTTACACATAGTAAAACCAACGCACTTTCATCAATGTGATTCACCTCGTCACGTGCAAATCATGGCTGCAATGGGCTTAGGTATTGCGGTGTTATTGCCGAGCATGGTCAAAGATGAACTTCAAACGGGTCAGCTTATTCCACTATTTCCGTCGTTTCGAGGCAAGCCACTTGTGTTTTCATTAGTGTATCCATCTCGAAAACAGTTACCTCAACGAACACAAGCGGTAATCGATTTTATTCTGCAAGAATGCAAATTCTAGTTTTACAGGGCATTTGCAAGCAGCAGCCCTGACGATGTCAGAATAACGCTAAACGTCAGAGCCATGCCGATTTGGCGCAAAATGAGTGGTTCAGGTTGGCGCGAAATGCTCAGGGCGTGTAGCGAGCGGCCAATGAAAAGCGCAAGACCAAGGCCATGGGCGAGTAAAGGAGATTGATAGGCGGTTTCAACTAAATAAATAAGCAATAAGGTAAAAGGAACGTACTCGGCGAAGTTACCATGCGCACGGATAGCGCGTTGAATGTCGATGTTGTTGTTATCACCGAGTGCAACACGTAGCTTCTTACGTCTAAAAATAACGCGAAAACTCAAAAACACATAGAGAAACCCGAGTAACGCTGCGTAGATATAAACGACCATTTATTTTCCTTATAATCTTAAATACGATGTAAAAATCAGCTCCAGTTTAATGCTGATTGTTTACGGATTTAATTCCTCGAACTGTTTTGCCGAGCAAAGAATAGGCTTCAGATTACGGGAAAGTGTGGGTATTACACAAGCGATTCGTTTATGGCTTTAATGACGGCTTGCGTTCTATCGGCGACCTCTAGTTTTGCAAGAATAGTTGAAACGTGATTGCGGATAGTGCCTTCTGAGTTATTTAGGGTCTGCGCAATGACTCGGTTAGACATGCCTAAAGACAGACATTTGAGTACTTCTAACTCTTTTTCAGTAAGTGCGGATGGTGTGGAATGACTGGACGTTAATAAATAACGTGTTAGTGCAGGTTGCAATACTTGCTGCCCATTACACACGGCTTTGATGGCACTCAGAAGATGCTCTAACTCGGCATTTTTCAATATGTATCCCATCGCACCCAGAGTGATGGCTTCTACTAACACATCACAGTCTTCAAACGTAGTAATGATAAGAACTGGCGTGTGGTTTTTTTGTTCCTGCATTGCTTTTAATACATCAAGGCCACCCATTTTCGGCATACGCATATCGAGTAAAATGATGTCGAAATGCTCAACAGATAACCGCTCCATGCATTCTATGCCGTCTTCCGCGGTTGCTTTTACGCAAAGGTCTTCATCGAGTTCTAATAAATTTTTGAGGCCAAGTCGCACCAAGTTTTGGTCTTCAACGAGTAAGCACGAGATCATGTTAAGCGACCTCCGGAGTTGAACGATTGAACGGGATCTTGAGCTCACTAATCAGTGCATTGTTCAACAGACGCTGCGTAAATTCGCCGTCGAGCATAGCGACACGTTCATTCATGCCTTTTAGGCCGTTGCCAAGTTTAGGTAACACGGATTCGCGCGCGTTGTGCATTGCAGTGACCACGATGGGAGCGTCTTTTTCGGTTTCATCTCGTGAGAGAACAATGTCAATAGCAGAAGCATTTGTGTGTTTTAACGTATTGCTGATCATTTCCTGACAAAAGCGAATGACGCACAACCCAATGTGTTGTGGGAGCGGTTCCAAATTGGGTGAAATCTCAAGCGTGCATTTTAAGGAAGGCGTCGAACGAAATAAATCCGTAAGTGTGGTTTTAATTAGACCAAAGTCGTTGCGTTGTGCAGAAACAATTTGCCTGACCTCTGCGAGGATTTCTTGGCTTAGCGCGTGGCATTGATTGACGGTTTCTGTCATCTCTTGGGGTGCTTTGCGTTTCAAAAAATCGAGATTGATCGAGAGCGCTGTTAATTTGTGGCCGAGAGAATCATGCAGCTCGCGAGATAGGGCTAAGCGCTCTTGCTCTGCACTCATTGCCTTCATCATATTTTGCGTCGCTTTGAGTTCTTTGTAGTTCTGTCTAGATTGGTAATGCATGTTGAGACTTTCAACAAAACGGCGGCTAAGAATGCCATTAAAAATGGCAAAAACACCCCAAATTGCAAGTGTCACCCAAGGTATCGTTTCATGCGTGTAAAACTGCAAAATACCACCGTAGGTCGCAAGTAAAGCAAGGATACATCCAATCAATGTCGCGGGCTTAAAATGCGCGCTGAATAAGGAGGAAAACATTGCCATATGGATAAGAACGAGGCTTGTATTCGTAAGCGGAAATAGGCAAGTAATTAAGAGAAAATAACCACTCGCATAGAGTGCGACATTGTCGTTTGGCTTACGAATAATCGCCAATAATAAAAAAAGAATAAGAAAGTGAACCGGTAATTGAAGCAATATGGTCAATGTGGATGGAGTATAAAACACGCAAGCGATAGTCACAGCGAGCCACGAAGCTACAGTAGAAAGGCGCCAATCTGCAGTATGTTTGATGGTATTTTGCATCGAGAGATGATTATTGTTCTTATTGATTATACCATTATGACAAACTGTACCCATGTCGAACAGTGCTAAATGTCATAGTGACTAGTGTAAAAGGACACTGTTGCTAGAATGGAAAACACCGTAAAGTATATGGGATTTTATCGCTATTAAGGGAATGTTGTATGACGCAAAATGTACTTTTTTCATCTCCTGCTTCAATTCAAATGGGTGCTGCAAAAGCAGATGGCAAGCTTTCATTAACTGACTCGCAGTTGCATTTCGAACCTTCAAATAAAATGCTGCCACTTGGCCCTTATCATTTTGAGCGCACTGATATAACACATATTGAAAAATGCACCGGTAAAGGCGCAGGCTTTATTCCAATCACAACAGACGCGTTTCGCGTGACGATTCGTGACAGCAAACGGATTGAGTTTATTGTTGCGGATGTTGACGCGTGGATTTCATTGTTAGCCGAGTAATTGAGCATCAAAACGAGTGACTCATTTCTAACTTTAAAGTGACGAAGCGGGTTCTGACGGATTAAATTTGGCAAACGTGGGAATGTAATGACTTACATTCCCCATGGCGGAGAAGGTTAATCAGGTCTTGCAATCGCGAAAGGTGCGGTTATCCCTGCATAATCTCCAGCGCCGAGTCGTGCGAGAGGGGAGACCTTATCTGCTTGGATTTTAAGACGATCTTTAGCATCTAATTCGACGACTTGGTCATCCAAATACAAGGTTTTTATTTCGACGAACACTAGCGTTTGAGGTACATCACCTACTTCTTTTATTTCATAGAGTTCGCAACCATACGCTATCGTACATTGCTTAACTCGTGGCAAGGGGAAGCCGCTGAAATCCACTACGTCGATATTATTGCGCGAGATTTCAGATTCGCCATGGTCGAGAGTAGCCGCAGTATTGGTGACTAACTCGGCATCATGACTTGAAGCAATATGTATTACACAATGCTTGTTCTCAAGGATGTTTCTAACCGTATCTTTGACTTCACCATTTGGTTTTTTACCCACAGAAAACATTAATAACGGCGGTGCGCTCGATACAGCGGTAAAGTAAGAAAAAGGCGCAAGGTTATAGTTTTTATGACCTGAATCCGTCAGAACCCAAGCAATGGGTCTTGGAATGATGGTTTGCGTCATTAAATGATAAATTTGAAGTGGGTTAAAGGATGAAAAATTCAGTTCCATGAGTTGCCTGTTGTAAATGCCATATACGAATTTTATGTTGCCACAGTTACTGCTTAGGTAAAAGTCGCCTTCTCGAAAGATTTGGCGACTTGGTCTTGTTCTTTTGGATCTGGTTAGCAGTTTTGCTGTTAGGCTACTTTGAACTGATTCACCATCGAGTTCAATTCACACGACATTTCACTTAGTTGATGGCTAGACGCTTGTGTATGCTTTGCGCCCGTTTCAGTTTGTTCAGCCACGCTTGAAATGCCCAGCATGCCTTGCACTACATCGGAAACCGCCGAACTTTGTGATTCAGACGCTTCGGCAATTAAACGATTGATCTCGCTAATTTCAGTGACGGAAGCATCAATAGCTGAGAGCGCATCATTACATTGCTGGCTCAACGAGATACTAAGTTCAGTGGCAGTCTTGCAGGTCATCATATCATTTACGGTGGTTTCAACGCCTTTCTGTATTTCGGAAATAATCGTTTGAATGTCGAGAGTTGACTGCTGAGTGCGCATTGCAAGTGTTCGGACTTCATCGGCAACAACGGCAAAGCCACGGCCTTGCTCACCCGCGCGAGCGGCTTCAATCGCGGCGTTAAGTGCTAAGAGGTTCGTTTGTTCGGTAATCTTGTTAATTACTTCCAAAACTATCTCAATTTGGCTAGACGCCTGTTGTAAGTGACTCGCGGCTATCGTAGCAGAGTCGACACGTTTTGAAATTTGTTCAATACTTTCAACTGTTTGAACTAGGCTCTGTAATCCAGACTCAGTCAGCTGGGTCGTGTGGTTTACTTTGTTAAGCGCCTCTTGAGTTTGCTGGAAAACCTGAGCAGCCGATTGCTCTATTTGCCCAATTTGTTGGGTGGCCATGTCGGTATCCGCGTTTTGCTGCGCAATACCTTGTTGAATTTGATTCGTTACACAAGCGAGCTCTTCTGCAGAGGATGCTAAAGCACAGGTGTTATCATTAATGCTGTTTACGACCTCTCTAAAGTCAGCGGCCATTTCGTTGAACGCTTGAGCCATCGTAGCAAGCTCGTCATTGCCTTGAGTTTTTAAGGTAATGGTTAAGTCTTTATTTTGCGCAATGTCGGTCATCGTGCGTGTCATTTTATTCAAAGGCTTTATGATGTTTCTAGCCACAAGCGATGATAGCGTTAGCAGTATGGCCACATAGGCAATCGTTTCAATCAGCAACTGAACAAGCGTATCTTGGTATTGTTTTTCAACGTCAGTAAGATAAATTCCCGTGCCGATGATCCAGTCAAAGAAACGTAACTGTTTAACAAATGAAAGTTTTTCTTCTTGATCGGAAGAGCCCGGTTTCGGCCATTCATAACGCACAAACCCTTCTCCATGGCGTTTAGCCGTCTCAACAAAAAGCCTAAATGCGTTAGAAATAAAAGGTTTGCTATGATAAACCATGGACAGACCGTTTAATTCTGGCTTAATCGGGTGAGCGACCATGTCGCCACTATTGGAAAATAGGAAAAAATAGCCTGATGGTTCATATCGTGAATTGTTGAGCAATTCAATGGCAGCTCGTTTTTTCGATTGTTCATCAAGAGAATCATTAACGGCTATTGAATTCAACTGAGATTCAAGCGTTTGAACGAGCGTAACGGCTTTGTTTTGTCGCTCTTCTATCATAGTCGATTTTAATTTGCTGGCTGACAACCATTGCAAAGTGATGATAATGACACTGGCTAAGACAATAATGAGTCTCAGTTTCGCTGTCACTTTAAGTTTACTCAGCAAATAATTGATTTTCATAATGAATACCTCTCTAGAATCGATTATGACAGCGTTGTCTTTGGTGCGCAGTGTACGGATTTTAGGCTTAAAATAAAGGTAGGTAGGTCTAGTTCAAGGTGCGTGGCGATGACGTAGAGTGATAGATAGTTGATATTGCTTCTTATTTGGCTTGCGATTGTTTTGTAAATATAAGTAAACGTGTAATCTTTTGTGTGGTTTTGTTAATTTTGTTGCGGGCTATTGATTGTTTAGCCACTCAATGGCGGGAGCTTCACAGGTGAAATTCTTGATTTTTAAGTTGTGTTTTTCTGCAAATAACTCAATGAGATCGTTCTTAAACTCATTTTGATTAATGACGCGGGCGATTGAGATGTCCAAGTGCTGTTGTTCGATATGAAAGAGAATATTAATCATCTTCTCACTGGAATAATCTAGTGTTAACTCTTCAACATTTATCAATAATCGGGTCAGATTTTTTTCTTTGGCGATAAGTATAAGGACATCAAACATTTGCTGCACTTCCTCTGCCTTGCCGTGGCCAGTCGCTTTGGCGCGTAGCAATAAACTTTCTTTCTCAAATTCCGTTGTATAGAAAAAAGGGCGCTCTCTATGCGGCATCTAGTCGTTCTCTAATAAAAAACCATCTTAAGAAAATATAGCATGGCCAAAGCGAAACGGATTGATGGATTCGTATAATCTTTACGCTTGTTCACAAAACTACGTGAAGTTCGATTGCTGCTCCTGTTTTATTTGGATAGGATTTGGGTAAGCCAAATTTGTTTTCTATATATGTGAATTACTTAGCTTTCGTTTGTTTGTCATTTTATTTCGTTGCTTTAGCCGTTTGTGCTGGGGCCCCGCCTGACTTTGCGCAGATGAAACACACATTGAAACATACCCCTGAGGCTTTTATGGAACGTTGGGATGCTGTGCAGAAGCGAAGTCCCTCGAAGGGGGCTTATTTAGAGCATATTTTTGTTTTACGCGCGGCAGTTGAAACTAAAGATGTTGCACTCTTTAACGCTGTCGCGCTTCGCTTAACGAGCGCAGATTACGCCGTTTATTTTCGAAGCAGTGAACACAAGTTATTGAACAACTGGGCGATTTTACTGAAGCATCTGAACGCGTTTGAGCAGTCGCGAAGGGCGTACGAATGCGCAAAAAAACGAGCGCTAGAAAATAACGATACAGAACAGTTAGTCAAAATAGCGTTGAATTTGCACTCAATATTGCTCAAACAAGGAAAGTTAGATGACGCCAAACATGTGCTGCAAGAAGTGGAAACGTTGTCCAAAGAAACGTTTTATTCATCACGATTGAGCCATAAATTAGGGATGTACTACCAAGCAGAAAAAGATTATGACAGGGCTTCAGAATTTTACCAGCAGGCGTTTGTTCGGTTTTCATTAGCGCATGATTTCGAACGCGCGGCTATTTCGGGTTTGAATTTACTGCATGTTCAACTGGTACAACGAAATCGAGCTGGTTTTTGGCGATATGCGCAGTCGGTGAAAGAAATTATTCAACAAGTGCCAAGAAATAATACTCAGTATCTACTACATTTCAGCGTAATGCAGAAGATTGTGGAAATAATGGCTTCTGAGTTTTCAAAGGACAGATTGAATTTACCTGAGCACTGGCAAGAAATGATGTTCAAGTACGGCTTGAACGAAGAAGTAGAACTTTATCGAGCCATGATTGGCTTGACGTCGGGTAATGCTCAGCTAACTAGCAATATCAAACGCGAAGTCAGGAATGAGGTGCTACCAACGCCGTCTTGGTACTTAAATTATTGCCAACAATGAAAGTGTTTTACGTGAATTCAGCATTTAAATTAGTTAAAGAGGGAAGGAATTAGATGAAAAAGTTGACCATATTCAGTTGTGCACTGGCGGGTAGCATGATGGCACTTGCGCCTTCATGTGTACTGGCACAGCCTAATTTTTGGCTAGAAAGCGCAAAGTTAAAGGCCGCTTCGACGGTGGCGACAGACAATTTGATGGTACACAATGCGTACTCGATCGATGCGAATATGGTGGAGTTGAGTCAATTTTTGTTGAATTCATCTAAAACCGAATTTCAGGTGTTGTTGCCCATGCCAGACGGACAACTTGTTCGTTTTAAACTTACTGATTCACCGGTTTACGCGAGTGAACTTCAGAAGAAATACCCTGAATTTAGAACCTTTGAAGGCGTTCAAGAAGGCAATCCGTTAAACCGAGGTCGTTTTGACATTACCCCTCACGGCTTTCACGGCATGTTCTTATACAACGGCCAGCGCGCGTTTATTGACCCCGTTAAGCAAAGTAACCGTGCGGCACACATAAGTTACTTTAAGGCGAATACAGTACCTTCTGATTCGATTAAAGATAAGGTATTGCGTGTTACGCGTGAGCAATCATCAAAGCCGATGCAAAATACCAAACTCGCTGGAGGAATTAAAACCTATCGTGTGGCCATTGCTGCAGCAGGCGAATACACCGCGTTTCACGGAGGCACTAAGGCATTAGCTCTTGCATCAATGGTGACAGCGCTAAACCGCATTAACGAAGTCTACAAAGTCGATTTAGGTGTTCAACTTGAGCTTGTAGCAAACAATGATGCCATCATCTTTACGGATGCCGCGACCGACCCTTACAACAATACAGATGACGATTTAGATGCCAACCAAGCCGTTGTAAATGACGCGATTGGCGTCAGTAACTACGACATTGGTCATGTGTTTAATACTGGAGGCGGCGGTGTTGCATACTTAGGTGTTGTTTGTGATGACAGCTATAAATGGGGTGGTATGACGGGCTCGAGTAGTCCAACGAACGATCCGTTTGTTATCGATTATGTAGCCCATGAGATGGGTCACCAATTTGGCGGTGCTCATAGTTTCAATGGTACTAATGGCGCATGTGGTAATCGTTCAAATGACGATGCCTATGAGCCTGGCAGTGGTTCGACTATCATGGCCTATGCGGGTATTTGTGGCGAAGAGAACTTGCAAAGTAATTCAGATGCTTTTTTCCACTCACACTCAGTCGAGCAGATGCGTAACTACATAACCACTTCAGCCACCTGTGGTACGCTAACTCCGAGCACAAACGTCGCGCCTACGGTGAATGCGGGAAGTGATTACACCATTCCGGCGAATACGGCGTTTAAACTCACAGGCAGTGCATCCGATACAGATGGAGACGCACTTCGTTATTCTTGGGAACAATTTGATCTAGGAACATCGTCATCAAGTGCGGCGACAATGGTGGATGACGGGTCTCGACCTATCTTTAGAGCTTGGATGCCGACAGCTGAACCTGTGCGAGTTTTTCCGCGTTTAAGTGACGTACTCGCAAATAAAACGACCATTGGTGAGTCATATCCTACGACGTCAAGAACGATGAATTTTAAACTTATCGCCAGAGACGAGAAAGGAAATGTCGCCTCTGATTTGATGAAAGTCACCACCGTGACGACAGCTCAGCGTTTTGAAGTCACAGCGCCTTTAAAAAATGCTGTTTGGTCTGAAAATGATACCCCTACCATAACTTGGAATGTCGCAGGGACAACGGCTTCACCTATTTCATGCAGTAATGTGGATTTGGTCTTAGCGGCTGATGGAGAAACGTTTTCTACAGTCATAAGAAGCAATACGCCTAACGACGGCAGCGAAATGATCAATGTCCCCTCTTTGCAGAGCGCAAATGCCCGATTAATGGTACGTTGTTCGGATAACATCTTCTTCGCGGTGAATGAGGGTGCATTTACCATCTCAGGCAAACCGAATGTTATTGCTCCGCAAATAGTCGGACAGAAACCAATTGTTGGAAATGAGGATAACTTAACAGCAATCAAGTTAACTGATTTAGTTGTTAACGACGCGGATAGCGAATTTCCAGCGGCGTTTTCACTCAATGTTTTGAGCGGCACTAACTATACGGTCAATGGAACGAGTATCTTGCCAGCGGCTGATTTTAGTGGCGTACTTTCGGTGCCTGTTACGGTGAACGATGGTAAGTTTGACAGTAACCAATACACATTAACGGTTAACATCAATGCGGTAAATGATGCGCCGAAAATCATCAGTGGTGCAGGCCTGATAGTGGAAGAAGATACAAGTTTTACTGTCTCTAGCCAAAACTTTATCATTACAGACGTTGATAGCGCGCTAACTGACTTGTCGATTAACGTACTGGCTGGCACAAATTATAGCGTGAGTAATAATACCGTGACGCCACAAGCGGACTTTACGGGTAGCTTAAGTGTCAATGTGGTTGCTACCGATAACATTGCGCAAAGTGATGTGTACCAGCTTAATGTCGACATTATACCAGTAAATGATGCCCCTCGAGTGGTAGGTCAAAATGCATTGAGTGTGGCGGAAGACACGGCGTTTTCACTCTCGTTATCAGATATACAAGTGGTAGACCCTGATAGTGCTCCATCACAAATAACAGTAGCGGTTCGGGAAGGGAGCAACTATACGTTCAATGGTAATACAATTCAGCCTGCGGCGAATTTCAATGGTGATTTAATCGTGAATGTTGCCGTGTCGGATGGGGTAATTGAAAGTAGCTTATATCCGATAAGTGTTTCGGTGACGCCTGTGAATGATGCACCGATTGCGAACAATGATTCCTTCCGTGTTACTCAAGGTTCTGCAGCGGTGGATCTTAATGTATTGAGCAACGACACGGATGTTGATGGCGACATACTAACTATCACCAGCCTTGCATACAATGGTGCAGGTTCAGTGGTCAAGACGGAAAACGGTGTGCGTTACACACCGAGTGCAAGTTTCACAGGAACTGAAACCATCATTTATACCATCAGAGATGGGAATGGCGCGCAGGCGAGTGCTACATCGACTATCACTGTTTCTGCGAAAAGTAGTTCAAACTCTAGCAGCGGCGGCGGAAGTGTCGGCTTTGGCGCCGCATTACTCGGTTTGCTTGCGCTGCGTAGAGGAAGGAAAGCACGATGAAACGTATATGTTTGATGGTGACATGTTTAGCGTTTACTCTAAGTGGTTGTAACAAGTCTGAACAAGCTGCAGAGTCACCGATGAAAGAGCCTATTCCAGCGCCATTCAGTTGGCTGATGAATGCGGACGCTTCTGCGGATGCAAACGCCTACAGTGAACAACACGATTATCGATTAATTGCATTGGCTAATCGTGGTACGACTGTGGTTGGGGTTGATGATCCGGCGGAGCAACTGCGATTGAAAACGGCATGCGGTATTCGCCATGTTGAAGGACTTGGAGATACCGTAGATAAACGTCTCGATCCTAAATGGCGAAAACAAGCACTCGATTATGCTAAAGCGTTCAACCAAACCATGATAGCTAAATGTGAAAGCAAATAGCGCGGAATAAGTTCAACGAGATAAAAGGGGACCTGAGGTAGTTAGGTTCCCTTTTTATTGGAGGTAATTTTCTATTTAATCAAACGAAAGTATGGCAATGATTTTGTGTAGTACGAGATTATTGGTGTTTTCTTGATCCGTTAAAATATCGATCCATACTTAAGTTATCTGATTCTTCTTTTCTTTTCCTATGGTTGCTAACTCGTCGGTGGAAAAAGAGCTTGAACTAATCAAGCGTCAATTAGCGCGAGAAAAAGCAGGGCGGCAACGTGCTGAAGATTTACTCGAAACAAGATCTCGAATGTTGTATGAGCTAAATCAACAATTGTCTTCAACACTTGAATCCTTGAAAGCTCACGAAACACAGCTCGTTCAACAAGAAAAACTGGCTTCCATTGGGCAACTTGCTGCGGGAGTTGCACACGAGATTAATACGCCTGCTGGCTTTACGATGTGTAATCTGGAAGTGTTGCAACAGTACGTATTGTCGCTTTTGAACTATCAAGATTCGCTAAAAAAGTCCGCAGGACTTGTTCCAAGTGACGTTCAAGCATTGGACGCACGGTTTAATATCGATATGTTGCGAAAGGACATCCCTGATTTACTGGAAGAAACATTGGAAGGTATGAATCGAATTGCCGCGATTGTCAGGGAGTTACGTTCATTTGCTCGACAAGGGGAAGATGAAAAACAATGGGTCAATATTGACCATCTGCTCAAAGAGACCTTGCATCTAGCCGCGGGGCAAATTAAGTATCATGTTGAGGTAATTACTGATTTTTCAATAAAGAAAGATTTGTACTGCTCACCAGGGAAATTAAGCCAAGTGTTTTTAAACCTTATTTTAAATGCAGGGCAAGCTATAGAAGGTCGAGGGCATTTATGGGTTTCAACTTATGAAACACAAGACAAAGTGGTCATCACGTTTCGTGATGATGGTATTGGCATGGATGAACAGATTACGCAAAAAGTGTTTGATGCTTTTTTCACGACGAAACCTGCGGGAAAAGGCACGGGACTAGGGTTGTCTATTTCGATGGACATCATTCATCAACACAATGGCTCTATCAAAGTAGAAAGTACACTAGGTGAAGGGACGATGTTTTTGGTTGAGCTTCCAATCATTGAGAAGAGAGAGGATGATGCATGAAAGGTCATATTTTCAATTTGTTAGAAGCGTTCATTGAGGAAATCGCAGGACAAGAACAGCTTTTTGATATTCTCGATGCATGCAGCTTTGACACCGAAAGCCGATTTGTAAGAACAGAAAACTACCCCGATGAACAATTGTTGGAAATAGTTGATCACGCTGTGTCTGCGCTGGGGATAAGCCATGAGCAAGCTCACTACGCTTTTGGTAAATGGCTTTACGCTCGCCTTATTACCTTGTTGCCGCCCGAATTCACGGATTTTCCACATCCAGCACCCATTTTAAAGAAATTAGATGATTTACATAAAGTTGAACTTAAGAAATTGTACCCTGACGCGATTCCTCCAAGCTTTGACTATATTCAGCATTCACCAACGCAAGCCGATTTAATCTATTGTTCCTCACGCAGAATGTTCACGTTAGTCGAAGGCACATTGCAGGGAATGGCGGAGCATTATGGTGTTGGTGTTACATGTAAATTAGTAACACCGTGGGAGGGAGATGAGAACAAGGCGAAATTTGAACTTACCTTTGCCACACCCACTTAGTCTGAGAATACGTTGACGCCTCGGTATAGGTTTAACGCTTCGGCTGCAATAGCACTTCGATTGGCTGCGCGTTCATAGTGCTTGGTTAACATAGCTAAATAGTGCTTCGCAATTTGCTGTGATTCAAGCGTGTTTGTTTGCCAAATTTTTTCTCCGACAGGTGAAATTGTTTTTTCCTGTGCGCGAGTTGAGACATAGAGTATTTCATAAATACGATTATTGTCTGTGACTAATTTTTCATCCAGAAGCGCGAGTTGTTTTTTTATAAGCGTTTTTCGTAACATGAAAAGATCACGTACTGGGCAAAGTAAAAAGTCGATGGTAACAGTGGGGTTATTTGTTAATATTTGCTCAATAAACCGCGCGCTTAATTCGCCACCAACACCCGCAAGAAGAACCAAATGTCTATCTTGTGTTGGTAACAGCTGTAATGTAGATACATCTTCGCATAATGTTGACCATTCTATGTATTCAGGTGCATGGACTGAAAGCTGTTTATTCAATTGTTCCATAATGGTCGGCACAACATCCACAAACTTCACTGTGCGAGTGCTATTTGAATTCATGAGTGACAGGCCAAGTAGCCCATGATCACAACAGCAGTCCCAGATAACATCATACGTATGCTCAGGCACCATTTCGCGGATATGATTTAGACGAGAGCTCAGTTTAGCGAGCGCATACTCAATCATTGTTGTCACAACCCTCGTTGAGAGAATTTAACTTATCTAGTAACGCAATAAGTTGGTTAACTTCATCATCACTTAAATCTGAAAACGTACAGCGCATTTGCGCAGGGATCGGTGCGGCATGTTCAGACATCTCTTTGCCTGACAACGTCAGCTTAATGACCTTTTGGCGCTTGTCTTCTTCGGCTGCAACCACGTTTATAAGTTGCTTTTCGGCTAACTTTTGCAGAATGAGGCTAAGCGCCCCCGCATCAATGGTTGTACGCTCAAGGATGTCTTTCACGACAACATTGTCTTCTTCCCATAGTGCCATCATCACGACATATTGTGGGTAAGTTAGACCAAGTTGCGTCAAATGTGGCCGATATGAACGAACTATGCGGTTCGATGCTTGATAAAGTCGATGGCAAAGTTGGTTTTTCAGTAATAGTTGTGGGTGTTTCATAGTCTCCTCCAATAAAGTGAATAATACTTTGCACACAAAGTTATTGCAATCTAGAATCGAAAGGATATATACTTTGCATGCAAACTAAATTGGAGAGATAAAATGAAAACACTTTTAACTACAGCTTACACAGCATATGCTCAGGCAACAGGTGGTCGTGAAGGAACAGCTAAGTCAAATGACGGTCGTTTGGCGGTTTCGCTGTCGACACCTAAAGCATTGGGTGGTGATGATGGACAAGGAACAAATCCTGAACAACTTTTTGCTGCGGGTTACGCTGCATGCTTCATCGGAGCATTGAAATTTGTATCTGGACAAGAAAAAGTGGCTTTGCCTAAAGATGTTACGATTGATTCAGAAGTGGCGATAGGTCCAATTGAAGGTGGATTTGGTATCGCTGTTGTGCTTAACGTGCACATCCCTGGATTTGAACAAGCTGCGGCAGAAGCATTAGTTGAAAAAGCGCACCAAGTTTGTCCTTATTCAAATGCAACTCGTGGCAACATTGATGTGAAATTAAACGTTCTATAAGCGTCTTAACAATCGTTAGTCAAACAAATTACGTTGGTGGTAAAAATATGCAACTGCCAACGCAATTTGAGTTCCACTTACTTTAATGTATTGTCATACTGAATCTACAAGCATATTCAATGTATTTGAGGGATTAGTATGAACAAACTCGCCATTATTGCACTTTTCATTAGCTGCTTTTCATTCGCAAACGAAGCACCAAAAACGGTTTCTGCTGAGCAACTACTCATCAATCAGATGACTTCAGAGCCATATCTTATTATTGATGTACGTACTCAAGACGAATTCAGTGAAGGTCATCTTAAAGGTGCTATCAATGTTCCATTTAATGAAATTGAACAGCATCAATCTATACTCAATGACTTGGTTGGTAAGCGAGCTGTTGTTTATTGTCGATCAGGAAGAAGGGCTGGAATCTTTATCGATGCGATGCAAGATAAGGGCATCGAACTTTTTCATTTAAATGGGGATTATCAAGGCTGGACAAAAGCGGCATTACCCGTTGTGAAAGCAAGTAATAACTAAATTTACTTTATCTTAATTTTAAAGGGCGTAATCATTTTGTTACGGCCCTTTACAGTAAAGAAATATTTTATTGGTTCTTTTTTAGATTTTCAGCAAGAGGTTTTAGTTCATTTGCTTTTGCAATTATTTGATCTTTAAATTTAAATGCTACTCCTGCAAGAGCGAACAAGAAAATCCAACCCCAAAAACCACCAGAGCTACCTGAATCACCTAAAGATGATACATAAGCACCATCAGATTGAATAAATACGGGTATCTGTTGATTCCCAGTGAAGATATTACTGAATTCCTGCGTATCAACTAAAATAAAGTTTTTATTAGGCAATGTACCATTTCTTTCATAGAAACCGTTTGGTTCCTTTAGCAGGGCAATCTTTCTTTGTGTAGCTGAACCCCAATCAGAACCTACGTAAATTGCGTAGTCGCCTGTAACGTTCACTAGGCGGTATCGGTCGCCATCTTCAGGGATCACTAAATACTCTGAAAAGTCGGACATGGACATGCCATCAAGAAGCTTCACTCTAACTTCCTCAAAGGATCCCAAGAAATTTGAATAGCCTGCATTTTCAGCAATTTCTTGTTTTTGAGCAGCTAGTTTTTCAGCTTGTTCTGTTAGAGCTTGTTCTTTCAGTCGTTCTTTTTCTATTCTGTCAGCTTCATCTTGCTTAATTTTTTGCAGTTTAGCTGCAATTTGCGTGTCACGTAACTTTAATCCATTTTGTAAAGATGAAACTCTTTGGTCGCAATCTGGAATAATAGTCTTGAAAGGTACGCCATTTTTGTATTCGAAAACAACAGACGCCGAACTTTGCATATAATTAGGAGAAATCTTGCTAAGTTCTTCCTTTGCTGTTTGGTAGGTTTCAATTCTTGAAAGCTGTTCTTTTATTGCTGAGTCGGCAGCAGAACGCATGTTTGCTGACCAATCAGGCTTCTTTATGCCACCACAAGCATCACTTACGTTTTGCATTAGTGTTGCCTCATTGTTTGCATAAAGATTAAATGAACTCGCTAACAGCGCGATAAGAGAGATTTTATTTTTCACAAATAATTCCTTGTTTTGGTTTTATTTCCATTATTCAATTGCTTTGAAAAGCGATTGGAATTTACATAAATAGCTAAGTTAAATCAATTTAAATTATTGTGACTTTGTGTTTTTAATTTAATTATATGCAATGGTGATGTGTACGCTTGGTGGTTTTTTTTGGTCGGGTTGGTGTTGTTTTGTTGTTTTTTTGTGAATCGAAATTATTGCTTTATCTTATTGTTTTTAAAAATTTAATATTAAGGTTTTATTTTAAGTTGCAAAATTGCTGGTGAAGCGAATAGTTGAATAGATTAATGAAATTTATTTTTCTCAAGAGTTAATAGGACTCTCCTTGTTTGCTAGTTGTGTTTATTTCCTTAGTTTTCGAGGTGTATGGTATTGGGTTGTCAGGAATGTCGTATTTAAATAATAGGTGCTTAAGTTGTTATTTAAGTTCTACATATTAAAGCCAATTTTAGGTATGGTTTAACTTGAGAATGAAATGAATAGGTGTACATCAATTTCGTATCCAAAATTATTTCGGATTTTTCACTTGCCTTGATAAGCCATTCCAATTCAATGGCTGGCTTAAAGTATAAAGTGAGCAACGTTGTTCAATAATACTCGATTGTTTTTCTCAAGTAGTTTTAGTTCATCCACTAAATCATGCATGTTTTTAATGACGGCATTTGTTTCTCGGCCTATTTCGCTTACCTGGTCACTAACATGATTTGCGGCAAGGCTTTGTTGGTCACTGGCACTATTAATTGAATCCAGTTGTCCTTTGATATGGCTGACTTGAGTTGAAACGCCTTTGATGTGGTCAAGCGCCTTGTCGCTGTTTGTCACCGTATGCGTGCTGGCTTCATGGATTTGCTTCATCACATCTTGGAGGGAAGCGGCTTCAAGCTTTATCGATTCAAGTACAACACCAATCTCGCCCGTTGCATCCTTAGAACGGATAGCGAGTTGCCTTACTTCGTCCGCCACAACAGCAAAACCTCGGCCGCTTTCACCGGCTCTTGCGGCTTCTATCGCTGCATTTAAGGCCAAAAGATTGGTTTGCTCTGCAATACTGTTGATGCTATCCAAAATGCTGACAATCGATTGGCTTTTATTGTTTAGGTGTTCGGCGCTTTCAAACGCTTTCTCATTCATCGCACGCAGAGAATCAATCGAGGATTTGGAATCATGCGTGATGGTTTGAGTCGTTGTGGCGTTTAACGCAAGTGTTTCGATGCTTGAAAGTGTATGGTGCATACTGGATTGGATGTCATCTGTACTTTGCGCAACTTGATTTGATGCGGTCACAATGGATTGCAGACTGACATTAGCGGCGGTCATTTCATCGTTTACGGAGGTAATGACGTGACCAACCGTTGCGACTTTATTCGAGACTTCTTCGATATTGTCTTTAAGCTGCTTTACCAGTTTTCCTTGAGAGGCAAGCACTCGGTCGACGGATTGACTAATTAACGCAAGTTCATCCGTGCTCTGGTCGTTAATCCTAACTGTGAGGTCCCCATTTTGTGTCACGGTCTCTAAAGTGCGTTGGATAGTGGCGAGTTTGGACGTAAGTCCTCTGATAACGCGTAGTGTGAAAAGGACAACAAATAAGCTTAACCCGATGATTAAAGTTGATTCGACCCAAAGCTTTGTTTGGCCACTCTCTATTTCCTGTCTTAAACTTTCGATCAGTTTGAGTTTGTGATTTTCAATCAACGCCTTTAGCTGACCAATGACCTCAGTCGACGTCCCAAACCACTCACTTGGTGTGGGTAGGCTTGCGGCGAGCATACCCTCAGGGGCTTGACTTAGCTCGGCTAAAATATCATCAACGAACTGTGCTTTTTGACTATTGAGTATAGTCTTAACGTTGTCAGCAAACTTGGGTTTGTTGACGGCAAGTTTGCTGTAACGAGTGAAAAACTCATAGTAGAGAATTAACTCTGATTGACTGGCTTTAGCGAGATGTTTAGACGCCAGTATCCCATTGGCCTTTCCTCGTAGTTGCCCCAAATGTTCTTTCGTTTTGGCAAGATAATAGAGACCTAACAAATCTTGACGTAACTCATCGTGTTCAAGACTTACGATGCTTTCCACCATTAAAGCGAGTGCCTTAGCATTTAAGTCTGAGTAAAACAAAAAAGCGGTGGGCGCTTTTCGGCTGTCAACGCCATGGCGAATGTTACTTTTGTGCTGAGCTTGAGTCTCTATAGCGTCAGTAAGAGACTGAAATGAGGACAGCACATCATTACTGAGCGTTTTTAATTTGGTTAAACTGCCATCCGCAATGCGCCGCTGTTCGTCTAATTTTGCTAAGGTGGCAGGGTTTCCACTGCCCACATAGCCTGCGGATAAGCCGCGTTCCACTGCAAATTGATGCGCAACATTGTCCGCCAGTAATGCGACTTCGACACGTTGACGGTCTTTCTCTAAACTAGCTAAGTGTTCGTAATCTGAATAGATTAAACTAGATGAAACAATACATATGCCTGTCACGAAGACGAACGATAAAAAGTACAGCGCATGCTTAAAAGAGATATTGCTTAGCATGAATCGGCTTCCTTGATTCACAATCTATTCAAGTGAGTATTCACTAAATCTAGTAATGTTTTCGTAAATATTCAAAAAAACAAAATTGAAATTAAACAGCGAGTTGATTTCTAGTTGGGAAATTTTGTCTTTTCGCCTGAACCGTTAGTTTTAAGAATTCAGTACATTGACGGATTGAGGATTTTAACTCATACCTTTGTTTAACCTCGTTTTGATTGTGTTAGGGAAATCTAAGCATGTTAAAGAAGCTGCCACTCCACCAGTTGCTCGCGGTTTCATTTGGCTCAATGATAGTCCTGATCCTATTTCTGGCTGCCTTTTCTTACGTATCATTGACAAGTGGACATGATGGCTTTATCGAGTACCGAAAAATTGCCAGAAGCTCCAATGCTTTGTCACACATTCAAGGGAATTTATTGAATGTGAGAATATCCGCAGTTAAGTATTTAAAAGAACAGTCGCCTACGTTAATTACCGAATTCAATCAACGAACCAAATTGTTGGAAGATGAGCTCAACGCGTTGGAAAGCAAGTTCGACGATAAGGGTCTAATCTCGAGAATTGAACAGTCTTCTGTTGAAGTAAAAGAGTATGAAAAGGCGTTTTATCAAATCGTCGAGTTGTTCAACACGCGTGACAAACTGGTTAATGAACAGATGAATGTTGTCGGTTCAAATATGTATAAAGAAGTTCAGAAATTAGAGGAAGAATCTCAAAAACGAGAGAGCATTCAATTTCTGCATGAAGTGACCTTGCTGCAAGGTGACTTACTCAATGGCCGCTTGTTTGCTATGAAGTTTTTGGGAACCAATTCTGCAGAAGATTTCGGTGTTGCGAAGCGTGCGTTCGAAAATGTACGAGAAGAAGTTGCTCGAGTTCGGGTTTTAGCGGATACCGAGGACGAGCAGGCTGTGCTACAAAATTTAACCGTAGAGGTAGAAACCTATCTAAGTGCTTTGGCAAAAGTTCAAGAAACGATTCTTTCCCGTAATCAACTTATTAATAATAAACTCAATACAATAGGCCCTCGTATTGCCTCCGAGATCGAAGCCATTAAATTGGAATTGAAGCAACAACAAGACATCTTAGGCCCAAAAATCCAAGCTCAAAGTGAATCATCGGTCTTTTGGATAGAAGTGATAGCTGTTGTTGTTGTTGGCTTAGGTATGTTGTTTAGTTGGTTTAATACCAAAGTAATTAAAGCGCCAATTGGCGGAGAGCCGAGAGACATAGCCAAGATTGCGCAAAGAATTGCAAAGGGAGATTTGAGGGAAGCTTTGCATTCGGATGGAAGTCAGGCAAACATCTATAATTCAATGGCTCTGATGAACGAGTCATTGAGAGACATGATCACAAATATTTTTAGCAGTGCTCGGTCGCTATGTGGGACATCGGAACAAGTCAGCAAAATTACGGATGATTCTAAGCGTAATGCGGAAGATCAAATGGACCAGCTTACGCAAACATCAACCGCGATGGATGAAATGAGCACAACCGTTGCGGAAATTACACGTAACGCGCAAATGGCCTCAGAGGCTGCTTCTCATGCTGACGCAGCAACAGAAAGTGGTTTTAACGCAGTACATGACACAAAAGCGTCCATGGATGAGTTAGTTGAAAGTATTTCTCAGGTAAGCGATACCATTTCGAAATTGGCTCAAGAAACAGAGTCAGTTGGCTCCATTTTAGATGTTATTCGTGCAATCGCAGACCAAACAAACTTACTTGCACTCAATGCCGCGATTGAGGCTGCGCGAGCTGGAGAGCAAGGAAGGGGCTTTGCGGTTGTTGCTGACGAAGTGAGAAGCCTCGCAAGTCGGACTCAAAACAGTACTGAAGAGATCCATGGCATGATTTCAAATTTACAGAACGAGGCAAAAAAGGCTGTGGATGCGATGGGGCGAAACGTTAACTTTGTCACAACAACGTCGCAAAAAATGAACTCTGCGGAAGAAGCTCTAGGAACAATTTCGAGTGCGGTTGGGACGATGCGCGATATGAACGTGCAAATTGCCAGTGCATCTGAAGAGCAGAGTGTGGTGACGGCACAATTAACGCAAAGTGTGAAATTGATAAGTGACGGGGCGATTGGCACGGCTAAAGGGGCAGAACGTGCTAAACAAGAAGCCGAGAAGTTGCTTCAGTTGTCTCAAGAGCTTGAAGGTATCGTGGCGCAATTCAAATTACGTTAATGGATAAGGCTGTTGTTTAGAGGCTTCGCTGTTTTCTGAAAATGATGAATCAGAGACAAGTCCTTGGTGTTTATAAGAAGGCTGTCTCTGATTTCGGTATAATTAGAACGTGAATGCTTTGCTGATAGAAAGAAGAATTGCCGTGTCACCCCAGCGTTCTTTTAATGTTGTTGTGTGAACCCCTAAACCGATATCAAATCCATTGTAACTGGTGCGAGCCATGACTTGGCCATGCGTGAATGCTCGTTTTCCTTCCCAGTTCCAGGCGTCTAGGTTTGTGCTAGTTGATCTATCAACCGCCGCAAATACATTCCACTGGTCATTAATTGGAAAAGTATGAGCAGCTTGAATGATGTAGTGTCCCCCACCAAATCCAAAATAGTCCCACGCATACCAGAAGTTTAATTGTGAGTTTTGGTAGCTAAACTTCGCGTACACTTCTTGAAAGTTCAAATCGCTGGCCGTGTCATCGCCGTGGTAAGTATATTGATTTATTGCTGTATCAACGGTTATCCCATTATCCAATTCAGTGTAATAACCGACATAACCGTCAAATTCTAGCCATATTCCACTGCCATAATCGACATTAGATGACCAAAGACCTGCATAGACGCCATTACCAAAATCATAATTTAAGTTAGGTTGCAGCGCTGGTTTTTTGTCGGTTTGTGATACGCCGTTAAATAGGTAGTTGTTCACCAACGTGACAGTTGCGGACAAGTTTGCATGAGCGCTAAGCGGAGTGAGTAGGCAAGCAAAGACGATTGCACTTTTGGTGAGCTGACGAGGACGAGTCATGTCGTATTCTCCCATTTTTATTCAGATATAGAGGATGATGACAACTTAAAGGTAATCGGAAATATTCCAACTTGCCAAATATTTGTCCTCTACCATACTCAAGTTTATCGAACTTACCTGGTAAGTTTGATGACGTATAAGTGTGATTTTGTTGAGTTTCAACGTTGAAGAGTCGGTATCTTTCACTGAACAAGGGTGTTAGAAAAACAATGTCTTAATCTGCTGGAGTTCAGCAACGCGATACGATTAAAGGAAATAATGGCGCAAGATAGCTTTTATGTGAATGGAGTTGGCTAGTACACGATGTACAGCCAAACTTGACCACAAAATTGAATTAAATAATTAGACGTAAAAGGGAGCAAGAAATGCTTCAATTTCAATTTACTACTATGCGAGTACAAATAGCCGTCGTAGCCGCAAGTTGTTTAGTTTTAGCGGTTCTAGCGACGATTGCCTATGGGGTGATGAGTTCCTCCGCGCTATTTTCGAATCACAACCAAGCGAACGAAAAGTTATTTATAAAACAGGTTGATGAATCGCTGAAGGCTCAACTGTTACAACAAGCCGACCAAGTTGAAGTGCTTGTTACGGAAAGCCTCGGGGTTGCAAGGGGACTTAGTGAAACGACATCTGCTGCAATCAAAACCCGTATGCCATTAAGCCGAGAGCAATACAGTCAGTTTGTGAAAGAAGCGATGCTGTCACATAAATCGCTGCTTGGTGCTTACATTGTTTGGGAGCCAAATGCGGTTGATGGACGAGACGCGGAATTTGCCAATAACTCAAATCACTCAACGGAAACAGGACAGTTCGGACCCTATTGGACGCGCGGCAGTGGCGGAAATTTGGATATCCAACCTGTAACGGCAGATGACGTGTATAACGAAAGCCGCAATAGCCGAGGTTTACGTTTAAATGAATGGTATCTGTGTCCACGAGATAAAAAGTCGAGCTGTATTACCGATCCGGCTGTTTGGGATGTGCAAGGCGTGCCAACCTTAATGACGTCAATTGTTCATCCGATTTATATCAACAACGAATTTAAGGGATTAACAGGTGTTGATATTTCCATGGCGTTTTTGCAGAAATTACTGGAAGATTTAGATGTGGAATTGTTTGCAGGACAAGGTGCACTAAAGCTTGTTTCAAACAAAGGTTATTGGGTTGCGGATACAGAAAATCCCAACGTGGTTGGCAGCATGCTTGATGACGCAAAATGGCAGTCGGTAGAGCCGCTTATTGAAGCTGCAACACCAAGATTCGTCGAAATGGGGGAAGATTACGTCGTCACCGTGCCAATAAAGTTTGATGCATTTAAAACACCTTGGCTGCTTGAGTACCGAGTGCCAAAACGAGTCGTGTTAGCAGAAGTTGTCGCCATGCAAACAGCACTTGAACAAGAGTTCAACCAAAGCACGGCATTACAACTTATACTCGCCGCGGTAATTGCAGCTGCGGGTGTCTCAATTTTGTATGTAGTTGCTGGACAGATAGCAAGGCCGTTGCAACTATTGACCGACAAGGTAGAGGAATTAGCCACGTCGGACGGTGATTTAACCAGTCGCGTAGAGATCAATCGTAAAGATGAGATAGGACAACTTGCGTCCGCGCTAAACCTCTTTTTAGATAAAACCCATCGAATTGTTGGTGATACAGCCACACTCGTAAGCTCTCTTCGTCAGTCGTCGGATGTTAGTGCGGAAATATCAACACGCACAAACCATGAAATTAGTCTCCAACAACAGGCGATTGAGCAAGTAGTGACTGCTGTGACGGAAATGTCGGCGACGGCCTCTGAAGTGGCCGGGCAGGCGTCAAGAACTGCCGATTTAGCGAATGAAGCGACGCTCTCGGTAAAAGAAGGTGATGTCTCCGTTGCTCAAACTGAGCAGGTAGTCACAACCTTAAGCACAAGTATGATTGAAGCGTGTGAGTTGATGGTACAGCTAGAAAAGTCGAGCACGAGTATCAACAGCATTGTGGAAGTGATCCGTAATATTTCCGAACAAACCAATCTACTTGCGTTAAATGCTGCTATCGAAGCTGCTCGCGCAGGTGAACAAGGCCGTGGGTTTGCGGTAGTTGCAGATGAAGTGCGGAATTTAGCGTCTCGTACTCAGGCATCGACCGTTGAAATTCAAGGGATCATCAGCGAGCTCACTGGGTGTACTCAACAGGCTGTGTCTGCGATGAATCAAAACCAAGAAATGGTCGAAAATTGCAAGCAAAGCGCCGCAGATGCGAAAGCAAAACTTGATTTAGCCATCGCTGCAGCGGCACAAATTAGTGATGCTGCGACACAAATTGCCAGTGCGGCTGAAGAACAAAGCGTCGTCAGTGAAGATATAAATCAGAACGTGACGAACATTAGCGGTGCTGTTCACAGCTTGAATCAAGCCGCGTCGGATGCGGCTGCACAAAGTAAGCTTATTGCACAAGTTGCCAAAGATATTAATAAGCAAATAGGTAAATTTAAATACTAGTCGACTGTTGCAGCGGATAGACATGACGAGTGTTCACCGTTTTGGTCGTCTTTTAAGTAATTTTTTTAAGGAAAGTAGATGAGTAATCCGTTGCGAGTTCAATGTCTTTGTAAAGCCGTGACAGTTGAGACGTCAGAATTAAAACCCCATGTTGGGGCTTGTCACTGCTCAATGTGTCGGAAATGGGGTGGTGGGCCATTTTTGGCAGTGGAAAGTCAAGGGCAAGTCACTGTGACGCCGACAGACGCGGTATCGGTCTTTTCGTCATCGGAATGGGCTGAGCGTGGATTTTGTAAAGCCTGTGGTACTCATCTTTTCTATCGATTGAAGGCGAATAACCACTACATTCTGCCCGCTGGGCTTTTCGCCGAGGAAGGAGAATTGACGTTCGATCATCAAATTTTTATTGATGAAAAGCCTACCTATTATGATTTTGCCAATGAGACGAAAACGATGACAGGCAAAGAAGTGTTTGAACAATTCGCGAATCTACCTGAATAAATCTATCTAACTCAGTAAGAATGTTTTAATGGGCTCATAAATGAGCCCATTTTCATTTCGGTGTGAATGATAAAGGTAGAATCTATTAACAGGAATGACCAGTGGCATAATGGGGTTTACCACTTCAGGTTGCTTTTTCGCCCCACGGCATAAGGTGATGTGCGGAGAGAATGGATGTGGATTGGTGTAAATATTCAACTTTTCGCCGTAATCGCGCAGTGGCTCCGCAAGCGCGGATAACGCAGTTGGCGGTGAGTTTGGCTTCAAATAAAATATCCCGGAATGTTGCCAGTAAGCGGATTCTTCGAAGGATAACGAAAACGGAGTTACGTTCAGCTTAGTTGCATACTCAATTAAGGCTTGAGCATCGTCATCAGTAACCATGCCATAAAACGCAAGCGTAAGATGCAAATTGTAGGGGGCAGTGAAAGGGCGTGAAGTATTAACGCTATGCAGTAACCACGCCGAAACTAGCTCAACTGCTTGGCTTTCTAGGCCAATTCCAAAAAACAATCGACGCTTACCTGTTTCCAACATCAAACCTCATTAACAAAAAGTAAATAAATAGTATATAAAACGATCATCTGGAAATGACCTAATAGCACTGCAATACATTCTATTTTATCAACAAAGGAACTACAAAAATGAAAACAAGTATCGCACTTGCAGTATTAGCTACATTGACGTTATCTGTTCAAGCTGAAACATTATCACTAAAAGCATCAAATGCAGAAGGCGCTGCGTTTGAGCGTGCTGAACTATCTATGGTTGAACAAAATGGCACATTGGCGACGGGTGCTGTCACTTACTATGGTCCAAAAGTATGGGTTAATGGTAACCTTCGTTCGTTCTTCGTAAATCCAACAAACGGCAATCAATTCTGTGAAGAACGTGGTCACAATCAAGAAGTTTCGGGCAGCACGATTCTTTGCGGTGAAGACGAATCTAGCTATGCAACATACGACTGGTACGGTAAAGCGTGGACTTCTTCAAGCACAGGTAGCAAAAACCAGTGTTATCAATTGTACGCAACAATTAAATGTCAATAATCACAATGTACGCGATGATTAATAGGTAGACGGGACAGTTTGTTTCTTGCTCTATTTATTAACTTTCACGAAATTGAGGCTAACTTTTCTCATCTGGCATCTATTTGCACCAAACTGGTGCTATGCTAAAGTGTAAAGAAAAAAGTTAGCCTATGAACATAAACATTCCAGCGTGTATTCCACGAACAAATAGTCGTGTCGGCCGCCTTATCGGAGATTTCGCCCTAAAATGTATGGGTTGGAAGGTGTCGGGGAGTTTTCCTGAGCACGCAAAATTTGTTGCTGCTGTTGCACCTCATACGTCCAACTGGGATTTCATTATTGGCATTGCGGTCAAATTGTCGCTCGGTGTTAAGATCCGCTTTTTAGGTAAACACACCATCTTTGTTGGGCCTGTCGGTTGGTTGTTAAAACACTGGGGTGGAATTCCCGTCGACAGACGTTCAGCGCATGGTGTGGTGGGCGAAGCCAAAGCCATTTTTGAACATAATGAGCAGCTCATTTTAGGGTTGGCGCCTGAAGGCACACGAAAATACAGCCCAGAATGGAAAAGTGGTTTTCTCTATATCGCCAAAGAAGCAAACGTCCCCGTTGTCCCAATGGCACTTGATTACCGTACAAAAACGTTTGTTGTGCTGCCCGCAGAACTAGTGGGGGATAATATCGAGGAAGAATTACAACGATTTAAAGCGTTATTCCCAATTGAAATGGCCAAATACCCTAAACAGGTTTCTGGCCAACGAATGGACTCTAGAAACTAAACAGCTCACCTTCATGTGGGATCATGGCTTTGACGTGGTGGTCGCTCCAAAGCGATTGCGCCAGTGATTCCAACGCACTGACTTCGCCATGAACGAGGATCGTTTTTGGCGAATCTTTGAAATGTTGTTGCCATTCCATTAGCTGTGTTTTACCTGCGTGAGCGGAGAATCCACCCAACGTTTCAATTTGCGCTTTAACAGCAATCTGTTCACCAAATAGCTTAACGTGTTTAATGCCATCCACCAGTAACCGCCCTAAACTGTTGCGGGCTTGAAAGCCAACAAAAATAACAGTGGTATCGGTTCGCCAGAGGCGATGTTTAAAATGTTGGCGAATGCGACCACCGGTACACATTCCCGAGCCTGCAATGATTATCGCACCGCCTTTGATCCGGTTAAGTGCCATTGATTGGTCAGGGTCTGGCGTAAGGTGCAAATTAGGCAAGAAAGATTGCAATGAATCGTAGTTGTACTTGGCAAGATGATGCATCGCTTTCTTGTCCAACAGGGCTGCCCAGCGGTCGTAAATTTCAGTAACGGCAATAGCCATCGGACTATCTAAAAAAACTTGCCATCCTTCAAGTCTTCCTTGGTGATACAAACACCCCAAGTGAAATAGTAATTCTTGTGTCCGGCCAACTGCGAATGACGGGATCAGTACGTTGCCACCTTGCTTTTTTGCTTTGTCGAGCAAGTCCGCAAACTGGTTACATGTGTTGGTGTAGTTTCGATGGTCTCTGTCACCGTAGGTGCTTTCCATCATGAGTACATCCGCATGATAGACCATAGAGGGGGCTTTCATTAGCACGGTGTCAGGGTTCCCCAAGTCTCCAGAAAAGACCAGTACTTTGCGTTCCCCACGTTCGGTAAGCGTGAGTTCAACAATCGAAGATCCTAAAATATGGCCTGCATCTCTAAATTTAAGTACGCCAGCGGAGCCAATTGAAATGGATTCTAAGTAATCGTACGTTTGGCAAAGCGACAAGGTTTTTTGAACATCTGTTTGTTCTATAATCGGTTGAAGCGGACCTTCACCTTGTCTAGCTCGCCGGATATTTTCTCTTTCAAGATCGTGTAAATAGATGGATACGGCGTCTTTGAGCATGATTTCAAGTAAGGCTTTGGTGGCGTGAGTACAATAAATTCGGCCATGAAAACCTTGTCGAACCAATTTAGGCAACATGCCACTGTGGTCCAAATGGGCGTGTGACAAAATGACAGCATCAATCTGTTGTGGATTAAACGCAAATTGTTTTTGGTACAGTTCTCTATCATCCCCACCTTGTTCCATTCCGCAATCAAGGAGAACTTTCCCGATGGCCGTTGACTCGATAAGGTGGCAAGAGCCGGTCACTTGCTGCGCTGCGCCATGAAAATGAATTGTTGCCATATGCCTTCCTTTTTCTTAAAGCATACTCTTGTATATAGGCTAAGGTATTGCGATAAAACAAGAAAAGAGTAAAAGTACGATGCAAAAAAGTAGACTGCCTATCGACTAACTGATTGAATAGTCTATTTATTGTATAGTAAGCAGACTTGTGCCAAAGGGATGTTCGATGGAAATTAGAAAACTGAATGCGCTAAGGGCGCTGGCTGCGTTAATTGTGTTCTTTACTCATTTTAGTGATGTATCGTATTGGCTCTCTGGTCGATTAGGCGGCGGAGCTGGGGCTTATGGCGTGATGCTATTTTTTATGTTGAGCGGTTTTCTGATGGCGTATTTGTATTGTACGCAAACCTGTTCGGCGGTGAATGTACGACGTTATTTGATGGCGAGAATTGCTCGGATAGTGCCGCTTTATTTGGTTATTGTGATGGTCTCTTTTGTCCTTTCTCTAATGGATAACAACGGTCTGTATGCTATTCCAAATACCGCAGCGTTGATGGGGCATTTGTTGTTTTTATATGGCGATGGTGTGCTTTGGTCTATTTCGCCTGAGGTTCAATTCTATCTTGTGTTTATCGGGCTCTGGGCACTTGCAATGCATAGACCAGGGTTCATCTATTTGATTGTTGTTGTCGTCTTAATTGCACTCTTCTTCAGTAACTTCCCTAAAGTGTACGGTGAACTTTTTGGTATCCCTTACAACGAATTTAATGTGTTAAGAAGTTTGCCTTATTTTTTCGTCGGGGTGTTATTTGGCTTGAATCATCGCAAAATCGTCATTCCAGATTACTTGAAGTCACACTGGTTTATCTTAAGCCTTGCATTGATTGTATTGATGTACCCCTCATTCTCACCGATAACGTCAGAAGCTAAAAATCGAATGTGGTTAAGTTATGAGGTCTTACTGGTCATGGGTAGTATTTTTTTTGCCGTCCTCTATTTGGTGCCTGACACCAATGTTGTGCTGTCCAATAATCTCACTGACTTTTTAGGGAAGATCTCCTATTCACTCTACTTACTGCACCTGCCGATTATCCGAATCGTGGAAAATTGGGCGTTCAGCGCAGAATTCAAACTACTCGCGTCATTGAGCTTGAGTATTGCTTCGGCTTATTTATCGTTCCGATATTTTGAATATCCCGTTGCGCAATGGATCAAACGCCAAGCGAGTACTTCACGCTCTATGGCGTAAAGATCTGCTTGTTGAAATGCTACTCCCTTGAAGATGGGATTCTTTATCAAAGGAGTAGCGAATTGGTTTAGTAAGCGTAATTTAATGTTAAACCACTGTATGCCGCATAAGCGCGAACACCGATGTACCACGTGCCTGCTTTTGGCGTGTTTAACGTACATGTTTCGGTATTGCCATCTTTATATGGGCGGCAATCAAAGCTACCCGTTGAGGGTTCGTTTCCTTGACGTACATACAAATCAGCATCGCCTGTACCACCAGAGGTTTGTACTGTGAGCGACTTAACATTGGCTGGCAATTCAAATGACAAGCGGTACCATTCGTCTTTTGCAGCAGAAAGGTTTGTTTTGGTATCACCGCCATGAGGTTCAGTCGTCGTGCCAGATTGATACTGTGCTTTTAAGCTCAGTCCTACAAAGTCTTTATACGCATTCAACTGAATGTAATACGTACCTTGTTGCGGAGTTGCAATCGTGCAGGTTTCATTGTTACCCGTTTCATATGGACGACAGTCAAAGCTGTTGTCTGTTGGCTCTGAACCAAATTTCACGTACAAGTCGGCATCTCCAGTGCCTCCCGAACTGCTAACAACAAGGTTCGAAGCATTGTTGGGTACTTGCAGCGTAAAGTTTAGTTTTTGTGATTTTGCCGCAGACAAGCTGCTGCGAACTTCGCCGTTTTGCAATTCAGTTAGTTCAGGGTCAACAGGACCTTCGTCTTTTATTTTTACTAAACCATTGCTTGTTTTAACGAGCGTCATCGCATCGCCCACTGTAGCTGCGCTCCACCAGTTTACATTGGCTGGTAACGCCAGTGGGTCGGCGTCGCGAGCTGGTTGTGACAGCGCATCGGCATTGGCATCAAATTGAGCAGTACGCACAACTAATTCATCAGGCGTTACACTAATGACCTTAAATTGCTGAATACTCGCAAGATCGATAGTCCAATTCTTTGGATCATTCGCTGAGCGAGCTGGTGCACCCCAGCTACCCTCGCCGACGTAAACAGTTCCACCTGACGTGGTTGAGCTGAAATTACTACCAGAGGGTTGCACTGGGTAAGTTAGTTTATTGATGTGTGTGTCGGATTCCACAATTAAGTGCATACCTTTGCTGTAGAACAGGGATGCCCACCAATTATAAAGTGTCGTATTGTCTGATTTGCCGCTGTAATGCGGGAACATCGGCTTGTGATACTGGCCAAATTTCCACGCGCTCTGGCTGCTCGATAAATCATTACTAAGCCAGTTATTCATGGCGGTGGCATAACTTGACCACCCTGAGTTCTGGAATTGGCTATTTAACGTGTACACGCGCAATAGTGGCGAAATGTTTACTGCTCCGTATGTATCATTTGCATTACACTGACCATCTTGGTTGTAGTCAACACCAAACACCTCGCACAAGGTATTGAAGTTACCATCTTCGTGATTACCGTGTGTCGCAATAAACGGATAGATGCGCTTGTAACTTTGGCCATCAATCACGTCATCAGAGAAAGTTAGCTGCCAATCTTTTAAATATTCCGTCATTTCAGAGCTGTTATTGGCATTAGTGTAATCGCCACCATGCATGATAAACAACGGACGTAATTTGGCGATTAATTGATTACCCTGGCGGCGTGTTGTCCAGCCAGTGCGGGTATCACCGCCGGCGACTACTGTGAAACCTGAGCTATTACTTGGTGCGGTTTGAAACCACAGACGTTCGCCGCATCCTGTCGAATCGCAAACTCGGTAATACACTTTTGAGTTTGCGCTTAAGCCTGTTAATTTTACGAACTGGCTGGATAGACTTGAAAAGCTTCTGCTGGCAGTTACGTTGGCTCGTTGCCAAGTCGCTTCATTGTTTGAACTTCCCCACATGACGTGATGGTCGTTACCACCATTGGGTGTAAAACCGATTGTGGCTTGAGTCTGGGCATTGCCATCCCAAATCAGTCGATGGTATAGGCTTCCCGCTTCAGCGCTTAGTGAAAGCCCGACTGCTGTTAGGCTCACTAGCATGCTTACTTTATTCATTGTTGTTCCTTAGTTTTTGGTTGATAAAGCCAAGGCTTTACTCTTGATTTGTGATTGTTCAAGAGACACAGAATTGGCCGGTGTAAAATTGGTTTGCATGCTGGTGGTTGGTGTTTGGGCGTCTGCAACTAAGATAACAAAGGCGGCATTTCGATAGGGGAGTTCACGCAACTGCCAGTCATAGGGGTTAAACGCAAACGCGCCTTTTCCCAGACGTTTGAAGAATCCGGTCAATGAGACGTCAGCATCCGCTGTCCAATAGTCGCCGTCTTTGAGTCTAGGAAAATAGTCTTCGCTTAATAAAGGGCGATGAGCTCGGTCTTGGGGGCGATATAACGCATTGAGCTCCATCGATGTTGGTAAACGCCACGCTGCTTGTCCGCACAGTTGTTCTTGGTTAGTGGCTTGAATGAGGTCTTGCGTGTCACAACGGTCTTTCTTGAAATAACAGTCGCCTAAATTGGCTTGCCCTTTGCTTCCATCAAACCACGAATATGTCCAATCTGCTTGATGAATGGATTCGTCTTCTTGTTTGACTTCCCAATACAGGCCTAGCTGTCTATCAAAAACACAATGCCAAGGACCTTGCCATGGTTTCAGGCTTTCGCCTGATTTTGCCATTTTTGTAAAGCGAACATCAGGTTTTGGTTGTGGTTGGTTTTGCATCTGCTCATTTAATGCAAGCAGCGCAATGGCCGTAATCGCCGTGTAGATTAGCCGCTTCTTCATAGCGCGTTATCTCCTTGATAGGCCAATTTGATCCCCTGCATATGATGGGTATGAGCAATTTGTGCCCCATCAAATGCCGCTACCCATAAGCACACGCCGGACTTTAAGGCGACATCTTTGTCCGAATGAGTATCGTTTTTGCGTGCCATTTCAAGATGCCAGCGGCCATTCGCGTATTGAGCGTGAGCGCGTACGTCTGCTCTGTCGCCTTCAAAACGATTTGAGCGATATAAAACGGAAGGTAACGTTGCGCCGAGAGGGTACGTATCCTGCTGCGTTTGATAGGGGGCCGAGCCAAACCACGGAAGCACTTCCTCTGTGGAGTATTTGGTGGATGGATTTGGTAAACGTTTAGGGATAATGACGTCGTTTTTATACCATTGCCAATTCATGATATATGCGCCACTTTCTTTACCGTCGGTTTGATATCCGGCGGTGTAGCGCCGCTCACCCGTTCGAGGTGTGATAGGGGCGCCAAAGTAATTATCATCTGCAAGCATCATGTCGTTAGTGCGAATGGCTTTCCAGTGCCACACATCTCGGACATGGCCGTCTAAGCTTGCATGATAGCCTTTCTTGTGCCAATTACTGGGTTTATTTGTAAGGGGAGATGAACCCAAATGAACAACATTATCAGCGGCAAATTGACACGAATTTGAAAGCATGACCGCAAATTTGTCTTCATAATGTTGTTTTTCGTCAAATTGATAAAACCCGTTTTCAGTGACTTTCCAACCATCCGAGGTTTTCACTAGTGGCAAGTGAGATAGACTTTGTGTTTCATCAATCCACGTAAAATAAAAATAGCTCTCTTCGTTATTGTGTACAGCTTGGATGGTTACGGGTGTACTGCCATCATCGAAATTGACGCCTGAGTGCGTCATTACCGTCAATGTTGGCGTGGTTTTCCAAAACACTTCGTCAGCGATGCCGTCGATGGTGATAGGGACATCCTCGGGGATCGTCGGTACCTCTATAGCTTGATGTAAGGCGTCGCCAACTTTCGGAATGAACAGCCAAGTAATTGAAAGGGTAAATCCAAGTAGCATCAGGAGCGGGAAAGTCTGTTTAGTTATCCAAAGTTGGTTTAGCAGTTTTTTGCCATACTGAAGAAAATAAACATAGCTATGTAGTACGAGATAACCAATAACCCCCATTGCGACCCAGTAGTGAAGTGAAATCGGTAACCAAGTCGCGTCAAATGCTTTTGTAAGCCCGCTGACACCGGCCAGAAGAAGCAAGATATACCCTAACTTTTTAATTGAGCGATGATAACGTAGTGGCGTTTTCACTTTGATAGAAGGGATATTTCCACGCCGCTTTTTTAAAAAATAGAATGGATAGCTTAGGATACATAAAATTAACAACCCAGATGAAAATAGATGCCAAACATGCACGAGACCTTGAGGTAAAAGACCATCAAAGAAAAGCCACGTTTCGTGCGTTAAACTGGCAATCCTAAGCCCTGTAAGCAATGAAATCAGCACAGAGATCGTTACTAAGGTGTGAAGAAAAACAAATATAAAACGTTGCATAGGGTCTACTCAAACTCAAAACCGAGCGCAGATTAGTTTCTAATTCTTACACTAATATTGCCAAAATGTTAACTCAAGGTAATTTTCTATTCTTTTTTGTGTGAGGTTTATACATTTGTTTATAAAAGCGAGCTAACCAGACTCATCGATGAATGGTTTAACTGGTACGATTAGTAGTCAAAATGTCATAAATGTTCCTTATTCTTTTCCGCCTTAGCAGTAATTAGAAGAACTAGGACAGCAAAATGGAAAAGCTAACGCGCAGAGACTTTATAAAAAGCGCAATCTTAGGTGTGAGTGCCGCAACTATTTCGATGAGTTTAGTGGGTTGTAATGCCAACTCAGACTCAGGCATGGCGACCAACGAATTCAATATCAGTTTTAATCACGGTGTTGCCAGTGGCGATCCACTTTCAGATAGCGTTATTTTATGGACTCGCGTGACACCTGAAGAGGCGCAACGTAGCGTTTCTCTTACCTTACAAGTCGCTCAAGACGAAGCATTTAATCAGTTATTAAGTAGCCAAAAAGTCGTTGCATTAAAGAAAAATGATTACACGGTCAAAGTTGATCTTGATGGACTCAATGAAAATTCGGTGTATTACTACCGCTTTGTGGCAGATAACACGTATTCACCAGTCGGTCGATGTAAAACACTGCCAGTTAATGAAGTAACACACGTTAAATTAGCGGTAATGTCATGCGCAAATTACCCAGCGGGTTACTTCCATGTTTATGGTGAAGCAGCCAAACGGGATGATCTCGATGCGGTTGTGCATTTAGGTGACTACATCTATGAATATGGCATGGGAGGATATGCGACAGAGCAAGCGCAGGCGCTTGGTCGCACATTAGATGCGGACAACGCGACTGAACTGCTGCTGTTGGATGATTACCGTAAACGCTATGCAAAGTACCGTACAGATGCGGGTTTACAGGCACTACACGCGAAAGTGCCTTTTATTGCCGTGTGGGATGATCACGAAGTATGTAATGACTCGTACATGGGCGGTGCTGAAAATCATAACCCAGAAACGGAAGGGGATTACTCAGCGCGTAAATTGGCGGCCTTGCAAGCTTATTACGAGTGGATGCCCGTGCGCCCTTATGTTGTTGGCCAAACGGAAAGTCTCTATCGAAAATTCGATTTCGGGGATTTGGTTTCGCTTTATATGTTGGATACTCGCCACGAAAGTAGAGCAAAGCCATTGGATTACATGAACTACGTAGATGTGAATTCAGGGCAAATCAATTTGCAGCAGTTTCAGTCGGATTTAGTCGCGCCAACACAACAGCTACTTGGTAATCAACAATTGCAGTGGTTAACGGATGCGATGCAAACGTCACAAACTAAGTGGCAAGTATTAGGTCAGCAGGTATTGATGACGAAAATGAATATTCCTGCGGAATTGTTGATGTCGCTGGCAAACCCAACACCGGCTATTGCGGCTCAGTTGGCCGAACTGGCGCAAATTAAGGGTCGTATGCTTGCAGGCGACCCGACCTTAACTGAGCAAGAAAAAGCTCGTATTCAATTTGCTGCACCATATAATCTAGATGCTTGGGATGGCTATCCCGTCGAGCGTGAAGTGATTTTACAAGCCGCAAAAGGTGCAAATAAAAACCTCGTAGTCGTGGCGGGAGACACACACAATGCTTGGGCTGGAAAGCTTTGCAATGCAAAGGGTGACGTATGTGGTTATGAATTCGCAACGGCTTCTGTAAGCTCACCAGGCTTGGAATATTACCTACAGCTGCCTGAAGCACAAGCAATGCAAGTCGCTGAGGTACTTAAGCTGCTTGTTGATGACTTGGAATTTGCAAATATTCATCAGCGTGGTTTTATGACATTAACGTTTACACGTGACAATGTCGAAAACGAGTGGAACTTTATCGACTCAGTGCACACTGAGCAATTCAATGTGGTGTCTGCCATTTCGACGCAAGTCGCAAAAGCCTAACTACAACTCTTTCAAGATAAGCAAAACGGCCACAATTGTGGCCGTTTTTATTTTATTCGAACTAGTTTTGATTCTATTGCTATTTTGCCGCTGCTTCTGATGTAGAGCGCCTAGTTTGGACTTTTTTGAATTTTCGTTTTGGTCGGTGGTAAATTGCGTGAAATGGTAGCACAGCAATGATGGCTAGGCTGACATACCAATGGGTATTCGATAAATTGAACCATTCTGGCAACCACATTGGTGGATAATACAGTAAAAAACCCGTTACTATTACTCCACTCCAAAGCATCAGGTGAATGACGCCATCAGGGTAGCGCCGCCACTTCTTGATTTGTTTGCGAATATGCTCTTGAAATATTTGGCCTATTGAAAACAAAGAGATAAACACAAACAGTCCATGCCACATTCTAAAGTCGCCTTGTAATGGGTGTGGAAAATCATCCGCAGAGGCGGGCAATGTTAAATACAGACCAATCCCTGTAATCACCATACCGACATACACAAACCAGAGTAATAATTTACCGTGTTTCAAAACCTGTTTCTCGCAATCTAGCAGGTGGAGGGTAAAAGGCGTCCACCTAGCATAGCTAAAAGATGTTCGTCACCTTGCGTTTGCGCGGCGACTTTGGTTAAAGCATCTGCTCTCCATGCAGAAAAGGCCAAAACACTCCATTGTTCGTTTCCAGTGGGCATTATAACGCCTTTTTCATCCATAAGTCTGCTGCGATGGCTTTCGCTGTGATAAGTCCCTGAAGTGGCCATAGCGGCATTTTGTAAAAAGCCGATAGGGTGACTGGCAAACTTGGGTTGAATGGGTACTCGCCGTGCGCCAATCGCTTTGATGTCACCACCGGCATTAATAGAGGCATGCTCACAACCAAGTCGTTGCAGTGATTTTAGTGCCAAATCCAGTGCATAGCCCTTCGCGATGCCGTCTAAGCAAACGATTACATACTCGTTGAGCTTCACTTTATCACCTGAAAAGCTTAATGCATGTACGCTACCAAACGGGGCGCGCTTTCCGAATCCCAAATCATCGACAATACCGTGCCCTAGCAAGTTGGCTCCAAGCGTGGGATTAAAGAGTCCATCTGATTTGTGCATTAAAATCATTGCAAGCTGGAGAAGCCGACGTGAATCACGAGAGATGGGGATCCATACATTGGGGTTGAGGTTGATTTGATTCAGCTCAGAGGTTGCACTATGAATACTGAGTTTCTGTTGTAACGCGTCAATACGCGCAAAGGCTTCACCAAACCAATCATTAATTGGCGCAGTGTCGTCAGAGTACTCGATACTTATTTCGACATAAGTACCGAGTAGGGGCTTCATTCGTTTTGCGAGTTTCAAGACTGTAAAACGATTTGATGCAGTGCAAGTATACGCTTAACACCATCTGTCACATTGCGACAAGATAAGGTAGCGCCACTGATGTTTGGAATGTCTTTGTTCAACTTGAATTTATCGTTCAACGTTTTCCCAACGAACATGTCACGCCACGGTTGCATGCGGATTTGTGCACCATGTGTTTCTCGGTAGCTGAGTACTTCGATACCCGTTACCTTGCCAGTTGCATCAATACCAACGGCATAGGTGATAAATTCATGTTTACCGACAACGTTGTCGATGATTGTCCAACCGACGTGTTTGCCATCTTTATCCATTTTATACACTTCTTGTTCGTCAAAACGCTGTCTGACACCAGCAAGTGCTTTAATTTGGTCTTTTTGCTCTTCAGAAATAGCGACTTTATGGTCGATTGCTACAGCACTTGGGAATAACAATTGCTGAGCTTCTGTTACCGTTAAGTAGTCGGCCGCATACACCATTTGGCATGTAGCGGCCGCACCAAGAGCGATTAAACTTGGTAGCGGGCGCATACGATTTCCTCTTAGAAGTTATAACCGAATTTCAAACGCCATTCGGCTTCGGTCTTTTCGATAAGGTGTAGGTCGTTATCCGTTTGCTCATCAAACTTCTCACCACCACCCTTAAGTTGTTTCATGTACGTTAAAGTTGCCCACCACTTAGCGTCACCGTAGTGAATACTCGGACCTGCAAACCAAGAATAACGCTCTAGGTTCACTTCTGTTTCATGTTCTTCTTCATAGAGTGCTTCTGCGCCAATAAACCAATTTGGCGCAAAACGATAGCTCATGCCAGTACCAGCAATCAGTTCGATTTCCATTTCAGCTTCAGTTGGCCATTCAAAATCTTCTGGTAGGCCTGCAATCGCTTTACGTTTAGCACCTGTCGCTTCAAAGCCTAGGTTACCAGTCCAGACAAGTTGACCTTCTAGGAAGTATTTTTGCATTAACATCATCATTTCTAGGCTAAGTGTGTCTTTGTCTTGACCTGAGTGATTGTCAACCCATGAGTAGTCCATTGAACCGTACATTGATAAACCAAAGTCATCAAGGGCAGGGCTCAAGAAGTTGTACTTAAAGCCAGCCTCAAGGCCAGACAGTTTCCAGCCAAAATCGTTGTCTTTTGGCATATAACCATCAATGACAATGCCGTTTGTATCCAACGACATGCCTTTGAGCGCGAAAGAGATGTTGAACGCATTGGTTAAACCGTATTCAAATTCTGTTTTAGTATCAAGTGCTTCGTAGTGACCTACAGTTTTACCTGAACGTTTGGTAAAGAATTGATAGACTTCCGCAGAACCTTCAGGAAGCGTTTCAGCGCCTTTTACATACCCTAATAAGTTTTCATCTGCATTAGCAGTAAAGTTGCATAACCCAAGTGCAACAGCGAGACCCAGAACTTTGATTTTCATAATTGTAAAGTTATTAATATTGTAAATGAGAAGAGTTTTTAATTTTAAAACCTCTATTCTTTTTAGCAATACCCATTTCCAAAAGTTTTAGGAATTTCTGAATATTTAATGCGTATTTTTTTGTGCTAGATCATGAATAACGTCATAGAAATGAAACTTATGCAAAAAGTTGGTCGTTTTGAGTGGGGCTGGTGCGCTAATTATCAGGCTTTAAGCGTTTAAGATTGACCCTCTTTTATAAATGCTTGCAGTAAAAAGTTTTTTAACAACGGGCTGCTTTCAGTCAATTCATCGAACCGTATTGCATAAAGGTGCTTACCGCGAGCTTTAACTTCACTGATAAATACAGGAATGTCTTCATCGGTTGTGTTAACGACTAGGGCAATTGTGTTTTCTAGAGTATTTTTTATCTGCGTTAAATTGTGCCTATCTTCGAAAACTAACGCACCGGAAAGCGACAGCGAGCAAAGCGAGTAAGCTTGTGTGTTTTGGTGGCTTTTCAGTTGGACCGAGCGATGAGGCGTCATTCGCCAATGACGGTGAAACCCTGATATATCAACTATGTGAGGAAGATCTAAATGAAGCTCGTAGAGCTTTTTGACGTCGTCAGGTGTACTTAGGGGAAAACAAATTTCTTTGTCTTGCATGCGTGCGATTATAAGTAGTTCAGAGTGGTCAGCCACCTGTCGTAACAACTCATTAGAGCCTTCATCCTGATGTTCGGGGAGGATAGGCGTAGCCGCCTCGAGTTCGATATCGAGTAACTCATGCAAAAATTGCGATTCTTCCTTTGATAGTTTCATAGCACCCCCATTGCCCTGCATAAATAACAAGCAAAATTTGCGCCTAAATGCCGTCAATTTGTTGTACGTTATGATAGGTGAACGCGATATGAAGCAAAATAATGAACTGGCGATACTTCCCAGTGAAAGAGAGGTAATAAACAAAAAAGGAGCCGCAGCTCCTTTTTATGTCGACGTGATGAACGTTAATCAGCGCGACTGATAAACTTCACTTCTGACGTGTTAATACGGATTTTGTCACCTGTTGAAATGTGTTCAGGAACTTGAACAACCAGACCTGTTGTCAACGTAGCTGGCTTGGTACGCGCGCTTGCTGATGCACCTTTCATCGAAGGAGACGTTTCTGCAATCACAAGGTCAACGGCAGAAGGTAAATCAATTGATACAGCGCGTTCACCGATCAACACAACTAAAAGGCCTTTAGTCGCTTCATCGATGAATTGTACTTGCTCTTCGATGCTCTCTTTGTTGATGTGATATGGCGTGTAATCTTCTTCATCCATAAACACATATTCGTCACCATCAATGTATGAAAGCATGGCTGGGCGACGTGTCAGGTCTGCAAGTTTCAACATATCTTCCGCTTTGAAAGACTCGTCTACTTTACCACCTGTAACGACATCATACATACGCATACGATAGATACTGCCACTTGCACGACCTTGAGGAACTGAACGTTCAATGTCACGGACAATCATTACACGGCCATCATATTCTACAGCCGTATTCTTTTTAATTTCGCTAGCCTTAGGCATGGTCAAATTCCTATGTAAATTTCTAGGCGAAAATTACCATGAAGTCCCGTTTAGGCCAAGTACAACGAGATTGTATGGCGTAATTTTTTTAGAGAGTGAAGAAAAAGAATAAAAAATTTTAAATTTTCTCTTGAAATAAAATGAGCAGTCCATATTTATTGTTTTGAGGACGCCTTAGAGGGTCCCAACTAAAGAAATGTTATTTTAACTTATTTAATAAACCTTAATGCTAGTTTAATTGAGAATAGAATTAAGGTGCTATCGCTTAATATAAAGAGGATACAAATTATGCGTACAGTAGATTTATCTCCACTATATCGTTCATTCATTGGTTTTGATCATTTAGCGTCACTAATGGATGCCGCAGCGCGCACTGACAAACAACCCAGTTTTCCGCCGTACAACATTGAACTGCTTGAGCAAGATCGTTATCAAATCACGATGGCAGTCGCTGGTTTTGTTGAAGAGGAACTCACTATTGAATCTGAAAACAACACGTTAAAAGTGGTTGGCCAGAAAGCAGATAAGGCGGATGAGCGCGAGCGTAAGTTCATCCATCAAGGTATTGCTGAGCGTAATTTTGAACGTAAATTTCAACTAGGCGACCATGTTAAAGTGCTTGGTGCGTCACTAGAGCACGGTTTATTGAAGATAGATTTACAGCGTGAAATTCCAGAAGCGCTGAAACCAAGAAAGATTGAAATTAATTCAGGTAATTTGCTTGAAAGTAAATAAATAGATTTATTTAATCCAACCATTAGGCTGCCTTGTTAGGTGGCCTTTTTTATTTTTTTTCTGGCTTTATAATTCGCTTTTATATTTTAATAATTAGAATTATTGCCAAATTAACACAAAAGGTGAGTATTCTGGTTCAGCAATCCACCAGAGACCTTGGTCTTTGCATAAATACACACGGTAATTACGTTTCATTTGGCTGTATTGCTTGGCATTTACAGGCCACCAAGACGGCAAAGTTTGGGGAAGCTGGTCGATAAAATCGCTGCGGTAACAATGGGGCGGAAACCACTCGCGGGCTAATTGGGTCTGCAATCGAATAAATAGTTGATTGCTGTCTAAATCGTATTGCAGTTTTATATCTTCGGCATCTTTAGGAAGCCAGTCGGGTAACCAGCCTTTGTCTTTTAACGCCGCGGCATCTTGGAGAGTGGAATAGTGTTTGTCAATTTGCTCAGAGCATCCTGACATCCCCAATAGCGCTAGGCTAAATGCGCTTATCAAAATGGGTGAAAAGTGACTATGGTGGGAAGGCATGTTAACTCCATTCTTTTCATCGATGAATGGAGTATAGAAAAAGATAGCTGAATCCTAGGTGTATCCTCCGCAAAGCAGTTGCAATTTCCGAGTTAGGAAATTGCAATACACGTTGAATTCGGTTTTAACTTACATCGTGATATGTGTCTATGTAACAAGCAGGCTGGCAACGCTTTTCTTCAATGATCTTCTAATTTGGGATTCAAGCGTTAGAAAAACCAGTGTAACGATTAAGGAAAATGCTTGTAAAAATGTCCAAACAGGGTAATCAACGATGCTATAGGTCTGAGCTAGGTAAGATGAAAGTACCCAAGAACTCAATAAACCCAATATGCCACCACAAAACGCAATGGTAAAAAATTCTCTAAATATGCTGACTCTGATGTCCCATTCACTCATACCTAATGCTCGTTGTATGCCAAATGATTTGATCCGCTCAGCGAAGTTAAACTTTACCACGCCCATAATGGTCGCAAAGGAAATGAGGAAAAAAGCAAAGATTACAGCCGAGAGAATTTTTTGCAATGCTAAATCCTTTTTAAATAAGGCTGCTCTTAAATCTGAAAGGGTGTTTATACTTGTAATCATTCTCGATGCTGCCTGACTGTTGTTATACAGCGTGTCTTCAATTAGCTTTACGGCGTTTGGAGGTGGGACTGAGTTGAATTTCACGAGAGTGGCTGTCCACTTTCCCAATTTTACCTGCGGAAATATCACCGTGTATTTACCCATTTCTAATGACGCGTTTGCGCCGACGAACGTCTCTATTACGCCAGTAATAACGTAAGTTTTACCCGAAATGTCGATAGATTGACCAGCAACATTTTCTTCACCGAATAACGTTGTGGCGAGTTTGGCGTTGATCATCACTACGTTTGGGGATTCTTCGTCTGCGGTAATCTCAGAAGCTGTAAAGTTTCGACCTGAAGTGATTTTTAGTTGTAATACGTCTATTAGTTTTTCATCAGCATAAAAAACACTACTTAAGATGACATGGTCGTTGAGGAGGGTTTTAACTTTTGCTTCTGGTCCACCTCCGCCAAAAGGGATAGGTGAAGTAAAGCTGACTTCTTCTACACCAGGGACGCTTAGAAGTGCATTTCGGTCGGATAGGCTTTGCCCGTTAAAATCCGCATTATTCTGAGTGTTTTTAATCCAAAGTCCCATTGTGTTGTTGCCAATGCTAGGGGTAATGTCCATTGTCTTTTGAACATTGAATACAATTGAAATAGCATTGGTTACAACCATTAAAGTGAGTGCGATAATTAAACTCATCACAAAATAGGCGAGCTTACGATGACTTATAAATTTAGCTGTTGTCGATAAATACATGTCAATAGGCCTTTACTTAAGAAGCGAAGCTGGAAGCGATGAGCTGTGTTTGGTAATAGGGAACGCACAAACTGAAAGTGTTGACACATAGATAATGGCAATCGCAATTAGTAAATTCGTTACATCAACTGAAGTGACAGCACGGTAACTTTCTCCATACAGTTGTTGTATACCGTTGAGCCCTAAAAATATGAGTAACACGCCCATAAAACATCCCATGGTCGTGAGCAACATAACTTCAAAAGAAAGGCGTTTAATTAGATAATTTCTCGAAGCTCCTAATGCGCGATAAATAGCAAACTCTTTTTTCCTAGAAGCGTAGTTTGCTAACATTAATCCGACGACACAGAGCAAACAAATAATGAGAAACACAATGGCCATTAAAAGCAGTAATTTGCTGTCATTTTTAACGACATGATTAATTTGGAGCCATTGTGAAGGGGAATAAAGGAAGACTCTTTCTCCATGACGCTGAACTCGGCCTGTTTGTCGGAGAATTTCGACAAAGGATAGTACCTTTGATTGATAAACAGCGATGTCGTTAGGGTCGTCAAATTGTAACCATAATTGGAGCCAAATCATTGACGTTTTTAGTACATCCTCAAGATTTTGGATTTCTTCATTGCGCCACCCTAAGAGACGGCCTTGAGGTAAAAGTTGAATCTCAATACCCGTATTGAAGGGAATGTAAAACCCTTCTGGTTTGCCAAATGGGTTGACATGTAAGTCATATACTTTAGGTGTCATTTCAAAAGGCGCTAATACACCTGACACGGTAAAGTTTTCACCTTCGACTAACAGCGTTTTTCCTACGCTATTGCTCCCACCAAAAATCTCTTTGTTTACATCGTCTGAAAGTACAATCAAACGGTCTCTAGATAAATCTTCCTGTAAGTTCCACGAGTCACCATATTGAAACTTGGCTCCAAACGTTGAGAAAAAGTCAGGTGTTGTTACCCGACCTGAGTAATCAAAAAGGCGATTAGAATTGGGTATGTGGAGAACCGCTTTGGAATCGTAAGTCAAAACTCTTTTACTTTCAGAGGCCAATTCGAATAGTTGCAAACCATCGTTGTAACTCAATAGCGGAGGAGTCCAATCGAGTTCATTCAACGGATCCCAGTCATCAATAACGACATAGGCTGTCGTTGAGTTAACTGGAGTCATTGGGTTACTGGACATAATTTGAAATACAGAGAGAGTGGTACCAAACGCACCCAGTGCGAGCGCGATAAGCGCAGTTACTAATAATGCGACTAATCGTTGCGTTAAAATTCCTTGTAGTATTGATCTTAAGCGCATTCGACAAACCCTTTTTCGTTTGCGTTCAATATTTTTCCATCCATTAATTCAATCGTTCGACTCGCCATTTTAGCTAACACATCGTCATGAGTTACCATAATAATTGTAGTCCCTTCGTCATTAATTCTTTTTAATAACAGCATGATTTCTTGTGCCATTGCAGAATTAAGATTACCAGTGGGTTCATCGGCAAGAATTAGTTGAGGAGCACTGACAAGCGCTCTAGCAATCGCGACACGTTGCTGTTGTCCTCCAGAAAGTTGGTTTGGCTTGTGATGACAGCGACCAAGCAAGCCCATATACTCAAGTTGTTGTTTGGCTTCTTGATTAGCTTTAGCTTTAGCGATGCCTGCGATTTCTAGTGGGAGCGAGACATTATCTAATACGGACAGCTCAGGAAGTAAATTAAAATTCTGGAATACGAATCCAATATGGGTGTTGCGTAAGGTTGAAAGTGCTTTGTCGCTCAATGAAGCAACGTTTTGATCGTTGATGTACAAATTTCCTTTTTGAAAATTTTCAAGTAAACCTAATGTGTTTAAAAGCGTTGTTTTACCTGCTCCGGAAGGTCCTGTAATGGCAACAAACTCGCCGGTCTCAACTTCGAAAGAAAGGTTGTCAAAGACGGTTGTTAGTACAGTGTCTGTTCGGTAAATTTTTGATAAATTTTCTGCTTTAAGCATGTTTAAAATCCTTGTTGACGATAATCTTTATTTTTATTAATGCACTTTCAATTTTAATTAGTCAAAGCGATGACTCTTTCTTCTATCCGCCTAAAGATGCATATCGTGGTCTGCCTAGTTTCCATAATGTTCGAGCGGTAATGTAAAATAATAGCAACCAGAATATTTGTAAATAGATCATGTCAATGCTTGATTGATGGTTGAAATTAACTAGTTGAGATGTTGGTGCGTTAAAAATCGATGCGAATGGCGTGTAAAGTGCGATAGATGATATTTTCTCTGGTAAAAAAGATAATGGAATTAGCTGCCCAGAAAGAAGGGTCATAAGGCTGAAAATAATATCTCTAATTCCAAATACCTTTTCAAACCAAAGAGATAATAAGCCTATGCACTTTTGAATTTCTACCAAAATACACAGCGCTAGAAATAGCGAAAAAGAAAAAAGGAAAGCTGCGTAAGTGATATATCATTGTTGCTTATAAATACTACTGCAATAAGAGCCGGAATTGCAAAGATGGCGTCGATACCAGGTTTTACAAAACTTTTTGCTAAGATTGTATTTATGTAGTCGATAGGGCGACATAAAAATTTGTCAATACCGCCTTCATTCACGTCAGTCCATACATAGAAATTAACAGAGTAAGCAGAAGAAAGTGTTGAACTAATAAAGTGAACAATAAAATAATATGTTATTATTTCGTTAAAGCTAACACCTGAAATACTGTTAGTATACTGATAAATTCCTGCCCATAGAAAATAGATAATTGTCAGTTGTAATGGGTGTGACAACAACCAGGCATACATATTTACTTTGAAGTGCGTATTGTCCTTTAACTCTAGCTTCATTATTTGTAGAGTGCTCATTTTTCAACCTCCAACTGAGTCGTAATTTTTTAATGCTTTCTTCCAGAGGTATATGAACAGAAAAAACCAAGTTAGCATTAGAATGGTTTGAGCTAATAATAAGATTTCAGGCGATTCAAATTTACCAAATAGAAACATCACTGGGATAGATGAAACTAATGCAATAGGAATAACCCACATCAGCAAATGTTGAATAAAAGATGGGAATAGAGATATAGGGTATCGTTGGAAGTCAGCAAAACTATTGACCAGATAAAATATTTTATCAGTTCTTCCAAACCAAAATGAGGATAGCGATACAACTCCTTCAAATAGCACAAGTGTTAAACTACCAAGGACGACAGAAAACATAAAGTAAAAGGCGTTTTTTACAGAGAATACAAAGTGGTAGTTTAAGTCTAAGGCAATGAACAACAGTAAACATGTAAATAAAGAATGAAACGAAGCCCAAATTTTTGTATCCTCAGCCAGCAATGCCCAAATAGGCGAAATAGGTCTACACAGGTACTTGTCGATCGTGCCAGTCACTACTTTTTCGCTCATTGTAGTGAAGCCGTAAAAGAGTAATCGAATAGAAGAAAATATTAATCCTGTCAAAACAAGAAGTGATAAAGAACCTTGATCCCAAGCACCAAGGTCGACACCTATCTTTCCAAGTAAAGCATCCCAAAATAGAATGAAGATACCTTGGTATATTATTAAGTGGATAATGCTGATAAAAAAATCAGAGCGAAATACGGATAGGTCTTTAAAAGACAGTCTCAAAAAACTGTAAAAGGTATCAAGATGCATTTTTATAGGCCTCTGACTTTTTCATAAAATGACTTACCGCACTATCTAGTGTTGGAGGGGAAACATTTAGGTCTGTCACCGCTTTATTGAATGCGAGCGACGAAAATGCTTTATGTATATCGTTGTATGAGGCTTTTATCTTGTACCAATTTGAATCAATTTGCTCATATTCAAAATCACTGAGAAGCGCTATATCGAAATCGGATTCCGTTTTCAGCTCCAATGTCTTGTAGTTTTCGAAAGCAATGAGTTCTTCAGTTTTTCCATCATAAATAACACTACCATCATTTAAAATGACACAACGTTTACAATAATTGTGAACGTCAGCCATGTTATGTGAAGTGAATAGGATAGTAGTGCCCTCATTCTGGTTTAGATCATAAAGAAAATTCATTAAGTTAATACGAGATACTGGGTCCAAGGCTATAGTTGGCTCATCAAGAAAAATAAGTGAAGGTTTGTGAAGTAGAGACGCCGCTATTTCAGCTTTCATTCTTTGTCCTAAGGACAATTTTCTTGGAGGTGAAAATAATATCTCTCCCAAGCCAAGAAGAGCTGAAAGCTCCTCAATTCTGGAATCACGTTCTTTTGCACTCAATCGATATATAGAAGCGTACAACTTAAATGATTCTATAATAGGTACATTCCACCAGAGCAGACTTTTTTGACCAAATACAACACCGATGTTTGCGGTATACTTTTTGCGATCAGTGACCGGGTTTAAACCCAAAATTTCAATAGAGCCACTGTCGGGGATTAAAATCCCCGTCAGCAACTTGAGAAGTGTGGACTTACCTGACCCATTAGAGCCGAGTAGTCCAATAAATTCACCCGCTTCAACCTGCAAGTCAATATTATTTAGAACACGAGTCTTAATCGTTGGGGATGAAAATAACTCTTTGAATCTGGTTGCAAAACTGCCATTGGGTGATTTTGCAACTTGTTTAGCAAATGACTTAGAGATAGCGGTTGTTGTAATTATATTCATTACTTACCTCAAAACATTTCGATAGGTGGCTCAGGTAATTTTGCGCAAAGGTAATCAGGTGCAAACAGTTTTCCATTAATTAACCTTGCGCGATAGAAGCATCGTTGTCTTACATTGCATTGCTGAAAGTGGTCACATTCATAGCAAGATGTTCCTTTGTAAGCTTCCATCGGCGGGTCGAGTAAATATTCAAGAGCGTTGCCGTTCCAAATATCGGCTATCGATGACTCTTTCACATTTCCGATGCGGGCTTCCGAATAAGGCATGGTTCTGTCGCAGGTTGCACATTCACCATCTGAGCCAACAACCAATGCAGTTTTACCTCCGGAACAGGATCCAAACCCAGGAATAGAAAGCGAGATATCACGTTCGCTGATTGCTGAAATATTACCTATTTTGACATCAGGATATTGAGCTGATATTTCATTAACTTGTTGAATTAGTCGTTCACGCTGTTCTTGAGTAATAAGCAATGAGTCATCATGCTTATGCTCGGAGCGTAAATAGGCCGACATACCAATATCTTTTATGTTTTTCCGATTAATCAGATAATTCAGCAGCGAAGGAATGCCGTTAATATTTTTTGTTGTGACTACGATATTCGCTCGAACCTTTAAATTGTATTTTTGACAAAGATCGATGGTTTGATTGATTTTAGGTAGCCAGTTTTTAACACGCACGATCTCGTCAGCAAGCTTAGGCAAATTACTGTCTACACTAACTTGTAAGGTATCTAATCCAGCTTTAGCTAGGCGCTCAATGAGCGATTCCCGCAGTGGCATCTTCGTTGAAACATCGACGAAAATATCATTTGAAAGTAAATACTCGATAATTTCGACCATGTCTTTTCTGAGAAATGGATCACCACCGTGTAAGTTGATATATTTTACACCAAGGTCAACACATTCTTTTAGGAAGTGAAACGCTTGTTCGGTGTTAAGTTCATTCGGGGCAAACTCATTGGCTTTGAGTGTTGGTATCACGCAATATACACAATCTGCAGGACACCGATTTGTCGTCATCCAGACGACAGTATTAGGTACTTCTAGTTTATTCGTCCATTTTGCTTCTGTAGGCTCATAAACAAATTCTGACGGATCGTAGCGGTCGTTTAATTCAGAATACGGCTCAGATCCTAGATCGATAAACTCATAAGCTTGCTTCAATAAATCACTGACTAATTCCTTAGCTTGTAAGGGAGAATAATCAAAAACTTCAGATAATCCTGTCGAAATAGCTTCGAAACTCGAACTTCCATCACAAAGTGTAAGTGCTAATGCATGAATAGGGTGAAGAGATAAAAATTTCTCTCCACGGTCTACCTCGTACAATACAACACGGTTTGTTTCTTTTGTTAGTCTCGATTTTGGTTTTAATTTTGGATAACAATTAGCAAACACTTTTAACTCCTACCATAAATTTACATGCACCTTCTTGTGGACCATAAAGTGTTCCGGTTGACATATATGCTCCGTAATAACAACGTCCTCGAATGTTACAGGTGTCAAAGTAATCACAACTGAAACATGGCGTACCTTTGTATTTTTCTCGAGGTGGATCGAGAGATTCGAGTAAGCTGTCGCTGTACCATGCGTCGAATACACTTTGATTTAAAACACTACCCACAATCATGTCGCCACCCGGCAACTTTTTATCGCATTTAGAAATGTCTCCATTTGGATAAAACAATAATTGCGTTCGGCCGTTGTGGCAGATAAAGCCATCAATATCGTAATTTAGGTCGTTTACACTGAAATCTGAGCGATAATAAACAGTAAGATCTGGATTGCTTGCTTTGAAGTCATCAACGATTGATTGAACTACCTGTAATTGATCAGTTGATGCTCTTAGTTTGTCATCGTGCCTTTGAAGATTGTCCGAATAGGTATCAATTGTGATTGATGAAGCCCCCAGACTTTCTAGAAGCTCTAGCGTTTCTTTGTAGGCATGTGCGTTTATCGAAGTCAGCAAGGATTTTGCGTGCACACGAATACCTGCAGAGACTAAATTTTGAACCGATTGAGATATTTTGCGAGCAAATCCACCAATGCCGGTAAGTTCCGATGCCGAATCTTTTTCAAGGCTATCAATGCTAAGATAGGCATCTTTGAGGCCGGCTTTAGCCATTTTTTGTGCATCGTGTTCATTGATGAATTGCTTAGTAACGAAATCCGGCGTAAGACCTTGCTCTAAAGCATAAACGATGATGTCGTAAATACCCTCTCGCAACAGAGGTTCTCCACCTGTTAAGAAAATTTCTTTTGTACCGAGCTGAGCGGCTTCTCGGATAAGTCGTTTGATGACGTTTTCGTCAACTATCGAATCACTGGCCTTACTGCTTAGTGGTGCACCTTGATAGCAGTAAACGCACTTACGATTACAATAATCAGTAACCAGCCACTGTAACGTAAGCGGGAACGGGGAGCGATTTCCTATGAAAACAGTGTTCCGAGTCTTAAATTCCCCGAGTGTTCTCAGTTCATTAATCATTGACATCAACATTGGCTTATCGACATTTAAACGTTCTGGATCAGGTGTTTGCTCTGAAAAATGTCGTTCAAAGACGACATCGACATCGTCAGTGATTTCTTGTGCGTCATTGCTGCTAATATCAAATGATTGCGTGAGCTCTGATACGACCTCGGCGACGGTTTTCTGTTCATCTAATTTAATTAGTATGAAAACGACTAGAGGATGGAGAGGAAGTCGAGGTCCAACTTCACCTTGAATCGTTGGTAAGTACTGTAAGTAATATTGCCCATTCTTATGTTCTACATGTGCAAGCTTGCCAAAATATTTCATCACGTTCTCCTTATGCTGAAACGATTTTTACATCGATATGATTCGAACGTTTAAATTCACCTATTGGACAATACACATCAGGCGCGTGGATTGTGCCGAATTTACTTTTAGCTGAAACAGTGCAACGTCCACGAACGTAATTACAATCTCTAAACAAATCGCATTTGTAGCATGCTGTACCTTTGAAGAATTTACGACTTGGAATAACGATTTCTTTGGTTTTTTCAGAAATCCAAATGTCCAACAATCCACTCTCGTTCAGATTTCCAAATGTGTTGTGTGGGCCAGGTGCAATGTGCTCACATTTGACAGCCGTTCCGTCTGGTTGAACGGTAATCCCCCTCAGACCCTCCATACAGCCTTTAGTCCCTTTGTCTGTTTTTTGCTCGAAATTGAAAGAGAAAATGGCGCGGGGATAGCGTTTACGTAAAATTTCTACATCAGACATGAGTTTAATTTCGTGTTCTTTCGTTAGTAAAAATTTTGGCTCGTGACGGCCACAAGTTTGTCCGTAGACGTCAATGATGAAGTGACGTACACCCATTTGGTAAGTTGTATCAATTGTTTTTTCTAGTTTTTCAACATTGATAGCGGTCATCACTGGACGGAGAATTACTTTTATTCCATGTTTCACGCATTCGCGAATTGACACCAACATATCTTCAAGTGCATTTTCTACGCCTACTAATTCAAGTACGTCTTCGGGATCAATCGAATCGAGACTGATGTGTATATCTTCAAGGCCACTTGCGGACAGGCGTTCCATCAACTCGCCTTCTATACGATATTTGGTAATAACGACAGGAACGATGTTCTGTTCAATGGTATGTGTAATAATTTCGGGAAGGTCAGGCCTGAGCAGTGGTTCTCCACCTGTAAATATCAGACGATTGACACCTATCAGAGCTGCTTCATCTATTACTTTTACAACGCGACTATATGGAAATTTAATGTCAGTAGCGAAGCCGTTTTCAATGTATTTTGCATCTTTATAGCAATACTTACATTTGCGGTTGCAATCTTCGGTCACGACCCAAATCATGGCACTAGGAGCATCTTCTCGACTACTTAAAATGATGGAGTCATCACCTTTAAAAATAAAGTCACCTGGATTATGAGAAGTATAAGCTATTGACGTTTTCTCTAATTCACTGAAAAAAAGGCTGTATCTATCTAATACTTTATTGACGATATCTTTGGCTTCTTCCAACCCTAATTCCATGACTTCAGAGAGTACATGAATTGCTTCATCAGTCTCTCGTGTACCATCAAAAAGTGTCATGATAAAAGCTTGCAACGGATGAATTTTTATTTGAACTTTTGAACTGTCTGGAAGTTGTCTTTCAAGGTAAACAATTCCTTCTTCTTCTTGGGAAGAAAGCAGAATGTCTTTCTTTAGCGCCTGTACCATGAGTACACCTTTTTATAGTTATTAATGTTTAACACGTCGCGAAGAGATCTACCGACATAGCCGGTAGATCGATGAAGATTTAAGTAGCAATTAACGCTGCTGCTTTGGATTTCCACCATCACTTAAGCTGCAGCAGCTTGAGCACCCTTGTACTCGCATGATTTCAAGTACTTGCTTAGATGCTGCCATATTTTTTGCTTGTGATAGTTTTTTTAGCTTCTCGATATTCATCGCATTACTCTCTTGTTGTTCAAATATTACAAAGTCACTGAAGCAAATCCTTTTGCAATATCAACATTCCGGGTCAAGTGACTTTTTCAAGTCGATTTAGTTAGCCCAAATCTTATTGCGCTTTCGCGTTTCCACCGCTGCTCAAACTACAACAGCTAGAGCAGCCTTGAACTCGCATAATTTCAAGAACTTGCTTTGACGCTGCCATGTTCTTGGTTTGTGATAACTTTTTAAGTTTTTCAATATTCATTTTGTTTATCTCTTTATGTTTCGTGATTGCATCGGTGTGCAAACTACCTATGCCAAAAGGACTGAATACCTACCGTGTGGATTACTTCATTTCTTTGGCGTTGCCACCGCTACTCAAGCTGCAGCAGCTTGAACAACCCTGTACACGCATGATGTCTAACACTTGTTTTGATGCAGACAGGTTTTTGGCTTTAGAAAGTTCTTTTAGTTTTTCAATGTTCATGTAGTTCTCACTTCATTTCTTTAGAGTTACCGCCGTCACCCATGCTGCAACAACTTGAGCAGCCTTGAGTGCGCATGATTTCCAAAGCACGGTCTGAAGACTTCATATTTTGTGCCTTTACTTGTGCTTTTAGGGTTTCAAGTTTCATCGCAAATCCTTGTTACTGTTGTTTGACGTTACCGCCATCCATCATACTGCAGCAGCTTGAACAGCCCTGAGTACGCATAATTTGCAGTACATTATCTGAAGCTTTAACGTTGTTTTTCTTTACTAGATTTTTTAAGTTATTCATGTTTTTCATAATTTTTTCCTTAAATGTGCTCACCCTAATGTTAAGACCGTAGAAGCGGGGGTGAACGGCCGCATCTACAGAATTCGCAATGGAGACACTAAAGCCATGTTTTCGGCGGAAGTTTCACTTTTCTGGTCACATCCGCCTTGGTTATTACAGGAATCACATGAATGTAAGTGTTTTGTTATATTTGTTAATTGCCCAGGCTGTGAGTTTGGGAGTTGAATCTCATTTTTGCTGAGTTTGTTCTTTAGAACGTCCAATTTTTTCATTTCTCAAACTCCAACATTTTTCTTAAAAATCAGTATTTACTTGCTTGCACTAGTCAATATAAAAACCTTACAATCTGCATGGAATAAGCAAATTGTAAAATTTGCGTAACCAAAATGTACGTATCTGTTTTTTATAGAATTAGTGTTTTTTTTGGCAATAAATCAGGTCGTGAGAGGGCAATATGGAAACTATTTTTGTGTGCAAGGAAGAAATGCACATAGTAGTAAATGAGCAAAATGTCGGTCTAGAACCAAAAGTGTTTGCTGTACTTTTATACTTGTTTGACAACAAAGATAGATATGTTTCTGTGAGTGAACTACATGACAATCTATGGAATGGAACTCTTGTATGTGACGCAGCAGTTAGACGTTGTATTAGTAAGTTAAGGCAAGTATTAAGTGACAACCCTAAAGAACCTAGGTTTATTCGATCAACACCCAAGCGCGGATACAAGCTTGTTTGTCATGTAAATTTCGTGGACGAAGAAATACCGGTACACATTGAGGCTTTAAATGAACATACACATGAAACTGCGAAACAGAGATTATCTAAAGTATCTTACATACACGCTAAAGTCATAGTCGCTTGTGCAATCGCCATAATTCTATTTTTGGGGACGGTTAGCGTACTAATATTTGTTGAAAAACCAGAAGATATTCAGATTATCCAATCATTACCTGGCGACAAAGTAGCAATCGCCAAAAGTCGCACGGGGAAACTTGCTTATGCAGGTAGTCTGTCTCAAAAAGATGGGTATCAGATATTTTATGCTAGTGACGGTATAAACACTGTACCAATTTCAAGTGACGCTCACTTTCCAATCAGTCTGTCGTTTTCGAATGACGAAAAAAAACTGTATTTTATCGATCTAATAGAAGGGAATAGTTCACTCAATTCTGTTTCAATCGAAGACCAGAAAGTCGACGTTCTATTGCGGGATTACTACTTGATTAGCGACCTCGTTAATGTGGAAAAGGATAATGCGTTGTATTTTACAGGCACTAAGTTCCCATCTGAACCAATCGTGTTAAATCGATACGATACCACGACAAAAGAAGTAAGTCCGGTTACCTTCAGCCCTAATAAAGAGCTAAACGACTTACAAGTAGCTGTGTCGCCAAGTGCTGAAAAAATTGCTGTTGTTCGTTTTGATAGTTTTCAGAATCGATATGATATCCGAGTTCTTGATAGAAGAAATAATAAGAGAGTATTCGGGAAAGTATTAGACGACGCTGTATTTGACGTGCAATGGGTAAATGAGAACGAGATTATCTATTCCTCCAGTTTAGGTCTGCATAAACTCCACTTAATAAACGCAAGCTCTGAGCTTGTTGTCGCGGACGAAAAATTAGGCATCTTTACCTATGATCAGTTAAACAATTCAGTTATCGCAATTGGAAGAAAAAAATCCGAAGCGCTCTATTACGAGCGTGAATTGCCAGTATCTAATTTCGAAACTACACGGATTCTGAAACTTGAAGACGACACAATACAAATGTTTGATTCAAACGCAGACGATGCGCGTATTGTGATTATCGAACGGGATAATGTGAACGAAATTAATAAAGTTGATTTGCAAGGAAATCATTCGAAGCCACTCTATGCATCCGATTCGCAATTGACAGGCTTAATGGGAAGTGGAGCTGAGCCCATTTTTCTATTTTTAGAAGGCAACCAACTTGTATATTTAGATTACGAAAACTCAAGTATTGAGCGTATTACTTCGAGTGACATATATGTTGGTGATGCAACTTTGTCCAATAATGGTGAATACGTTTACTTCACCACGAAAGGCGAAAATAACTGGGAGTTAGTACGCCATAAAGTGGGAAGCGGCGAAAATATCAAGCTATTAGATAATTTCAAGTATGTTCGAACAATGGGGAATAGGTTGGTCGTTGTAAAAGAAAGCGGAGAAATGTACCTTCTTAATTTAGCTGATAACAACCTCGAAAACCTAAATAGAGTTGCAATACTTTCTGGAAACACGTTTTGGGATGTCATTGGAAATAGTGTTATTTGGTCAGAACACGATTTAGTTGACGTGTCCTTTTTTCAACTTGATCTGTCGAATGTTGAACAACCAGAGCTGACGAAAACTCAATTCAGCTACCAATTGGTAAAACCGAAATTCAGTGTTTTGAAAAAAGAAATGAAAGTGGTTTTGCGTAGTGATTCGGGAGATAGTTCTGAGCTTCTATCGATCCCTTTGTAGGTGAATTTTTTTTTATATATTTTTTAAAAACAAGATCATACAGAAAGGTTTCAGAAAGATTTCATAATGATTACGTCAAGTGAATTAACAATTGTATGGCTTCGAGTAAATATAGGCACGTCAATCATTAACTATTACTAAATTAAAGGTGGTAAGTATTATGAAAGCGTTAGCAATGTCACTACTATTATCGGTTGTATATGTGCCTAACTCATCGGCAAAAGTGGATGTGGAGTTCCGAGACATTATCATTATACCTACGGATATTTGTCTGGCGTTTCCATTAAAGTGTAAAGATACCCATTTTAATTGATCATGGGGGAAGAGTATCCCCCCTTTTAATTTTTACTTTTTAACTCAGACTTAATTTTATTTGTAAGCTCTTGAAGAGCTTCGATTTTATCGATAGCTTCTTGAAGTTGCTCTTTAGGCAGATTCGCTTCTTTTCCTTTTTGCAGTAGTTGTTCAAGTACAGATATCTTTTCCGTGGCAGCCTGAACGTAGGCTTGTTTCAATGCTCTGTCCTTTTCGTGATGAAACGCTTCATAGGCTTGATAGTCATTCAAATTGCCGGAATAGTGTTGCTCATCATGAGTGGATTTTGCAATTGGCGGAAGGTACTCGGAAGGTGTGATCGCTTTTACATCGGCTCCATACGCAGGTGCTTCTTCGCTTTTGCTTGGTTTTAACTTAACGTCTCTGAAAGTGATTGACGTATCGCTTTCGTCCTCAATGGGCATTCTAGAGGAGGCTACCTCGGCAGACTGATTTACACTTTGAGCACTCACATCAATCGATGTGAGCTGATTAATGCAAAAAGCAATAAAGCCAATAAGCGATAAAATGACAATAAGCTTCACTTTGGTATTCACAGTGTTTGTTTCCAACGACTAAATTTGTCTTCAAACGTTTTTAAAGCAACTTGAGTGAGTAATGCCGTTGTTGCTTGATACTTCACTGTTTCGCTATGTTCAAGATAGTAGTCGTACACTCGTTTTCCCGTTGCAATTACAAGCCATTTTCCCTCTGGTGTGCGTATCGGTTGTGAAAGCGTATCTTCAGGTAAATTGAATGCGGCTTGTGCGGCCCAGTTACCCCTAATTGTTTCCCGCTTAATTGTGGGTGAAAGCAGTTCAAGGGGCTTATCTTGTGCGCAGTTAAGTACGGTTTTTGGTGCGGCCTTATCTTGCGCTAAGTTTCGACATTGTTCGGCGAGCTTTCTTGAACTAAACAAGCCAGCCCAAGCTTCAACTGAAGCAACATAGCGAAATCTGGTCTTGTTTTCTTTATAGAAATTCGAAATGTCAGCATTCGATATTTTACCTTTAAGATGTTCAACATATTCACTGCGTTCGCCGTGCATCTGTTGTTTTAGTCCAAAATAGGCTTGTGCGGGTGCACGTACTATTTCAGTTAGGGCAACGTGATAAAGTGCGTCGTAACTTATGCCTAAGTCCTTTAGTTTCTTGGCGTGCACATTTTGCAATTGCAACATCCGAAAGCGTCGGTCTAATTCTGCATAGAGTACTTGAGTTTCGCCTTGGTGCAGTCGCAGACGTTTCTGCATTGAGAGAGTCTCTACAATGTCTTTCATCGAAAGAGCAAAGGGCAAGCCTTTCAATTGAATCGAGTCGAGCACTGATAACGCGCTTTTGTCGTATACACCGGAAACCGGGTACGTACCAAGTGCTTTCATCAGCCAAGCTTTATCAAACGGTGAGGTCTGCTGAGGCGTTAAAGATTGATAGGTAATATCACCAAAATTATTTATTAACAGCGTCATAGCAAGTTGTTCAGCATGGTAGCGATTGCTAAAGCCGACTTGAGATTGTCTCGTGACGAGTGTTGCAGCGTACGTGTTTAATTCTTGAAAAAGGAACTCGTTTTCAATCAAACGTTCGTGCACTTGCTGTTGAGAGGTGTTTTGACCGCTCGCTTTTTGGACGTTCACAAGCAACATTTCAAGTGGTTTAGTCTCGACGCTCGCATGCGCGAAAAGGGGTAGAGCAAACCCTACCACCCAAATTACAACAGAAAATCGCATATTAACGCGCTACCATCGCGTGATTCAGAAGTTGTACAACCATTGCAATGGCGTGTGGAATTACTTGGCGGCCAATTTGAACACGGTCATAGTGATCCTGAGAGTTAAGTACAATTGAACCTTGCGCATACGAATATGAACCACCTTGAGTCAGTAATGGACGAATATCGCTATCTGTTGCACGAAGTGGTGCGTAATAGTTCATTGCTTCAGTAACAAGCGCTTGGTCGTTTAAAAGCTCTTGATCGTAATAGTCCTTCACCCAAGATTCCCAACTAGAATGGTTGAGATCAGACGTTGTCCATGTGTGGTGCGGTTGCAATAGGTCTGTAGTATGGAACACAAAACCTAAGATTTGAGGTTGGCCTGACGCAAGGTAATTTTGATACCAGTATTGGCCTAAGTTATCGATTGGTTGAAACGGGATTTTTTCGAAATCTTTGTACATCGAGTAGCTTGATGTGCTGTCAATGCGGTAATGTGCTTCAGTGATACCGTAACTGTTGTACTTGCTGCCGTCGGCACCAAACCAACCCGATTGACCTCCTTTGCCATCATCTAAATGGTCACCTTTCAACCAAGTCGCAGCCATCGTGTCAACACTGCCCCAAACCGTTAGTTTGTCATAATTATATCCACCAAAATCGTTACCATGTGCATCTGCGCCTTGGGTGTGGTTTTGAAAGTGCCAGTAGCTTGTGTATTTCACAATGCTCTCAGCGGCACCCCAAAGTGGTGCCTGTACACAATTACCTGTAACTGCGCCGCACAAGAATGTGTCTTCAAAATCGTCAACATCGTAAGCCGCTTGGCCCAATACGTCGGCCAATTGGTCAAGAGTCAGACCATTTTTAGTCGCATAGGCTTGCAATTTTGAGAATTGAGTTGTTGTAGGATGCTGTGCCATGTAGTTCACTGCATCAATTACAATACGTTTATGTGTTTCTTGGCTAAATGCATAAGTTTTGCTTGCAAGTAGCGGTAGAAGTAGCGCGAGAGTATATCTTTTTTTCATTTTTGCGAACCTTAAAGTAGTTGCTCTATAAGTTGGAACGGGATTACAACAACTATACGTTACAAAAATATTAATAAAAAGTTAACATAAAATTTCTGGCTTTTTTATCTCAACATTCAAATTAATTACAATTTGCGATAGACTAAGCGAGAATTCAGGGACAAATAAAAAAATGATACAGAAATACCTACTCTTCGTTTTATCTGCATTTTTCAGTGTCGCGTGCTTAGCCAGTCAATCGGATGCAGCGCAGCAAGAACCGCAAGACGGCGCATTTAGCTGGCAGCTGTCTTTTGGCGTATACGGTATTAATATGACCATGCCAAAGTTAGCCGGTGATGATAGTCAATATGAAGGACTCACTATTTTAAGTGACGTGACTATCGAATATAAAAACTTCTATCTCGATAGCAAAACGGGCGATTTCTATGGTGGTTCGGATATCGGCTATCAGCTCATTGTTGAGCCTGATTGGGGCGTTGATGTTATTTACGGAAACTACCAACTTGAGTTTGATGAATATGGTTACTTTGAAAAAGATGACGTTATTCCTGAACTGAAAGGAATTAAAAAACGCCGCCAAGATCAGTCCTTCGGCCTGTCTTATTATCGTACTTACGGTAACTTTCAAACGTCATTGGAACTGGTTTATGACGTTTTTGGCCCAACAAATGGTTGGGTTGCTCATGCAGAAGCGACACGTAATTTTGAGCTACGTAATTGGGATCTGTGGCTGAATTTCGGTTTGAATTATTACTCATCGCGTTTTCACAATTACTATTATGGTGTGAGTGAAGAGGAGGCTACGTCTTTTCGGCCAGAGCACGATGCTGGCGATGCTACTAGCGTATTTCTTCAATTTGAACTGAACAGGGCTATTTCTGACAGTTGGGTATTCAGTAGTGGTGCGTCGTTCATCATTGGTGATAGCAGCATAAAGCGCAGTCCCATTGTCGAAACGAATTACGCGCGCGTATTTTTTATGGGAGTGAAGTATGTATTCTAAACTCCTCGTTTTGGCGTTAATTTGTGCACCAATGCACTCATTAGCGGCAACAAGCACGGAAGCGTCAGATATTACATTGGAAGAAGCACAAGCTCTGAAAGTGAGCCCAAATAAATGTGTTGCATTGAATGAGGGCCGAACCTGTTTTGCGGATGTTACCTTCACCTTACAGATGCCGGATAGAAAAGAATATTGCTTACGTGAAAAAGACCAAGCGATGCCGATAGGCTGTTGGAAGGAAGTGCAAACGGTTAACTACCTTTATAGCTTCGCCCGCACTCAAACAGTGACTTATGAGTTGGTCGCTAGGGAATCCGCGAGTGTGATTGCCGAGGGCACAATTGAGGTCAATTGGGTTCATAAAATTCGCACTAAAAAACGCCGCTGGCGATTGTTTTAGTGATGTCACACTCCTTTAAAATGAAGCCTTGATTGTTTCTTCGATCAAGGCAATAAGATTAAAGGCTCTCGAGATTATCTAAATAACGTTGAGCTTGTTCCAAAACCTTATTCTTCTCGTCATCTGCTTGGTTATTCCAATTCCGATAAATCATGCTCATTCGCTGGTTCTGGCTAAATGCATTTTGATGACGATGGAGAAAATGCCAATATAAACTATTGAATGGGCATGCTTTTTTACCATGCTTTAATTTTTTGTCGTAATAGCAATGTTTGCAATAATCACTCATCTTGTTAATGTAATTGGCGCTGCCAGCATACGGTTTGGTTGCAATGATCCCATGATCTGCGTGCTGACTCATTCCCCTTGTATTTGGAAGCTCAACCCATTGTAAAGCGTCGATGTAAATGCCCAAATACCAATCATCTACTTGTGAAGGCTCTATGCCTGCGAGAAGACAAAAATTACCGGTGATCATAAGTCGTTGAATGTGATGCGCATACGCGTAGTCCAGGCTCTGTGTAATGACCTCATTCATGCAGCGCATCTTGGTTTCGCCATGCCAAAAGTACTGAGGCAGTGCTCGCTGTGCATTGAGCGCATTGTATTGCTCATATTCAGGCATATTTCGCCAGTAAATTCCTCGAATGAACTCTCGCCAGCCAACAATTTGTCGAGTGAAACCTTCGACTTGTGGTAAGGATATTTGTTCTGGGGACGTTTCATAGGCTTTAATTGCGGCTTGGACTACTTGTATTGGACTCAGCATTTTAACGTTGAGCGCAAAGGAAAGGCGAGAGTGATACAAACTCCAAGCATGCTGGCTTTGGCAGGTCATGGCATCTTGATATTTTCCGAATCGAGGTAATAAATGTTCACAAAAAAAAGACAGTAATGTAAGTGCTTGCTGACGGTTAACTGGCCATAATAATTGAGTGTTTGACTGGCCAAAGGTTTTAACTTGGTGATGTTCGAGCCGAACGAGTATGGCTTCAACCGAGTTTTCAAAACACACCGGTGTTGGAATTTCCTTTAAATCGTTATCTTTAAAGGATTGCCTATTTTCAGAATCAAAGTTCCATTTCCCACCAATCGGCTTGTTATGATCCATAAGTAAGTTGTATCGTTTTCTCATCGAACGATAGAAATATTCCATTGTATGATGTTTTCCTTTGACGAACATTGATTCAATTTCATCGAAGGGCAACATAAAATGTTCCGTATCGTACTCGTTGCACTGATAGATTTGCTGCGAGCTGAATGCGCGAAGTTGTGCCAGTACTCGGTATTCATCAGGTCTTTGATACTCAAAAACGTCAACAGAGAATTTCGTACAGAAATGGGCAATGAGATCGCATAACGTTGGATAATGGCAAGTGTCGTCTAACGTTAAATGAATGACATGATGCCTTGCTGAGTTAAGTGCTGTAGCAAAGTTTTCCATGGCGGCGAAAAAGGCAGAAACCTTTTGTACATGATGTTTAACGTAGTCCGTTTCTTGGCGTAGTTCCGCTATTAGATATACGGTGTCCTCGTGTTTTTCACGATACCAAGAATGTGATGCATTAAGTTGATCACCAAGAATGAGACGAAGTTTAGCGTATTGTTGTGACGACATGGATTCTAAAGTGACCGTTCTGTATTGTGTTCTTTTAGCCATTGCCTACGATAATGTCCGAGTTCATCGTAGAGCTGGGTTTGTTTATCAATATTGAAGTGGCGACCACCTCTCGGATCAGCGCCAACGCCAGCGATGTACTGCCAATTTCCCCAATTGATAGCGACATCATAATCAATCAGTGTTTGCTCAAAGTAAGCTGCCCCGTGTCGCCAATCGATACCGAGTTCATTGACCAAGTAGCTTGCCGTAATTTGACGAGCTCGATTAGAGATCCACCCCGTTGTATTGAGTTCCTTCATGATAGCATTCACTAAATCCGATTCAGTTTTGCCCTCGCACCATGTTTTGAAAGTTGGGGCATAAAATGAAGAGGGTGGATTTATTGAATTTAACCCGCGTCTAAGAAAAAGCTTTATTCCATGCGCTTTCGCGTACCAATAAAAATACTCTCGCCAAAGTAGCTCAAAATAGATCCATTCTGTTGAATCAGTTTGACCATAGACAAGTTGGTATTCCTGCAAACGGCTCAGAATTTCGTGCACATTCACTGTACCGAGTGCTAAAAAGGGTGAAAACCCGGTTGAAAACCATTCCCCCGACAACTGATTGCGCGTTTCTTTATAATGACTTGGATGGCGACTGCAAAAGTAATCGAGTAAGTGTTGCGCTGCTGCACTTTCCCCATGTTTTGCCTTGACGACGGGGTGTCTATCAGAACAAACGGGTAAAACGGACCTAGGCAAATCGGGCAGTTGCGATGTGAGGTTTTCGGCAATCGTAATGTCGTTTACTTTTCGGCGAAAATCTGAAAACGTTTTCGGGAACGAATCTGACTTGAAAGGCAGTTCGTATTCTTGAAATAGGGTATTGCCGGGGAGTGAGTGAAAGCGCATGTTTTGGCATTTTTCGCGTAAAGATAGCCACATTCGGGACAAGTCATAACTTGGATGAAAGGGCAAAGCGCAATCCGTTACGGCATGCTCATGCAACAGTGAAAGTAACGCTGGCAAATAGAACATAGAGAGTTGAGCCACGCCATGATTGAGCTGCGCAAATCGTGCGACGAATTCACGTTCAACATCAACGTGGGCGTTCAACACAACGTCACTGGTTTTGCGACGCGCAAGACATTGCGTTGAATAGCGAGTCTCATCTCTAAGGACACAGATCAAAAGCCTATCAACGTTCGCGGCAAAAATGGATAAGGCGTTATTGTTAACTAATCGAAAATTTTTATAAATAAAGAAGATACCGGTCCGCATCATCTTCGCTCATTCTGCATTATTAACGTCAATACGAACTAGGGAAGGATTTGGCTCACTTTAAAATTTGAGTTGAATGCAGCCTTTCACATTGCGCTATAAAAATACGTCGGTGTGATCCCACATCGGCGCTTTGTCTTTGCGTATGATCAAGGACGTCCATTGATTTAGTGTTGAGCGCGGCTAACGCCTATTGACTCAGTAAGGTACGCAGATAATTTAATGTTTCCACACCCTGACGAAGCAGATTTGGGCTCGGTTCAAGTGAAATTTCTTTGCTCGAGAGTTCTGCTATTGTGGAAAAAAGAACCGTTAAATTTGCGCAGTCTTGAAGCGCTCCTTCAACCGCCGATAACAATCCAAGAAGCTCACTTTCAAACTTAGCGACACAGGATGCAGACTGTCTTTTTCAGCCGTCTTGGAGACTGTATCGAGGCCATTTTCTCTTATTGCTGAAAACGCAGCTTGCAGTTCAGGATCTTGATTTCAGTACTGCTGTTCCAATTTATTGTTCGTTGTATCAAACACGTCGCAACCGGATGGGGCAAGAAGGCAACCCGAGGCAAGAAGTAACTGATGCTTCGTAATTTCTCCGAGTTTAACCATAAACAAATCAATGTAATGGGATAGTCCCATTCTATACTGTTTTAGCTATATTCGTTACGTTTCTTGCCTCAACCCACACTAAGAGGCCTGTGATTTTTTCAATCGGTGCTCATGCAGGCTAACTACGTTCGTTCGGCCATGCATTTCGTGATTGAGTATGTTTGACACGACATGCAGCAGTCGGCGCCAAGCGTTTCGCATAGCAAGCGTATATTGTTTGCCTAGATGAAGCTGTATAGTGGCTAGGAAACAGTTACAAAGCACGCAAATATCGCGCTCTGTTAAATTGTACTCACTCAGCTTTTTAGCCGTCTGGCTTAGGTAATCGACCAGATTGTTGTGTTCGAGAATTAAACCAACACATTGATGTACGAATCCAAAAAATTCGTTTTCATCATTGAGTATCCCTTCGTCAGAAAAAGTGAATGATGTATTGAGTTGATAATTTGAGAGTTGTTTTCTAAAAGAAACACAGAAACAGTGAAAGTTAGGTCTAACCACCGCGAGTGATTGCGTCAACATGCGGTATTGATATGGTGATATGCTCATATTCGCCCCAATAAAAATCAGGAGCGCATCCTTTTGCTCAAACTAGAATGTTTGGATTGAGTATAGACAGCGAATGTCGACTTTGCGACATTCGCGAAAAAATTTGTGCGTAATTTCTGACAAATTTATATCGGATTGGAATTACTTTATTGGAGACAGTAACTTAGGATCCGTTACTAGCTCACGAACACCATGCGCATGGTCTTCTTCGAATTCGTTACTTTCACACCATTTTGCCAAACTGTTAATGTCAACTTTGGCACAGCTCGGACGAACGCTCCACGTTACTTGAAGTGGCGAACATTGTTGGCTGGTGTATTTAGGGCCGGTTGTCGAACCTAAAAATTCTACCGGTTTACCTGTGTTATCTGGGATATGCTTTGGTTGGTGATAACCATTTACCACGTTACCATCATAACCGAGTTCATTGAAATCAAGTGCATTCGAATCGTTAACCACTAAGAAAACTTGAGTTTCAACTCGTAAATCTGGGTTAGCACATTTATCGTTTAAACAAGAGCCAAGGCCTTTGCCTGGTTTGACATCACATGAACTGTGCACCCAGTGCACTTCAATGGTGTCACCTGGTTTCACATTTTTACAAACTTTGCCTTTTGGTGCTTTGAGTTCTGCAGCTGTTAATGAGCTCGTTGCGTTACATTGGTAACCACCGTGTTCACCAGGGCCTGCAAAAACAGAAAAATCTTTTGCTTTGTGTTCAGCATTTTTGTGGAAGTGGATGTTACACAAGTTCATTTCTGAACTTTGAGGCGCTTTTGAGAAAGAGCGAGCATTTTCGCCAAGAACACTGTCAATATCGCGAGGGGTCTGAGGACCAAAACCTTCGCATGAATCAGCGATTGCATAAGATGACGTCATCCCGAAGGCAATGCTCATTAAAAGAGATTTGTAAGCTCTACTTTTCATTCTAATTTTCCTATAATGGGTAAAATAGCCGTTAATATAGATAAATCTTAAACAGGAACAAGCTTTTTGCGTTTAGTTGTTGATAAAATAAGAACAATCCACAAAAGAACTTTATTTTCCTCTGCGGTTGCTTATTAATGTAACACTCTTTATAATAAGCGCCAGTTTTAGACATTACTTGTAATGTCAGTTGCCGCGGGATGGAGCAGCCTGGTAGCTCGTCGGGCTCATAACCCGAAGGTCGTCGGTTCAAATCCGGCTCCCGCAACCAAGACTTGTGCTTGTTAAGCATAGTGAATACGTTGAAAACACGTTAGTGTTTGTTTCTAGTTCGCGCATTCTTTGTAATGCGCGTTTTGCGTTTAAGCACTATGCTCAATGAAGCCTTTCTTGCCGCAACCAAGCTGGCCTTTGGCCACACCGTTGATTTTTGTGTGACGCCCCGCTTGGTTCGGGGCGTTGTTGTATCTAAACCCAGAGAATCGGGTTTAGAGCATGTTACAGCTTTACTGGGGCAACGAGCCCTTTTTTTGTTTGTATGGAGGAAATTCGTGACAAAACTCGAGCAAGATTTAACCGCAATGCTTGAACCTGCTGTAGAAGCACTTGGTTTTGAGCTATTGGGTCTTGAGTTTGTAACTGCTGGTCGTCACTCGACACTACGCGTATACATTGACCATGAAAATGGCATCAATGTGGATAACTGTGCGGAAGTCAGTCATCAAGTGAGTGCCATCATGGATGTCGAAGACCCGATTACAAACGAGTATACCTTAGAGGTCTCATCACCAGGTGTTGACAGACCTTTGTTTAAGCAAGCGCACTTTGAACAGGCGGTCGGTGAGGAAATACGTTTACGTACTAAATTACCTCAGGATGGTCGTCGTAACTTTAAAGGCGATTTAGTGGCAATTAACGGTGATGTGATCACGCTGAAGATCGATGGTGCAGAGCATATGTTAATGCTTAGCAACGTTGAGCGTGCCAACATCATCGCGAAATTCTAATTAGAGTGCGAAGGAACAGGGCAAACGAGGCATTACCTATGGCAAAAGAAATATTATTGGTGGCAGAGGCCGTCTCTAATGAAAAAGCGGTTCCAAGAGAAAAAATCTTTGAAGCTTTAGAGTTCGCACTAGCGACGGCAACAAAGAAAAAACACGAAGGTGAGATTGAAGTTCGTGTTTCTATTGACCGTAAAACTGGTGATTACGATACTTTCCGTCGCTGGAGAGTTGTTGAGCCATTAGAGAACGGTGGCTTAGAGAACCCATTTTCAGAAATTACACTAGATGCAGCGCGTTTCGACGAGCCAGAAATCCAACTTGGTGACTACGTAGAAGAACAAATTGAGTCTATCAAGTTTGACCGTATTACAACGCAAATGGCGAAGCAAGTTATCGTACAGAAAGTACGTGAAGCTGAGCGTGCGTTAGTTGTTGATGCGTATAAAGATCAAAAAGGCGAGTTAGTTACGGGTGTCGTAAAGAAAGCATCACGTGATGCCGTTATTATCGATTTAGGCAACAACGCAGAAGCGGTAATTTACCGCGACGATATGCTGCCACGCGAAAGCTTCCGTCCAGGTGATCGTGTTCGTGGTTTACTTTACGAAGTTAAGCCAGAAGCACGTGGTGCACAGCTATTCGTTACACGTTCAAAACCTGAAATGTTGATGGAATTGTTCCGTATCGAAGTGCCAGAAATTGGCGAAGAGATGATTGAACTACGTGGCGCAGCACGCGACCCAGGTTCTCGTGCAAAAATCGCGGTTAAATCAAACGACAAACGTATTGACCCTGTTGGTGCATGTGTTGGTATGCGTGGAGCTCGTGTACAAGCGGTTTCGTCTGAACTTGGTGGCGAGCGCGTTGATATCGTTCTTTACGATGACAACCCTGCTCAGTTCGTAATCAATGCAATGGCGCCAGCAGAAGTTGCGTCAATTGTTGTTGACGAAGATTCGCGTTCAATGGACATCGCGGTTGAATCAGACAATCTAGCACAAGCAATCGGTCGTAACGGTCAAAACGTTCGTTTGGCAAGCCAACTAACTGGTTGGGAGCTAAACGTGATGACGGTTGAAGACATGCAGCGTAAGAACGCAGAAGAGTCAGACAAGTTAGTGAATCTATTCACTGAAAACTTAGACATTGACGATGACTTCGCGGCGCTTCTAATCAACGAAGGTTTCTCTTCATTGGAAGAAGTTGCGTACGTGCCTGTTGCTGAGTTTTTAGAAATTGATGGTCTTGACGAAGACACAGTTGAAGAGCTGCGTAACCGTGCAAAAGATGCATTAACAACGAAAGCACTTAAAAACGAAGAAAGTTTAGAAGGTGCTGAGCCTTCAGATGAGCTTTTAGCTTTGGAAGGCCTAGATCGTCACACGGCGCTAGTTATGGCAAGTAAGGGTATTATTACGCTTGAAGACTTAGCTGAGCAAGGTATTGATGACCTAGTAGAGATCACAGACATAACAGATGAGCAAGCAGGTGCCCTAATCATGGCTGCACGTAACATCTGTTGGTTTGGTGATGAGTAATTTATTAACGGGAGGTAACACACACAATGGCAGAAGTGAGCATTGAGAGACTAGCCGAGACAATCAATACAACTGTTGATAAGTTACTCCAGCAGTTACAAGACGCTGGTATCACCAAAGCCAAAGGTGAAACGGTTACGGAATCAGAGAAAGCGCAGTTGCTTGATCATTTGAGCAAGCAACATGGCGGTAAAGGCTCTGAAGGCCCTGAGCGTATGACTTTGCAACGCAAGAGTAAAAGCACTCTGAGCGTAACTGGTGCTACAGGCAAGGCAAAGTCGGTACAGGTTGAAGTTCGTAAAAAGCGCACTTACGTTAAGAAGAGCGCGCTTGAACAGCAACAAGATTTAGAGCGTCAAGCACAAGAAGACGCAGCGCAACGCGAAGCTGAATTACAAGCACAACGTGAAGCAGAATTGCTAGCAAAGCAAGAAGCTGAGCGTAAAGCGAAAGAAGAAGCAGAGAAGAAAGCACAACAAGATCTAGCGAAGCAAAAAGCTGAAGCAGATCGTGCTGCTAAACCTGCTCGTTCTGACGCAGAGCTTGAGCAAGAGCGCGCTGAAGAAGAGCGTCTACGTAAAGAAGCGGAGGAAGCTGCAATTCGTAAAGCCGAAGAAGAAGCAGTACGTCAAGCAGAGATTGCACGTAAACTAGCTGAAGAAAATGAAGTGCGTTGGCAACGTGAAGAAGAAGAACGTCGTGAGCGTGATGCAAATAGCGATCACCACATCACTACGTCGACTTATGCACGCCAAGCAGAAGATGAATCAGATGAGCGTGAAGAGAAAAATGCTCGTCGTAGCGTGAAGAAGAGCAAGACTAAAGCAAGCTCCAAAGAGCGTGAATTGCCAGTGAACCGTAAGGCTCACAAAGGCAAGCTAAAAGCGCCTTCTACGTTACAACAAGGTTTCCAAAAGCCGACTGCTGAAGTGAAAAACGAAGTTCGTATCAGTGAGACAATCACGGTAGCAGAACTTGCGTCACGTATGGCAGTAAAAGGTGCTGAAGTCGTTAAAACGTTGATGAAGATGGGTGATATGGTAACTATCAACCAAGTCATCGACCAAGAAACGGCTCAACTTGTTGCGGAAGAAATGGGTCACAAAGTTGTTCTAGTGAAAGAAAACCAACTAGAAGAGCAGGTGCTTAGCGACCGTAATGAAGGTGGTGAAAAAGAACACCGTGCACCAGTTGTAACAGTAATGGGTCACGTTGACCACGGTAAAACATCGACACTTGACTACATTCGTAAAGCGAAAGTGGCTTCAGGTGAAGCTGGTGGTATCACACAGCATATCGGTGCATATCACGTTGAAACGGAAGGTGGCATGATCACATTCCTAGATACACCTGGACACGCGGCGTTTACGTCAATGCGTGCTCGTGGTGCGAAAGCAACGGATATCGTAGTACTTGTTGTTGCAGCAGACGATGGCGTAATGCCTCAGACAAAAGAAGCGGTACAACACGCGAAAGCGGCTGGTGTTCCTCTTATTGTTGCTGTAAACAAAATGGACAAAGAAGGTGTTGATCCTGACCGCGTTAAGAACGAACTTGCTGCACTTGATGTCATTCCTGAAGAGTGGGGTGGTGAGACTCAGTTCGTTTATATTTCGGCGAAAACAGGTCTTGGCATTGATGAGTTGCTTGAGTCAATCCTAATGCAAGCTGAGCTTCTAGAGCTAAGTGCGGCGCACCAAGGTATGGCGGCAGGTGTTGTTATCGAATCTCGTCTTGATAAAGGCCGTGGTCCGGTTGCAACGGTACTTGTTCAATCAGGTACACTAAACCAAGGTGACATCGTTTTATGTGGTCTTGAGTACGGTAAAGTTCGTGCGATGAAAGACGAGAACGGTCATGACATCAAGTCTGCAGGTCCATCGATTCCAGTTGAGATTTTAGGTCTTTCTGGCGTACCAGCAGCGGGTGACGAAGCGACTGTGGTTAAAGATGAGCGTAAAGCGCGTGAAGTGGCATTGTACCGTCAAGGTAAATTCCGTGAAGTGAAGCTTGCTCGTCAGCAGAAAGCGAAACTAGAGAACATGTTCTCTAACATGACTGAAGGCGACATCTCAGAAGTTAATATCGTTCTTAAAGCGGACGTACAAGGTTCTGTGGAAGCGATTTCCGACGCATTGGTTAAACTGTCTACAGACGAAGTGAAAGTGAAGATTGTAGGTTCAGGTGTAGGTGGTCTTACTGAGACTGACGCAACACTTGCAGCTGCATCTAACGCAATCCTTGTTGGTTTCAACGTTCGTGCGGATGCATCTGCGCGTAAAGTTATCGAGACTGAATCGTTAGACCTACGTTACTACAGCGTAATCTACGATCTAATCGAAGAAGTGAAACAAGCAATGGTTGGTAAACTTGCGCCTGAGTTCAAACAACAAATTATCGGTCTTGCAGAAGTACGTGATGTATTCCGTTCACCTAAATTTGGTGCGGTTGCTGGCTGTATGGTTGTTGAAGGTATCGTTAAGCGTAGCGCGCCAATTCGTGTACTTCGTGATAACGTGGTTATCTATGAAGGTGAACTTGAGTCACTACGCCGCTTCAAAGACGACGTACAAGAAGTACGTAACGGTATGGAGTGTGGTATCGGCGTTAAGAACTATAATGATGTAAGATCAGGCGACCAAATCGAAGTATTCGAAACGGTTGAAGTACAACGTACACTGTAACGTCTTCATAGTTCCAGAAAATGGGGGCAACAGCCCCCTTTTTGCCGTTGTTTAATTGGTTAAATTTTGATAAGTGGTGAGCATGAGAGAATTTTCTCGTACAGATAGAGTAGGCCAGCAAATTCAAAAAGAAATTGCGGTTATTATTCAAAGAGAAATTAAAGACCCACGTTTAGGTTTAGTAACAGTGTCTGCTGTAGAAGTGTCGAGAGACCTGTCCTATGCCAAAATTTTCATTACGGTTCTCAATACCAACGATGAAGACAAGACAAAGCAAAGTGTAAAATTGTTGAATGAAGCAACCGGCTTTATTCGTTCATTACTGGGCAAGCGTATTCGTGCGCGTATTATGCCTGAACTTCGTTTTGTCGTTGATAATTCATTGATGGAAGGTATGCGTATTTCGAATCTGGTCGATTCGGTGATCCGTGAAGATAAAGCAAAACGTGGCGATGAGTCAGATGAAATTCAAGATGATTCAGAGCACAAGGGTTCAGAAGAGTAATGGCAAGGCGCAATAAAGGAAGGCCGATTGACGGCATCTTATTATTAAACAAAGCGCAGGGCATCTCTTCAAATAAAGCACTTCAACAAGCTAAGTTTCTGTTCGGTGCACAAAAAGCTGGACATACTGGTGCGCTCGATCCGCTTGCAACTGGTATGCTCCCCATCTGTTTTGGTGAAGCGACTAAATTCACGCAGTTTTTGCTCGATACGGACAAAACGTATGTGGTTCGCGCCAAATTAGGTGAGCGTACGACAACATCAGATTCTGATGGTGAAGTAGTTGAAACTCGCCCCGTTAACATTACGCGTGCTCAGCTTGAGCAAGAGGTTGCAAGCTTCTTGGGCGAGTCTGACCAATATCCTTCAATGTACTCTGCTTTGAAGTACCAAGGTCAACCGCTTTACAAATACGCGCGTGAGGGCATAGAAGTTCCTAGAAAATGTCGTCGTATTACTGTCTTTAGTATTTCACTGGATGAATACGATGAACAAGCACAGGAAATTCAAATGACTGTGCACGTTTCAAAAGGGACGTATATTCGTACTATTGTTGATGATTTGGGTGAAAAACTTGGCTGTGGTGCGCATGTAATTATGCTACATCGCAGTGAAGTAGGTCATTACCCAAGTGATAAGATGATGAGCTTTGAGGCACTTGAAGCCTTGGTTCAATCAGTTGCGCAAGACGAAACAGCTCGGTTTGCGTTGCTTGATCCATTGCTTTTGCCTATGGATACGGCGCTTGCTGATTTACCGACGGTACAGATTAACGCGGAGCAAGGCAAAGCGTTTGGCCATGGACAAGTAGTTAAATTAGAAAGTGGCGAAGTCCCTGACGGCATCATTAAAGTAATGGCTGATGGACGCTTTATTGGTCTTGGTGAACGGAACCCTCATGGGCATTTAAAAGCGAAACGCGCTTTGTCGAACACACAAGAATAAAGCGGTAGTAATTTACAGGTAAGCCTGATAGAATCCGTCCGCTAAATTGCTTTGGCTGAATTAGTGATCGGCTAAAGCGTGTTATACACCATAAATTTTGGAGTTTATTATGTCACTAAGCAATCAAGAAAAAGCAGAAATCGTTGCAAAATTCGCACGCGCTGAAGGCGACACTGGTTCACCAGAAGTTCAAGTTGCACTTCTAACTGCTGATATCAACAAGCTACAAGGTCACTTTGCTAACCACAAGCACGATTTCCACTCACGTCGTGGTCTTCTTCGCAAAGTTAGCCAACGCCGTACGCTTCTTGACTACCTTAAAGGTAAAAGCGTTGAGCGTTACGCTGCACTAATCAGTGAACTTGGCCTACGTCGCTAATAAATTGATTACGATGGGTTAAATTTAACCTGTTGGGAAAAAGGGGCTTATTAGCCCCTTTTTTTGTTGGTCTATCACAAGTATACTTAACCCGATTTAGCATTGTGTTAAGTCACGCCAAACTTTGCCAATTGTAGTACTTAAGCTGATTGCCTAAGTTATACAAAGACATAAGTCTGCTTAAGACTGTAATTGGTTCCAGTTGGCGTTTTGTTTTATAAAAATGAAAGGAATAAATTGTGCAAGCAATTATTAAAGAATTCCAATTGGGCCGTCACACGGTTACTCTTGAAACTGGCGCAATCGCGCGTCAAGCTGACGGTGCTGTTCTTGCTAGCATCGGTGACACTTCAGTTTTAGTTACAGTTGTTGGTAAACGCGAAGCGGCTCCTGGCCAAGACTTTTTCCCTCTAACAGTAAACTACCAAGAGCGTATGTACGCTGCGGGTCGTATCCCAGGTGGTTTCCTTAAGCGTGAGGGTCGTCCTTCAGACGGCGAAACACTTATTGCACGTCTAATCGACCGTCCAATTCGCCCACTTTTCCCTAATGGTTTTGTAAACGAAGTACAAGTAATTGCAACAGTGGTATCCGTTAACCCAGAGATCCAACCAGACATCGTTGCGATGATTGGTACATCTGCAGCACTTGCTGTTTCTGGTATCCCATTCAATGGTCCACTAGGCGCTTCACGTGTTGGTTACATTGATGGTCAATACGTTCTAAACCCTACGCTTAAAGAGCTAGAAAGCAGCCAATTAGACTTAGTGGTTGCTGGTACTGAAAACGCAGTGCTTATGGTTGAGTCAGAAGCTGGTGTGTTATCAGAAGACGTCATGTTAGGCGCTGTAGTTTACGGTCATGAACAATCTCAAGCAATTATCAATGCAGTGAACGAATTCAAAGCAATGGCTGGTAAAGCTGATTGGGAATGGACTTCTCCTGAGAAAGACGTTTCATTTGCTGAGAAAGTTGAAGCAATTGTGGGTGAGAAAGTAGGTGAAGCGTACCGTATCACTGACAAAGTGGCACGTAAAGAAGCGTTAACTGCAGCTAAAGAGCTACTTGTCACGACACTAACTGCTGAGCTTGCAGAAGGTGAAAGCCTTGATTCACAAGTCGTCGCAAAACAATTTGGTTCACTTGAGAAGAAAATCGTACGTAGCCGCATTATTGCTGGTGAAAAACGTATCGATGGCCGTGACACTGACATGGTTCGCGCACTTGACGTAATGACTGGCGTACTTCCACGTACTCACGGTTCAGCAATCTTTACTCGTGGTGAAACTCAAGCACTTGTAACGGCAACTTTAGGTACAGAGCGTGATTCACAGCTTATCGACGACCTAGTTGGTACGAAAAAGCACCACTTCATGATGCACTACAACTTCCCTCCTTTCAGTGTAGGTGAAGTTGGTTTTGTTGGTTCACCAAAGCGTCGTGAAATCGGCCACGGTAACCTTGCTAAGCGTGGCGTTCAAGCAGTTATGCCAACACTGGCTGAATTCCCATATTCAATCCGTGTGGTTTCTGAAATTACCGAATCAAATGGTTCATCTTCAATGGCGTCTGTATGTGGTGCATCACTTGCACTGATGAACGCGGGTGTACCAATCAAGGCATCAGTTGCGGGTATCGCAATGGGTCTTGTGAAAGAAGGCGAAGATTTCGTGGTTCTTTCAGACATCCTTGGTGACGAAGATCACCTTGGTGATATGGACTTTAAAGTAGCGGGTACACGTGAAGGTGTAACTGCACTTCAAATGGACATCAAAATCGAAGGTATCACAAAAGAGATCATGCAGATCGCGCTTAAGCAAGCTAAAGCGGCTCGTTTACACATCCTAGGTGTTATGGACGAAGCGATTTCTTGCCCAGCAGAAGAGCTGTCTGAATTTGCTCCACGTATTTACACGATGAATATTCCACCGAAGAAAATCGCGGAAGTTATCGGTAAAGGCGGTGCTACAATCCGTCAATTAACTGAAGAAACTGGCACAACGATTGAAATCGAAGATGATGGTACAGTTAAAATCGCGGCAACTGACGGGCTAAGCGCGAAAGAAGCAATTCGTCGTATTGAAGCGTTAACTGCTGAGCTTGAAGTAGGTACAGTTTACACAGGTAAAGTGGTACGTATCGTTGACTTTGGTGCGTTCGTAAACGTACTACCTGGTAAAGATGGTCTTGTTCACATTTCGCAAATCAGCAATGAGCGCGTAACGAATGTTGCTGATCACTTATCAGTAGGTCAAGAAGTGACGGTTAAAGTACTTGAAGTAGACCGTCAAGGCCGTGTACGTTTGAGCATGAAAGAAGCGGCTGACAAACCAGCGGGCGAAGCTCAAGGCGACGCGCCATCAGCAGAATAATGCTGATATAAAATAGGTTTAACGAAAGGGGCTGCTTAGCCCCTTTTTTTATGCTTTAATTAACTGCCTGAACTTTGGAAAGTTATCCTAGTCTTACTGATTTTAGGGCTGAATTAACAAAAGCCTAAATGATGGGAAATAACTTGCATTCACATTTATCGTTGACAACAAAGTCTCGACTGTCTCTCTTGTTTATCCGATCTTCAGGAAATTCGTGCATCGCTAAAGGCTGAGGAGTCTATGAAGTTAAAACCAATTTTATTTGCTATGGGTGCTTTATCCATTTTGGCAGGATGCCAAAGTACTTCAACGCCACAAGCACAACCCGTTTTAAACGTTCCATTTGGTATTCCGCTGATTGCGGATTACCGCAATGAGATTGCAATTGCGCGCTTTTCAGAATTACTGGCTCGCACAGAATTGCCTGCCGATCAGCAAGCGCAATTGTTATACGACCGAGGCGTTCTTTACGACAGTCTAGGTTTAACCACTCTCGCACGTATCGATTTTAATCGAGCAGTAAAAATGAAGCCTGATTTGGCCGAGGTGTATAACTTTTTAGGTATACATCACACGTTATTGCAGCAGTATGAACAAGCATACGAAATGTTTGACGCCGTTATCGAACTTAACGATAAACACGATTTTGCCTATTTAAATCGCGGTATTGCGTTGTATTACGGCGAACGTGCGGATTTAGCTGAAAAAGATTTTAGTACGTTTTTGTCCCGAGCGCCGAAAGATCCTTATCGCGCACTTTGGTTATATCTCGCACAAAGTCACCTTGATGATGCAGCGGCAGCCGCGACACTTCGTGAAAATAGAGTAGGTTTAGATAACGCGAGTTGGGCTGTCCAAATTGTTGACTTATATCTTGGCAATTTGTCTGAATCCGATTTCTTAAGTAATTTATCCGCGGGGATTGATTCGCAACAGGCTTACGCTGAGCGTTTATGTGAAGCTTATTTTTATCTTGCGAAACTCTATCAAGCGAGAGGTGAAAAAGGCGTTGCAGCTGATTTCTTCAAACTAGCTCTAGCAACAAATGTGTATGAGTTTGTTGAACATAAGTATGCGAGGCTTGAGTTGGACCTAATGAGAGGAATAAGTGAAAGCTAAGCATTTCGCTTTTTTCGGATGCTTACTTGGCTTGGTTTTTATTACGCCATCGAGCTCAAGCACAGTAAGCATCTCATTTACTACGTTAATAAACAAAAAACCTCTGGCGTACTTCTTGTATAACCCCGAACTCATTTCTCCTGAGAAACTGTCCGAGCCCGTGATAAGTCAATTGTCCGAAATGGACGTATCACACGTACAAGTTGAAAAAGCGCGGCGATTACTTCATGCCAACAGAATCGATGACTTCTTACTTTTTGCTGAAAGTGTTATGGGGGATTGGTCACTCGAACAAAAAAGCGTGGTGTGCGACTGGTTGCTAGCAAAACAGCAAGTTGAGTTACTTGCACGACTTGGTGAACTAGTCGAGTTACCACAAGAGATTGAGCAAATTATTCGTATCTACCATGGTCAAGCGGTGGACGAAATACCAGCTTGGTTGGCCTCACGACTCACGTTAGGGACACCGATTCTTCCACCCTCTCAATGCGTGAAAACAATCGAGGTGTTTGTTGATTCGCTTGACGGGCTAAGCGTGATAGAAAAAGCCATGGATCAGTACCGTCAGAAACCAGAGCCTTTTAAAGGGGCATTTTGTTTTAAAAAACCTCGATATAGTAACGGTCACGTTCAATGCCGTATTGATAAACAAGGTTATGCCAAGTGTCATGTAAATGACGATATTGCTCCGCTGAATGCCGACCATCGTCTTTATGTTACTCAACAAGGCCTAGCGAACGTGCGGGGGAATGTGATGACCCTAAATCATAAAAGTGGTTATGCTGTGCTGGTTCATGAGCTGATGCATTTCAGCGGCTTTGAAGATGAATATGTATTTTCAGCGAGTAAGACTAAACTGAAATGTGCGCAAAAGGGTCGACACGCACCAAACTTATATGTCGGTGAACACGGTGATGAACCCGCAGGCTGGAGTGAAAGTCCAAGTTGTCAGTTTGGTAAGTATCGTTCATTCAGGCCTGTAGAGCGTTGGAGTAACTTGCAGTATCAATCAATGCCTCTACCGGACTTGTACAGGGAACTTTGGACGGTCATATTAGATGGTGAACGCATCAGTCAGTCACTTTAAGTAAGTGAATAAAAGCGCAAAAGCCATAGTGGAAATTGAATTTGGTATTAAATAACACATAATGGCTTGTTAATGTGTTCAAAATCGAAACACCTAATACCGCTATAACTGGACAAATGACGCTATTTTACAGTATAACTGTGCCCGTTATGCTTGAAAAAAAGCAAGCAATTTATGCGCTTGGAAAGTGCGAGTTGGCAAACCAAGCAAGTTAATGCTGAATGTCAGAGTCGGTATTTCCTTGGTGGTTTACTACAAGTAAAAGGTAGGTTCTATGGCATTGCTTTGGATACCCTTGTTATCCTTAATTGGCAGTTTTCTTACTTCAACACTCGGACGGCTGAATCGAAATCAGTTAACGACGGTTGCTCTTTTAGCGCCAATAGCCGCGCTAATCACAACGTTTCAGATGGTACCTGATGTCTTCAATGGCCATGCTGTTCGTTATTCTCTCGAGTGGATCCCATTACTTGGGATTGATCTATCATTTCGTCTAGACGGATTGGCTTTACTCTTTGTTTTATTGATTTTAGGCATTGGTTGTCTTGTCTTGTTTTACGCGCGTTACTATTTGAGTTCGCGTGATTCAATGCCGAAGTTGTATTCTTATCTTCTACTCTTCATGACGGCAATGCTTGGGATTGTTTTATCCAACAACATCATTCAGTTGTGGCTGTTTTGGGAGCTTACAAGCATCAGTTCGTTCTTATTAATTAGCTATTGGAATCACAAATCTGAAGCGAGAAATGGTGCACGTATGGCACTTGCTGTTACTGGTGGTGGTGGACTTGCCTTACTGGCAGGGCTTCTATTGCTCGGTAATATCGTTGGTAGCTACGACCTAGACGTGATTTTGGCAAATAGAGCACTTATTCAAGCTCATGAATTATATGAAATAACCCTTATTTTAGTGTTGTTGGGTGCGTTTACAAAATCCGCCCAATTCCCTTTTCATTTTTGGTTGCCACACGCAATGGCAGCGCCGACGCCAGTCAGTGCCTATTTGCACTCTGCGACGATGGTTAAAGCGGGCATCTTTCTCCTTGCGCGTTTCTATCCAGCGCTTGCGGGAACCGACATTTGGTTTATTTTGGTTGGTTTAACTGGCCTCGCGACTTTATTAGTTGGTGCATACATTGCGTTGTTTAAGCATGACTTAAAAGGTTTACTGGCGTATTCGACCATTAGTCATTTGGGTTTAATTACACTGCTGTTGGGTTTGGACACCGAATTGGCGACTGTTGCAGCTGTATTTCACATTATCAATCATGCAACGTTTAAAGCGTCGCTCTTCATGGCAACGGGCATCATCGATCATGAAACGGGCACCCGAGACATGCGAAAGCTTAATGGTATGTGGCAGTTTATGCCATACACCGCGACGTTGGCTATGGTCGCCGCGGCAGCAATGGCGGGGGTGCCGCTGCTGAACGGTTTCTTATCAAAAGAAATGTTCTTCGCAGAGACGCTACACCAACAGTTACTTGGTTCGATGTCGTGGCTTATACCTGTACTTGCGACGATTGCTGGGGCCTTTTCCGTTGCGTATTCCGCTCGGTTTATTCACGATGTGTTTTTTAATGGTCAACCGATAGATTTACCTAAAGAGCCGCACGAAGCGCCTCGCTATATGCGAGTGCCTATCGAAATTTTAGTTGCTCTCTGTTTGTTGGTTGGCATGTTTCCGAACTTCATTGTTGATGACATCTTACGTTTGGCATCGAGTAGTGTACTGGGTCAAGCTGCGCCAGAATACTATGTTGCGATTTGGCATGGTTTCAATTTACCACTGCTAATGAGCGCACTTGCAGTGACCGGTGGTTTGGTCATTTATACTCAACGTAAGCATCTGTTCCAGTTCCAATCGTCTTTACCACCATTCAGTGCAAAATCGGTATTTGAGCGATTCATCTCGGGTACAATGGCGTGGAGTCGCAAAAAAATTGATGCAATGGAGAATGGTTCGCTGCAACGCTACCTGCTTCTGATGTTTTTAGTCATTCTAGTGGCAGCAGCATGGCCGTTATTTGAAATGCATAAATTGGTCGGCGATAAGGCGCCAACCGATATTGATGTTCATGTTGGGATTGGTGCGGCGTTACTTATGGTTGGCGCTCTTGGCACCGTGATTTGGCATCGTGCGCGAATAGTAGCGCTTATCATGATCTCTATCGTGGGATTGATGGTCTCCGTTGCGTTTACGCGTTTTTCAGCCCCCGACCTTGCGCTTACACAGCTTACAGTCGAAGTGGTCACGGTAATTTTACTGATGCTGGCGCTATTTTTCCTACCGCAGACGACGCCAAAAGAATCTAGCCCATTGCGTATTGTTCGAGACCTCTTTATTGCATCCTCAATCGGTGTAATTGTGGGGAGTATTTGCTATGCGTTGGTTACCCGGCCTTTGTCGTCTATCTCTGACTTTTTTGTGGCAAATGCGAAAACCGGCGGTGGCGGGACAAATGTGGTCAACGTGATTCTGGTCGATTTTCGTGGATTTGATACGTTGGGTGAAATCACGGTTCTAGGTATTGCTGCGCTAGGTATTTTCAAGCTATTGATAAACTTGCCTCTATTTATGCCGGCTGGAGATGGGGAAGGGCGTCCATGGGCAAAAGAGCGCTATCCAATTTTACTCGCGAGTATTTCGCAAGCTCTTTTGCCGCTAGCGTTATTGGTCTCGGTCTACATTTTCTTACGTGGCCATAACCTACCAGGTGGTGGCTTTATCGCGGGGTTAGTTACTGCGATTGCGTTTATTTTACAGTACATAGCACACGGCTCCGAGTGGATAGCGGAACGTTTTACCATGAACTATCGCAAAATCATCGCATCAGGTATAGCCATAGCCATGGCGACGGGCGTAGGCAGTTGGTTCTTTGATAGACCATTCCTAACTAGTTGGTTCGAATATTTTGATTTGCCTGGTATTGGTAAGATTGAATTAGCAAGTGCGATGGCGTTTGATTTAGGGGTTTATATCACGGTGGTTGGCGCGACGATGATGATCCTCGCAAGTTTGGGAAAATTAACGACCCAAGCTGTAGAAAAAGATAAGGAGGCGTAATGGAGCTGTTGTATTCATCGAGCGTGGGTTTGCTCGTAGCTTGCGGCGTATTTCTTATTCTGCGCGGCAGAACATTTCCTGTCGTACTTGGCTTGACGATGTTGTCGTACGCAGTGAATCTCTTTTTATTTGCCGCAGGTCGCTTGAGTTTAAATAAAGCAGTGGTACTTGGTACGGGTGAAAGTTATGCCGACCCGCTGCCGCAAGCTTTGGTACTCACGGCGATTGTCATCGGCTTTGCGATGACGGCTTTTGTTGTGATATTAGCAATCCGTGGACGTGCAGACCTTGGAAATGACCATGTTAATGGCGTTGTGCCAACGCCAAAGTTAAAGAAAAAGAGGTAGAGATCTGAATGTTTGAACATCTTGTCGCATTGCCGATTTTACTTCCTATGTTGGCGGGCGTAATCTTATTGATGCCGCCGTGTGGTAAAAACGTACAAGTTCGTCGTGTTGTATCAGTTAGTCTATTAGCCCTGACACTCGCAATTTGTATCAGGTTACTTTATCAAGTGACTACTGTAGAACCAATTGTTTATGCAGTAGGTAACTGGCAAGCACCATTTGGCATTGTTTTGGTGGCTGATCCTCTCGCTGCAATATTGGCGAGCTTAACGTCGTTTTTAGGACTTGTGTGTGCGCTATATAGTGTGAGCGGTGACGATGAAAAAGGCAGCTTTTTCCATCCGCTTTTGCATTTTCTGATACTGGGTGTAAACGGCGCGTTTTTAACGGGAGATGCTTTCAATCTATTTGTTTTTTTTGAAGTTTTACTTATAGCTTCTTATTCCCTGCTGATGCATGCAGCTGACAAGCATACGACTCGCGCAGCATTGCAGTACGTCATTATGAACTTAGTTGGTTCGGCAGTTTTCTTAATTGCACTTGGGATCCTCTATGGGGTAACTGGAACCTTGAATATGGCAGACATGGCAGTGAAAGTGGCTGCACTGACTGGTGATGACGTCTATCTCGCGAAAATTGGAGGCCTACTGCTTTTAGTCGTGTTTGCACTTAAAGCGGCGTTATTACCTCTGCACTTGTGGCTTCCAAGTACCTATGCGTCAGCAACACCTGTAGTTGGTGCCCTCTTTGCTATTATGACGAAGGTTGGTGTTTATTCTATGATGCGTGTCTACACCCTGATTTTCGGTGAAGGTGCAGGCGAACTTAGTCATATGGCACAGCACTGGCTCTGGGGGCTTGCAATTGCAACGATTGTGGTAGGGGCGATAGGTGTACTGGCGAGCCAAGATCTCCGTAGGCTCGCTGCAAACTTGGTTATCGTATCTGTTGGCACGTTAGTCGCATTGTTGGCGGTACAGACCAAAGAAGCGACGTCAGCTGCTATTTTTTATATGGTGCATTCCACGTTAGTGTCTGCCGCGCTCTTTTTGCTCGCCGATTTAATCGCACGTCAGCGTGGTAAAGTACTCGACCGAATTACCGCGGGTCGAGGAGTCAATCAGGAACGCGTGTTGGGCGTTGCGTTTTTAATCGCAGGCCTAACAGTGATTGGCATGCCACCTTTCTCTGGATTCATAGGCAAATTGTGGTTGTTGGATGCCACATTTGATGCTGAACATGCAGCTGTTTTTTGGCCTGTTTATTTACTTGCGAGTTTTGCACTTTTAGTTGCGCTTGCGAAAGCAGGCGCTACGGTGTTTTGGCAACGCCCGCAAAAAGACATCGCGGTAATTGAAACAGAAGACGCGTCAAACAATCAGCTTGTTGCAGTTTACCTATTGGTAGCCTGTTCACCGTTACTGGTTATATTTGCGGGCTATTTTACCGAACTTAGTGAAGTGGCTGCTGGATGGCTTCATAACCAAGATGCCATGAAAACGTTGGTATTAGGAGGGCGTTCGTAATGCGTGTAGAATCGCGTTTTAGTTGGCTGCCAACGCCTTTTAGAAGTCTAATGTTGTTTATAGTTTGGCTTTTACTCAACAACAGTGTCTCACTTGGGCATCTTATTCTAGGTGGTGTTTTGGCGATAGTAATTCCGTGGATTACCTTTCCTTTTCGTGATCCTCAGCCACTCATCTTGAAGCCAGGGCTCGCGTTAAAACAGTTAGCTATTGTGCTCTTTGATATCATTACCGCGAACGTACAAGTAGCTGCATTAATATTAGGTCCTAATAAAAAGTTAAACCCGGCCTTCGTGAAAGTGCCCCTCGATTTAACAGAGGCAATGCCCATCACCATTTTGGCCAGTACCGTGTCATTAACACCCGGAACAGTGAGTGCTGAAGTGTATCCTTGGGCTGAAGCATTAGAACCAGGGGAAGAGCCAGAACAGCGTTATCTTCTTATCCACGTCCTGAATCTTGACGATGAGGCTGAGCTTATTGAAACCATAAAGCGTCGCTATGAAGCGCCGCTTAAGGAGATATTTGAATGCTAGAAACGGTTTTGCTGATTGTGTTTGCAATGTTGGGACTGGCGTTACTTCTCAGTGTGTGGCGACTTGTTGTCGGTCCTTCACTACCTGACCGAATATTGGCGTTAGATACAATGTACATTAATTCTATTGCACTAATTATCTTATACGGTATGAGTATGGGGACCGCATTGTATTTTGAAGCTGCATTGCTAATCGCGATGCTAGGTTTTGTAAGTACAGTTGCAGTTTGTAAATACTTACTTCGTGGCGATATTATTGAGTAAATAAGGTGAACCTGTGTCAGAAATAATTATTTCAGTTTTACTGCTTGTTGGTGGTGGATTTGTACTGATTGGGTCAATTGGTCTTGTGAAAATGCCGGACTTTTTTATGCGTTTACATGGCCCTACTAAGGCAACAACGCTCGGTATGGCCTGTCTCTTAACTGCAGCCATTGTCTTTTTTAGCAAATCTGCTGAAGGTATTAGTGCGAAAGAAGTCCTAATTTCTATTTTTTTACTGCTTACTGCTCCAATTAGCGGATACATGTTAATTAAATCTGCTATCCATCATCGTCTTCCTGCAAGCAAAAATACTAAAGGTGAAGAGAACATCGAAGAAGATTGAAGCAGACCACTAGAAATGCAAAAGGGCTCATCGAGCCCTTTTTTAATCCGGTTTTCATTGGTGCTAGCCGATAGCGGGTACAATTCCAACCATTTGCAGTAATTGAGCACCAATAATCACAGCGCCTGAAAGGGCGGCTATCGCAAGCCCCATATTGCCTCCCCTTACTTGGTAGCCCTGAGTGAGTGCTGAGCGACGTTGTTGCCATACCATCGCCACAGGTAAGAAAACAGCCAAGACGACGAGTGCAATTGCAGCGTAGCCGAGTGCCATAATGAAGCCTTGCGGATAGAAAAGCGCAAAGCCAAGCGGTGGCAAAAAGGTGACCAGTGCAGTTTTGATACGATCAGACTTATTGTTTTGTTTTTTTAGCGTATCTGAAAAGAAATCAAATAGGCCTAAACTGACTCCCAGGAATGAGGTCGCAAGCGCTAGGTCTGCAAATATCGACACTGAGGTTGAAACCTGTTCACTGTGTACAATTTCAGACACACTACTCACAAAGCCTTGCAGTCCTGAACTTGCCATTAAATTTGCTTGACCTAAAATACCTAGACTTAACAATTGCCAAAACACATAGATCACCAGAGGAAGCGAAGCGCCCGCAATCATCACCTTGCGTAAGGTTTTGATGTCCAACCCAACGTACTTCACAATAGAAGGGATAGAACCGTGAAAACCGAAAGATGTAAATATCACAGGGAGGGCGGAGACAATTAGGCCTTGTTGTACCGGCATATCAAGCAAATGTTGACCGCGGACATAGGGTGTTAACACAAAGAACAAACTGCCAAGCACGAATACTTTTACCGTAAAGAGTACTCGATTGAGTTTATCTACCGTGCTTGTGCCGAGAGTCACAATGGTCGCAACGGCGATGGCTAGAATGATAGAACCCGTCTGCGGCGCTAATTCCGTATTCAACGCGAGATTCAGTTTACTTTGAAGCTGTCCACCGCCGCCGGCAATGTAAGCTGCGCATAGCGCATAAAACAAAAAGACCATAGCAAAGTTGGCCACAACTTGGCCCCGACGGCCTAACCATTGTTTTGCTAGCGTGTTGAGCGTTGCATGTGGTTCGGCGTGTTGATGTACTTCAAGCATGAGGAGGGCAGTGTAAGTCATTAATGCCCACATAAGAATTATCATAAACAATGCGGTTGAAAAGCCCAGACCCGCTGACGCAATTGGCAGCGCCAACATACCTGCGCCGATGGTTGTGCCGGCAACGATAAGCATACTGCCGAGTGTTTTATTTTTTTGCACAAACTGCCCTTAAATCCAGTGAGAGTTACGCACGATATAATTAGTGGCAGAAAAATGAAATAGATTTGCTATAAATCAAAGCACATTACTGTAACCTATGTTTTACAACACACTGAACAAGCGGTAAAAAACTGCTTACTTTAATGAAATTAATGCGAAAACACTGAAAGAGGAAAAGCACAGTTGAATCATAAAGTAGGAAGAAGGTGACTTGCGCTTTTAAGTAAACGCAAGTCATCGATGTTATTTAACTTCTTTCCCAGCCGCTTGTTGATCCGCATGATAGCTGGAACGGACAAAAGGCCCACAAGCAGAATGTACAAACCCAATTTCGTCGGCGTACTCTTTTAATGCATCAAATTCGACTGGAGGCACGTAGCGTTTAACGGGTAAATGGTGTTTTGACGGTTGCAGATACTGACCAACAGTGAGCATGTCTACGTTGTGCTCACGTAAGTCGCGTAATACTTCTTCAATTTCACTCATTTCTTCACCAAGGCCGACCATCAGTCCAGATTTAGTTTTGACTTCAGGATGTGCTTCTTTGAAACGGCGTAGTAATTCTAGAGACCATTTATAGTCTGCTCCAGGTCGTGCTAGTTTGTATAGACGCGGTGCAGTTTCTAAGTTGTGGTTAAACACGTCTGGAGGAGTCGCAGAAAGAATTTCAAGAGCTCGATCCATACGACCACGGAAGTCCGGTACTAATATCTCGATGGTAATGCCTGGGTTGTGTTTGCGAATTTCGCGAATACAATCAGCAAAATGTTGTGCGCCACCGTCTCGTAGGTCGTCGCGATCAACCGAGGTGATAACAACATACTTCAACTTCATGTCTTTGATGGTTAAAGCAAGCTTTTCTGGTTCCGCCGCATCAGGTGCTAATGGACGGCCGTGCGCAACGTCACAGAAAGGGCAACGACGAGTACAAATTGCACCCAAGATCATGAACGTTGCAGTACCATGATTGAAACACTCGGATAAATTCGGGCAAGAAGCCTCTTCACACACAGAGTGCAAGCCGTGTTTACGCATGGCTTGCTTGATGCCATCAATACGTTCGCTCGACTTAGGTAAGCGGATTTTTAACCATTCAGGTTTTCTTAACATCTCATCACGTTCAGTCGGTAATACTTTGACTGGGATAAGTGCCATTTTTTCCGCATCACGGAGTTTTACCCCTGGCTCCATTTTTACTGGATTTTTCATTCGTTCTCAAACCCTTCTGTGTGCAAAACGTGCTCCGCTTGGAGACGCTTAAGCATATGTTTCACTAAACCGTGACCCGCATCTTCAACATTCTGCGGTCCGTTTAGATCTTTTGTTTGTACCATTTGCATTCCTGCATAACCACATGGGTTTATGCGCAGGAATGGAGCAAGGTCCATGTTTACGTTTAACGCTAAACCGTGGAAAGAACAGCCTCGACGAACGCGCAGTCCCAAAGAGGCTACTTTACAGTCGTTGACATAGACGCCTGGTGCATCAGGTTTAGCATAAGCTTTTATGTCGTACTCTTTGAGGAGGTCAATAATACATTCTTCAAGCCACGTCACGAGTTCTCTCACGCCAATTTTTAAGCGGCGTAAATTAAACAGAACATACAGCATTTGCTGACCAGGACCGTGATAGGTGACTTGACCGCCACGGTCTACTTTTATCACGGGAATATCACCGGGAGCCAGTACGTGTTCGTCTTTACCTGCTTGCCCCTGCGTAAATACGGGTTCATGTTCTACAAGCCAGATCTCGTCTGGATCGTGCTCATCGCGCACGTCGGTGAAGCTTTGCATACGCTGCCAAATCGGCTCATAACTTTGTCGACCTAAATGGCGGACATAAACATCAACGGGTTTCACAGCACTTCCTACTTTGCGGTACGTTGGGTGTTAATCGCACTACGCGACATCGAACACGTAATTATAATACGTGACGTACGTCTTCCAATGCGCCAATTTCGTTATAAATTAGCTCGATATGTTCTTTACTCGTCACAATAGCGACGAGCGTGACCGATTCGTATGTACCTTTGCTGCTTGGCTTAACTTTTGGCGCGTAATCGCCAGGTGCAATGCGTTGCAAGACGGTTAATACTTGCTCGGTCAATTCTACGTTTGCAAGGCCCATTATTTTGAACGTAAATGAGCATGGAAACTCTAAGTATTCGTCGAATTTAGTGTTTTGAACTTGATTAGCCACTACTGTGTCCTCACGCTTTTGCGAATGAATTCGCTGGATGACGGAATTGGCGGGCATTCTACCATTTATTAGACAAAAAAAAACGCCCCAAAAAGTAGGGGCGTTTTTCTTTTACTGGTTTATTGCATGATCTGTAAACGTAAGTAGTCATAAATCTTGCTAAAGAAACTACCTTCTGCCACCTCTTCTAAAGTGACCAATGGATAATTCGCAATTTCTTCGCCTTCTAATTGAAGGAATAGTGTGCCGACTTTAGTGCCTTTAGCAATTGGCGCTTCAAGGGTTTTGTCTAACTCAAACGTCGCTTTTAAATTTTTGCGTTGACCGCGAGGAATGGTGATCGGTGTATCTTGTAAAATACCAAGAGAAACTTCTTCTTTGTCACCCATCCAGATTCGTTGCTTAGCGAAGCTGTCGCCAGCTTTGTACGGCGTAATTGTTTCATAAAAACGGAAACCATAGTTAAGCAACTTTTTACTTTCGTCTTTACGAGCACGTTCGCTTTCTGTGCCCATAACAACCGCAATAAGACGCATATCATCTTTCTTGGCTGAACTGACGAGGCTATAACCTGCTTCCGAGGTGTGACCTGTTTTGATCCCATCCACATCTAAACTCGCATCCCACAACAGTGAGTTGCGGTTATATTGCTTAATGCCGTTATACGTGAATGATTTTTGACTATAAATAGAGTATTCATCAGGTACATCACGAATAAGCGCCGCGCCTAAGGTAGCCATATCACGTGGTGTTGTATAATGCTCGTTAGTATCTAAACCGTGGCTATTGATAAAATGTGAGTTCGTCATGCCAAGTTTTTCAGCATGGGCATTCATTAAATCGGCAAACGCCGACTCCGTGCCTGCTATATGTTCAGCCAAGGCAACACACGCGTCATTGCCTGATTGGATGATCACACCGTGATTTAGCTCATCCACGCTGATTTGTTTGCCGACTTCGATAAACATAACAGAGGAGCCAGGGAAGTTCTTTGCCCAAGCTTTGTTACTTACGGTTACCATGTCAGTAGGTGAAATATTGCCCGCTAGAATTTCCGTGCCGATCACATAGCTTGTCATCATTTTTGTTAGACTTGCTGGAGCAAGTTTTGAGTCGGCATTGCCATCCGCTAACACTTTGCCCGTCGTAAAGTCGACAAGTATATAACCCTTCGCGTTAACTTCAGGAGGAGGAGGAAGGATCTGTGCGGACGCTGAAAAAACAGCGGCACTGCACACTACGGCGCAGATTTTTTTGACTAAGGTGGGTTTCAACACGGTCATTACACTCGTAACTTTTGTTTGTTAATCTTAAAAGACATCTTATTCTAAAGTTGCTTTTCACTGTAAAGCAAGAAAGCTTGGTTAAATTGTCCATCACGAAGCGTTGCAAGTAGTTTTTGCGCTTCCTCATCAGAAACAATAGGGCCCAATCTCAGCTTATAAAGCCCTTTTTCTTCAATCACATTGGTGCCAAGGTTAAACTGTTTCGCCAAATTCGCACCCAATGCCGTTATATTATCTAGTTGTGATGATGCTGCAACCTGTACGTAGGTGTATCGAGTGACAGGCTCGTCCAGAGTAATCGCCTCTATCTTAACTCGCGCTGTACCATTTGATAGATAGCCTAATTTGTATGCGGCTGCGTAGGATAAATCAATAACTCTGTCGTCGTGAAAAGGTCCACGGTCGTTCACTCGAACAATCGCTGACTTGCCATTATCTAAATTGGTTACTTTAACAAAACTCGGTAGGGGAAGCGTTTTGTGTGCTGCTGTCATGGCAAACATATTGAACACTTCACCATTGGAGGTGTAGTAGCCGTGAAATTTACGGCCATACCACGATGCGATGCCTTCTGCTCGGTAGCCTTTTTCTGTTTTTAGTGGTGTATAGCTCTTGCCAAGGACGGTATAGGGTCGGCCAGCAGCGGTACTCTTTGCTTCGTTGGTAACCAATGCATCCTGTATTTCAAGTGGAGTAGGCGTGCGAAGCGGAGCGGCATCTTGGCGAATATGATAGCGACCCGCACTGCATGCAGTTAGAAAGCCTAAAACTAGACAAGCAAGGATAAAATGACGCAGTAACATATTCATTATTTGAGCAAAAGTTTCTTTTCTGTTGCGATAGACATAATAATCCCAAATCCAGCCATCAATGTCACCATCGAAGTGCCACCATAACTAATTAAGGGAAGAGGAACGCCAACAACGGGGAGTAGGCCTGACACCATTCCAATATTAACAAAAACATAAACGAAAAAGGTGAGAGTCAATGCTCCAGCCAATAATTTACCAAAGGCATCTTGTGCATTCACCGCAATGTATAAACCCCGGGCGATGATAAAGAGATATACGCAAAGTAAAAGTATAACGCCTACAAGACCAAACTCTTCACTCAAAACGGAAAAAATAAAATCAGTATGGCGCTCAGGTAAAAATTCAAGTTGCGATTGTGTACCATGTAACCAACCCTTTCCTTCAATCCCCCCACTCCCTATCGCAATCTTCGACTGGATAATGTGGTAACCTGTCCCCAAGGGGTCGCTTTCAGGGTTTAAAAAAGTGAGTACACGTTGTTTTTGGTAGGTGTGCATCCCAAAGTGCCACAAAATGTAGCCGCCGGGGATCGCCAGTAAAACGGCTGACCCAATGAGTTTCCAACTCAATCCAGAGAGAAATAACACGAATATACCGGAACTGGCGATGAGGATTGAAGTCCCTAAGTCGGGTTGTTCTTTAATTAAAATAGTCGGGGCAAGCACAATCGCGAAACCGACAATTAACTGCCACATTTTAGGCGGCAACTGATGACGGCCAATGTACCATGCTACCATCATTGGAACGGCCAGTTTCATAATTTCAGACGGTTGAAATCGTGTAATACCAAGATTAAGCCAACGCTGTGCCCCCTTAGAACTTACACCTACAAACAAAACGGCGACCAGCATTCCCAAGCCGATCAGGTACATGGGGATCACGATTCGTTTCAATGTACTAGGAGAGACTTGAGCAAGAATGAACATTGCGGTCAAAGCACCAGCCATGCGTGTTAAATGACGCACCATCATGCCTGCTTCTTGCCCGCTGGCACTGTAAACAATGGCAATACTGCCAATCATCATGGTGAGCAGGGCAAGCAAGAGGGGCAAATCAAGATGGAGGCGTTGCCAAATCGTTATTCTATTTTGTAAATCAGTCATGGCGTAGTCCCCTCAATGGGGTTTGCGGAGAAATAATAGTCCATGAGCTGACGGGCAATAGGGGCGGCGGTGTAGCTACCACCCCCAAGGTTTTCAACAATAATCGTGACGACAATTTGAGGGTCGTTGAAGGGCGCAAAACCGACGTAAAAGCCGTTATCTCTCAGACGTTCTTGTAATTTTTTTGCATCATATCGCTCGCCTTGAGCAATGCTTACGAGTTGCGCAGTACCGGTTTTACCCGCCGCATCGTAATGAGTTCCTGCAAAGGCACTGTGTGCCGTTCCCGATTTTTTCTGAACCGTATTGTGCATAGCGTTTAAAGCAACGTCCCAATGCTTCTCATTTTTGAGTTTGATAGGTGGGCGTTCTTCTGTAAAAAGCTGTTCGATTTCTGAATCTTGGCGTGCAATTTGTACAAAATGAGGTTGATGATGCACGCCTCTATTCACCATAATGGTTGTCGCATTCGCGATTTGCAGTGGGGTTGCTGTCCAATAACCCTGCCCAATGCCAACGGAAATTGTGTCGCCCGGCCACCAGTTCTCTTTAAAACGCTCACGTTTCCAGTCGGTGTTTGGCAAAATTGCAGTTGTCTCTTCGTAGATATCAATACCCGTTAAATCGCCAAAGCTAAATTGCGTCATGAAATCGCTAATTTTGGTAATACCTAAACGATAAGCAATATCATAAAAAAAAGTGTCGCAGGATTCTTCAATGGCTTTGTATACATCGACTTTGCCATGGCCCCAGCGTTTCCAATCACGCCAACGGTGATCCACGTTAGGAATTTTGAAAAAACCAGGATCAAACATTTGAGTCGATTCGCTGATGACGTTTTCTTCTAAGCCTAAAATTGCCATAAACGGTTTAATCGTCGAGGCAGGGGCATATCGGCCTTGGGTTGCACGATTAATTAAAGGTCTGTCTGGATTCAATAAGCCTTGATAATCTTTACTGCTAATACCATGCACAAACAAGTTAGGGTCATAACTTGGATTGGAATACATAGCAAGAATACCGCCATCTTTTGCATCCATTGCGACAATAGCACCGCGTCGGTCTTTAAGAGCGTGTTGCGCGATTTGTTGTAAACCGATGTCTAGCGTCAGTATCAGGTCTTTGCCTGGTGTTGGAGGATCTAATTCAAGCGTACGAATGATCCGTCCTCGGTTGTTCACCTCAACACGTTGTGAACCCACCATACCATGAAGCGCTTCCTCGTAGTATTTTTCTATGCCGAGTTTGCCGATGTCATGGGTCGCGCGGTAATTTTGTTCTTTATCTTGAAGTTCAAGTTCCTGAAGCTCTTTTTTGTTCAATTTAGAGACGTAACCAACCGCGTGGGTGAGCGTATCACCATATGGATAAAAACGTGTTAAACGCGCTTCAACACTAAAACCGGGAAACTTGTGCTGATTAACGGAAAAAATGGCAACTTCTTCTTCGTTCAGACGTGCCTTTAGTACTTGGCTTTTGAAGCGACGATTATGCTTGATGTCGTTTAGAAACTCGTCTCGTTCTTGGTCCGAGATTTGAATGAGTTGGCTCACGGCGGTGAGTGAAGCGTCGAGGTTTTCCACATCTTCAGGGATCACCTCAAGGTTGTACACCGGTTGGTTTTCAGCCAGCAATACACCATTTCGGTCGTATATTAACCCTCTGTTTGGCGCAACAGGAATGACTTTAATGCGGTTATCATTCGAGCGTGTTGAATACGTTTCGTATTGTAAAACCTGCAAGTTATAAACATTGTAAGCCAGTACCCCAACAAGCATCATGACAAAAATGAAGCTAATAAATGCACGTCGTGCAAACAAGTTTGCTTCAGCCGAATGATCTCGAATGGTGGGGCGACGATTAAGCATGGATGGTTACTTATTCCCTATGGTATGGATGATTGTTGTTCAAGCTCCATGCTCGATACAAGCTTTCTGCGACGATGATACGAACTAAAGGATGGGGCAAGGTCAGATTTGAGAGTGACCATTTTTGTTCCGATGCAGCAATACATTCAGGCGCAAGACCCTCAGGACCGCCAACAAGAAGGCTAACATCGCGTCCATCAAGTTGCCATTTTTGCATGTTGCCTGCAAGTTCGTGCGTATCCCATGCTTTGCCCGTCACTTCAAGCGTCACGATCCGATTACCTTTTGGGATTGCCGCTAAGGTTTTTTCACCTTCAAGTTGCAGAATTCTTTTGATGTCAGCATTTTTGCCCCGTTTGCCGGCAGGGATCTCGATAAGCTCCAGCGCCATGTCTTTAGGAAAGCGGCGTTGATACTCCGTAAAACCCGTTTCGACCCAAGAAGGCATTTTTGTTCCGACTGCAATAAGTTGGATCTTCAAACGATTAGCCCCAAAGCTTTTCTAATTCATAAAAACCACGTGTTTGATCTTGCATCACGTGCACCACGACATTGCCTAAATCCACAAGTACCCATTCGCCTTGATCTTGGCCTTCATAACCTAAAGGTACTTCACCTGCGTGTCTCGCTTCTTTGGCAACGTGGTCAGCAATTGATTGAACATGACGCTTTGATGTGCCAGAACAAATGACTAAATAGTCCGTTACACTGGATTTGTTGCGAACGTCTAACGTAACAATATTTTTTGCTTTCATATCGTCTACTTTGTCAAACGCGAAGTCGAGTAGTTGTTGCGAATTCAAGTTAATAATTCTCCGTATGTCGCTAAAAGTGTTAGTTTATCACGTTGATTTGGGGTTTTCAGTATAGAGTCCGTGCTGATTAATGTACGCAAGGACTTCTTTCGATAAAAATAAATCATTGGCTTCTTCGCGCCCAAGGCTGACTCGAAGCGAAGAGGAAGCAACGTCTACAGTAGGGCCTGCTAAAAAATAACAATGGCCGCTGGTTTGTTTTGTGAGTTGTTCGGTGGATTCGGCTCGGCAACGAAAAACGTAGTCCTGTAGTTCTTGATTCGGAAGAAATGACTCCCCAGGACGTTGATAAACGACAATATGGCATAGCGTTACGAGCGTTTGCCACTGATACCAGCTTGTTAAGTTGTTAAATGAATCCATCCCAAGTAAGAAAGCGATTGGCTCTTCAGGATTGGCGTCACGCCACTGTTCAATACTCAGCAAAGAATAAGATGGTGTTGTACGTTCCAGTTCTCGCGTATCGATGTGAAAAGAAGCATTACTTTGACAAACCAATTTTAGCATTTCGACACGATGTTTAGTTGTGACGCCCGGTGCCGCTTTATGGACTGGAAGCGCGCATGGCATAAAATAAAGCGCGTCAGCACTCAGCGCAGTAACGGCATGCTTTGCCATGTTCTCATGGCCACGGTGGACAGGATCGAACGTTCCCCCAAATACAACAATCACACATTTTCCTCCACGGATATTGGGAGGTCAAATGGGATAGGACGGGCGAACTGCAGCGAAATGTGGAGCAGTGCTTGGTACGGTGCGGCTACCAGTTGATGTTTAAAGGCATCATCAAAGCGAGCTAAATTCAACTGAATTTGTTGCACCACGCTCACGTTAAGTCTTGATAAGGCTTGTTGAACAGACGTTTCTTGATTTTTCCAAACATTATGGGATTTGCATAATGTGGCCCATGGGATCCCATTTTGTTGGCCTTTATACAACGCTAACAGTAATTGAGCTTCTTTTTGCAACGCCCACACAATACTCATCGGTTCAATATTATCCGACATGAGTTTTTCCATCACTTTACAAATTTGCGGACTGTTACCATGCAATAGCGCAGTTCCCAAATCGAAGATGTTGAATTTCGCTTGGTTTAACAACCCTTGTTGCAAAGTGTGATCGTCAATATTGGCTTCGCCAAACAGTAAAGAGAGTTTTTCAAGTTCTTGGTGGCACGCCAGTAAGTTGCCTTCAGTTGACTCCAGTAGGGCACTTTTGGCCAAACCAGTCATGTTCAACTTTAACTTGTGGCATTGCTCATCTAGCCAGCGTTTTAAGTGGGCTCCTGTCAACGGATAGCAGGGTACGAACGCACCCAGTTTATCGAGAGCCTTAAACCAACTGGTGCGCTGTACGTCTTGACCTGCGCTTAAGTTCTTAAGCACAATAATCATGTCTGGATTTGGTGATTCTGCAAAAGACTTTAAAATTGCCGCACCGCTTGTGCTTGGTTTAGTTTGAGCTAAATCGAGTTCAATGAGTGTGCGGGCACTGAAGAGGGACATACTTTGATATTGTGCGACGACAGTTTGCCAATCAAAACCAGGTAAATTGGTAAATTTGATGATTTCATCAAAGCCGAGTTGTCGAGCACGAACTCGTATCGCATCAACACATTGTTGTTCTTGGTACGGTTCTTCACCAAACACCATGTAAAATGGCTGAAGGTCCTTATTTAGCGCTTGGGCTAATTGATTCGCGTAAAATCGCATTATAACTGGGACAGTTGTCGGATAATTCGTTGACTTGCTTGCTTGCGAAGTTCACTTAATAGCAGATCCAGCTCTTTCGATTTCGCAAGGGCATTGTCCGGATCGTCTTGGTAATTGCGATACAACTCAAAGCTGTGCTCCGTTGGTTTTTGACCTGGTCGGGTTACTCGATATGCCACGCTATAAGCAAGTTCATACTGCGCAACTTGTCCATTTTTGAATAGACTCAGCGTCTGGCGCTCTAATCTATCTTTCAACAACACGACCTCTGCGCTTTGTGCAGATGATTTGGCATTTAGTTGCACTTGTGAACGACTTAGATCCGCCTGTAACTGTTCCAATAATGCTGATTTGGGATCTTCTCCAATTAACACCATTTGGCGTAAATCTTCTGGAATGTAAGATGCTTTTTTCAAGTGAAAACCACATCCACTAAGCGCGCAAAGGCCTAGCGCAAGAAGCGCTAGGCTGATTTGCTTAGAAAGCCTTACCGGCATCTTAGCCGACCACCACGTTAAGTAGTTTGCCTGGCACATAGATAACCTTACGGATCTCTTTACCATCGGTAAATTTATTGACGTTCTCGTCTGCGAAAGCCAACTCTTTTACTTGTTCTTGAGTTGCATCAGCGGCAACAGTCAACTTCGCGCGTAATTTACCATTCACCTGCACAACGATAAGTTTTTCGTCTTCTACAAGCGCTTTTTCGTCAACGATTGGCCAAGCAGCATCAAGTACATCATTGCCTTTGCCTAGTGCAATCCACAATTCATGTGACATGTGTGGAGTAATAGGGGCAAGCATAATGATAATTGCTTCCACAGCTTCGTTACCAAGCGCAATGTCTTGCTCTGATTCTAATGGTGCTTTCAATAACTTGTTTGAAAGTTCCATAATGGCAGCGATGGCGGTATTGAACGTTTGGCGACGTTCAAGATCATCCGTTACCTTTGCAATAGTCTTGTGTAATTCGCGACGAAGCGCTTTTTGGTCAGCAGTTAACGCATTCACATCAAGCTGTGCCTTACCCGCTTTGTTTACGTCTGAAGCGTATTTCCAAACACGTTTGAGGAAGCGCAGTGCCCCTTCAACGCCAGAATCAGACCATTCTAGTGTTTGCTCTGGTGGAGCAGTAAACATCATAAACAGGCGAACCGTATCTGCACCGTATTGGTCGATTACAACCTGTGGGTCAATCCCATTATTTTTAGATTTCGACATTTTCGCCATACCTGCTGACATCACAGGCTGGCCATCGTCTTTGTGCCAAGCTTTTACGATACGACCTTTCTCGTCCGTTTCCGTTGCAACGTCAGTCGGTGAAATCCAAATGTCACCGCCTTTTTCGTCTTTACGATAAAACGTTTCAGCCAGCACCATGCCTTGGCATAGTAAGCGCTCAAAAGGCTCATCTGAGTTAACTAAGCCGAAGTCACGAAGTAACTTGTGGAAGAATCGAGCGTACAACAAATGCAGAATGGCGTGTTCAATACCGCCGATGTATTGGTTTACAGGTAACCAGTAATTTGCTGCACCTGGTTCTAACATCCCTTCATCGTAGCGAGGGCTACAGTAACGAGCATAGTACCAAGATGACTCCATAAACGTGTCAAACGTGTCCGTCTCATGGAACACCGTTTCACCATTTAAGGTTGCTTTGGCCCATTCAGGGTCAGCTTTAATTGGTGACGTTACGCCATTCATAACAACGTCTTCAGGAAGACGTACTGGCAGCATGTCCATAGGTGCGGCAAGCTCGCCACCATCTTCTTTTGACAGCATAGGAATTGGCGAACCCCAGTAACGTTGACGGCTTACGCCCCAATCGCGGAGGCGGAAGTTTACTTTACGCTTACCAACGCCCAAACCTTCTAATTTTGTCGCGATTGCGTCAAATGCTTCTTGGAATGCAAGTCCGTCAAATTCACCTGAATTCACAAGTACGCCTTTTTCAGTCAGTGCAGCCGTTGATAAATCAAACTCTACACTTTCATCGCTTGGCTTAATCACTTGTTTGATTTCAAGACCGTACGCTGTTGCAAACTCGTAGTCACGTTGGTCATGAGCCGGTACAGCCATAACGGCACCCGAGCCGTAGTCCATTAGGACGAAGTTGGCAATCCAAATAGGTACTTCTTTGCCAGTCAACGGGTGAATTGCAAACAAACCAGTCGCAATACCTTTTTTCTCCATTGTGGCCATATCTGCTTCAGCAACTTTGGTGTTTTTGCACTCTTCAACAAAACGAGTGATTGCATCGTTGTCTTTCGCGGCTTCTTGCGCAATTGGATGGCCTGCGGCAACCGCAACATACGTGACGCCCATAAACGTGTCTGGACGTGTTGTGTAAACGGTGAACGTTTCACCGTTATCAGCACGTTTGAAATCAATTTCAACGCCTTCAGAGCGACCGATCCAGTTGCGTTGCATCGTTTTTACTTGCTCTGGCCAATGGTCCAGTTTGTCCAAATCGTCAAGTAGCTCTTGAGCATAGTCAGTGATTTTAATAAACCACTGTGGAATTTCTTTTTGCTCAACAAGTGCGCCTGAACGCCAACCGCGACCATCAATTACTTGCTCGTTCGCAAGTACCGTTTGGTCAACAGGGTCCCAGTTTACCGTCGACATTTTTTTGTACACTAAGCCTTTTTCATAAAGCTTTGTGAAGAACCATTGTTCCCACTTGTAATATTCAGGGTGGCAAGTCGCAATTTCACGATCCCAATCATAACCAAAACCAAGTTGCTTGAGCTGGTTACGCATGTAGGCGATGTTTTCGTATGTCCACTTTGCAGGAGCCGTGTTGTTTTTGATAGCAGCGTTTTCAGCAGGTAAACCAAACGCATCCCAACCCATGGGCTGCATGACGTTTTTGCCTTGTAGACGGTGGTAGCGAGAAACAACGTCACCAATGGTGTAGTTACGCACGTGACCCATGTGGAGTCGGCCACTTGGGTATGGGAACATTGAAAGACAGTAGTATTTTTCTTTGTTTTCGTCTTCAACAACTTTGAATGACTTGTTTTCGTCCCAATAGGTTTGAACTTTTTGTTCTATATCACGCGGGTTATATTGCTCTTGCATTGATGTTTCCAGAGTTCCGGCAAATTAATCGAAAATTGCCGTAAGCATACCCGAAAAATAACACAGATCACAGGGCTTAAAGGTCAATTTATGGTGCAAAAAGAGATTGGTTAATATCCGAACAAATTGGAGCGCATTGACAATGAGCTGTTTCAGTAAAAACGGATTTGGTCTCAGGCGATAGAAGTGTTTCGTTGCCAGAAGAAATTAAACTAAAACGGTGGCAGTTTCCGAATGCGGAAACGGTGCGACTCGCTGTTTATACACGGTGTAGTAAAGTAATCAAAAGAGGAGTGGATCGGAGCGTCTACCTTGTCCAATAGGTTGCCCATTTTGTATATTTCTCACTATTTCAAAAAGTTGTAATCATAGCGAAATCGAACTAAAACTAAGGAAAGGCAAAATTATGGAGCAGGATGGTATGTTTGAATATCGACAATGGCTTGAACAATTTTCTACTTGGTTAAAGGACGTTAATGAGCACGAAGTAAAAGATTTAGTCGCTCGGTTTATGGAATATCAAGATGCCTTTTCTAAGCTCTCAGCGGATAGGATTGCGGAATATCGTATGTACTTGTTACGCGATTTAGAGCATTTCAACACACATCGAGACAACTATTCGGAGCTGGCTTGGCAAGAGTTTCAAGACTCGTTGTGGTATGAATTGTCTCAGCTCGAGGACCGTACGCAATTAGAATGGCACGCATTACTGAAAGATTTTGAGCATGATGGAGTGTATAAGGCGGGGGATTCGATAGCTTTAGGCCGATTAGTATGTAAAAATTGTGGCCATAATTATGATGTTTTTTATGCGCAAACGGTTTTGCCTTGTACAGAGTGCGGGCAAGCGTTGTTTGTTCGGAAAGCTCTGCATCCTTAGGTATTTTTGCAAACGCAAAATACGTAGTCGATTAAGAAGTTTAGAATGATAAAAACCAAATCCTTGCCTGCGTTAAAGTTAGCACCTGAAGTGTCTTTGACGCATGTCGAAAGCTGTATGACTAATCCATATCCAGAGGCGCTTCCTTTTATTGGTCAGCAACGTGCTCAGACCGCAATGGATTTTGCGTTAGGTATGGAACTACCCGGTTACAATATGTATGTGATGGGTGAAGCGGCACTGGGCCGTTTCACGATGGTTAAAGACAAGTTAGAAGCGCACAGCAAAACGCGTCAAACGCCCAAAGAGTGGTTATACGTCAATAATTATGACGACCACCGTGAACCTATTGCGATGTTCTTAAATGCGGGTGAAAGCCGCCAGTTATCGGACGACATTGATGAATTACTCGATGAAGTTGTCGATACGTTCCCTGCGGCCTTTGATAACCCGGGTTATCAACGCAAGAAAAAAGCAATCGACCGCGAGTTTGATAAAAAATACGATGCGGCGATGACTGGGGTAGATCAACTTGCCGCCGAAAAAAGCGTCGCCATGATTGAAGAAAATGGCATGGTGTTGTTTTCACCTGTCGTGGACGGTAAGCAACTCGAAGACCAAGAGTTTGCGACGCTTGATGAACACGTTCAAGCGCAGTTTTTTACCGCAATCGAAGAGCTAGAAGATGCCCTAAACGAAGCGTTGATCGAGTTGCCTCGTTGGAAACGTGAATCGTCAGAGCAACTAAGAAACCTGAAAAAATCCACCATAGAAATGGCAACTAAGCCACTTCTCAAAGCACTTGAGCATAAATATGCGGCGAACTTAGGCGTGCTCAGATATTTGAAAGATCTCAAATCTGAACTCGTTGATGCGGTGCTAGATTGGTTGGATACGCCTGCAAGTGCAGAAGATAAGCAAGAAGAGTTTGACTCTAAAGGCATGTTGACGGATTTCTTTGCGCCGAACATTCTGGTTGAGTATAAAGAGGGCGACCCTGCACCGGTTGTGTACGAACCTAATCCGACGTTTGGTAATATTTTCGGTAAAGTAGAATATGCCACCTCACAAGGCACGCTCATCACAAGTTACCGCTCTATTCAAGCGGGTGCGTTGCATCGCGCAAATGGCGGTTACCTAATTATGGACGCTGAGAAAGTGCTGGCGAACTCGCAAGTGTGGGATGGTCTTAAACTTTCACTTAAAACTAAACAAATTAAAGCTGATTTACCGTACCAAGATTCTTCGGTAGGCAGCAGTTTTACGCTGCGCCCACAATTGATCCCACTTGATGTGAAAATCATCTTACTTGGCTCTCGTGATCTGTATTACACGATTGGTGAATACGACGAAGAATTTGGTGAATTGTTTCGGGTGTTAGCGGATTTTGATTATTACCTGCCGGGTAGTGACAAAGTGCAGTACCAGTTTATCACTAAGGTTGCCGAGTACTGTCAAGAAACTCTGCAGATGTCGATTTCATCAATGGCCATGATGCGTCTATTGAAATTCAGTTACCGTCAGGCGGAACATCAAACCAAACTCTCTGCACGTTTTGCTGATGTGTTAGAGCTTGTTGCAGAAGCCAGTTTTTACGCTCGCCAAGACGATGTTACTGAAATTGAAGATACGCACATTGATGAAGCAATAAAAGGTAAGCAATACCGCACAGGACAAATCAGTGAGAACATGCTTGATGAAGTGAAAGAAGGGCATATTCTAATTGAAACCGAAGGCAAAGCCATTGCTAAAGTGAACGGTTTAACGGTGTTGCATATTGGTGACACGGCATTTGGTACACCAGCGCGAATTACGGCTACTGTTTACGCAGGTTCTGAGGGCGTTGTTGACGTTGAGCGCGAAGCTGAACTAGGTAAATCAATTCACTCGAAAGGTGTTATGCTTTTAACTGGTTACCTTGGTAACCGTTATGCGCAATCTTTTCCACTCACACTCAGTGCCAATATTGCTATTGAACAAAACTATGGCTTTATTGACGGTGATAGTGCCTCGCTGGCTGAATTGTGTGCGCTCACTTCTGCAATTACACATCTCCCAATCAAACAAACGATAGCTCTGACGGGTTCGATAAACCAACACGGTGAAGTACAGGCTATTGGTGGCGTAAACGAGAAAATTGAAGGCTTCTTTAAACTCTGCCAATTACGCGGATTAACGGGGGAGCAAGGCGTTATTATTCCTAGTTCAAACTGTTTAAATCTTGTATTAGAAGATGAGGTAATCGCGGCGGTTGAGCAAGGCAAATTCCACATTTACCCCGTTGCCACGGTCGATGAAGCGTTAACGTTACTCATGGATGTCGAGGCGGGTGAACTGGTTAATGGTGCCTACCCAGAAGGCTCCATCAATGCGATGGCTTTAGAGCGTTTGGCTAGAATTGCACTGGTTGTGAGTGGCGATGAAGAAGAGGAAAAAACAGAGAAGGAAGACGCATGAGCACCACCAATATTGTGTTAATCGCCGTTATCGTTGTTTTGGTGATTTTGATTTTGCGTGCTGGTGCGCGAAATAAACAAATCGCACAAACAAACCATCAAGCTCAAGCCTCATTTTTAGCGCAAAATAAACAGCGCCCGGAAGTTCATGAAACGGATACTGGGCTGCAATATGAAATGCTGGTAAGCGTTGAGCGTGACGCGCAAAAGCCGACAGCAACGAGCCAAGTCAAGGTGCATTACCATGGCACACTGCTGGATGAAACGGTTTTTGATAGCTCGATTAAGCGCGGGCAACCGATTAGCTTTAAGCTCAATCAAGTCATTTCTGGTTGGACCGAAGGTTTACAATTGATGAAAGAGGGGGAGAAGGTACGCTTTTTCATCCCGTCACAGTTGGCGTATGGCGACAAAGGCGTTGGGTCTATCCCACCGGGCTCTTTATTGATTTTTGACGTTGATTTGATTGCGATTGAATAATTCGATAAGTCGAACACAACAAAGCCTGCGAATGCAGGCTTTGTTGTGTTCGAGGCTGTTTTTATAAATTGCGGTGTATAAAAGTTAGAAACGCCAATCCCAATTTGCCCATAGTGTTCGGCCTGCCGCGTTGATTCGGTCAATTTGCGTGTAGCCGCTTACCGCACTGCCGGCCCGACTTAAATGTTCCGCGTACAGTTTGTCAAAGAGGTTATCTACACCAAACGACAATACCGTATCTGTTTTAATTTGATAACTTGCATTTAGCGCAACGGTCCCAAAACCTGACGTTTCAGACACATCTTGTCCTGCAATATTTCCTTGACCAATGGCGACACGATGTTGCCCTTTTGCAAGGTCAAGCAGTGCACCGAATTCCCATTGGTACAACTGATACGTTATGGTTGTCTTTAGACGAAGCGGAGGCTGCTGAGCAAGTGGCACATCATCAGAACGGTTCTCACCTTTCACGTAACTGAGCGCGCTTGCAACCTGCCATGCAGCGCCAAATTGTTTTTGAAGCTCTAATTCAAGACCATAACTCCTCGTATCAATGTTACGCACTGCGCTTGTCGTTTTGCCCATTTTTTCATAGTTGTTGTCGATAAGTAGATAGTCGTCAGCTTGATTCAAGAAAAAGGAGGCACTACCTTGCCAAGCTTCACCTTTGAAAACTCCACCAAGGTCAAGTTGCGTGGTTTTTTCTGACTCAACATTAAAGGCATTTGGTCCGCTTTCAGATGCTCTTCCTCCGCCAATGAGTTCCCAATAGTCTGGGAAACGTTCAGTGTGACCTAGTCCTGCGTAAAATGAGGTTTGTTCTGTTTGCCACTGATGACGAATAAAGCCACTCATTAGTGTGTCGTCTTTAGATTTATCCGCTGTTGGGTTTGGTGTAGAACCCATCATGGTACTGAGAAATAGGCGTTTGTCGGTTGCTTTCCAATCGTCTGCACGAAGTCCCATAATCCACTGCCGATTTTGTTTATAACGATATTCGAGTTCGGCAAACACACCCGTTTGGCGAAATTCAGCGTCTTCCACTCGGTTGAAATCGTCAAAATCAGCCATTTGTGCATTCATTACGGTCCGGTTGCGATGCTCATTGCGTTGATAGTCCACGCCATATTGGAGCGTAGAGTTATCCATTAAGGTAGAACTGAGTTTGAATTTTGCACCCAACGTGCGTCTGTCAGGGTTGGAGGCTATCGGCATTTTCATCATCATTGAGGGCACAAATGGACGCAGACTGTAGTTGTCCATTACGTGGTCAATATAGTTATAGTAAATCTGTCCTTCGACTTGATTAATAAATGAGGTGAGTTCACCGAGTTGAAATCGTAGTCCAAGATGCTCTTTGTCGAAAAGACTGCCATCCATCAAACGGTCACCATACGCGACATTTCCATCGCTTTTCCCTACACTCACAATAACAAACTCGTTGTCTGTTGGTGTGTACGCAAATTCTGCATCCATGTTCCATTTGTCGTAGGCGCTGTGCACATCATCACCGTTACCGTCTTTATAGTCATCGGATTCTTGATAGCTGCCGGTTAAACGGGTGAAGTACGTTTCATTACCCACTTTGATATCGGTATTTATCCCCTTGCGGCCAAAGCTACCAACAACTGAGTTCATAAACCCAGAAACCCCAGCTTCTTCCATACGTTCGTTGTCGCGAGAGAACACAACTGTGGCTGCGCTGTTCCCTGGGCCGTACAGGACGGTTTGAGGGCCTTTGATAACGGTCAATGTGTCAAAGCTTTGTGGAGTAATGTAGGCTGTAGGCGGGTCCATGCGGCTGCCACACCCGCCAAGCGTCGAGCCTGCATCCGTGACGATATTTAAACGAGAGCCAGCCATTCCGCGAAAGACAGGGTCGCCACTCGCGGCACCTTTTTTAACTAACGAAAACCCCGCTATACTTGAGAGTAGATCAGCGCCATCTTGAGCAGGCATAGGTTGACGAGGTAATTTAGGGTCGGTACTAATCGTTAGCGGTGTTTGCATAGGGGCAATGACCACGATTTTTTCGAGTTCGTCGGCGGTGACAGAAGCGGCAAAGCTGGCCAATACGGCTGTTGTTAACAGAGAGCGTTTCATTTTTATTCCCTAACACGATGAATAAATTTGATCTTATCGGACCAACACGTAAGTGAGGATGTGACAAATTGTCGCACTTTTAGAAAATGGAAGTTTGCGGAGATGGCACCTTTAGGCAGTGATCTGATTTTATTAAGATAAATTTTACAATGTCGCAAAAGTTTGATGTGACGTAGGGTTCTTTTCTTTTGATGTAAGGCAAAGTTTTGTCTCATTTCTGTTTCCATGCGAGACGTTGCTTTTTATAGTGTGTTTAACAAAGGAGGTCTGTTATGCAAACTCATGGTTTATCAATCGGTATTGAGCGCATAAATACACAAATTTTTGTTTCATTAAAAGCGATTGGCAAGTTAACGCACGACGATTATCAAACGATCATCCCCATGTTGGAAAATGCAATGTCAGGCATCTCACATCCTCAAATCGATGTGTTGTTTGACGCAAGTGACTGGCAAGGTTGGGAGTTACAAGCTGCATGGGATGACTTTAAATTTGGTTTGAAGCACGGTAAAGAGTTCAACAAAATCGCTGTCGTTGGTGCTCACACGAGCGCAAATTGGCTTGGCAAAGTGGCGAGTTGGTTTATCAGTGGCCAGGTTAAGTTTTTTGCGACGCGTATGGAAGCACTTGATTGGTTGGACAATAATGACTAATACAGTCCCTTATTTCATTCTGTTTATGTTCGGGGCCATAGGCTGCTTTCATGCAAACGCAAGCACAGAACTTGTTGTTCCTAAAGCGAAAATGGCCGATTTAGTGGTAGGTGAGCAACTTACTTTCGATTCCAAAGTATTACACGAATCACGAACGTTAAATATTCGATTGCCCGAAGCTTACCAGAGCCGCATGTCAGAGACTTTCCCGGTCATTGTGGTTTTAGATGGTGGGCTCGACGAAGACTTTATGCACATCGCGGGTCTAACGCAGTTTTTGAGTTTCCCATGGATAAAGCACATCCCTGAATCGATTGTCGTTGGCATCAAAAATGTGGACAGAAAACGAGATTTTACGTTTGTTACAACCGATGAGCGAGACAAAAAGGATTTTCCGACAACAGGCCACAGTGCCGAATTTATCCAGTTTCTTGAGCAGGAATTAATGCCTCTGCTTGAACAGCAATATCGTGTGTCCGACATCAAAGTATTAATGGGACAGTCACTTGGTGGTTTGCTTGCAACGGAAATATTGCTCAAACACTCAACGTTATTCACACATTACCTGATCGTTAGCCCCAGCATGTGGTGGGACAACGGTAGCTTGTTTGAGCAAATTGCATCGAGCGACGCGTCGTTTAACCGAACATTTATCGCGGTTGGCAAAGAAGGGAAGATAATGGAAGAAGATGCGACGAAACTACATGATAAGCTCGTTGAAAAATTTGCCAACAAGCCTATCGGTTTTCAATTTTACCCCGAGCTCAATCACGGTGATGCGCTACATAAAGCGGCGTATGACGGACTATCGTTTTTGTTTAAAGAACCTGAAGCAAAAACAAAACAGCCACTTTAACGTACTGTGCAAAGTTCGATATTGCCGGACTTTGCACAGACTGTCGGATTAAACTTCAAGCACACCCATTTGTTCTTGGCTCCAATGGAGCGCTTCTTGGAAGAAAGCCGGTAAGTCGTCTTGGCTTAACCCCATTTGGCTTGCGCCCTTATTGGCCTTTTCCCAGTGTGCTTGTTCGTAATCGATAACTAAAGTGAGATATGCGGCCAGCTGCCCATCTCGTCTAAGTAATGCATCCTTTATGTCGATGGATAAAGGTAGCTTATTCATCACGCTGTCCATGGATTCATCCAAGATGGCGTCCATCAAGGACATCATGCCGGTCAAAAATGCGGTTCCAGTATCTTTAAGTTTACCGTGTTTTTCAGCCAATAATTCACAGAAACGAGCCCGAGTTAACGACAACTTAATCAGTTCTATAGGTTTTTCTGAAGACACTTGTGCTGCAAAAAGAAGTGACAAGAACTTTTTAAGTTCAGCATTACCCAACACAACTAGCGCTTGTTTAATGGTGGATATTTCAGCGCGGCGTTTGAACGCTGCCGAGTTTGCGTATCGTAGTAGTTTGTAGGAAAGATTGACATCACGTTCAAACACTTGCGTCACGCGTTTTAAGTCCATATCCACCGTTGATGTCTCGTACAACAATTCTGCTAATGCCATTTCGGATGGCGGCAATGCTTTGCTTTGCACCATTTCTGGTTTAGCGAAAAAGAAGCCTTGGAAGAGCGTAAAACCTAAATCCATTGCTTGTTTATACGCATCATACGTTTCTATTTTTTCCGCTACGAGGGAAATATGGGGGAACTCTTCAAGCGCAGCTTTGATTTCTTTAATCGTATCGAGCGTAGTGTTTAAAAAATCAATTTTAATTTGATCAACAAATGGGTAAAAGTGACGCCAGACTTTTTGATGTTGATAATCATCAAGTGCAATCGTGTAGCCTTTTTCTTTGAGCTCCTGCACCGCGGCAAGTAAACGTTTCCCCGGTTGCACGGTCTCTAAAATTTCCACAACGAGTTGTTCTCGCCCAAGCATCGTTGGATAGCCCTTCAGTAGGGTTTCTAAGGTGAAATTGATATAGGCCGGCTTTCCATCGGTGAGGTCTTCTAAGCCGAAATTGAATTGACTACCTTCAATCAAACGGGATGTTGCTTCGTCACCGTCAATATCAGGGAATACATTGCTAACGCCATCACGAAAGAGTAGTTCGTAGCCGATTAAATTTTTGTTAACATCGAGAATAGGTTGGCGTGCCGCATAGAAATACATAAACCACTAAATCCAAAAATATACTTCACAATTTAATAGGAAATATAAGTCAAACTGACTAGGATTTCATTCTTTTTATGAAACTATTCCATGATTTGGTATGGGAATTGGTCAGTTAGTATCGTTCCGAATATTGGAAGAATGTAACGGCTCATCTCAGCGGTTGGAGTTCTGATACTTGAGCATGTTATAGTGGGTATTCTTGTTCAGTAACAGGTCGTTTCCCCAATGCAGGTTGAAAGAGCGTGCGATTGTGAAAGAGACCCATAATAATAGGAGGAAGAATTGGAAACAGGTACTCTGATTTCTTTAGCGGTGTATTTCATCGCAATGCTCGGTATAGGTCTTTATGCATACCAAAAATCAACTAGCGATGCGTCAGGCTATATGTTGGGTGGGCGCAGCTTACCCCGAGTGTAGCCGCACTTTCTGCGGGTGCGTCGGATATGAGTGGTTGGATTTTGATGGGGCTACCTGGTGCGATGTTTGTGTCAGGATTAAGTAGCACTTGGATTGCAATTGGACTTGTGATTGGGGCATGGTGTAACTATTTAATCGTCGCACCGAGACTTCGTGTCTATACCGAAGTTGCCAATGATTCTATTACCATTCCTGATTATTTCGCCAACCGTTTTGAAGATAAAGGCCATGCATTACGCATTGTTTCGGCGCTCGTTATTATCATCTTCTTCACGTTGTACACTTCATCTGGTGTTGTTGCGGGTGGCAAGCTGTTTGAAAACTCGTTTGGAATGAGTTACGAAACGGGCTTGTACGTCACAACAGGTGTGGTCGTGTTATACACGTTATTTGGTGGTTTCCTTGCGGTGAGTTTAACGGATTTCGTGCAAGGATGTATCATGTTCATTGCGCTGATATTAGTACCAACCGTAACTTACAGCTTACTTGATGCGCCGCTTGGCGAAACATTAGTGAACATTAATCCGAATATGCTGAGTTGGATTGGTGCAGGTTCTGCACTGGGTATCATTTCTGCGATGTCTTGGGGATTTGGCTATTTTGGTCAGCCGCATATCATTGTGCGTTTTATGTCTGTTCGTAGTGTTAAAGACATGCCAACGATGCGACGCATTGGGATGAGCTGGATGATAGTTTCAGCACTTGGTGCAGTCTCTACAGGTTTGTTTGGTGCTGCGTATGCCGCGCAAAAAGGTATCGTGGTGGATGATCCTGAAACGATTTTCCTTATCCTTTCTGAGCTATTATTCCACCCATTGATTGCAGGCTTTTTACTCGCGGCGATCCTTGCTGCAATTATGAGTACTATTTCGTCGCAACTCTTAGTGAGTTCAAGTTCATTAACGGAAGACTTTTACAAGATTTTCGTGCGCCCAGATGCTTCTGACAAAGAGCTGGTATTCGTGGGCCGTATCAGTGTTGCATTGGTCGCTGTGCTTGCGATTTACCTTGCGTACGACCGCGACAGCACTATTTTAGGCTTAGTAAGTAACGCTTGGGCTGGGTTCGGCGCGGCATTTGGACCACTCGTGATTATTAGCTTACTGTGGTCCAGAATGAACTTCTATGGTGCGTTGGCTGGTATGGTTTCTGGAGCAGGAACTGTCCTAATCTGGATTTACGCGCCTATCACCATCAATGGTCAATCATTGAGTGGTTTGCTGTATGAAATCGTGCCCGGGTTTATTGTCTCGACACTTGCGATTGTGGTGGTCAGTTTGCTGACTCCAGCGCCAAACGAGAAAATCACCGACACGTTTGAAAAAGTAAAAGCACAATTAAGTTAATCAAAAAGCCGCTGTTTCAGCGGCTTTTTTTGAGGCCGCTCATGCAAGCTTGGCACCGTCGTTTTTTGTCACAACATCAACTCAATCGAGATTATCTTAGCGTAGCCACTAAGCTCGCGCGATGCGCTCTTGCAAAGATTGAAACGTTACCTCGGTTTCCCATCATTGGTATCAACGGTCCGCAAGGCAGTGGAAAATCGACCTTAGCCGATTTTTTGTGTCAATTCCTAGAGAATGAGCGAACGATGTCTGTGGGAGTCGTGTCGATAGATGACTATTATCTGTCGAAATCTCAGCGGCTTATTCTGAGTGAAACGGAGCATCCTCTTTTCAAAACGCGAGGTGTGCCAGGAACACATGAAGTGCGACGAGGCATTCAGGATTTTACGGCTTTCAAGCAAGGTAAACCTATTGCATTACCTCGGTTTGATAAAAGCAGTGACGACAGGGTCGAAGGCTTGCCATTTAACACATTCGATGTACTTATTTTTGAAGGTTGGTGTGTTGGTATAAAACCAGAGACAGAAAGCCGACTGGCAGAAAACACGAATGCGTTCGAAACAACGTTTGATGCAGATGGCACGTTTCGGCGTTGTATCAATAATCACTTAAGTTGCGAATATCAAGAGTGGTTTCAATTTATCGACTATCTTCTATTTTTTAAAATAGAATCCTTTGATTCCATATTAGAATGGCGATTGCAGCAAGAATCTCAACTTTTTGACATGAAAGGCAAAGGGATGTCAGCGCAGCAAATTAGCCAATTCATTCAGTTTTTTGAACGTCTTACCCGCTGGGGACAACGTTCACTGGAGGACAATGCCAACCTTCAAGTGAATGTCGACAAGCGACATAAAATGACGTTAGCATTTAAAGCGCATAGGGATAGACTATGAAATTACCCATTTATCAAGTTGATTCATTTACAAACGAAGTGTTCAGAGGGAATCCTGCGGGCGTTTGCTTGTTAGAGAAATCGATTGATGAATCGATGATGAAATCAATTGCCGCTGAAATGGCGGTATCTGAAACTGCTTTTCTCAACATTAACGACTATTCACTGCGTTGGTTTACACCTGAAGTAGAAGTGGCACTATGTGGTCATGGCACGTTGGCGGCGGTGTGTGTTCTGCAAGAGCTTGGTTTAATGTCGATAGGTGACTCAGTCAGTTTCAAAACCTTATCTGGAAAGTTAACGGCTTCAATTCACAAAAACCAGACCGAATTGCAGTTTCCAATGCCAGAGCTTGAACCAACGAAAATAGCACAACCGTACCTCGACGGGCTTGGTTTAGCGGAACACTCGTTGGTAGAGGGGTTCAATTACGGTGAAAAACAATTACTCATCGTCAACGATGAATCTGTTGTGCTTGAGTTAATGCCTAACTTTAGTGCGCTCAAAGCACTTCCCGGAAGAGGAATTACGGTTGCATCGGCAGCTACGCGAGAGGATGTGGATGTTGTTTCTCGCTACTTTGCACCTTGGGTTGGAGTCAATGAAGATCCCGTCACAGGAACAAGTCACTGTGCACTTGCGAAGTACTTTTCTATGCGTTCGAAAAAAGAAAAATTATTGGGTTACCAAGCATCAAAACGTGGTGGTTTTGTCTCGATGAAAATCGAAACTCAAGGCCTAGTGGTACTCGGCGGGCAAGCCGTGATCTCGCTAAAAGGTCATATTAGCGTCTAAGTAATAAACAGTTACTAAATGCAATGATGTATAGGAGAGAGCTTAGCTCTCTTCATACCATTCTTCTTTTTCAAGCCAAAATATTTGACCAAATCCAGCAATAAAACGCACGCGTTCAACGTCAATTTCCCAAATGTAAAAGTCGCCCAGCTCGGCATACTGTTCGGCATCTCGATACTTCTGGCAAAACAGAGCGATGGATTCTAGAGAGTCTTGACGAGGTTTGCGTTTTGCTTGTCCAAGTAAAGTGATTCTGGCGGCATTCGCTGCACCCAGTTTGTCCTTTTGAAGTACGGTCAATGAGAGCTTGTTGTCTTTCGTGAGATTTTTCGTGTGCTGTGCTAAATCACTTATAAATAGGCAGATATTCCCATTTTCTAAAGATAAAAATTGCACCATTGAACCAAAAGGATAGCCTTCCATCGAGTTTGAAAGCGTCGACAACACTGCGATCTCGCCGTCTTGCAACAGGGATTTTGCCTCTAGTACCGCTTCTTTTCGCATAGTAATCCTTGCAAATTTCAATATATGGTTCAAAGCTTATCAAAGCACAAGGAGAAAATCTCCCGGCTGACAAGCAATATAGTCGAGTTTTGACTAAGATCACTGAATACGCACAGACATGGTGCAATTGCAAAAATGTTTAGAGTAAGTTGTTGGATTTTTAACAACTTTGTATCATAGTGGGCTAAGCTCAAGAACAATAAGAAATTATGTTGAACAAATTGTCTATTAAACAGAAGATTACGCTCGGTTTCAGCGCGCTAGGCACGTTGCTGCTTTTGGCGTGTATCCTTGCTTATATCGCGCTCACGCAAATCCAACAAGCCAATGATCAAGTTAAAAGTGTGGCTGTGCCCGTTCAGCGTGCAGCCGATGCACTACAATTGCAACAGCTCGAATTAAGTAAGCTGCTTGCACAAGCATTTAGTCAGAATGCGAAAAATGAACTAGAAAAAGAACAGCAAGCGTTTTTATCGTTGCTTCAGCGTTATCAATCTCAACAAAATCAATTACTCGCGCTTATTTCTGAAAAGCCCAAATTACAAAGCAAATTGCAAAGCGCCATTGAGCAAAGTAAGAATTTGGCGACTGCAGGGAAACAGTTGTTTGCGTCAAAGCTTGATGTTGAACAACGTCGAGGGCAATTATTACAAGCAACGGCAAAACTTGCTGAGTTTAAAGACGAAGCAAGCGGCGCCATGCTTGATATTGAACTGATTGAAACGGACAAACAGCGCCAATTGGAAGAAGTAGCAGGCACTGGTGTACGAATTGATGACATGCTTTTTACGCTCGGTAACAATAGCAAAGCAATTAGTCAATTGAGTGCGACTGAACTGACCCAACATCAAGATGATATGCGTTTCTTACTGGATAACATCCGTAACAACTATCAGTACTTGCAGCAGCAGGCGCAAGGGCTACCTATGGACGAGCTAAGAAAACGCTATGATGGTGCGATGGCGAACGTAGCGCAGTTTTTAGCGTCACCAGGCACGTTATATCAGGTACAACAACAAAAACTCAGTGCGATTGAAAAAGCGCAACAAGCCTATAGTTCAGCAGAATCAAATGCCAATGAAGTCATTACTTCACTTCAAGAGTTACAAGTGGGTGCAAAAGATCAATTTGAACATTATCAAGATGTTGCGCAGACGAAAATTGATCAAGCTAAAAGCATGGCAATTGTCTTGGCGATGGTGTTTATTGGTCTTGGGGCATTTATTTCCATATCAACAAGTCGAGCGATGCTTGGCCCGCTGAATGCGGTCAATAGAATGCTGAATTACCTCGCTGCGGGAGATTTTTCTCGTCAAATGAATAAGATAAACGACGACGAGTTTGGTCAGCTTATCGACAATATTAATCAGGTAAAAAACAACTTAAGAGGCTTACTTGAAAACATAAATCAGCAGGTACATGAGTTAGAGAATCTCTCACAATCGTCGTTGTCCAGAAGCACTGAAATCGCTTCAAATGCGAATACACAGCAGCAGCGTATGAAGGATGCAACGGATTTGGCGAGTCGTATCTCTCATAGCGCTTCGTTGGTCAGTCAAGAATCTCAAACGAGTTTAGACAGCATTCACGAAGCGGAAAGCGAAGGAAAGCAAGTGACGCGTATCGCAAATGATAACCGCGGACACATTGTCTCTTTGAGTAAACGCATGGATGAAGCGGTGAATATTATGACTAAGCTTACCGCGCACAGCCAAAACATTGGTAGCATCTTAGATACCATTTCGTCTATCGCTGAACAAACCAATTTACTGGCGTTAAACGCTGCGATTGAAGCTGCAAGGGCAGGTGAGCAGGGTCGCGGCTTTGCGGTGGTTGCGGATGAAGTGCGTACCCTTGCGTCCCGCACGCAAGATTCGACGAATGAAATCAACCAGATGATTGCGGCTTTACAACAAGATACATCGATTGCATCTTCGGCGATTAATGCTGGCAAAGAGGATGCGTCGTTGTGCGTTTCTCAAAGTGATGCGTTAGTTAATGCGATGACACAAATCTCAAGCGCGTTGAGTAATGTGATTGTTCTTAGTAGCCGAGTCAGTGAAGCTGCTCATAGTCAGGCGGGCGACTGTCGCAGTATTGAGGGCGTTATGAATGACGCTCAGGAAACTGCGCGGCAAAATGCGAATGCGATGCAGGATATGGCGAAAGGCAGTGCATCGCTGAGCGAATTCGCTGGGCGCTTAACCTCATTGGTTGAGCGATTTAAATTGTAGTTTTTCCCACAAAGGCGAGGCTTGTTGCGTCGCCTTTAAATCTATCTTTCAAGGCTTATTTACCTTAAATGCGCTGTTCACATTTCATTGATGAGGCCTCTTGCTTATTTATGTCTCTGCACTAAACCGTCTGTTCTAATACTTCGATCGGAATAACTGTATTTAAAACGGCTCTACAATCTAACTCTGACATAAAGACAGGCACCGGATAGTCTGGATGCGCCTCGTTTAGCGCAGCTTGAATGAGGTGTTTAATGTCTTGTGCTCGGATTTCAGGTAATTGAGATTGAATATTGGCTTGCTCAAGTAATCGTTCAATGTGAGTTAAAAGGTCTTCGGCTTGTTTTTCCAGTGGGTAATCCATTGAGGTTAATTGACATGCTCTCGCGATTTGCGCGAGTGTTTTATGAATGCGCTTGCCATACCAACGTAAAACAGGCATCAAGAGTACAGCGTTTGCAAGGCCGTGGGGTGTTCCATAGGTTGCACTTAACTGGTGGGAAATGGCGTGAACATAGCCTACGGAAGTGCGAGTAAAGGCTTGTCCAGCGTAGTGCGATGCAAGTAAAAGCGACTCGCGCGCTTCTTTATTTTGTCCATTTTTCAACACTTCAGGTAAATGCTCGAAAATCAACACACAGGCATCGAGGGCTTTTTGTCTAGCAAATGTCATGCAGTTTATGCTTAAAAGCGCTTCGATGGCGTGAGTGAGAGCGTCAATCGCGGTCGTTGCGGTAATGTGAGGGGGCAGTGAGGTCGTTAATTCAGGCATTAGCACCGCATGTTGAGGTACGAGCATAAAATCCGTTGCGGCATATTTTTGTTTGTTTTCAGGGTCATTAATAACAGCGGCAACGGTTGTCTCAGAACCCGTACCCGCGGTAGTCGGAATGGCTATGTTTGGCGGCAAGCGTTTTAACACCTTGAACAGACCTTTTAGTTGCGCAGTAGACTTATTTGGCTTAACGATACGGGCTCCGATAAACTTACCGCAATCTAAAACAGAACCGCCGCCGACGGAGACGATAGCCTGACATTGACTATCTAAATAACACGAAACACCGGATTCAACATTCTCGATTGTGGGGTTGGGTTCAACGTTGCTGTAGACAACAACGTTGAGCTGTGCGTCTTCCAACAGTCGTTTGACAGGCGATGTGACACCAAGCTTTTCAAGCTGTCTGTCCGTGACGAAAAGTACGTTAGAGTTAGGTGCAAGTCCTAATGATGCTATAGCGTTTACAAGTCCTGAGCGTCCACGATGAAGTTTGGGATTTGGTATCCCAATAAAAATGACAATACACTTCAAAATAAAATGGTAAGTTCGGTATAAAAACCTCATGTCAGTTCTCCATCTGAACATTGTTTAAGCAAGACGCACACAGGGTGCATAGCGTCGATAAACTAATGTAACGCAAAGCACCGAATCTGCATTGTCTAATCTAGCATGAATTATTTGTCTTCTCATATTTTATGTCTGTTCAGAATTCGGTCAGAAGTAAATATAAGTGAGCTGCGCTCCAAGAAAAGTTCGGTGCTCCTTGTTGCTCGCCATTCAGGGGGTGATAATTTTCGCGGATTGGGGCATTTCCTGACAATCCGTGAGCATGCGCAAGTAATGTGTCTATGAGTTGTCGAGCTTCATTCTTATAGCCATAGTTGCTAAGCCCTTTGACACCGAAATAAAATTGATCAAGCCACACTCTTCCCCGCCAGTAGATATCAGGACCAAACGCGGGATTATTTAAAGCGGCTGTGGGTAAGGGGACGTAAGTATTGAACTGTGTTTTTGACATCATGTTATCGCGTACGCGCTGCGCTTGTTGAGGCGTTGCAACTTGATTGAAAAGGGGAGACCAACCTTCAGGTCCTTTTCCTCGCACTGTAATGGGCTTGCCGGCACAGCCATTCTCTAATGGCGTTGCTTCAAGACGAATATCGTAAAAATACCCTGAAAGCGGGTCAAACATGCAAGTTTGAATATAGAGGCTGAGCGTTTCGGCTTGTTGCTGAAAATAGGTCGCTTCAGAATCATAGCCTAATGTTTTTGCAATTTTTGCCAAATAGCGGTTGTCAGAAACCAGGTAACTGGCTTGGTCGACGGATTCTTGTAATAACGAAAAACCCAGTAAGTTGCCTTTTTCATTGCGATTCTCACCAAAATCAACGTGCCAGTCGCGTGCTTTGCCTCCTTTGGCAATGTACTCGGTCAGTTGCTCTTGTGAGATAAAACCAAAATTAGCGGCATCGTCTCTGCCGGATTCCCACGATGCTGCTGTTTGCGCAGGCACCTCCACGGGTTGGTGTTTAGCATTAGCTTTCACGTACTGAGTTAAACCATATTGCGTGACTTTTTGTCCATGCTGCTCAATCGTAAACAAGAGCTCACCATTGTCGTTATTATGTGCTTTATCTACCGTTGCACCGTACTCAGGCACGCCATTGTGATTGTGGTCACGGTTTGTCAGCCACCATTGTCGATATGCTTTCAGTTTTGGGTAGAGCTTCGCAAGCCAAACTTTGTCACCGCTTTGCTCATAAACCTGAAAAACAGACCAAGCAGCAAGACTTGGTTTTGAGTTTCGTTCGCTCCAATTACCCCCATCGCCGCCTCGCTCAGGGCTTTTATTAAAGCCAATCAAATCAGGCAACATGCCTGCATCTTGAGGGCGAAGGGGATCTGAAGGCTGGATTTGAGCGTTGAATACGGTGTCTATATTACGTTTTGCCAGTGACGGGTGAAAAGACGCAAGCGCGTATGCTTGTTTCCAAGAATCCCAAGGCCAAGTCAAATTGCCAGAAAACCATCGAGCTGTAACGGAAGGACTTACTGTATCCGTTGAAATGTCGCCAGCAGGGCTACGCCAGTTTGCAATGAGTGTTTCAATGGCTTTTACGAGCATCCGAGCTTTGTCGCCACTGTAATGTGCTACTGGTGACAAATAGCGTTGCCAACGCAGTTCCGACTGAGAGAGATAGGTGTCGGGCGAGCGCAAAATTTGAGCTGTCTTGGTTTGGTGAGCCATTTGCTCAGTTGCATTGTGGAAGTACTGATAAGTAGTGTAAAACGTTTGGCTTTTCTCTATATGGCTTGTTGCACGAAATGAATTCCCATTTATTTCAATGTGCATCGGTAAAGTTTTTTGCATGACATAGCGATTCGTACCTGATGACATCAGTTGCCAGGGTGAACGAACGCGGCCAAATTGCACTTCAAGCCCTGATTGGGTTTGAACATAATGTGGGCTGAATGTTGGAAACAGTTCGGTCAGCGGCTTATTGGCTTCATAGTGTTGGATAAGTTTGCCATCAAAAACTAAAGTGAGTGGAAACGCTGTCGTGATCACGGTTTTGAGTAGGGATGTGCGCTCATCAACAAAACGCAGTGTGAGTGTTACATCCACACCTTGAGCATAGAGATGTTGAGTTAATAAACCCGGCTCACTTTGTACGTCAGCCTTGAGCTGTATTCGCTGGTTGTTGTGATAAAGTGATAGTCGGTCAAAATGTTCATTGAGATAAAACAGGTATTCTTCGAATATAACAGGGGAACCTGGAAAACCGCCTTGTTCAGCGTCTGAACGAGGAAGTAAGTGACCGTGCCACGCACCTTCGTCAAACAAGGGATTAAATGGACTATGTCCGTATTTATCGGTCGGTTTAGACACGGTAGGTTCGCCTAATCGGTCAATCACATTTTGCCATTTTGCTGATACAAAAGGCGATATAAGCAAAAGTGAAAGAGAGGTAACGAGACGCATACAAAACCCTTTTTTGGGATATTGTATGCAATTATAGGTTTGAGTCTAGGCCTTTCTCCATATTTACCTCATATTTTGCTAGCATACTTAGCATATCGTCGTTTAAAACGGCAGAAGTAACCGAGAGTGACTTGAAATTTAGTTGTCGCAAGTTGTACAAATTTATAGCGTTTGGCTTTCTTAACTTTACGATTGCCAGCTTTTTGCTGCCTGTAAGTTTGTATGCCGCAACCCAGAAGACAGATTTTGTTCGCTTAGAATCACTTCTGTTGCATGAGCCCGAGCAAGCGCTGGATACAACCGAGTCTTTACTTTTACAGTCATTTCCTACTCAACAGCCTAACAACCCTATTTGGTTTCAACTCCAAACCATCAAAGCTCGCGCATTACTTAAACTCGGTAAGTTCTCTTTGGCCGAGGCGTTATTGCAATCCCTTGTGGGCTACGATCAGGCTTTTGATAACCTTGAATTGTATGCAACACCCTTTTATTTATTAGGAAAATTACACAATGAACAAGGGAATTATGCGCAAAGCGCTCAAGCGCTGAATCGAGCCAAAGCACTGTTGGGCGAAAACCAAGACTCCATTTTGTATGCGAATTTGCTGTACACAGAAGCGCGTAATTTGCGTTTTCAAGCAAAGTATCAAGATGCCATGGTGCTGTTAAAACAGGCGCAAGTTTTGTATTCCCGTTTTAAGGCGGATGCATTGCTGGCAGACTCCCACAATGGAATGGGGGTCATTTTCAATTACATTGGTGATTTTGACGCAGCGCTGCAAGAGTTCGAAGCCTCATTGAGTATTCAAAAACAGCTTAAAAACCAACAAGGCGTGTCTAACGTTCTGTACAATATTGGCGAAATATACCGCGATACGGGAAAATTTAGCTTAGCATTTTTGTACTTCAAGCAGTCTTTAGCGATAGATAGAACGTTTGGAAACCCCATTCACATCTCGAATAGTTTAGGAAAATTAGCGCAGGTAAGCTTGGAGCTTAATGAAATTCGCAACGCCCGTCGTTATGTAGACGAAGCATTGTTGCTGGTGAAGGCGGCAAAGTCCAAGAGCGACATAAGTTGGCAGTTGAGTATTCTTGCCTCAATCTATCGTAAATCGGGCGACTATGTCCAAGCTCATGCCACTGCTTCGGAGGCGTTAATGCTGGCGGTAGAAAGTGGCGCTAAACGAACTGAACATCTCGTGTTAATGACGCTCTCGGACATAGAAATTGAAAGTAATTTGTTTCCCCAAGCGTTAACCCACCTAAACGCCTTACTAATGGACAAAGTGCTTGGTAAAGAGGAGCGAAGCAAGTTGTTGAAAAATCGAGCCTATGTTTATAAAAATCTAGGGCAGCTGGAAAACGCTATCAAGGATTTAGAAGACTACAATGTCGAAATTCAAGCTTTATATAAAGAGATGACGGAAAAGCAGCTCGAGCGTTACAAGTACAATTCCGAATTTGCGCGGCAGTCAATCGCGTTGGAATTGTCTGAAAAGGAGCAAGGACTGAAAAATGTCATGCTCGAAAACGTGAAGTTAGAGCGTACGTTACTGGCGCTGTTTTTTGCGGTAATGTTGGCGTTTGGTCTCATTTTCCTTTGGCGAATGCAACAGAAACAACGGTTGGTTGAGCTCAAAGCCAAGTTAGTTGCAGACTCTCTTGGCGAGAAAAAACGTCTATTTGCTGATGTTTCCCATGAGCTAAGAACGCCGCTTACAGCCTCGAAGTTAATTGTCGAAGCGCTCATGCATAATATTGAGCCAGATGTGCCAAGTGCCTATGAGCGACTGGATTCAAAGCTTGAGCAATTGGACTCGTTGATTAAGGACATTTATCTCTCCGCTCAGTTTGATGCGGGAGTGGCTAAATTTGAAATCACCATGGTTAATTTAACCGCGCTGGTGGAAGAAATTGTCATTGATTTCAAACCGCTTTTTGCAGCTAAAAAGATTGAACTCGAACACGCCATGCCCGAAGAACATATCATGGTGGAATGTGACCCGAAACGGGCAAAACAGGTTTTTGGTAATATTCTCAAGAATAGTTTGGCTTACACTGAGCCTAATGGTAGGGCGTTCGTGCAACTCGTCAAGCGAGACTGGGGCTGGCTACTTTCTTTTGAAGACAGCTATCCGGGCGTAACGGATGAACAATTATCGCTGGTCTTTGAACGTATGTACCGTTGTGATGCGTCAAGAGGGCGTGACGAAGGTGGCTCTGGTCTTGGCTTATCCATTAGTCAGCAAATTGCAGAAACATTAGGCTGGCATATTTCAGCCCACCATAGTGAACTAGGCGGGCTGCGTATTGATATTCGGTCTTAAAATTTAGAAGCGGTAAGACATACCAACACCCCACGTTGTTGTGTCTAAATCACCCATATCGGTATAACGTACCGCAAGGTTTAGGCCAATACCATTGTTCCATTGATATTCCCAACCTGCTTCAGCAAGGTAACCAAAGCCAGAGTCATCAACCACTTTGGTATTACCATTTTTCATTTCATAGTCATAGCGATGAAGGCCTAATTTGCCGTACACATTGCTGTTTTGTGTTACATCAAATTGTGCTTTCCCGGCGACCACAATGCTGGTGTATTCCAATTTGTTTGCATTTAAATCGAACAATGCGTTGTTTTCTCTTACACATTCGAAACGATCTTTAGTCAGGTCGGTACAATCCCAGTCGTCCAGTTCTGCACCAACACTTAAGCCACCTTCCAAAGAAAACATCGGGTCGAATTGGTAGTTGTAGTAAAGATATAAGTTTGACACGCCGTCACCATCTTTACTTGACGATTTGTACTTTGCACTGCCTGAATGTAATTGAACACCGATTTGGTGTTCATCGTTTGCAAGCGCGTTAGTGGATGTAGCAATAGCTGCGGTTAATAGAGTTAATGTAAGTAGCTTTTTCATTGTTCATTCTCCTTCTGAGTTAGTGAGGCTACTTTACGGTTGAAGTCTTGTTAGAGTCTGTTGGTGGCTTGTAGAAAACTGTGCGGGTGCTGTTAGAAAATGTAAAAGTCGTTGCAAAATGTGTGAGTTACGGGAATTAGTAACTCACAGAATACCGTTAGCGAGGTTTCAATATTTTACCAAGCGCAAACGCTATCAGCGAAAAGCAGAAAAACATCAACATCACCCACGTGATCCCCTGAAGCGCATCTAAGCATGAACGGAAAAGTTCGAGCATGAGGCGGGCGGGGGTTAACTCAGGAGGCGTAAAATTCTCCGTTGCAGGCATCAATTGTTGTTCTAGAAAATACAAGTTGAGGCTTGCCGAGATTCCAACGACATACAGAGCAAAGGTCATGAACTTGCTCCACGAAGTACTTAAGTGCTCTCCAACAATACTTTCAATGACGGCTTGGATTGGGCAGCGAAATAGCCGAGAGGCAATGAAGCTGATGATAAGTCCTACGCTGAACATCGCCACCAGTAACGCATAAAACATGTAGTTGTCTCCTGTTTGGGTCTAAGCGACGGAGCGTATCGCCCACTGAGTGAATCATGGCTTAATTATGGGGAAAAAGCTATTCAGCGTGTTTGTTGTTGAAAGCGTTGGTAAGTGTTGATTGTTTGCCAAGTCAGTATGCCAGCAATACTCGCACTGATGACATGATGCATAATAAGATGGCTGGCAATAAACGCAGGTACATCATGCCACCCCTCAAGGAAAGACAGTTTTAATAGGAGCAGTACATAGGTGACTAAATGTGCATAGATCACAAGTTTGAACTTGGAAATAAAGCGTGTTTTTAACGCTTCATCTAGTCTTAGCAGCCGTGTTTTTATGGTGATAAGCGCAAAGCTTGCTAACCCTATACTGAGTAAACCCAACCCCAATAACGATGTTTTAATGAGTATTAGAACAAGAATAAAAGCAATGATTGGCATGTGGGCTCTCGCAAATTGACGACGCCATTTTAAGACGTTTAGGCTTGGTGTCTATCTGTAGAAATTTGTGAGATTCATCGGAAATTTCTGTTAATTCATATAATGAGCTATTGACCTGAGAGTAATATGTCGGCTACAAATAATACTCAAGAGATTATTAGGTTTTAATCATGACTGTTTTCACGCAAATCAATTTGACGCAACTATGGCAACCATCGGTTACCATGGTGCTCAATTGTATGCGCGGTTAGCAGTATTTACTAACCGCGATGGTAAAAGCGGTTAGTGTATTGTTCTTCCTTCCCTCCTTTACCATCCTGCTAAAAGGATTACGCTAATGTCAGTGCGAATATCGTACCTGTTCGTTATTTTGGTTTGGTCAACAACACCACTTGGGATAGTGTGGAGCAGTGAGACAATTTCCCCCACGCTCAGTGTTTTTTTACGTATGGTTATTGCACTCGTTTTAGCGGCGTTTTTTGTCGCGTTTGCGAACATTCGCGTACCATGGACTCGTTTGTCGTGCTTACAATATTTGTATTCCGCCTTTGGTATCGTTGGAGGCATGCTTTTAAGTTATCTCGCGGCGCAAACTGTGCCATCGGGCGTGATTTCACTGGTGTTTGGGCTTGCGCCGTTTTTCTCTGGCATTTTGGGCTACAAGCTCTTAGGCGAAGCGAAATTTACGCCCGTGAAGCTAGTGGCACTGGGACTTGCACTTGTTGGGCTATACCTCATTTGTGTTGCTCAGTTGCAAGAACTGGAAATTGCCCCAGCTGGCTTGATCTACGTGTTCTTAGCGGTTTGTTCCTTCAGTTTAAGTGGGGTTTTAATTAAGAAGGTTCCAGTCATTGTACATCCCATGGCGACCACCTTTGGCGCATTGGTCTTTGTCACTCCCATACTTGCGACAGTGTGGTGGTTTACCGATGGTCACTTCGAGCCTCAACTTTGGGAAACAAGGTCGATTTGGGCAACGGTGTATTTAGGTGTCTTTGGCTCGCTACTTGGTTTTTTGGCGTACTTTCATGTTTTACAAAAGTTGCCCGCAGGAACCGTTGCGCTTACGACTTTGATTACACCTGGTTTTGCGATTAGTTTAGGTGCATGGCTGAATAACGAACAGTTAACCGCCACTTTGCTAGTCGGTGCGGTTATCGTCCTTAGCAGCTTAGGCCTATTCCAATTTGGCGATAAGTGGTTAGGTAAAAAGTCGTTGTTTAAACAAAAAGAGATGCTGAAATGAGCGATATTTTATATATCACGGGAGCGGGGGTTAGTGCGGAAAGTGGCATCCCCACTTTCCGTGGTGAAGACGGTTATTGGACGATAGGTAGCCGAAACTACACGCCTCAGCAAATGGCGACTAGAGCGATGTATGAGTATAACCCAAGCGAGTTTTTAAGATGGTATTACCATCGCTTTGTGACTTATCGCCATCATGGTCCGAATAGCGTTCATCATTGGTTGCATGATAAGCGCCTTATCACTCAAAACATTGACGGATTGGACGGCAAAGCTGGGAATAACAACTATATTTCTATTCATGGCCGTCTTGATGAAGTCACGCGATTTCATGCACAAGGTGAAGCGGTTGAACGTATTAAAGCGCCATGGGATGAGGTTGATGAACGCAACTTAACAAGTTCGTTGCTTGAGTTGTTTCGAATAGGTCAAAACGGGCCAATATTGAACGAGTCCTTAAAACCGTACGTGTTGTTGTTCGATGAATACTATACGGAGCTTTATGAAATTAGCCGTGCGCAGCAATGGATGTTGGCCGCGGAGAAAATCGTTTTCATGGGGACGTCGTTCAGCGTCAATATAACCAACATGGCGCTGGAGATCGCGCGACATCAAAATACACCGATAGAGGTGGTCGACCCAAGTCCTGCTCACGTTTTGCACTCTAACGTTCAGTATTTTCCGATGACGGCGCGAGAGTATATTGAATCGAGAGATGAGATTAGGTAAAGCGTGAAATAAAAACACGACTCTCAGGGTCTTGTTGCCTATTCAGCAAAATGAATAGGAAAATGAGTGTTGTATATTGAATCGGTATTGAAAGTACTTGTTGTGCTCAGTTTAGTTTTACTCGGGGTGTCTTTTGCGTTTTCGGGTAATGATAGAGCACTGATTGCACTCGTGCAGTTTTATCATCTTGATGGTGTCGTCCAACAGCATTTAGTGCGCTACGCCGTAGCCGTATATGCCATTTTTTGCGGGGCGCTTATTGGTTGGCCTGACTCAACTCAAAAGCGCTTACCCTTTCTAGGTTTTGTCTTGTTTTTTGCATTTGTGCCTTTACTTACGCTGTTTAGTCCAACACGTTGGATAGCTGATTTAGGCGGATTTCCAGTGATTGGTTCGGGTCAAGGGATCATAAAATATTACGCGCTAATTCCTCTTGCCGTGTATCTTTTCTATCGTGAGGCCTTGTCGCCACGAGGGCACGCCTTGTTTAACGCATCAAGCATTGTGATGGTGCTAGTGTGGATTGGCGGCATGAAGTTCACCACCATTGAGGCGAAGGGTATTGAAGATTTGTTGATCTCTTCTCCTTTTTTAAGCTGGCTTTACACGTTTTTCTCGGTGCAAGAAGCCTCAAACCTAATAGGGGTATATGACCTGCTGTTTGCGCTGCTTTTAGCTATCGGGCTCTTACTGAAAAAACCGATGTGGGCATTCTTAGGGTTATTGGGTGCAAGTGCCGTGTTTTTTGTGACACAAAGCTTCTTATTCTCCGTGTCGGGCGCGTTGTCGAGCAGTACATTGCTCTCTGGTACGGGACAATTTCTAATAAAAGATTTGTGGTTTATTGCGAATGGTTGTGTGGTATTACTTTATTTACATCGTCAGCTCCCATTTTTTCATCAAGCGTCACACCCAGCCGAACATGCTGTTTAGTTTGCACTTAGTCATCGCTGGGTACAAAGTGTTCCGCACCGATAGGTTGATATGTACTCGGCTTATCAACCTCTTGTACCCAAAGTGACTGATAGAGCGAAGGCTTGAGCAGAGGGCGAAATGCCTCGACGTGATGAAAATCAGGGTCAAGCCAAGCGTCTATGAGATTCCGGTCGTTGGGAAGCATCATTGGACAAGCTTTATCGTGATAGCACTGCAATTTAGGATGGGGTGGCAGTGTGATAATTGAACAAGAATAGAAAGGGGCATGCAGATGAGTGTGTTGCCATATACTATAGAGTCCAGCAAATAGAATTGGTTCATGTGCAGTTCTAAAATCGAAATAACGCTTCACTTTTCCTGTTTCTTGCGTTTCACCAAAGCCATTGGCGATGATAATGCATCGACTAGACTGGAAGGGATGATAAGCTGCGCTGGATGGTATAAACAGTTTATCATAACGACTGTTAAAAGAAGTATAACGGCTAGGTCGAAAGCCGTTTTCAGTCGCCTCTTGCAACAACCACCACGCAGCCGATTGAACCCGTCGTTGTGTCATCGGCCCTGTAGAGGCTTTCACTTTTTCTTCAAGCACAATACTGATTTCCTGAGTGGCGCGAATAAATCGACCTAAGTGTTTGGGTTCGTAGGGGTTTTCAATACCAAAGTCCAATAGGATCTGGGTTATCCACGGATCATCGGTAATATTCAAACGGCCACACATTGAAAAATCCCCTTGCAGAATACGAAAGTATAAATATACTGTACATATATACAGTAAAAGTGTGACTATGAACAAGCTCATTGATTTATTAACGCACCGTCACTTAGTGTGGCAGGGAAATCGCGAACAGCCAGTGACAGAAACCATTGCAAGTGGCTTTGCAGAGGTTGATAGCGTGCTGGCCGGTGGTTTTCCGTTGCAAGGGGTTATAGAACTCGACACTGGTGTTGGGATTGGTGAATTGCGATTTTTGTTACCCAGTTTGGCTAAACAAACTCGACTTATTGCGTTTATCCATCCCCCAGCTCAAGTCAATGCACAAGCGTTAGTACATGCAGGTGTTGCGGCGGAGCGTGTGCTGGTCATCGAGCCCAAAACAACGCAAGAGGCCTTGTGGGCGGCAGAATGGTGTGCCAAAAGTGGTGCGTGTGCCAGCGTTTTACTCTGGCAGGATGACTTAGCGATTCATCAAGTTAAACGTTTACAGCTTGCGGCGGCGGGTGGAGAGGCTCAAGTGTGGCTGTTACGCCATGATATCCGTGAAAGCTTCGCGTTGCCTTGGACATTAAGCATGCGCTTATTAGCTACAGAAGAAGGGGTGGAGGCAACGGTGAACAAACGCAAAGGAGGTTGGTCATCACGACCTTTTAAAGTGAACTTTCAATCGCAGTGGGCTGATCTCGTGTTAATGCCCGAACCTTCTGCAGAGATTTTTCCATTTCAGGCGATGCAGCACGCCGCGAAGTAGTAGAGTTATATTATGGCACTTTGGTTATATCTTCATTTTCCTCAGTTGCAGCTGGACAGTGTTTTTCCACAAGTTGATGAGGTATCCGGTCAGCAAATTGAGTCACCGATTGTCATTGTGGCGGGTAAACGTAATGAAGTGATACAAGCCAATGCCGTTGCGAAGCAAATGGGCATTAAACTCGGCATGGGATTGGGGGCGGCGGCGGCTCTTTCTCGAGCGTTGGTAGTCCATCCATATGATGAGCCGCTGACCAAAACACGATTAATAGAACTGGCAGATTGGTTGTACCTAGTGAGTGCTGATTTGGCGTTATTTGAACCGGATGGCATAGCATTAAAGGTGACAAATATGTTGGCGCTTTATGGTGACATCACGCATTACTGGCAGCACATCCAATCACACTTAGCCATGTTTGGTGTTGAATATCATTACGCATGTGGTCATTCGCCTTTGGCTGCTCGTTTGTTGGCAAAACAACGATGCGATATTGTCAGTGATGATGAAATGCAGTTGTTGACGCTACTGAAGCAACAATCGTTGAGTGCTGCTGAGCTGAGTCAGGTGTTGCATGAGCCTTTATCTCGTTTAGGGCTACGCACGATGCACGAGCTCTTGGCCATTCCTCTGGCTGAACTCGGACGGCGATTTGACCAAGCCTTAGTGCAGTACGTAGGCCGCTTACTCGGGCATTTTCAGCATCCACTCGCTTACTATCAGCCACCTGAAACATTCTGTCGTACACTGCACTTGTTGTTTGAATTGGAGAGCTTAGATTGGCTGGTGAAACCTCTTACGCATTTGCTGACGCAATTAGAGACGTTTTTACGTGTGCGAGACAAACTCGCGTATGAACTCAAACTGACCTTGACGATGCGAGATGTACCGGATCAGGACATCTTAATCGCTGCAGCAGAAGGAGAATACCGTGCGAGTGGGTGGCTTAAGCTCAGTACGTTAACGTTGAGTAATGTGACTTTAGAGGCACCATTGCAAGCCTTGACGCTTAAAGTAGAGCACATGCAGCCGCGAGCCGAGGAAGCGCGCGATTTATTTAGCGTAAAACGCAAAGGCCTTACCGCCAAAGCGCTGTTATCGATTCTTCAAGCGAAACTTGGCAAAGACGCCATTAGAGGCGTTTGTGTAACGGATGATCCGCGCCCAGAATTTGCTACTCAATATGTTGTTCCATTGAGTGAATCGCATACCTCATTTGAGACGGTAATGTTGCGGCCCACGTTTTTGTTCCCCACACCAAAACCTTTGTCACAACACGTTGTGATTGTGCATGGACCTGAGCGGCTGACAACGGGTTGGTGGGATGGCCAACCACAAGTACGTGATTATTTTATCGCACGTGATACGCAAGGTTGTTGGTTGTGGATATTCCGCACGGAGACACAACACTGGTTTATGCACGGGATGTTTAGCTAAATGGCGTATGCAGAACTGTTTTGCCAGAGTTATTTTTCTTTTCTTGAAGGGGCATCCAGTCCGGAAGAGTTAGTGAAGCGAGCAGCTCAGCTAGACTACGAGGCTATTGCGATTACCGATGAGTGTTCTGTTGCGGGTGTTGTTCGTGCCTATCGTACTATCAAAGATCTCAATTTACCGATTAAATTAATCGTGGGTTCTTTCCTTAGGCTGAATTCGTTGCGGGTAGTGTTAATTTGTCCAACACGCAGTGCTTATGCAGAGCTGTGTCGGACGATCACGAATGCAAGGCGTCGTGCGGGAAAAGGCCAATATCAGTTAGCTGAATGGGATTTAATGTCCCTTAAGCAGTGTTATCTGTTGTGGTTACCGAACCTGGATGAACAAGATGAATACTGGGCAAAATGGTTGCTAAAGCATCATACAGGCCGAATTTGGTTAGGTTTAACTCGTACACTTCAACACGCGGAACATCGGTATTTGGCGCATTGCAAGGCGTTAAGTGAGCAGTTTTCATTGCCTATTTGTGCGTGTGGTGCGGTATTGATGCACGATGCCAGCCGTCTTTCTTTACAGCATGTGGTTACGGCGATACGTCATAATGCCCCCGTACACGAAATTAAATCTAAGTTATTGGTCAATGGTGAACGGGCTTTACGTACACAAGCAAAGCTCGCAAAGTTGTTCCACTCTGAATGGATGGCTGAAAGCAGTCAAATAGCCGCACAATGCAAGTTTGATTTAGGTTCCTTACGCTATGAATACCCAGAAGAACTTGTTCCAGCAGGACAAAGCGCCATGGCGTATCTGCGGGCTTGCGTTGAGGTTGGTAAGTTGCAGCGGTTCCCTGAAGGCGTGCCAGTAGACATCGAGTCTACTATCGAAAAAGAGCTTACCCTTATCGAGGAGCTTAATTACCCTTATTTCTTCTTAACGATTTATGATGTGGTGTGTTTTGCTAAGCAGCAAGGGATCCTCTATCAAGGACGAGGATCCGCGGCAAATTCGGTTGTTTGTTATTGTCTTGGGATCACATCGGTTGATCCTCGGCAAATTTCGGTGTTGTTTGAGCGCTTTATCAGCCGCGAACGAAACGAACCGCCGGATATCGATGTGGACTTTGAACATGAACGGCGTGAAGAGGTGATCCAATACCTCTATAAGAAATACGGACGTGAACGGGCTGCACTCGCCGCGACGGTGATCACGTATCGCTTTAAAAGTGCGGTGCGTGACGTCGGTAAGGCGCTTGGAATACCGCTCACGCAGTTGGAATACTTCATTAAGAATGTAAATCGACGTGACCGAACATTCAATTGGCAAACACAAGTGGTCGAGTTAGGACTGTGCCCTGAAACCTTGAAAGGCCAGCAGTTTATTTCTCTGGTGAACGATATTCTGGGTTTTCCGCGCCATTTATCGCAGCATGTGGGTGGCTTTGTTATTTCAAGAGGACCTCTTTATGAACTCGTCGCCGTTGAAAATGCGGCAATGGCTGAGCGTACGGTGATCGAATGGGATAAAGATGATCTCGAAACATTGGGGCTATTGAAAGTTGATGTGCTGGCGCTAGGTATGTTAAGTGCAATACGAAAAGCTTTTTCGTATATTCAGGCTCATACAGGACATGCTTTAAGTATTGCTGAGATCACTCGAAAACAAGACGATGCGAACGTCTATGCTATGTTGCAAAAGGCTGACACAGTTGGGGTGTTTCAAATTGAGTCACGGGCACAAATGAGCATGCTGCCACGGCTTCGGCCCGCGACCTATTATGATCTCGTCATTCAAATTGCCATTGTTCGACCAGGGCCCATTCAAGGAGACATGGTTCACCCTTTTTTGAAGCGTCGCAATGGAGAAGAACCGATTACCTATCCTTCAAAAGAGGTTGAAGCGGTCTTGGCGAGGACCATGGGCGTGCCAATTTTTCAAGAGCAAGTGATTAAACTGGCAATGGTCGCAGCCGGATTTACTGGAGGCGAAGCGGATCAGCTACGCAGAGCAATGGCATCCTGGAAGAAAAATGGTGAACTGTTGCCGTTTCGTGACAAACTTATCAAAGGGATGCAGATGAGGGGATACCAAACCTCGTTTGCGGAACGTATTTTTGAACAAATTTGTGGTTTCGGTGAGTATGGTTTTCCTGAAAGTCACTCGGCATCATTTGCGGTATTAGCGTACGTATCCGCGTGGTTAAAATACTATTATCCAGCCGTTTTTTATACCGCCATTTTAAACAGCTTACCGATGGGGTTTTACAGTGCCTCACAGCTAGTACAAGATGCAAAACGTCATGGAATTGAGGTTCTTCCTGTTTGCATTAATAACTCAGAGTACGATCATCAGGTATTGAAAACCGCAAAGGATGCATATGAAATTCGCTTAGGTTTTCGGCAAATAAAAGGTTTTAGCAGAGCGATAGCGGAACGGATCGAAACAGGGCGTCCTGAACAGGGTTATCAATACCTAAATCAACTCGTTATGCTTGGGTTGGATAAAGGCGCTTTAGCGCGCTTAGCGTCGGCCAATGCGCTGATCTGTTTTGGCACAGATCGCTATCAAACGCGGTGGGATTTAATGGATAACGCACAAACGCTGCCACTTTATCAGCAATCCATTGAAGAGCCGGTAGCATTTTTCAAAGCCCCCGATCCTTTTTCGACACTGCATGAAGATTACGCCACATTAGGATTAAGTCTTGGCAAGCATCCCATCACATTGTTAGATGAGGTTGGAGTGCTACCAAAATTTACTAGGCAGCAGCAGTTGCCACAGAAACCTCATAAGTCAATAACGACGGTGATTGGGTTGGTAACAGGGAAACAATCGCCGGGAACGGCTGGAGGCGTTACTTTCTTCACGCTAGAAGATGACACAGGGAATATTAATGTCGTTGTTTGGGCGGGGACAGCTCGGGCACAAAAGCAAGCGTATCTGACCGCCAGATTACTGGAAGTAAAAGGGATTGTTGAACGAGAAGGTGATGTGATCCACGTTATTGCTGGACGGCTTATTGACCACAGCGGCTTACTTGATCAACTTAAGCCTAAATCACGCGAGTTCCATTAAGTGAAAGAGCCTTAGCCTAAAGGGCAGATCTGAAACTAGGGGGGTTAATCAAATCGGATAGTCGCAAAGTGTTAAAAGCGGACATAGGATTTACAGTCGGTCTACGGGGCTGACCGTTTGATTGAACCGAGAACCGATTACGTGTGTATATATTTCCGTTGTTTTTAAATCAGTGTGGCCGAAGAACTCCTGAACTGTCCGTATGTCTGCACCACTTCTAAGTAGTTGGTGGCAAAAGAATGTCTAAATGTATGTGCTTTAACTCGTTTGCCGATACCTGCACTAACAAACGCTTTTCTAAGTTGCTTTCGAAATGCTGTCTCATGGATATGATGCCGACAACTATATTCATCATAAGGGTGAATACAGCGAATTGTTGACGGAAAAAGAAATTGCCACGAAAGGTCTTGAATCGCATTCCCGTATTTACGTATCCGTGCTGGGGGACGTGACGTAATCCATAGCCTTCATTCAAGTCTTTATTGTGCATCGTTTTTACTTTGTCTATTTGGTTAGAAATGGCTTGCGCCAGCGACTTAGGCAAAATACTAGCGTCGGCGCTATGCTTCGCGGCTGATATTTACCAAGTACCTACATCCGTATACTCCCAAGGCAAGCTGGTTGCATCTCCAACCATGGTGGTTGAGGCAGATAAAATGGCGTCAATCAATATGGGTAATGACTTTAGCGATGGCCTCACTGTTAAACCAAACCAAGATGAAACAGCAAGTATGGTTGCTGATATTACTGTTGGTGATAGCTCAATAAATCCTTCATTCACTGTTGCCTACGGCAAGGAAGTAAGAATCGAGATTGGCGCTCAAAAACTGACACTGCAGGTGAATAAGGTTGGCAGCTAATAAGTTGCTTAATTTTTCGTTCCGGCCACAAACAGCGTGGTCTGAACTGCCTAAGCAGCGGTAGCCAATTAGCAAAGTGTTAGTTGCCTTATTAATATCATCTGTTCAGTTTACTGTACATGTAAAGTGGTGGCGACTATACTTGTTCCATTAAAGGTACATGTGGAGATTTTTATGAGAATTGTATCTTTTATTGAAGCTAGAAATGGTCTCACAGCTGTTTTGGACGGTGTAGTTAATGATGCTAATACAACTGATATTACACGCCGTGATTCTGAAGATGCAGTGGTTATGTCTTTAGACTATTACAATAGCCTTATGGAGACAGCTCACTTACTACGTTCACCTCAAAACGCTGAACACCTAAATCGTTCGATTGAACATTACCGTGCTGGCAAAACAACGGCACGGGAGTTAGTTGATGTGTAGTAGTCAACGTTTACTGTCGTGGATTGCAGACGCTAGGGATGACTACCTGTATTGGCAAACTCAAGACAAGAAAACACTCAAACGAATCAATCGACTCATCAATGACGTTAAGTGCTCTCCATTTGAGGGCATCGGTAAACCAGAGCCATAAAAAGAAAACTTATCTTGTTTTTGGTCTCGTCGTATTGATGATACTAATAGGCTTGTTTACGCAGTCGATGATCAAGCTCTAACGATAATTTCGTGTCGTGAACACTACTAATCAAGTTCATTGATCTGGTAACGAACAAGCAATTAAGGCGGGATTCACAACGCTTGGCACTTTTGCGTCAACTTCAGTTTTCGGTGGACTTCTTCGAAGGGAGAAATAACGAGCATGCTAAATTGCACACACTTAACTTTGGTCATTTAGCTGTAAGAGAAATTGAAGATAGCGATCCTACATTTGCACATTTACGTAAAATAGCATTCTACGTTGCGGATAGAACTGCACACGGATTAAAACTAGACAAAAATTCTATTAAAAATTACACATAACAAACTGTTTAACAAGGATAAAATGCAGTTGGCTTTTGCTCCTTCATCGCGAATTTTAGCTAACTAAATTTTGCCTATTAACAGGGAGTTAACTCTCTTTTTAGATTCGTAAAACTATCAGGAAAAAAATGAAAAAGTTTATAATTTCAATATTTACTATGTTCCTATTGTCAGGTTGCGTAACGTTGAATACTCAATACCAAGGCGATGACTCTGGCTTTGCTATCATGTCTTTTTATATAAAAAACCACAACTTTGCAGGTGACTATGTTGTGAACTATGAAAATGATAAAGGAGAGTCGGGTAGGTTTTATTATCGTAAAGATGCATCATGGGGTCGCTCTGAAAGGGATTTTGATGAGGCAAGTTATAACGGTAGAGTAGAGCTACACCAACTAAAAGCTGGCAAGTATTTGATTACAAAATATGAACAAATTCAAGGTGCTCATACTTTTCACTATGAAGATTTTGAACCATACAGCTTTGAAGTAAAAAAGAATGAAGCTACATATTTGGGTGAATTGACTGAGCCTGTTGGTGGAAGCGGAATGCTCCAAGTCATAGATAAATTTGAGCGAGATATAAATCTTGCAAAACAGAAAGGGTTGCCCGAAAACATTAATATCGAAAAACAACTGATGAATGAGAGTATGTTAAAAGTTAAAGGCTCTAGGCACTTTAAAGTGCAATAGAGAGTTAATAATGCGCTAAACGAGGACAAAATTAAATAAGCTCGTCGCTTCGCTCTATTTTAGCTTATTCAATTTTTTCCATTAACAGGGCGTTATATGCCTGAAGAGGAATGATGGCTCGACGTAAATCTGATATTTCAAATAGCGATATCAGAATATTTTTTTCAAGAAGTAGGCAAGTATTATGATGATGCTCGTGGATTAGAACCCTTTGATCCATAGGTGGCCAAAAAGATGAGTTATTAGATTTTTTAATCATAAATGTTGTTTCTATGGTATTTCGATTGCTCGAAAGACGTTATCTCAAGATAATCTTATATCAATGAATAAATCTTTTTTAGGTCTACATTTATGGACAATGTTGTTCCATGATTGTCAATCATGTAATAACGAGAAGCAACAAGAACATGGCGAGAATTTTTATATATTAAAGAACCTGAGCATGCTCCATCTCGGGAGCAACAAATAGATGAGTTTATTGCTTCTAAAAATTACGATCCAACTTTAAATTTACATGAATACGCTGACAATCTGTACGGAGATGTCGGACAAGTAGCAATGACTTTAATTAACTTAAGGTATAAACAAGCCCAAGATGGTATAAAAAGCTACTTGGGTAAGACGGCAAATAAAAAGCTACAGAAGCAGGACTCGTAACCGTTGGTTAGGTTCTGCTTCGCCTCACATTTTAGCCAACAAATTTTGCCGATTACAACGGCGTTATATTCAAAGGTAGTATATGCAAATAATCAACGTAGTATTATTTATGTTTTTCTTTTTTCTGTTAGTGGTTGTTCCGTTAGCCTATACAACCAAGCAGAGGCAATGAAAAAAGTATTAGAAGAAAATGCTGATAATATTCTTCAACCAAGTGAATTCGACACTATCTCTACTAGTGTTCCTAAGTTAAAAGAAAAGTTCGGCTACTTAGTTAAGCAATACTACCTCAAGGGGGAGGTAGATATTGAAAGAGAATATTATGTATTATATAAAACCGAAAATTCGACCCATTACTTCAGACATTTTAACGATAAGCGCCAACCTACTGGTGTTGAGATGAAACTTGATAATAAAGTTATGTTTTTAAAACTAACAGAAAATGGGAATTTCGATTCATATATGTCACATTTCAACGAATGTGAATTTGTAATCGGTAAATGTCAATACGAAACGTACAGTGGTAAAACCGAAATTGAAACGGTTTTTGATAACGGAGTTTGGATTACCAAATTTAATGGCGTTGGTTTGAGAAAGAAAACCATGAAACGAATCTACGATAAAAATGGAATATTAATTTTCAGATCAATCCATGGCTATATCATGGGTAAAGAGACCTACTCTGAAAGAATTGCTTTTGAACCTGAAGCTATCGAGCTTTAGAGCTTTAGAGCTTTATAATACGAATATAACAAGTCAAATCACAGGACACATAACGGTTGTCTCAGTTTTTGCAAAAAACCAAATGCAGCAAAAACTGCGCCAACTTACGCGCCTGTGTTTGAGGTGTTATATTCTCAGGAAAGTTTGGTGAAAGACGAAGAGCTAATCAAAAATCTAATTCCTTGGTGGTAGTTCTTTAGGGGCAAGTCTTACATCGTGCAGATTAACTTAAACGCGAGTTCAGCTTTGAACAACTACACAGTAAGTTTCACCGGTCACAGTGCCTGCTTTTTCAAAATCCAAGCTTTAACTGGTGCGACCCAAACAGGGTTGGGTGTATAAAAAGCCCCGTGACTTAAACCTGTATTGATGGCTAATTCTTCAAAGGAACGTGTATGTGGGCTTTTCGCTTTCAAGGCATCACAAGTACCGGAACGGTCTGACTTCTCGTAGACAGACAACACATGACCATAAACTTGAACGTCTTGATGCTGTTTGGCAATCAAGCGTCCACATCCTGCTAACAGCACGGTATTAACGCCTATATCAGCAAGTAAATTGGACGTTAGCCCTGTAATAAAAGAACCTCGTGAAAAACCTACTAATGTAATATGCGAAGGTGATACGCCTAGCTTAACCAGTTCGCGAATGCGCTCACTGAACGCTTGTGCATAGGCAAAAGGATCGGTGTTTTTAGGGCGGTGGTGTGCCATAAGGTGGTAGGAGTCATCAGCGAGAGCTTCTTTAATCGCAGGGAAATCGTATTTTCCAAAACCATGCTTAGTCTCGATAGGGGTCGGATTATCACCCTCAACGATGTAACCATGGGAGTAGAATACGAAGCGACCATTGGCGTCGATTGGTTGAGTTATCTCAGGAAACAAATTAGACGCGAAAGACGATGTGCATACCAAACATGATGCCAATAATGCAACGGGAGACAATAGGTGGCGTAATACCATAGCGCTATCCTTACCGATATATTTTATATGACCGCATGATACGTGAATCATTGAAAAAGTGTTTGATAATATTCGTTTATATTGAAATGGGATGATTGAAATAACAAAGGCAACACAAGGTTGCCTTTGGTTTAAATAGTGTATTGGGAACTTACTCTGCGGCTAAGTTTTCAACCCCAACAATAAGCCAAGGTGCGTTCGCGTCGGTTTTGCGTTCAAGGTGCCATACTTCATGGATAGGTTCTTCAACATTTTCAATGTTGTCACGGTACTTACCACGGAACATCACACTGATTTCCCAAACAACTGGGCTCACATCTGCACGTACCGCTTCTGCACTTAGGAATAACGTTTCGTTAGATACTTGACCTTGCTCAGCACGTTCGGCCTTGAACTCTTCAATGAGTTCAGGGCTTAGGTATTCGCTAACCGTTGCGAAATCATTTTCGTTCCAAGCTTTTTGCACCGTACGATAGTGGTTTTCAGCACCACGTAGAAACCCGTTCAAGTCAAAGTCACGCGGTAAATTGAACGGTACATCGGAGGTGCTTGAACCAAATCCCGAAGACGCAGGCGTAAAAGCCTGAGGTTGCGCAGGTTGCTGATAAGGTTGCTGTGGCGCAGTTGAATACGGACTTGAGCTTGCACCTGCGTATGCTGGCTGTTGCCTACGTGCCATCATACCTTTCACGACTTTGAATATAACAAAAGCAAGCACAGCAAATAGAATCATTTCAAGCCATTGAAAGCCTTCAAAGTCATCGCCAAGCATTGCAGCAATTAAACCACCAGCTAGCAAGCCACCAAGTACACCGGCCATAATGCCTTTTTTCGACGACTTAGGGGCAGTTTTCGCAGGCAGAGTATTAGTGTCTACTTGCTGCTTTGGTTGAGCTGTTTGGGTTTGTTGCGTCTTTCCTGATTTCTTTTTGCTGCCAAACTTTTTTGCTGCAAACGCATCAAAGCTGGTCGCAAATAAAAATGTCACTAAAGACAACATGGTAATGAGTTGTTTCATACCTTTCCTCGATTAAAAAATATTGACGCCAATTCTAATTAAATTGGGTACGCGATACATAGATCTTTAGGATTAAATATGGGGGTTATGCGACGAAATCCAAAGACTTTTGCGAGCCTTTGGATTCATTACATCAAAAATGTTCTCTGCGTAGCGCTATAACCATTCCATTTGGCTGGTAAAATCCGCTGCAAATTGTTGAATTGGCGTATTTAAATTCGCGACTAAGATTACGTCCGCTTTATCCAGTGGGTTAATAAGACCACTAAAGCGATCGTCAACGAAACTACGACCTGACTCTCTAAAGCTGTCTTCACGAGGCACAACGAATACCGTTACTGGACCATCTTCGCTTTGGTAAATCATGTGCAAACTTTTTTTACCACGATAATTACAAAATGTTGCGTAGGTCACTTTGCCCGGTAAATCGTCCAGCTTAGCTCCGAATGTTGCGAGCTTTTCGTTCACTTTTTGCAGTGAAACAGCATCGGTCAGTTTAAACGCGCCCATTTCATGGTAGACGTGTTCAAACGCATATTCGTTGGCATGTACCGCGGTCGGGGTTGCCGACAGGAAATACACGGTGGTCGCAACGAAAATAGATGCCGCCATTGCAAATGGACCTGCATGACGTTTATACCAAGTAACAGGCTGGTGCGGTGGTGGTGTGATGGACTCTGAAGTTTGTGCTTCCTGAGTTTTTGCTTCCTGAGTTTTTGCAATAATGCGCTCGGCAAGCCCCTCAGGAACTGGGATGTCCATGGCATCTTTCATTGCGGCTTCAAATGAAAGAAAGTCGTCAAGCTGAGCTTGCAGTTCCGGGTTATTTTTCGCCATTTCGTGAACGTCCTTGTCAAAAGGATCGGCATAAAGACGGCGACGAAATTCAAGTTCATCCATCTGATTGCGCTCCTCTTACTGGTGTTTTTACGTTCATTAAGGCCTCTTTGAGCTGGTTTCTGGCACGGTAAAGTCTCGTCATCACCGTGTTTTTATTCAGCTCTAACATGTCTGCGATTTCATCTCCAGAAAATCCCATAACCACCTGCATAATCAGAGGTTCACGGTATTCTGGTTCCAAATTGTTGATATGGCGTTGAATGACCGTTTGTTCCATCTCGTCATCGAGGGTGAAACGCTCTTTGTCTTCCAGCGTATCTTGTTCCACATCAGCATAATCAAATTGTTTACGTTCAAATCGTCGCGCGTTCTCACGACGTAAAATGGTAATTAACCAAGGCTTTGTTGCATTTTCATCTTGCAAGCTATCCAGCGAGCGCCACGCACGAAGAAAGGTTTCTTGTACCAAATCTTCGGCAATTGTTGCATCGCCACACAGCCAGTAAGCAAAACGATACAACTCTGTATGATAGGTTCTTACCATTTGCTCATAGCGTTGTTGTTTTGTGGTCATACTAGTTAGACCTTCGTTTTTAAATTTTTATTTCAACAAACTTTCTGTTTGCTTTGAGTAGTCTGTAAACCCTATTTTAAAGCGCGGCCTACAAAATTAAAACGGGGTAGAATCGATATTCTCCCCGTTTTAAATACTGAGTGTTTTCTTACATAAACGCCTAAATCCGGCGCTTTGTAAACGGTATTAATTAATAGAGCGTTTCAAGCGTGTTACCGTTTGATTTATGTTTTTTTGTTTGCTGCTTTAACACCGCACAGACATGTTTATGTAACGTTGGTAAGTCCACCTGTTGATTGTTGGAACTATAAAGAGTCGCCTGAAGATTTGCAATCTCATGGCTTAATGATGGGTCACTTTGTTTATTGGCCCAATCCGAGAGCGTTGCCGCGCCTAATTTGGCAGTAAGGGACATTAACGCTTGGTAATAACGTTTAGCATCACCGTCTTTAGCTGCCGAATTCAGTTCAGCCATTGGGTCTGATTGCGTGACAGTGGGTGATTTGACTTTTTCTGAAGCGGGTGTTGGTTTTCTAAGTAAAAACCAACCTAACGTCAAAATCCAAAGCACGTAACCACTCACAAGTAACAGCCAGTCTTGCCACGTTTTTTCAGCTTGAATCGACGTTGTTGGCATCAGTGTTTGCTGGGGAACAGAAACGGTTTGAGATGCTTCTGGCTTGGCTGATTGTACCTCTGGAACCACAGGTGCCTTTGGAGCATTCGGGTCCGCGACGACGGTAATTGAACGAGCTGGAACAGACGCATACTGCGTTTTCCCCATTTTCGTATTAAACCACGCAACCTTTAACTCAGGTAACGTAAACGTGCCTGGTTTTTGCGGGAGTAGGGCGATTGAGCTCACCATTTGGGAAATAATACGGCCATCTCGAGAGATTTGTTTACGTTCACTGTCGTCCGGGTAAGTTCTAAAGCCATCAATTTGCGGTACAGTGATTTCTGGTAGTTGCTCTTGTGTTACACCTGTGGCGGTAAGCGTAAGTGTACGAGTAATCGGAGTGCCAACCGTCACGGTATCGTCAGTTGGTTTCCATTCTTCACCCAAATGCACGAGTTCTGACGGTAACCAAGCACCCGGGAAGTTTTCAGGGATAGGTTGCACATCTAAATCAATGCTTTCACCCACAGCTGAAATTGCCATTCGGCGATAGCCTTCACGCACTTGGCCATTAAAAATAGGGCCATCGATAGTGAATTGGCCACTTTTATTCGGTTGCATCAAATACTCGCGGGTCACGACAAAGTATCGACGCCCATCAACTATTTCATATTCTTCTTTTTGTTTACCTAGTAGCGTAAATTGCGTATCAGCTAATTCTGGTGCGGTCAGTTGACCATCCAAAAGCTCTTTGCCAACGTATAGCTTTACCGTATAGAGCGCCGCTTGTTGGACGTATAATGGACCGTCTTGAAGTGCCACTTTGACAAACACGTCATTTTGCGTGCTGTCGTCTTGGTCTCGAGGGATCACTTTGAGTGTTATCGGTTCCGACTTCATTCCTGAGACTGTAAACGCAGGGATGGTGAACTCACCGGCGCGGCGCGCAAGCACCTGCATTTGCCATGTGGTGCTGCTGCTAATACTGCCGTTTATAATGCTCGTGCGAGAGCTTGTACTCATTGGTCCAATATTAAAAATTTTGGCAAGTTCTTGAGTATCAGGGGTTTCGCCACCGACTTTGCCAGTTGCTTCAATCGTGAGCGTAAAATACTCGCCGACAAGAACGGGGTTTTTATCTACGCTTGCCGTTAAACCTTCGCCAGCAAAAGAAAATTGGCTCAAGGCAAGCAGTAATAGACCACCTATAAAACGCATTACCATGATTTTTCGACTCCTTTAAGATAGCGTTCACGACCACGTTGTTGGGCCTCAAGTAACATTTTATTGCGCAGCAAAATAGACGGTTCATCCGGTACTTTTCTGAGTAGCTGCTTTATTTTCTCGGCTTTTTCACGCTCTTCTGGCGTAAGTGGGCGAGGGTCACCGCTGACCATTGGCGCTTGAGCTTTGGTGTCTTTATCCTCACCATCTGCCTTTTCATCCGCAAGACCAGCTTGCTGAGGCTCTTTTTCATCTTGAGCTTGTTGCTGGGCGTCGTTCATCATCTGCTCTTGATCACCCGATTTTTCATCCTCTTTACCTGATTGCTGGTTTTTATTCGGTTCAGCTTGCATGTCTGGTTGATTATTCTGGCCTTCTTGCCCGTCAGGTTTGGACGATTTTGAGGGCTCATTGTTACTTTCATCCTGAGTTTCGCCTTCAGATTGACCACCTTGCTGCTCATCACCAGATTGTTCTTTCCCTTGCTGCTGTTTGTCACCTTGCTGGTCTTGAGATTGAGAACCTTTTTGCGCATCTGAACCTTGTTGATTTTCAGACTGCTGTTGGTTTTTTTGATCAGGATCTTGGTTAGCGTCTTGTTGCTGTTGCTGTTGCTGTTGCTGTTGCTGTTGCTGTTGCTGTTGCTGTTGCTGTTGTTTTTTCATTTGCTCAAGCAACTGCTTATTCGCTTTCGCTTGGGCGAGTTCAGGGTCGAGATTGAGCGCTTTGTCATAGGCATCTAACGCTTCATCCAATTGACCAAGTTGAGCAAGCGCATTGCCATAATTGTACAGGCCTTTGGCTGATGTACTGTTCTTGAATAACTCGGCTGCTTTTTCATAATTGCCTTGCTTATACAACGCAGCTCCTTTGAGTTCATCCATCTGTGCTGAAGATGCTGATGAAAAATCACCGTTTTGATAGGCTGATAAGGCTTTTTGGTCATCATTTTGCAGCCAGCTTGGGAGGTCCATGGCGTAGCTTTTATCCAATGGAAGGAAAACAATCATCAGCAAGGCAAATTGAAATACGCCTTGACGGAAGAGCACTAAGCCCATCGGAACAAGTAACACAAGTAGGTAAATACCAGCGTCAACGCGCCACATAACATTTTCGCTTTTTGCTTTGTTGACCTCTGCATGGTTAATACGCGGTGCAAAGGTCTTAATGTCCTCATCAGACGGTGAGTAAGTGGCAAACAATCCACCTGACGACACAAGATTCTTGAGTAAGGCCACATTAAGTTTCGGCACCACAATTTGACCAAAACGGTCTTTAAGAAATCCACCCTCAGGGAGTGAAATTGGCGCACCTTCACGAGTACCGATGGCGTATACACTCAAACGGAATTTAGTCGAAGCTAACATTGACTTCACTTCGCCGATTTCTTCTTGCTCCACATCATCCGTGACAAGAATAATATCACCGTCGGCGTAATGCCCTTGTTCCAAAAGCATTTTAGCTTGTTCAATACCCGCGAGTAAGTTTGCGCCTTTGCTTGGCATTATTTGCGGACTTAAACTGGGGATTAAGTTTTTCAACGTAGTGGCGTCACTGGTCAGTGGTGACACTGTAAACGCATCGCCAGCGTAGGCAACAAGTGCTGTGTCGCCTTCCGAAAAAAGCGCCACCATGTCCATGAGTTTAAAACGCGCTTGAGTAAGTCGGTTTGGCGCGATGTCGGTTGAATACATGGAGTAGGACATATCAACCACAAGCACACGAGCTTGCTTTGCTGAGTAAACAGGAACTTGTTGTTTCTCAATACTCGGCCCTGCAGCGGCGATAATGGCGAGCGCCAAAAACGTACTTAATAAAACAGGGCGTTGTTTAATCGCCTTTGTGTGCGTATTGCCAAGCACAATATGGGTTAAATGCGGCGCAATTAGCGAGCCACGTTTACTTTGTTGTTGCTTAACAAATTGCAGTAACGTCAGCACCACCCATGGAATAAATAGCCAAAGCAAAGCTGGGCGTAAGAAAACAAAGTCGATAAGCCAATTCTGCATTAGTTGTTCTCCCGTAGAATGGACTTTGCACTTTTTGTGATTAGAACCAGCGCAATCCAGCCGAGCGCAACGAGCAATGGCCAATAGAAAAGCGCTAAGGTCGGTCGGAATGTTTGGTTGTCTGAACTAATCGGCTCCAGTTTATCCAGCTCTTCGTAGATACGTTGTAAGCCTTTTACGTCCTTCGCACGAAAATACAGACCTCCCGTTTCAGAGGCGATGTGCTTAAGCGTAGCTTCATCGATACTACTTCCCATGGAAGAAAGACCACCCATACCGAACAGACTAAAGCCTCCGCGACCATCTGAGCCAACGCCAACGGTGTACACCTTAATACCAGCATCGCGAGCAAGTGTCAGCGCTTCTTCGGGCTGCAAATTTCCAGAGGTATTTTGACCATCGGTAAGCAGAATAAGGATGCGATTGCTCTTGTCTTTTTGCTCGAATCGCTTAACGGACAAGCCAATTGCGTCGCCAATGGCGGTAGCTCGACCAACGAGTCCGATCTGTGTTTCATTGAGCATTTTTGCAACGGTGTCAACATCACGGGTTAATGGGGTTTGCAAAAACGCCGTGTCGCCAAACAGAATCAAGCCAAGGCGGTCACCTTGACGTTTTTCAATGAATTCACCAAGCACCGCTTTTACAACAGACAGTCTGTCTACGTAGCCACCTTGATACGCCATATCTTGTTCTTTCATTGAATCAGAAAGATCGACCGCAAGCATGATGTCTCGGCCTTCATTTGGTAATACGACGGGGTCATCCAAATAGGTTGGGTTTGCAAGCGCGCACACAAGGGCAATCCAGACGATGGCCTCAGAAAGACTAAGGTACCTTTTTTGTTGCTCATTAAGTGAACCGCCAGTCGCAATAGTCGCATAGCTTGGCATGCGCAATTTCAGAGGTTGTTTGGCGGGTGTCGGTTTAACCAAGGCGATAAGCCATGGAAGTGGTAATAACAAAAATGCTAATGGCCAGCTAAATTCAAACATTTGCCGCCTCCAACGTAAGCTTTTCACGTGTTTTAAACGTAGTAATGGCCAACACAAACTTGTCGAATAGTGCTTCTGCACCATTGGGGCTATAGATGGTTTGTAGCTCCTCTTTGGTAAACGTCGCGTTTGAAACGGTGTTAAGGATAAGAAGCCATTGTTTTTGTGGCAAACTTGCCATTTCAATGCCGTAATAATGTTTTACTAATCGTTTTAACAACGTGTGTAGTGACAGCGACGATTCAGCAAGCTTAGCTAGCTGTGTTGCTTCACGCTTAGCGCGTGAATGGCGATGACGCTTCACTATGAATAAAATGATAAGTGTCAGGACGAGTAACGTCGCGACAATTAATCCCCAAGCCGCATAAGAAAGCGGCCACCAACTGACTTCAGTGGGTGGGATCACATCTTTAAGAGCATCTAAAGGTGACGACGGCATGTTAAACTACCTGTGCAATTGCTGTTCTAGTGGTTGAGCGGCACTAAAAGTGCGCATTTGCATACCAGCACGACGTAAACGCGCTAATCGAAATTCAAATTGTTCCGCTGCTTTTTCGGCATAACGTGAACGAAAGGTTTTGTCCATCAGCGGTAAAGTCCAGTCAGTACTGCCTGCGTAGACTTTCACGGCGTCTTTATACGCTGGCAACTGGTGTTCAAATGGATCACTGATATGGCAACCAATGAGTTCACAGTGACGACTGAGCCTTTCCAACTGCTTGAAACTACTGTCATCAAGCTGACTGAAATCGGAAATGAGATAAACCATACTGCCAGGCTTGGCTAAATGCGCGAGGCGTTTAAGGTTATCTGCAAATTTACTCGGCATCGGCGTATCTCGGTTGTCGAGCGCGATGTTATGAACGTCTACAAGCTGGTGACAAAGTGCCAATACGCCTTTGTCTCTCGCGGTAGGCTTTAGTTCATGATGGCCGAATTCGGAAAACACGATTCCACCTAGTCGGTCGCCTCGTGCACAGGTTGACCAAGCTAACAGCGCACTGAGGTGACAAGCTTGCACTGATTTAAGAAGAAGCTGACTGCCAAAAACCATACTAGAGGACAGATCCGTAAACACGAATACAGGGCGTTCTTTTTCTTCTTGGAACAATTTTGTGTGGGCTTCACCTGTGCGAGCGGTCACTCGCCAATCAATCGCACGAATATCATCGCCATATTGATATTGTCTCACTTCAGCAAATTCCATTCCTCGTCCTTTTTGTGGCGCGAGGTATTGACCTGCTGATGCACTTTTTATTTTTTGTTTCGGCACAAGTGACAAGAGCGTTGCTTTACGTTTGTAGTAAAGCAATTCTTTCAATCCGACCTGTGCGCCAGTGCAATGCGTGTCATGCATCCACTGTTGTGCGTTTTGAATGGTTTCAATCATCGCTTAAGGAGCTGGAACTAAGTTCAAAATACGAGAGATAACTTCATCTTTAGTGATGCCGTCGGCCTGAGCTTCGTAACTTAAAATGATACGATGACGCAGCACATTCGCGGCTACAGCCTGAATGTCTTCCGGTGTAACAAAGTCTCGACCTTGCAGCCACGCATGTGCACGGGCACATTTGTCCAGCGCAATCGTCGCACGAGGACTGGCACCAAATTCAAGCCATGCAGCGAGTTTGTCATCCAGTTTACGGGCATCACGCGTCGTAATAATGAGCTCAACAAGATAACGCTCCACCGGTTCAGCAAGGTGCAACGACAATACTTGTTTACGTGCACTGAACAATTCAGCTTGCGAAATCGGTTCAAAGTTAACTTGCGCTTGCTCTAGTGCTTCGCCACGGGTTAGACGAAGGATAGCCAACTCGGTTTCCGCTTGTGGATAATCAATATTCAAGTGCATCAGGAAGCGGTCTAACTGGGCTTCAGGAAGTGGATACGTCCCTTCTTGTTCAAGCGGGTTTTGGGTTGCCATGACCATAAACAACTCGGGTAATTTGTAAGTTGTTTTGCCCACGGTAACTTGGCGTTCAGCCATGGCTTCTAATAATGCAGATTGAACCTTAGCGGGCGCTCGGTTTATTTCGTCAGCCAAAATCAAGTTATGGAACAGAGGGCCTTTTTCAAATACAAATTCACTGGTTTGTTGGCGATAAATATCGGTACCCGTGATGTCAGACGGCAGTAAATCAGGGGTAAACTGGACGCGTTGGAAATTACCTTCAACCCCTTTTGCCAGTGCGTTTACTGCGCGTGTTTTTGCAAGACCAGGAGGACCTTCGACCAACAAATGGCCGTCGGCAAGTAACGCAATCAATAGGGCTTCGGTCAGTTGCGGCTGACCAATGATTTGTGTGTCTAGATACTGTTTTAGTTCGATAAATTTATTTACAGCCATTGGGAGTTTGTCCTTTTATGACAAATTAAACCAACTAGTGGGCGAGTGTGCCCGTGATAAAATGATTCCTGCTCTATGGGGGCTTTCCTCGAGAATCTCAAGAGCTTAGCTTTAAAGGGCAGGTGGATCTCGCGTGATAGTTAGACTGACAAATTCATGAAAGTTCCCAAAAATTTTCATCTATACTTCGTTTGCTTGATATTTAAACAAATCATCGTTTAAGCATGGTAATAACCGCTAAATTGTTGTGGCGTTTTTTTAAGCAAAATGTGATTTGCTATTGGCTTTATGTGTCGGGTTGTTTAGAATCGGGGAAAACCAACAGGTCAGACCTGTCTACGGGAGAGAAAGTTAATGTCTAAACAAAATATACTAAAAACAACAAAAGGCGACCGCATTGCGGTAGTTTCTGGGCTACGTACTCCATTTGCGAAGCAAGCAACTGCATTCCATCACGTTCCTGCTGTGGACTTGGGTAAAATCGTTGTCAATGAAATGCTCGAGCGTTTAAACATCGACAAACAAGAAATTGATCAAGTGGTCTTTGGGCAAGTTGTTCAAATGCCAGAAGCGCCAAACATCGCACGTGAAATTGTGTTGGGGACAGGCATGCCAGTGTCGGTTGACGCATATTCTGTATCGCGTGCTTGTGCAACGAGCTTCCAAGCTATTGCAAACGTAGCAGAATCTATTATTGCAGGCAGTGTGTCTGTTGGTGTCGCTGGTGGTGCGGATTCATCATCTGTTCTTCCTATCGGTGTAAGTAAAAAGTTGGCGGGCAGCTTAGTTGACTTAAACAAAGCGCGTACACTGGGGCAGCGTTTCAATATTCTGAAAAAACTTCGTTTTAAAGACCTTATGCCAGTACCGCCAGCAGTGGCAGAATATTCTACTGGGCTTTCGATGGGTCAAACAGCGGAACAAATGGCAAAAACTCATGGTATTAGCCGTGCTGACCAAGATGCGCTAGCTCACCGCTCGCACACATTAGCGGCTAAAGCGTGGGCAGATGGTTTACTCAAAGATGAGGTGATGGCCGCACACGTTGAGCCATACAAGAGCTTTATCGACAAAGACAACAACATCCGCGAAAACTCAGTTTTAGAAAGCTATGCGAAGTTGAAGCCGGTATTCGACCGTCAACATGGTTCAGTAACGGCGGCAAACGCGACACCATTAACGGATGGTGCAGCGGCGGTACTACTTATGAGTGAAAGCAAGGCTAAAGCATTGGGTTATGACATTTTGGGTTATATCCGCAGCTTCGCGTTCTCTGCGATTGGTGTTTATGATGACATGCTTATGGGTCCTGCGCATTCAACGCCTGTGGCGCTAGAGCGTGCTGGCATTACATTACAAGATTTAGATCTTATCGAAATGCATGAAGCCTTTGCTGCACAAACGTTGGCGAACATGAAAATGTTTGCATCTGACAAGTTTGCGCAAGAGCAATTAGGGCGCAGTAAAGCGATTGGTGAGATCAACATGGATAAATTTAACGTTAACGGCGGCTCACTCGCGTACGGTCACCCATTTGCGGCAACTGGCGCTCGTCTTATCACACAAACTTTATATGAGCTAAAACGCCGTGGTGGTGGTCTAGGTCTTACAACCGCTTGTGCTGCGGGTGGCTTGGGCGCTGCATTTGTATTGGAGAGCGAATAATGTCGGTATTTAGTTACGAATTAAACGATCATCGTGTCGCGATTGTGACCATTGACGTCCCTGGCGAAAAGATGAATACGTTACGTGACAGCTTTGCCGGTGATCTGGCTGAGATCATCGAAAAAGGCCGTACGGACGACGTAACCGGTATGGTTTTTGTCAGTGGTAAAGCGGATAACTTTATCGCAGGCGCAGACATCAAAATGCTAGACAGTGCGAAATCACGTACCGATGCGCTGGCTCTGTCTGAAATGTGTCAAAAAGCCTTTTTTGAGATGAAAAAGCTGCCTTTTCCAACGGTTGCAGCGATTCATGGTGCGGCACTTGGCGGTGGTTTAGAGTTCGCCTTAGCGTGTGATTACCGTGTTTGTTCAACGGATAACATAACAAAACTTGGCTTACCTGAAGTACAACTTGGCCTATTGCCAGGTGGTGGTGGGACGCAGCGTTTACCTAAACTTGTTGGTATTCAAAAAGCGCTTGAGTGGATGTTAACGGGCAAACAGGTCTTTGCGAAACAGGCTAAAAAAGCCGGTCTCGTAGACGATGCAGTACCGCAAAGCATTCTTCTTGATGTTGCAATTCGTCTAGCTCGAGCGGGTAAACCAAAGCCACGTAAGCCGCGTCTGGATAAAATCAGCCAATTGTTGGAATCTAACCCGTTTGGTCGCAACATCATTTTCAAGAAAGCCGAAGAAAATGTGCTGAAGAAAACGGGGGGCACTACCCAGCGCCAATCGCCATCATTAAAGCGGTACGCGCATCGGTTGAACTTGATGAATTGAAAGCATACAAAACAGAAGCAGAAGGTTTTGCTGATTTGGTGATGAGCGAAGTGTCAGTGGCACTTCGTGGTATTTTCTTTGCAACCACGGAAATGAAAAAAGAGTGGAAAAGCGAAGATGCCCCTAAAACGCGCCGTGTTGCAGTCCTAGGTGGCGGTCTAATGGGCGCGGGTATTGCTCACGTAAGTGCTGTTAAAGCCTCTGTGCCTGTTCGTATCAAAGACGTTGCGCATCAAGGTATAAGCAACGCTATGAATTACAGCTATAAGATCTTGTCTAAGCGAATGAAACGCAGAATCATGTCTAAAGCGGACGCGCAATTAGTGATGAATCGTATCACGGGTGCGACGGATTACAGCGGTTTCAAACACATGGACATGGTCATCGAAGCCGTATTCGAAGACTTAAATCTAAAGCAATCAATGGTTGCTGACATTGAACGTGAATGTGGTGAACACACGATTTTCGCAAGTAACACCTCGTCACTACCAATTGGCCAAATTGCTGAAAAAGCGACACGTCCGGAAAATGTGATTGGTTTGCATTATTTCTCTCCAGTAGAAAAAATGCCGTTAGTCGAAATTATTCCACACGAAGGCACAAGTGAGGCAACGATTGCGCGTACCGTGGAGTTTTCTCGTAAGCAAGGTAAAACACCGATTGTTGTTAAAGACAAAGCCGGCTTTTACGTCAACCGTATTCTTGCGCCGTACGTCAACGAAGCAGCGAATTTATTGTTAGCTGGTGAGCCGATAGAGAAGATTGACGCTGCCCTTGTTGAATTTGGCTTTCCCGTTGGGCCTCTTGCACTACTCGACGAAGTAGGTATCGACATTGGTTCTAAGATTGCACCAATTCTTGAAAAAGAACTAGGTTCGCGTTTCAAAGCGCCCGATGCGTTTAGCCGTTTGATTGACGCAAAACGCCTTGGTCGTAAAACTGGTCGTGGTTTCTACAAGTATGAACAAAAAGGCAAAAAAGTAGACGAATCAGTTTACGAGTTGCTAGGCGTTACGGTCGCACCACGTTTGAATAAACAAGAAATTGCGAGTCGTTGTGTTGCACAGATGCTCAATGAAGCCGCGCGTTGTTTAGATGAAGGTATTATCGCTTCTGCCCGCGACGGTGATATCGGCGCCATTTTCGGTATCGGCTTCCCACCGTTCCTAGGGGGCCCATTCAGCTATATGGACAAACGCGGTATTAGCAAAGTGTGTTCAGAATTGTCGACGTTTGCGACGGATAATCCGGTGTTTTCACCAGCAGAACCGTTGATGGCAATGGCTGAGAACGGCAAGCAATATTACTAGGTAAAACCGTTCTATATCCTAAGCTGACTGGAAATAGATAGTCAGCTCAAATCCCCGAAATGTAAGCCGCTGTAATGCGGCTTTTTCGTCTTTTTTTCTGAACATAATCTATACTGTTAATACATTAAGTCGATGTCGTGCAGGAAAAATGGAACGAAGGATCTACGGACTAATCGTTGGTGTTGTTGTGTTCACGATATGTGTGAATGCGCTTGTCCTTGTTTGGACAAAAAACATCTCGAATAACATACGTTCATTGGATGAGGCTTGGCGTAAAGATGCAGAGGTTGTATTAAGCAAGTCACAGCTACTAACGCAAATGGAGCGGCACTTTGGCTACAATGGATTTATCCATCACTTTAAAAACTACATTCTTCGCCATCAAACTATCTACTTCGACACCGCACAAATTGAAGCCGTTGAACTACGTTCGGCGTTAGATGAGTTTGACAATTATCCCCTTAGCTTAGAAGAACAAAATGCGTTAGTGGCTATTCGATCAACCCTTGAGTTGTACATTGAAAAACTCAATATGGCATACAATCAAAAAGCACCGTTGCACAGTGTCGCCGAGCTGGATAAATTGGTTAAAGTGGATGATTCGCTGGCTGAAAAAGCGTTTGAAGTGTTAAGGCGTAATATTTCACTAGAGTTTATAGAGGCACAATATGACCAAAAAAGGCTACTGGCCGAATCATTAAAACAAACTCAAGTCGGTGGCTGGGTTTTTATGCCTTTGCTTACGTGTGTTGCCCTTTTTAACTTATTAGCGCTTTGGTTCTGCGTAAAGCTCATTCGAGAGCGAAAAATGTTATTCAATGCGACACCTGATGCCCTGATTTATGTCCATGATGATGGTCAAATACAACAAGTGAATCAAGCGGCTTGTGACTTATTCGGTTATCTACGTGAGGAAATGCTCCTACTTAAAGTCGAACAATTAGTCCCTCAAGAATACCGTGTGCAACATGCCAAAGATCGCGGCGAGTTTACCGGTCGCTCGCGTATGCGACGTAAAAGTCGTGATGGATTACCAATCATCGGCATAACAAAACAGGGTAATGAAATTCCTATTGATGTCGCAATATCGAGCACCAAAATTGGTTCGCATAAAGTCAATATCGCGGTAGTACGAGATATCCGCAAAGAAAAACGTCTAGAGCTCGAGGCACAAAATGATCATTTAACTCAGGTATACAATCGCCGTCATCTCGATTCGGTTTTACTTGAGGAAATTGAACGAGCAAAACGCTATGGCAGAAAGCTCTCGGTATTGCTGGTTGATCTCGACCATTTTAAGGTGTTGAACGACGAGCAAGGGCATCTGAAGGGTGATGCGATGCTCAAACAGTTGAGTCAATTTTTGAAAGTATCGGTTCGACCAAGTGATTTTATAGGTCGTTGGGGAGGCGACGAGTTTCTATTGATTTGTCCAGAAACTGGCCCTGATGCGGCGTTACGCTTTGCCTATCGTTTGGTGGAGGATTTTCAATTTCTCACCGAAGGTCAGCTTACTTTGAGTGTGGGTGTAGCAGGTTATGATATCGTGAGTGACTTGATTTCCGCACAATCATTTTTGGATGCCGCCGATAAAGCGCTCTATAAAGCGAAAACGGAAGGTCGTAATCAAGCACAATTATTTATTGGCGATGTGAATAGCGCATACCGCTAATGGCGTGGCTTTTACTTCTTTCTCAAAACGCCGTACAATCCACTTCCATTGTTTCTTAGCGCTATTTAGTCGTTGTTTTGATGCACCATATTGATGATCTGATCTCAATCTTTGACCACGTTTTTTACGCGTCTCACAATACGCGTTTGGTAAAAGGGGAGGATGAGCCTATCTATCTTCCCGCTGATGATGAAGTCGCATATTGCCGCATTATTTTTGCGCATGGCTTTTATGCTAGTGCAATGCATGAAATTGCTCATTGGCTCGTTGCAGGTACCGAACGACGCCAACTTGTCGACTTTGGCTACTGGTACTGTCCTGATGGTCGTGACGAACGACAACAATCTGAGTTTGAGAAAGTAGAAGTATTACCTCAAGCAATTGAATGGGCGTTGAGTGTTTCAGCGGGATTTCCATTTAACGTATCAGCAGATAATTTAAATGGTGCACCAACGTGCCGTTTTCATTTTCAAAAAAAGTCCACACAAAGCTGTTGTCTTTATTGGAAACAGGCTTTAATCCACGAGCTGAGGCATTAATGCGCGCTTTAAGTGCGCATTATGGGATGCCTTGGCCATTGACCAAAGCGCAATTTGAATGGCAGGTCCCAGAGGAGTTTAGAGATGCAGTTTAAACTAGGGCTCATAGTTAACCCAGTGGCTGGATTAGGCGGCAGTGTGGCTCTTAAAGGCAGTGATGGCGTAGATACAACCGCGAAGGCACTATCACTCGGCGCTGAACCACTTGCAAATAAACGTACTGCAATGGCACTAACACAACTTTTGCCTTACCAATCGAAAATAACCATTTATACCGCATCGGGTGAAATGGGTGAACGCATAGCCAAAGAATTGGGGTTTAAGACCGAGGTTATTTACCAAGCGCCGGCTACGACGACACCGGAGGACACAGAAGCTGCGGCTCAGATACTTAAATCACAATCTGTTGATTTAATTCTATTTGCCGGTGGAGATGGTACTGCACGAAATATTTGCGCTGTGGTAGAAGATTCAATAGCCGTACTCGGTGTCCCTGCGGGTTGTAAAATTCATTCGGGTGTATATGCAATCACGCCGAAGGCCGCTGGAAGAGTCGTTGAAATGTTGGTCAAGGGAGAGCTTGTTACTCTCTCAGAAGCGGATGTGATGGACATTGATGAAGCCGCTTTTCGAGAAGGTACGGTGCGCGCAAAAAGGTACGGGGAAATGCAGGTGCCCTGTGAACTGCGCTACGTTCAAAGTGTAAAAAATGGTGGAAAGGAAAGTGATGAACTGGTGCTGTCCGATATCGCTGCTTGGGTTATTTCTCAAATGGAATCAGACGAACAATACATCATGGGCTCAGGCTCTACGGTTGCCGCCATTATGGAAGAGCTAGGCTTAGACAATACTTTGCTAGGTGTCGATTTGATTCGGGATCAACAGCTTATAGGTCAAGACATGACAGCCCAACAGCTACTGTCGGCGATTGAGCATACACCGACCAAGTTGGTCATTACGCTGATTGGCGGGCAAGGTCACATTTTTGGACGGGGCAATCAGCAATTAAGTCCAACGCTGATTCGCAGCATTGGTAAGGAAAACATCATTTTAGTTGCGACTAAAACAAAATTGAAAGCACTAAACGGCCGCCCACTGATAGCTGATACAGGGGATGCTGAACTAGATGAACAGCTAAGTGGTTACTTGAAAGTTATCACAGGCTATAACGATTACGTCATGTATGCCGTTGGGCATCAAGATTAAATTGGAGTACAAATGAATACCTACATTGATGCCGCACAACAATTTTTTGATAACTTAGTCGAAACTGCGACAGATGACCAACTCTTTGCTGGTGGCTACTTACGCGGTCATTTCGATTTGGCTGTTGGTTACGCTCAGGTAGAAGGCGTTACGTTGAGTTCTGAAGAGCTAAACAATACGATTGAAGCAAGCTTAGTCAAAGCGTATCACGCAGGTGAGCTCAATGATGAAGACAAAGCACATGTTGTAGAAATTTGGGAGCAAATCAAAAAATTAGCCCAATAAATTGAGGCTAGGACTTCTTATGTTCAGTGCTTTACAACAGTTATTGATTGAATTTAGGTCCAAAGTCAGCTAATTTTAAGGCTGGCTTTTTGTGCCTCAAAATTAATATGTGCTTACAGGGTCAGTTTGACGAGCTTTTAATTCTCGCTCGATTTGACCTGTAGGCTCAAATACACACTAAAGGATATAGTGATGAAGACACTTCCAACTTTAAAGGTGCTGCTTTGTAGTGCGGTGTTATTCAGTGCTCAAACATTCGCAGCAGATGTCACACAGAAAGATTTCAATGCAGCCTATATGGCTTATCAAGAAGCAATGAAAACGGATGATTCGAAGCTGAAGTTTGAAACAGCAAAACGAGCTTATGAACTTGGTCGCGCGATTTATGGTGATTTGGACAAAGATACGATTGCACTGGCAATTAATTATGCTGACCAAATTGCTTATGATGATAGAGCTGACAAGGCGGAATTACTCAAGAAAGTACTTGCAGATATAGATGCGCTAGAAGGTGAAGATTCAGAACGAAAAATTCCAATGCTAATAAGCCTTGCTAAAATAAAACTTTTCAAATCGAACAAAAGTGCTAAGGCATTGCTTCGGCAAGCAATTGATATATCAAAAAAATCTACAACTATAGGACTCGCCGCTCAAACTTACCTAGATGCGTCAGAAGTGTTAGTGGGCATACCTGGTGAACTTCGTACTGTATCGATGTATGTGGATAATGCAGAGGAAATTGCGAATAAGACATTAGATAAAAACGCTTGGCTGAATTTCTACATCGCATACCGTAAAGCGGATATCCTTATTGCGTTCAATCAACGTGAAGAAGCTATCACTGTGTTGGAGAGTAAGCTTGAGCGCTTGGACTCATCAATGTCATTTGATAGTCCACTTGAAATGCAAATGCGCATTCGATTGGTTCAATTGTATGAAGAAACGGACCAATCGGACAAAGCCACAAAACAATGTATCGCACTAGGTACACTCACACCTTGGAAAGACGATTTAGAGCAAGTACCACTTTACCGAGTTTTACCAGATATTAAAGACATTAAGAGTACTAGAAATACCTCTATTGTTGCATCGTTTGACGTAACGCCCGAAGGCAATGTAGAAAACATTGAAATCGACCATGTGAACGGTAATAAAGTCTTTGCAAAGCCATTGATAGCAGCATTGAAAAAATGGCGATATGCACCAAAATTTGAAGATGGAAAACCGGTAACGGCTTCATCGCAGATCAGGATGGACTTCCAAGTTCAATAGAAAAAACGGACATAAAAAAAGGGGCGGATGCCCCTTTTTGTTTTTCTTAGCGTACGTTTCTTTACAGCACAAATTTCCAATATAAGAACAAGAACGTAAATCCAAAGAGATATAAAAGCCCTGCGTATGTCAGCAGTTTGAGCAGGCCTTTTGGCTTTGCATCAATTGCATGCATTAGCTTCAAGTTAAAAAGCGCGAAGAGCGGCGTAGTAACAAAAGCTAACGTCATCGCAAACGTCAGCATATCTTTTAAGTTTGCTTTAAAGAACACGATGACGCTTAATCCAAAAATCGCCTGTACAAGAACGAAGATATTCAAGCTGTATTTAGGAAGCGACCCCTTTAAAAGAGTGGCGCTCTCATTTAGTGTTCTGGCATAGCCGTCGAGCACAGTCAGTGTGGTGCCAAACATACATAAGAATGCGATACCTGCAACCAAGTTACGAGACCATTCGCCTATGGTTGTGGTGTACATCTCTATTAACTGCTTACTAAACGCAACACCTGCCAATTCAATTTTACTCGTACTCCCGTACTGGATGAGCACGCCTAGCGCACAAAAAACAACGGCGAGCACAGCTGTAAGCATATAGCCGGTATTGAAATCCAATAACCCTTGCTTGAGTGTGAACGCCTCTGTACGTGTTTTGGCTTTAAGCCATAATGAGTTAATCGCGGATATTTCGATAGGGGCTGGCATCCAACCCATAAGCACGACCAAAAATCCCAGCATTGCAAGTTGATACGGGTTTGGCACAGAAGCAGGCTCAGGATGCGCAGCACCATTTGAAAGCGCCACAATGAACGCAGCAAGCGTTGCTAGAGTGAGTGAAATCATGATGATCTTGCTTGCGCTATCTAGGACTTTGTAATGGCCCAGCATTAAGATCAATAAGCAAATAGCCAACAGCCCATAACACAAAGTCATTACCTCTATCTGCCATGGTAGTGCGTAGAACAGTAAACTTGCGGTCAGGAGTAAAACCCCTGCGGTGTTGACTATCGCCGCGACAATATTGAGCGCGATGAAGCCAAAGAAAATGGGTTTACCTAATTGTTTATAACCGCTGACCAAACTCTCTTTACTGCGTAAGGTGTATTCCACACCGAAACGGAAAAATGGATATTTTAAAAGGTTTACCGCGAGGATCAGCCAGACAAGTTGCCAACCAAATAAAGCGCCAGCTTGCGTAGCCGCGACAAGATGTGAGCCGCCAACGGCAGCCGTAGCCATTAAAATACCCGGCCCAAAACCTTTAAGCTTTTCTGCGAAAGTCATTCATGTTGCTCGTTATCGTTATTTTGCGAGCCATGTTAGCGTTAAACTGTGGAAATAAAAAGAAGGAGAGGGAGGAGAGTGGGCATGCGAACATGCCCAACCAAAATTAAGCCATGAGCAAAAAGCCAACGAACGCAATGGCTGCCGCAAGCAATGCATACGGTAGTTGCGTAATGGCGTGACTCACAAGGTTACAGCCAGAGCCTTGAGCAGCCAGTACGGTTGAATCGGAATAGAAACAAGCCTGACTACCGAATGACGATGCAGATAGCAATGCGCCAATGACGAGAGGTATGTTTGCATCCACCGCAACGGCAAGCGGCATGACAATTGGGATTGTAACTGCAAAGATACCCCAGCTAGAGCCCGTCGCGAACGCAAGGATTGCCATCGATAAGAACACCATTGCAGGTAAAAGCTCAGCCGTCATGTAAGCACTCAAAGAATTAATGACGAATTGTGGTAGCATCAATTGGTCACACACATCTTTAAAGATGAAGGCAGCGATAACTGTACCAATAGCGGGCAACATACTCTTGAAGCCATCAATCATTTGTTCAAGCATATCGGCAAGCGGCATCAATTTCTGTGCTAGGTAAAACGGAACAGTAACCGCAAGCGTAGCAAGTAGTCCTTTCCAAACATCAATGTCAAAATAAACGGTAAACGCAACCAATAAACCAATTGGTACAAGGAAGTTATACAGCTTACCGTGTTCATCAGCCTGTTCGAATTCTTGTTCTATCGCTCTTGCGGCATAGTCATCTGGTGTATGAACGGCATCCAAATCAACCTGTTCTAGTGCAGGTTGACCTTCGCGAGCGGCAAGTTCCGCTTTTTTCATCGGACCAAATAATGGCACGACACCGATGATCACCAGTGGAACCATGATCACCGCGACCCACGCATAAAGCATGTAGGGAATGGCTTGCATGTAAACGCTAATGCCTTGACCCTCAGGTGCTACACCATTGTCGACAAGTAGGCCACCAAAAAACACCGCCCAGGTTGAAAGAGGAACAAGCACACACACAGGCGCTGCGGTTGAATCAACTACATACGCGAGCATTTCACGAGAAATCTTGAACTTATCCGTAACGCGGCGCATTGTTTCGCCGACCGTTAGCGCATTGAGGTAATCGTCAATAAAAATAACGATACCTAAGAAATAGGTCATGAGAAGCGAAGATTTTGGTCCTTTCGCCAATTTGAGGGCATTTCGGCCGAATGCAAGCGCTCCTCCGGTGCGGACAAGCAGGGCGATTAATGCACCGAAACTGCCGCAGACTAAAATGAGCCAGCCGATCGTTTCATCCGCCATGACTTTTAACGAAGATGTGGCGAAATTATCCAAAATCGCACTGAAATCCAGTAACGCAAAACCCACGATTGCGCCCAGAACAAGGGCTAAGATAGGTCGGCGTAACCAAACCGCAAGCGTCAATACAACGATAGGCGGTATTACACTAATCACACTAGGCTCAGTCATTCAAATTGTCCCAATATTTGCTAGTTTGAATAAGAAGGCTAAATTCGCAAACGTTCATCAACGTGCTTGTATCTGCTTAATATTGGGTTGACCAGAAACTAGTATGACCCTTCTTAAAACATCGGGGCGAAAATAAACAGTAATTCGAATCCCGTCAATTTCTTTTTTGTATTAAGCAGGTGAATTGTCGAATAAATAGACTGTAATGCATTTGTTGATGTTATGTAAGGTATTTTGACGTATCACTCACACTTTAATTGCGGTTATCTGGATGGTCTCAGGATGACAAAATACCAAACTCGAACAGACGATAGACTAGTGCCCGTTCAGGTATTTTGCATGAATTTGTTCTTTCACTGACGCTGGGATAGCAATCAAAAGCCGATGCAAAAGTGCGGCTTGTTCTTTACGGTCTTCTCTAAACCCGATGAATTGGGGTTCGTTGTGAAACGCTTCGGGTAAAATCGTCACCGGAAGTCGATATTGGTGGACCATTTTTGAGGCCCACTGTCTATCTACAATAATGGCGTCTATCCGTTCGTTTTCCAAAACATCGAAAAAGGTTATCGCTTCTTCATCGCTTTGTTCATAGAAAGAGCGCTCAATAATGACGGCATTCATGTCTTTCAGTCGTTTGTAGACCTCATCAGGATAAGGGTATTCCATAGCGAGCATGATACGTGGAGACGATGTGCTTAATTGCGACAACTGGGTAAAACGACCTTGTTTAACGGCTAACGATAAGGACCAGTCGGTAAACGATTTATCGAGCAGTGTTAAATTATCTGTACGGTCTACATGCAGGGTAAAATCATGCGTACCATGCCGTACGGAATCTAAACAACGTTGGTATGGAAGTTCTTGAAATTCGACAGCAATACCTTTTGGTTGTGTAGCAAGTTGAATGAGCTCAACCTCAATCCCTTTGGGGATGCTTTCTTTACTAACAAAGCTATACGGCCACCAACGCTCAAAACAGATTTTAAATTTGGGCGTATTGGCAAAACTTGAAAACGAAATTAGCAATGCGATGCCAACTAAGGCTAATTTCATGGTAACTCCAACAGTGCGCACACCGTTAAGCATACGCTACTTACTCGATGATGCAATAAATTCGTCTTAAATGGATTTTTCGTGTTCAGGTTCAAATTCAAAAACTCGATTACGTCCATTATTTTTGGCTCCATAAAGCGCAGTATCAGCTTGTTTAATGAGTTCAGCCGGATCGGGTGCCGTGCAAGTCGAAGATACACCAGCACTGGCTGTCACTACATTGAACAGTGATTGGGCGTGCTCGATGCTGAGCTGATGAATTCCTTTAATGATATTCTGCGCTATTTCAAATGCCGCCTCTTTGGGCGTGTTCGGCAACAACACGGCAAATTCTTCGCCACCGTAACGAAATGCGCCATCCAAGGGTCTGCGAGTGCAGTGTTTCAATACTTTTGCGACCGACTTCAGCACATCATCGCCTTTTAAGTGGCCGTAATGGTCGTTATATTTTTTAAAGTTATCTACGTCAAGGATAATCATTGATAACGTCGTATTTGCCCGCTGACCTTGACGATAGTGTCTGTCCATTTCTTGTGAAAAATAGCGACGGTTGAAAACGCCAGTCAGTCCATCTACGTAGGAATACTCGCGCAGTAAATCCGCTTGTTTTTTATATTTTAGATGTGTTTTAACGCGATTGACCAACGTTCGCGCTACTATGGGCTTGCCGATGAAATCAACGGCACCAGCATCCCAGCACTCTTCTTGCTGGCTTTCCCCAACATTTGAGGTGACAAAAATTACTGGAATGTTTGCCGTTGCGGGTTTACTTTGTAACAGTTTACATGCTTCAAGGCCAGTAATACCCGTTAGGATCCAATCCATCAAGATCAAATCTGGTGAGGATTGAAGGCAATAGTCAATCGCTTCCTCACCCGATGCGACCACTGCGACATCACACAAGTCAGCGAGGCAAACTTGAATAATTTTCTGGTTGATGACCGAGTCTTCAACTATGAGCACTTTACAGTCAGATAAATCATCTACATCGTTAAACACAAAAACCCTTACAGTTACAGCACGACAATCGCCTTGATCCGTTGTCTCAATATAGCGTTGTATTCGAAGTTTTTTAATCTTTTAATTAAAATTTAACACGGTTTTCTTTGGTAACTCAGTCAAAAGTATCGGTTTGGTGGTTACTGACAGTTAAAGATGCGGTAGAGAATGTAATGGGGGATTTATCGGATGCTTAAAATTGAGCAATAAACAGAATAGCTAACCCTACAACAATCTCTCGAGTGTTGAATATGTTCACTCAAAAGAGACCTATTATTTTTCACATGAGCCAAGGTAAGTAAATTACACAGATAAGGCATGTACTCAACTGTACTCATTCAGCGCTTTACGAAGCGTTAGGCTCAACAAAAACGTTGCGTAAATCAATAAGAATTAGACGAACTGTAAAAAGAATATAAATAGTCAAAAAAGGAACGAAATTATTTGTACCTAGCATTGAAATGAGAATAATTTGTATTTAATATGCGCGCTCCTCGCATTTAATAAGAATCATTCTCATGAAAAAGTTTCCTTTATCTCTGCTTGCGCTGGCATGTAGCGGCTTATCTCAATACGCAATAGCATCGAAAGGTGAAGTCAGTACGACGGATAAATCACCATTGGAAGTCATCAGTGTTTATGCCAAACAAAACCAAGTGGTAATGAACTCAGGCCTCGCGACTAAATCAGACATGTCACTGATGGAAACGCCTGCGGCGGTTGTGATTGTTGATGGTGACCTTATTAAAGCGCAGGGAATTTCAGATTTACAAGACGTCATCCGCAATATTAGTGGTGTAACACAAGCGGGCAACAACTATGGCATTGGGGATAATCTCGTGATCCGAGGACTTGGCGCGAATTATACGTTTGATGGTATGTATGGCGGGGCAGGCCTTGGCAATACATTCAACCCAACACGCTCAATGACGAACGTAGAATCGGTAGAAGTTCTAAAAGGACCTGCGACGGGTCTTTATGGTATGGGCAGTGCGGGTGGTGTGATTAATTTAATCGAGAAAAAGCCCAAGTTTCAGGCAGAACATGCAATAAGAGCCGAGATCGGTCAGTGGAATACCTATTCAGTTGAGCTGGACTCAACCGATGCGTTAACGGATGACGTTGCTTATCGTATTTTAGTGAAGTCTGCCAGAAGTGATGGTTATCGCGATCTGAGCAATGACAGAGATGAAGTTTATGCAAGTTTGAAATTCGTATTGAACTCAAGCAATAACTTGTTGTTATCTGCAGCGTATATCGATGATGCGATTGCAGTAGACTCGATAGGTCATCCAATTCGTATTTTCAATTCTGCATCGGTAGACGGGAAGCTTGCAAGTCAAGTGACATGGCAAGATTTGGTGAGTGATGCCAAAGGCAAAGGCGTGATGTTAAGTGACACTCAGCGTCAACAACTTGCCGATTCATTGGCAACAAATGATGGCTTAACACCTTATCAATTCGGCCATAACGGCATTATTTCCCCGATGGCGAAAGATAATGAAGGGCAAGAGCTACGTTTAAAGCTCACGCATACCGTTGATATAACCGATCATCTATTTTTGAACCATCAACTTCAATATCGCGATTATGATTCTAGTTTTGCGCGTCAAACAGGGGCATACAACTATGTGTATTGGCAACGTGGTGGCGTGGTGAATGCTGACCCTCGCGCACCACTCGTTGTAGATGGTGAACTTTATCCTTTTGCCGCGCGCCGTCAGGAATACCGTAAAGTGGAAGCGAATGAGTCATCGCTACAATACTTCGCTGATCTACGTTACGACTTCTCGATTGGCAATGTCAATAACGAATTTCTGGTTAACGCTAACTATGAAGACCGCGATATTCGCTTCAAACAGTATTCAATTTATGATGCGGACCAAGTAATTAAAAACAAACAAGGTGACGTGATTTATCAAGGTACGCTGCCGTATATTTTTGATATTCGTAATCCAAATTGGGCAACCAGTACGTTTGAAGACAATGATCCCTTAAAAACAGCGGACTACAACAAAACCGTTGCTGCATGGGGCCTTGGCGCACAACATGTGGCGTACTTTGAAAACGGCTTCACCACCCGAGTAGGTCTTGCTTTTAACCGTATAAAACAGAGCTACCAACATTTTGGTGTTGACGCGCGATATCGTGCAAGTGCCGCAGAACCGAAGCCTGAGCAGGATACGTCTGACAGTGGAATTACTTACAACTTGGGTGCCAGCTACAAATTCAGTGACGATGTATCCGCTTTTATCAACCATTCAAAAGGCAGAACCGCATACAGTATTCTCGGTGAGATTTTTGGCAATGAAGCAGACCGTGAAGATAGCGAATCGGTAAGCAACGACATCGGTATGCGTTTTAAAGGGTTTGAAGATCAAGTTGTTGCGTCTGTGGTCATGTTCGAAAGTAGTCGTACTAATTTGCAGTACGCAAACCCTGATTATGAAGCAGGAGTATCTGCGCCTTCAGTGCCAAAAAGTTTTTACGATGGCCAAGAACAAACCAAAGGCATTGAACTGGATTTAAATGCGGTATTAAGTGATCAGTGGAAATTCAACTTTAACGCGGTATATCAAGACGCTCGTGATAAGCAAAATCCAACTAGCAGCAGCTATAATTCTCGTCAAAAAGGTGTGCCGTATGTTACCGTGGGCAGCTGGCTCACGCACTCACGCCATGTTTTTGATTTGCCTGCGCCGGTTGATCTAAGCCTTGGTATGTCATTTGTGGATAAACGCAGTACGCATTCTGATTCATTCGGTATTCCAGATGGGTTTGTACCGAGTTACACCGTCTTTGACGCGGGTGTACGCTATGAGCACAACAATTGGCAGTGGCAAATGAACATCAATAACTTATTCAACAAAGTGTATTTCAGTAAAGCGATGTTTTTAGGCGGCATGCCTGGAAACGAACGTAATGTAAAACTCCAAGTACGTTACGCGTTCTAAAGCTTCTATAACTAAATAAACAGGGGATGCCCCCTGTTTATTTATTATCTATTAATATCATATGGTTACTTTCCAAAGGAACGGTGTTTCAAATTAGCTTACCGGTTCAGGTAGGCGAAATAATGTACTGAATTTGTTTGGCGCCTGTAGCCTTAACCTGTTATCTACCGCAATTAGACGTTTAAAAATTGCTTAACCAAAAATCGTGAACTAGTTTTTTTGAGTCTTAAAATTTAGCCAATAATCTGGCAAAACGGGTAGTCTCATGAATCGTAAAGAAAAGTTAATATACCGTATTTTAGTGACCCAATTTAACAATAACGCTTGTAAACCTATCCCGCTTGATTCGGTCCAACTTGAATCAGACCTTACCCACCGTGAGCTTAACGACCTTCTTCAGTCGCTTGCTGCAAATCATTCGATTTTTATTCATAAAAACAATCAGCTTTCGATACCGGAAGACGCACTCGTGATGGATTAATATTAAAACCCGATGAAATGAAACAAGAGAATACAACGAATAATAAGGACTTGTATTGAAACTGATTTTGGAGGTTAATCGGTTAAGGCTCTTTGACTTTAGTCATATTGGGGACACATTAATTTGGTATACAATATCACCAATTGAAACGAGCATGAACATGTCTAAGATGAAGCGATACCGAATAAGAACATTGGTTACTGTATTTTTCTTAATAGTGAGTTTCATTGGCTACGCACAGCCGTGCACAAAGACGTTAAAAATTTATGCTAATGACAATTGGTTTCCATATTCTTACGTTAAAGATGGCGTGTATCAAGGGTTGGAAATTGAGGTACTAAAAAAAGTGCTCTCAGACGCAGATTTATGTTGGCATTTTGTGAGTTACCCTTCATCAAGCAGGGCTATTAGAGAATTTCAAAAACACAATGTGGATGTACTTTTTGCCGCTTCCTATACGCGTCAAAGAGACTCCTTCTCCGATTTTAGCCTACCATACCGGCAAGAAACCATGACCTTGTTTGGCAAGAAAGACAAAGTTGAATTGCTTGCAACGAACGCTCAAGCTGTACCTCAAAACATTTACCCTTCGCTAAGAAATACGATTGTTGCGGTGAATCGGGGCAGTGTTTATGGGGGCTATTTCAGCACTTTCGTCGACTATGCAGTGATTGTGTTGTCGAACTGAATTTAGCACAGGAGCGATTTGAGCTTGTAAAGCGTTCTCGAGCAGACTTTCTAGTTGAAGATTTCCTCTCGGGTCTATATTTAATTAGTCACAATTCTGAATATAAAAACTCAATTAAAGCTTCTCCCTTCACTATCCATCAAAATCCTGTGCATTATATGTTGAGGCCAGACGTTCTGAGTAAAGATGAATTTAGCCGCCTCAATTATGCTATTCGCCAAAATCAGTATTTTATAGAACAAACTGTGGAGCAATATTTTCAAAAATACGCTCAAAGGAATGTGTTATTAAAGACAGAAAATAAGAAAGCCAGTTAAGGGCTTCGCCCCTTAATGGTCTACACAAGCGACAAGCCAAAAAGTGAATTAGCCTCAATACCGCTTTGCGCGTAGCACACAGTCAAAACAATGAAGGCTATCCCACTCTGACAAACCAAAAGATTTTTACCAACTTTTTTAGCTTCCGTTGACCCAATTTTAGTAATGCCACTGAGTTTATCGAAAGGGCTCTGACATTTTCCGCTCCCATTGTCTCAGGGTGACGCTTGTGGTGAAAGTTAATGAATGCCTTATTCCAATATAGGTCGGTTTTTTCTGTTTTAATGTTGTAACCACGCATACGTATTTCTTCCTGAAGACCTTTCAGAATAGGGCTTTTTGGACTCATGATAACTCCGCACCTTACAGGGCTGTGTATATACAGTGCTATTTGAAATTCTCGGATATCAAGGGAAATAATGAAAAATTTTTGCGCGTTTACGCATGAATAAATTAAAAATATTATTGTTTATCAAAAAGTTATTTATTTGCGATTTGAGATAATAGGTTTGGGAAACGCGCATGCGCATTTTTCCAGATAGTATATTTAGCAGAATGCTGATAAGTTCTTTGCATACAGATAGTTAACTGTGCGCGTTTTCACTGGTCCAACGAGGTAAACGCGCATGCGCACGAATAAAATGTTATGTTCACAGGGAGAGTGTCGATGAAATCTAAAATTATTGCGTGGGTTATAGGCGGGACATTTTACTTTAATCGTTTTCTTTGGTGGTTTTGTTTCTGCTTTCTATCTCAATTATGCATCTTTAGCTAATACATACACTAAAGAGCACATTGACAATGGTCGTTTTATGCTTTGGGCTTTAAAGTACTTGGAAGAAGGTGAAACTGAAAAAGCTAAAGGTTTCCTGCGCAGCCAAGTTACAACCAAAGTACTGATTGTTGAAACGGTGCGCTTGCCACCAACAAGCAAAAGAGAGCTGGAATTAATTGAAAATTTCTACTCCGAAGTTATAGATTACTTTGACTCCCAAGGAGGGTTTAATGAAAGCTTTCAAGTCATGGAAAACGGTGAATGGCTAACAAAGCCCACTCCTACAATGGCAATCCTAGAAAAATTCAAAAGTGAACATAACAATCAAATTCATCCGACGCCAAACAACGGCGCGGCCGATTAGTGCGTTATGAGTCATGGAGAGTGAAGTGACAGATAAAGTAAAAATTTACTGTAATACCTGTAAAGGTGAAACAAACCATGACATTAAATCTACTCATGATCAGTCATATCACGAGGAGTTTGAAGATCATGGTCAGCGATTTCTGGGATATTACGAAGAAACCGAGTTTCGATTCTTAGTTTGCCGAGGTTGTGACTCAGCAACGCTCCAAGAGAAATGGACTTGTGCAGGAATGCATGATCACAATGGTGATAAGATATACTCCTACAACTATCACCCCAAACGAAAACATCTAGGTGAGCGTGAGGCCAAAAAATTTCATCACGTAGACAAAAAGCTTAATGATTCATACAAAGAAGTCATTACTGCTTTTCAGCAGGGCCTTGAAATAGTAACTGCCATGGGAGTTAGGGCTTTACTTGAAGGAATATGCGTTGTTGAAGGAATAGATGACAAGGCTGCTTGGGGATTAGCCAAGAAAATTGAAAAGTTAAAAGATTCCCCAAATATACCAGATAGCATTATTGACAGCCTCAATGGGTTGAAATTCATTGGCGATGATGCCGCGCATCGCTTGAACGCTACTGATAAACATACGCTCAGTCTTTCAATAGATCTATTAGAATCACTGCTAACTCATTTATATGAAGCTCGCATTGATTTAGAGCGTAAGGCTGAGATGGTGCGAGCAACTCATAACAAACAAAGGCAGTCGGACGCGTAAACGCGCCGCTGCTTTGGGCGTTAGCTGCACAAGGAGGAACTATGGCGGATGTAGAACAATCAGCTACCTTAGTTGAAATCATTAAAGCAATTGGTCCATATGTAGTAGCCGTAGCTGGCATGGCCTTTGGTTACGTCCAATCTAAAAAAGTTGCTCAGATTGCCAAAGAGAAAGATTTTGAAATTGCTAGTATTCAACAACGTTCGACCTTTGAAATGGAAAAGTTCAAAAATAGCAATGCCGCACTTTTGAAATTACAAGAAATCTATAGCCCAATGTTTGCTAAAGCAGAGTCAATATTTCATACATACATTGGGGTTGTAGCAGATAAAAAGTCGCCGAGAAATATTCAGTCTGAGATAGTAAAATTTTTAGTAGATGACAACATGTCCTTCTCGGTTGAAAGTCGAAAAAAAGTCTTAGCTGAGGCTATTGTCATTTGTCAGGTGTTACAAGACCATAAGGCTTATGAGATTGCTGTTAATTTAGATAATAAAATCACCGAAGCTTTGTCATTAGTTGACCCTACAGGTAACTCATCAGGTAGTGAGCATACAAATGCGATCAAAAAAGTCACACGCGAATATCGTTTACTTTATGTGTCATTGTTTTATCGGGTAGCAAATTTGACCGAAGCAGCTAACAAGTCAAGTAAAACGCGGATGCAGCAAGCTGCACCGGTTCTTGAAGCGTTAGGCATTTCAATATAATTGAGAACAATAATGAAAGAACAAATGAATGATATACCAGGTTGGTTATCTGTTATCACCAATTTTCTATCAGACAATATTGGGTGGGTAGCTTTAATCGTTTTTATGGTGCTCTTTAGGGATGCGTTATCAGACTTTCTTAAAAGGCTAACAGGTTTTCATTACTCTAACGGTGAATCAAAGCTGGGCTTGAATGCAGAGTCTCCGAGTAAGAGTGAACAAGTTCAAGAAAAAGACGAATCTCAAGCGAATGATGAAAAGCCTCAGGAAGTTGAAGTCTCTGTTAGTAAAGATGGCGTGACAAATTGGTTTTCAGAAGTAGACATCGCTTTGGAAAACGATGATGTTGAAAGAGCAAATAAAGTTTTCAAAGAATATGAGCTAAACGCAAAAGATGAAACTAAGCTCCACAAAGACAAGAGTATTTACTTCTATTTACTGTTCAGTAAAGTTAATGATCGAGACGCGATTCCAAATTTAGAAAAGCATTCTCAGCAAGCACCAACAGAAGAGCTTCGATACAACAGTTTGACATGGCTATCTTTTTGCTTACATGACAGTAAACAATACCAGCGAGATATTGATCTTTGGGGTACAGAATTACCTAAGTTTGAGTCTTTACACTTAACAGTCAATGCGACACAACAATTAGCTCAAGCTTATCGAGCAAATGGCGATTTAGATATGGCTAAGAGTGTAGTGCTGCCATTATTGGAGCAAGTAGAAAAAGGTGTACTGAAAGCATCTATATATTCTACTTTGGCTTTAATTGAAGAAGACTTAGGTAACAAAGTTCTTGGGTCATACTGTAGGGACAAATCAGTTGAAAATGATCCCGAAAATTTAGATGAAGTATTCACTTCGGCGTATAACGCAAGTAATTCCGGAATTGACGAGCTATCAATCAGCAACTATGTGCTTCTAACTAGTGTTAGTCCAAAAAAATCTATTGCTTGGAATAATCTTGGTGTTCAGGCTAAAGAAAGTGGTTGTAAATATAAATCGATAGAGCTCTATGGCAAAGCTGCAGTACTTGGTGAAACTCTCGCTATGGCAAATCAAGGTTATGCATTACTGGACGCTGGTTTTATTAACGAGGCTGAACGTATTGCGAACGAGGCTTTAGAAATGGAAGATGTTCACAAGAATGTCTACAGTCTTATGTCTAGAATCGAAACAGTTAAAAAAGAAGAGTCAAGCAAATGGAAAGAAATCCAGCGAAAAGCGTCGGTAAAACAAGCGCACTATAGAAAGTACACAGAAAAGTATTATGTGGGCAAATGTGCCGAATTCGATGGTACGTGGAGCATAGAAAATCAAGAAAAACACATTTCAAATTGTAGTGACCAAATAAGCTTGACGTGGGAATCCGTTGGAGGTTTATCAGATACTAAAATGAAATTTTCGTTAAGAGGCAAGGTGACAGGGGCAACTTTTCAAGGTCACTATAAGTCAGAAGCAATGGATCAATCTAAATCAACATTACTAGTGGGTTTAGGTAGCTTTGAAACTAAATGTTTAGGCTATGTTGATGATGGTCATATAAATGTCTTCTCAACAGAGAATGGAAGCGAACGGATAGTAAGGCTTTCTCGAAAAAATGCCTAACAAACTGTTTAAGAGTGATTCGCAACGCGTGGCATTTTTACTATGCGTTGCGTTTAGTGTTTAAGGTGGTATGCGGGAGCTTCGGCATTGCGTCACTCACACCTTAATGCGGCGTTAGACAAACAATCAAGGAAGCGTATGTATCTTAGGTTTCTAGTAGTAATAAGTAGTTTATTTTTTCTTATATCATGTAATTCAACGACGGCTAAAATTGATGGAAATTGCATATCGCAAAACGTATCTCGATTTATTGAGCCTGAAAAATCATTATATAATTTACCCTTTGGTGCTGGTGCAAGTTATGAACTAAGGCAGGGAAATTGCACATTCGGTACTCATTCAGTAGAAAGTAAAGAAGAATTTGCATTTGATTTTATGATGGATATAGGCACTCCTATTCATGCCGCTCGCTCGGGTCACGTAGTTTCTATTGAAGATCGTTTTTTTGATGGAAATAACATAAATGATGAATTTAACCACATCATCATTGCGCATGGAGATAATACTTTTTCATACTACGTTCATCTTACTAACACTGGTGTTAAAGTTGAGCTTGAAGAATTTGTAAATCAAGGTGATGTTATTGGATACAGCGGAAATACGGGGATGAGTTCAACCCCACATTTGCATTTCGAAGTTTTCGAAATCAATGATAGCTGTTTTAAAAAAGAGGCTGGAGAGAAATGCCCTTCCATTCCAGTATCATTTAAGAATGCAAACCCAAGTGACAAAATACTTAATCATGGAGTAATTTACACCGCACAATAACTTGCCTAACAAGCTGTTGAATAGGGGACAAAATCTAGTTGGCTAAATTCGCTTAGTACCGCCAAAGCCCTGAAACGCTTTTGTCCAGAAGTAAGTTACAAGGAGTATGATACTTTAATGCTCAGTTGTAGCTTGATTCGGACTTGATAGTAGCAACTAGTATGAATCTTTATTTTTTGGTTATGTTTAATCTTAAACGGTTCGAGCAGGGGGCTTGATTGTTTAATATGAAGCTTTATTCCTCTTCTACAAAAATCCTAGATTTATACTAGGATGCCTTTCTGAGTAAAAATAGTTGGATAGAAATTGGATGCTAGAAATAAAAAAGCCAGTTAAGGATTTCTCTTTAACTGGCTGTTTTGTCTTGCTTTTATTTGGTGGAGCCGGGGGGATTTGAACCCCCGTCCGAAAAGCCTCGACCCTCGGTCCTACATGCTTAGTCTTGTCTATATATTAACCTTCAAAACTCGGACAGACACGATTAGTGAAGGCGAGGCCGCTTAAGTTTAACCCTTCAACCCCGGCCAGGGTTTCCGTGGCGATCTTGTGTAGGGTGACACTCAAAATCCAGGCCCACAAGAGAGCTTGGGAGAGTGCTAGCGGGCTATTATGCCGCTAGAGCGTAGTTATCGTCGTTTGCGATTACTTTAAATGCGGCTTTTTTACGAGGCCAACCGCGTCCTCGACATGCACCTCAGGCTTCTTGAATTCCGTCGAATCCTAATCGGCCCCTGAATCTTGTTCAGATGAAGTAAGGCAAGTATAGCGGAGTTTGGGGGCTAGCTCAATAGTGTTTCTAGCATATTCTTTTTTATTTTAATTACTTGGTGCTTTTCTGTTCGATTTCTGTTTACAATCATTTATATTTTGTTTCTACTTACGATTGCAATTGTAACGGAACAGCGATTAACTGTGCGTAATTCGTTGTCTGTTGCATAAAACAATAATAACAGCGTACCTAATTTAGCGTCGGAAGGTTGTGAATGTCGCTTTTTGTTTTCGATGAACCGTCTGGTCAACTGTCTCTTTCAGGTCACCCGAAAGATACAGGATTTCCTGCCACAAGTGCTCAACTAATAGAGTTGATTGAGCAGTCTGCTTATGCTGACTTCGATATCTTGCATGCCAACGTCGGTAAACTTTTCAATCCGAGTAATGATCAAGCGAAAGACTCACTGTTAGTGGCGAAAGCCGCTGATGCGCAAATATCTGTTCGAATTGATGACAACAATATGCTTGCAGAGGCACGTATTACCACGGCGCGTGGCGGCAAAATGATCAACATGGATCAAGCTAAAGCGACATTAGCTGAAGCAGGGGTGGTTCGTGGTATTAACCAAAGCGCATTAGACAAATTTTTAGGACAACAATTCGAGTTGCCAAGTGGTGCGACGTACAACGCCATAGTGGCACACGGTCAACGAGCTAAAGATGGTTCAGATGCTCGATTTGTTCGTCTTTGCATGACAGCGCAAGACCGTATTTTAAGCCCGCAGGAAAAAGAAGGTGGCAAGGTTGATATGCGTGACCTTGGTGCCATCATCACAGTGAGCCCGGGGACGCCATTGATGAAACGTATTCCCGCGACGCTTGGTGAAGCAGGATTCACGGTTTTTGGCGATGTGTTACAACCTAAGCCTGGCCGAGACCTTGAACTTGAAGTGTTCGATGGCACGAAGCTAGACCCTAGTGACTCAAATTTATTGATTGCAGATGCGAAAGGTGTTCCTGTTGCACTACCAAGAGGTATTCGCGTTGATGATGTACTTTGCTATGAAAATATCGACGTTACAACGGGGCATGTGGAATTTGACGGTAGCGTGATTGTTAGCGGCGACATTAAAGACGGCATGCGCGTCAAAGCCAGTGGTGATATTACGGTAATTGGTTTTGTCGAATCCGCGACACTTGAGTGTGAGGGTGCAATTACCATCGTACTTGGTGCGATAGGTCGAAAGCGAGTTGAGAATGAAGCGTTTTCTTGTGAGATAAAGGCGAAAAGAACCATTTCAATTGGCTATGCCCAGTACTGTAATATTCATAGTGATCAAGACCTCTTTATTGACAGACAAGCGTTACACTGTGATTTAAGTGCACGACGCCTAATTCGTGTGGGTAAAGGTGAAACGCCGCGAGGCAAAATTATCGGCGGCCATATTCTGGACGCATTGCGCATCGAAACGGGTGAATTGGGCGCGCCGTCGGGCACAAAAACACGTATTTCTATTGCTCAAAACTGGCACACACTTCGCGAAAAACAGATGCAGTTTGTTGAGTTTGAGAAAATTCTCAGTGCGAAAGCCGAAGCCGTTCGTCAAGCTAAGAAGAAGGCAGCAAAAGCGGCGCCTTCTAGCAAACGCGACGCTTATTTGCAAAAGTTAGTAAACAGTGAAAAACAGTTAGACCTTCATTTGGCTCGAAACCGCCGTAACGTGGTGTTGGTAAAGCAGAAGATCAATGCGCTTTTAAAAACGAGTAGGGTGAAGGTGAATGAATTAATGCATCCAGGGGTGGAACTTAAAATAGCGCGAGATTGCAAAATGTTTTCACGAATTTACCCGCCACATTTGCTAAAATTGGATGAAGGTAAAATTACCCAGCAATTTGTAACGGGTTAAAAAAACCAAGCGTTAAGCTTGGTTGTCTTCTGAGAGTTCGTCTTCATTTTCGGCTGCATCATTCATCAGCGGCCATCCACCTAAAGCTTGCCATTTATTAACGATGTAACAGAATAGTTCTGCGGTACGCTCAGTGTCATACAACGCACTGTGCGCTTGTTTATTATCAAATTCAATTCCAGCGGCGATACACGCTTTTGCAAGCACGGTTTGCCCAAGTGCAAGACCGGCAAGCGAAGTGGTATCAAAACTCACAAATGGATGGAATGGAGTGCGTTTAATGCGGCAACGCTCGATTGCAGCATTCAGAAAGCCATGATCAAACGCGGCGTTATGTGCAACGACAACGGCACGGCTGCATCCTGCGTCCTTTTGAGCTTTACGAACCGCTTTACAGATCTCTTTGATTGCGTCTGTTTCAGGCACTGCGCCGCGCAGCGCTGAAAATGGGTCAATTCCATTAAAGTCAATCGCAGCTTGCTCAATGTTTGCCCCTTCAAATGGCTCAACGTGAAAGTGCACCGTTTGGTCTATACTGAGTACACCATTTTCGTCCATTTTGAGGGTGGTTGCCGCTATTTCTAGCAAGGCATCAGTATCTTTGTTAAAGCCTGCGGTTTCGACGTCGATAACAACAGGAAAGAATCCGCGAAAGCGTTTTGCAAATAACGTTTGCTCTGAATTAGTCATGACCATTTTGCGTTACTGAGTTGAGCCGCGTATTATGTCAAAAGATGGCCTGTTTTGACCAGCCAATATTACCCCGAGTTTTTAATGTAAAGGCACGGGTATTGCATAACCTGTAACATTCAGCCGCGGAAATCGGATTTTGGACGTTTTTTTGGCGGTATTGTTTTGTAAGTGAAGGTGAATAACGTGAAGTATGGTTGGCTTTTCCTCTCGATGGGGGTCACAGTTACATGTAGCTTGAATGCGCATGCTGCGATGCGGCAATATTCCGCCACGGCGGACGCGTCTAATTGGACCGTGAACAAAACCAACCGATTAGCGTGTACTTTGCAGCACGAAGTGCCGTACTACGGTGATGCCATATTTTCAGCTGCGGCGAGTAAGAACAAAGACTTAACCTTTAACTTTGATATGATGGTCCGCCCTGAATCCTACGATTTTGCGGGAGTTCAATCGGTTCCACCAGCTTGGCGTGCTGGACAGCCTGCACGTGACTTAACGACCATGAAACTTTTGAAGAAGTTTGATGGTGAATTAGGTAATGATAGCGCGTGGGAAATGTTAACTGAGCTTGAGAAAGGTTACTTCCCAACGTTCTATTATAAAGATTGGTCGAATAAAGTAGATTACATCTCCGTTGCACTTTCTTCTGTGAATTTTAAGCAGGCGTATTGGGCATTTTTGCAATGCCGTGATGGGCTACTTCCTTTTAGTTTTGAAGACATCGCCTTTACCGTTATGAACTATAAGAGTGCGTCGAGTGAGTTAACCAAAGACTCGCGCAAACGCCTTGAAATGATTGGTGAATACCTAAAGAACGACCCTGAAATTGCAACCATAGAAATTGCGGCGTTTACGGACAGCTATGGTGGTCGCTCGACAAACTTAGAATTATCGAAAAAACGTGCTCGAGCAATAAAAGACTATATGGTTTCATTAGGTGTTGCTGAAACGCGTATTGTGACGGATGGCTTTGGTGAAAAACGCCACATTGCGGACAATGCGACGGTCATTGGTCGTGGTAAAAACCGCCGCGTCGTGATTCAACTTGCACGGCAATAAACTTCTATAAGAATATTAACTACCTTTCTTTAACTCGTTAGCCTGGCTCCAAAACATCCAGTCCAACGAGTTATACCGATAAACTATCGTTCTTTTCTAAGCAGGCCTCGGATCACAAAGCGGGCAGGGTGCAGGCCTTCGTTTAGCCGTTCAGATAAGGGTCTTGGTTCATCCAGTAAACAAGAAACATAATGCTCCGCAAGTAACGGTGCACTGCACAAGCCTCGAGCACCAAAACCAGTAAATACGTGCAGTCCTTCATGTGGCCTTGCTACAGAGCCAAAATCATAGTGTTTGCCTTTTCGGAGATTACCAAACGCTTGGTCATAACTGTTTTCGTCAATTACCTCACCGAGCATGGGCAGATGGTCGGAGAAACAGCAGCGCACAGCCGATTTGGCCCCAGTTATTTCACCAAGACTTTGATACCATCGTTGGTCGCCATAAAAACGAGCTAACTGTGCTTGGTTAATTTGGTTGTCCTCGTCGGTGACCTTACGCGACTTTGTATTTTTATCAAAGGTTGCGCCCATACAATGTTCGCTTTGATGAGCAGGGGTAAAATACCCTTTATGGCAAAGAACGGTGCGAAGTCTCTGTGAATCGTTAGAGGCTTGAATGTGTGATACCTGACCTCGTACGCCGTGAAGAGGCAGCGCTGACGTTTGTGTAAACGCATCACTGTGTTCGCCTGCACTGACAAATACGTCTGAAAATGGTCCGAATGTCTCGGATTCAGTATGCAATAACCAGCCACTGTCGGAGGGGGAAATATTCAAAATCTTGCAGTTAAAATGGGTGTCCATTGGTTGTAGCGAAGCGGCTTTAGCACAAATCGCTTCCGTGAGCTCTGGCGGATTGACCCAACCAGCTTGTTCGATAAATAATCCACTATGGCCCGTAGGAAGCCCAGCGATTTGGTCAGCTTCCTGTTCGTCTAGTTTACGCAGTAATGCTTCAGGCCACGTTGCTTTGTCCATAATGTTGGTTTGGCGCTCGGCCACTGTTTGACTGATCGCTTGGATCAATACACCACACCACTGATGTGCGTAATCAAACCCTTCATTCAATAGTTGTTGGTAAAGTCGTTTGGCGTATAGGAAGCTATGCGCATACATTTCACTTTGAACGGTATAGTCGGCCTGTAGATGCGGATAAACGGCACCTTGACGATTATGCGATGCACCCATGGCAAATTCGTTATCCGAGCAAAACACCGACACGGATTTCCCTCGCTTAGCCAACGCAAGGCTTAATGAAGCAGTGGCGATACCGCCGCCAATAATGGCAACGTGGTCTAGTGCGCGAGGTTCATGAGTATAATACGCTTTTTCATGCTTGGTGTGCGTGACGTTGTTTAGCGCCCCGGTGAGCATTTCCCGTTTTCGACCATAGCCTTTTGATTTGACCATGTTAAAACCGGCCTCAATTAGGCCTCGACGAACAAAACCTGCTGCGGTAAATGTCGCTACGGTCGCACCTTTACGGCTTAGGTTTGCCATTTCATCAAACAAGGATTGTTGCCACATTTCAGGGTTTTTACTTGGCGCAAACCCATCTAAAAACCAAGCATCGACGATTCCTCGGTCGCTATAGCTCATTTGCGGTAAACTTTCCTGAACGTCCCCAAACCACAGGTCAAGGACGACATTACCATTGTCGAAGACTAAGCGATGGCAACCTTTTAAGGCCATTGGATATTGACTACATAGTTGTTTTGCGTAATGCGCAACAGTAGGCCACGCAGCAAGGGCTTTCTCTAGGTCTGCCTGATTGATGGGATATTTCTCAAATGAGACGAAATGGAGTCGTTTAACTTTTCTTATGTCGCGAAGTGCATCGAACTGTTGCCACGCGTTTAAAAAGTTTAATCCAGTACCGAAACCAGTTTCTGCAATAACAAAATGCTCACGGTCATGGTTTTGTAACCGCTCATCGATACGATTTTGAATGAAGAAGACGTAGTGTGATTCTTTGAGGCCGTCGTCGTTGCTGAAATACACGTCGTCAAATGCATCGGCGACCGGAGTACCTAGTTCATTAAAATGTATTTTGGCGTTTTGGATCATTAGCGGGCTCAGATCAAAGAATTTTGACTATTTTACGAGTTTTCTTTGCTTTAGTCCGTTGTTATTTATAAATTTGATTTCAGTTTACGTGTGTACGCTGGAAAGCTGACCACTTTGCATTAAGTTTCAGCGTAAAATAATTGCAATTTTGTATAGTTCTAAGGGAATTCCCATGAGAAGAGCCGTAATTACGGGTATCGGTGTAGTATCAAGCATCGGTAACAACAAGCATGAAGTATTAGAATCATTAAAAGCAGGTAAAAGCGGTATCGCTCACAACGAAGAGTTTGTTGAGTACAATTTACGTAGCACGGTATCCGGTAAAATTGATATCGATGTCAAAGAATTAGTAGACCGTAAAGCATTCCGTTTTATGGGTGACGCTGCTGCTTACTCGTATATTTCAATGCAGCAAGCAATTGAAGATTCAGGTTTGACGGAAGAACAAGTGTCGAATGAGCGCACGGGCCTTATCGTGGGTTCAGGTGGTGGTTCTTCTAAATATCAAGTTGAAGCGGCAGACATTCTACGCGAAAAAGGCGTAAAGAAAGTGGGTCCTTACATGGTGCCTCGCACAATGGCGAGCACGACGTCTGCGTGTTTGGCAACACCATTTAAAATCAAAGGTGTGAACTATTCAATTAGTTCAGCGTGCGCAACGTCAGCACACTGTATCGGTAATGCGGTTGAGCAAATTCAACTTGGTAAGCAAGACGTGATTTTCGCAGGTGGTGGTGAAGAACTTCACTGGACATTGGCGATGGAATTCGACGCGATGGGCGCACTTTCAACAAAGTACAATGAAACGCCGGAAAAGGCATCTCGTACTTATGACGCAAACCGTGATGGCTTTGTTATCTCAGGTGGTGGCGGTATCGTTGTTGTTGAAGAGCTTGAGCATGCCTTGGCGCGTGGTGCGCATATTTATGCCGAAATCGTAGGTTATGGCGCAACGTCTGACGGTTATGACATGGTTGCACCATCAGGCGAGGGGGCGGTGCGTTGTATGAAACAAGCACTGGCGGGTGTAGAAGGTAAAGTTGATTACCTAAATACACACGGTACATCGACTCCAGTTGGTGATGTGAAAGAATTAGGCGCTATCAAAGAGCTATTCGGCAATAACTCGCCAGCAATTAGCGCGACAAAAGCGATGACAGGTCACGCATTAGGTGCAGCGGGTGTGCATGAAGCGATTTTCTCTTTACTCATGTTAGAAAATAACTTCGTTGCGCCTTCAATTAATATTGAAGAGTTAGATGCAGAAGCACAGGGTTTGGATATCGTCACAGAACGTCGAGATACGGAACTGAATATTGTTATGTCAAACAGCTTCGGTTTTGGCGGCACAAATGCAACGCTAGTAATGCAAAAGTACAAAGGTTAACTGAGTCCAGCCTTTGAGTAAAAACCGAGCCTAGCTCGGTTTTTTGTTTTCTAAGACGGTACGACATAGGTATCGGTGGCACTTAAAAATAAGTACATGTTCTACATATTCGAAAAATCAAACTGAGATAAAAAATGAGTCTAAGAGCAAAAGTTGATTAAAGTTAGTGAGTTGGAGGGAGGCAAGGTTTGCGGGAATAAATAATATTATTGCAAACAATAATGAGAATGGTTTGCAATTGAATTTATAAAAAGTTAGGATGCGTCCAAATTCGGAACTCTATTTGGTGATTTGGAACCTACTATGCGCTTACTTTCTACCTCTTTGTCTTTACTCTCTTTATGTATATCAGCATCTCTTTATGCAAGTGAAACTAAAGCACCTCAAGATCAATCTCTTGAGCGCATTATTGTTACAGGGTCGCGTGTGGCTGAAAACATGGATGAGGTGCCAGCGTCGATCACCATCATTACTCAGCAAGCGCTACAAGAACAGTTAAAAATCAATCCTGAATTGCAAAGTATTCTCGGTGCATTGGTGCCAGGCATGGCTGTAGACACGGGTTCTTCAAGTAACTCCTCTCAAACCCTTCGAGGCCGAAACCCATTGGTTATGATTGACGGCGTTCCGCAGTCAACACCTTTGCGAAATGGGGCACTTGACATTAGAACAATTGACCCGAGTGCGATAGCGCGTATTGAAGTGATAAAAGGTGCAACGTCGATTTATGGAAATGGTGCAGCGGGAGGCATCATCAACTTTATCACCAAAAAATCGCAAAGTGGAGCGCCTGCGAATGGTGAAATAAATGTCAGCAGTCGTTTTAGTGCTGTGAAGTTAGCAGAATCGGCGGGAGCTCGATTTTCAGGTGCCTTAGACGGTTCTTTGGACAAGTTCAATTACTTATTTGTGGCAAGCTACGAAGAAAATGGTGTTCAACGTGACGCAGAAGGTGACATTCTTGGTTTGCAATATGGCTTGTCTGACTCTGTAACCGAAAACTATTTCACGAAGCTCGGTTATGACATCGATACGGATAAATCGCTGAGTGTAAGTTACAACTTTTATCGCTCACAACAGAAAACGGATCTTGGTGATGTAGTCAATGACATCAATACGGGCACAAAAACGTATGCGATTCACGTGCCGAAAGCTTTGCAAAAACAAGGTAAACCGCAAGGTCCTGATGGCAATGAAAACATCTCAATAAAATATATCGATAATGCTATTTTTGGTGACACGCAACTGACTGTTGACTTGTACGCTCAGAAAATCGAAAACGTTTTCTTCTATTCACCACGACTTGCAAATCCCGACTTAGGGCTAGATGGTGGGCAATCGATCATTCGTTCAGAGAAATCAGGTCTACGCTCAACGTTTAACACACAATTGACGTTTTCAAATACAGAGGCAACGTTCATCTACGGTGTCGACCTTCTCAACGATACGACTTCACAACCTTTAGTTGATGGGCGTGTTTGGGTGCCTGAAATGGACATGCAAAGTGCTGCGGGCTTTTTGCAAACTAAATGGGTCTTCAATAATGATTTTATTGTCAAAGCGGGCGTACGAAACGAGCGCATCGACTTAGACGTTAATGACTATTCGACGTTGAAATTATGTACGTCAGCAACACAGTGTTCAACTGCAGTCGATGTGAAAGGCGACACCTTGGAATACCGTGCGACAACGTACAATCTGGGCATTAAGTACAATTGGAGTGAGACGTTTAGCCCGTTTGTAAGTATGTCACAAGGCGCCGATATTTCTGATTTGGGGCTATTGTTGAGAGCCGCAACGGTGACGGATATTGCGGATATTCAAACGGAAGCCGCAATTATTGATAATTATGAAATGGGATTTACGTCACAGTTTAAATCGACACGCGTTGAATTCGCGGCATTTAGAAGTTTGTCGGAATTGGGAACGTCGAATAAGCTCAATCCGCAAACAGGCGTTTATGAACCTCTTCGTGCTCCACAGCGTATTTGGGGTTACGAAGCGGTGATAAGTCATGACTTCTCGCGTGCTTTGCAAATGACGGCAAGTTATAGCTTTGTAGAAGGGAAGCAAACGAGCACAGATACCTACCTTGGTTCACGTCAAATTAATGCACCTAAGGGGACCGTAAACGTGAAGTGGCGAGCGACAGACAGCTTTACTGTGAATGTTGATGGCATTTACGTGGGCGATAGAAAACGTTTTGAACCTGACGCATCAGGTAAATATGGAGCGGATCAAGGTCCAGTGGACAGCTATTTCGTTGTAAATCTGAATAGTAACTATCAGTTTACGCCAAAATTCTCAGGCTATCTTGGTATTCAAAATCTACTCAATTTAGACTACTACCCGTCTCGTTCGCAATCCTACGCTTATGGCAGTTATAACGTTAAAGGTCTTGGCACAACGGTTAATCTGGGCGTGCAATTTAAGCTTTAAAGCACTCGCGATAAGCGCAACATCTCCCTATGGCGAAGGAAAGGTAAAATCGAAGCATTTTACAATTCCTTCGCATCTTTCCTGCCAAAACGCGTGGGATCAGTTACAATAGCGACCCACATAACCCCAATTAAATTCAAAGAGTTTGTAATGAAAATCCTTGCGGATCAAAATATGCCGTTGGTGGAGGAGTATTTCTCAGATATTGGCGATGTTGTACGCTTTGATGGCCGGAACTTGAGTCCCGAAGCGGTCCAAGATGCGGATGTGCTTTTGGTTCGCTCTGTCACGCCAGTGAATGCTGAATTACTGAAGCAAGCAGTAAAGTTGAAGTATGTTGGCACCGCAACGATTGGGATTGACCACGTCGATACCGAACTCTTATCTCAGCGTCAAATTGCTTTTTCGAGCGCGCCGGGATGCAACGCCATTGCCGTTGCTGAATACGTAATTAGTACCTTGTTCGCCTTTTCCCAAGAGCTAAATGAACCACTTTCAGGCAAGAAAATTGGTATCATTGGATTGGGAAATATTGGTGAGTGTTTACGACATAAACTGACTGCGCTTGATGTGGAGTTGCTGCTCTGTGACCCTGTTCGTCATGAGCAAGGCTCGCTTGATGAACACATCGACATTGATACATTGCTTACTCAAGCCGATATTATTACTTGTCATGTGCCATTGATTAAGACCGGAGCGCACGCGACGAGACATTTACTCAGTGAAAAGCGGTTGGCAAAATTAAAGCCTGGCACAATTGTAGTGAATGCGAGTCGAGGTGATGTCATCGACAACCAAGCTTTGTTGCATTTGATGCAGCGTGGGTTGGGGCTTGAGCTCGCTCTAGATGTTTGGGAAAATGAACCTAATATCGCGTTAGATTTACTACCTTTCGTTCGCTTTGCTTCCGTGCATATCGCAGGTCATACGTTAGAAGGCAAAGCTCGTGGCACGGAGATGCTGTACCAAGCGCTCAGTCGTCTTGTTGGCGTCCAGCCAAATAAAACGCTCACCCAGTTTTTACCGAATCCAGCGTTAGATAAATGTACCATTTCAAATGAGTTTGAAATGACGGATTTAGGTCGACTGGTTCATTTAATCTATGACGTACGTCGGGATGATGGCTTGTTAAGACGAAATATCACGACAAAAGGGTTTGACTATCTGCGTAAAAACTACCCTGTGCGTAGAGAATTTAGCACGTTAGCGGTAGAATGTAATACATTGCAAGCGCCGACATTGGCGCAGTTGGGCTTTACGACTCGCCCTATTTGAAAAGAGGATTACCATGTCGCAGAAATTTAATATTGCGGTTTTAGGCGCTACAGGTCTTGTAGGCCGTCAAATGATTGAGATTTTAGAAGAGCGTAACTTCCCAGTTGATACGTTATATCCGCTTGCGAGCAGCCGCAGTGCAGGTGAAGACGTGGATTTTAAGGGAAGCAAAATTACCGTCATTGACGTTGAAGAATTTGATTTTGCAAATGCCCATATTGCCTTGTTTTCGGCTGGTGGTAGCGTGTCTGAAAAATACGCGCCAATCGCTGCGGAAGCGGGTTGTGTGGTTATTGATAACACCTCACATTTTCGTTACGACTATGATGTGCCTCTTGTTGTGCCAGAAGTTAACCGTGAAGCACTAGCTGATTTTCGCAATCGCAACATCATTGCTAATCCAAACTGTTCAACTATTCAAATGCTTGTGGCGCTTAAGCCCATTCATGACGCCTACGGTATTGATAGAATCAACGTAACGACGTATCAGTCGGTATCAGGTGCGGGTAAAGAAGCCGTCGAAGAGTTAGTGCGTCAAACGGCCAATTTAATGAATGGTCGCCCGATGGAAAACGAGATTTTCCCAAAGCAAATCGCATTTAACGTGATCCCGCAAATTGATGCGTTTCAAGAGAATGGTTACACCAAAGAAGAAATGAAGATGGTGTGGGAAACGCAGAAGATTTTTGGGGATAGCACAATTATGGTTAACCCAACCGCCGTTCGAGTCCCTGTGTTTTATGGTCACTCAGAAGCGATACATCTTGAAACGCGCATGCCGTTTGACTTACAACACGTAAAAGATTTGCTGCGTGACGCACCGGGTGTTGAGCTTGTTGAAGATGAGCAAGATTATCCGACGGCTGTCTCGGATGCGAGTGGCAACGACAATGTGTTTGTTGGTCGTGTTCGGCAGGATATTTCACACCCAAATGGATTAAATCTTTGGGTCGTGTCTGACAACATTCGTAAAGGTGCTGCGACGAATAGCGTGCAAATCGCAGAAGCATTAATCGAGTCATACCTTTAAAACAGCCAATTCGTGCGGTTTTTTGCCGCACGAATTCTCCATTTCCGCGTTTTATGATCTATTCTCATTTTATTGCAAAGTTGGTATTTAAATTTGCTCCTACTTTGTTCCTATAAGCATGTTAATTTTCAATATCTTGCAATGGATATTCCGGCCTTTCTAGTTTATAGTTTGGATGTGGAATAGAGCTTGCTTAATAAAATTATAAGAAACCACGTGACGAACGGTTGACGTGGTAGTAGTTTGAAATATTATCGCTCGCTTTTTTGGCGGGTATGACTTTAAGGGATCAGCATGCGCGGTTTAGCCTTATTTTGTATTTTAGCGTCTGCATTGCTTGTCACTCCAGTCCATCCTGAAGAGGGAACGCCTCTACGAGGGCCCAAGGGAGTTGACTATGGGATGCAAGGGCGTGCGATTGGCCCAATTAAGCCAACCGATACGTTATGGCGGATTGCTGCCAAAGTGCGGCCGGATGAGTCTGTCTCCATTTATCAGGTAATGGTGGCGCTTTATGAAAAAAATCCGGATTCCTTTTTAGATCAAAATCTCAACCATATGCGCAGTGGCGCGTACCTCCAAATTCCTTCAATGGGTGAAGTCCGTAAGGTAAACCCTATTTTTGCTCGCCAGCGCTCAGAACAAGATGACCATTTATGGGATCTCAAAAAGAGTGGCATGTTAGATGAAAACACCATCGAAGAAGCGAAGAAAAAAGTAACTCAAGCGCGTAAAGTCGACGTTGATGCTGCAAAGCAGGAATTGGAAGACGCAATTAAAAATATTCGCATTGAACAAGATGCGCGGTTAGTTGAATTACAAAATGAATTTAAAACATCGGTAAAAAGTGTTGAAGAAATACTTCAAGAGAACAACAAACTTAAAAAACAGCTTGGCAGTATTTCAAAAGAAATAGAAACCGTTCGTCAACAACTTGGCCAAGACAGTGATATCCAAAGACAGTTACAGGCTGTCATTGACCAGCAACGCGAACTAATCGCACAACAAGAAGCAAAAAAACAAGCGAGTGAATTCCAGTTTGATCTCTCCTCACCACTCGCCATAATTTTACTTGCGACCATACCGAGTCTTTTAGCCATTGTTGGATTTGTTCTTTTCCTACGGAAGCGCAAATCTAAAACGGCTCACTCCGATGATGACGATGATTTCTTACCTAAATCACCAAGTAAAAAAGATGATTTAGATCCTCTCGACTTAGGTCCAATCGGCGCTGCCACCGCTGCTGGCATGGCGACAGGCGCAGCGGTGGCATCAGATGATGATCTCAGCGTTCAACTTGATGACGACATGTTGCCTGAAGATGACATCATGTTTGACGACCTTGAGGAAGATGCATTTGAAGATTCTAATAGTGTTCTAGACAACGATGAACTAGACAGTTTGCTTTCGGAAGACATTGCGTTTGATGACGAAATTGGCGACATCGACGCGCTCGAGACTGGTGACGATTTAGATGACTTCTTGCAACAAAACTTTGACGGTGATGCGCTTGATGAAATCGATCTAGATGTTGAGTCTGCGGGAGATGGCGGAGATATTCTCAGTGCAGATGATATTGACGATTTGTTCAAAGAAGTAGCAGGCTCCGACGACGAGCTTGATCTTTCAGACGACAACACTCTGGATGTGAGTGACGATGCATTAGCCGCACTGAGTGAAGAATTAGCAACTGACACGCACAATGATGTTGATGTTGATATTGATTCTTTGCTTGAAAATAATGCCCCTGTCCAAGATGATGAAGAGTTTGATTTAGACGACATTGACAGTCTTATTGATTCGGCAAATCTCGAAAAGGAGTCTAGTTCTGAAGGAAACGAAATTACAGACGAGGCCGATAACTTAGGTGATTTGTTGGAGGAAGATGATTTACTCGACGAAGTCGATGATATCGATTCACTCTTAGATGAAGTTCAAGAAGAGCAAAGCAATGCCCCCGTCGACGTGGACGACATTGATGCGCTTTTAGATGCGAATACTGATTTAGACGACCCTTCTGAATCAACGGATGAACTTGCCGACGAACCATTCGATCTCGATGACATTGATAGTTTGTTGGATGACGTGCAAGAAACGCGAGATACTATTGCGGTTGCCGATTCAGATGAGTTACTCGCTGAAGAACCACTGACTGAAGAGGTAAGTCTCGATGATATTGATGTGCTATTGGACGAAGAGCCTGATTTAGGCGAATTGTCTGAAGAATCACTTTCTGAAGATACAGAGCTAGATGATATAGATGCTTTGTTGGAAGAAGAACCTGAACTCGACGACCTTGATGCGCTTTTGGAGGAAGAACCAGAAGAAGACGCACTATCAGAAGAATCACTTTCTGAAGATACAGAGCTAGATGATATAGATGCTTTGTTGGAAGAAGAACCAGCAGAAGATGCATTGTCAGAAGAATCGCTTTCTGAAGATCCTGAACTAGACGACCTTGATGCGCTGCTGGACGAAGAACCAGAAGAAGACGCACTATCAGAAGAATCACTTTCTGAAGATCCAGAGCTAGACGACCTTGATGCGCTGCTGGACGAAGAACCAGCAGAAGATGCATTGTCAGAAGAATTGCTTTCTGAAGATCCAGAGCTAGACGACCTTGATGCGCTTTTAGAAGAAGAACCAGAAGAAGACGCACTATCAGAAGAATCACTTTCTGAGTATACGGAGCTAGACGACCTTGATGCGCTGCTGGAGGAAGAACCAGCAGAAGACGCATTGTCAGAAGAATCGCTTTCTGAAGATCCTGAACTAGACGACCTTGATGTGCTACTGGAGGAAGAACCAGCAGAAGACGCATTATCAGAAGAATTACTTTCTGAAGATCCTGAACTAGACGACCTTGATGCGCTGTTGGACGAAGAACCAGCAGAAGACGCATCGCCAGAAGAATTACTTTCTGAAGATCCAGAGCTAGACGACCTTGATGGGCTGCTGGAGGAAGAACCAGCAGAAGACGCATTGTCAGAAGAATTACTTTCTGAAGATCCTGAACTAGACGACCTTGATGCGCTACTGGAGGAAGAACCAGCAGAAGACGCATTGTCAGAAGAGTCACTTTCTGAGGATACGGAGCTAGACGACCTTGATGCGCTGCTGGAGGAAGAACCAGAAGAAGACGCACTATCAGAAGAATCGCTTTCTGAAGATCGTGAACTAGACGACCTTGATGCGCTACTGGAGGAAGAACCAGCAGAAGACGCATTGTCAGAAGAATTACTTTCTGAAGATCCTGAACTAGACGACCTTGATGCGCTGCTGGAGGAAGAACCAGCAGAAGACGCATTGTCAGAAGAATCGCTTTCTGAAGATCCTGAACTAGACGACCTTGATGCGCTGCTGGAGGAAGAACCAGCAGAAGACGCATTGTCAGAAGAATTACTTTCTGAAGATCCTGAGCTAGACGACCTTGATGCGCTGCTGGAGGAAGAACCAGCAGAAGACGCACTATCAGAAGAATCGCTTTCTGAAGATCCTGAGCCACAGATTGGTGATTTAGCATCTCTGCAGGATGTCTTGGATGATACGAATTTTGGCGATGTGAATGACGTCGAAGAAACAACAATATCATCAAAACAATCTGAGATTGATCCTTTTGAAGATAATGAACCTGATGAAGCTGAGTTAATTGATGGAGATGATTTACTCGCACAACTAGATGGCGAAAGTAGTCAAGAAGATAACCTGCAGGAGCAAGCGTTAGGCGACTTTAAGAATGTTGATCAACTTTTAAATGAACTCCAAGCAACAGACGACGAATTAGCGCCACAGCAGCCACAATGGCATGACCCACTTGATGATGATGTAGAAGAAGTCGACATCGATCTTGGTGATGATCCGCTGGTGGACGAAATCGACCTAATGTCAGAAGACGAGACATTAGAAGATGTCGTAACACCAAGTGCCGAACTTGAAGAGTACCCAGAATTAGCTTTTGATGCCGACGATAACGAGGTTTCTGCAAATCTTGATGATGCATTCGAATCCGACATTGATCTGGACAGCGAAACGGAAACTTTGTCTGCGGATGTAAATGAACAAGATGAAAATGAGTTTGATTTGGATGCGGAGTTAAACTCTGATGCGTTTACTGATGAGGCAATGCCACTTGAAGATGAGTTGGACGATGAACTCGAAACGCCAAGTGATAACGCCACTGTTGAGGTAGAGTCGGAAGCAGATACAGATTCGGAAACGATGCTTGACGACGAGTCGGCGCTCGATGCTGAGCTACACTCCGAGGCGTTTACTGATGAGGCAATGACGCTAGAAGACGCGGAAGCATTTTCACTTGAAGATGAGTTGGACGATGAACTCGAAACGCCAAGTGATAACGCCACTGTTGAGGTAGAGTCGGAAGCAGATACAGATTCGGAAACGATGCTTGACGACGAGTCGACGCTCGATGCTGAGCTACACTCCGAGGCGTTTACTGGTGAGGCAATGACGCTCGAAGATGCGGAAGCATTTTCACTTGAAGATGAGTTGGACGATGAACTCGAAGCGCCAAGTGATAACGCCACTGTTGAGGCTGAGTCGGAAGCAGAACTCGAAACGCCAAGTGATAACGCCACTGTTGAGGTAGAGTCGGAAGCAGATACAGATTCGGAAACGATGCTTGACGACGAGTCGGCGCTCGATGCTGAGCTACACTCCGAGGCGTTTATTGACGAGGCAATGACGCTCGAAGATGCGGAAGCATTTTCACTTGAAGATGAGTTGGACGATGAACTCGAAACGCCAAGTGATAACGCCACGGTTGAGGTCGAGTCGGAAGAAGACATCGTCGCAGAAACGCCTATTGAAGACGAGTCGGCGCTCGATGCTGAGCTACACTCCGAGGCGTTTACTGATGAGGCAATGACGCTAGAAGACGCGGAAGAGTTTTCACTTGAAGACGAGTTGGACGATGAACTCGAAACGCTAAGTGATAACGCCACTGTTGAGGCTGAGTCGGAAGCAGATACAGATTCGGAAACGATACTTGACGACGAGTCGGCGCTCGATGCTGAGCTACACTCCGAAGCGTTTACTGATGAGGCAATGACGCTAGAAGACGAGGAAGCATTTTCACTTGAAGACGAGTTGGACGATGAATTCGAAGTCACTGCCGATGACCTAGAAGACAGTGCGTTTGATTTAGATGCTGAGCTTAACTCAAGTGATTTCAATGATGACAAGTTGAGTCTCGACGATTTTGAAGACGAGTTAGACATTGCGAGTGGCCCAGAAGAACAAGAATTAGAAGATGAACTTAATTCATCTCAATTCGATGAGGCAAATTTTGTCCAAGACGATGAGCCTAAACAATCTGATAAGTCAGAAAGATCGCCAGAAGCCTTTTTGGCTGAATTGGATGACGCGTTAGGTCAAGTTGAAGAACTTGATGAAGGAGTGGAAAACGACAAGGTAACGGCTCAACTAGACCTAGAGAAACCACCACTTGTTGATGAGCAGGCTATTGAAGAAGAATTCATGGCTGACTTCACACAAACTGACTTCGACGCGTTATTGAATGAGCTAGCAGAGCCAGAACCTTTGGATGCTGATGAGGAGCAACTGCATGTCGACTTTGATGCCTTGTTGGCGGATGAAGATATTCAGGACGTGGAGACACCTACAGAAGGTCAGGCTATAGCGTCTGAAGATTTCGTTGATATTGAGTCGTTGCTTGAACAAAGCGATGATGCTGAGCTGGATAACGAACCATACGAAGAAATCAATATGGATGTTGGTTTAGGCGATTTTGAAGAGTTTTTAGCTGGCGAAAACGCAGTTGATGTAGACACGGAAGAAGGCGGTTTTTCAGCCAAACTGGATCTTGCTCGAGCTTATTTAGAAATTGGCGATTTGGAATCTGCTGCAGAAAGTATTCGAGATGTTTTAGACAACGGTCCTGATAGTTTGCAGGCAGAAGCGGACCAGTTGCTACTCAAAACGAAATAATGCGTTATATCAGCGTAAAGTAGATTAAAGGGCTGCGTTTGCAGCCCTTCGCTTTTAATATGAAGTAATATTTCTTACAATGCGCCACAGTTTAATCAGTACAGAGTTAAAATAATGCGTTTTGCGTTAGGTATAGAATATCAAGGGGAGCGCTACAGTGGTTGGCAACGCCAGAACCACGTAAATAGCGTGCAACAAGAAATTGAAAAGGTGCTGTCTAAAATCAGTGACCACCCTGTAGAAATTTTTTGCGCAGGACGAACTGATGCTGGTGTGCACGCAACGGGGCAGGTCATTCACTTTGACACGCACAACCCTCGTGACTTGAAGGCCTATGCACTCGGCGCAAACTCACAACTGCCTGATGACATAGCCGTCCGCTTTGCGACGTTGGTCAATGAAGACTTCCACGCTCGTTTTAGTGCAACGGCAAGACGCTATCGTTATGTCATTTTGAACCACGCATACCGTCCCGCTATTTTACGTTCAGGTATTACCCATCATTACCCAAAGCTCGATGCAGAAAAAATGCATGTTGCAGCGCAACACTTACTTGGTGAGCAAGATTTTAGCTCATTCCGTGCAGTGCATTGTCAATCGCATACACCATTTCGAAATATTCATCATGTTGATATTAGCCGTACTGGTGATTTTATTGTCATCGATATTAAGGCAAACGCTTTTTTACACCACATGGTGAGAAACATCACAGGAACATTACTTGATATTGGATCGGGACGTTTACCTGTTGAGTGGATGCCTGAGTTATTGGCTTTAAAAGACCGCACCAAAGCGAGCGCAACCGCAAAAGCGAATGGCCTTTATCTCGTTGATGTAGATTATCCCGCTGAATTTGGGATCCCTAAACAGCCTGTAGGTCCATTGTTTTTACCTGATAAAACAATAGGCTAGGTTGTTGGTGAATGTGAATTTATCGGTGCAGTAATAACACACATTGCGTTGATTCTCCGCAGTAAAGGAGAGATGCGAGTAAACGCGGAGTCTAGCCATACTAAACCGACCAGTTTTTTCTATTAACTGAAGTAAATCCATGATTTAATGGCTGCAGTTTGTCTGCTGTATGTAGACCTTGACACAGATTTAAGCACGAGAGAGTTGCAAATGAGTTGGTTAGAAAAGATCTTACCTAAGACTTCAAAGTCATCGACAAAGAAAGAGATCCCGGAAGGTGTTTGGGCTAAGTGTGGTGATTGTGATGCAATCCTATACAAAGCAGAGCTTGAAAAAGCGTTAAATGTTTGCCCAAAGTGTGATCATCACATGCGTTTAAGTGGTCGTAAGCGTCTTGAGTATTTCTTGGACGATGCGGGCCGCCAAGAACTTGGTGTACAACATGAACCACAAGACGTGCTGAAGTTTAAAGACTCTAAAAAGTATTCAGATCGTATTGTTCAAGCTCAAAAAGTCAGTGGTGAGAAAGACGCGCTTGTTGCAATGAAAGGTAGCCTGAAAGGTATCCCTGTTGCAGCCGTGGCCTTTGAATTTAACTTCATGGGTGGTTCAATGGCATCAGTAGTTGGTGCTCGTTTCGTTGATGCCGTAAATGAATGTCTTGAGCATAACATGCCGTTGATTTGTTTTTCTGCGTCAGGTGGTGCTCGTATGCAAGAAGCGCTTATGTCGCTCATGCAAATGGCGAAAACCAGCGCTGCGTTGGCAAAAATGAGTGAGCGTGGTTTACCGTTCATTTCAGTACTGACTGACCCAACAATGGGTGGTGTATCAGCATCGTTAGCTATGCTTGGTGATATCAACGTTGCGGAACCAAAAGCACTTATCGGCTTTGCGGGCCCTCGTGTTATCGAACAAACCGTACGTGAAAAATTGCCTGAAGGCTTCCAGCGTAGTGAATTCTTATTGGAACACGGCGCAATCGACATGATTATTGACCGTCGCGAAATGCGTGATAACCTTGCTCGCATCATTGCAAAGTTCATGAACTTGCCTTCTACAGAACAAGAGCATAGAGTAGCGTAAATTTTTTACGGAAGCTTTGTGCTGATATGTTAAATTCAATTCCAAGCCAATCTTCTTCATTGCAAGATTGGCTTTCTTATTTAGAACGAATTCATCCTAAAACCATTGATATGGGTCTCGAACGTGTAGCGAAAGTTGCACAGTCACTGGGCTATATTGATTCACCGAGTAAAATCATTCTTGTCGCTGGAACAAATGGTAAAGGAACAACGTGTCGTTTACTTGAAGCGCTTTTACTGGAACAAGGCTATTCTGTTGGTACGTATGCATCTCCGCATTTGGTTCGCTACAATGAGCGAGTACGCATCAATGGTCAAGAGTTAGACGACCAATACCACATTGACGCATTCAACGAAATCGAACAAGGCCGAGGCGAGATATCTTTGTCCTATTTTGAATATGGAACGTTAGGTGGGTTGTCTATCTTTAAGCGTTTTGCTGTTGATTATGTTGTCCTTGAGGTAGGGTTGGGTGGACGTTTTGATGCCACTAATATTGTTAATCCATTTGCGACCGTTATTACGACGATTGATTTAGACCATAAAGATTTTCTTGGGGATACTCGAGAAAAAGTAGGTTACGAAAAGGCGGGCATTTTTAGAAAAGGGATCCCAGCGATTGTCGGGGATTTAAACATACCTCTCACGGTGACTGATTATGGCAATGAAATACAAGCTGACCTGATCCTGAGTGGTACGGATTTCGAATTTATTCAAAAAGAATCGTCGTTTATTTGGACGTATCTAACGCAGGCTTGGGAATTTGACCTCCCAGCTATTCCTGCGCAAAACGCTGCAACGGCGTTTACGGTGCTAGCGACGCTAGGATTGTTGCCTGACGAAGCAACATCACGACGAGTGCTGAAAGAATTGCAGGTAGAAGGGCGATTTCAACGTTTGAGTGAACAACCGTTGGTTTATACGGATGTTGCGCATAACCCGGAATCTGCACGTTATCTTGCTGGAAAGCTTCGAGAGTTTTCAAACAAAGGCTTTAAAATCCACGCATTAGTCGCTATGCTTTCCGACAAAGACAAAACTAACGCTATTTTACCATTAGTTGATGTCGTCAATCGTTGGACCGTAGCTAAACTGGAAGGGCCAAGAACTGAGCCTGCAAAAGTATTGGCTGATTTGGTGCAGGAGCACACAAGTCGGACCGTGTCGGAAGCCGACAGTGTTACAGATGCTTTGAAGAATATTCTTCCAACGATGAATAATGATGAGCTTCTTATCGTATTTGGGTCATTTTATACGGTGGCAGAAGCTATCGAGTATTGGCAGTAAAAAGAGGAAAGTAGGTGAATTCGTCGTTTGTAAACCGATTAGTAGGGACGAGTATTGTTGTAGTAGCAGCAATCGTTTTTATTCCAAATATTTTGGATGGCGAGAAAGTTCATCACAAAGAGTCGTTTCCTACTATCCCAGAGCGTCCTGAATTCACCACGATTGATTTACAAGCCGAAGTTAATGCCAAAGTTGATGTTGCTGAGCGTCCATCTGAAGATGTCATTGAAAATGAGCAGGCATTGGACGAAGATAATGCCTCTTATCAAGCTGCATTGGCTGAGGAAGCAAGTGCAATTGAAACGAATAGTCCGTCTTCAACTGAACCTAAGCACGACAATGTAGAAATGGCAGAACAGCCTATTGTTAAAACGGAAGCAGCAAAAATTGAAAAGCCGGTTGTAGAAGTAACGGCTGTGGCGAAAAAACGTAATCCAAATCTAGATAAAACGGCGTACGTCATTCAACTTGGTAGTTTCTCGCACAAAGCAAACGTAGACGCGCTAGTTGAGAAGTTAAAAAAAGCAGGTTTTGATACATTTACCCGTCCGGTTAAAACGCCTAATGGAACATTAACAAAAGTGTTTGTAGGCCCGACAACAAATAAAGCAGCATTAGAAGGTAAGTTGTTGGAACTTAAAAAGTTGACTAAGTTAAACGGTCGCTTGACTGAGTTTGAACCAACAAAATGATCTGGCATTTATCGTGTCGGTCTTATAGAATGCGCCCCAAATTTACGACTTATTGGTAATTATGCTCTGGGTTGATTACGCCATACTCGGTTTAATAGGATTGTCCACTTTCTTTGGATTAATCCGCGGTTTCGTAAAAGAAGCCATGTCGTTGACCGTTTGGGTCGGCGCCTTTTTCATCTCCAGCATGTTCTATCAATATCTTTCTACCTTCCTAACATTCATTTCAGAACCCCTTTTAAGAAATGCTGCCGCAATTGCCATACTATTTATTGCGACTATCCTGTTAGGTGGGTTTATCAATTTTGTTCTTGGCGAACTTGTTCAACGAACAGGATTGTCCGGTACAGACCGAGTTTTCGGTTTAGTATTCGGTGCACTCAGAGGTGTGTTGGTCGTTAGCGCCTTACTATTCTTCCTTGATGCGTTTACCAATGCCCCATCTACAACTTGGTGGACGTCATCTAAGTTAATCCCTGAATTTGGATTTGTTGTTGAGTGGTTCTTCTCCTATCTGGAAGGCAATTCAAGCTTTTTAAATTCAGTAAACCGTTAATCGGCGAGGAAATATTTAATGTGTGGTATCGTTGGGATAGTCGGAAAGACGCCAGTTAATCAGGCGATTTATGACGGCTTAACTGTTTTGCAACATCGCGGCCAAGATGCAGCTGGCATCATTACCATTAACAACAATACATTTAGTTTGCGCAAAGACAACGGCTTGGTAAAAGACGTTTTCCATACGCGTCATATGAAGCGCTTAGAAGGTAATATTGGTATTGGCCATGTCCGTTACCCAACCGCTGGTTCATCAAGCTCTGCAGAAGCACAGCCTTTCTACGTTAACTCGCCTTTTGGTATTGCACTTGCGCACAATGGTAACTTAACCAATGCAGAGCAGCTCAAAGAGCTTCTGTTTACCCAAGCGCGTCGCCATGTAAACACGACTTCAGATTCTGAAATCCTACTAAATATTTTGGCTCATGAACTGAGTAAAATTGACAAGCTACGTTATGAAGCTGAAGATATTTTTAAAGCTATCTCAGCGGTTAATGGCCTAGTGTCGGGTGGCTATGCAAGCATTGCAATGATCATTGGTCACGGTATGCTTGCGTTTCGTGATCCACATGGTATTCGTCCACTGGTGTTTGGTAAGCGTGAAACTGAACGCGGTGTCGAGTACATGTTTGCGTCAGAAAGTGTTGCACTGCAAACCGATGGTTTCGAGTTCATTCGTGATGTTGCGCCAGGTGAAGCAATTTACGTAACGGAAGATGGCGAATTGTTTACTCAAATGTGTGCTGAAAAAACAAAATTGGCGCCATGTATTTTTGAATTCGTTTACTTTGCACGTCCAGATTCTGTTATCGACAAGATGTCGGTCTACGCAACACGCGTAAACATGGGGACCAAGCTTGGTGAAAAAATTGCACGTGAATGGGGCGATAAAGACATCGATGTGGTTATTCCAATCCCTGAGACGTCATGTGATATCGCACTTGAAATAGCGTCTGTGCTACAGCTTCCGTATCGTCAAGGTTTCGTAAAAAACCGTTACATCGGCCGTACGTTTATCATGCCAGGTCAAGAACTACGTAAAAAGTCAGTACGTCGTAAATTGAACGCAATTGACCGTGAGTTTAAAGGTAAAAATGTACTCCTAGTCGATGATTCAATTGTACGTGGTACAACGTCTGCTCAAATCGTTGAAATGGCGCGTGAAGCAGGTGCTAAGAAAGTGTATTTTGCATCAGCTGCACCAGAAGTACGTTTCCCTAACGTATACGGTATTGATATGCCTTCGGCCACTGAGTTAATTGCTCATGGGCGTGAAGTAGAAGACATCAATGCATACATTGGTGCAGATGGTCTTATTTACCAGTCACTTAACGATTTAATCGCCGCAGTAGGTCAAGAAAACCCTGAAGTTACGGCGTTTGAAACGGCGGTTTTCGACGGTAAGTACATCACGGGCGACATAGATCAAACCTATCTTAACCGTATAGATGCACAGCGAAATGATAAAGCAAAGTCATCTCGTGATATGGCCATGTCAGCGGGACTTGAACTCCATAATCAAGAAACGGGTTCAAATGACTAATCGCGCAAGCGGATTTGTGAATAGAAAAAAGGAGCGCTAGCGCTCCTTTTTGTTTGCTAAGGACTTCATGCTCAAATCATGTAAACGTTGGAGAAATGATGCCGTTGGTCCACAAAATTGCTGTGGCAGCGAGGATAATGACAAGAAGGATAAGACCACACGTTACTACCGAGCTCGCGTAAATAAAGCCTCGTTCTTCTGGAATATGCATTAAAATTGGGACTCCGGTGTACAGTAAATAAACAGAGTAGGCGAGTGCAACCATGCCGACACACGCCACAAACCACAATTCAGGATAGAAAGACGCAAACGCAGACATAAACATTGGCGTTGCGGTGTAGGCCGCCAATTCAAGCGTTTGAGTAAAGGTAGGTTTCGCACCGAACGTTACTGCCATCCAATGGGCAAGATAAGCGAGTGCAAACACCCCTAGGATTAAAGCGCAGTACATGGCGACGCCGATGAGCACAGCGCTTTCATGCGTCAGGTAGACATTGTCACCAGTACCGATGCTCCAGCCCAAATAAACAGAGGAATAATAGCCCATAAGGCTTGGAATTAGCGCGATTAAAGCAATGTGCGACAAACTATATTTTACGTTCTCATGACGGTTATCGATAGTTTGCCATTCTTCTAATGGATGAGCGTATAAGCCCCACAGATGGTTTAATATCATAGTTAGCCCCTTAAATGGTTCGCTGCCTTTTTTTGTACAGCTTAAATTAGGTATGAGCTACCGTTCATTTTTTGTCAAGAAATGGTAAAAGAAGGTTGTAAAGTAGACTTTTATCTAATCTTATTTTGTCGTATCAATGAGAATATGTAACAAAACGAAAGCCATTGATTTCGAGAATGCAAATCAGCCTGTGTGCTGTGCACAGGGATGCCTTGTGGTAAAATGGCGTCAGTTTTGAATGAAAGTGTAAAGCCATGCTAGAGAAATACAGCGAATTACTCGCCCCAATTAACGCGTTTTTACAGTGTTCTACGCCGGATGAGTGGGTTGAAGAAGCCAAAAAGCCTGAGAATTTGGCTGTTATTCTTACCGATCACTTAGTCTGCGAGTTGAAAGCAGCTCAATCGGCTATGTATTTAATCCGAAAATACGCAGTAGACGGCGCGAGCGCCGATGCACTGTTGACTTGGTTAAAGCCATTTGAAGATTACACTTACCGTAAAGAAGGTGAATGGCGCGAATTAAGTAAGTTCAATAACTTAACGAAGGCGATGCTGCCAAAATCAGGGTCACCATACGGACAAGATCTCATCGATAAAATGGTATTGCTCATTAAAGAGGAATTGCATCATTTTTATCAAGTGCTTGAAATTATGTCTGATAATAACATTCCCTATGAAAACATTACATCAAGCCGTTATGCCAAAGGCATGTTACGTCATGTGACGACACACGAACCCAACACTCTGATTGATAAACTCATTGTTGGGGCGTACATCGAAGCTCGGTCGTGTGAACGTTTCGCTAAACTCGCGCCGCATGTAGATAAAGCGCTGGGTGAGTTCTATGTATCATTACTTCGCTCTGAAGCGCGTCACTATCAGGATTATTTGACGCTTGCGGAAGAAATTGCTGGTTGTGATATTTCTGAACGAGTTGCGTTTTTTGGGCAGGTCGAAGCGGAATTAATCGCTGCGTTTGATGAGGATTTTAAGTTTCACAGTGGTAATCCTCGAAAAGCTGGGTGATGTTTGCACGTATTAGCCTTGTTGATCAATACGTGCAACTAACTTCATTTAGCAAATGGATCACAGTGCAAACTCAACCCATTTTCATTGGCGACAATGTAGCTTGATTGTGTATACCAATCACCTAATACAGTGCGCGTTGAACCAAATACTTCGTTTTTATGTATATTGGGTCGGTGTGTATGGCCGTGTATCATGTCTTTGACTGCGAATCTTTCAAACATCTTGGTGACGGCATCTTGCGTCACATCCAAAACCTCTGGGGGTTTGTCCATTTGACTTAGTTTGCTCTTTTCTCGTGCCTGTCGAGCAACGCGTTTTCGATACCAAAGCGGCATGGCTAACATTAAACGAGGCCACCACCAACCGCGACTTTTGCGTCGGAATGCTTGGTATGCTTCGTCCTGAGTGCACATTTCATCGCCGTGCAATATCACCGTGGGAGTACCGTACAAATCAATTACAGATTGTTCTGGTAATAGGGCAATGCTGGCACTAGCGGCGAAGCGTTTGCCAACAAGGAAATCACGATTACCATGTACGAAATACACGTTAATGTTTTTTTCCGCGAGTTGATTCAGCTTTTCCGCAATCTCTATAGTAAATGGTGTTTCATAGTCATCACCAACCCACACTTCAAAAAAGTCGCCAAGGATGTACAAAGCATCGACATTGGATGTCATATGACTATCGAGAAATTGGTAGAAGGCATGAAGAATATCAGGGCGATTTTCAGACAGATGTAAATCGGAGATGAAATAAGTTTGACGCATAAAGTCCCAAAACAAAAACATGGGCAGGTAACCCTGCCCGTGGCGATAGATTATTCTACCGTTACTTTTTCAATGATTACGTCTTCTAACGGAACGTCTTGGTGGAAACCGTGAGAACCAGTCGCAACTGCTTTGATTTTATTTACAATTTCCATGCCGTCAGCTACTTCACCGAATACGCAGTAACCCCAACCTTGTGATGTTTCGCTTGAGAAGTTCAAAAACGTATTGTTGTTCACGTTGATAAAGAATTGTGCTGTCGCTGAATGTGGATCTGGCGTACGCGCCATTGCAATCGTGCCAACCGAATTGCTAACGCCGTTATTCGCTTCGTTTTTGATAGGTGCTTGTACTGACTTTTGAGTCATACCAGGCTCAAAACCACCGCCTTGTACCATGAAGCCGTCAATTACACGGTGGAAGATAGTACCGTCGTAAAAACCTGATTTTGCGTAATTAAGGAAGTTTTCAACAGTTTCAGGTGCTTTGTCAGCAAAAAGGTTTAGGCGGATTTCGCCGTAATTGGTGTGTAGAACAACCATGATATTCCTACTCAATATGAATGTGTTTAAAAGGTCTATAGTTTACAGCACATTAAGGGATTGTACAAAACACCCAATCGCGCCATATACCTCATTTTGGTATAGAGTGTGTCACAGCATGATGTTATTATTATGTAAGACTAACTATGTTGAATTAGGAAAGAGACTCGATGTTACAAATTTACAACACATTAACACGTCAAAAAGAAGACTTTAAGCCATTAAAACCGGGCAAAGTAGACATGTATGTGTGTGGTATAACCATTTACGATTATTGCCACGTTGGCCATGCTCGTACGTATGTCTCTTTCGATGTAATGAATCGCTATTTGCGCCACCTTGGTTACGACGTCACTTATGTACGTAATATTACAGACGTTGACGATAAAATCATCAAGCGCGCGAATGAAAACAATGAAGCGATTAATGATTTAACAGTTAGAATGACAAAAGCAATGCACGATGATTTTGATGCGTTGAATATGCTAAGAGCGGACATTGAGCCGACGGTAACGGGTCACATGGATGAAATTATTGCCATGGTCGAACGCCTAATTACCAAAGGCCATGCGTATGTTGCAACAAATGGTGATGTGCTTTTTGATGTATCGACCTTTGAACATTATGGCAAGCTTTCACAGCAAGATTTGGACATGCTGCAAGCTGGTGCGCGTGTTGAAGTGGCTGAAGGTAAAGACGACCCGTTAGATTTTGTGCTGTGGAAAAAAGCGAAAGCAGGAGAGCCTTCATGGCAATCACCATGGGGTGAGGGCCGCCCGGGTTGGCACATTGAATGTAGTGCGATGAGTTCAAAACATTTAGGTGAACATTTTGATATTCACGGTGGCGGCTCGGATCTTCAATTCCCTCACCATGAAAATGAAATTGCACAATCTTGCTGCGCGAATAACGGGCAATATGTCAACACTTGGATCCATACTGGAATGGTGCAGGTAAACAAAGAGAAGATGTCAAAATCGCTTGGTAACTTCTTTACGCTTCGAGATGTCTTGAAAGAATTTGATGCTGAGACGGTTCGTTATTTCTTAATTAACGGCCATTACCGTAGTCAGTTGAACTATTCTCAAGAGAATTTAGAACAAGCGCGAGCAACGCTTGAACGAATTTATACAGCCCTTCGCGGTGTGGAATTGGTTGAAGTTGATTTATTGAGTAACGATTACGTTGCTCGATTTGAAGCCGCAATGAACGATGACTTCAATACGCCTGAAGCGCTCCCTATTATTTTTGAACTTGCAAAAGAATTGAATATTCTGAAAGACAGCGATAAAACAAAGGCAGGGGAATTAGCCTATGTACTTGTTAAGCTTGCGAGCGTACTAGGTATTGCTCAAAAAGACCCTGAAACGTTTTTACAGGGTGAGCAAGATGCTGACGAAGTGGCAAAAATCGAAGGACTAATCGAAGCACGTAAAACAGCGAGAGAAAATAAAGATTGGGCTGCGGCTGACGCAGCGAGGGATGCATTAACGGCAATGGGCGTGGTACTCGAGGATAGTGCGGGTAAAACAACCTGGCGTAAAGCATAACGATACTTTTCGAACTAAGCCGCGTAGGAAACTAACGCGGCTTTTTTGTGAAATGAATTAAATATAAGAAATGACTATGCACGATATCAATCTCGTTTTAGACACACCCATATTTAAGTTTGGAAGCTATTCGCTACTGGTTGGTGAGTTGATTTCTTTCCTTGCGGCACTTTTGATCACCTTTTTGATTGCGAATCTGACGCAGCGAGCTTTCAAACGATTGGCTAATCGAAAAGGAATGATGACGGTCACGTCTATTTACGTGATTGGGCGAATTATTCATTACATCATTTTGTTTGTGGGCTTTCTTATTTCCTTGCTTGCGCTTGGAATTAAGCTCACCGAACTTGCGTTAGTCGCAAGTGCCTTAGGTGTTGGTATTGGGCTTGGTTTACAGGGATTAGTGAATAATTTTGTTTCCGGCATTATGATTTTGCTCGAAAAAAGTTTAAAAGTAGGGGACTTTATCGAATTGGCAGATGGTATGGTGGGCGAAGTAAAAGAAATTCAAATGCGCGCTACCCTAATCCGCACGAACGATAATATCGATGTACTGATCCCGAATGCAACACTGACCTCAGGTATGGTGACGAACTGGACATTGAGCGACAACTTACGTCGATTTCGTATTCCATTCAGTGTTGCCTATGGCAGTGATAAAGAGATTGTTCGGCAAGCCGTGCTCGAAGCGGCACGAGAAGTTAAATACACACTTGATATTGAAGGTAAAGAACCAAAGGTGTGGATGACGGGGTTTGGTGACAGTAGTTTGAATTTTACGTTGGGTGTCTGGGTTGAGCCTGATTTTGTTAAGCATCCTACAAGTCTAATGTCCGATTACCTTTGGGCAATAGACGATAGTTTCAGAAAATATGAAATCGAAATACCATTCCCGCAGCGTGATTTACACATTCGGAGTGATTGCAGACAAGACGCTAATTAAAATGACCAACTCAAGCATATTTGCAAGAGTATAAAAAAGGCACCTAACGTGCCTTTTTTATTGGAATGTATCCCAGTGACTAACTGTGATACTTCTCACACGCTTCTAAGGTGTTTTCAATTAGACTTGCTACAGTCATTGGACCAACGCCACCAGGCACAGGTGTAATGAAGCTTGCACGATTCTGAGCAATACGATATTCCACATCACCGACAAGTTGACCAGACTCAAGACGGTTAATACCAACATCAATCACTATCGCACCTTCTTTAACCCAGTCGCCAGGAATAAATTCAGGTTTCCCAACGGCGACAACAAGAAGATCGGCACGACGTACGTGAGATTCTAAATCTTGAGTGAATTTATGGCATACCGTAGTTGTACATCCAGCAAGTAGTAATTCGAGCGACATTGGACGACCAACAATGTTTGATGCACCAACAACAACAGCATGCATGCCTTTATAACGTACGCCTGTTGAATCCAACAGTGTGATAATGCCCTTTGGTGTACAAGGTCTCAGTGACGGCATACGCTGCGCCAAACGGCCAATGTTGTATGGGTGGAAACCATCAACGTCTTTGTGTGGATGAATACGTTCAAGAATTTCTTCAGCATCTAATCCTTGAGGAAGAGGAAGCTGTACCAAAATTCCATCGACGCTAGGATCATTATTGAGGTTATCAATGAGAGTCAACAATTCAGTTTGGTTAGTATCACCAGGTAAATCATACGATTTAGAAATGAACCCGACTTCTTCACAGGCTTTGCGTTTTGAACCGACATAAACTTGGCTTGCAGGATCTTGTCCCACTAAAACCACAGCTAGACCTGGTGCGCGCAAACCTTGTGCAACACGCTCAGCAACGCGTTTAGCAACATTGTTTCTTACTTGTTTAGCGATAGCTTTTCCATCAATGATGTTTGCTGTCATGTTTGACCTTTATTTAGGAATTGAATAACTTGAACGATATGGCGTTTTAAGGGGTTACGCCAGCGCTATTTTGTATAGCAGCATAATCAGGCGTATTTTCGCAGAAAACCGCATCAGCGCCAAGCAACGAAATCAAAATATCTAGGATAAATGTCCGCAATGGGTGTGTTAGGTAAAACAATTGCTTGTTTTTCAGCAGGATTACTCATAAATTCAACATTGTGCGGTAAATTTGAGCGGTTGAACGTTTTTCTAAAAAAATGTTTGACCTCAATGGGGCAAATCACTATTATGCACCCCGTTGCCAGCGAGGAGACTCGCAAACAACAAATGTCGGCGATTAGCGCAGCTTGGTAGCGCACTAGTTTTGGGTACTAGGGGTCGCAGGTTCAAATCCTGCATCGCCGACCACTTTTTTAAAATAGGAAAGTAGCATTTTGCTGTTTACTTCGAGTTTGCGCCCTTAGCTCAGCTGGATAGAGCAACGCCCTTCTAAGGCGTCGGTCGAAGGTTCGAATCCTTCAGGGTGCGCCATTCTTATTTTAATCTTTATGTAGCGGCGGCTGTAGCTCAGTTGGTAGAGCCCCGGATTGTGATTCCGGTTGTCGTGGGTTCAATCCCCATCAGTCGCCCCACCTACATAACTTTATTGTTCGGCGATTAGCGCAGCTTGGTAGCGCACTAGTTTTGGGTACTAGGGGTCGCAGGTTCAAATCCTGCATCGCCGACCATCTTCTCAAAAAACACATCTTATCGGCGATTAGCGCAGCTTGGTAGCGCACTAGTTTTGGGTACTAGGGGTCGCAGGTTCAAATCCTGCATCGCCGACCACTTTCTTCTCTTAAATATCTCAATCTTGTCTCTTTTTTACGCGAACAGCATGCGAATCGCAATTATTTCCCTGTATTACTCGACTCTCGCATTTTATCGGTTATAATGCCGCGTCAAGTTAACTAACATTGAGCCCTGTTGGGGCAGGCAACAAGAGGTAACATCCGTTCTTGCTTAAAACTGCTTACACGTTTTGGTAAGAAAATGCCGTGATGAGCAACTTGTTTGTAAGGAAGGCGGAGTGCCGCCAAAATTGAAGATTGAGGTAAATCATGCAAGTTTCTGTTGAGACGACTCAAGGCCTTGAGCGCCGTCTGACCATCACCGTTCCTGCAGAGAACGTTGAGACTGAAGTTAAAAAACGCTTACAACAACTGTCAAAAACACAGCGTATTGATGGTTTCCGTCCTGGTAAAGTTCCAGTAGCTGTTATTACTAAGCGTTACGGCCTAGCTGTACGTCAAGAAGTTGCTGGCGATTTAATGCAACGCAACTACATCGAGGCAATCATTGCTGAGAAGATCAACCCAGCAGGTGCGCCTACTTTTGCACCTAAAGCACTAGAAGCTGGTAAAGATCTAGAATTCGTTGCGACTTTTGAAGTTTACCCAGAAGTTGAACTTAAAGATTTAGAGAAAATCGCGGTTGAAAAGCCAGTTGTTAACGTGTCTGACGAAGACTTAGCAAACATGCTTGATACGCTTCGTAAGCAACACGCAACGTGGGAAGTAGCAGAAGCTGCAGCTGGCGAGAACGATCGTGTAACAATCGATTTCGTTGGTTCTATCGACGGTGAAGAATTTGAAGGTGGTAAAGCAGAAGAGTTCCCACTTCAACTAGGTCAAAACCGTATGATCCCTGGTTTCGAAGATGGAATCGTGGGCAAGAAAGCAGGTGAAGAGTTCGTTGCTGACGTAACTTTCCCAGAAGAGTACCACGCTGAGAACCTAAAAGGTAAAGCGGCTCAATTCAAGATCACGGTTAAGAAAGTTGAAGTTCAACAACTTCCTGAACTTAACGACGAATTCGCAACTAAATTTGGTGTTGCTGAAGGCGGCGTAGACGCACTTAAAGAAGAAGTTAAGAAAAACATGTCTCGTGAACTTGGCCAAGCGGTTAAAGCGCAGGTTAAAGAGCAAGCAATCAACGGTCTTCTAGAAACAAACGACGTTGACGTTCCTAAAGCGCTAATTGAGCAAGAAGTTGACGCATTACGTCAACAAGCAGCTCAACGTTTTGGTGGCAACGCAAAGAACATGCCTGAGCTTCCAGCTGAGCTGTTCCAAGACCAAGCGGTTAAACGCGTTAAGACAGGTTTACTTCTAAGTGAAGTGATCAAGTCAAACGAAATCAAAATTGACGACGCAAAAGTAGTTGAGCTAATTGAAACGGTTGCTTCTGCTTATGAAGATCCAACAGAAGTTGTTGAATACTACAAGTCAAATGATCAGTTAATGCAGCAAATGCGTAATGTAGCGATGGAAGAGCAAGCAATTGATGCTATCCTAGCTAAAGCAACGGTTACAGAAGTAGCTAAGTCATTCGATGAAATCATGAACCCACAAACGGGTGCATAATAAGTCGTTGACTTAAGTCTTCGCTGACGTTTTAATGGCTCGAGATACGTTGCAAATGCAAAGTGTCCGGGCCATTTTAGTTTCTGGCTTAGACACTTAAACACGCTCAGAGCGTGAATAAGGAATTTACAAAAATGAGAAATGGTATGATTGATCCTCTTAATGCGCTAGTGCCTATGGTTGTTGAGCAAACGGCAAAAGGTGAGCGCTCTTACGATATTTATTCTCGTCTATTAAAAGAACGTGTGATTTTCATGACAGGCCAAGTGGAAGACCACATGGCAAATCTGATCGTTGCGCAGTTACTGTTTCTAGAATCAGAAAGTCCAGAAAAAGACATTTTCTTGTACATTAACTCTCCTGGTGGGTCTGTAACAGCAGGTATGTCTATCTATGATACGATGAACTTCATCAAGCCTGATGTCAGTACAGTGTGTATTGGCCAAGCTGCATCAATGGGAGCATTCTTGCTTTCAGGTGGCGCGAAAGGAAAACGTTTTTGCTTGCCAAACTCTCGAGTGATGATCCATCAGCCACTTGGCGGTTTCCAAGGTCAAGCATCTGATTTTGAAATTCATGCAAAGGAAATTTTGTCAATTAAAGATAAATTGAACCGCCTTCTTGCAGAGCATTCAGGTCAGCCACTAGAAGTGATTGAACGTGACACAGATCGCGATAATTTCATGAACGCTCAACAAGCGGTAGATTACGGTATCGTTGATTCCGTGCTAACACATCGTGGTGACAAATAGCGCAAACACGCTACCAAACTATGCTAAATGTGAATTTATTTGGTATAGTTTGGTCATGTATCAAGTTATCCTAGCTGATAACGTCTTTATGTAAGAGGTAGTTGAATGTCCGACACTCCAACAGGTGGCGACAAAAGCACAAAGCTCTTGTACTGTTCATTTTGCGGTAAAAGTCAGCATGAAGTGCGCAAGCTTATCGCAGGTCCATCAGTATACATTTGTGATGAATGTGTTGAGCTTTGCAATGACATTATCAGGGAAGAGATTAAAGACATCGCTCCCAAACAGGCATCCGCTGATAAATTGCCTGTGCCAAAAGAAATTCGCAATCATTTAGATGATTACGTAATCGGACAAGACCATGCAAAAAAGGTCTTAGCTGTTGCGGTCTATAACCACTACAAACGTCTAAGAAATCAAGAATCAAAAGCAGACGTTGAGTTAGGTAAGAGTAATATCCTATTAATTGGACCAACAGGTAGTGGTAAAACATTGCTTGCTGAGACATTAGCTCGACTTCTCGATGTGCCATTTACTATGGCCGACGCCACAACGTTAACCGAAGCAGGTTACGTGGGTGAGGACGTAGAAAACATCATTCAAAAATTGCTGCAGAAGTGTGATTACGACGTTGAAAAAGCACAACGTGGTATTGTTTACATCGACGAGATTGACAAAATATCACGCAAGTCCGACAACCCTTCAATTACGAGGGATGTGTCAGGTGAAGGTGTGCAACAAGCCCTGTTAAAGCTCATTGAAGGTACTGTGGCTTCCGTACCGCCTCAAGGTGGACGTAAACACCCTCAACAAGAGTTCTTGCAAGTAGACACGTCTAAGATCTTGTTTATCTGTGGTGGTGCATTTGCTGGTTTGGATAAAGTAATTGAGCAGCGCAGTCACAAGAACACGGGTATTGGTTTTGGTGCTCAGGTGAAAGGCGCAGACAGCAAGCAAACGTTAACGGAAGCGTTCCAACAAGTTGAACCAGAAGACTTGGTTAAGTATGGTTTGATCCCTGAGTTTATTGGCCGTCTTCCGGTTGTTGCAACACTTGCTGAGCTTGATGAAGCTGCACTTATCCAGATTTTGAGTGAGCCTAAAAACGCACTTACGAAACAGTTTGCTGCGTTATTCAAGATGGAAGGTGTGGATTTAGAATTCCGAGAAGATGCACTGAAAGCAATTGCACATAAAGCGATGGTGAGAAAAACTGGCGCGCGTGGATTACGTTCAATCGTCGAAGGGATTTTACTGGACACTATGTACGAACTGCCTTCGATGGAAGACGTATCTAAAGTGGTTATCGATGAAACCGTAATCAAAGGTGAGTCGGATCCAATCTTAATTTACGAAAATACCAGTCAAGACAAAGCTGTTTCTGAATAATCAGAGGGCTTGTAAAAAAAGGAGCTTTCGGCTCCTTTTTTTATCTATGTATTGAACTTTACTTGGCCTATCCCCATATAGCTGAGTAATCCTTTAAAAGATAAACAGTGCGAAGAGAGTAGAATGACACTTGAAAGAACGGATCGAGTAGAGATCCCGGTACTGGCTCTGCGCGATGTGGTAGTTTACCCACACATGGTCATCCCGCTTTTTGTGGGACGTGAGAAGTCTATCCGTTGTCTTGAAGCCGCAATGGATGCTGACAAACAAATTTTCTTAGTCGCGCAAAAAGACGCTACGGTAGACGACCCCGCTGTAGAAGACCTGTACTCGATGGGTACTGTTGCGACAGTGCTGCAACTGCTTAAGTTACCAGATGGAACGGTTAAAGTTTTAGTTGAAGGTAATCAGCGTGCAAAGCTCGTTAAATTTATAAACACGGATGAATATTTCCAAGCGGAAGCCGAGTTTGTAGAATCGACACACATCGATGAACAAGAACAAGACATTTTCATTCGAAGTGCAATTAGCCAGTTCGAAGGGTATGTAAAACTCAACAAGAAAATTCCACCAGAAGTACTGACTTCAATCTCGGGAATCGATGAAGCCGCGCGTCTTGCTGATACGATGGCTGCGCACATGCCATTGAAGGTGGTAGAAAAACAAAAAGTACTTGAAATCAGTGACGTAACAGAACGTCTAGAGTACTTAATGGCACTGATGGAAGGTGAGATAGATTTACTTCAAGTTGAGAAGAAAATTCGGGCACGCGTTAAGAAGCAGATGGAAAAATCGCAACGCGAGTACTACTTGAATGAGCAAATGAAAGCCATTCAAAAAGAACTCGGTGAACTTGATGATGTCCCGGATGAATTTGAAACGCTGAAAAAACGCATTGCTGATGCGGGTATGCCAAAAGAAGCTGAAGATAAAGCAACAGCTGAGTTGAACAAACTTAAAATGATGTCGCCTATGTCTGCCGAAGCGACGGTTGTACGCTCGTATATTGATACATTAATCAATGTGCCGTGGAAAAAGCGTTCAAAGGTGAAGAAAGACTTAGCTGGCGCTGAAGACATTCTGAACTCAGACCATTATGGTTTGGAAAAAGTAAAAGAACGTATTGTCGAGTATCTTGCTGTTCAACAACGTACAAACAAGTTAAAAGGTCCAATCCTCTGTTTAGTGGGACCACCGGGCGTTGGTAAAACGTCATTGGGTCAGTCGATTGCAAAAGCTACTGGACGCAAATATGTGCGTATGGCGCTGGGTGGTGTGCGTGATGAGGCCGAGATCCGTGGTCATCGTCGTACTTATATCGGTTCGATGCCAGGTAAACTCATCCAGAGCATGACCAAAGTCGGTGTTAAAAACCCTCTGTTTTTGCTCGACGAGATAGACAAGATGTCGTCAGACATGCGTGGTGATCCGGCTTCCGCTTTGTTGGAGGTTTTAGACCCTGAACAAAACAGTAACTTCGCAGATCATTATCTCGAAGTGGATTACGACCTTTCAGACGTTATGTTTGTTGCTACTTCAAACAGCTTTAATATTCCGGGGCCACTTTTGGACCGAATGGAAGTCATTCGTTTGTCTGGTTACACGGAAGATGAAAAGCTCAATATTTCTAAGGAGCACCTAATTCCAAAGCAAGTAAAACGTAATGGACTTAAGGACTCAGAAATCACCATTGAAGATAGTGCGATCATTGGCATTATCCGTTACTACACGCGTGAAGCGGGTGTTCGTAATCTAGAGCGTGAAATTTCAAAACTGTGTAGGAAAGCAGTAAAAGAGATTCTTCTCGATAACAACATCAATCATGTCACAATCGACGGTGATAATCTTGGCGAATACCTAGGTGTTCAACGCCATGATTATGGCAAGGCTGAAGACGGTGACCGTATCGGTCAGGTAACGGGCTTAGCTTGGACAGAAGTTGGTGGTGATTTGTTAACAATTGAGTCTGCTGCGGTGCCAGGTAAAGGGAAACTCACGTTTACCGGTTCTTTGGGTGATGTAATGCAGGAGTCAATTCAGGCTGCGATGACGGTTGTAAGAAGTCGCGCAGAGAAACTTCGTATCAATGCTGATTTCTACGAGAAACGTGATATCCATGTACACGTGCCAGAAGGGGCAACACCTAAGGATGGTCCAAGTGCTGGTATCGCCATGGTCACAGCATTAGTCTCGAGTCTAACAGGTAACCCTGTTCGTTCAGACGTGGCTATGACGGGTGAAATTACTTTGCGTGGTGAAGTACTCCCAATTGGTGGTTTGAAAGAAAAGCTATTGGCCGCGCATCGCGGTGGAATTAAGCGCGTTCTGATCCCTAAAAAGAACGAACGTGATTTAAAAGAAATTCCTGACAATGTGTTAGAAGGGCTAGAAATTCATCCAGTTACTTGGATTGATGATGTGCTTCGTTTAGCATTGGCAAATCCAATTGAGCAAATTTCGCTAGAAACCGCGTAAATAGTGAAAAAAAGCTAAAAAAGTGTCTGAAAAGGCTTTTCAAATCTAAAAGGTGTGTTAAGTTAGGCACTGGAATCAAGCCTAGCCCTTGTGTGGTCTAGGCTTGACGCGAATTATAGGATTAGAGAGTCAAATTGATGTCTCTAAATTTTTAACTTGCAGTGATGTTAATAAAATAAACAATCGCTCTTGATAATAACAATGTAAGAGGATGATATTGTGAATAAATCTCAATTAATCGATCAAATCGCAGCTGATGCTGACATCTCTAAAGCGGCTGCAGGTCGTGCTCTAGATTCATTCATCGAATCAGTAACTGGCGCTCTTAAAGCTGGCGACTCTGTAGCGCTAGTTGGTTTTGGTACTTTCTCTGTGCGTGAGCGTGCAGCTCGTTCAGGTCGTAACCCACAAACTGGTGAAACGATCCAAATCGCTGCAGCAAACATCCCATCTTTCAAAGCTGGTAAAGCACTTAAAGACGCAGTGAACTAATCACTCGGAGCACGTCACGCGTTTTTAACGTGATCACGTTCTGAGAAACGATGACTTGCTTCACCAAAAAAAGCGTATCTGGTAAGATACGCTTTTTTTACATAGTTAACGGCGTAAAACAAGGCACGCACATTAGGTGTAGCTTTGGCTTAGATAAAGAGAATAACACATGCTAGAAAAGATCAGAGAAGGCTCACAAGGCGTTGTAGTCAAGATTATCTTAGGCTTAGTGATCTTGTCTTTTGCTTTAGCAGGGATTGGTGGTTACCTGGGTCGAACTACAGAACAACCAGTCGCTGAAGTAAATGGCGTTGTCATTGGCCAGTCAGATTTTGCACGCGCGTTTGAAAACGAGCGTGCACGTCTTGAGCAACAATTTGGTGAGTACTTTAACCAAATCGCGCAAGACCCAAATTATATGGCTCAAGTTCGTCAAGGCGTCGTAGAACGTCTTGTACAGCAAGAATTACAAACACAATTAGCAAAAGAGCTAGGCCTTCGTGTTAGCGATGAAAAAGTTAAACAAACGATTTTGGAAATGCCTTATTTCCAAATGGGCGGTGAGTTTAGCAATGATCGTTACCTTCAAGTTATTCGCCAAATGAATTTCCAACCGGATTCATTCCGCGAGTTTCTTCGCGAAGATATGACGCGTAGCCAGCTCGTTCAAGCGGTTGCAGGTACAGACTTTGTTCTTGAGAATGAAGTGAAATCTGCGATGGCGTTGGAAATGCAAACGCGCAACGTGAATTATGCGATTTTAAGTAAAAACACGGTTGTAGACACGATGTCAGTGTCTGATGATGAAGTTAGAGATTACTACGACTTAAATCAAAACCAGTTCCAATCTGAAGAGCAAGTGGCGGTTGAATACATTGAATTGAGTGCAAATGATGTTCAGTTGGCTTCTGCTCCGTCAGAAGAAGATGTTAAAGCGTATTATGAAGAGCAAAAGTCTCATTATTCTGAGCCTGAGCGTCGTCGAGTTGCGCACATCTTGATCGATAATTCAGAAGATGATGCGAAAGCAAAAGAAAAAGCGGAAGCTATTCTTGCACGCTTAAACGCAGGTGAAGATTTTGCCAAGCTGGCGGAAACCGAATCGTCTGACGTTGTTAGTGCGGAAGTGGGTGGTGATTTAGAGTGGATTGAAAAAGACATGATGGATCCTGCGTTCGAAGAAGCGGCATTCGCGCTGACGAACAAAGGAGATATTTCAGGTATTGTTAAATCTGAATTCGGTTACCACATCATTAAACTCACTGATCTTCAGCAAGGCAAAGTGAAAGCATTGGCAGATGTTCATGACGAACTTCTTGCTGAACTTGAGCGTAACGCAAAAGTGGATGCGTTCTACCAAAAGCAAACGGCTATCGCTGAAAAAGCTTTTGAAATTGCTGACAGCCTGCTAGACGCTTCTGAAGCGGCTGGTGTCGAAGTGAAGAAATTGCCACTTATGGCAAAATCAGCACTTCCTGAGCCACTTAACAACGCTGCTGTCACGCGAGTCTTAGCAACTCCAGAAATATTGGAAGATCGTGTTAACTCGGAAATTGTTGAAGTTGGCCCAGAACACATTGTTGTTGTTCGTATTGCGGATTACAAACCAGCGACGACTAAACCGTTAGATGACGTGAAGGATACGATTGTAAAACGTTTGAAGACAGAAAAAGCGTCAACGGAAGTGAAAGCGCAAGCGGATGCGTTGTATGCGAAGATTCAGGCAGGCGAAGCATTTGATGCTGTCGTTTCTCAAGCGAATCTAGATGTGAAAGCGGAAGATGCACTTGCTCGTCGTAGCTACTCGGTTGCGCCGGCTATAGTCAAAGAAGCCTTTAAATTACCTCACCCAACGGACAGTTCTAAACCAGTAGCAGTGGTTGAACTGACTAGTGGTGATGCTGCTATCGTACAACTTGTAGCGGTAAATCCAGTTTCTGCGGAAGAGGCACTTAATGAGCAACAATCGAAAAATTTCGAGATGGCTCAGGCTAATAAAAACTACATCACTTTGTTAGAAGCGCTTAAAGCACAAGCAGACGTTAAGTTTGTTAAAGTAGCTGCGGCTTCACAAGAGTAATTGCGTAATAAAAAAGCGCCTCACTGAAATGAGGCGCTTTTTTTCGATTTCGTTATTTGTTCCTTTTGCGTCCTAGAGTCCTACCAACAGTATTTTCCCAAGCGCCATCCCTTCCCGCTGACAACTAAAATCGAGCCTACGTGTCACTTCTGTTTTAAATAATTGTTCAAGTTTACTAAATGTGGCAGGTACAAATTTAATGGTTTTGACGCGTAAGCTCTTTCTAGTGCGTTTGTCCAAAAAGGCGTAAGCGGTGTGAGTTAAGGCGTCCTTAGCTGCCTCGAGGATTTCAGGAGATACAATGTATTGATGGATAGCTTGCTGCGCTTCTTCGACAGGAATAACCCTGCAGCTACTTGCCATAACGCACGTTGCATAAATATCGAGTACGCCAACCGCTCTGATTTTTTGATTTTCAGGGTCCTCGTAAACAGCCATTACACAGGGTACTTTTGTCTCGTCAAAGAGTTGTGGTTTGATAGTTTGAATGACGAGGTTTTCATCGATGTGTTTGTGGATTAGCTTTTCAAGCTGATTGAGCTTAGGTAAGGCAAGGTCACTATCAATCGCAATTTCAACATTGTTGAGCAAAAGCTCGCTGCTTTCCACGCCTTGTACAAGCGGTAAAATATGGTTATGCAATGTTTCGTCATCAAATGGTTTAGACAAAACAAATGCCGCACCCGCTTGCAGCGCAAGTTCAATTTGGTCTTGGTCATCTACCGTTGTGATCATGGCAACTTTCATATCAAGTCGCCGTTGCATGATTGCATTGAGTAGCTGGATACCTGACATGTCAGGCATGTTCCAGTCTGTCAACACGATATCCGGTTTCCATTGTCCAATTATTTGCAGCGCCTTACGAGCTCTGTCTGCTTTTTGAATGTGTAGTTTTCTATAACCAAATTTTTCTAGGCCACGTCGGACTATTTCTAAAGTTGCTAAGCTATCGTCTACAATCAAGATTTTCACAAAATCTCCAAATGCACTTTGATTAAATTAGTATAGGCATATTTTTTATGTAAAACTAAACTCATGATATACGGTATAAAAAAAAGAGGCTAGTTATGTGGCAGACTGCCATTTCTGGAACGGTTATTCAAGGATTGATCGGCAACTTAGGATTACTGATTTTAGCTGGTTGGTTTTTGATACTGTTGCTGATTTTGCGCGAGTTTCGTCATTTTATACACAATACTACATCGTCTCGTGGGCAAGACGATAGTGAGATATTGGCAATGTGTAGAGAGTCGGTGGACAATGCACTGAGCTACGTGAAAAGCCATGCTGACACTATTTCAGAATTGGCAAAAATACAGCTCTCATTAGAATCACAATTGGCCGAAGTTCGAAGCTCTTCTCAAACTCAAATTTCAGACCAAGATCAAGCAACAATAGATGAGCTAAATCGCAAGCTAATGCGCTCTCACGCGCTTATTAAAAAATTAAAAGGTGATTTAGACAAAAGTGTTGAAAAGCTTCACGTAACAAGACGAAAGCTTTATGACCAATATGAGACTGTGGAGTCGCTGCAAAAGGAAAAAGAAGAACTTCTCGACAAGTATGCACAGTTGGAACAACAATTAGAAGAACAGAGTTCGGCAACGGGATCTCAAAGTGTACAATCGCTGACTCTCACCTTTGAGCAAGAAAAGCGAGATATGTTGGCCGCGTTGCAAAACTATCGACGTCAAATTGCGGAACAAAATCAAGCTATTCAACAGTTAGAACTCCAACACACGACTACCGCGAATCAAGGCCAAGTGTCCGAAATTAAAAAAGAACTCGAGCAGACACAGAGTGCGCTTAAACATCTGACGAAAGAGAAGAACTTTATTGAATCAAAATATCTGCAGTTAGTGAAAGAATACGACAAACCGAGCGGATAACTGGACGTAGACTCAGGTTAAAGTGGCCACTAAATTAAAAATTCAGTAGCCGCTGCGTGATGTAGGATTTTGGCGCTGCGAACACAAGTTCTGTTTCACCATATTCAACCACTTTACCTCGATGCATAACTAAAACTTGATCACTCATGTGGCGAACGGTGCTCAAATGATGTGTGATTAATACAAAGCTCAGCCCAGTTTCTTTTTGTAACTTAAGTAGAAGGTTAACGATTTGGGCTCGAACGGATGGGTCTAATGACGATAGCGCTTCATCGAGTACCAGCACTTTCGGGTCTAAAATCAAAGCGCGAGCAAGTGCTACGCGCTGTAGTTGCCCACCGCTGAACATGTGGGGATAGTATTCTTGATGTTCGTTAAGTAATCCAACTTTACTCAGCGTTTCTTTAATTTTGAGCTGTCTTTGATTTTCAGTCAGTTGCGTATTAAACCGCAAGCAATCATCCAATACGTCGCCGATTGTGAGACCAGGATTGAGCGAGCGGTTTGAGTCTTGGAAAATTAGACGAATGTAGCGACATTCTGGTGTGCGGATACCATCGTCTTCGATCGTTTCAGACCCCAACAAAATTTGCCCACTGTCGGAGTTCTCGGCACCAGCAAGCACTTTCGCAAGGGTACTTTTACCTGAGCCCGTTTCGCCGATGATGGCAAGTGTTTCCCCTTCAGCCAAACAAAACGAGATGTCGTTTAAAACACGCAGTTGACGTCTTTGGAAAATACCCGCTCGAATTCGAAACGTTTTATTGAGTGCTTGAACTTTTAAAACCGGCTGCATGTTATTTTCCTCGCACCAGAGGGAAGTGGCAGGCAAATGAATGCCCATGCGTTCTTTCTACTGTTGGTGTAACAACACAGGCCTTTTGTGCCTGTGGACAACGAGGACCTAGGCGACATCCAATGGGCAAATGTTGCAAAGGTGGAATAGTGCCTTTCAACGCATAGAGCGCTTCTTTATGCGCGACGCCTTGCCCGTAATCTGGGAGGCTTTTCACCAAGGCTTGCGTGTATGGATGCAGCGGTAAGTTAAACAGGGCCTGCGTTGGACCCGCTTCAACCATCTGGCCGCAATACAGCACATGCATCGTGTGCGTCCAGTCAGCGATTTCTTCGAGTTCATGTGAAATCATCAGAACAGACATATTCTTGAGCTGGTTGAGGCTTTTTAGCAGTCGAAAAACCTGTGCTCGAGTCGTGGTTTCCAACGCTGTGGTCGGTTCATCCGCGATCAGGAGTTTAGGCCCTCGAGCAATCGCCATCGCAATCATGACCTTTTGACAAATCCCTTCAGACAATTCGTGTGGGTAACTCGACATGACCTTGTTGTGTTCACGGATCCCAACTTTGTGAAGTAGGGCAACTACACGTTGTTTTCTGGCCGTTCGGCGAGCAAAGAAACCGGTTTCAATGATGCTGTCATCAGGTATGGATTCTGCGATTTGATCGTCAATTTTGGCTGTAGGGTCAAGGCATAAGCTCGGCTCTTGATAAATCATCGCAATATCTTTGCTGATAATTTTTCGACGCTTCTCAGGACTTAGGCGCATCAAATCGACCCCACGCCAGTGCATTCTATCCGCCGTAACGGTCCATCGGTTATTCAAAACACCGACAATCGCTTTTGCAATCAAACTTTTTCCAGAGCCAGATTCGCCGACTAATGCATGAACTTCACCTTCTTTGAGGCTCAAGTTGATTCGATCAACCGCACGGATCACAGTGTCGGCGGTTTTTAATTCAATCGTAAGATTACGAATATCAAGAAGTTGCATTAGTCCGCCTTACGTTCTTTAAGCACTTGTCGTAAGCCATCACCAACTAGATTGGTTGCTAAAACAGAGATAAACAATAATACGCCGGGCAGTCCCACAGTCCAAGGAGCAATGTAAATCAAGGCTAAGTTTTCCGCCAAAATCGCTCCCCATTCAGTTATGGGTGGCTGCGCGCCGAGTTTCAAGAAGCCAAGTGCTGCAATATCAAGAATCGCTGTGCTTAAAGCCATCGTGAAGATAACCACAATATGTTCATAGATGTTGGGAAAGATCCCTCGCACTAATATTTGCCATTGGTTCGCACCGTCTAAGCGAAATGCGGCAATGTAATCTTTGTTGAGTTCATCAACGACGAGATTACGAACAGAGTGGATGTGTTGAGGTAATAGCGCAAAAATAATCGCCCAAACCGTATTCAAAAGACCAGGACCTAAAATTGCAATTATGATGATTGCGAGCAATAGAGAAGGGATCGCAAGCGTTAGATCAAGTAGGTGGTTGAGAAAGCTGGAGCGTATGCCTTTTGACATGCCAGCAAAGGTGCCAAGCACAACCCCGATTAACGTGGTAATGAGTGCAGCGACAACCGATAAACCGAATGTAAATGTTGCGCCATTCATCAATCTCGATAAGACGTCTCGTCCGAGGTCATCCGTTCCTAATAAAAATCGAACGTTACCTGCGTCATGCCAAGAAGGAGGTAAAAGTAGGGCATCACTGTGCTGCTGATTGATCCCATAGGGAGCAATGAGTGGTGCGGTAATTGCTAAAACAAGTAAGGCGAGGAATACCCACAAGCCGACTAGGGCTGGGTGGTTTCGTTTAAATTTTTTCCACAGTCTCGATAATGGCGAACGGTTAGATTCCTCGCTATAAAGCTTAAATTTTGCCATGTGCTTTATTCCTCGAGATAGGATCTAACAAACTGTTGGTTAATTCAGCACTCATATTAGCCAAAATGACAAACATTGAAACTGCAAGCAATCCACCTTGTATCGCGGGGTAGTCACGTTGATAAATGCTATCGATCAACCAACGCCCGATGCCTGGCCATGAGAAAATCACTTCGGTGACCATAGCTAATGTAATTAGCGTACTAAATTGCAAACCAATCTGTTTTATTACCGGTAAAAGCGCGTTACGAAGCGCATGATGGAGAATAAGTTGAGCACGCGAGAGTCCTTTGGCACGAGCTGTTTTGATGAAGTTTTGCTCCAATACTTGTAACATTGAATCACGTGTGAAGCGAATAAGCACGGTCGTAGGGTACATCGCAAGGACAATCGTCGGCAGTGCGAGGTGATGCAAAGCGTCTTGAAATGCCAAACCTTTATACGGAAATCCATCTAACCATATGTCGAGCAAAATGAAGTTGGTCACGGGTTCTATTTCATATAACAACCCGATTCTGCCGGACATCGGAAACCAACTTAAGGTAAGGCAAAAAACCATAATAAGCAGCAAGGCCAACCAAAAAATTGGAATGGAAAACCCCATCAACGTGAGAGAGGTGATGACAGAGTCAGGCCAACGTTTGTGGTAAGCGGCAGCTAAAATCCCACTAGGAATACCAAAAATTACCGCGACAATCAGTGCGTAGATACATAACTCTAGTGTCGCAGGAAACAGAATCCAAACATGCTCAAACACGGCCTCACCAGAGGAAAGGGAAACACCCCAGTCTCCAGTAATGATACGATGCAGAAACGCAAGATACTGAGAAATGTACCCATTATTGATGTGGTATTTTTCGATTAATAATTGCGTTGTATTGAAATTAGAATTAGTGACACCGCTTAGATTCGTGAGTAAGTCGCCAGGAAATAGATAGCTCAGTGAAAAGGTAAATACACTAAGCGCGAACAACATAAAGCACAGTAAGCTAAACCGACGTAATAAATATTCGCGCATGGCTACGGTTTTCTCCTTGCTTCGGCCAATGAAATGCCACCAAAGGGTCTGAGCGTTATACCTTCTATGTTTGTATTCGATGCTTGGAAGCGCAAGCCATGCGCTATCGGCATCAATGGCAATTCTGCTGCTATCATTTCTTGCGCTTTTTTATAGAACACTTTACGCGCTTCAATGTCGTTGGTATCGAGAGCTTGAGTTAGTAACAAATCAAATTCAGGGTTACACCAATTCGACGGGTTTTTGCCACTGAAGGTTGCGGTACAGCTTAAGAGCGGGGTGAAAAAGTTATCAGGATCGGGCGTGTCAGCGGCCCAGCCAAGTAACACACTATCGTGCTCATGTTGTCCTACTCGCTCAATGAAGGTATTCCATTCGTATTCAACTATTTTTGCGGTGACGCCAATCTCTCGAAGATCGCTTTGAATTAGTTCGGCCATTTTACGTGCATTTGGGTTGTAGATGCGCGACACCGGCATAGCCCAGAGGGTCATTGTAAAACCATCCTTGTAGCCTGCTTCTGCGAGCAATTCTTTGGCTTTTTGTGGGTCGTATTGAGGTAGCTCAGGTTGCGGCACATACGCCCATGAGGACGGTGGTAAATTTGATGTAGCAGCAATGCCACTACCATAAAATACGGCTTGCATTATCTTGTCGACATCGACGGCATAAGAAAGTGCGCGTCTGACAAGAGGGTCATTAAATGGAGGACGTTCCGTATTAAATGCCCAATAGCCGATATTTAAATTTGCTTCTTTATCGACATGTATGTCTTCACGGCTTTGCAGAAACGACAGTTGCGTAGCACTTGGATGCGCTGTAATGTCGCACTCTTTGGTCAACATTTTTGCGATACGTGACGTACCATTAGTCGTTATATCATAAACCAATTGTTCCATCGCTACAGGGTGTTTCCAATAGTGTGGATTGCGGTGATAACGAATAAGGTTATCACGCAAAAAGCTCTTGAATAGATAGGGGCCAGTACCCACTGGAAGCTGATCAAACTGTGTTTCTTTTCCGGCTTGTTGTAACTTTTGTGCGTATTCTTTGGATGTAACAACGGCAAAATCTGTCGCTAAGTTTGATAAAAAGCTACTTTCCGCATTAAACAGTTCAAACCTAACGGTGTAATCATCTACCTTGACTACTTGCCTTATCAATTGGTCCATTCCTACGCTTTGAAAGTACGGATAGTTAGCATCACCAATAAAATGATAAGGGTTATAAACGTCAAAGAGTCGACCAAATGAAAACACCACGTCGTCAGCGTTTAAAGTTCGTGTCGGAGTAAAGTAGTCTGTTGTGTGGAAATGGACGTCTTTTCTCAAATAAAACGTAATGTTTTTACCGCTATTTTCGATGTCCCACGAAGTGGCCAGTTCAGGTTGGAACTCTCCACTATCTGGATTAATGCTCAGCAGTTTGTCATACAACTGATTTGCAATAATATCGATAGTCGAACCTGTCGTTGTGACTTGAGGATTGAACGAAACAGGATTTGCTTCAGCGCAATAGACTAATCCTTGCGCCAATTTTGCTCGTTCATTTTCACTGCTTTCAATACAGCCCACCAAGAAGACGGGAAGTATTGCTAACACCAGCTTTCGCACGTTTATGCCTCATTTTTTTGTTGCGAATCTAATAGGTTATATTTTTTTAGATAACCTCTTAGCTGATGATACGTTAAACCGAGCACTTCTGCAGTTTTCTTTTGATTAAATTGTGAAAATTCTAGTGCTTTTTGCAGTAATTGTGTCTCATAATCATTCGATAATGTTTTCAAGCAAACTGGAAATTGCCACGCTGAAGGGGCACTAAAGTCGGAAGGTGTAGGAGCCACTGTAGTTTCAGCTGGCATTTCAACAGGCTTACTTGATTCGGTTGGAGCCTTAACTCGCGCTGTTGGACGGAATGGGCTTCGAAATGGATCGATGACTATATCGTGGACAGGTAACTGCTCTGTACCGTGGCGATAAAGACTTCGCTCAACCACGTTTTTGAGTTCACGAATGTTACCCGGCCAATCGTAATCCAATAGAATTTCACGGGCGCGTTTAGTGAAGCCACTGAAAAGAGACCAGCCAAGATCTCTGGCCATATTGATCGCAAAGTGTTCAGCAAGTAAAAGAATATCTTCACGACGGTGTCGAAGCGGTGGTAACGTGATGACGTCAAAGGCTAGACGGTCTAGTAGGTCATGGCGGAATTCACCATTTTCTGCCAATGTTGGAAGATCTTCATTCGTCGCACAGACTAAACGTGTGTCCACTTTGATCGTTTGTTTCCCACCAACACGCTCGAATTCACCATATTCAATGACGCGCAAGAGTTTCTCTTGAACCATCGCGGACGTATTCGCAAGTTCGTCTAGAAACAAAGTCCCGCTATTCGCGCGTTCAAATCGACCCTCATGTCGTTTGCTTGCACCCGTGAATGCGCCACTTTCGTGACCAAAGAGTTCGCTTTCAAGTAAGTTTTCGTTAAGTGCAGCACAATTCATTTTAATGTATTGTTGATCCCACCGTTCTGAAAGGTAGTGTAAACGAGCTGCGATGAGTTCTTTACCTGTACCACGCTCACCGATAATCAATACGGGTTTGTCGAGAGGTGCAATCATAGAAACTTGGTCCAGTACAGCTAAAAAGCTATCCGATTGACCGAGTAAATTATCCTGTTGGCGCATATTCGCTAACTCTTAGTTATTTTAGCTAATAACTAGTGTATTTTATCACGCTGAGATTTTAAAGGTTTTTATGTACAAGCTTAACTGGTTGATATTTAACAACTATATCTTTTTAAAAAGTTGGCAAGGTTATTGATACTAGATTGACATCAATAAGTTTATTAATCACAGAGGTAATATTATGGGAATTTTCTCTCGTTTTGCAGATATCGTGAATTCGAATATCAATGCAATCTTAGATAAAGCCGAAGATCCTGAAAAAATGGTGCGTCTGATCATCCAAGAAATGGAAGACACACTAGTTGAAGTACGTTCAACTTCTGCGAAAACACTTGCTGAGAAGAAAGAATTAGCACGTCGTGTTGAGGCACTTAATGCAGAAAAAGCAGAATGGGAAGCAAAGGCAGAGTTGGCGCTTTCAAAAGACCGTGAAGATCTTGCTCGTGCAGCTATTTCAGAAAAGCACAAAGCTACGGTTGCTGCAGATGCTGTTGCAAAAGAATTGGCGCACGTGGATGAGCATATAGAAAAACTTCAGCAAGAAGTCGTGACGTTGCAAGAAAAATTGGCGGATGCAAAAGCAAGACAAAAGGCAATTATTCTGCGCCAGCGCTCTGCAGAATCTCGTCTTGAAGTGAAAAAGGCGTTAGACAGCAATCGAGTTGATTCTGCACTTCACCGTTTTGAACGTTTTGAAACGAAAATTGACGGTATTGAATCTCAAGTTGAATCCTACGAGATGGGCAAAAAGTCCTTAGCAGATGAAATTGCGCAATTGCAACAAGATGAAAAAATTGATGATGAGCTCGCAGCACTTAAAAAGAAGCTTGCAGAAAAACAATAACGACGCGTGAAAGACGCGCAGCAGTACATTAATGCGCGTCTTGCTCTAAATTCACAACAGGAGAAGAATTATGTTTGACCCAGAGATGTTAATGGCCCCGTTCATCATTTTTATGCTGATTGTTGCGCCACTGTGGTTGATTTTACACTACCGTAGCAAAAAACAAGTGAGTCAAGGGCTGAGTGAACATGAACACCGTCAATTGATTGAGTTGGCAAGCAAAGCTGAGAAAATGGTTGAACGTGTTGAAACGCTAGAAACGTTGCTTGATCAAGAATCGCCAGGTTGGAGACGCAAAGTATGAGCCAAAAACGTAGAGAGTTATTCCGCGATCCTCGTCGGGGCAAAATAGCGGGTGTTTGTGCGGGCCTCAGTGACTACTTTAATATGGAATTATGGTTAGTTCGTATTTTGTTCATCACTGCGGTGTTGTTATCCGGACCATTTTTTGTTGTTATTTATGTGGCATGCTGGTTTATTCTGGATAGACAGCCAGCCGAATTTACACAACATGTGCCTAAAGAAGAGCTGCATGAAGAACGTGTAAACGTTAAATTTAAGGTATGGCAAAAAGGGGAACCGCCAAGGCAAGCACTATACGAGCTGAAGGACCGTTTTACTCGGTTAGACGGTCGAATTCAAAAGCTTGAAACTTACGTGACGTCACCTGAATTTACCGTAAGTCGAGAGATCGATCGTTTATAATCGTACGGTGGCCATTGCCACCGACGCACATTTTAGAGCACTATGAGTAGACCCCAAATTTACCTGAAGCAATTTCTACAATCTGCAGAAAAAGTCGTACAACGCGGTTTAGATAAACACGTTAAAATCGCGGTGACAGGATTTAGCGGAAGCGGGAAAACGGCCTTTATTACGTCGTTTATTCGTCAATTAACTGCACAGGCAACGAATGACAATTTACCATTTTTTGATGTGGTAAAGTCAGGGCGCTTCATCGCGTGTAAGCAAATCGCTCAAGGTGCAATGTCGGTTCCCTCATTTGATTATCAAAGTGCAATAAGAAGCTTGTTAGACGCGAATCCTAATTGGCCCTCGGCAACTAAGCGCATTAACACTATTTCGCTTGCGTTAAAGTATTACGCAAAAGAGGGGTTGCGAGCACAGCTCTCACCTGAATCAACACTTTATATCGAGTTATATGATTATCCCGGTGAGTGGTTAATCGATTTACCGTTGCTTAATCAAGATTACGATACATGGTCACGACAGGTTTTAGAGAAGTATCAAACTGAGCGCTATCATGAGTTTGCGAATACGTTTTTGCAGCAGATCCACATGCTTGACGCTACCCAAGATTCAGACGACAACCTACTTGCTGAAATTGCTTCCATTCATGGTGAATTGCTATGCAAGTTAAAAGCGAATACGCCTGCTATTTTATTACAACCAGGTCGTCAAATATTGCCCGGTGATCTTGCCGGTGCACCTATGTTGTCCTTTTTCCCGTGTGAGAAACCACATCGTGTCGAAGAAGGGTGCATCTACGATCAACTCGAGAAACGATTTGAAGCCTACAAAGAACACGTTGTGAAACCGTTTTACAAAGACTATTTTTGCCAATTTGACAGGCAAGTAGTGCTTATGGATGCCTTTTCAGCACTGCAAGGTGGGTATAATTATCTAAACGAATTACAAAGTGCGACTCAGCAAATGTTGAGTTTGTTCGACTATGGCAAAAACCATTGGCTGCGTCGTTTGTGGTTGCCCAAAATTGACAAGGTGCTTTTTGCTGCAAATAAATGCGATATGACAAGCAGTAATCAACATAGCAACTTGGTGCGGCTACTGGATTCATTGCTTCAAGATAGCCAAAACACGATGAAATTTGACCACGTGAACGTCGACACGATGGCGACGAGCTCAGTTAGAAGCTCATTAGATAGGCAAATTCAGGAAAATTCAAAGAAGTTAAATTGTGTTTATGGTAAGCCAATAGGTGAGCAGGAATGGGTTACCTATTTACCCTCTGCAATTCCCTCGACGTTACTCCAAAAAGAACAGTGGCCAGAAGGTGGTTTTGAGTTTTTATCTTTTACACCACTTGCTGCAAAAGAGGGACAACTTGAACATGTTCGCATGGACCATGCTTTACAGTTTTTGCTTGGGGATAAGTTACGATGAATAACAAGAAATCAGAAATTACTCAGCAAGCTAGGCGAATAGAAGCGCACACAAACGATATTTTTGCAGAGCGTTCAGAGAAGCCAGTTGCAAAGATTATTGACGTTTCAGACGAGTTTGAACTACACGATGTCTCCATCGATGCGCCTGTCGATTTGGACGTTGTATATAAAAGCAGTCAAAAGCGGCCATGGCTCAAGCTGTGGTTAGTACTCGCGGGCACCGCGATTGTCACTGAAAGTGTTCTGGGAATTTGGCAAGCATTTGAAAGCTCATTCTTTCTGGGGATTTTATATAGCGCGCTAGGTGTCCTGTCATTGGGGATAATAGGGCGGCTTATCTTTAAAGAAATTAAAGCGCTAATAAAATTGAAGCGTTTAGAGAAGGTGAGAGCGGATGCCGAACGATTATTACAAAGTGAACAAGTTGGTGAGGCGAGTAAATGGTTGGAGTCGCAACTAAAACAAGTTCCACCTCAATTTGCTACTGAATTCCAAACGTTAGTTAAAAGTCATCATACAGACAAAGAGTTGGTGATGCTCTATGACACGCAGGTATTACAGCACATTGACAATGAAGCTCAGCAAATCGTAGCTTCTTCCGCAAGTGGCTCAGCGTTGTTAGTCGCATTAAGTCCAATGGCTACTCTCGATATGGCAGCCGTATTGTGGCGTGGGACACGTATGATTGAGAAAATTAGCGCGTTGTATGGAGTGCGATTGGGTTATCGTAGTCGATTGAAACTATACAAAATGTTACTTACACAGATGGTGTTTGTGGGTGGAACTGAGTTGATCTCTGATTTGGCTACGACTTCATTGGGGGCGGAGTTGCTCGGTAAGCTGTCTGCACGTTCTGCGCAAGGGATCAGCGCTGGTATTTTTACGGCACGTCTGGGGATCAAAACCATGGAGTTATGCCGACCGATTCCGACATTTGATAAACGCCCGGTGCGTTTACATCATGTTGTTAAACAGGTTTTTAAATCGCTTACGAGTCAATCGACCACTTCAAACTGACAACTTTTCTGTACAGTGTGCAGTGTCTAGTCGAGTAGCCTAGACATCTGTGCATCTGGCTTGCTTGTGATTTATTTGAGCTCGAATAACTATTAGAGCAATCAAGAAAAAGAATGAGCAACAGGTTATGACAAAATTTCACGATGATACAAATTGTATCCACGGTCCCTCTCACAACGAAGATCCGTATGGCGCGCTGACAGCACCTTTGTATCAGACATCTACTTTCCATTTTAAAGATGCCGCGCAAGGCGCTGCACGATTCGCGGGTGAAGAGCCTGGTTACATTTACACCCGTTTAGGCAACCCAACAACTCGCGAATTAGAGGAGAAAGTTGCTGCACTAGAGGAAATGGATGATGCCGCGGCCACAGCTACAGGAATGGGCGCTGTATCAGCATCGGTATTAAGCTTTTTACAATCGGGCGACCATCTTATCGCGTCCAAAGCGTTATATGGATGCAGTTTTGCGCTTTTTTCGCACATGCTGCCAAAATTCGGTATTGAAGTGACTTTTGTCGATATGACTCAGCCAGATGCGTTGCAAAATGCATTGCAACCGAATTCAAAAATGGTGTTTGCTGAGACGCCTATTAACCCCACAATGACCGTTTTAGACTTGGACATGATTGGCAAGTTTGCTAAACAAAATGGGTTAATCAGTGTCATCGATAATACGTTTTTAACTCCCTTGTTACAGAAACCGAAGCATTTTGGAATCGATATCATCATTCACAGTGCGACAAAATATCTAAATGGTCACGGTGATGTAGTGGCAGGTATCGTATGCGGCAGTAAAGAGCATATCGAAACGATTAAACTAACAGTTTTAAAGGATATTGGTGCGACAATCAGTCCACATGATGCATGGCTTATTAATCGCGGTTTGAAAACACTTTCAGTCCGCATGGAGAGGCATTGTGCCAGTGCACAGCGCGTCGCGGAATACTTAGAAGGCCATCCTAAGGTCAACGAAGTGTATTATCCGGGATTACCTTCACATCCAGGTCATCGTTTCTTAGGCAAACAGATGAAAGGTGCTGGTGGCGTAATTGCATTTGAGATTAATGGTACGTTGGAAAACGGCGAAGCGTTTATCAACGCGACAAAACTTTGCACGTTGGCTGTCTCACTGGGTGATCCTGAAACACTTATTCAGCACCCAGCCTCTATGACACATTCACCTTATACTCGAGAGGAGCGGTTAGCCGCAGGCATTTCAGATGGATTGATCCGACTTTCAGTCGGGCTTGAAAATGTTGAAGACATTATCGCTGATCTGGATCAGGCGTTCTCACACTTCTAAATTGTATTTAATTGTTTACAGAACCTCCCTTGTGGAGGTTTTTTATTTACTGGTCTTTATGTGGTGTATTCTTTTGTGTACGAAACTGTATGGATATAATTACAAAAAATGGAGTGTGTTTGGTGTGACCAGTGGGTCCAACTATTAATCTTTTGCTTACTTTCTCATAGTATCGAGGTAACAAGTTGAGGAGCAAACAACACCAAATATAAGCTCCTGCTCGTCATTTATGAGAAGGTCACTATGGCAAAATCAAGTAAGTATGTTTCAAAAACTCCAGACGACAATGGTGTTATTCATTGGTCTGTTGAGGAAAACCAGATTTGGCAGGAGCTGGTTGAGCGTCAGCTGGAATGCATAAAAGGTAAAGCATGTGATGAATACCTTGAAGGTCTGCGTAAAATTAATCTTCCGCACAATCGCATTCCTCAACTGCACGAGCTGAATGAAGTGCTCAAAAGAGAAACAGGCTGGCAAGTCGCTCCAGTTCCTGCCCTCATTGATTTCGACGAATTTTTCCGTCTACTTGCGAATAAGCAATTTCCGGTTGCAACGTTTATCCGTTCTAGGGAGGAGTTTGACTACCTCCAAGAACCCGATATTTTCCATGAAATATTTGGTCATTGTGCCATGCTCACTAACCCAGATTTTGCTGAGTTTACTCATCAATACGGTAAATTGGGTTACGCGGCAGAGAAAAAAGACCGAGTTTACCTTGCTCGTTTATACTGGTTCACGGTTGAATTTGGTCTAATGCAAACGGCTGAAGGTCTGAAAATTTATGGTGGCGGGGTGTTATCAAGCCCTGGCGAAACACAATACGTTTATTCGGGTAAACCAGAAATTTCTGCTTTAGAGGTGCTTGATGTGCTTCGTACGCCATATCGCATCGACATAATGCAACCTCTTTACTATACCATTACCTCTATCAAAGATTTGTTCGAAATCTCTAAGATGGACATAATGTCGCTTGTTGAAAAAGCCAAAGAATTAGGGCTGTTTGAGCCAAAGTTTCCACCAAAAGAAAAGTTAGCTAGCTAAGGAATTTTTACATGTCTGATTTAAGTGCACAAAAATGTGAAGCGTGTCGTGCTGATGCGCCTAAAGTGTCAGATGCTGAACTTGCAGAATTGATCAAACTTATCCCTGATTGGGTGCCAGAAGTCCGCGACGGCATTATGATGCTAGAGCGAGTGTATAAGTTCAAAAACTTTAAAGAGGCTATTGCGTTTACGAATAAAGTAGGCGATATGGCTGAAGAAGAGGGTCATCACCCTGGTCTTTTGACAGAATGGGGCAAAGTAACGGTAACTTGGTGGAGTCACTCTATCAAAGGCTTACACAAGAATGACTTTATCTGTGCGTCTAAAACAGATGACGTATTTAAAGCGCTTTAAGCAAATATAATAAAAAAGCCGACGTTAATCGTCGGCTTTTTTATTGGCGTCAACGTGTTCAGGCTCTTCTGACTTTGCGCCCATTAATTCATTGGTTTTACTTTTAACTGTGTTGAATTTGTTTGCGTATTTCAACAGCGAAATATTGCCCAAAATGACGCACACCACTACAACAATGATCAGTACTACATGCCATGTTTCGAATTCTGTAGTCATCCTCGTTTTCCCCAGAAAATTTGTTAGAGACATTATGCCTTTTGTTCTTCCAGATATGCTAACATTCTGGGCAATTAATCGTGAGTGTTAAGTGATAAGTCAGCATTGGTTCGCTACGGTATCGCTTGAATATTCTGGAGCTATCTACCTGCAATGGAACAAGTTTTAATATGGCCTAAAGAGTACCCGTTACTCGTCAAAGGATTAGTAGAACAAAACGGAGCTTTTATCCTTGATGCATTGGAAGCTTGGCCTTCTTGTGGCACAAGTGAGGACGACCAAGGAGTCGTGTCAACCGTACTTCCACCGCTGTACTATTTACAGTGGATGAAACCGCTCGAGCCTTTCGAGGCGTGTTATTATCAACACATCGCTGAGTTTGATGAAGCGGCACAACGTTATTTGATGCAATTGAGTCAGCACTTTGAAGCGGCTGAAATGGCTCAAGAAAGTCAGGTTTTAACCTTATTAGGCCCATTTAGCGGCTACTCGGATATTGCAGCGCAAGCGACAGTCGATACGTCCATCTCGTTGTTCAAGCTACTTTATGATAAGCGTTACTTCAATGTCATTGCTTTTTGTTTAGAGCAAGGAGCCACCTTAAGTGCAGATGACGTGATGTTGCTATGGCAAGAACTTGAATTTAGAGAAAAGCTCACGAAGCATATTCCTCAACAGGTTCGGAATGTTGACACATTGGAAACCGCGGTTTGTGAAGCCATCAGTCAAGGTGAGGATTTCTATACTTTACTTGAGCTGATTAACGAAAATGACGTTAAAGAGAAGCTGGAAGAAGCGTTGTTAGCGCATCTAAGTTTAGAAAATGCTAAGCAATCCATGGCAATTCGCTTTATTGAGCAAGGAGCAAAAGGTTCTGCAGTGAACTCGCTTGGAGAAAAAGCGATCCACCTCGCGGCCCAAAAAGGTTTTATGGATGTTGTCGAGCAACTTCAAGGCGAATCAATCGAACAGGCAGATTCAAAGGGCAACAAGCCAATCCATCATGCCGTAATTGGCAATGCGCTGCCTGTGGTTAAACGATTGATCCAATTAGGAGCTGATGCGAAAAGCAAAAACCAAGATGGGTTGAGTGTTTATGGCCTCTCGGTATCATTGCGCCGCACTGCTATCATTAAATCGTTAGAAAGCGACTTTAATCTCAAAGAGCTTACTCCTGAAGAAGAATTTCAGAAAATACGCATAGCGCACGTACTTTCGATGATGACATCGCTCATGCTTCCGGGAGTGCTGTTCTTTTTCTTTGATGATGGATTTGCGTATAAGTCAGAAGTGACCCTCGGGTTTACCGCACTTGCAGTCACCTTCCTAATTTTAGGTATCAAGTTGAAGCGTGATGAGAGTTACCCGATTAAAGGCCATCCATGGAGCTTGGGTTTGCTCGGTGTCCTGTCTTGGTTGAGTGTGATTGGTTTAATTGGATTAAGTGTCATTGCGGTACTTGCATTACTTAGGTAGCGTTATTACTTAATTATTGGAATGGGCAGAATCTTTAAAAAAGCGCAACATGAAGTTGCGCTTTTTTTATTAATTGTCCTTAAATTCATGAGCCGCTTTTTCATCGGCCAAATCTTCTTTCAATTTTCGGATCTTGAGGCCAAGCTCTTGTCCTCGGTATCGAGCGTAATAGGTGCATCCGATAAACATTGAGGTAGCAAATACGAGTTCAGCGAGGACAAATAGTCGTTCTTCTGGCGCAATCCAAAGTAGGGTGAACCCATGAATGAAGTACAGCATCACAATAAAATTAGCCCATGCATAAGTGTAAGGTTTATCTTGGATAATCCCTTTCATTGGAAACAGCAATGGCACAATGTAAACCGCAAATATAAAACCGATGCTATGGTTTTCTCTCGGTTCAAATACAAACATCCACAGTGGCATTAAAATAAGTAGGCCAATGTAACCAAAAAGTGCAAAACGTTGATATCGCTTGGTAATAGGTTGTTTTTCGACAAGGTTTGTCACTGCATTTTTCTCGCAATTGTTACAAGTCGAGCGCCAACCGCCCGACAAATTTGAATTTCTTCTGGTGTAAGTTTGGTTTCGGCTGTCAATCCGGATACATGCGACGCCCCATATGGCGTACCACCTGACTTTGTACTCGACAGCTCTGGTATGTCATATGGTACACCAAGCAGTAGCATGCCATGGTGTAGTAGAGGTAAACTTAAATTTAAAAGTGTTGCTTCATTTCCACCATGCATACTACTGGATGAACAGAAGACTGCTGCAGGCTTATCTATCAGTGTACCTCTGAGCCACAAATCACTGGTGGATTCCCAAAATTGCTTCGCTTGATGTGCCATCATGCCAAAGCGGGTAGGAGAACCAAAAGCCAGAGCGTGGCATTGCTTCAAATCATCCAGTGAAACAACAATATCGGATTCAAGTTGCTGTGTGAATGTACGAAGAACGGGTTCAGCCCCTTGAGAAATGACTGCTTCGGCTATAGTCTGAGCCATTGCCCGAACAGAACCTTGGCTGGAGTGGAATAACACCAAAACTTTTATCATAGATTAAAACAGCGCAAGTACAGATTCAGGTGGACGTCCTACAGCTGCTTTACCGTTTGTTACTACGATGGGGCGCTCAATCAATTTAGGCGTAGCAACCATTGCTGCAATGATATCGTCTTCCGAACTGGTCTTTGAAAGGCCATGCTCTTTATATTCGTCTTCTTTTGTACGCAACAGATCATGTGCAGATACAAAACCTAATTGCTCAATCAGCGTTTTTATTTCTTCGCTGGACAAAGGCGTTTTTAAATATTCGACAACAATTGGTGTGTGGCCGTGTTGCTCGAGTAAAGCCAGTGTTTCGCGAGATTTTGAACAGCGTGGATTGTGGTAGATTGTGACTGACATGGGTCGGTTCCCTTACAAATTAGCAATGCTGCATAGTGTAAGGGAACTCTGAACAGACTTAAAGTTTTGCGAGGGCTTTTTGCATTTGGCGATACTGACTTAACAACGCTTTCAAGCGTTGTTGTTTTATTTCTTCAGAGTCTTCTACATGGTTTAAGGCTTTCTGAATTTCATCAGCCGCTTTGGTGTATGCACCGTATTGTGACAATAAATCCGCTTTAGCTTCGTGGAACGCCGCTTTATTTTCTTGTTCTTCATACACTTTTGTGAGCAGTTGCTTTGCTAAATGATGCTCAGGTTTTTCAAGCGCAAATACTTTAAGCACTTGTAAAGCCAAATCAAAGTCTTTCGCTTCAATTGCTGCATTGGCTAGGTTAAGCGTGATCACCTGATTGTTTGGCCTTAAGTCATGAAAGGAAGATAGTAGAGTAACCGCTTCTTTCGCTTGCCCTTTGGCAATAAGTAGGTCGGTTTGAGCGTCTAAATAAAATAAATTGTTTGGATCTTCACTGCGTAATTTTTTAAGTATTGCTTCAGATTCCTTAAGTTTCTTTTGATCAAGAAGTGACAGCGCAAGCCCATATTCTAAATCACGGCTATCTAATGAAGATGAACGCTCCAAACTTGAGCGGAAAAATTGCTCTGCTATTTTGGGTTCATATTGATAGCGCGCAAGAACTCGAGCTTTAGCTAAGGCAAAATTAAGGCTAGAAGGCACATAGACCTTTTCGTACTGTTCTGCACGTAGGCGTACATCCGAGATCCGAGTCTCTGGCAATGGGTGAGTCAGCAAAAATGCAGGTGGTTTATTTTTATAGCGAACTTGTTCTGCAAGTTTGCTAAGAAACTCGCTTGAAGCGTAGGGGTCGAAACCTGCATTTTTCAGGGTTTTCATGCCGAAGCGGTCTGCTTCTTGTTCAGCTTTACGACTGTGGCTTAAGTTGTTTAAGGCTGACTGTGTAGAATTAGCGGACAAAATCGCCATTCCTGCATCCGGCGCGACGATGGTGGCGAGAATGCCCGCGATCATACCTGCTACCGTTAGAGCACTGTTGTCCTTTTGATTCTGTAATCGTCTTGCGATGTGGCGCTGCGTAACGTGAGCAATTTCGTGTCCGAGTACCGAAGCAAATTGGCTTTCATTATCTGATTGGGCGAGAAGACCGGTGTGCACACCAACGTGCCCACCGTAAAAAGCAAACGCGTTGATATCAGGGTTTTTTAGCCAGAAAAACTTAAATGGAAAACGGACGTCATCGGCGTTGGCGACGAGTTTATTCCCAAGCGATGAAACGTATTCGTCAAGTACCGGATCTTGGATAAACCCAGCACCTGCACGGATCTGCATCATCATGACATCGCCGATGGCCTGCTCTTTTTCAATAGAAAGCGCTTGAGAAGCGGATGTGCCTAAATCTGGGAGATTAAATTCGCTTTGAGCCAAAGCCGAGCCTTGCCATTGCAGTGCGACAGCAGTCAGCAATGACAAGAGTGGGCGTTTATACTGCATATTAGTCCTTTCTTATATCGTCCCCGAGCATAAGTCGCGCTAAGTCAACTTCATCACCGCATGCACGGGCATCTTTTTCACATAGCTGATAAAAATCTTTTATTGAGACACCGTCAACCTTAACAATGTTCAATTCTCGAGTTAAAAAAGCAATAATTTTGTGCACTACTTTATGAGCATGAAGAATAAGTGCCTTGTCGGCGATATCGCCTCGTTCAAAGTAAAATGCTATAAACTTATGTAACTGATTAATTCTTAGTATGTTTTTCATTGTATGGGGATCCCAAATACTGAATTCCATCAATCGATTGTCTTTAACATAAGTGTCGATTTGAATGTCTTTCGCGTAAGGAAACGCCCACAGTTCAAAACCACGGTCTGTAAAACTTTGATGTAAACCAAGTCGAGGCTTTGAGTCGCAGTGAATGAGGCCATGATCATCTTCGAAACCACCGAGTAATTGAATGTTCCAATTGCGTTTGTCAATGATGCGTTTAACTGCGTTATCGAAGCCATGATGGAGCACTCCTTCACTTTCACTCACTGAAGAAGCAACCATGTGGTAAAATGGTGGTAGTTCACCCCAGTTGATCTGCTTTTTAAACCAGTTGATTTCTTTTAGAGTTGGATTTGCGGGAAGTTGGGCTTTACTATTCGCACCAGCCATTTATTTTTCCTTACTACTTTTCTTGTCTTAAAGGATAAACCAAAGTAAGAATTGAGGCTAGTAACAAAGACTGAATTAATCGAGGTGTTAGTTGTCACAACAGAAACAAATCAATGACTTAAGTTTGTTCGATTGCCCTCAGTTGTTTGTACAATTCAAATGGTTACTTAAGGATTTGAATATGGGTAAAACGGTGGCATTTAAATTCAGCATTGGGCAAGATTTAAAAGATGTTCTTCGATATCTTGAGATGAAAAGATTACAGTACAGACGTATCGACAGTACCAACAGTATAACTATCGTCGTGGAGGGAATGAGTGTTTGAATTTATAAAAGCCTGGTATACCCGCAAGTTTTCAGATCCCCATTCTGTTACCTTATTATTTTTACTACTCTCCTGTGCGGCTTTACTTTATCTATTTGGTGAATTCGTTATTCCCGTGCTCGTTGCATTGGTGATCGCGTATTTACTTGATTGGCCAGTTACGAAGCTGGAAAAACTGGGTGTTGGACGTTTGCTTGCAACGACCCTCGTCATGTTTGCGTTTGTCGGCCTAGTATTTGCCATTACGGTTGGAATTGTACCTACGCTTTGGAAGCAACTTTCAAACTTAGTGCAAGAAGCACCATCAATGGTGGAGCAAGGAAAATATTGGTTACTTCATCTGCCTGACAGCTATCCAGCATTAATTAGCGTTGACCAAGTTAAAGTCGTCGTTAATACAGTAGAGAAAAAAGTCATCGAGTTTGGGCAGATGCTCTTGTCTCTTTCGCTGACATCTTTAAAAGACGTCATAGCCTGGCTAATTTATTTGATCCTCGTACCATTGCTTGTGTTTTTCATGCTAAAAGATAAATCGGAACTAGCCGGTGGGATTGCACAGATGCTCCCCAAGCAAAGGCGACTTATTAGTCAAGTCTGGCATGAAATGGATCAGCAGATCATGAATTATATCCGTGGCAAAGTCATTGAGATTGTCACTGTTGGTGTCAGTTCAGTCGTGGCTTTTTCGCTTATGGATTTGCGCTACGCGGCATTATTGGGCACGTTGGTGGGATTGTCTGTACTTATCCCATTTGTTGGTGCAGCATTAGTCACCATACCTGTTGCCGCTGTGGCAATGTTTCAGTTTGGCGTTGAAGCCCAGTTTTGGACGGTTTTAATCGTCTACGGCATCATTCAAGCGCTTGATGGCAATGTCCTTGTTCCGTTGTTATTTTCGGAAGCGGTCGATTTAAATCCTGTCTATATAATAGTGGCCGTTTTATTCTTCGGCGGACTTTGGGGTTTTTGGGGCGTTTTCTTCGCAATTCCCTTGGCGTCGTTGGTCAAAGCGCTTTTTAATGCTTGGTCAGGGCAGCGAGAAAATATATCTGAAGAAGTAAGTGGTTGATATTTGACCGATGATCACGATTTTACTAACTAAAATCATTGTTTAGATGCAGTTCCTACTTGCATTGTGACAAAAAGTTAGTACAATTCCGCAGCTTCCCATTGTGGGGAGCAAATCCTTATTAATGAAAACAGTCAATCTATATAGAGGACGGTATGGTAACTATTCGTTTGCAACGTGGCGGCGCTAAAAAGCGTCCATTCTATCAAATTGTGGTTGCGGATAGCCGTTTCTCGCGTGACGGTCGCTTCATCGAGAAAGTTGGTTTCTTTAACCCAATCGCTGCTGGTCAAGAAGAGAAAGTGCGTTTGGATCTAGCTCGTGTTGAACACTGGGTAGGTCAAGGTGCAGCTCTTACTGAGCGTGTAGCAAAGTTAGTTAAAGACGCTCGTAAAGCGGCTTAATAGGCGTAAGTGTAACCATGAGTCAAGAAAACACCTCGATTATTGTAGTAGGTAAGCTTGGTGCCCCTTATGGTATTAAGGGCTGGCTTAAGGTGCATTCATTTACGGACGATCCCGAAGGGATCTTCGATTATAGCCCATGGTTAATAGGGCAACAAGGTAAATGGCAAACCTTTGAAGTGGTCGACTGGCGTCGTCACAGCAAAGGCTACATCGCCAAGTTTGCGCAGATTAATGACCGTGATGAAGCATTAGCATTAACTAATGTTGAAATCGCAGTTTATGAAACGCAGCTTCCAGAACTCCCTGATGGGGAATTCTATTGGCGAGATCTCATCGGCATGTCCGTGGTTACAGACAAAGGCTATGACCTCGGTATTGTTGATGACTTGATGGAGACAGGGTCAAATGACGTTTTGGTTGTGAAAGCAAACAAAAAAGATGCATTTGGCCAATCAGAGCGCTTAATTCCATTTTTACCAGAATCGGTAATTGTGTCAGTTGAGCATGACGAAGGTAAAATTACAGTTGATTGGGATCCTGCATTTTAATGCAAGAGAGCAAAAACCTTTGGGTCGGCGTAGTTACGCTTTTCCCAGACATGTTTGATGCTATTACCAATCAAGGTGTGACGGGTAGAGCGGTTAAAAACGGCCTTATCGAGTTTCACAGCTGGAATCCTCGAGATTTCACTACCGACAAACATAGAACGGTTGATGATCGTCCTTATGGCGGTGGGCCTGGCATGCTGATGATGGTTGAACCATTAAAGCAGGCGATTGTTGCAGCGAAAGCCGCAGCAGGAAATGGCGCAAAGGTAATTTACATGTCCCCTCAAGGGCGTAAGCTAGATCAACAGGGAGCAGCAGAACTTGCTGCGAACGAAAAATTGATCTTAGTGGCTGGTCGTTATGAAGGTATAGACGAGCGGATCATCGAGTCTTATATAGATGAAGAATGGTCCATTGGTGATTTCATATTGAGTGGTGGTGAACTACCTGCCATGACATTGATTGACGCAGTCGCGCGATTGGTGCCTGGCGTGTTAGGACATAACCAGTCAGCTGAGCAAGATTCGTTTTCGGACGGCTTACTCGATTGCCCTCACTATACTCGGCCAGAAACATTGGATGGAAAGTCGGTTCCTTCAGTTTTACTGAGTGGTAACCACCGAGAGATTGAAAAGTGGCGCTTAAAGCAGCAACTTGGAAGAACTTGGTTAAGACGTCCTGACTTGTTGCAAAACCTAGCTCTGACTGAGGAGCAAGTGAGATTACTCTCTGAGTTTCAGCAAGAGTATCAAAAGACTTGTGGCTAGAAGACAGTTACACCTAGGAAAGTGAGAAATATAATGGCAAAAGTAAACCAAAACATTATCAAAGAGCTTGAAGCTGAACAGCTTAAGCAAGACGTACCTGCATTCGGCGCTGGTGACACAGTAGTTGTACAAGTACGTATCAAAGAAGGTGACAAAGAGCGTCTACAGGCGTTCGAAGGCGTGGTTATCGCGAAGCGTAACCGTGGTCTACACTCAGCTTTCACTGTGCGTAAAATTTCAAGCGGTGAAGGTGTTGAGCGTGTATTCCAAACGCACAGCCCATTAGTTGAAAGCATTACAGTTAAGCGTCGCGGTGCAGTACGTCGCGCGAAACTTTACTACTTGCGTAAACTATCTGGTAAAGCTGCTCGTATCAAAGAGAAGCTTAACTAAGAGTAAGGCTGCCTTACTAAAAAGCGGGTCACTATTAATAGTGGCCCGTTTTAGTTTGTCGTTATCGCATTTATACGCGCTATCTAAATAGCAACACTGCCGTAAATCAAGTCCGCTCGTTTCCCCCGCACGTCCCGATATCAGCATTTCAATAGTTGTCCCTTCAATTTTAACTAAATTCTCTATGTCTTTAAGTGTACGGTCTTATGTGACCTCATTAAGGAAATTCTAAAAAGTTGTCTAATTTCCTGCACGAAAGGCCGATAACGTCTAAGCTTTTTTAAACCATAAAATCCAAATCAGCATCTTGCTTTTACTTTCATCTGTCCCGGTAACTTGATAGACTAACTGTATTAAATGGTTTACTAGTCGTAATAATAAGTTTACACATGAGTTCATTAGACCTTACACCACTAAGAGAAGCAATCGATGACTGTGACGCTGAACTGGTTCAGTTACTGAGTCGTCGGAAAGCATTAACCGAACAAGTTGGCATTGTTAAACAGCAGACAGGTGCGCCACTTTATGCACCAGACAGAGAAGCGCTTCTCATTAAAGCAAGAAGAGAGCAAGCGTGTGAAGCAGGTGTGAATCCTGAGTTAGTTGAAGACATTCTACGACGTATGATGCGCGAAGCGTATGAAAACCAGCAAGGCAAACTCGCCTGTGTTGCACCTGAGCTGTCTCCTGTTGTCGTCGTGGGTGGTGACGGCGCAATGGGCCAATTGTTCGTTAAGCAATTTTTACGCTCAGGTTTTGAGGTGCGGGTATTAGACAAAAAGCAGCAAAACGAAGCGAATGAGATCTTAGCTGGGGCGCGGATGGTCTTGTTAAGTGTACCGATTAATGCTGTAGAGCAGGTGGTTAGTTCATTACCTGAACTTGATGAGACTTGTTTGCTGGTCGATGTCACCTCTGTTAAACAAGCGCCCATTCAAGCCATGCTGAAAAAACATAAAGGCCCAGTACTTGGACTTCATCCAATGTTCGGACCGGATATTTCACATTGGGTTAAACAGACGATTGTAGCGTGTGAAGGGCGGGCAAGCCCACGGTGCGAATCGCTACTGGAGCAGTTGGCGATTTGGGGCAGTAATTTAGTTCGCATTGATGCTAAAAAGCATGACCAAGCGATGCAAATCATTCAGGTAATGCGACATCTAACGACGTTTGTCTACGGGCAATTTTTGGCAAAGCAGTGCCATACACTTGAGGAGTTACGTAGTTGCTCTTCCCCTATTTACCAATTGGAATTGATGATGGTGGGTCGGCTATTTGCTCAATCACCAGAACTTTATTCAGACATCATGCTTGCACAGTTTTCTGATGTTGAAGGTCTGTTAGCAAGCTACCAAGATACGTTTGCGTTGACGTTGGATAAGTTACAACGAGGCGATAAGGCGGGGCTAATCGAAGCATTTAGTGAAGCGAAATTGTACTTCTCTGATGCAGCTTCTCAGTTTTTATCGCAAAGCCGAGGATTATTGAATAAAGCAAATGACGCCAAAGTGCTAGACTAGCACCTTGGCGCATTAGCGTTCTTATTTAAAGCACTTCGACTTGCTTTAGTGATTCACTTTGGTAACAACCGAGAATGCGAACATATTGAGTATGTTCTTTTAACTCTTCTAGAGCTTTTTGCACGTTTGCTTCAGCGATATTAGCTTGTAAATCAACATAGAAAACTTCTTCCCAAGGATTGCCAGGGACAGGACGTGATTCCAGTTTTACCATATTAATGTTGTGTTGCTTGAACACCATCAAGGCATCCGCGAGAGAGCCTACTTGATGTTTTGTCGCCATTATCAATGTTGTTTTCGTTGGGATCTGAGTAGACACTTGCAGTGACTTTCTAGAAACAACAATGAAGCGACTGTGATTTTCAGCTTGGTTTGCGATACTTGACTTCAATACTTCCAGTCCGACTTTTTTACCTGCTTGTGCCGAGCCAATTGCTGCACTGTGCTCTGTTTCAAGGGCATTTACAAGGGCACTTGAAGTTGAATCACAGGTTTCATGTTGAACATTACCCAAGCCTTGTAAATATCGACTGCACTGGGCAAATGGCTGCGGGTGTGCATAGATCTTCGTGATGTCTTTAATCGCAGTACCTGGAGACGCGAGCAAACAATGCTCGACAACATGTGTGACCTCCCCAACAATACTCACTTGTGCATGCTGAAGAAGGTCAAACACTTCGTTGATACTACCAGAGCTCGTGTTTTCAATCGGCAAGAGACCAAAATCGGCTTGCCCCGTTTCGACTTGGCTGGTGATCTGTTCAAAACTGTTGCAACCAATTTCTACAAGTTTCCCTGGACGACGGCTAAAGTATTTATGACACGCGAGTTGGCTATAAGAACCTTGGCCACCTAAATACGCTACGCGGTAGGTGTCGCTTACAGACTCAGGATTTAAGCTGCGTTGCAGCAACGCTTGTTGATTGAGAACCGAGTCTTCAAGAACAACTTGGAATACGTTATTGATGTAAAAACCATCAAGACCAAGTGATTTTCCATATTGAATCAGTTTTTCAAGCAAGGCTTGCTCTCTCGCTTCATCTCGGATCGGTTTATTGTTCGCAATTTTATATTCTAGAACGCTATAACTTAAACGGCGACGTTTTGAAAGTAACACCAACAAATCAGAGTCGATTTCGTTTATGTCTCTTCGCAGCGCATGCAATGTATCTTCTGTCATAAGGCCTCATTCCCAATGCAAAAAAAACCTCCCAGTTGGGAGGCTTAGCTATTTGATTTCTGTACGCAAACAGTTAAGCCTCTTCATCGAAAGAAGCTAAAAAAGTAAAAACCGAAGCGAACAGAAGAAAAATTCATTGATGTAACTCTATATGTTATTTTTAATTTACCCCTAGAACATACCGTCAATTCACGGGGTAGGTCAACATAATTTAGAATTTTTATTTCTTGAAACTTTGCGAGTAATCGAAAAAACTTATAACTCACTTTAATGTTCTGTTATATTTGCCTTTAAAGCTCGAAAAAATACAATTACTAAAAGGGTTTAACTGTGGGGAATAGACGCCCGCCTTCACGATTTGCGGCCAATTCACTCAGCATGAAGTTGACGTTACTTATTTCGGCGATTTGTTTATTCGCGGGATTGTGTGCAGCTGCGTTTATGCTCAAGTCGGAAGAGAAACTCATCGTTTTTGAAGAGTTTAAGTTATTGAAACGTAGTAGTGCGCAAATTGTTGATCAGTTTCAATATTATCTGCAAAGCAAAACAAATGTAGCTGAACAAGCTAATGCAGTGGTAACAAAGCAGCTCTTCAGCGACAGCTCAAATCTCGCTAATCACAGTGTATATATTCTCTCTAATACGCCAGAAGGGAAAATAAGCACCTCTCAAAATGGATTGTCTGCGGCATTCGTTCCCCGAGATGTCCCTATTGAAGATGACCATTTACTGACACAGTCGGAGTCATTATGGAATGTGTTGGCTCCCACGTTATTGCAAGATTTTGCCAATTTTTATCTCTATACCGAAGACGGCTTTTCTCGTGTTGCACCTCCGAATATTTTATTGCAAGGTGGACAACAACACCGATTTTTACAACATCAAGATTTGAACATTATTAAAGATATTGCCAATCCAACTCGAGAAGCCGTTTGGAGTGATGTGCATTTTGATGAGATTTGGAAGAAATGGGTAGTCAGTATTTTGGTTCCTATTTATCTGCAAAATGAGTTTGTAGGAATGACAGGAGCCGACATCGCTCTTGACCAACTATTAAAACACCTCCCTCTATCGGGCAATGACTATGGACTGGTTATTTTTGACAATAAGGGAAAAGTACTGGCCTCTCCTGAATTGCATAAGTCGCTCACAGATACATCATTGATGACGCAACGTAAACTACCAGCAGAGTTACAAGCACTCGTTATGGAAACCGTGGAAAAGCCTTTGATGGAACGAGAAGCCAATTTTTCTGCTGGAGACGAAGAATACATTATCAATATTCGAATGTTGAAGCAGCTTAATTGGTTTGTTGGCATCTACAAAAAGCGTTCTGCGGTGCTTGCGTCGCTAGACGTCATCAAATACAAATTCTTCGGTTTGTTTATCCTCTATGCGTTTTTTGTCGCAATGTTGCTACATCAAACGCTCTATCAGCTTGTGTTGGGCCGTATCAACGCACTTGTTGATGCGATTTCTGGTTTTGGCAAAGGACAATTCCAAGTTTTGAATAATTTGCCAACCAATGACGATGAGATTGGTATGCTCAACGAATCCATTAAAGATATGGCCACCGAGATCGGCAAGTTAATTGACGGGTTGAACGTTCGAATTGTAGAGAAAGAAGACGCCGAGAAAGAAGCAAATCGGTTTCTTAAAGCGGTTGCAGCATCTGGTACAGGTGTTGTGCTGACTGATGCGCATTTTGACATTAACTACGTAAATCCAAAGATGATGGAAATGACCGGCTTTGAAGCGGAACATTTTTTGGGTTCGCCGCTGTTGACGATTATTTCTAGAGAAATGGCTATTCTTGTTGACGATATTGATATCGACCTTCGTAGTCGCAACTCATGGAGAGGTGATACGGTATTGCAGGGTAAGGACAATAAACCTGTTTGGGTGTCATTAAGCGTCTCACCAATTCGAGAAGATGGTGGGAAAATAACTAGTTATGTCGCATCAGCTCAAGATATTTCCTTTGTAAAAGAAAGCCAACGTAAAATGGAAGAGCTTGCTTACTTTGATACGTTAACGGGCCTTGCGAATCGAACTTTCTTCCGAATGCAGTTGCGAAAGTCGATGGCACTCGCGCAGCGTGGGCATTATGCTTTTGCTTTGTTTTACTTTGATTTGGATGAGTTTAAGCGGATCAACGATACGTTAGGTCACGACGCGGGTGATAGGTTGCTTATCGAAGTTGCGGATCGTCTAAAGCGTAGGTTGAGAGCGGAAGACACGATTGCACGACTTGGAGGCGATGAGTTTGCTGTGCTGTTAAGTGGTATTGAGCAGCGTGACCATGCCATGGATGTCGCACACACTATCCAGCAAACTTTAAGTAAGCCAATTATGCTTGGTAATAATGAAGTGATTGTTAGTGCGAGTATCGGCATTACGATGGCTCCGTTTGACAGTCAGGAAGAAGAGCAACTATTAAAGCATGCCGATTTGGCAATGTACGAAGCGAAAGCCAAAGGTAAGAATACGTTCCATTTTTATAGTAAAGAACTTGATGCCGCGGCAAATGAGCGTCTTTATATTGAGAATGAGCTGCGAATCGGCATCAAGGAAAAACAGTTCCATTTACATTATCAACCGCAAGTTGATTGTCGTACAAATCGCATTGTAGGCTATGAAGCATTGATACGATGGACGCATCCGGATGAGGGCAACATCCCACCGGTAAAGTTTATACCTATTGCTGAAGCGACAGGGTTGATTGTTGAAATAGGCGCTTGGGTGCTTGAAGAGGCCTGTCAATTCGCTAACCGCATGCTGAAATTGGGTCGTGCAGCGAACATTTCGATAAATCTTTCGGCTCGCCAATTCAAAGATGCTCAGTTGATCGAAACACTTGCCGATATTTTGAAGCGGACTCAATTACCTGCAGAATATCTTCATCTTGAACTGACAGAAAGTATGTTGATGGGGGATGTTAAAGCCGCAATAAATCAACTTCATCAAATCAAGGAGCTGGGTGTTGCTTTATCAATTGATGACTTTGGTACTGGTTATTCTTCATTGAGTTATTTGAAACGATTCCCTGTTGATATTCTTAAGGTCGATCGCTCTTTCGTAAAAGATATTCCTGAAGATCTTAACGATATGGAAATTACCGCGGCAATTATCGCGATGGCGCAAAAACTCAACTTAAAGGTCGTCGCAGAAGGGGTAGAAACAAAGGCGCAGATGGAATTCTTACAGCGTAACAATTGTTACATTGTGCAAGGTTATTATTACAGTGCGCCTGTAGCTGAACAAGATCTCTCTCTTGTTGAAGATAAATTGGCGGGAGATTAACCTCCTGCCAGTTTCACTTTGAAACCAAGCCCTTCAAGTAAACCTTTCAATTTGTCTCGGTCATCACCCTGAATTTCAATCAGACCTTCTTTAACGGCACCACCTTGGCCCATTTTACTTTTAAGTGACTTAGCGACTTGCTTCAAATCATGTTCGGCAGGATCTATCCCGACAACAAGCATCACTCCTTTACCTTTACGTCCTTTTGTTTGACGCTCAATGCGGATGAACCCATCTTTAAATAGCTTAATCTCAGGCGTGTCAACTTCTTCAAGTTGTTTGATGCGTCCCATATCAGTTGAATAAACGAGGCGAGAGTCAGACATTATTGTCTCCAATCAAATAACGATATCTTTATCATACCAAAATTTAAGAAACTGATTTTTTATTTTTGGCTAAAAGTAAGAAACGAATTATATTTAAGTGAGTTAACGGATTTTAATACATGCTTTAACGGGAGTCTTTAATGAGTTTGAGTACTAGTGCATCGTCGGATGGTAAAACGCTGACAATCCAAATTCGTGGTAAGTTTGATTTTAATTTGGTGCAATCATTCAGACAGGCCTATGCAGAGCTTCGCTCTGGCACGGAAAAGGTTGTTATTGATTTGCGTGAAACAGACTATATGGACAGTTCGGCTTTGGGTATGCTGCTCAATATGAAAAAAACATTAGGTGAAAGCGTTTCATCTATCCATATAACAAACTGTCGACCGCAACTAAAGAAAATTCTACAGATATCGCGTTTTGATAAAAAGTTCGAAATCGACTGAACATGCGTATTTTAGTGGTTGATGATCAACCGTTAAATTGCACATTACTCCGCGCAATGTTGGAACAACAACGGTATGACGTTGTTGTTGCGACAAATGGTCGTGAAGCGGTTGAAATCGTCGAAAATGATCAAATTGACATCGTGTTACTAGATGTCATGATGCCAGTAATGGATGGCTTTGAGGCTGCACCTTTAATCAAAAAGCTAGCAGGCGAAGTTTATCTACCCATCATTTTTATAACAGCACTTGAAGACCACGCTAGCTTTGAGAAATGCCTTGCTGTGGGCGGTGATGATTTTATACATAAGCCGTTTGACCGAATTATACTTAGCGCAAAGATAAAAGCACACGCCCGTACTCGGAAATTAAGCCAAGAAACGAATGAGCAGAAGAAAGTGCTCGAATATCACTACAATCAAGTAGAACGAGAGCATGAAATCGTAGAGCACATTTTTAAGAATGCGCTAAACGAACAGGGTGCATATCCAGAACACGTTGACTTTCATTTATCTCCAGCATCAATGTTTAATGGCGACATGTTCTTACTAGCAAAGAGTCCAATGGGTGGGCTTTATTGCATGCTGGGTGATTTCACCGGTCATGGCCTAGCCGCTGCTGTCGGCGCTTTACCGGCATCTCGCGTCTTTTACACTATGGTCAATAAAGGCATGTCGATAAGTGATATCGCCTATGAGATGAACGCGTTGCTTTATAATCTGTTGCCTGGCCATATGTTTTGCGCCGCAACGATCATGGAACTAAGTGAATCGGGCAAGAGTTTGTCATTGTGGTTAGGTGGATTGCCTGATGCTTATTTGATAGAGCACGATGGAACGTTGGTTCGAACTATCGAATCCCAGCATATGGCGATGGGAATTCTAAGTGAAAGTGAATTCGAACGAAACTTGCTTCATTTAGAAGTTTCTCCATCAATGCGTATTCTCATCGCAACGGACGGAGTAATCGAAACAGAAAACGATGTGGGGCAATTTTACGGTGACGAACGTTTAAAAGCACTCATTAAGTCGAGAAACTCTATATCTACCGGGGATATTGTTGATTCGGTGCGGGCGTTTTCTTGTTCGGAGTTACAACAAGATGACTTAAGCATTTCGATATTAAACTGTTTACCTTTCCCAAACAGAGAAGACAGCGAAGTTAACTATTCACAATTGTCATTCAATTTAAGTCTTTCATTGAATGCGGAACAAATGCGCAGCACAGACCCTGTACTTGAGTTAGTCGATATGTTATCTCAAGTCGACGGGCTTGAAGCCCATAGATCAAATTTCTTTTTGCTACTTTCAGAAGCATACAATAATGCACTTGACCACGGTGTTTTGGGGTTGGATTCATCAATCAAGGACAAAGAAGAGGGATTCTGGGAATTCTATAGCCTTAGAGCTGACGCGTTAAAGGATCTTAGCGAAGCAAAAATTGTCATTTCTGTTCGATACGATCCTGAAAAACTATCCGTTATTTTTAAGCTATGCGATTCGGGTACTGGCTTTGAGCAAAGTTGTGGTGATATCCACAATATGGGTCGCGAGCACGGTCGAGGAGTAGGCCTGTTAAGGGAAATCGCAGACCAAGTTAACTACAACCAGTCTGGAAACGAAATAGAGATGATATATTCACTGAAATAGGCTTTTCAGCTATTCAATCAAATGCTAGTCTACCTCCAAATTAGCAGTTTGGACGTCCAAATGATTTCAGCCTACTTAAATAACGCTAAAATAAACATCGATGTTAAATCAGTTGAACTCGCGCTCGACGCATTAAATCAGTTTCTTGCTGAACCAAGTAATAATCAAGCACCTGTATGGACTTATCGTATACCTGAACTAGGAGAAGGTGGAGCATGTAGCTTATTCGGTGCATTACAGGATGAGCCATTCTTACTCGAGTCAGAGCTTCCAAAGAATAAAGATAACAACGACGCACTTGCGGACCTTCAAAAGATTGTATTTTTTATTGAACAAAAAACAAATGTAGATTGGTTTGGCATCTATCAAGCGCGAAGTACGTCTGAAGGCCCGCAATTACTTAAATTGGCTTATCTAGGCGCTCCAAGTCGGCCATTATTTCCGCTAACACCTGAATTTGCTCAAATAAGTAATAACGTTCAAGTTGGTTTGAGCGGGAAAGCTCGTATAATCAATGATGTAGAAACTTATGTAGCGTCGGGTGGTGAATATTACACCTGCGACCCTAAAGTCAGTGCAGAAGTGTGTTTACCGTTATTTAATGAAGAACAACAGTGTATTGGAATTATCGACGCGGAAGCATTTCAAACTGAGTTTTTTACTGAAGCGATGTTGGCATTCTTCGTCGCGGTATGCATTAAAATTCCTCATTATTTACCGCGTTAAAGCTTGTCGAATTAAGAAATTTTTATGTTAAGATTAAACCCGAATTTAACCCCTAAGAAAGAGATTTAGCATGTTCTCAGCACTCAAACCGTTACCGACAGATCCAATCCTCGGCCTTATGGCTGCTTTCAAGCAAGATACTAACCCAAATAAGATTGATTTGGGTGTAGGCGTTTATAAAGATGAACAAGGTAATACGCCAGTTTTGAGAGCCGTGAAAAAGGCAGAAGCATTTCGTTTAGAAAATGAAACAACCAAGTCTTACATCGGTCTTGCTGGTAATTTAGATTTTTGTCAAAAAATGGAATCGTTACTGCTAGGTGAACATAAAGCACTACTGGCCAATCGTGTTCGCACAGCTCAAACGCCAGGTGGTACGGGGTCTTTACGAGTTGCTGCTGAGTTTATTAAACGTTGTAATACCAATGCGACCGTATGGGTGACTACGCCGACTTGGGCAAACCACATCAGTTTGTTCGAAGCTGCAGGTCTTGGTGTTAAAGAATATCCTTATTACGACTATGAAAACAAAGATCTTTTGTTTAACGAAATGATTGACACTTTGAAGTCAGTTTCAAAGGGTGATGTAGTATTGATTCATGCTTGCTGCCACAACCCAAGCGGTATGGATTTGAATGCTGAACAGTGGAAAGTATTTGCAGAGTTAGCAAAAGACGTCGGCTTTACAGTACTTGTTGATATTGCTTATCAAGGTTTCGGTACTAGTTTAGACGCTGATGCCGCTGGCTTGAGATTGTTGGCAGACACAGTCGATGAATTAATCATTTGCTCATCTTGTTCAAAGAATTTTGGATTGTACCGTGAACGCGTTGGTGCATGTTCAATTATCAGCGAAAATGCAGCAACAGCCGATGTTTCTAATTCAGTATTGCTAAGCGTTGTTCGCAGTATTTACTCAATGCCACCGGCACACGGTGCGGATATTGTTGCGACAATTTTGGGTAGTAACGAACTGACTCAAGAGTGGCATCAGGAGCTAGACGAGATGCGCGGTCGTATCAACGAATTCCGTGGTTTAATTAAAACACGTTTAGCTGAAGCTGGTGTTGAACAAGATTTCTCGTTCATCGAGCGTCAACACGGTATGTTCTCATTCTTAGGTTTGAATAAAGAACAAATTGAAAGATTAAAAACGGAATACGCCATCTATATGGTCGGTTCAAGCCGTGTAAACGTTGCGGGTATTAGCCATGGCAACATGGATTATTTCGTCAATGCAATGGTTAACGTTCTAAAATAGAACGAGATTTATCCAGTGAAGGCCGCGCGATTTAGTGCGGCTTTTTTGTTTAGATAGGATATTCGGTGTCCTGCAAATCAGGCTGAATTTACTACGGTATTGGTGTTTAAAAGTTGACACAGGACACATCAAAAATTCACACGCTCAATAGGATATGAAAGAGATGCAGGCACTGCGCAAAAGCAGTTAAAGGCTTAGCTCGAATGCTTTAGGTTAAGACCCTAAACAAGATGCAAAGCCTATCATCGGAAAGAAACACAGAAGACTAAGTTAACCCGCTTGCTTATTCAATTCAGTTACTTTTGCAGAGGATTTTGCTGGTTTTTTCTCTACAGGCGTGCTGCCTTTAAGCACTGAAGAAAATTCTTCTTTGCGTTTTGCAATTTCGAGGGCAAGTGACTCCACTTGTTGTTCGCTCAAAGGAACGTCTACTTTCTGGAGTAGGGTTTCTAATGACTCAGCAATATCCAACATTTTATCGTAGGCATCAGCCTCTTTTTTGCTGGTGAATGTCATACGTTCTACTCCGTCTCTTTCAACCACATATTTGATTACAACAGCCATATTCGCCCTCAATTGAAATACTGTTTTTTTATACAGTAAATCTAACTGTGATTTTTTGCAAGTCCCCATGGTATTTTTTCATCTAAATTTCATCTTTTCGGCTTTGACAGGGACTAAATAGTTATCTTTTATTACATTGCTCAGGAGAGCAATTGTTGGTTTATATGTCCAAGGAGGAATAGAAATGAACCTAATTAAAGTTATTACCCTATTTTTTATACTAAGTACGTTGCAACCCTTGTTTCCAGTAATGGCGAATGAACAAGAAACGATTTCGGACTCATCGCAAATTCAGCCGCTCAAAATAAATCTTAATACTGCAGATCTCATCATGTTGACTCAGTTGCCGGGTATCGGTGAGAAAAAAGCACAGGCGATTTTGGATAAGCGTCTTGAGCTTGGTGAATTTAATAATTTAGATGATTTACTCTTAGTGAAAGGAATAGGACCGAAATTGGTTGATAAACTAAGAGGGGTAGTTGAATTGTAAAAAGGCAGAAAAGGGCATTAGCCCTTTTCGAAAATCTCAATGGCTTTATCAAAATGATTTCGAGCAAACCAAATTTCAATGGGCAAAGTCAGAATCGGGTAGAGTAGTCCAGCAATCAGTAAAATTGGTAAAAGTGACCAACCTTGGAAGTAGGCGAGGGATGCAAATACTGGTGTAAGCAAAAGCAATTTGCACACTCTCATGATCACTTTTTGTTTTACATCTATTACTGACAGTGCAATGGATAAAATCGTTTGCCGCTCTGTTACTTTGTAATGTTCGAGTTTTTTAACTCGCTTCAACGTAAATGGCACTCACTAAACCTTTTTTAAATTAAAAAGATGAAACCCAAGCACAGCAATAAACAGGGCGCTATACAGGGCAAAAAGGATCTCCATCCAGCCTGGCATGCTCAAACCTACAAACATCCAATCAATGTTTCCGCAATCACCCGTTGCTGCGAAAAAATTAGGCAGCCATTCGTGCAATGGCATGAATTCGGGGAAATTCGGGAATCTGTCACACGTGAAAGCAAAAGGGTCGTCTGTGTTTTGCATCGCGATATGCTCACGAGCTATTTGAAAACCCCAAATACTAGAAATGCCCCATGTAGCGAAACCTACGATTCTGCAACCTAGGTTATCTGGATTGACGGCACCAAGTAATCCCGCAGCTAATAGACCTAATACAGCTGTGCGCTGATAGATACACATAATACAGGGTTCAAGTCCCATTCCATATTGGAAATAGAGTGCACAGCACTCAAGTAAAAATGCCGTTAAAGCAAGTATCAACCAAGCTTTACGTTCGTAGGGAAGGGTTTTTAGCCAAGCCATAAAATCACTCTCATTTTTTGAGGCTTATTATGTGCGATGGACCTAAAAGATAGCAACCTTTTTGAGGCTACTCACCTATATGTCGGTTTTGTTGCAAATATTTGCATAAGTTCTTTATATCTTAATAACTTTGCTTGTTAGTTCAGGATCATCTGGTACAATCAGTGGATTGTAAGTGATCAAATTACACTTTAGTCGCAAGTGAGTGGACGTTAGATGAGAATTTTCAAAGCGAAAAGCCCAGCTGGATTTGCTGAGGAGTATATAGTTGAATCTATCTGGAACGGTGAATTTCCGCCTGGTTCTATTCTACCTGCAGAGCGTGAGCTCTCTGAACTTATCGGCGTAACTCGCACGACTTTAAGAGAAGTACTTCAACGTTTGGCACGTGATGGTTGGTTGACAATCCAACATGGTAAACCAACGCGTGTAAATAACTTCTGGGAAACTTCGGGTTTAAACATTTTAGAAACTTTAGCACGTCTAGATGAAGACAGAATGCCAGAGCTTACTGATCAGTTACTCTCCGCACGTACCAATATTAGTGCTATTTATACGCGCGCAGCGATTAAATTGAATTCGCAAGCAGTAGTTGAAATCTTGGGTAAACATGCTGACGTAGAAGACACAGCAGAGGCGTACGCGGATTTTGACTACCAAGTACACCACAACTTAGCAATCGCCGGTAATAATAAGATCTACGTATTGATTTTAAATGGTTTTAAAGGTCTTTATTCCAAAATTGGTTGTCACTACTTCGCGGATACACGCACACGCCAACTAGCACGTGAATTCTATACGGATTTAATGGGGCTTGCTGAGCGAGGTGAACATGACGGTGCTATTTCACTGATGCGTAAATACGGTCATCGAAGTGGTGAAATTTGGCAGCAGATCCGCAGTGACTTGCCAAGCGACATCATGGACAATTAATTAAACGGCGCAACTAGCGCCGTTTTTGCTTTTAACACAATGGCTTTAGTTGTTTTTCTTTTTTATCCATAGCCTGCGTTCTGTTTCTTTATTTTGAGTAAGATTCACTCAATTACTAAGATCATCGATTTTATCAATTACAGTCATCGGATAATTCGATTGTTCTTTTATTCGTTGTCTCAATAAACTAGGCAAAAATTTGTCGTGGCGACTTGAATTTATCTTCAAAGCCACCATATTTCTAACATCGCCATTTTGGCATTTGGATCTAAACCTAACTAATTGGAGAAAACAATGGGTGTATTAGTAGGCCGTCAGGCACCAGATTTTACTGCTGCAGCTGTACTAGGTAACGGCGAAATCGTAGATAGCTATAACCTTCATGCAAATATCAAAGGTAAGAAAGCGGTTATTTTCTTCTACCCACTTGATTTCACTTTCGTTTGTCCTTCAGAACTTATTGCTTTTGACAAGCGCTACGAAGAGTTCCAAAAACGTGGTGTTGAAGTAATCGGTGTTTCAATCGATTCTCAATTCTCTCACAATGCATGGCGTAACACTCCAGTAAACGAAGGCGGTATCGGTCCAGTTAAATACGCTTTAGTTGCTGACGTTAAACACGAAATCTGTAAAGCATACGACGTTGAGCACCCAGAAGCAGGTGTTGCTTTCCGTGGTTCTTTCCTAATTGATGAAGAAGGTAACGTACGTCACCAAGTAGTTAACGACCTTCCATTAGGCCGTAACATTGATGAAATGCTACGTATGGTTGATGCACTTGCATTCCACAGCGAGCACGGTGAAGTTTGCCCAGCTGGTTGGACTGAAGGTAAAGCTGGTATGGATGCAAGCCCAGCAGGTGTTGCTAAGTTCCTATCTGAAAATACAGATCAGTTATAATTTCAGTTTTTCGTAGAGTGCGCTTGCGCTCTTCGCTAAGCTAAATAAGAAGCCCGTGCACGTTGAGTTCGCGGGTTTTTATATTCTATGCGCGTATAGTTTTGTTTTCTGCGCAGTCGAATTAGGGGTTCAGTGGTGGCAACAACTTAACTCCACCACTGACTTAACGATTTCAATCCTACAATCCCAAAGTAAACACTGAACATACTGACGATTGGCAGTGCTAGGATACTGAGTAAAATGAGTTCGTTATCCATTACTTTTGCTCCCCTTTTGCATCTTCTTTCAACTGTTCAACGTGGCTTGAAGCTTGTTGGATTTGTTGTTCAACGGCTTTTTGTAAGTTCGCTTTTGCTTCGATGCTTATATGTTGAATGTTTTCCTGAATCGAACTAACTAATAAACTACTTAAGTCAGAGAGTAGTTCTGTACTGGCAGTATTCGCTTGCGCACTAACACTCATGCCAAATAAACAACTTGCTGCGATGAATTTAGTTACTGTGTTCATGATGATCTCCTTGGTTTAATCATTTAGTCGCAGTAACTATTACAAAGGTTGTGCCAAGCTTTGAAAAAATTTTAACTTCATGAAATATAAAGATAAAAATATTTATAAAAGAATGAGGAAATGATTGTTTGGTGAATTTGACGAATTAATTTTGAACTTTTGACTAAAAAATAGTTTTTTTAAAAGTTAATGAGTTGCTCGTGCAAAAACACGAGAAACGTTGAGTTGTTTACTGTTCAAGCAATTGAAATAAAAGTCTTTTTACAGTTTCAGGTTCAAAAGGTTTGTCACACAACGCATTGACTCCTGATTGTGAAACGGTAGCAAGATGTGCATCGTTGGCCTCCGACGTTACCATCATCACTGGGATATGGCTATGCCTATCACTCGCTCGAATTCTTTCAGTGAGTTCTTGACCGTTGACTTCAGGCATATTGAAATCAGTAACGATTAAATCAAAAAGCTGTTCTTCAAGAATGGCGAGTGCCTCAGCACCATCCTCAGCTTCGGTGATATATTGAGCACCTAAATTCGTTAAAACGCGTCGAATGTGATTACGAGCCAAACGAGAGTCGTCAACGAGCAATATTCGAATATCTTGGACATCATACAGTTCAAGTTGAAGCTCTTGAGGCGCGAGTATATCAAGTGTGGCATTTATCGCTTTCCCCAAATGCGCTTTTGTAAATGGCTTTGGTAAAATTGCAACAACACCAGATTGTTTAAATATTTCCAATTGCTCTCGTCGCGTTTCACTGGAAACCAACATGAACGGGACCTGATGCCAAAGGTCATGAGCTTTAAGTGTTGATAGCAATTCAGTTGCAGAACCATCAGGCATGTGCAAGCTGCTAACGATCAAATCAGGTGTACGTTGTTCAAGAGCTTCCAATGTAGATGCGATACTGTCTGCGAAGTCAATGTTGAAAATGCCTTCACCATTGAGTTCTTTGACGATGACTTTTCGCTGAGTGAGAGAGGGTTCGATAAGCAATAAAAAGAGATCTTCGGGTGAGATGTGATTCATAGCAATCCTGAACAACAAGGGTAAATTTTCGGGCGCAATATAAACAAATTTGCAGGAATGCGCCACTACTCGTTTACATTTCGTTATCTAAATGAGGGTTGTTCAGGCAAGTCGATAAGGATCAGAACCGCACCTCGGCCACCATACTCGAGCGGAGCTTGGTGCATGGCTAGGACGTCAGGATGTTGAACTAAATATTGCGGTACTTTATGTTTTAAGACGCGTTCCCCAATGCCGTGTACGATACAAGCACAATAATAGTGATGTCGTTTGCAGGCATGTATTAGTGCAGCAAGCTCACGTTTCGCTGATTCTTTATTCAGACCATGTAAATCTAAAATCAGTTCTGGCGCAATATCACCACGGCGCAACTGTTTTGCGAGATATCGGTCCGCCCCTTCTCTGACAAAATTAATGGTGGCGTTGGTATCGATGTCTGGGATGTAATCGTCAGAGAAATAGAACTCAGCGGCATGCTGACGTTCTTGTTCTTCAACAACGTTGCCTTGAAATCGGACAGCATTTCGTTTGAATTGCACAGTATCTTGCTTGATTTTCTTAACGCCATCTACAGCATCGCGAAAAAGCGAAAATTCGTCTTCAAACTCAGGGGATAAATCTTTCTCATTCATGGCGCCATTGTAATGAAAAAAACCGTAAAAACCTAGCGCAAAACGCGATACACTATAGGTATTAATGAAAAGCAAATCGAGGACCGCCATGAGCGAATTCCAACTAAATGAAGCTCAAGAGCAAGAAGCGCTGACTGAATTACTAACAATTCAAGATTGGCTGCGCTGGACTGCGTCTCAATTTACCAGCCATGGTATTTTTTTCGGACACGGTACCGACAATGCGTGGGATGAGGCGGTGAGCCTTGTGTTGCCCATTTTAAACTTGCCCATTGACGCGCCTAAAGAAATAACCTCCGCACGTATTACAACAACAGAGAAACAGCGTTTATTGTCATATATTCGAGAGCGTATCGAAAATCGTACACCTGTAGCCTATTTAACAAACCAAGCGTGGTTTGCAGGATTACCTTTTTATGTTGATGAACGTGTGTTAGTACCTCGTTCGCCTTTTGCGGAATTGATTGATAAGAAATTTAGTCCTTGGTTAGAAGAACCACAAAGTGTCACACGAGTTCTCGATATGTGTACGGGCTCTGGTTGCATTGCTATTGCACTGGCCCATGCTTTCCCTGAAGCGCAAGTCGACGCGGTAGACATTTCATTTGAAGCGCTAGCGGTTGCGGAAGCAAACATCAATGAATATTTGATGCTTGACCGTGTTTACGCGATTCAATCAGACGTCTTTAGTGGGTTACCTGGTCAAAAGTACGATTTAATCGTCGCGAACCCGCCATATGTTGATGAAGAAGATATCGCCGACATGCCAGAAGAGTTCCATCATGAGCCAATGCTCGGACTTGCTTCAGGGTCTGACGGTCTTGATGTAACCCGCAAAATACTCCAAGAAGCCGCGCTTCATTTGAATGACGGCGGTTTACTGTTTGTCGAAGTGGGTAATTCTATGATACATATGGAGGAAGAATTCCCAGGGGCGCCGTTCAGTTGGATTGAGTTTGAACGAGGTGGCCTTGGCGTGTTCGTGATCACAAAAGAAGACTTATTGTCTTATTTTAACGACTAATCTCCATCGCCATGTAATCCATTTGCGGGTGATTGAGACCAGTCACTCGCAATCAGATAGTGGAATGAGGATAACGATGGCGGGCAACAGTATCGGTCAACTTTTTAAAGTGACCACATTCGGAGAAAGTCATGGTTTAGCTCTGGGTGGCGTCGTTGATGGCGTACCTGCAGGCTTAATTATTTCTGAGTCCGATCTTCAAATTGACTTGGACAGGCGAAAACCAGGTCAAAGTCGATATACCACTCAACGCCGAGAAGGCGATGAAGTCAAAATTCTTTCTGGAGTTTTTGAAGGCAAAACCACAGGTACATCTATTGGTTTGTTAATTGAAAACACAGATCAGCGTTCTCAAGATTATTCGCAAATCAAAGAAGTGTTTAGACCTGGGCATGGTGACTACGCCTACTGGCATAAATACGGTCATCGTGATTATCGAGGTGGAGGCCGCAGTTCTGCACGAGAAACGGCAATTCGTGTAGCCGCGGGCGCAATCGCAAAGAAATACCTTAAAGATACCCATGGCATTGAAATCCATGGATGTTTATCACAACTTGGTCCGATTAAAGCAGACACGTTTGATTGGAGTTTGGTTGAAACCAATCCCTTTTTCTTTCCTGATGCATCTAAATTAGATGCGCTCGATGAGTACATGCGAGATCTCAAGAAACAAGGTGATTCTGTTGGTGCAAAAGTTACCGTTGTAGCAAAAGGGGTTCCAGTTGGATTAGGTGAACCTGTGTTTGATCGCCTAGACGCGGAACTTGCTCATAGCTTAATGAGCATCAATGCAGTGAAAGGCGTTGAAATTGGCGACGGTTTTGATGTGGTTACACAAAACGGTTCGACGCATCGAGATGAACTTACGCCTGAAGGGTTTACATCTAATCATGCTGGCGGCATTTTAGCGGGTATATCAACTGGCCAAGACATTATTGCGAGTATTGCGCTGAAGCCAACATCGAGCATCACCATTTCTGGCAAAAGTATCAACATTCACAATGAAGCTGTGGATATGATAACAAAAGGGCGACATGACCCGTGTGTCGGGATTAGAGCCGTGCCAATTGCCGAAGCGATGATGGCGATTACCTTGATGGATCACTTATTGCGTCAACGTGGGCAAAATCCACATGTTGATGTTCCAGCTCCGCCGATAGCGGCAAGACGATAATTAAAATAGTTGCGTAGAATCGAGCGAGATTCGATTGTGATGGTGTGGGTTCTCTACCGAGTCGAATTATTAACCGCTGAATGATGAAATTTAGCAACTAGTTTCGTACTGATTTACAAAATGCCCTTATTTTAGCGGGCATTTTTTATTTCGATGTTGAATTCGCTCTTATTTAGAGTCAACCTTTCAGCAACTTAAGGGCTTCAAGCCGATTGTAAGAAAATTTTCCCTTTCTTTTTTATATCAAAACCGATAGCCTTAGGGCCACATAAGTAATAAACACGTAAAAATAAATGGAGTAGTACCATGGCGGAGCAACAAGTGCAGCCTTTACAAGCCCAAAAGCATGCCAACATCAAAATCAAGAACGGCATCAATATCGAATTCTTAAAGAGCCAACACATCGTTCCTGTTGTCGCTCATGAATTTGCTCGCGCGGCTAACGAATTTCCACTGGCTTTTGTTAAAAATAACGAAAATGGTCAATTCCAAGCAGTAGCACTATTCGGCTTAGAGCCAGGTGAAAACCTATTTGTTGCTGAAGACAAATGGACTGCGGGTTATGTACCAATGGCACTAACTCGTTACCCTCTGGGTCTAGTTAAACACCCTGAAGAAGATTCATTTGGTGTTGTAATCGACGAAGCAAGCAGCCTAGTTAATGAAGAAGAAGGTAACGCGCTGTTCGACAATGGTGCTGAGACAGAATACCTAACTCGCCGCAAAGAAGGTCTTGTATCTTATGTTGAGTTTGGTCGCGTAACAGAAGCATTCACAGCTTACCTTGCAGAGAAAGAATTGCTTGCACAGCAAACGTTAACCGTCGAGATCAACGGTGAAAAGCGTGATATCAACGGTATCTATTTAATCGACGAGCGTAAAATTGCAGAGCTTAGCGATGCAGATTTCCTAGAGTTACGTAAACGTGGTTATCTAGCACCAATTTACGCGTTCTTAACGTCAACACACCAAGTTGCTCGTTTAGCTCGTTTGAAAGCTCAGAAGTAATCACTTTTTAGCATTAAGAAGCCTCGATTGTATCGGGGCTTTTTTGTTTCTATAAACAGATAATTCTAAAGTTCGGTTTTTTCTTTTCTTCACAGCTTGTTTATCGCAATCGCTTGCCTTTTTGATTACGAGTTGTCACTTTGAGTTAGCAAATTCAATGTATAAGTCGCATATATTACGACTCGCATAAAATTGGGAAACTCATGAAAAAAATAATTGGAGTGCTTTGTACACTCTTTATACCTTTATCAGCTTTTGCGCAAACGCCAATAGCTATCGCCATTCACGGTGGAGCGGGAACAATTGAAAGGGCTAAATTTACCGAAGAGCAAGAACTTGCCTATCGCAAGACGCTCACTCAAGCTGTTGAAAAAGGCTATCAAATACTGGCCGCCGGTGGAGAAAGTCTCGATGCGATTTCGGCTTCCATCATGGTTTTAGAAGAATCTCCTTACTTTAATGCGGGTAAAGGCGCAGTGTACACCTTTGATGGTGAGCATGAACTGGATGCTTCTATTATGGATGGACGTACACGTGAAGCAGGAGCTGTTGCTGGAGTAAAACATATCGAGCATCCTATTCAACTTGCTCGAAAAATAATGACGGACTCAGTGCACGTCATGTTGAGTGGCGAAGGTGCAGAGCAATTCGCAAAGGCACAAGGATTTGAATTGATAGACAACAAGGTATTTGATACAGAGTCGAGGTATAAATCGCTTTTAAGAGCAAAAGAATCGTTGGAGAAGGCGCAGTCAGACGTTAAATCTTATCAAGCCGCGCATCAGGCTTTACCTATAGCATACAAAATGGGCACGGTTGGTGCGGTCGCGTTGGATAAATTTGGCAACTTAGCTGCGGGCACATCCACTGGTGGAATGACAGCTAAGCGCTTTGGCCGTATTGGCGACTCGCCCGTGATTGGTGCCGGTACGTTTGCCGATAACCATTCTTGTGCGGTGTCCGCAACGGGCCATGGCGAGTATTTCATTCGCTACAGTGTTGCTTCCGATATTTGCGCACGTGTTGCATACCAGAAGAAATCAATCAATCAAGCCGGAAATGAAGTCATTCACGATGTTTTAGCGCCAATTGGTGGAACAGGCGGAGTCATTATCGTTGATCCACAAGGCAACATAAGCATGCCCTTTAATACACCGGGTATGTACCGAGCAAGCAAAAGCAGTCAATCACCGACTTATGTCGCGATTTTTAAAGACGAATAGCTCGAAAAATGCGCAAATTTTAATGTTGCCAGCTACTATTTAAGAGAATAGCGCTGGCAAACAACAAAAAGGAGCGACAGCTATGCAATCGATCAAGGTAAAAGATTATCTTAATCATCGCCCTGTGACTTTTACTGATGGTATGCGAATTGAACAAGCGGTTGAGAAGTTACTGCAAAGTGGGCAATCGGGGGGGCCTGTTGTGGATTCTGCTCATAAAGTCATCGGGTTCCTATCTGAGCAAGACTGTATCAAAAAAATGCTTGAGGCGACCTATCAGAATGAGTCACACAGCATGGTGAGTGATGTCATGACCAAAAATCCGCTGTGTGTTCGACCAGAAGAAAGTGTATTACTAGTTGCTGAGCGAATGACGTCGGAAAAACCGAAGCTCTATCCAGTTGTTGACGACGATGGACGTCTACTGGGGGTCTTGAGTCGCGCTAATGTACTTCGTGCTATAGATAAACATTTACATTGTAACTATGAGTCTGGACACCGTTTTGTATAGCGCTTGTTAAGTTTTACGATAACGTATGATTAATTGAGACAGTTTGCTAAAATAGCCGGAATTTTTGACTTTCCTTAGAGGGTGAGTGGTGAGCGGAGTTTCGCTAAAAAGAGCAGTAGCAAGCTGTCTAAACAAGGACAAATTCATTTTCAAGAAGCGCATTCAAGGTGCAGAGCGTATTGAAGATGAAGCCAAACGCAAAAATGTGTTGGAAAAAATAGAATTAGACATTCTTAAAAGCCAAGAAGTGTGTGCTGCCAGACGTGCTGCCTTACCTAAAATTACCTACCCCGAAACATTACCAGTCAGTCAAAAGAAAGATGACATAAAAGAAGCGATTGCAAACCATCAAGTGGTTATTGTGGCTGGTGAAACTGGTTCAGGTAAAACCACGCAGTTGCCCAAAATTTGTCTTGAACTTGGGCGTGGAGTCAATGGCTATATCGGCCATACTCAGCCTCGTCGACTTGCGGCAAGAAGTGTTGCGTCACGTATTGCTGAAGAATTAGAGTGCGAATTAGGACAAAGTGTCGGTTTTAAAATACGCTTTAGCGACAACGTTTCAGACACTACACATGTTAAGTTGATGACAGATGGTATTTTACTAGCTGAAATTCAACAGGATCGTTTTCTTAATCAATACGATACAATCATAATCGATGAAGCGCATGAACGCAGTCTAAACATTGACTTTATACTTGGTTATCTGAAAAATTTACTGCCGAAGCGTCCTGATTTAAAAGTGATTATCACGTCTGCGACGATTGACCCTGAACGCTTTTCTAAACACTTCAATAATGCGCCTATTATCGAGGTATCAGGGCGTACTTATCCTGTGGATGTACGTTACCGTCCTCTTACCGATATCGACACGACAAGCGCGGAGTCGGAAAACGACTTGCTACAAGGCATTTTTGACGCGGTAGATGAATTGTGCGCTGAGGGACCTGGCGACATTCTTATCTTCATGAACGGTGAGCGTGAGATTCGAGATACAGCGGATGCGCTGAGTAAACGCAATTTGAAAGGCGTTGAAATACTTCCTTTGTATGCTCGCCTTTCTAATAGTGAACAGAATCGGATCTTTGCTGCCCACAGTCAGCGTCGTATCGTTTTGTCAACGAACGTAGCCGAAACATCGTTGACGGTGCCGGGGATCCGTTATGTAATTGACCCAGGTACTGCACGTATTAGCCGATACAGTTATCGTACAAAGGTGCAGAGACTTCCTATCGAAGCCATTTCTAGAGCGAGTGCCGACCAACGAAAGGGGCGCTGTGGTCGTGTCGCGGCGGGTGTATGTATTCGTTTATATTCTGAAGACGATTTCAATAGTAGGCCACAGTTTACGGACCCAGAAATTCTTCGTACCAATCTTGCGTCTGTTATTTTGCAAATGTTATCGCTGGGACTTGGTGAATTGACCAAGTTTCCGTTTGTGCAAGCGCCAGACAGCCGTAATATTACCGATGGTATGTTGCTCCTTGAAGAACTTGAAGCGATTAAGCAGGGTAAAGACAAATTTTCGGTCTCTTTAACCGAAATGGGTCGCTCATTAAGCCGTTTACCTATTGACCCTCGTTTAGCGCGAATGGTGTTGAGTGCGAACGCGCTTGGCGTGCTTAAAGAAGTCATCGTGATAGTTGCAGCGCTGTCTATCCAAGATCCAAGAGAACGCCCCCAAGAAAGACAGGGTGCAGCAACAGAAAAGCATGCGCGATTTGACGATCCAGATTCAGATTTTATTGCGTTTCTAAATCTGTGGAGCTACTTAGAATCCCAGCAAGAAGCCCTAACGCGCAACCAGTTTAGAAAAATGTGTCAGCAGGATTTTCTTGCATATATGCGTGTTCGTGAGTGGCAAGATATCGTATATCAAGTATCGACCATCTGTGAAGAAATGGGGTTCAAGCTTAATGAACAACCTGCGGATTATCAACGAATTCACCAAGCCTTACTAAGTGGCCTGTTAACGCAAGTTGGCTTCAAAGATGAAAAACAACATTATAAAGGAACTCGAAATAGCCAGTTTCATATTTTCCCAGGCTCCAGCTTATTTAAGAAGTCACCTAAATGGGTGATGTCAGCGGAGCTGGTTGAAACGAGTAAATTGTATGCTCGAATGAATGCGCGCATTAATGTTGAATGGATAGTGCCACTTGCACAACATTTAGTTAAAAAAAGCTATAGCGAGCCTCATTGGGAAAAGAAACAAGGAGCGGTTATTGCGTTTGAACAGCAAACGCTATTTGGTTTGATCCTCGTCGCAAGAAAAAGAACCATATACAGCCAAATTGATGTACCACTTTGTCGAGAACTATTTATTCGAGAGGCTCTGGTTAATCAAGAGTTGGGGTCAAATGAAGACTTTTTAGCTCACAACCAAAACTTAGTAGAGGAAATCCACAAGTTAGAAAATAAAGCCCGTCGCCGCGATATTTTGGTGGACGAAGATGAGCTTTTTACTTTCTACGATGAGCGTATACCGGCGGATGTGAATACACGAGTCGCGTTTATCAAATGGTACAAAGGTGTAAAACAAAAGCAGCCCAATCTACTGAAAATGGACCTCGCAATGCTCATGCAGCACGGCGCAGAAGACATTACGACATTGTCTTACCCTGATGTGTGGCAGCAAGGTAATTTAATGTTACCGCTCCAATATCATTTTGAGCCGGGTAAAGCACTTGATGGGGTAGCGGTATCTATACCTATCGCACTTTTGAATCAGGTGGAAGACATCGGCTTCGATTGGCACATTCCAGCACTTCGACATGAACTAGTGTGTGCATTGATTAAATCGTTGCCAAAATCACTACGTCGTAATTTTGTACCAGCACCGAATTATGCGGACGCTGTGTTAGCATCGATAACACCTATGCAAGGTAAATTTATCGAAGCGATTACCATGCGATTGCATCGAATGACTGGAGTTACAGTACCTGAAGATGCATGGGACCTAGGTACGTTGGACGCTCATCTGCGTATTCAATTTGAAGTTGTTGATGAGAAAGGTAGCGTGCTTGCACATGGAAATGATATTGCGGGCCTTAAAAATAAGTTACAACATAAAGTAAGTGACACACTATCTCGTGTAGCGGAGCCGGGTATTGAAAAGCAGGGGATCACAGATTGGCAGTTTGGTGAAATACCTGCTGAATACAGCCAGAAGCAGGGCTTGTATGAGGTTAAAGCTTATGTCGCGCTGGTGGATAAAAAAGATTCAGCTGCAATTGAGCTGTTTGATAATCCGCTGAAAGCAGAGCAGGCGCATCGTTTAGGGCTTCGCCGGCTTGTGCTTTTAAATATTCCATCGCCAATAAAGTACTTACAACAACATCTGCCGAATAAAGCAAAGCTTGGTTTGTATTTTAATCCATTTGGAAAAGTACAAGATCTGATCGATGACTGTATATCCGCAGGTGTCGATAAATTGCTGTCCCAATATGACGAAATCAGAGACGAGTCGACGTTCAATCAAGCTAAAGAGCTGATCCGCGGTGAGTTAGGTGATGTTGTGGTAGATGTTGCAATGAAAGTTGAGCAAGTGCTGAGTATTGCCCATGCAATCAACAAACGTATGAAAGGCAAAGTAGATTTAACGATGATAACGGCGCATGGTGACATCAAATCTCAGTTAGAGCGCCTGATATTTAAGGGATTTGTAAGTGTCCATGGTGCGGATAAACTTACGGATTTGCTGAGATACTTTAAAGCGATTGAAAAGCGATTAGAGAAACTGCCGGTCGACCCTAATAAAGATAGATTATGTGTTTTGGAATTGGATAAGGTCGCTGAGGGCTATAAATCACTAATCGCGAAGTTACCGGCAGGAATGCCTATGCCTGCATCAGTCTCAGAGATATTTTGGATGCAAGAGGAATTAAGGGTGTCACTATTTGCCCAAACGTTGGGGACGGCGTACCCTATATCGGCAAAGCGGATCCAAAATGCCATCAAAGATGTGGTGATTTAACCCGTGAATAGGAATCTGAACTTCATCGTTTTGTTGAGAGTCATAAGGTAATATCAGGTGCACCATTCAAGGTGGTTTGACTTCGGATGCATCTTTTGCGGGTGGGGATTTGCGCGGTTTAGTTAAAGAACCGAGTTGGTAAGATTGTTTTTAAAAGGAATTTAGTTGGCAGAACATTTTTGGCTAAAAAATGTGCTTGCTTTTTAGGCTCAGACCTATAATTTATTAGTGAGGATGAAATTGGGATTGGAAAAGGAAATGGCAACAGCTATGCCGTCGCAGAAATCAAAAGGAAAAGTGCCACACATTTTGGTCGTTGATGATGAGTACTTCAATTTTGAAATGTTATCAGCTGCGTTGGCGGACGGTTTTGAGTTAAGTTATGCAAATTCGGGTAAAAGTTGCCTTTCAAGTGCAATTGCAAATCCACCCGATGCAATTCTACTTGACGTGTGTATGCCTGGATTAGATGGTTATGACACCTGCCGTATGCTAAAAAACACGCCAGAAACTAAAGACATTCCAGTCGTAATGGTTTCAGGGCTCGAATCAGAACAAGAACAACGTGCTGGATTTGAAGCTGGATGCGATGCCTATGTGGTAAAACCCTTCTCGATGCAATCTTTATTAGAAAAAATTAAAAAGGTCGTATAGGAGTGAGCCATGATACACGAAGACAAACGCCGCTTTATGCGCATGAACGTTAATACGCAAGCGACGATTACGGTACTTGATACAGGACAGAAGCTTCAAGCTCATTGTCAGGATTTAAGTGCGACAGGCATGTCGCTCTTAGTCTCAGAACCAGTTGAAGTAAATGCGATGCTTGAGGTGTATATTGACTCATCCGGTAGCACAACACCGCCACTCAGTGCTCATGCAAGAGTTTTGAGGGTAACACAAGAAGGTGATGGGGAATATATTGTGGGTGTTGAGATCAGCAAATTCAATTAAGTAACGCTATCGCAAGTCGAGTGAATAAAAAAGGAGCCGCAGCTCCTTTTTTAATAGACTTTACAAATCAGGCCTTTTAAATAGAACCCTTCAGGGTAATTCCCTGCAATCGGATGGTCCGCAGCTTGGTTTAAACGTTCCATTATCAATAGGTCTTTCCCCGCATCAAGCGCTGCATCCGCTACTACTTTCTGAAATAGGTTCTGGTCCATCAACCCAGAGCATGAGAACGTTAGTAACGTGCCACCAGGCTTCAAAATTTGCATTGCAACCATATTAATGTCTTTATAGCCTCGACACGCACCGGTTAACTGAGCTTTACTCTCCGCGAATTTTGGCGGATCCATAACAATAGTGTCGAACAAACGGCCCTCCTCGCGATATTGACGCAATAACTTAAAGACGTCTTGCTTTACAAAATCGACTCGGCTGAGGTCAAGGTTATTGTGTTCTACGTTGCGTTTCGCAATAGCAAGCGCTTGTTCTGAAACGTCGACGTTCGTTACGTGCTTGCATCCAGCTCTAAGCGCATAGAGTGAGAAAGTGCCCGTATAACAAAAGCAGTTTAAGACGTCTTTGTCTTTTGAAAAACGCTCAAGTGCAGCGCGACTATCGCGTTGATCTAAATAAAAGCCCGTTTTGTGGCCGTTTTCGATATCGACCTCAATGTTTAATCCGTTTTCTTGAATTATAACGGGCGCTGACGGCAAACTGCCGTGTAATGGTCCCGTTACTTTCTCCAAACCTTCCTTTTTACGGACATCGACGTCAGAGCGCTCGTATACAACGCAATCCGGAAAAATACGTCTTAATGCTTCAACGATGTTTGCCTTGAACCGTTCTGCACCTGCACTCAATAATTGACACACGATGACATTCTGGAATTTATCGATTGTGATACCTGGAAGACCATCGGACTCTGCGGCACTTAGACGAAAACCGGTTAAACCACCTTCTTCAATGACATATTGACGCGCATCAAGCGCTTGCTTGAATTTTCGTTCGAAGAAATCGGTATCAATAGATTCGTTTTGGTTAAACGTCCAGATCCTTGCACGGATTTGAGACTCTGGGCTGTAAGCCGCTGTTGCAAGGTATTGTCCATCGTTACTGTAGATTTCTACGGTGTCACCGATGCCTGGTTTACCTTTCACTTTTTTTATCGCTTTTGAGAACACCCATGGATGTTTGCGTTTGAGTGATTTTTCACGGCCAGGTTCAAGATAAATAGCGTAAGACATAGATACACCTAAAGAATAAAATTGCACGCATTGTAGTTAAGGTTGGCCCAACATACAAATCTACCTTGAGTTTCAAAGTAGGGATCGGTAGATTGTACATGCAACTGATTGAGGAAAGTGATGGAAAGTTTAGAACAAGCCTGTAAATCGTTTATTTTGGGGACTGCTATTGCGGATACTGCTCACGACATCACGCACATTGAGCGGGTTGTTGCGGTGGCCAAAAAATTAGCTTTAGCAGAAAATGCCGATCTTGATGTTGTTATTCCGGCTGCATGGTTACATGACTGTGTGGCTGTGCCCAAAAATCACCCTAATCGTGCAATTGCATCAAGGTTAGCTGCAGACAAGGCGACCGATTTTTTACAGCAATTTGGTTATGAGGAATCTAAACTCCCAGCGATTCATCACGCCATTGTTGCCCATAGTTTTAGTGCCAATGTAATGCCAGAATCCTTAGAAGCTCAGATTGTACAAGATGCGGACAGAATGGATGCGCTTGGCGCAATTGGGATCAGCCGCTGTATGAAAGTTGGAGGTGCTATTGCCCGTCATGTGTATCATCCTAAAGATCCTTTTTGCAAGACTCGCGAACCAGACGACAAACTTTATACATTAGATCATTTTTTTGTCAAACTGCTTAAAATTCAAAATAGTATGCATACTAACGCAGCGAAAGAAGAAGCACAGCGTCGTACACAATACATGCATGCCTTCTTAGAGCAGCTCGCATCGGAGATTGGCTAACGTGACACTTGTTGGTCATGCGTGAAAACATGACCAATGTAATTCATCGAGTCATGCGTTTTACAAACACCACAACGAACAGTGCTAATGTAAAACTGCCTGTGAACGCCTCGACCGCAGCGATAAATCGAGATACACCTACCGGCGTAATATCACCATACCCAAGAGTTGTGAAGGTCACGACGCTAAAATAAAAACTGTTTAGTAGTGCATTTAAGTTATGTTGCCAAGTTTGGTCAGCATCAAAAACAATGATCTCGCTTTGAAAGCTTACTCCCAACATGAAATAACACAGCGCACAAAAAAAGATCATACCTAGAGAGAAGCGGATTACATTTTCAGGCTTTTCGCCATAACCGCAGAAGAAATCGCTAAAGCTAGAAAATAGCCATTTTTTTGAGCCGACAGGGTATTGCTCATGCCGCATCTGTAACTCTCGGTACAAATAGTTACCAGCCATCTCAAACAGTCCTTGTTGTTCAGCCCCTTTTCTCAAAATTCGATAAATTTCCTCTGATTGCTGATACATGTCCAAAGATTCGGCCAAGTTGCCTTGTTCTTTGGCGGATTTACCATGTTTCTCTTGGATAAGAGCATGTCCTAAATCGATGTTATCGATTCTCGTATTATCAAGCTTAATGCCAAGTAAATTTGTGTCTTTTAAATCAGTGCAATGTAGATTGGCCTCACGTAGATCCGCTTTCATGAGTGAGGCATGTCGAATTGTATTATTAAAAAGATGCGCTCCACGTAAGTTGGCGCGATAAAAATTGCTATACGAGAGGTCATATCCAATATTTTTGTCGATGTTGATTAGATTTAATCCCTCAAGATTAACGCGTTTCAATTCTAAACCATGGAGTAAGCCGCCACGTTTGGCATAGCGTTCAAGTTTATGTGTTAACTCAAGCCCGCTTTTATCAAACTTATTGTCATGCCAAAAACAAAAACCGGACCCCATATCTATTTCACTGCAGGAGTGACCATCGGGTGATACATATCGGCATTGCGGTTTATTTTCCATTTAAACAACCTAATAAATATCGTTGTCTTATAAGGTTAGCAGTAATTTTATGAGGTAGAATGCGATTCAACGTATTTTTGGAGTTGAAATGTCGTTTTCATATCAATTAAAGCTCAGCAGCCGTCGTAAATCTGTTGCGATAAAAATTGTTAAAGGTCAGGTTAATGTTTACGCACCAAAGAATGTAGACCATCAATTTCTTGTTGCTTGGTTAGATTCGAAGGCGAGCTGGGTGATAGAAAAGCAGCGAGAATCTGAGCGACTATTTCATGCCGAATTGCGTCAAAAATCGGAATCTTTCTATTTGAACGGTACTCGGTACAGCATAGTGATGGCCAGTTCATGCCTTATACCTAATTTATGTCCTGAGACCCGTGTTTTGACCGTTTCAGAAAACGATATTTTGAACCTAAATACACAGCTAGAAAAAATCTACTGTGAATCGCTTGCACGTTTTCTTGATTTGAGGTTGAAGTACTGGGCTTCACGAATGAATACTCATTTTCAAAGTGTGAAAATTAGATACTATAAATCTCGTTGGGGAAGTTGTGACAGTAAAGGTCGTCTAACATTTAATTCAAAGCTTGCCTGTTTACCAGAGTCTTTAATTGACTATGTCATTGTCCACGAACTAGCACATCGTACTCATATGAATCACAGTAAGGCTTTTTGGACTTTAGTCAGTCAACACTATCCAGAACACGAAAAAGCAAACAAAGAAATAAGATGTTGGGCTAAATTAGTTTGATGTTGAGGTGAGTTTACTTTTGAACCTCTCATACAGAGAGGGGGTGGTGGAGGAGGACGGATTCGAACCATCGAAGGCAGTGCCGTCAGATTTACAGTCTGATCCCTTTGGCCGCTCGGGAACTCCTCCACATTGTGTGTCGCTGTAGGATGTTGGTGGAGGGGGACGGATTCGAACCATCGAAGGCAGTGCCGTCAGATTTACAGTCTGATCCCTTTGGCCGCTCGGGAACCCCTCCTCAGCAACGGGATGCATAGTATCAAAATCTTTTTTTATGTAAAGAAAAAAACTAAAGAAAAATGAAAAAAGGCCGATAAATTCTATGTTGTTGAAATAAATGATTACTAACTATGCAAATCGAACAAGGTTTAATCAGGGAAACTCAATTAGACTCGGCGCTTAATCATTCGGTCCATCAGGGCCGTCGTAGTGATTTTGCTATGATGCTGTCTATGCTTTCTCAAGATGCCTTAGATTTTGGACAATTTCATCTTCCGACAAGTGAAGTAGAAGCAAGCGACAAAAGTGAAGCTGCGCTTAAAAAAGAATTGCAAATTGGTCCTCAGAAGCCTCTTGCACCTGAAATGTTTGATATGTTAGTCAGTGAAGAAAACGCATTCATCGTCCAGCACTTTGGTATGACTGCAATGCACTTGAAAGAGTGTCTGATGCCAGAGCCTTTAGCTGTAAGAGACGATAAGAAACATATCCCACTCAATGTACTGGATAACTGTGAATTAGCAGTTAGAAGAAAAATTCAAAAAACAGCAGCGTATAACAATGCGATTCCAATGGATGCTGCTGGCTTTTACGACCAACTCGCTACTGGTGAGCACGAAGCGATGTTAAATGCAGTTGCTTAGTCGTCTCAGAAACAAAGATGAGTACTTTGCGTTTTGCTATGCAAGTAGCCCAGCCTCTCATACCGTGCCCTATAATCGATAGACTAATAGACATAACTATAAAGGTGATAGTATAGCTTTAATAGGCTGTATGGAGGGCTTTGTTTAGGGACTAACGAACTGGTTAGTGGGGTAGACGTTTTTTGTGTTCGTCTACATTCAATGTTGGAAGAGCGGCGAATTAGGCATTCAAGTTACCCTAAAATTGAGTAACTTTCTAACCAATATACAGCAACTATTTTAAATGGCATTGCTTGTACTTTTTACCACTTTCACATGGGCAAGGGTCATTTCGAGCAATTTTAACCTCTGTATGAGGAAATAACTCCCCATCGCGGTATTTCCAGCGACCACCTTCCTGTACAAAATTAGAACGTTCGTGCAGCGCCCCTAATTTTCCATCGAACAAGTAATAGGCCTTAAACTCAACTTGGTTACTCGTCAGGCTGTTAATAATCTCTAATCGTACAAACTGGCAGCTATTAGCAAACTCAGAAATATCTTCAATACTATGGTTTTCCTGCTCTTCGGCAGCATAAGTATCTAATATATAGTCAGCCAAACCACGCGCATAAGCCGCATAACGTGACCTCATCAATTGCTCAGGCGTATCTGGTGTGGCTTCTTTACGATGAAAACGACCACAACAATTGTCATAGTTTTTGTTTGAACAACAGTTACATTTCATATTAACACATAATAAGCGGTTTCAATTCTTCTTGCTGCGCCTCTCTTGAGAAGCAATACAGCTGAGTTTTATTACTAGGGGAGATATGCAAAGTTTCTAACTCACTCGGTTTTAAGATATCAGTCCAAGTGATCACCGCAGCAAAGTTACCGTTATGAAGAGCTGAATTAAGAACGTAAGGTAAGTTTACCAAATGCTTTTGCCTGATCACCAGCAGTTTACTTGAATCTATAGAGCATGATTGCAGCATCATCTTATTTGGCACGTTGTCTGGCGCAATGAGCAATGTCCAACCGTGCTTTTGGTTACACGTGTGTAGTACTTTTAGCAATTCTAAACTAGCTGAAATTTCATCTTCGGTGTAGATGATTTGTACAGGTTTTTCGTTCTCAGAACGGTAACTTTTTACTTGTGTAATTGAAATTGGTTGAAGCATGTTCTACTCACTGGGTTTTTATACAGTATTTACATACAGTAGTTTATACAGTTATTTAAGGCAAGTAGTATTTTACAAAATTTAACCAATTTAATATCGGCAAGTTTATAACCTATTGATTTTAAACTTCTTCTTTATCTTTTAGTATGCCAAAAAAATGTAACTGATGGATTTGTTCATACAGTGAAGCAGCATAGCATTCGGCTTCTTTGAAACGGCGAGTTGATATGTAGGTTTTCAGATCTTGTAATATTGGTTTTGCGGCATCATAACCTTGGCTTTTTGCCAAACTTAGCCAAGCTACGGCGTGATATACGCTTTGCGGTACACCCTGACCTTTTACGAAAAGCAGCCCCATATAAAATTGAGCTTTATTATCACCGGACATTGCTGCATATCTTAGCCACTTTGCTGCCAGCGGGAATTGCTTTTGTTGAAGAAAGTAAAGGCCCTTATTCAACGGTGTTTGTTCTGTAAACTGTGCATCGTTGGCGCTAGATTCCTGTCCTGTAACGACAAAGGATAAGACATTATTTAATTGTTGCTCTAAGTCCGCACTATTACTGCTTTCAAAAGGGTTGTTGTGCATAGTCATTCTTCACCATTTACTCTGTAGATAGTTTAGTCGATTTTTACTGTTTTTGTCCTATTTAAAATTCGATTTATGTTAAAATCCAAACACTTGTTTCTAATTTATAGGCTGATTTCGATGTTCGAACGCGTGTTCTCCATAAAAGCTCAAGGTTCCACCGTGAAAACCGAGGTAATTGCAGGCTTAACCACATTTATTACAATGGTTTATATCGTCTTTGTTAATCCAGCAATGTTAGCGGAAGCAGGCATGGATCATGGTGCCGCATTTGTTGCGACGTGTTTGGCTGCTGCGATTGGTTGTTTTATTATGGGGATTTGGGCTAATTACCCTTTAGCATTAGCACCTGGCATGGGCCTAAATGCATTTTTTACTTATGGTGTTGTAATGGGTATGGGATACACATGGCAAGCGGCATTGGGGGCTGTGTTCGTATCTGGTTGTTTATTCCTTATTTTAAGTCTATTTAAAATACGAGAATGGGTTATTCAAGCCATACCCCTTGTGCTCAAACAAGCGATTGCCACCGGTATCGGCGCGTTTCTAGCGCTAATTGCTTTGAAAAACGCCGGGATCATTGTCTCAAATCCTGCCACGTTCGTTCAGCTTGGTAATATTACTGAGGCAGGTCCCTTACTCGCCATTCTAAGCTTCTTTTTTATTGCGGGACTACTGTTTCGTGATGTGAAAAGTGGTGTACTTATCAGTATTTTTCTTGTCACCTTAATCGCACTGAGTTTAGGTCTTGTCGAGTACAAAGGGGTCTTTGATATGCCTCCTTCGCTTACGCCAACGTTTCTTGAAATGGACCTTGCTGCTGCGTTGGACGTGTCCATGTTGAGCGTGGTATTCGCGTTCTTATTTGTTGACTTGTTTGATACCTCGGGGACGCTAGTTGCGGTGTCCCAAAAAGCGGGGTTAGCGGATAGTGAAGGGCATATGCCAAGACTAGGTCGTGCTTTGTCAGCAGACAGCACGGCAACAATTGCAGGTGCTGCGTTAGGTACTTCTACTACGACATCTTACATCGAATCGGTAGCTGGTGTGTCTGTGGGTGGAAAAACAGGACTTACAGCTGTCGTTGTTGGAGTTTGTTTTCTTGCGATGATGTTTTTTGCGCCATTAGCCTATATGGTCCCTGCCTATGCAACTGCCGGCGCGATTTTGTATGTGGCTGTATTGATGTTGCAGAACTTAAAATTCGTTAATTGGGATGACATGACAGATGCAATACCAGTAAGTGTTGTACTGCTGATGACCCCGCTGACGTTTTCAATAGCGCATGGTATTGCTCTAGGGTTTATCTCTTACACAGCGATTAAAGTTTTGTGTAAACGCTCGGGTGAGGTGAGTTCTAGCGTGTGGATTTTGTCGATTTTGTTTATTGTGAAGTTCGCTTTAACTATGTAATCAATCTGAAGGAGAAAAAGTGGTTTTTACCACTTTTTCTTCGGTGCAAATAGTACATCTAAATCGTCGCGTTCTTGCTCTGCTTTTTTCTTAACAGACGAAGCGTTAGACGCTTTCAATTCAACGCTGATTTCTTCCAAATATTTTTCCAATTCAGCGCGTTTTTCGGAAACGTATTCATCGTTATACGTAACGCTACAAATTGTGGCGTACGCTTTCTCGAAATACTGTCGTGCAGAACCAACCATATTAGCCGCACGAGCTGAGCGACCGCGCTTTATTTGAGATTCGACATTGATACGCAGTTGTAACTTTTCTAAACGTTTGTCTTCCATTACGAAGACTTGAGTATCAACTTTTCCTTTCGAATGTTCCGAGCGCAGGATTTGTCGCAATTTCTTGATGCCTTGTACAAGCGCAATAATTTGCTTGTCATTGTCTGGCATCACTAATCGTTCAGCGTCAGCACCATCAATACTGCTAGAAATACGCTCTTTTGATTCATGTAATCTGTTTTTCAATTCTCGTGAAGTCGGCGACAGCTCAACCATGACAGCAAGTGCGTCGTGGACTCTTCTTTGAATTATACGGACTATCGTTTCAGACATCGGAATATTGCTGGCATTCAGGATGACATCTTCAGACTCTTCGATTACTTTTTTTTGTTTTGCGAGTTCTTTTCGGCGCTCAGCTTCTTGTTTCTCTTTGTGTTGTTGAATCGCACTGACCCAAACAGCAATCACAATGAGTGCAACAATCAGCATAATGATGACCGTAACAATCATAACCCAATCTCTTTATTAACAACTTCGTGGTATGTTTTCATCTTACATGAATAAATGCGTTTGTGGACATAATTCCGATATAAGTCCAAAAATACCAAACAATTTCATCATTTTTTATTATAGCTGATAGTTTATTTTTAGCGCTAAATGAGGGAGTAGACGGCTATCTGTTCGACAGGAATTGTGCTAGCCTTACTACCTCTGTGCTCATTACTAAGCAGGCTTAACATTGTAACACTGCTTAGATCATTTCGTTGCAGCGGTGATGTACCACCTTGGCAATAGTAATAATAAAAAGACTATAAACTATGAAATTACAACAACTTAAATATATAGTTGAAGTATTGAACCACAATCTCAACGTCTCTGCAACGGCGGAAAGTTTATACACCTCTCAGCCCGGTATTTCCAAGCAAGTTCGTATGTTAGAAGATGAACTTGGTGTACAAATTTTTGGCCGCAGTGGTAAACATTTGACCCACGTAACAGGGGCGGGCAATGAGATTATCAATATTGCGCGCCAAATCCTTTCAAAAGTTGAAAGTATTAAAGCTGTGGCAAATGAACATACGTTGCCTGACCAAGGCAAGCTTAACGTTGCGACCACACACACTCAAGCACGCTATGCTTTACCCACAGTCATTAAAGGGTTCATGAAGAAATACCCTAAAGTGTCATTGCATATGCATCAAGGTACGCCGCAGCAAATTTCAGATGCAGCCGCTCGTGGAGATGCCGATTTTGCCATTGCCACGGAAGCCTTGCATTTGTACAGTGACCTTATCATGTTGCCGTGCTACCACTGGAATCGCAGTATTGTTGTCACGAAAGACCACCCACTTGCGCAAAAAGGTAAGAATATCTCCGTACCGGATGTGGCCGCATTCCCATTAATAACCTATGTATTTGGTTTTACAGGTCGTTCTGAACTTGATAAAGCATTTAATGCACATGGATTAGAGCCGCATATCGTGTTTACTGCGACAGATGCGGATGTCATCAAAACCTATGTGCGTTTAGGTTTGGGGGTTGGTGTACTCGCGTCAATGGCCGTAGATAAAGAAAAAGACAGTGACCTCGTATGTATTGATGCGAGTCATTTGTTTGAAGCGAGCACGACCAAAATTGGGTTCAGAAAGGGTAGTTTCTTACGCGGGTATATGTATGACTTTATTGAGCGTTTTGCGCCGCATTTAACAAAAGATGTGGTCGAGAGGGCAAGCCTAATGCGCAGCCAAGAAGACGTCGACAATCTTTTCAAGGATGTTGAGTTACCACTAAAATAAAAAAAGCTGGCCGAAGCCAGCTTTTTTTATCATTTAAAGAATTAACATTCGATAATGTTAACCGCAAGTCCACCACGAGCTGTCTCTTTGTACTTCGTCTTCATATCGTTACCCGTATCGAGCATTGTTTTGATAACTTTGTCTAAAGATACTTTTTGTTCGCCGCTGCCGCGCATTGCTAAACGTGAAGCATTAATGGCTTTTACTGCGCCCATGGCATTACGTTCAATACAGGGGACCTGAACGAGGCCACCCACTGGGTCGCACGTTAAACCAAGGTTGTGTTCCATGCCTATTTCCGCAGCGTTTTCCACTTGAGTCGCGTTACCACCCATAATTTCAGTTAGTGCGCCTGCAGCCATAGAGCAAGCTACGCCAACTTCACCCTGACAACCTACTTCAGCACCAGAGATAGACGCATTCTTTTTATAAAGAATACCAATAGCCGCTGCAGATAGTAGATAACGAGTCGCAATTTCGCGGTCTACTTCTTTTATAAACGTGTGGTAATACATCAATACTGCCGGAAGGATACCCGCAGCACCATTTGTAGGAGCTGTTACAACACGACCACCAGCGGCATTTTCCTCATTAACCGCCAGTGCAAATAGATCAACCCAGTCCATTGCTCTTAACGGATCGTTTGAGTTTTCAACGTTAAGTTTTAAATACAAACTTGGCGCACGACGCTTAACTTTTAAGCCACCCGGTAAAATGCCTTCTGTTCGGATCCCACGCTCTATACATGCTTTCATCACTTGCCAAATGTTAAACAATTCTTCTTTAATATCGGCTTCTTTGCGCAAGGTTTTTTCGTTTTGCATCATCAGAGAAGAAACACTCAAACCTGATTCTTTACACAGAGAAAGTAATTCGGTAGCGTTGTTAAACGGGAACGGTGCTGGATTTTCTTCTCGGACGTCTAGTGCGGCTTGCTTTTCTTGTTCAAAGTCCTGATCGCGCACAATAAAGCCGCCGCCAATGGAATAGTAAATTTGGCTATGAACCATTTCTTCGCCAACAAACGCTTGTAGTTCCATTGCATTCGAATGTTTAGGGAGCGTTTTTCGACGGTGGAAAACAATCGCACCTTGCTTTGGAAAATCAACCGCATTGGTTTGATCCAAATAGATCATTTGTTCGCGTTCAATTTTATCAAGAATATCTGGAACGGCGTCTGCATCAATGGATTCCGGATCGAAACCAGCCAACCCTAGAATAACTGCTTTACCTGAACCGTGGCCAATACCAGTTTGTCCAAGTGAACCGAATAGTTCAACTCGTACAGACGTTACTTTATCAAACAATTCAGATGCTTGAAGATCTTTTACAAACAAACGAGATGCACGCATTGGCCCCACTGTATGTGACGAGGACGGCCCAATGCCGATACTGAACATGTCGAATGCGCTGATCATAAATATTACTCAACATTACCTAAGAACGGGGGACACATCATAACGTGTATACAATCCGTTGTAACTAGCTACTGGGGGTAATTAGGTAATGCGTTCAAATAAGTTGTGTATGATTTTGGCGGTCGCTCCCCAAAGGAGTCCCTGCTCAGTCATCTTGCCGTTCACGGTGATGGTTCGATGTTTGACAGGCACTTGGAGCTGAGACCAATTAGATGGTTTCATTGCTTCTTCTATAGAAATCAAGAAGGTAGCTTCAACTTCACCTGGATTGGGTGTTATGGATAGCGGCCAATTCAACGTGGCAATAACTGGACTGATTGAGAATCCAGTGGCTGTATCTATGGGCTCGATTTGGCCCAGAATCGTTACATTTTCTACTGGTATGTCCAGTTCTTCGTGACATTCTCTAAGCGCAGTGTGAACAACCGACAGGTCATCAGGGTCCACTTTTCCGCCTGGAAAACAGATTTGACCGGGGTGATGTTTGAGATAAGTTGGGCGTTTGCACAGCAATAAATGGGCTTGTTCGTCAATATTTACGACAGGTACTAATACGGCACTTTGGCGTAGCTTCATGGGAGGATATGAATGTACTCCACCTTGTGAGTAGAGCAAAAATCGAGACACAAATTCTGCAAATCGCAATCGCTTCTCCTGTTATAAACGCACTTTACTTTAGTACAGGCAAGATTTTATTGACCTTATGTAACGTTTCTTCGTACTCGCTTTGGCACTCGGAATCAACAACAATACCGCCGCCAGCCCAACAATATAGTTTATTGTTGGTTGCGATAAGCGTGCGGATAGTAATTGACGTATCCATCTTACCACAGGCGCTAACATAGCCGATTGCACCACAATAAATGCTTCGACGATGCGGCTCAAGCTCTTCAATGATTTCCATTGCCCTAATTTTTGGAGCACCTGTAATAGAACCACCTGGAAACGCAGCAAACAATTGGTCGATAGGGGTAAAGCCCTCAGCAAGCATGGAAGTAACGGTACTTACTAAATGGTGTACAGCAGGAAAACTTTCAATAGCAAACAAGCTCGGCACTTCAACACTACCTGGTTTGGCAACTTTACCTAAATCGTTTCTTAGCAAGTCGACTATCATAACATTCTCAGCTTGGTCTTTTGGTGATTGTCGTAATTGCTCCGAAAGTGCTTGGTCTTCTTGAGGTGTTTTGCCGCGCGGTAAAGTGCCCTTAATGGGTTTGGTTTCGACTTTTCGATCATCAACTTTGATAAATCGCTCAGGTGAAACAGACAACACACAGCCTTTAGGATGATTAATAAAAGCAGAAAATGGCGCTTGATTTGACGCGCGTAATTTTCGATAGGCAAGCCAAGGTGAACCGCCAAAAACTGCGTTGAACCGCTGTGCTAAATTAATTTGGTAACAATCACCGCTGCGCAAGTACGCTTGAATTGCCTCGAATCGTGCTTGGTAGTCATTGAATTGCAGGTTAGACGTCCATGATGACGAAAGTTGGAATGACGCGTGGTTTGTTTCAGCGTGCAACTGTGACATAAAGCGCGCCAAACGATTGGTCTTCGGTTGGTGTACGTAAAACCATTTCTGTTCAACGTGACTGAAGATTAATGCATCAGGATAAAGGCCCACAGACATATCTGGGAAATCAATATCACGCTCGGCGAGCTCGGGCATTTTTTCGAAATATCGACCTAGGTCATAACAGAAATGGCCAACCCAGCCGCCACCAAAGGGCAAAGAAGAGCGATTGCTCGAACAATAGCGTGAAAGTAGCTCGTTCATTGCTGAGTGAACGTTGACTATTTCTTCATCATCGCTATAGAACCTGCCTTGGTTGGCTGTTATAACGTGTTCCGGCCACGATACGATGATGTCAAATTGACTATTTGAGTGTGACGCACCGGCTGAATCGAGTAATACCGCGTAAGGAAGCGCGGCAAAATGATCAAAACAATCGTCCGTAGATAGCGAAATGTCTAATGGGATTACTTGGATGTGCTCATTTATCATTTACTTCAACCCGAAAACTAGCTCGAAACGGGCGAGGAGGGTATCATAAATACACCGTTTACCATAGTAGTGACAGTCATCTGTTCAATTCGCTACTGTGGAAGTTTAACTCAAGCGTCATTGGTACAAGTTACTTGACCAAATGTCGGCAATTAAGGAATCGATATGAGCGTTATTCGTCAGCAAGATTTTATCGACAGCATTGAAGATGCACTTCAGTACATCTCATACTATCACCCTCTCGACTTTGTCCAAGCGTTAGAAAAAGCATACAACAAAGAACAAAGCAAAGCGGCGAAAGACGCAATTGCCCAAATTTTGATTAACTCGCGTATGTCTGCCGAAGGTCGTCGTCCACTTTGTCAAGATACGGGAATTGTAACGTGTTTCGTGAAAATCGGTATGGACGTAAAGTGGGATAAAACAGACCTTACTGTTCAACAAATGGTTGATGAAGGTACTCGCCGCGCATATTTAAATCCAAACAACCCGCTGCGTGCATCTATTGTTGCTGATCCTGCTGGTAGTCGTAAAAACACGAAAGACAATACGCCTTCAGTTGTACACATCGATATGGTGCCTGGTGCTGAAGTTGAAGTGATGATTGCAGCGAAAGGCGGCGGTTCTGAAAACAAAACTAAAATGGTTATGCTTAACCCTTCTGATGACGTTGCCGAGTGGGTTGAAAAAACATTGCCATTGATGGGCGCAGGCTGGTGTCCACCAGGTATGCTCGGCATAGGTATTGGCGGTACTGCAGAAAAAGCAGCGGTACTTGCTAAAGAGTCTTTAATGGACCCTGTTGATATCCATGAGTTGATGGAGCGTGGTGCAGAAACGGCGGAAGAAAAGCTTCGTCTTGAAATCTATGAGCGCGCAAACAAGTTAGGCATTGGTGCTCAAGGTCTTGGAGGTTTAACTACGGTCGTCGACGTAAAAATCAAAACGGCACCGACACACGCCGCATCTAAACCTGTTGTGATGATCCCGAACTGTGCTGCAACTCGCCATGTTCACTTCACGCTTGATGGCTCAGGTCCTGCGAATCTTGAAGCACCGAAAGTTGAAGATTGGCCAGAGCTCACATTTGAAGTGGGTGCAGATACACGCCGTGTGAACCTAGATACGCTAACAAAAGAAGATACGCTCGATTGGAAGATGGGCGAGACGGTACTTCTTACTGGTAAAATCCTAACGGGTCGTGATGCTGCGCATAAACGTCTTCAAGATATGATTAACTCAGGTCAAGGGTTGCCTGAAGGTGTCGATTTCGACAATAAGTTTATCTATTACGTAGGACCAGTTGATGCGGTAGGTAATGAAGCCGTAGGTCCGGCAGGCCCAACAACAGCGACTCGTATGGACAAGTTCACAGACATGATGCTTGAAAAAACGGGCATTATCGGCATGATAGGTAAAGCAGAGCGCGGTCCAGCAACAGTTGAATCGATTAAACAAAACAAATCTATCTACCTTATGGCTGTAGGTGGTGCGGCTTATCTTGTATCTAAAGCTATCAAAAAAGCGCGTGTTGTGGCCTTTGAAGATTTAGGTATGGAGGCAATCTACGAATTTGAAGTAGAAGATATGCCAGTGACGGTGGCTGTAGACAGCGATGGTAACAATGCTCACACCGCAGGCCCTGCAATTTGGAAAGCGAAAATCGAAGAATTAGACGAAAAACTTCGCTAATAAACGACTTTTATCAGCGCGGCAATGTCCGCGCTTTTTTGTACAAATAATCTTACAAAACACTGTTCGTTTACGTAAACGTAAACAAGTCATACCTGAACGCTAAATTTCTTAGTTAAAAATCTCTTTCGAAATAATCAATGAAGACTAGTTAATTTGTAATATTCAATAAGCTTGCATTAATAATTTCATTTTTCTTTTTTAGGGGGATTTATCATCTCATTTTGTGGCGAGAGAGAACAGTTAATGTTAGAGTCATCGGAATTTCAGCGCTACCCTCAGGGTATTACATTTCGGAGAACAAGAAAGTGGCTGTATTTAACCAAGTTGAATTTGATAATCATGAACAAGTCGTGTTTTGTAGCGACGAACAATCAGGCTTAAAAGCGATTATTGCAGTACACAGTACTGCGTTAGGTCCAGCAGTCGGTGGATGTCGCTTGTGGAACTACGCAACAGATGATGAAGCGATTGTTGACGTTCTTCGTTTATCAAAAGGCATGACCTACAAGAATGCAGTTGCTCGTTTACCGTTTGGTGGTGGTAAATCGGTTATTATCGGTGACGCAAAGTCGATTAAGTCCGAAGAGCTTTTCCGAGCATTCGGTCGTCACCTTGAGCGCTTGGGTGGTTCTTACTATTCTGCTGAAGACGTAAACATCACTACGGGCGATGTGATGATGATGCACAAAGAGACGAATTATGTGTTAGGTCTTGAAGGTAAAAGTGGCAACCCATCACCTTATACCGCATTAGGTACTTTTTTGGGTATTAAAGCTGCGCTTCAACATAAACACGGTAATCAAGACATCAAAGGCCTGAAAGTGGCGGTGCAAGGTCTAGGTGCAGTTGCATATGGTTTGTGTAAATATTTACATGAAGCAGGAGCGGAGCTGTTTGTTACTGATATCAATCAAGCTTCAATTGACCGTGTAGTAACAGAATTCGGCGCGACTGCGGTTGGTATCGATGAAATCTATGATTTAGATGTTGATGTGTATGCGCCTTGTGCATTGGGTGCAACACTCAATGATAATACTATCCCACGCATTAAAGCTAAAATCATCGCTGGTTGTGCAAATAACCAGTTAGCGGCTTCTCGTCACGGCGATATTCTGCGCGACAATAATGTTCTATACGCACCAGATTATGTCATCAATGCGGGTGGAATCATTAACGTGTATTATGAAACAAACCCTGAAGGCTATAATGAGGCGAAGTCAATCAAGCACGTTGAAGGCATTTACGATACGTTACTTGAGATCTTCAAACGCGCAGATGAAGAGAATAAGTCGACGCATCATATTGCGGATGAATTAGCGCGTGAAATCATCGCAAACGGTTTATAAAATTCCAAAATAGACGTTATTCTTTGGGCACTGAATGTGCCCATTTTTATTTTTACAATGTCTCAACTCACCGAAATTGACCTAAACAGTTGGTCCAGAAAAGAACACTTCAACTTTTTTAACGAATTTGCACAGCCTTACTTTAATGTTTGTGTTTCGCTAAATATGAAACCGCTGTATCAGTATTGTAAGTCTCACTCAATTTCTTTCAGTTCTGCCTATGTTCACGCGCTCGGTCAGGCGATTAACGACTATGAGCCAATGCGAATGCGGATCAAAGATAATAAGCCCGTTATTTGTGACACAGTAGAGCAGAGCATCGTTACACTCGCTGATGACGAAACCTTTCGTTTTGTGACCGTATCCACGGAAATGACTTTGGAAGATTTTGACAAAATGCTCAAAATTCAGAAGTCGATAGTGCATAACGAAGTACTGTTCAGCGAACGGGTGATGACAAATGAAAAGCGCCTCGATGTAAGCCATGTATCTATTTTGCCATGGTTAAATTTTAGTGCTTTCTCTCATGCAAGCAATTTTGGAAAGTCTACTGGTATCCCAAAATGTGTATTTGGTGGATACAACATCGAAACTGGTCTAACCCCTTTGTCAATCGATGTTCATCATGCATTAATGGATGGGCTTCATGTTGCAAAATTTGTCGATAAATTGCAGAAAAAACTGGATGAAATACGGGTAAATGACTAAAACTATGGTTTCGTAGGTTAAATATCGAACGAAATAGCTTGTTGCAATATCTCATATAAATAAAAAAAATAAAATCAAGAAAGCGATATAAAACATATGGTTGCTTAGGTTTGTTTAGATTTAATGTTTAAGTTACATCAGCAGTGTAATTTGTAATTAAATGTAAACAATAGAGGTAAAAGGTACGTCACTAGTGGGGTTGTTAAGATTCTTGCTGTGCTACAATGTTAATATAATGTTTTTTTTGAATTTAATACAGAAACTTGCCTTAAAATTGTTTCGCAGGTTAAGTTGACACGGGCTAAGCCTTTTAGCATTATTGGAGGGTTGATATCTCCCAAAAGATATCAGGGTTGCCCCTAGATAAGGGGTGATAAAATTATAAAAGTAACATTACTTAATTGGTTGGGAACTATGTCTGTTAAAATCAGAAAGAGTCTTGTAGCTTCTGCGTTGGTTGGCGCATTTGCACTTGCAAGCAGCAATGTGATGGCAGATCCGTTGAAAGACGTACAAAACGTAGGTCAGCAAATTCAAGCGGACGCTAAAAAATCTCAAGAAAAAGTTGATAACTTATACGGTCAATCTCAAGAGCTAGTCGCTGAATTCCGTGCGACAATTGACGAGACTGAACTTTTGAAAGTTTACAATGACCACGTAGCTCGTTTGGTAGCTGACCAAAATGCTGGTATCGAGTCTTTTGATCGTCAAATCGCTGAAGTAGACAAGACTAAACAAAATGTTGTGCCTTTGATGTATCGCATGATTGATACTCTCGAGCAATTCATCAAAGCGGACATTCCGTTTGACACTGACGTTCGCCTTGGCCGCGTAGAAAAGTTACGTGAGTTAATGGTTAACTCAAAAGTAACTACGTCTGAAAAGTACCGTCAAGTACTTGAAGCGTACACAATCGAAACTTCTTACGGTTCTGCGATTGCTCCATCACAAGGTTCTTTACAAATCGATGGTAAGAACATCAACGTTGACTTCGCACGTTTAGGCCGTGTTGCTTACGTTGCACAGTCTTTCGACTTAAAACACGCTTGGGTTTGGAACAACAAAACTAAGACGTGGGACGCGTTAAGTGATGAGTACCTTAAGCCTATCAAAGATATGATCCGTATTGCTCGTAACCAAGCAGCACCTGATCTTGTTAAACTACCTGTCTTTGGCGCGGAGTAATCAATAATGAAGAAACTATTTAAAGGCTTTGCTGTTGCTGCAGCGCTTTCTGTTTCAGCTGGCGCCGCGTTAAACGCACACGCTAATACACAAGAGCTTGACAAGATTTTAGAACAAGTTAAGCAACAACGTATCTCTGAAGGCAAGCTTAACAAAGCTCGTGAACAAGAGTTCCTATCAGCTAAAGCTGACAAACAAGCGCTTTACAACAAAGCAAAACGTGATTTTGCAGCTGAGCAAGCTCGTGGTGAAGCACTTAAAAAGCAATTCGCACAAAACGAAATCACACTAGCAGAAAAAGAAACTGCACTAGAGAACGCAAAAGGTACTCTTGGTGAAATGTTCGGTGTTGTTCGTCGTTCAGCTTCTGAAGCAATCGGTTCAATCGAAGCTTCAATCGTAAGTGCTGAAAAACCTGGACGCGCTGAAGTACTTCGTTCACTTGCGGCAGCTAAAGAGCTACCAACAGTTCGTGAACTTGAAGAGCTTTGGATTGCATTCCAAACTGAAATGACTGAATCAGCTAAAGTATCTAAATTCCAAGCGGAAGTTGCAGAACTTAGCGGTGAAGTAAAAACTAAAGAAATTACACGTGTTGGTAACTTCAACCTAGTGACTAAAGATGGCTATGTTTACTACTCAGCAGAAACTAAGTCAATCCAACCACTTGGTAAACAACCAGATGGTTACGTACTAGACACAGTAACAGCACTAATCAATGCACCAGCAGGTCAAGTAACACCTTTCTACTTAGACCCTACACGTGGCGCAATCTTACGTCTTAACACTCAACGTGCTACGACTGAAGAGCGTTGGCACCAAGGTGACACGGTTGGTTACATCATCACTGCATTGCTAGTCGTTGGTGCGCTAATCGCGTTAGTACGTTTCCTTGACCTTATGTTAGTTACGGCGAAAATCCGTTCTCAAATGAAGAACATCAACACGCCAAACACGAACAACCCACTTGGTCGTATCTTGAAAGTGTACCATGACAACAAGAATCAAGACGTTGAAAACCTTGAGCTTAAGCTTGACGAAGCAATCCTACGTGAAACTCCACGTATCGATGCTGGTATCAACATCATCAAGATCCTTGCTGCTATCGCACCATTACTAGGTCTTCTAGGTACGGTTGTTGGTATGATCATGACGTTCGAATCAATCACACTATTCGGTACGGGCGATCCGAAGATCATGGCAGGTAACATCTCTCTAGCACTTGTTACAACCGCTCTAGGTCTAATCGCAGCACTACCACTAATCCTACTACACGCTATCGTTTCTGGCCGTAGTAAAGCAGTTCTACACATCCTAGATGAGCAAAGCGCTGGTATCATCGCATCTCACGCGGAGAAGGAGAGAGCATAATGTTAGTCCTGATGGAGATTTGGGAATCTATCAGGGATTTTGTTGCTACAGGCGGCGATGTTTTATACGTAGTCGCGATAGCACTCTTTCTAATGTGGGTATTAATGATTGAGCGCTATTGGTTCTTACTAGGCGAATTTCCAAAAATGCAAAAGGAAATAGTCGCCAAGTGGGACGCCCGCCAAGACACTACGTCTTGGTACGCACACAGAATCCGCGAAGCATGGATTTCTGAAGCGTCTGAAAAATTAGATGAGCGTATGTTGATTATCAAAACATTGGTTGCAATGTGTCCATTAATCGGCTTACTAGGTACAGTAACGGGTATGATCACAGTTTTCGAAACTATGGCTACTCAAGGTACAGGTAACGCACGTATGATGGCATCAGGCATTTCAATGGCAACGGTACCAACAATGGCTGGAATGGTTGCGGCACTATCTGGTGTTTTCTTTAGCACGCGTCTTGAAGCAAGAGCGAAAATGGCTAAAGAAAAACTAGTAGATAGCTTGCCACATCACTAGAGAGAGATAATTTTATGGCACGTAAACAACGTTTTCGTGAAGCAGAAGAAGCAGCAGTTGATATGACGCCGATGCTTGACATCGTATTCATCATGCTAATTTTCTTTATCGTAACTACATCGTTCGTTAAAGAAGCTGGTATTGAAGTGAATAAGCCGAAAGCTGCTCAAGCACAAAACACTAAAAACGCAAACATCTTTATCGCGATTCGCGGTAATGGTGAAATCTGGATGGATAAGCGCCAAGTTGATGTTGAGCGTGTTAGTGCAAACTTGGAAAGTATCCTTGCTGAACAACCAACTGAAACAGTTATTATCCAAGCGGATAAAGATGCTAAACACGGTGTAGTTGTGAAAGTAATGGATCAGATTAAAGCTACAGGCGACAATCTTAAGATTTCAATCGCTGGAGATAAGTAATGATTCGTTTTCTGTTTTCACTTTTAACAGGTGGGGCAGTTACTTTCGGCTTGTTCTTCTTTATGGCGTACCTAATCTCCGGTGGAGCTGACCGTGCGCAAGATACTAAAGAACAGATTGTAGTCGAAATTTTGACGAATCCGCCTGAATCACAGGTGCAGGAGCGGAAGCGGGTACCACCGCCGCCGCCACCTCCACCAAAGCAGCCGCCTAAACCGCAGCCACCACAACCAGATAATGCTGACCCAACGCCAGGTGCACTGACGTTCAATATGGGTTCTATCAATATCGGCGGTAGTGCTGGTGGTATCAGTGGACCTGGAGCTTTCGGACGTGACGGTGACGCAACACCTATCGTACGTATCGAGCCGAAGTATCCAATTGAAGCTGCGCGTGATGGTAAGGAAGGTTGGGTACAACTTTCATTTACTATCAACGAACTAGGTGGCGTAGACGATGTTGAAGTAATCAACGCCGAACCTAAGCGTATTTTCGACCGTGAAGCAATTCGTGCGCTTCGCAAATGGAAATATAGACCGAAAGTTGAAGATGGTAAGCCAGTGAAACAGTTTGGCATCCAAGTTCAACTAGACTTTAAACTTAACCAAGGCAATTAAGGAGGCAGGTATGAAGCAATTTTCTAAAGCAACCGCACTTGCACTTCTTCTATCGATCTCTGGTTCAGTTGTTTCGACAGCTGTACTTGCTGAGCCTGATTACGCGAAAATTGAAGAGCGTAAGAAAGCGAAGACTAAGATCATGGGCGAACGCGTTGGTAAGAAAGTCGTTAAGGCGTTTGAGCTTTACAACGAAGACAAAATCGACGAAGCAATTACCCTATTGCGTGACATCGAAGCTTCTGACGATTACGACAAAGCGACGGTTGACCGTTATTTAGGTCAGTTATTAGCTCAAAAAGAGCAAATGTCAGACGCGGCGAAGTACATCGCTCAAGCTATTAAGCCTGAAGCGCTGAACTTCAAAGACCAAGCAGATACAATGAAGCTTTACGGCGATTTGTTGATGGGCTTAGAGCGCTACGATGAAGCGATCAAAGCTTACAATGCTTGGATGGACTATTCTGGTGATCAAGACCCGAAAGTTTTCGCACTGGTGGCTCAAGCGTATTTTCAGTTGAAAAACTACAACTCAGTAGTTAAGAACGCTGATAAAGCAATTGAACTAAGTAAAGAAAAGCCTGTTAAAGACTTTTACCAGCTGAAAGTTGGTGCGTACTTTGAACTTAAGCAATACAAAAACCTTGTTGAAGTAGCTGAAACAATGGTTAAAGTATTCCCTGAAGATGCAAAAGTATGGACTAACCTTGGTCGTTTCTACATGCAAACTGAAGAGTTCCAAAAGGGCTTAACGGTAATGCAAGTTGCATACAACAAAGGTTACATCGAGACAGAAACAGACTACAAAGTTTTGGCGAGTTATTACTCATTAGTAGACATTCCTTGGAAGGCTGCTAAATACTACGAACAATTTATCAATGAAGGTAAAGTAAAACGTACGAAGCCAAACGTGTCGGCATTAGCAAGCTACTATCATGCTGCAAAGCATATTAAAGAAGCTGCTAAGTACTATGAAGAAGCTGCTAAGTTCGATAACGACTCAGAGCTTTACCGTAGAGCTGGTGCATTACTTGTTGAGCTGCAAAGTTATCCTGCTGCAATTGAGCGCTTAAACAAAGCTTTAGAATTAGGTTCTACTAAGAAAGGATCTATCTATAGCTCGTTAGCAGAAGCTTACTTATATCAAGATAAGTATAAGCAAGCTTATGAAGCGATCTTAAAAGCACAAGATGACCCGTCAACGGTGAAATTTGCTAAGAGCTGGGCTGGCTTTATCAAAGATAAAGCGCAGCGTAAAGGCGTTTCCTTAAAGTAATTTAAGGTCAGAAAAAAGCCCCGAAAGGGGCTTTTTTGTTAGGATTTACATGAAAAGATTGAGTTTATTTACTGCAGTTTGTTTCGGTTTGTTCTTAACAGCTTGCACACAAGAGCAAGTAGTTATATCTAAAGATGATTTAAGGAAAGAGTTTGTTTCATTAAATCAAGCGCTACGTAGTCTAGACTCGTCACAACTATTGCCCGCGGAGATTCCATTTGGCGAAAACTATTTAAAGTCTCGTCACCAATTATTAAAGCGTGGAATGGCGCAACAGGAAGATTCAGAGCTTAATTATCTTATGATCTCCGAACGATTTCCCGAGCGTTACCTTCCTTGGCCGATCCAAAGTGACTTAGACAGCACAGTTTTATCTTGGTCTGAGTCAAAACAGAACGAATGGTTTGCGTTTGTACTGGCAAGACTTAAAAACGCACAAGAAAGTAAAATCCGCTTGTCGTCATTAGAACAGCGTTATCTAGTTCAGTTTTTATCGAACTGGCCCTCAGTGAGTGCGGAAAAAGTAGAACTCTTGAATTACCTCAGTGACTATAAACCGCGTACCCGTCTTGGTATGGACCAGCTCCCAAATGGCAGCGAATGGTATCAAAGTAAACTGAACTATTTTGGTGGAAGTGTTGAAAAGCCATTGAATTGGATGCAACTTTTAACCATTAAACTCGGCGAGTCTGACGAGGTGAAAGCGATTTCTCTCGACTATCAAAATATTAAAACATCGCTAGCCGAACAATTTTTAGCATTGCGTTGCAAACCACAGAATGGATTTGACTGGCAATACCATTATGTTCATCTCGTTAATACGGTGACTAGCTGCAGTTTCGAAATGACGACGGTTGAGCGTCAATATTGGCTTACACTCATGTTACTCGATGTCGGCATGCATTATCAGGGGTGGACAACTCAATTGGCGGAACAGTATTTACGTTCAAGAATTGACGGTGATGATGACGTTATTGAGGCTATTTTACAGCACGTATCTTTGTATCCCGCGAGTGTTTTTGTATTCTGGAGTAGTTTATAAAGAATAACAAAAAAGCCAGCTTAGCTGGCTTTTTTGGTGCTACAGCTCATACATCGTTGGCTCGCTGCATCGTGCTCTAGTAACGATTGATCGATTGCTTGCTCACAGTCACAACAATAGCCAAATTGCCCTATGTCTATTTGGCAAAGTGCGGCTTCAAGTTGCACCAACCGATTGTAACGTGGAAGATGTTCAGGACTTAACTGATTCGCAGCTAAGTCGAGCCACTCCGTCGGGGATGCGTTTTCAAGTGAATGAACAAGCGTGGACATAAATTCGTTTTCCGAATTTTTGAGCTCATTCAAAAACGCGTTACGCAAGGAGTCTAACTCCAGCTCCAGCTTGCGTTTAAATATTAAAGTCTGATTATCTTTCATGTTAGCTCTCCTGTGAGCTTTCATTATGAAAGATCTTTATTCCCTCGCTATGATTTGAATCAACTCATTGTCTACTTAGTTGAGATTCCAACGCTTCAATTACCTCGTCTTTTTTGTGCATTAGACGTATCTGAGTAAAGAGTTCAGAGGCTTCAGGATATTGTCGTTTCAAGTACACTAACCACTGTTTTATTCGAGATGAAAAATAGTGAGGGGTGTGATGCGGTAATAATTCTCTCGATGACTCAAGGATGAGGTGCAATACGTCAGCCCAAACAATGGGTTGATATGGTTGATTATTGAGCGTGGCTTTAATCTCTGCAGCGAGGTCAGGTCGAGCAAGTGCTCCACGACCTATCATGATGTCCTCACAACTACTTCGTGCTTGACAGGCGAATGCATCATCCACTGTCCATATCTCACCATTTGCAATGACAGGCATAGAGAGATTGGCTTTCAGAGGTGGGATCTTTTCCCAATACGCTGGAGGGCTGTAACCGTCACGTTTAGTCCTTGCATGGATCACTAAAGAAGAAGCGCCAGCCTTTTGCACGGCATCGACAATCTCTTGGCTATTACTGTCATCATCGTAACCCAAGCGTATCTTTGCACTTACTTCATGCTCCGATGGAACATTGTCACGAACAGCTTTCACAATTTCGTATATTTGTTCTGGCTCTTTAAGTAAAACCGCGCCGCCTTTATTCTTATTTACTGTTTTTGCAGGACAGCCAAAATTCAAGTCTACGCCATGGGAGCCTAATAACACTGCTTTTCGTGCATTTGCCGCAAGTACTGAGGGATTCTGCCCCAATAATTGTATTCTAACCGGTGTCCCTGATGAGGTGTATCCGCCGTCAGCGAGTTCGGGGCAATTGCTCAAAAATTTTTTTCTAGGGAACGTAATATCAACTACGCGCAGAAATTCTGTCACGCATAAGTCATATCCACCTAGTTTTGTGAGTAATTTTCTCATTTGGAAGTCGACCACGCCTTCCATCGGTGCTAGTGTTATTTTCATTGCCGCTAAGGAAAATTCAAAGGGTGCGTAGTTTAACCGACCAAAGAATTTATTAGTTAGCAATTTTTTTTGAAAGTAGTTTTAAAGTCCCAAGGTCTATTAAACGAATCGTTATTACATTGACAGAGAGAGTCACTATGAACAGCTTAAAGAAAAATTCTATCGCATTAACACTTGGCGCAGTAGTTATAGGTACGGCCGGCTTAACTAGTTTAGAAGCGCAAGCGAATCCGTTTTCTATGGAAATGCTTACCGCAGGTTATCAGCTAGATGCTGGTGAAGGTAAATGCGGTGAGGGTAAGTGCGGAGAAAACAAAGGCGAGCACAAAGGTGATGAGCAGGGCAAACATAAAGGCGAAGAGAAAGGAAAGAAAGAAGGCAAATGTGGCGAAGGCAAATGCGGCGGCGACAAAGTTAAAAAAGAAGGTAAATGTGGCGAAGGCAAGTGTGGTGGCGACAAAGTTAAAAAAGAAGGTAAATGTGGCGAAGGCAAGTGTGGTGGCGACAAAGTTAAAAAAGAAGGCAAATGTGGCGAAGGCAAGTGCGGTGGCGACAAAGTAAAAAAAGAAGGTAAATGTGGTGAAGGTAAATGTGGCGGTGACAAAGCTAAAACCAAAAAAGAAGGAAAATGCGGCGAAGGTAAATGCGGTGGTAGTCACTAATTTCTAGTGAAGATATCTACTTCATCTATAGAGCTCTTGCGGCGCGTTTATATGCGCCGCAATGCGTTTTAATGAAATTCCACATTTTAAAATAGTTAAATCAGGGGGGCGGGGAACTATGAGAACAGGTTTTGGTCAAGTTGGATTGGGTTTTAGACGCGATATGCTTGATGAACTCGACAGTGGTGTACCTGATGAAATTGACTTCTTTGAGATAGCACCAGAAAACTGGATGACGCTGGGTGGACGGTTTTCAAAACAATTGGCTGAATTTACAAGTTACAAGCCATTTATTTGTCACGGTCTATCGCTCAGTATAGGAAGTTACGACCCGCTCGATATGACTTTTTTGAAAAAGCTTAAAACGTTTTTAAAAGACTACAATATTCGTCTTTACAGTGAGCATCTTAGTTATTGTTCTGCTGACGGCCATATGTATGATTTGATGCCTATTCCCTTCACGGAAGACGCAATTAAACATACGGTTGCTCGTATAAAACGAGTACAAGATGTTTTGGAGCGGCCTCTTGTTTTGGAGAACGTATCCTATTATTGCACACCCGGACAGACGCTTACTGAACAAGAATTCACGCTCGCAATTCTTGAAGAATCCGGCTGCCAACTTCTTTTGGATGTCAATAACATCTACGTTAATTCCGTAAACCACAAATATGATGCGGAAGCGTTTTTAAAAGCGATGCCGACGGATAAAATCGCCTATGGGCACATAGCAGGGCATTACGTCGAGGCGGAAGATTTGATAGTGGACACGCATGGGAGTGCTGTGGCTAGCCCCGTTTGGGCATTGCTTGAGAAAGCTTATGAGATACATGGTGTTTTCCCAACGTTGCTAGAGCGAGATTTTAATATTCCGCAAATGGGTGAGTTAATTACTGAGCTAAAAGATATTAAACGAATTCAACGTGCCACGGTTCGACAACTAAACGGGGTGAAGACCAATGCACTTTAGCGAGATCCAAAAACAATTTGCACAAGCGATAAGAAAACCGGAAACAGGTAAAAAGCTTTTTCCTCAGATTGAACAGCGAAGACTAAAAGTTTATCAAGAACTGTTCTTCAATAATGTTGCTGGCTTCGTATCGTCTGGATTTCCGGTATTAAAAAGCCTCTATCCGGATGAAATGTGGGAAGCGTTGGTACGTAAATTTTTTGTCGAACATCAATGCCATACACCATACTTCTTAGAGATAGCGGAAGAATTTTTGACTTACTTATCGACGGCCTATGAGCTGAATGAACATGACCCCGTATTTATGCTTGAGTTGGCTCATTATGAATGGATGGAGTTGGTTCTTTCAATTCGCCAAGAAGACCAGACGGAGAAAACGATTGTCCAAGAACAATTACACCAAGAGACGCTTTATGTATCTTCTAAAGCGGCTGTTGTGAGTTACGCCTATCCGGTTCACCAGATCTCAACCGCATTTCGACCTGATATAATTGATGGCGAACGGCACTATTTCGTTGTTTTTAGAAATACCAACGATGAAGTTCAGTTTGTGGAAATTAATGCGCTCACAGCAATGCTGCTTGAAGCCATTCGTACACAGGAAGGAATTCAGTTTGAATCATTGCTTGGTATTTTGTGTCAAAACTTGCCTCAACTCACCAAAGAGCAGCTAAGTGTTGGTGCTCAGCAAATTTTGGGAAACTTTATCCAGCTGGGTGTCGTTGTGTCAAAAAACGCACAATAAAAAACTTTGATCTAGATCACGTTTGCATTATTATACGCGCCTCAATTCGTCGTGCTTATTTTTTAAAAGGTAGTAACTACTATGGCAAACAATGGTGATTTCAAAGATCCGTTCAACGCAAAATACTTTTTGGCTTTCATGGCAGTGTTTGCAGGTGTTGGTTGTTTAAACGCTATCCTTGGCTGGGCACATTTGCTTTCAGCGTAATAGAAGAGGCTGCAATGCAGCCTTTTTTGTGTCTAAAATGTAATCATTCTCACCATTTAATTTTCTAATTGCGTTTTAACTTCGTCCTTTCTTGTTATAATCTCTGTCTTTGAAAAATTAATTAAATGGTTAAACCATTATGACAGATTCAACAATGTCGTTGATTAAAGACAGTATTGCGACCGTTCCAGATTATCCAAAAGCGGGCATTATGTTCCGTGACGTTACTTCTTTATTGGCAAATCCGGCGGCCTTTCAAGCAACTATTGAAGCGTTTATCAATGCCTATAAAGATAAAGGATTCACGAAGGTTATTGGTACTGAGTCGCGTGGGTTTATTTTCGGAGCGCCCCTTGCTTACGAGCTGGGCTTACCTTTTATTCCTGTGCGTAAACCAGGAAAATTACCACGAGAAACGATTAGTCAGTCGTATCAACTTGAGTATGGTCAAGACACGCTTGAATTACACACTGATGCAATAGTTGCAGGTGATAAAGTGTTACTTGTTGATGATTTATTAGCAACCGGCGGAACGATTGAAGCGACCGCAAAATTGGTTGAACGTTTAGGTGGTCATGCAACCGATGCTGCATTTGTCGTTTCGTTACCTGAATTAGGTGGTGAAAAACGCGTAGCGGATTTGGGCATTAAAGTTTTAAAACTTGTAGAATTCGAAGGCGAATAATATGAGTTATCAAGTCCTAGCACGCAAATGGCGTCCACAAACCTTTCATGAGCTAGTGGGGCAAGAGCATGTTAAGCAGGCATTAGTTAATGCGTTGAATGAACAGCGTTTGCATCACGCCTATTTGTTTACTGGGACTCGAGGTGTAGGAAAAACGACAATTGCGCGTATTTTTTCAAAAAGCCTCAATTGTGAAGTTGGTATTACTTCTACACCTTGTGGTAAGTGCAGTGCTTGCCAAGACATTGAAGCCGGTCGATTTATTGATTTAATTGAAATCGACGCGGCTTCCAGAACAAAAGTTGAGGATACTCGTGAAATCCTCGACAACGTGCAGTACGCACCAACGCGTGGGCGGTATAAAGTTTATCTAATTGACGAAGTGCACATGCTGTCAAAGCACAGCTTCAACGCATTACTCAAAACATTAGAAGAGCCGCCAACACACGTTAAATTTTTATTGGCGACAACCGATCCTCAAAAACTACCCGTTACCATTTTATCTCGTTGTTTGCAGTTCAATTTATCCGCTTTATCAAAAGGGGAAATAACGGCTCAACTCACCTCCATCCTAAACGCTGAGGGTTTGAATTATGAACCACCAGCTTTGGATGTGTTGGCGAAGGCTGCAGATGGAAGCATGCGTGATGCCCTCAGTCTAACCGATCAAGCGATTGCGCAAACCAACGGTAACTTAGAGTTACTTGCTGTCCAATCGATGCTTGGTTTGATGGATTCAGCGTACGCGGCAGGCTTACTGAGTGCCGTGCTTGTTCAAGATGGTGCAGCGTTGATGGCTGAAATTGAACGAGTGGGGACGCGAGCTCCAAGTTATAAAGCATTGGTTGATGACATGCTCGCCCTGACTCATGCTATACAACTTGCGCAGCTGGTTCCTGAATCAGTGAATGTTGCGGAGTATGACAAAGACGAGATAATGTCATTCGCGGCAAATACGACCGCAATTCAAATTCAATCAATTTATCAGTTACTTTTAAATGGCAAAAAAGATTTGCAATGGGCTCCCGAACCAAAGTTAGGGTTTGAGATGCTCATGTTGAGAGTACTGGCGTTTGAACAGTCTGGGATTGGAGGTGGGCAAAGTACCCAATTGCCACAGTCGACCTCAACCGGTGTAGGTGAGTCTAAAGCAAGCGCACTTCGTGCGATATTAGGTCGTAATAAGTCAAATGCTGCTCATCAAACTCAATCAAAATCAGCTCCACCAATGGACGCAAATTTAAACGAGACAGCGCTCAAAACGATTGAAAAAAACGCGGAAGCAAAAGCTGAAAGCCTTCAATCTAGCCAGAACATTGCGCTGAATCAGAGCCAAGTAGCAACTGTTGGCGAAAATGTCACAACGGAATTGACCAGTGCTGAAAGCTTGGATGTTGATGATGAAGGTATAATGTCTTTTCAACAACAAGAACAGTACGAAAGTTTAATGGCTCAAGCAAGTGAGCAAGGATTCACCGCGGACAACAAGCCTCTAGACTCTCAAACTTCGGTGACTCAGGCGTCAGCAAGCCCTTCAATGGCTGAGACGTTACAACAAAAATCTCAGCAAACGCAGTCCGCTATAGCGCGGATTTTGCAAAACAGGCAAATACAAGGTGCTGAAAAATTAAAGTCAGAGGCAACACCAACAAAAAAGTCTGAAACGGTTAGTGAGCCAACCGATACAACGGCTCAAGCCAAGGTTAAGAAAGTCGATTTCAGAGAACGTCATCGAGTCGATGAAAGTAAGCTTGCTCCTGAGCTGCTAGTGCAGTTAAGTGGTGAAAAAGCGCCACAACTTGAAGAGCACGTGCAAGCAATCCCAATACCAGAGAATTTTGAGAGCCCAATTAGTGATATTAGATTCGCCCATCAACAAGACCGTTGGGCAGAGTTAATCGAGCTTATGGGCTTGGGTGGGCGTTCTCGTCAATTCGCATTGCACTCTATTTTTAATCAGCAAGGCAACCGAATTGAGTTGCAGGTGGATAGCACACAACAACATCTTGATGGCACAATGCTACGTACAAGATTGGCTGATAATTTGTCACGCGTGTTGAATACGAACATTGAACTCGAGGTGAGTTTTGCCCCTGGTATTATGGAGTCACCTTATTTAATCCAACAAAAGATTGATGCAGGTCGTCTCGCACAAGCGGTTGACGTGATAGCAAACGATCAAAACATCGTCACGTTCACACAAGAATTTGGCGCTGTGGTCGATGAGAATAGTATTCGGGCATTGTAATTGGTTACAATAGTCCCTATCTTTTAAAAATATTTCTAATTTAGTCGTAGAGAGCAAATTATGTTTAAAGGTGGAATGGGCAATATCATGAAGCAAGCGCAAATGATGCAAGATCGTTTGCAAAAAGCCCAAGAAGAAATCAAAACGCTTGAAGTTACAGGTGAAGCTGGCGCAGGCCTTGTTAAGGTTACGATGCTAGGTAGCCATAACGTACGTCGTGTAGAAATCGATGAGAGTCTACTTGAAGACGACAAAGAGATGATTGAAGATTTGCTTGCCGCAGCGGTAAATGACGCCGTTCGCCGTGTAGCTGACGAATCACAAAAGCGCATGGAAGCGGTCACTGGTGGTATGGCAATGCCGCCAGGCTTCAAAATGCCGTTCTAATATAGAATCCTGTAAGAATAGCGCCTTCTGGCGCTATTTTTTTGTCTATGCTACAAGAAAGTAAATCTATGCGCGGCATGTCGACATATTAAGCGTAACGGAAGCAGACTCATTGTGAGTAATGTACTCGACGTTTAGGTTATGATACTTTGCCTAATAGATTTCTAAGAGACGTATGAAATTATGCAGTTATCACCGAGTTTATCTCAATTAATCGACGCACTTCGTTGTTTGCCGGGGATTGGCCCTAAATCGGCGCAGCGCATCGCATTTCATCTATTAGAGCGTGACCGTGATGGTGGTACGCAGTTAGGCAAAGCATTGACCAAGGCAATGAGCCAAATCGGTCACTGTGAGACGTGTCGTACTTTCAGTGAAGTCCCTGTGTGCGATATTTGTCTCAGCGTAAAACGCCAAGATAGTCGTACTTTGTGTGTGGTGGAGTCGCCGACCGACGTATTGGCAATAGAGCAAACAGGGCAGTATCAAGGGCTGTATTTTGTGCTAATGGGGCATTTGTCGCCACTCGACGGAATAGGCCCAAGAGAAATTGGTTTGGACGTACTTGAGCGGCGTTTAAGCGATGGTAATTTGGACGAAGTAATTTTAGCGACTAACCCGACGGTAGAAGGGGAAACAACCGCGCATTTTATTGCAGAGTTGTGCCATAAACATCAAGTTACACCTTCGAGGATAGCGCATGGTATGCCTGTAGGCGGTGAGCTTGACTTGGTCGACGGCCAGACGTTAATGCATGCCTTTTCAGGTCGACGTTCTATCTAACAATGACGACTCTACTCAGCAATGGAGCATTGCTTCATTGCTGAAATTACTCTCTTCATAATCTCTCCATATTTACATGAGAATTTACATTCAAACGAATGGATTATTCCAAAAATGGAGATAAAGAATGAAAATAAAACAACTCACGCTCTCAATTTCTTTGGCTACAACGATATTTGCAAGTCAATATTCTGCTCCTGTGATGGCAACTCCTGCAACGGATTTGGGTGTGAAAATTGGTGAAAAAGTGGCGTCGTTAATCCTTGGGGAAATCTTTAGCTCTATTTTTGCGGGGGCTGACCCGGCAGCTACGCCCGCGCAAGTGCAAAATATTGTTAACAATGGCTTTAACCAAGCGGCATTGAACGAAATTGGCACTAAGTTAAACACGGTGCTCGGCGCAATCAGCGATTACAACTATGATGCAGACTATGAGGTCAACCTGACCACGGTTGAAAATATCCGTAATGCGGCGCAAAACCTCCAAGCAGATGTACGTACTAATATGAGTAACGACAATTTTATGGTGCTGGCTAAGGCTTATATTGTTGCAACAAATGTACGACTTGCCTTTTTAAGCGAACGCCGTCGCTATTATCAGCAAAAAGGCATTGCGGACCTAAAAACTGGGGAAACGACTCAACAGCAGTTAGATACGATTATCGATTCTGAAAATAAGATTATTGCGGCGGCGGCTTTTGAAAGCTTGACGGACATGGCAACCATGTTCTATCAGCATTTTTACGATAAAACGCCAAGTACTCAGGGTTGTTTATATAAATACCCAATCACGCCTTGGGTTGAATCAAACGGCCAATTGGGTGAGAACTTTGATATTAATGGGGTTGATAGGTCAACTGTCACATGCCGACATTACGATCCGATTGCGCCAGAGGGTACAAAACTAGTCAAGTCGAATTGGGGCACTATGACGAGCTTTAACCGTTTGTTAATATACACAGCGATATTCCCTGGTAAACAAGTACCGTTCAATTCAACCGACGTGATGGAAGTGCACAAAAATGACCTATGGGCATTTTCAATCAAGAAATACGCCGATTTAACCGGTCCATTTGGTAACGATTTTCACATGATGGTGGTAAAAGGTGAAGATTTAGCACGTTACACCCGCAACCTAAATTTAGTCACAAAATACCCCAATGAAATCGGTGATGTTGAGTCACAAGTGATTAGTTGGCTTGATATTATTGCCTCGGCGAAGGACGAAGACAAACTGCAATATGGTATGCGCAAAGCTACCCAAATTGGTGTGTTGCAATCAAAAATGACAGAGCGCTACAGCGCCAAACACGCCAATGTAGTCGCCGCGCACAAACAGTGGTTCAGTTCAAAATTGCAAGGCTGGGGTCTCGCGGCTGATCATGCTCCAACGCGTATCCAGTTTTCGACCACGGATCATTATCCAACGGATGCACCTGCTTGGCTTGCAGATGCAATGAACTAATCCTGTTTTGAGCCAGCTTAGGCTGGCTTTTACGTTAATCTCAGAGAAAAAATGATGAAGTACTTACCTATCATCTTAGGACTAACATTAGCCGGTTGTTCGTCTATGGAATATCCCGTGCCATTGAAGACGACTTTAGATAACAACCATATTCTCACAACCACCTCTGGCCAGGGCCAAATATACGTTCTAACACCTGAGTCGAACTACTATTTGTGCTCGTTACCTCAACCAGACTCAGCCTTTGATCAAAAGGATGACGGTGACTTAACGATTTCCCTCATCAATACGCAAGGTGAAGGAAGCGATATTGATGAGTCCAGTGAAGAAGTGGAATTAGCAGGACGAACCCCCGCGGTTTTATTGACTCGAGAGTTGTTTTTCAGAGCATGCGAATTTTCGTCAAACTACAAGTTAACGAAAGAAGAGGCGAAACTGATTTACATGAAAACGTTGGAAGGCGTGTTGGGTAACTGGAAAATTGAGGCGCACAAGACCAACGTGAATATCGGTGATGTTGTCAATAATCGCACCGCGGTAAGTTCAGAAAGTGGCGAGCGTGTCTTAAAAAACAGCCAAGTAGACCAAAGTTCAGAGACACCCGCTCCTGCGACGGACCCAAATAGCACGCCAAGCTCATTGAATTCAGGTGGCTATTAATCGCATAGACGGATGAATTGGTATCGTTAATGCGTCAATTCATCAAAAAATTTTACTTGAAGATACGAATTCTACCCCCATATACAGTGCATATTCGCAGACAATGCTTTTGTAATGGAGAAAACGATGACTGCAGCAGAAAAGCAAACATTAGGCTTTCAAACAGAAGTCAAACAACTATTAAACCTAATGATCCACTCTTTGTATTCAAACAAAGAGATTTTCTTACGTGAATTAGTATCAAACTCGTCAGACGCGGCTGACAAACTTCGCTTCTTAGCGTTATCTGACACTGAGTTATATGACGGTGATGCTAATTTACGTGTTCGTATTAGCACGGATAAAGATGCCAAGACGCTTACTATTTCAGATAACGGTATCGGTATGAACCGTGAAGATGTAATTAGTGCGTTAGGCACAATTGCAAAGTCAGGTACAGCTGAGTTTTTCAAAAACTTAACAGGTGACCAAGCGAAAGATTCAAAACTGATTGGTCAATTTGGTGTAGGCTTTTACTCCGCGTTTATTGTGGCAGACAAAGTAACAGTGCGTACTCGTAAAGCGGGTGAAGCTCAAGGCGTTGAGTGGGAATCGCACGGCGAAGGTGAATTTACGATTGCCGACATTGAAAAAGTGGATAGAGGTACAGAAATAATTCTTCATCTGCGCGACGACGAAGCCGAGTTCTTAGATGAATATCGTCTACGTGGCATTGTCACTAAATATTCTGATCACATTTCAATTCCGGTTGAAATGTTCAAGCCAGAAGTACCTGCATCAGAAGGTGAAGATGGTGAGAAAATTGAAGGTACTCCCGCTGAATGGGAAGCCATCAATAAAGCGACAGCGCTTTGGACACGCGACAAATCCGATATTTCAGAAGATGAATATAAAGAATTTTACAAACACGTAGGTCATGATTGGGAAGAGCCACTGACATGGGCACACAACAAAGTCGAAGGTAAGACAGAATATACAAGCTTACTTTACGTTCCCAAGCGCGCGCCGTTTGATATGTGGAATCGAGAACGTCGTTCTGGCCTTAAGCTTTATGTGCAACGTGTGTTCATCATGGATGACGCGGAGCAATTTATGCCAAGCTATTTGCGTTTTGTGAAGGGTCTTTTAGATTCAAACGACCTACCGCTTAACGTATCGCGTGAAATTCTTCAAGATAACAAAATTACGCAAGCTATTCGAAAGGGCTGCACAAGCCGTGTGTTAAAAATGCTTGATCGCCTTGGTAAGAATGATGCGGAAAACTATCAAACATTCTGGAATGAATTTGGCCAAGTACTAAAAGAAGGTCCAGCAGAAGATTCAGCTCATAAAGAAGATATTGCTAAGTTGCTACGTTTTGCTTCTACGCATACTGATGAAAAAACACAGAATGTATCGCTTGAACAGTACATAGAGCGTATGAAAGAAGGTCAAGATAAGATCTACTATGTAGTTGCTGATAGCTTTGAAGCGGCTAAAAATTCACCTCATCTCGAAATCTTCCGTAAAAAAGGCATCGAAGTACTATTGATGTCAGATCGTGTTGATGAATGGATGATGAGCTATCTCACAGAGTTTTCTGAGAAACAATTCCAATCTGTTACGCGTGGTGATTTGGATTTAGGTAATCTTGACGACGACGAAACGAAAAAAGCGCAAGAAGAGACTGAGAAAGAAGTATCAGGCCTAGTTGAGCGCATGAAAACGGTTTTGGGTGAGAAAGTGAAAGAAGTTCGCTTTACGCATCGTTTGACGGATTCTCCGGCCTGTGTTGTGACGGACGATCACGACATGAGTTCGCAAATGCAGAAGCTAATGGCATCGATAGGGCAGGAGGTACCAGACAGCAAACCTATCTTTGAAATCAATCCAGAACACCAGTTGGTGAAGCACCTGAATGAATTGCAAGATGAAGATAAGTTCGCTCAATGGTCCGAGGTTTTATTAGATCAAGCCTTGCTTGCAGAAAGAGGCAGTTTGAAAGATCCGGCAGGCTTTGTGGCTCGTTTAAATAAGTTGATGCTCGAATTAAGTAAGTAATCTTCTCCAGAGGGGCTTCGGTCCCTTTCTTTTTGTCTATTTTTTTAGCTGTCTGCTTATCAATTAGTATAAGTTGCTTGAGTATCGAGCATAGCTATGAAAAAATTCAGTCGTTAATGATAATTCGAGACACGAGGAACAGAAATATGCGCATCATTCTTTTAGGCGCTCCAGGTGCAGGTAAAGGCACGCAAGCTCAATTCTTAATGGACAAGTATGGCATTCCACAAATTTCTACTGGTGATATGCTACGTGCGGCGATCAAAGAAGGTACGCCACTTGGTCTTGAAGCGAAAAAAGTAATGGATGCAGGGCAGTTAGTGTCTGACGAAATTATTATCGGTCTTGTTAAAGAGCGTATCGCTAAAGCAGATTGTGAGAAAGGTTTCCTTTTAGATGGTTTCCCACGCACAATCCCTCAAGCAGATGCAATGAAAGACAATGGTATTCAAATTGATCACGTGATTGAATTTGATGTTGCTGATGAAATTATTGTTGAACGTATGGCTGGGCGTCGTGTTCATCCAGGTTCTGGCCGTGTATACCATGTGGTTTACAATCCGCCAAAAGAAGAAGGTAAAGACGACGTAACAGGTGAAGAGCTTGTTATTCGTGCCGATGATATTGAAGAAACGGTACGTAAGCGCCTAGGTATTTATCACGACCAAACTAAACCTTTGGTGGATTACTACCGTGCTGAAGCCAATGCTGGTAATACTCAATACCATAAGCTTGATGGTACTCAAGCGGTTGATGCGGTTGGTGCACAACTAGCTGGTTTACTTGGTTAAGTATCAAATATAAAAAAACCGCCTTCAGGCGGTTTTTTTATTCGTCTAAAAAGTGGTAAATCGACTTGTAGGAGAATGCTCTCTCGAAGGTCTCACCAGTAATAAAAAGAAGTTTTGCTTGATTAATTGAGCGCTTTTAATGCAGTTACGGCTGCTTCATAATTTGGTTCGCTAGATAGTTTGGGCACAAGCTCTTTGTAAACGACCTTGTGGGTTTCATCCAGAATGAACACAGCACGGCTTAAAAGTCCCATATCTTTTATGATTAAACCGTAATTCTCACCAAAATTATGCCATACTGAATCTGAAAGTGTTTGGATTTTATCTATATTCTCAGTTTTGCAAAATCGTTTCTGTGCGAATGGTAAATCTGCGCTGATTGTGAGCATCGCTACATTAGGAAATTGCTCTGCGACCTTTTCGTTAAAGTGTTTTGTTTGAATACTGCAAACGCCAGTATCTAAACTGGGTACTATGCTTAGTAAAACAGGCTGGTTTTTAAATTTATCTAGCGTAACAGGTGTAAAAGAACTATCAACAACCTTAAAGTTTGGCGCTTCTTGGCCGATACTTACTCCTGTGCCTAACAACGTCACTGGTTTGTTTTGCGCTAAAACCTTACCTTGGTCTATTTTGTTTTCTGGAATTTCAAAGCTAAATGCTTGTCCAGTACACAACAAAAGAGGTAAAACGAGTAATCTCAGCATAAAGTATTCCTTTTGGAGTTATCTTAATCGTTTGTAGTGTATTATACTGACAACGACAGACCAAGATTTGTGACCAAATTAAAATTGTAAATACCTTTTACATTGATTAACATGTGTCGCAAAAATGAGCTTAATTAAATAATTATAAAAATGTAACACGCGCAAGTTCAGAGCGTAGTGCTGGTTTAGAGAGCGTCTATGACAACATCCGTACTAATTTGTGATGACTCGAAGTTGGCTCGCCGACAGTTGGCGCGCTCGTTGCCTGAGGATTGGGAAACGAGAATCGAGTTTGCTGAGAATGGACTTGATTGCATTACAAAAATTAAAGCGCTTAGCCCAGAAATCCTCTTTCTGGATTTAAATATGCCACAAATGGACGGGTATGAAGTACTCGAAGCCATCAATGAGCAAGGTCTCGAGGTACTTACCGTCGTCGTATCTGGTGACATACAGCCTAATGCACATGAGCGAGTGCGCACGCTTGGTGCAATAGATTTCATCAAAAAACCCTGTGATGCGAAAAAACTTTCCGAAATTATTGAACATCACGGTATAAAAGATAGAGCTCGTCGAAAGAATATCGTCCATAAATTAGGTGAACAACTCGATTCTGAGCTGCGTGATATTTACCAAGAAATTACAAACGTTGCGATGGGACAGGCGGGCGATTTACTCGCGCGCCTTCTTAATGTCTTTGTAAAGTTGCCAATCCCGAATGTAAATGTGCTTGAAGTCAGCGAATTACATATGGCACTTCAGTCGATCGACTCCAATGTGAGTACCTCTGGTGTATGCCAGGGCTTTATTGGTGGCGGCGTGTCGGGCGAGGCGTTACTGATCATCAATGATTCAAGCTTTAAAGAAATTGCATCACTCATGAATTATACCGGTGAGTTGAATGACAAAGTTGAATTAGAGCTTTTAATGGATGTAAGTAACATTCTCATTGGCGCGATTTTGACAGGTTTATCTCGTCAATTGGATATGCCTTTTAGCCAAGGTCACCCCGTGGTGCTTGGACAACATGGCGACGTGGCAGAGCTGGTAAAAGCAAATAAAGATCGTTGGCAAAGAACGCTCGCCATTGAAATAAGTTATGGTATCGAACATCACAATATAAATTGTGATTTGATGTTGTTGTTTACAGAAGACTCGCTTAAGACCCTGAAATACAAAGTGGCCTATTTACTAGAAGATTAAAACTATGCCTTCAGCCGATTTTGATATGAATGAGATCCACTGGTTAATGGATATGTTTAATACCGTTGACGTAGGGCTTGTGGTACTAGACAGGGAGTATCGAGTATGCGTCTGGAACGGTTTTATGGAAAACCATTCAGGGTTACTTCCTAGCGCAGTCAAAGACAAAGATATTTTTGATCTCTTTCCGAGCATTGATGAAAAGTGGTTTCGTGGTAAAACCGAATCAGTATTCGTCTTGAAAAATCGCTCTTTTACGATTTGGGAGCAGCAACCCTACATTTTCCGCTTTAAAAATTATCGACCTATTACCGGTAAAGCGGAGCATATGTTCCAGAACTCGACTATCATACCGCTCACAACGACCACGGGTGAAGTAGGGCATGTTTGCATCATCATTTACGATGTAACGGATGAAGCGATGAACAAAATTGAACTTGAAGTGGCAAATAAACAACTAGAGCAGCTAAGTCGAACTGACAGCCTTACCAAATTGTCCAATAGGGGATTTTGGGAAGAGAATTTACGCAAAGAGTTTAAACGCTTGAAGCGAAATCAGGGCTGTAGTGCGTTGTTAATGTTTGATATTGACCATTTCAAGCGAATCAATGACGAACATGGTCATAGTGGTGGTGACATGGCGATTCGGCATGTTGCGGACTTACTACGAAAAACACTTCGAGAAACAGATACCGCTGGTCGGTATGGTGGTGAAGAGTTTGCCGTGACCTTAATTGATACGGATACTGAAGGCGCCACAATATTTGCCGAACGGCTTAGAACGCTGATTGAAAAATCGGTCATTTTTTACGATGAAGAAAAAATAAGTATTACCGTCAGTGTCGGGATTGCCTGTTTTGATGACTCGTTTGAAAAACATGAGCAGTGGATAGAGGCGACGGATATTGCGCTTTATTACTCTAAAGAGCATGGTCGCAACTGTGTCACAAGTTACACGCCTGAGCTTAAAAAGGCAGCAAAGTAATCGCTAGGGCAACTGAGAGTTAAGTGACTTGACGTCGGAAATTATACACGAGCAATAGCTTAGTGAAGGCTTTAATGCACAGCATTAATAACAGTTAAGAAAATACAAAAAGGCGTGCCGATGAACACGCCTTTTAACGATCAATCACTTTATTGGCACTCACGACAAGCTACAACTCATCTTCAGACATAGGGCATTGTGTCAGCAGCTCGATGTTTCCATCCTCATTTTCTTGTTCAAGCCTCACGGTAAAACCCCAAAGACGATACAGGTGTTTGAGTACTTCTTTACGTGAATCGGCCAGCGGTATCCCATTGTGTGGCACATAGCGAAGGGTTAATGACCGATCTCCGCGCACATCGACGCTATATACTTGAATATTCGGCTCGTGATTACTCAAGTTATACTGGGCTGAAAGGGATTGTCTAACTTCTTGGTATCCGCTGTCATCGTGAATTGCACCGACTTCTAAGTTAGTAGACTTTTGCTTATCAATTATGGTGAAGAGCTTGAAATCGCGCATGACTTTCGGAGACAGGAATTGGCTAATAAAGCTTTCATCTTTGAAATTCTCCATTGCAAAATGAAGCGTATCAAGCCAATTGCTTCCAGCAAACTCAGGAAACCACCTTTTATCTTCATCGGTTGGGTGCTCACAAATACGGCGTATGTCACACATCATGTTGAAGCCCAATGCGTAAGGGTTTATGCCTGAGTAGTATTTGCTGTTATAAGGGGGTTGGTAAACGACATTCGTGTGACTTTGAAGAAACTCCAGCATGAATGCATCCGATAATTTTCCTTCGTCATAGAGATGATTTAGGATGGTGTAATGCCAAAATGTTGCCCAACCTTCATTCATGACTTGAGTTTGCTTTTGAGGGTAGAAGTACTGCGAAATTTTACGAACAATTCGAATTATCTCGCGTTGCCAAGATTCTAATAAAGGTGCGTGTTTTTCAAGGAAATACAAAATGTTTTCTTGGGGCTCAGATGGAAAGCGAATCTTTTTCTGTTTTTGTTCCTGCTGATTTGCAGGTATGGTCCGCCAAAGTTCGTTTATTTGAGATTGAAGATAATCTTCTCGTTCTTTTTGACGTTTTTGTTCTTGCTCCATAGATATACGCTGTGGACGTTTGTATCTGTCCACACCATAATTCATCAGCGCATGGCAGGAGTCGAGCAAATTTTCAACTTCATCAATACCATACTTTTGTTCACAAGATGCAATATAGTTTTTCGCGAAGACTAAATAGTCAATAATAGAGGATGCATCTGTCCAGGTCTTGAACAAATAGTTATTTTTGAAAAATGAATTGTGACCATAACACGCATGCGCCATTACCAATGCTTGCATAGGCATGGTGTTTTCTTCCATTAAATAAGCAATACAAGGATCTGAATTGATCACTATTTCATAAGCAAGACCCATTTGACCACGCTTATAGTGTTGCTCCGTTTGTATAAACTTTTTACCAAATGACCAATGATTGTAGCCTATGGGCATGCCTACACTGGAGTAGGCATCCATCATTTGTTCTGCAGTAATGATTTCTATTTGGTTAGGGTAAGTCGAAAGTCGGTAATGCTCGGCTACCCTTGCAATTTCTTTATGGTATTCGTCCAGTAACTCGAACGTCCAATCTGGCCCGTCATTTATTGGGTTATAACTCATATCGCTCCCTCCCGAAATTTATGCTGCACCTAGTTGCTGGCGGTTTTTCTTGAAGAGCTCCCTAAAGATTGGATAGATATCCTCAACACCTCGTATGTGTTGGATTGCAAAGTTTTCATTTTGCGCGGCAATTGCTTGATATTCTCGCCAAAGACTCTGATGTGCACGTGTTGTAATTTCGATATAGGCGTAATATCTCACTTGTTTGAGAATACGACTGCGTAAGATCTCACTACAGTGTGGCGAATCGTCCGCCCAATTGTCGCCGTCGGAAGCTTGAGCAGCATAGATATTCCAGTCTCCTTGAGCATAACGTTCACGGATAATATCATCCATCAGTTTTAGTGCACTGGATACAATGGTGCCACCAGTTTCTTGAGAGTAAAAAAATTCTTGCTCGTCCACTTCTTTCGCTTGAGTATGATGGCGAATATAAACGACCTCGATATTTTTGTATGTCCGGGTTAAGAATTGGTAAAGCAGAATGTAAAAGCGCTTAGCCATATCTTTGGTTGCTTGATCCATTGAGCCTGACACATCCATTAGACAAAACATGACCGCTTTGCTAGTAGGATGAGGCCGCTTTTCATAGTTTCTAAAACGAAGGTCGTAGTTATCAATAAAAGGAACTGCCGCAATTCTACCTTTCAAAAATGCGATCTCATCTTCAATTTCTTGAATTCGTTGCTGTTGTGGCACTGGTTCCACAAGGAGTTCAGCAAGTAGCTCTTCGAGCTCTTTAACGCGTCTGCGTTTCGATGCACTCATCGCCACGCGGCGAGCTAAAGATCCTCTGAGAGACCGAACGATATCGAGGTTACTCGGCATACCATCATTGCAGAAGCCAGCCCGGTGTGTTTTCAATTGAACCAATTTATCGAGTTGGTTTTCCTTTAAATTAGGTAACTCTAAATCCTCAAAAAGTAGGTCTAAATATTCATCTTTGGAGATTGAAAACACAAAGTCATCAGTGCCTTCGCCTTGATTACTAGCTTCGCCCTCACCACTACCTGAACCAGACCCTCCTTGCGGAGGGCGTTTAATTTGATCACCAGTTGAAAACTGATCATTACCAGGATGCACTCGCTCTCGGTTGCCTCCTTGTCCTTGGTGAAATATTGGCTCGCTGATGTCTCTTTGCGGAATCGAGATGTTTTCACCACTCGAAATATCCGTCACACTACGTTTATTTATCGCATTAGAAACAGCTTCTTTAATCTGCTTCTTATAGCGCCTGATAAAGCGTTGTCGATTTAACGTACTTTTGTTTTTACCGTTCAGGCGACGGTCTATAAAATGCGCCATAATTCACCCTCTCAGTACAAGCCAATGTTTTACTGCGATTTTCTTACACGTAAATACCATTCAGAGAGCAATCGGACTTGTTTTTGGGTATATCCTTTTTCCACCATACGGTTCACAAAGTCTTCGTGTTTTTTCTGATCTTCAGCTGATGTTTTCGCATTAAAGCTAATGACAGGTAAAAGATCTTCGGTATTTGAGAACATTTTCTTCTCAATAACAGTACGAAGCTTCTCGTAACTCGTCCAAACCGGATTGGCGCCGCCATGGTGTGCACGGGCTCTTAATACGAAGTTGACTATTTCATTACGGAAATCTTTCGGGTTCGAGATGCCAGCCGGTTTTTCTATTTTTTCCAGTTCAGCGTTAAGTGCTGCTCGGTCAAAAAGTTGGCCTGTATCTGGGTCTCGGTACTCCTGATCTTGAATCCAGAAATCAGCGTAGGTGACATAGCGGTCAAAAATGTTTTGCCCGTATTCAGAATAAGACTCTAAGTACGCAGTTTGAAGCTCCTTACCGATAAACTCGACATACTGCGGGATCAAATAGCCCTTTAAGTGGCTTAGGTAGCGCTCTTGAACTTCCGGCGAAAATTGTTCACGCTCAATTTGTTGTTCAAGTACGTAGAATAAGTGGACAGGGTTCGCGGCTACTTCTGAATGGTCGAAGTTGAAAACGCGAGAAAGTATTTTGAAGGCAAATCGAGTCGAAATACCATTCATGCCTTCATCTACTCCTGCATAATCACGATACTCCTGATATGACTTTGCCTTCGGATCGGTGTCTTTTAGACTTTCCCCATCATACACGCGCATCTTTGAGTAAATACTTGAGTTTTCAGGCTCTTTAATTCGAGAAAGCGTTGTAAACTTCGCAAGTGTCTCTAGAGTTCCTGGGGCGCAAGGTGCGGATGAAAGCTCACTGTTTTCAATCAATTTACGATAGATCTTAACTTCTTCAGATACACGTAAACAATACGGTACTTTCACGATGTAAACGCGGTCGAGGAAAGCTTCATTGTTCTTGTTGTTTTTGAAAGTTTGCCACTCCGATTCATTGGAGTGAGCTAAGATAATACCATTGAACGGCAACGCGGAGATGCCCTCTGTACCGTTGTAATTCCCTTCTTGAGTTGCTGTTAAAAGTGGGTGTAGCACCTTAATCGGCGCTTTAAACATTTCCACAAACTCCATTAATCCTTGGTTAGCAAGACAAAGCGCACCAGAGTATGCATACGCGTCAGGATCGTTTTGGGCAAAATGCTCCAACTTTCGAATATCGACTTTACCCACTAACGCGGATATGTCTTGGTTGTTCTCGTCACCAGGCTCTGTTTTCGCGATGGCAATTTGATTGAGAATAGAAGGATAGCGCTTAACCACTTTAAATTGGCTAATATCACCATTAAATTCGTGCAACCGTTTGGTTGCCCAAGGTGACATGATTGTCTTCAAGTAACGAGATTTTATCCCATATTCTTTCTCAAGCAGTGCACCGTCTTCAAGAGGATTGAAGAGTGCAAGAGGGTGGTCGTTAACTGGAGAACCTTTCAGCGCGTAGACTGGTACTTTCTGCATAAGGTATTTGAGCTTTTCAGCAATGGATGATTTACCACCACCAACAGGCCCCAACAGATAAAGAACTTGTTTGCATTCTTCGAGTCCCTGCGCGGCATGTTTCAGGTAAGAAACAATCTGCTCTATCGCATCTTCCATACCATAAAACTCACTAAAAGCGGGATAGCGAGCGATAACTCGGTTCGAAAAAAGACGGCTAAGTCTCGGATCAGACGCCGTATCGACCATTTCGGGTTCGCCAATGGCCATCAGCAATCGTTCCGCTGAACTGGCGTAGGCGGATTTGTCGGTCTTACAAATCTCAAGAAACTCGGCAATGCTATATTCTTCTTCTTGAGATGCTTCGTATCTAGCTTGATAGTGATCAAATATAGTCATAAAGACCTCCAGTAACCTGCGTAGTGAGAAAAGGCTCGAAAGTAGAAAGCTCGGTTACTTAAAGCTTAGACAGGGAATTGAAAATTTGCCTAAAAATTCCAACTATTTAATTTATTTTTATCACGCTAAGTGGAAAGAAAAAAGGGCACCGAAGTGCCCTTTTTTGCAATTATACTGTTAACAGATTAAGCAAGGTTTGTGTTTGCGAAATCCCAGTTAACAAGTGCCCAGAAGCCTTTTAGGTATTCAGGACGCACATTGCGGTAGTCGATGTAATATGCGTGTTCCCACAAGTCAACAGTCAATACTGGCGTAACACCTTCTTGAGTGAGTGGTGTCGCTGCATTAGACGTGTTGATGATGTCTAGAGAACCGTCAGCAAGTTGAACCAGCCAAGTCCAGCTTGAACCAAAGTTGTTGACTGCTTTGTCATTGAACGCGTCTTGGAATGCTGCGAAAGAACCCCACTTTGCATTGATAAGTTCTGCAACTTTACCAGAAGGCTCACCGCCACCATTTGGAGAAAGGCTGTTCCAGAAGAACGTGTGGTTCCAAATTTGCGCCGCATTATTGAAAACGCCACCTTCAGAAGAACAAATGATTTCTTCAAGTGTTTTGCCTTCAAATTGCGTTCCAGGGATAAGACCGTTTAACTTAACTACGTAAGTGTTGTGGTGTTTACCGTGGTGGAACTCAAGCGTTTCTTGAGACATGTGTGGTTCTAATGCATTAATTGCGTATGGTAATGACGGTAGTTCAAAAGCCATGATAATCTCCATTTTTATTAATTTCGTCGAAGCAGTTCGAAACATAGCCTACTAGCAAGTAGTTTTCTATACGAATCGACGTTATAGTGATACTATAATTCCCGAGTATTTTACTCAAGTTTTGGCAAACAGCAATGCCAAAGCGGATGACAATTTTTTGAACGCGATGGATAAACCCATAATCGGGGTCAAAAGTATTTTATCGGTCGCAAAATCATCGTCAATTTGAGGTTAATGATGGAAACCATTGAAAAGATCAAACAGCAGATCGCTGAAAATCCAATTATTTTATACATGAAAGGCTCTCCAAAGCTTCCAAACTGTGGTTTTTCTGCACAAGCAGCGCAAGCGATGATGTCTTGTGGTGAGCAATTTGCTTATGTTGATATCCTTTTGAATCCAGACATTCGCGCTGAATTACCTCACTACGCAAATTGGCCAACGTTCCCGCAACTTTGGGTTGAAGGTGAGTTGATTGGTGGCTGTGATATTATTCTTGAAATGTTCCAACGTGGTGAGCTACAACCACTAATTAAAGAAACCGCAGCAAAATATAAAGAAGAAGCACAGGGCGAGTAAAGCTTGTGTCGTGCAGCTAGCGATAGCTGCACAAATCGACCTGCGATGTAAAAATCTTTTTTCCTGTCTCAATCCTAATCTCACCGACTTCAAAACACCGAGTACCGAAACCAGTCGCTATGGTTTACGTCCACGTCAATCTGCATGCAAGTTTTATTCAGTACGCTTTCATACTATTCATATCTTGTTTACTTTCAAAACCTCCTAGTTTCAAGTCAAAGCAGCGAGTTCTATACTCAGTATTCAAAAAATAAATGGGCTTAAATGAATATATATTCACTAAAGGCTGGTTTACGTTTACGTAAGCTTCACTTTAATTAGCGCTCAAAAATACAAAATGAGCAATATGACACTGGTGTCATATTGCAAATTGGTAAGGGTTTTCGGATTTTGTGCGCAAAATGCGGTGCCGCGTTAACTTCTAGATTGTTGAGAAATATTCATCATAATGAATATGTATTCATTTTGTTGTTGACGAAAGGGTTGGAAGTCGATAGCTTTGATGATCTGCCAGTTCCGTCGAACCGCTTGTCCTATGACAGTGCTGTGACGCAGTGTCCAAAGTGTATTTGCTGGCAGTTGTAGCAAGGGGAGGAGTTCATGTTATATGACTCAGCATTAGAAAAAGATAATTGTGGTTTTGGTCTGATAGCACAAATCAATGGCCAAGCCAGTCATAAGTTAATTAGAACAGCGATTCAAGGTCTTGACCGAATGCAGCATCGAGGTGGTATTGCTGCAGACGGAAAAACAGGGGATGGTTGTGGTTTACTATTGCAAAAGCCAGATACCTTTTTTAGAGCCATTGCGGCAGAAAATGAATGGCGTCTTGGTAAAAACTACGCGGTAGGAATGCTGTTTTTGAATGAAAACGCGGATTTAGCCGAAGCTTCACGCCGGGTGATTAACGAAGAATTAGAAAAAGAAACGCTAACCATCGTAGGCTGGAGAGAAGTACCAACGGACCCAAGTATGTTAGGTCCTCTTGCTATAAAACAGCTACCCCGTTTCGAGCAAGTATTTGTCAGCGCACCTGAAGGTTGGCGGCCAAAAGATCTTGAGCGTCGCTTATATGTAGCTCGACGTCGTGCAGAGAAACGCTTGGAACAAGATGAGCAATTCTATATCTCGAGCCTTTCTGGTGTTGTGATCGTTTACAAAGGCTTAATGATGCCTGCCGACTTGCCGAAGTTTTATCGCGATCTATCTGATATGCGAATGACGTCTGCAATTTGTGTGTTTCATCAGCGATTCTCAACGAATACGCAGCCAAAGTGGCCGCTCGCTCAGCCTTTTCGGTTCTTAGCTCACAATGGTGAAATTAATACGATTACAGGCAATCGACAATGGGCTAGAGCTCGAGCTTACAAGTTTGCATCACCATTAATTCCAGACCTCCAAACTGCAGCTCCTTTTGTGAATGAAACAGGCTCAGATTCATCAAGCCTGGACAACATGTTGGAGTTGTTTCTCGCTGGTGGCATGGATTTATTCCGTGCAATGCGAATGCTCGTTCCGCCGGCATGGCAGAAAAATCGTGCGATGGATGACGATTTGCGGGCATTTTACGATTTCAATTCCATGCACATGGAACCGTGGGATGGACCTGCTGGTATCGTGATGTCAGATGGTCGATTTGCTGCGTGTAATCTCGATCGAAATGGTCTACGTCCGGCTAGGTATGTGATTACACAAGATGGTTTTATTACTCTCGCATCGGAAGTTGGTATTTGGGACTATGCTCCTGATGAGGTCATTGAAAAAGGGCGTGTTGGCCCCGGAGAATTACTCGTTGTTGATACGCTTCACGGGAAAATTTGGCAGTCCGATGAAATAGACCAAGACCTTAAATCCAGACATCCATACAAAGCATGGCTCGAACAAAATGTGAAGCGACTTGTTCCATTTGAACAATTGGATGACAGTCAATCTGGAAACCGTGATTTAGACGATCAAGCGCTCGTGACATATCAGAAGCTGTTTGGATACAGTAATGAGGAACTCGACCAAGTTATTCGTATTATGGGGGAGAATGGTCAAGAGGCGACGGGATCCATGGGAGATGACACGCCATTCGCGGTGTTATCACAAGGCACACGCTCCTTATTTGATTATTTCCGTCAAAAATTTGCTCAAGTCACGAACCCTCCAATCGATCCGTTACGTGAAAATCACGTAATGTCACTGGCAACATGTATTGGAAGCGAACAGAACGTCTTCAACGAAACTACGGGTCACGCAAAACGGTTGCAGTTTGAATCACCTATTCTGATGTATTCAGATATGCAACAGCTATTGAGTGCTGATGGGGCGTTTTATTCTCACAGCCGTATCGATATTAACTACAGCGAAGACGAAGGTTTAGAAGCCGCAATAAAACGGATTTGTGATGAAGCTCAGGACAAAGCGCGAGCAGGGACTGTGTTATTGGTTCTGTCGGATCGGGATATCTCGAGCGATAAACTGCCGATCCCTGCGGCGATGGCAGTAGGGGCTGTACAGCAACGTTTGGTTAATACTAACTTGCGATGCGAATCTAATATTATCATTGAAACAGGGGCAGCCCGCGACTCGCACCATTTTGCCGTGCTGCTTGGATTTGGTGCAACAGCAATTTATCCTTATCTTGCTTATGAATCTTTGGTTGCGATGTGTGACAACAAGGTGATTAGCAAGTCGTATCGCAACGTGACGATGTCATACCGAAACGCTATCAATAAAGGTTTGTATAAAATCATGAGTAAGATGGGCATTAGTACGGTCGCATCTTATCGTTGTTCGATGCTTTTCGAAGCTGTCGGACTAGCAGACAATGTCGTTGATCTATGTTTCAAAGGCGTATCAAATCGCATTAAAGGAGCTGGCTTTGAAGAGTTAGAAGGTGAACAAAAGCTATTGCGTCAACTCGCCTATAGCCCTCGTAAACTCCTCTCTCATGGTGGATTGCTAAAATACGTTCACGGTGGAGAGTATCACGCCTATAACCCTGATGTTGTTCAATCACTGCAAGTGGCTGTGCGCTCGGGCAATTACAGTGATTATAAGAAATACGCTGAGCTTGTGAACAACCGTCCGGTCACGACGATACGGGACATGTTCAAACTGAACACAGAACAGCAAGCTATCTCAATCGATGAGGTTGAACCGGCCGAGGCCTTATACAAACGTTTTGATTCTGCTGCTATGAGTATCGGAGCTTTATCGCCTGAGGCGCACGAAGCACTTGCAATAGCGATGAACCGACTAGGGGGATACTCAAACTCGGGAGAGGGTGGAGAAGATCAGGCCCGTTTTGGCACGGAAAAGAATTCCAGAATTAAACAGGTTGCGTCGGGGCGTTTTGGAGTAACACCTCACTACCTAAGAAGCGCCGATGTAATCCAAATTAAAGTCGCGCAAGGTGCAAAGCCTGGAGAAGGGGGACAATTACCGGGTGAAAAGGTGACACCCTACATTGCGAAGTTGCGATATTCGGTACCTGGTGTGACGCTAATTTCACCACCACCCCATCACGATATCTATTCTATTGAAGATTTGGCTCAGTTGATTTTCGACTTAAAGCAGGTTAATCCAAATGCCATGATCTCGGTAAAATTAGTCTCAGAGCCGGGCGTTGGCACAATTGCGACAGGGGTTGCAAAAACCTATGCAGATCTCATTACGATTGCAGGATATGACGGTGGAACGGGGGCAAGCCCGCTTACGTCTGTTAAATATGCAGGCAGTCCTTGGGAGTTAGGTCTCGCAGAAACTCAGCAAGCGCTGGTGGAGAATGGGTTACGTCACCGCATTCGACTACAAACAGATGGCGGCTTAAAAACAGGTTTGGACATCATCAAGGCAGCAATTTTAGGCGCGGAGAGTTTCGGCTTTGGTACCGGGCCCATGGTTGCGCTCGGTTGCAAATATCTCCGTATCTGTCATCTGAACAATTGTGCTACCGGTGTTGCCACTCAGGATGAAACGTTACGACAGAAGCACTATCACGGTCTTCCAGAAATGGCGATGAACTATTTCCGTTTTATCGCACAAGAGGCTCGTGAGATCATGGCAAGTCTTGGCATTTCGAAGCTCACGGATCTGATCGGTCGAACTGATTTGCTCGACGTTATAGAAGGTCAAACCGCGAAGCAGAAGAAGCTTGACCTGTCGGCTATTTTGGCAAAACCAAACAATCCATCGGGTGAATCATTATATTGTTCAGCATCAAATGCATCGCATTACACTGGCGAACTAAACGATAAATTACTCGCAAAAACGCAAGCTGCAATTGAAAGCAAGTCACGCGCGCATGTGGTTTCTCGTATTCAAAACACGGACCGTTCCATTGGTGCTTCTATGTCCGGTTTTATTGCTTCATTGCACGGTAACCAAGGGATGGCAGCGGACCCTATCAGCATTGAATTGCATGGTACAGCAGGTCAATCATTTGGGGTGTGGAATGCGGGTGGTTTAGAAATGACGCTTGTGGGTGACGCAAATGATTATGTCGGTAAAGGGATGGCTGGTGGCAAGCTTGCTATCCGCCCACCACTTGGGTCGAGCTTCGCGAGTCATCAAGCGACGATCATCGGTAATACTTGCCTCTACGGCGCAACCGGCGGGAAATTGTTTGCTGCAGGTAAGGCCGGTGAGCGTTTTGCCGTGCGAAACTCGGGGGTGCTTGCAGTTGTTGAAGGTTTAGGTGATAACGGTTGCGAATACATGACTGGTGGGGTTGTTTGTGTACTAGGTCAAGTTGGTGTTAACTTTGGCGCCGGCATGACTGGTGGCTTTGCCTACGTGTTGGATGAAGAAAATGACTTCCATAAACGCTACAACGGTGAATTAGTGGAAGTAGTTGAAGTGGATTCTTTACCTAGCCATCAAGAACATTTGCGTGGACTTATTGCTGAACACTTAGAACAAACAGGCTCATCACGTGCTGAGCAAATATTGGCAAATTTTGATCTTTATATGCCTATGTTCAGACTCGTAAAACCCAAGTCGAGTGATGTAAAAAGTTTGTTAGGTCATCGTGCTCGTAGTAGCGCGGAACTTCGCGTTCAAGCACAGTAGGAGGCAGTATGAGCGAAAACGTTTATCAGTTTATTGATGTGCAACGAGTTGATCCTCGCAAGAAACCAATTTCAACACGTAAACAATCGTTTGTTGAAATTTACGAGCCATTTTCAGATAACCAAGTGAATTCTCAGGCTGACCGATGCCTAGACTGTGGTAATCCGTATTGCGAATGGAAATGTCCTGTTCACAATTTTATACCGCAGTGGTTGAAGTTAGTGAGAACAGGAAGACTATTTGAAGCTGCAGAGCTGTCACATCGTACAAATAGCTTACCAGAAGTATGTGGCCGAGTTTGTCCTCAAGATAGATTATGTGAAGGCTCTTGTACACTTAATGAAGAGTTTGGCGCGGTAACTATCGGTAATATTGAGAAATACATAACTGATACCGCATTTGCGGCAGGATGGAAGCCAGACTTGAGTTATGTTGTATGGACGGACAAAAAGGTCGCGATTATCGGTGCAGGACCAGCGGGGCTTGGTTGTGCAGATATCTTAGTCCGGAATGGCGTGAAGCCAGTTGTGTTCGATCGTAATCCTGAAATTGGAGGCTTGCTTACATTTGGTATTCCAGCCTTCAAATTAGAAAAATCAGTTATGGCAAAGCGTCGCGAAATATTCACTGAGATGGGGGTGGAGTTTAAACTGAATATTGAAGTTGGCAAAGATATCACTATGGACCAACTTCTTGCAGAATACGATGCTGTGTTCGTCGGCGTCGGCACATACAAATCCATGCGCGGTGGATTGGAAAATGAAGGGGCTGAAGGTGTGTACGACGCGTTGCCTTTTCTCATTGGTAATACAAATCACCTTATGGGTTATAACATGGTAGATAACCCGTATATCAACGTTGCGAATAAACGCGTGGTGGTATTAGGTGGAGGCGATACGGCTATGGATTGTGTTCGAACGTCAATACGTCAAGGCGCTGCCAATGTAATCTGTGCTTATCGTCGTGATGAAGCAAATATGCCTGGTTCTCAGCGAGAAGTGAAAAATGCCAAAGAAGAAGGGGTTGATTTTCAGTTTAACCTTCAACCCAAAGGCGTTGTCTTAAACGAACAGGGAAAAGTATCCGGCGTGAAAATGGTTCGTACACAACTGGGCGCACCGGATGCAAAGGGTCGCCAACGAGCTGAAGAAGTACCAAATTCCGAATACGTTATACCGGCCGATGTGGTCATTATGGCATTTGGCTTTCAGCCCCATGATTTGTCTTGGTTACAAAAATACGATGTAACAGTGAACGAATGGGGTGGCATAATCGCACCAGAACGCGGTACTTATACACACCAAACCAGCAACCCTAAAATCTTTGCTGGCGGTGATGCTGTAAGAGGATCTGATTTGGTCGTAACGGCTATTTTTGAGGGCCGTAATGCGGCAGAAGGGATACTTGAGTACTTACATGTTTAAGTAGAGTCTTCCTAACGACTCGTAAGCCCAGCATTGCTGGGCTTTTTTTAAGGCTGGATGTAAGTGAGGTTTATAGCCTGATAGGCTTTCGCATCACTGCATTGTTTTCGTTATATGCAATAAGTACTTAGTCTCGATTCGAACTCTGTTTTTGAGCAGTGCTTATATTTCACTGCCAAATGACCAGATATTATCTAATATTCAATTCAACTCCAAAAAGTGACCAACTCGATTTGTGAAAAACCATCATTCTTTAAAAATCAAAGTACTATCTATAGTGATTAATGAACTTTGGGTTAACTAACGTGTCTGAATGGGTAAGTTAGTAGGTAAACTGCACATGTTCTGTAAGCTCAAATCTGACATGTAGGATAGAGTCAAAAAAACTAAAGAGGAAGTATGATAGAGATCCAAGGACTGTTTAAACAATATGGTAAAGAACCCGTTTTTAGCAATTTTAATTTAACTCTTTCAGCAAGTAAGGTATGTATTCAAGCACCAAATGGTCGAGGTAAATCCACACTTTTTCGTATAATAGCTGGCGTTGAAGAAGGTTTTAGCGGCCAAATCAAATTTAAGGTGAAACGTGGCGATAGACGCGACAATGTCGCTTTGGCCTCGGATGGGCTAGGGTTTCCCCCATTTCTAACTGCAAAACAAGTACTTGAGCTTACTCAATTCAATTGGCATTGTCACTGGCCTCTTGAGTTAATTGAGCGGTTTAACTTTACTGCATTTCTTGAGCATAAAGTTTCAACGTTGTCTTCTGGTAATCAAAAGAAATTACAGCTTATCAACGCGATGATGCGTAACACACCGATTCTGATTTTAGATGAGCCAAGTGCCGCTTTAGATGCTCAAGGACTCCTATCATTGTTAGATTGGTGTAGAGAATTTAAGGGACAACTCGTCATTAGCAGTCATGAACCTTCGCCATTTATCGATATTGGTTTTAGCCTGCAACCTCTAGATGGTGAGAAATGAAGGGATTAACTTTATTTTTCCATTACCGTTTTGATGCTTATTGCATCGGTATGCGTGAGCTATTTGAACAAATAAAACAGTTTAGCGTGATGGTTGTGCTGCTCTTCTATACGGCGACACCAGGATTATTGGCGCTCATTTTTCTTTGGATGGGTAAAGTCGTGCAAGAGCAGGTAGGGCAAGATGGCAGCCAAATACATGCCTGGGCGTTACTCGTCCTGCAGTCGGTGCTATTTCTTGTGATACGGCCCGTCGTATTGAATACTACAAACTTAACGTTTCAACGCTCTCTATTTTCCAACCTTTGGCCTATGAGATTGATGGATGGAGTGCTGATGACAATTTCAAATGTGCCTTTTTGGATTGCAGTACTTTTAGCATCGCAAATGGGCTGGAGTAAGGTCGCTCTGGCACCACATTTTAGTTTGTTTATCGTTGCTCAATTAGTTTTTGGATTAATTTGTCTTTATCGACCGACAGCCGTTTTCATAAGTCTGATTTTTGCATTTTTGCTGATAGGGTGGTTTACCGCGTTGTTTGTGTGGCTAAGCTTCATCATCATTTTGCTGATGTGCATGACACTATTTCCACTTCACAAATACTTCAACCTTGCCTTTGTTTCCAACCTTAAAGCAAATAGCCAAATGTCTTTTTGGCTGATTTGGGCTAAGGAACACGCTTCTTCTTTGTTATGGCGTGTCAGTGTGATGCTCGTCTTACTCTTTACTTCAGATTACGTACTTACTTTAAGACTAGACTTAATAGAAGTAATAGGACCGTTTTGTATCGCGTTGAGCTTACTACTTTGGGGAAGCTTTATTTTTGCAACGAAACCCTTGCTTAAGCAATATTTAGGATTTTGGCGTAGCCTAAAACTAGAAAAGAGGATTTACCAGCAGTTCTTTGGCCTGCATTTATGCATACTTTTCTTTGTTTGGTGTTGGTTATACGTCTGGTTTGGAATGCATTCTTTGATGCTTTTCTTTATTCCATGTATTCCATTATACGTATGGGTAGCGTGGTTATCTGCTCAACTCTTTTCAGTCGTGTGGTGTAGTTCCGTTTTTATCATTTTCTTGATATACGAATTACTTTATTTGTCCGCATAAAAAAAGCCAGAGACATGCTCTGGCTTTGACTCCACTTTTTTATTTAGGCTGTCGTCGCTTCGCTTGAGACAGCTCTTGCTGCATTACCAGCAAGGAGATCCTTCGGATCAAAATCATCAACGTTGATTACCGCTAAACGCTTTTCTTCCACTGCAGCTAATTTCTCAGCTTCGACTTCAGTCAAAATACCCGCTTCCAAGCCCATTTGTGCCACTTTATCTAATTGCATAAATGGTAGCTTTTCACCTTTGGCACGACATACTTTGTCGAATAAAGGCTCGACTGCAAGGATATCCTTCAAAGTTTGCTCTTGCTTACCAATCAAGTTCAACGGTTCATCTTTTACGTAGATGAAGTTGGCTAGGCGGTCACGTGATGCGTTAGGCACTTGAAGCATATGAGCTAATTTGTGCTCAAGCGTATCTGTTGGTTTACGAACAGGGCGACCAAATGGGAATAACATGACTTTAAGCGCGCCACGGAGCACTGCAGAAGGCATATTATTGATAAGGTCAGCCAATGCACGTTGACACAGATATAAGTGTTCTTGACAGCTCCACTGTACAAACGGCAGATCTTCTTTTTGACGACCTTCATCATCGTAACGTTTAAGCGTGGCTGAAACTAAATACAGGTAGCTAAGAAGATCACCTAAGCGAGCAGAAATACGTTCTTTGCGTTTCAGAGAACCGCCGAAGACAGCCATACAAATATCAGACATCAACGCAAGTGATGCACTGTAACGAGCTGCATTGCGATAAAACACCGCTGTTTCGTCATTAAATGGCACTTTCGTAAAACGAGCGCCTGTTAATGCTAGCCACTTTGTACGCACTAAGTTTGAAATCGTGAAACCAATGTGACCCATTAGTGATTTATCAAAGCTTTCAAGAGCGGCTTGTTTATCTGTCATCGTTGTTGCATTTAGTTCAGCAAGTACAAATGGATGGCAGCGGATAGCACCTTGACCATAGATAATCATGTTACGAGTTAGGATGTTCGCACCTTCAACGGTAATTGCAATTGGCGCGCCTTGATAACCTCGGCCTAAGTAATTATTTGGACCTAGGCAGATACCTTTACCACCGTGGATGTCCATAGCATGAATGGTTGAATTACGCATTTGCTCAGTTAAATGGTATTTCAAAATTGCTGAAATAACCGATGGCTTTTCACCTAAATCAACTGCGCCCGTAGACATACATACTGCAGCATCACTGCTGTATGCGTAACCTGCCAGTTTAGCAAGTGCTTCTTCAATCCCTTCCATTTGACCAATAGGTAAGCGGAACTGACGACGAATGCGGCTATACGCACCACTTGCAAGAGCAAGAGTTTTAATTCCACCTGTCGAGTTTGAAGGAAGAGTAATTGCACGACCAACAGACAAACATTCAACCAGCATACGCCAACCTTGACCCGCCATTTTCGGACCACCGATAATGAAGTCTAATGGTACGAAGACGTTATTACCTTGTGTTGGACCATTTTGGAAAGGCACGTTAAGCGGGAAGTGACGACGGCCGATTTTTACACCTGGCGTAGATGTTGGAATAAGTGCACACGTGATGCCTAACTCTTCTTTGTCACCCAGCAGGCCTTCAGGGTCACGAAGCTTAAATGCAAGACCAAGTACAGTAGCCACTGGTGCCAGCGTAATATAGCGTTTGTTCCACGTCAGACTAATACCAAGTGTTTCTTTACCTTCCCATTCACCTTTACACACAATACCAAAATCAGGAATTGAAGAGGCATCTGAACCGGCTTCTGGTGAGGTTAGTGCAAAGCAAGGGATTTCGTCGCCTTTTGCAAGGCGAGGCAAATAATGGTCTTTTTGTTCTTTAGTGCCGTAGTGTTGTAGAAGTTCACCCGGGCCTAATGAGTTAGGTACACCAACAATTGAAGACAGTAAGGTCGACTTACTCGTTAGTTTTTGTAAAACGCAAGATTGCGCGTAAGCAGAAAACTCAAGACCACCGTATTGCTTTTTAATGATCATCGCAAAGAACTTATTGTCTTTGAGGTATTGCCAAACTTCAGGTGGAAGATCTGTTAGTTCATGAGTCGCTTTCCAATCGTCTAGCATTGCACAAACGGTTTCAACTGGACCGTCTAAGAAGGCTTGTTCTTCTAAAGAAAGGCGCGGTTTCGGGTATTGGTGCAGTTTTTTCCAATCTGGGTTTCCGCAGAAAAGGTCTGCTTCCCACCACGTGGTGCCTGCGTCAATTGCCGACTTCTCAGTCTCTGACATCGTCGGGGTGATTTTTTTAAAGGTTTTGAAAAGAGGGGCAACAATATACTGTTGACGAATATTTGTTAGAGAAAGTGGTAGCACAATCGCTAAAAATAGAAGCCAAGAAAAAGTACCAAATGCGCCAGCAATACTCCCTACAATGAGTGTTGCAGCCGCAATACCTACGCTGGTATTCCAGCTTGCGCGATTATAGCTTGCGACAGCAAGTAGTGCTATCAAAGCTAAAGTGAATAAGAGTGTCATTTCGTTCTTCCTTATGAGAGGTCTGACCACCTTGCTTAGACTAGCGATAACCTGTGTTTATTTCAAGTTAAAAATGTGCAACGCGGTTGGTTCAAGGACGATTGGAATCTAAAGTATAGCTAAACTTAGCTCGGTGTGAGGACAAAGACACCACCGTCAATTTGAGTCAGCGGCGTCTTTGTAAAAAGGAGATTACATTATGCGAGAGAAGAATGATGGACGCTTAGCACCCGAACGGTTTCGGCGCATTGACGAGCGGATTTGAGCTCGTGTACCGGCTAGCCAGTTTTCACGATTTACATTTGCGGCTTCACCTCTGCGGGCTTCTTCTGTCGCACGGAAACCACAGAACTCGCGGTAGGCTTTTAAATCCAAAGACAGGTTTTGCAGTACGAGTTCAATCATGATTGCATCGTCAAGGTAGCCAATGACAGGCACGTGATCAGGGACAATGTCTTCAGGTTCACTAAAGTACGCTAACGAGGTCATGATTTCTTTCTTTTCATCTTCCGGCATTTGCCATTCTTCATCTTGAACCGCATTGATTAATGCACTTAACGACATTAAACGAGACTGAACGAATTCAGGAAGTGGAGCGCTTTCCATTTTCTCAACTAATGCCTTTGCGCGAGAAATAATTTCCTCATTTGAGAGCTGTTCAGATTTTGCAATTGCAGCATCCATTAAATGACGGAAGTGAGCTAAATCAGCATCAGTTAGTTCTAAATTAATTTCTAAAGACATGTATTACTCCCTGAGAAAAGATCATAAATTGTTGTTTTTCTTTTAAGTTAGGCGTGTACCTATGACTCTATCTTGCCAGAACTTACCCAAAAGTGTAAGTCACACTATAGTCGGGATTTTCCAAAAAGACTAATGACAATACCCGATGATTGGTTTGAAATTTTACTTAGTAGTTACCCAAAAAAGTGTTGCTTTAGCATTGTTGTAGCAATTGCTTGGTCGCTCTGATTTAATGATAAAAAATTAACAATAGGGAATTCTTGGTGAAATTTCATCACTTTATGGTATTCATGTTATTGGTGGGCTGTGCGAGCCAACACCAAGTTACCATCATTAATAACGAGAATTATCCTGTAAAATACGCAGAAAGTGCACAAAGCGAAGAAATATTTAGTAACGCTTATCCGGGTAAAAAAGCTTATCCAGTTACTTGTGAAGAGAACTGCTATCCAGCGCACCCCGACTTAATGTGTGAAGAGCCGAGCGACAGGTGCCATTACATTGGCCAGCAATTATCACCTCTCTTACAAACTCAATTTACTGTTCAATGGCTGGGACACGCTAGTTTTCTTATTAAAACACAAGACAAACAAACTTGGCTTTTAGACCCTGTAAGCGGGCAGTTTGATTGGCCTGTGAATTGGGCATTCGTGGCGAGTGGAGGGAAGACTCGAAATACACCAAATTGGCCTACAACTTCGGAACTTGAAGCTGTAAATGCAGTTTTTTACTCACATATTCATTACGACCATTTTAATAAATCTGATATTCAAGCTATAGGCACTAAACCAAACTATTTCGTCCCACTTCAATTTTCAGATTATTTTCCATCTGGCAGCTACAACATCACCGAGATGTCTTGGTATGCACAGACCACGCTAGGCGAGGTTAACATTCACTTTGTACCTGCCAACCACTTTAGCAACCGAATGTGGGTACCCTTTTTATATAGTGACTACGGAAAGACACTGTGGGGTGGATGGGTATTTGAGCATCAAGGGAAAACACTTTATTTCGCAGGAGACACTGGCTATTCGAAACATTTCAAGGACATTCAGGAAAAGTATGGAGAAATTGACATTTGTTTGCTGCCCATCGCGTCTTATTATCATCCTGAAGAAGGGAATTGGTATCGGTATGTTCACACTACGCCCGAAGATGCACTTGTCGCGGCGCAAGAGTTAGGTTGTAAAGTGATGATCCCTTGGGGCTATGGAAATAATAGTTGGGGCATGGGGGACGTCAGTGCTCATGCTCCATTAAAAAGACTACTGTATATGAAAGAACAATTAGACAGTAAGGTACCTGTTTACATATTGAATGAGGGTGAATCGATTTCTTTGTAGTGTGTGAATTAAATTTGAAATGGGAAGGAATGTACATAGAGGGGCTGATTGCCCCTCTTGTCTAGTTTGTTTGGATTCTACTTTGTATGGACAGTACTGCAGTTGCCATCCATTGAAATATCCGTACCTCCACCTATCGCTGGCGTCTGTTTAATTGGTAGTGTTTTTTTGTTGCCTAAAAGATTTTTGACGTTTTTTTTGTTTAATTTTAAACGTAGTAACATTTTTATCTCCTTATTAATCACTAATTAGTCATCGCTGTGTTGAGTGATATTTATTCAACCAGCTTTTCTACCATAAAGAGAGTTAGGCGAAACTGCAAACTTCTATCATACAATTCTTAGCTGAACATGTAAGGCTTTAACCATGAGACTTGTTGGATAAAGCGCTATACATACTCTTCCCCTGCTTCATCTTCTGGAACAATGTCGGTTTCTTCAAGAGCCGCGTCAATCCATCGTTTGAGCGTCGGGCAACTTAGTACATGATTACAATATTGCTGTGCTTGAGGACTTAGGTACACACCATAGGTTTTAAAGCGCAACACAACAGGGGCATACATGGCGTCAACGATTGACCAATCACCAAATAACCATCCTCCTTCGTAATGACTGTTTTGGCTGAATATTTCGTTGATTCTCGAAATGTCTTTTTGCACAGAGACGGTAATGTCAACGCGACGATTTGCTCGGATATTCATCGGCATCGCATTTCTCAGTGCCGTAAAACTACTTACCATTTCAGCGCTCAGCGCACGAGCTTTCGCTCTATCGGCTACGGAGCTTGGCCATCCTGCGCCTGAGCAATAAGCTTCACTTATATATTCACCGATTGCAAGAGATTCACACACGGTGATATCTCCATCTTGTATAGCAGGGACTTTTGAGTTAGCTGCGATACCTTGAAGCGATTGGTAAAACGCCTTGGTAAAAAGCTTCAACACAATCTCTTCGTGTTTTATATCTAATTTGTTGAGAATTAACCACGCTCTTAACGACCAGCTAGAGTAGTTTTTATTGGCGATAAAAAGTTTCATTTTCAGTTCCTTGTTGTAGAAAGTGATCCTACTTTACTTATAATGGTGAAGAACCACTATCTGATTAAAGTTATGCAACGTATTAGAGTTACTTATGGATATTGAATCACTACGTTCTTTACTCGCTTTTGTTGAAACGGGCAGTATCACACGAGCGGCAAAACAAGCGTTTCGCACGCAAGCTGCTATTAGCATGCAGATGAAAAAGCTTGAGATGGAACTCGGCAAACCGATTTTCTTAAAAAATGGTCGTAATTTAAATTTAACCGCCGAAGGGCAGCAATTGGCACGGTACGCCCGACGCTTAGTCAGCTTGCATGATGAAACGTTATTGGCAGTTAAAAATAAATCAATCAAGCATGTTGTTCGCGTAGGCTGCCCAGATGATTACGTCGATGCTGTTCTACCAAAACTAGTCAACGTTCTAAACGATACTTTCGACGAGATAGAAATACAGGTAGTGTGTGGGCCGAGCTATCAATTGAGAATTATGTTGGATTCCGGCCAGCTTGACCTCGCGATCGTAAGTCGAGTGCCTGCCTCAGAAGAAGGATTCTTGTTGCTTAGAGGACAGGGAATTTGGGCGGGACTAAAGAATTCGATATTGATTGAACGTGATGTCATTCCAATCACCGTATTTGAAAAAGACTGTAAATTTCACCAAGCCGCCATTGAAGGGTTAATAAAGTTAGCGACCCCTTTTAATATTGTACTTATGAGTCAGAGCTTCAGTGCACAAAAGTCTGTCATTCTAGAAAACCAAGCAATTGGTGCTATGGCGGACATTAGCTGCAAATCTCCACTCGTTAAAGTTGAACACGCTAAATTACCCTCGCTGCCGGTGGTTGAGCTTGCGCTTATCATCGCAAACATTCCGAATGCATTTATTACAAATGACTTGGCATTTACCTTGGCGAGAAAATTTGAGCAAGCGAATTGATAGGAAGAGGAATAATCTAGAAGCGCTCAGCTTTTAACCGTGCTGATTAAAACAAAGTTAGCTTTAAATCGGTGATATTCCAAATAAAGCAGTTGCGTCCGCAAAATAGGTGGCGAGTGACGGTTTCCGTTCCTACGTAAATTGCATGGATTGAATTAAGGATAATAATTCAAAGCAGAAAATGAACCCTTCGTAATCTAAGTTTCCATGTAGTACATTGAAAATAATAAAAATATGACTGCGTAGAGTATTTTGGATGTCAGTGACGGTTTTTGTTGTTAATATGGAACCATAAAATTAACATTTTCCGTTTCTTTGCTAAAACGCATGTGAGTGACCTGCGTGGTAGAACAGTTTGCAATGACTTAGGAGCGTCATGGTCTCGACGTCACTTTTCCATTCGTTGCTCCGCGAAAAGAGAAAGTTGATGGCATTAGCCTATCTGAATTGAGCGTTGGGAAGTCGCAGGCGGAGTTAGATAAGTAGTATAGGAATACCACGATGTTCAATAACATGTTAGCAGTGTTGGGTAGGTTAATTACTGTCTTGGAGTTGGTTGCATACGTTGCGTTGGTTGCCTTGAGCTATCACAGTTTTAAAATGCTTTATTTTGCTGGCAAAAGCATAATTCAAACTCGTTCAGATACACTACTACATAGCTGTTTTATCGTTGCGGTGTGCGTCACTATTTTTCCGATTTCGAGTGACATAGTTAGAGATTATATTCTTGCTCTAGATATGGAAAAGATGGCGTTAAGGCAGCTGTTCTATTTATCAATGTTTGTTATGGAATGTGGATTTATGTTAACACTCGTCGCGTTCCATTGGATTGGAGGTTTTGCGTTATCTCCACTTGCGCGGTTGAATTTGGTGTTATCCGTATTGATTTGTTCCGTTGAAGCAACGCAGTTTGTAGCTCGAGGAATTTACGGTTTTGATGGATTAATGCCTTTTTATAAAACAACCGTTCTCACACTACACGCAGCGACATTGTTCTCAACCAGTGCTTATCCGTTCGCACACTTCTGGCGGTACAATCGCCAAGCGCAGGACGCTTCATAGAGTGTCGATTGCACGGCAATTTTGTCGGCTTGAATCGTGACTATTTACCAACCAAACTAAACGTCGAGATTATGACTCATTACTGGTTAAATTATCAGTGCTTGTCAGGGTTACAATCAAGTTAGAATTAAACTTGTATCGAGCAGGATAATCAATACGATTAAAGGCTGGCAATTTGAGTATGACCAAAGTGGTTCTTAGGCCTTTCTAGCTGTTTTAACCTATTAATAATAAAGAGTAATATTGCATTGTGTGAATTGTTAGGGATGTCGGCTAATGTGCCTACTGATATCTGTTTTAGCTTTTCTGGTCTACTAGAACGAGGAGGGAATACGGGCCCACACCGTGATGGCTGGGGGATTACGTTTTATGAAGGCAAAGGATGTCGCACGTTTAAAGACCCAGAACCAAGTTGCTCATCTGAAATAGCGAAACTTGTCAAAGCGTATCCGATCAAAAGCGTATCGGTGATAAGTCATATACGTCAGGGTAATCGAGGTCGAGTTTGTTTAGAAAACACACATCCTTTTACTCGAGAGTTGTGGGGAAGAGAAATTACGTTTGCACACAACGGGCAGTTATCAAATTATCAAGACTTACTGACTGATTGGTATAAGCCAGTAGGAAACACGGACAGTGAACTTGCTTTCTGTTGGATTTTAGATCAAATTCGCGAGAAATACCCGAAGCGACCAACTAACATGCTTAGCGTTTTTAAGTATGCGGCAAAACTTGCAAATAGATTGCGAGATAAAGGTGTGTTCAACATGTTGTTCACCGATGGTGTTTACGTGCTGGCCTTTTGCAGCAATAACTTACATTGGATCACACGGAGAGCTCCTTTTGGCAAAGCAACATTGATTGATGCCGATGTCGTGATTGATTTTCAAAAAGAGACAACGCCAAATGATGTTGTAACGGTGATTGCAACTCGACCACTTACGAACGATGAAGCATGGCAAAAAATGTCACCAGGTGAAGCCGTAATCTTCAAACTGGGTGAAAAAGTATTTTGACGATTTTAGGTCGTAATGATAGAGGCCAAATTTACTTTGGCCTCTATCATTTAAATGTTTACTGATTCGTTGTTAAAGTGTTTCAGTTGAATTTGGAATTGTTCAACCCCATCCTTACCTTTGAATAGCTGAACCAACATATGATCTAAGCTTGGTGCGAACCAAACATAAACTTGTCGTTTATCGTTATCATAAATACGTTTAACTTTGATCGTCTCAAAATTGCCGATAGGTAGCGTAATCGTTTCCGTGCCAACGACTTCGAATTCGTAATTCTTTTCGTCGCCTTCCTTACCAATGATAGGATAACTCACTTTTGTCTTACCCGCTTTTACATCAAGACGAAGCTGAGTTTGATAGCTTAATAAATCTTGCCAGTCCTCTCGCCAATCGACTTTTAACGGAAACTTTTTGTCACTGTGGGTAATTGATTTTTCAATTCGGTTGAAGTCAATTTTATACGATTTGTCAGGTCCTGTGCCCTCACGAACCATCGAATAGCTCGTTGGATAGATCTTATCATTCTGATAGAGGAAAGTTGTCTCTTCTGTACGCTCATCGGAGAAAATCATCCATTCAATATTGCTGGAATATTTCAGTACGTACGTTTGATCCGATGCTTTTTCCAGTTCTCTCTTTGCTTCGCCATGAATTTTACCTTTGCGCATAATATTATAGTCAGCTTTATAAGGCTGAAGTTCAGAAGCGCTTAGCGTGAAAGGCAAAGAAGAGAAGAAAAGCGCGCCTAAGCTTAAAGCCAAGACGCGTTGTTTATTTTTATGGGTAGTTAACGCCTTGTGCTGGTACAACTTGGTTATCAAGAACTGCATGTTCTGCTTCCATTGTTAGTCTATGTTCACTGAACCACTGGACCACCAAAGGATAAATGACATGTTCTTGAACATGTACTTTTTCAGCAAGGCTTTGCGCTGTTTCATTAGGTTCTATGGCTACTTTGGCCTGTACGATTACAGGTCCACCATCTAATTCTTCAGTCACAAAGTGTACGCTAACACCGTGTTCAGCGTCATTTGCGTCAATTGCCCTTTGGTGGGTATTCAGCCCCTGATACTTAGGCAACAAAGATGGATGAATGTTCAACATTTTTCCTTTAAATTTTTGCACTAAGTTAGGTGTTAGAATACGCATAAATCCGGCTAATACAACCAGATCAGGGGAAAATTGATTAATAACGTCTGCAAGGGCACTGTCGTAAGCGTCTCGTGAAGCAAATGCTTTATGATCCAATACTTCCGAATGAATATCAGCTTGCTTTGCACGGGTCAGGCCATAGGCGTCTGCTTTGTTACTGATAACGGCAGCGATGCTGCCGTTAATTTGGCCAGATTTGCAGCCATCAATGATGGCTTGCAAATTGGAACCGCTACCCGAGATCAATACAACGATTCGGATTGGGGGCATTATTGAGCACCACCGTGAATTTCAACTTGCTCTTCGTCACCGTTGCGCGTTTGAATTTCGCCTATATGCCAAGCTGTTTCACCTTGTGCTTGCAAAATCTCTAGTGATTGCGCAAGTTTGTCTGCTGATACAGCTAAAATCATACCTACACCGCAGTTAAACGTACGATACATCTCATGTGTCGTGATGTTGCCGTTCTCTTGTAACCAGTTGAAAATAACCGGCCAATTCCAGCTTGCGCCATTTACAACAGCTTTTGCTGTTTCTGGTAATACACGAGGAATATTTTCCCAGAAACCACCACCAGTAATATGAGATAAGGCATGAACATCAACGTCTTTCAACAGCTCAAGTACTGACTTTACATAGATACGCGTAGGCTCAAGTAGGTGGGCAGAAAGGGCTTTGCCTTCAAGTTCACTGTTTGTATCAGCACCTGAAACTTCCAATACTTTACGGATCAGTGAATAGCCGTTTGAATGTGGGCCACTTGATGCAAGCGCGATAAGCTGGTCTCCAGCATTAACTTTTGAACCGTCAATGATTTTAGATTTTTCAACGACACCAGTACAGAAACCAGCGATATCATAGTCATCGCCTTCGTACATGCCAGGCATTTCAGCCGTTTCGCCGCCAATCAATGAACAGCCTGCTAATTCGCAGCCTTTACCAATACCAGCAACGACGTCAGCTGCTGTATCAACATCTAACTTACCCGTTGCATAGTAGTCAAGGAAGAAGAGGGGTTCTGCACCTTGAACGATTAGGTCGTTTACACACATAGCAACTAGGTCGATACCGACAGTGTCGTGCTTTTTAAGATCAAGAGCTAAACGCAATTTAGTGCCAACACCGTCAGTGCCAGCTACTAAAACAGGTTCTTGATAGCCTTTTGGAATTTCACAAAGAGCACCAAAACCGCCAATGCCGCCAAGTACTTCAGGGCGACGTGTGCGTTTTACTACACCTTTAATTCGCTCAACCAATGCGTTACCAGCATCGATATCTACACCGGCGTCTTTGTAGCTAAGAGACTGTTTTTGTTCGCTCACAGGTTTTCCTCAAAAATTAATGGGGTTGCTTAGAAACGCGGGCATTTTACTACAGTTGCGAGGCAGGGGCTAGTTGATTTCATAGTGTGTGATATACAAACAAGGATATATGTCCGCAATTTGTTAATAAAAATCGTTAAGATTTTACAAATTCAGCGTGGCGATGTTTAAGAATGAGAATTAGTGAGAAAATTTAAAGTATAAAGTCTAAATATATCTCTATGAATATTAAAGTTTTATGTTTGTTTTGTTAAGTTTGGATGTAAGTTCTGTTGACATTTGTTTACAAAATCGCTGTTGTCGAGATGTTAATTTTGTTTTCGTTCTGATAGTTTTCTGTTCGAACGCAATAACAAGTTGGAAATGTTCATTATGATGACTAATAAAAATAACAAACACGTACTATTCGCCGTTACAGCACTTTCTATGGCTGTATCAGCGTCAATTCAAGCACAAACAAATGGTGAATTTGTAAAAGAGAATTTAACAGTTGCTTCTGTTAAGTCTCCTTTACCAAAGCGCTTCATTGTTAAATACAAAGACCAAGTGTCTTCACTAGGTAAAAATGCGCAAGGAGCGATGGCAAAGGTAGCTGATTTAAAAATGGCAACTCTTGGCATCAAAAATGGACATTTCAAATCAGATTTAAACCTATTTGTAGCTGAGCTTGATGCAACGCAATTGTCAAAATTACAAAATGACAGTGCCGTTGAGTACGTAGAAGAAGATTTACCACGCCGTTTAATGGCGCAAAGTCAGCCGTACGGCATCAGCATGGTTCAAGCGGACCAAGTTGACGACAGCGTTGCTTCAGCTGCTGCAGGTGGTAAGAAAATTTGTATCATCGATTCAGGCCTAGATCTTCCTCATGAAGACATGGGTGCGAAAGGTGGTACAATTTCAGGTACTAATGATAGCGGTACAGGTAACTGGTATGACAACGGCGGCCCACACGGTACACACGTTGCTGGTACTATTGCCGCACTAAATAACGGTATTGGCGTACGTGGTGTCATTGGTACTGACCCATCAATGCACATCATTAAAGTGTTTAACGCAGAAGGCTGGGGTTACTCATCTGATTTAGTATCGGCAATCAACAAATGTAAAGCTGCAGGCGCCGATGTTGTTAACATGAGTCTTGGTGGTGCGGGTTCAAGCACAACAGAGAAAAACGGAATTCAAGCGGCTGCAGATGCTGGTATGCTACTAATCGCTGCAGCTGGTAACGATGGCGATGCAACGAAAACAACAGATGTGATGAGCTACCCAGCATCATATGACTCTGTTATGTCTGTAGCTGCAGTCGACAGCAATAAAGAACTTGCTGACTTCTCTCAAAAGAACTCACAAGTAGAAATCGCAGCACCGGGTGTTGATGTATATTCAACCTACCCAGAAGGCGATGGCTCTGTTGTTGAATTGAAAGTTGGTTCTTCGTCATTTGAATCAAATGCGATGGAAAACCAAGGTTCTGCAATGGCTGCGCTGTACAACTTGGCGACAGGTGAATCTGTGGACGGCGGTGCTAGCGGCAAAATCTGTTTAATTCAACGTGGTAATATCTCATTCCACGACAAAGTTAAAAACTGTCAAGATAGCGGTGGTGTTGGCGCGATTATCTATAACAACGCAGCGGGTAGCTTCGGTGGTACTTTAGGTGATACAAACGCGACGTCTATTCCTGCAGTTACGGTTTCTGATACAGATGGTGCAACACTACTTGGTCAAATCGGTATGTCTGCAACATTGAACATTGGTCCAGGTAACTATGGAAAGATGAGTGGTACATCGATGGCCTCTCCGCACGTTGCGGGTGTTGCAGCACTTGTGTGGAGCCACCACCCAAGCTGTACAGCGTCTGAAATTCGCACTGTGCTAACAGCTACGGCGCAAGACTTAGGTGCTGCAGGCCGAGATGTTAAATTTGGTTATGGTTTAGTACAAACTAAAGCTGCGATCGATTACATCACTGCAAACGGCTGCTCTGGTGATGTTACACCTCCACCAACAACGGGTTCTGAACTTGAAAATGGCGTAGCTAAATCAGGTCTAGCTGGTGCGAAGAACGAAGAACTGCTGTTTACGTTTACAGTACCTCAAGGTGCAACTAACGTAAAAGTAGCAATGTCAGGTGGCACAGGTGACGCGGATCTTTATGTTAAATTTGGTTCTGCACCTACAACGTCTAGTTACGATTGTCGTCCATACGAAAGTGGTAACAACGAGTCTTGTTCACTTACTCAGTCAGGTGGTGTTTACCACGTGATGTTAAAGGGCTACAGTGCATTCGCTGGTATTAATCTAGTTGCAAGTTTTGATGAAGACACAGGCACTAACCCAGGTACAGCTCAACCAATTAACGAAACAATTAGCGATGTGGCGGTAAGTCGTCGCGCTTGGAAACGTTACACTGTTGACTTAGCGGATGGTTACGCTGACCTTAACATCGCAATGTCTGGTGGTACAGGCGACGCGGATCTATATGTAACGCACGGTGCACAATCTACAACGTCTAACTACGACTGTCGTCCATACAAAAACGGCAACACAGAGTCTTGTAGCTTCACTAACCCACAATCAGGTACATGGTACATTGATATCTATGGTTACAGCGCATCAAGCGGCATTACACTCAACGTGACTGCAACACCAAAATAATGAAATAAATTTGTATCACAAAACAAATTAAAAGGGGCTCATCAAGCCCCTTTTTTATGGTTTAAACCAAGCTCTTTGCAATACGCCCATAGCACTGCCTGCAATTATAAAAAGTACGCCAATAAACTGCATCCAAGCGTTCTCAGTACGAGCTACTTGTTTTTGTTTTTTGGTTTCCTCCACGTAATAACGGCGACCTTGCTCATCGGTTTCAACAAAACTTTCACCACGGTAGGCGAATAGCAATTTTGACTTGGGATCTAGGCGCTGTGCGAATTGTCTGCGATATTGGTCTACTTTTTCAATGTGGCCGTTTTCTTCGAAAGGGACGACAAGCGTTCTCCAGTGGGTAAATACCTGTAATGGTTCCCCATCGAGTAATATCCCGTCAGAGACATATTCATATTGCGTTTCAGAGAAAAAGATCTTTTCATAACCGCTAAATAACAAGGCGCCACCAATCGCGATAGACGCAATTGCTGCACTTAGCCACTGTTTTTTTGAAAGCTGTTGTCTAGTTGAGTGAGCTCGTGACCACATCTCAATGTCTGGGATTTGATGCAGTTCGTGTCTAAAACCACAGTTTTCTATTCCTTGCATAAATACGGTGATGTCCATATCTAATGCAGCGAGGAGCTTGCGAAAGACATCATTGGATGGAACGGATTTATCGTTTTCTAACTTTGATAAATAACTTTGTTCAACATTCATTTTCAGTGCGAGTTCCGGTTGGCTGTATGCTTTGTCAGTTCTCAATTGTTTTATGTATTGGCCGAAGGTCATCGATTTTCCTTATTGCTGTTATTTTTCCTCTAGTCTTGGTGAGTCATGCATAAATGCCAACATGAATATATAGGAATATATAGGAATATCATAAGATTGGAAGATAAATGGAAAGGCCGCAAAAAGGCGGCCCATTTAGATGCTTACGCCTCTGCTATAAATACTGCACGTAGTGGAGCAGGGTAGCCTTCGATGGTTTTAGTGTGGTCACTTGGATCGAGGAAGTCTTTGAGAGACTCTGTTTGCATCCAATCTGTACTGCGTTGCTCATCAAGAGATGTCACATCTTTGTTGACGACGCGAACATTTTTGAAACCAACGCGCTCTAACCACAATGTTAATGCATCGCAACTTGGGATGTACCACACATTTCGCATTTTGGCATAGCGATCGGTTGGGACCAATACGGTGTGCGCATCGCCTTCTACCACTAAGGTTTCGAGTACCAATTCACCCTCTTTTCTTAGCTGAGCTTTTAATTGTGCCAAAAAGTCGATTGGTGATCGACGATGGTATAACACACCCATGGAGAATACCGTGTCAAAGGCTTTAAGCTCAGGTAATTGTTCTACACCAAGCGGCAAGAAGTGAACCTGAGGGTCTTGGTTAAAATGTTTAATCGTTTGGAACTGTGCTAAAAATAAATCAGACGGATCGATACCGACGACGAGTTCAGCACCTTCTCCGCGCATTCGCCATAGGTGATAACCAGAGCCGCAACCAATATCTAATACTTGGCGACCTTTGAGCGGACTAACATGTGGTAATACACGATCCCATTTCCAATCACTGCGCCATTCAGTATCAATGTGAATACCGTGCAAAAAGAAAGGACCTTTGCGCCATGGCATTAAACGTGTCAATAAATGGGTGAGTTGCTTTTGTTGGCCGTCAGAAATTTCCTCGGCGAGGCCAATCTCAACTTTATCGTTCACATTTACATGCTTCGTGCTCGTCACTGGAAGATTTTTTAGCACTTTTTCCCATTGTGGCCATTCGCCATGTTGGGCTTCATTTTTCCAGTGGGTCAATTGGCTAGGTAACGTATTTAGCCAATGCGATAATGATGTTTTTGCGATTGCAGCATAAAAGTCGTTAAACCAATCTTGCATGTTTTATTACCTGTATTACTTAACTGCAACTAATGAGCAGAAATTAAAACATTGATACCAAACTTGGACTTGTTTAAAGCCAATCGACGTTAGGCGTTCGTGATGTGCACTGAGTTTATCCGTGATCATCACGTTTTCGATTGCCGTGCGTTTTTGGCTTATTTCTAGTTCTGAATAGCCATTGGCACGTTTGAAGTCATGATGTAAATCAATCAGTAGGTTGTCATTAAAACCGTCTTCACCACGAATTTTCTCACTCAACAACAATACACCACCAGGCTTTAATGCGTCATATATCTTCTTAAGCAGCTCAACACGTTGTTCTGGGGCAATAAATTGCAGCGTAAAGTTCATGGCGACCACGCTGGCGTTACTTATTGCAACGTCATTTATATCGCCAAGCTCGACTTGAACAGGGACATCTGAACGAAACCCCTGCAGATGGAGTTTACAACGTTCAACCATTGCTTCTGAGTTGTCGATTGCAATAATCTTGCAATTTTCTTTTGCAATATTACGTCGCATACTCAACGTTACTGCACCGAGTGAACACCCAAGGTCGTAAAGATTGGAGTTACTTTGGGCGTACATACCTGCAAGTTTGCCCATCGTGCTGACAATCGTTGCGTAGCCAGGTACTGAACGTTGGATCATATCTGGGAACACTTCAACGACGTGTTGGTCGAAAGTGAAGTCTTTTACAGTCTGCTCGTGGGCATAAATACTGTCTTTGCCGGTCACAATGCATCTCTCTTTGTAAATAATCGCGTTATTTTAGCATTTTATTCTGGATAGTCAGTGATAAATTGATAAGCTTGGCTAGTATTAACAATAAGATCAAAAAGAGATAACAGATGTCGAGAAGCAAAGTGATCACCACAGAAGATATTCTTTCAACGTTATGCCACTCAGTGACTGAGGTTTTGTCCTCTGCATCCGGTAATTCGATTAGCTACTCAGCGATGGTACAGAAAATCACTCGCACATGTATGCGTCCAGATATCGGTTGCTTCGTATTATTCGACGGTGGCTTTACAGGACTCGTTGTAACAAACTTTACCGCTCAAGCTGCAATGGAGATTTATCAGGACTACATGCGCAGCATGGGTATGCCAGAGGAAGAAATTGCACAGAGCCATTTGTCAGACGACGTGTCTAACGTGATGGGTGAATTGATGAACCAGATCGTCGGTGATTTTACAAATAAAGTTCGCGAACAGTTACATACGTCTATTACGCAAAACCAACCCAAAATGATGGCGATTACTAAACAAGTTCAGATTTCGGTTGATACAACCATGGACAGACCACAAGCTCGCCGCGTGACGTTTACGACGCAAAACCAAAACATTTTCTATTTAGAACTTGCAATGGATAAAACGGAATTTATAAAACTACATGATTTTGACATTGCAGAATCGGTAGACCCAGATACTATCATCGCGAACCAAGCGAAAAAGAATCAAGATAAAAAGTCAAAAGCGGCAAGCAATGATGTGGAAGATTCCGCTGATGATGACTTTATGGCAGAACTTGGGCTTTAAAGTATCCATACAAAAAGAGCGTTTATCGCTCTTTTTTTATGCGCATATTGCGGTTGCAAAACAGACTTAGGCTTTATTTATGACAGTTTGAAGCTGATTTTGTATGGCTATTCGTAGAAACTCAGTTGTTTTTGCTCAAGGACTAGAAATAACCGGAGGTCGAGTTCAAGTTGGTGATAGTCCGGTGTCATGTGGCAGCATAGTTGGTAAAATGCTTTGTTGTGATCAAGCTCTTTGAAGTGCGCCAACTCGTGAACCACTAAACAGCGTAATAAAGCTTCGGGGGCAGTGCGAAGTTGACCTGCAATAGCAATATGGTGTTTAGCTTTTAGTTTCCCGCCATGTTGTTGGCGTTTAAAGGTGTGTGTCCCTAGCGCATTTTTAACTAAATCTGATTGTTTTTTATACGCAACAGAATCCATTCGCGGTGTATTTTTTAGAAATCGCTGTTTGAAGTCGTTCGAATAATCAAACAACAATTTATCGCTCTTAATTTCGTGAGCTTTTGGATACTTGTTTTGAAAGTAATTTACAAGACTCTCATCATGTTCAATTAATTGAATAATTTGCGTCTGCAGAGATTCAGGATAGTGTAAAAAGTACTGCTTGAAAGACATAGTTAAACCTTGTGAACATAAAATAGCGGGATCCCGACGTTCTGAATTGCGTGTTATTCTAACCTAAGTTCATAGGGTTCTAAAACAGCGAGTCCTGCCGTATCTCTTTTTCTGCGGGAAAGGGCGATAACACCTGATGTTCTATGCCCAAATCTTGAATGAACTGGCGTGCAAGAAATGGCGAATCGATATTATCGGCTGTATGAAAGAACACATACGGTGACTTGCCTTGTTGTAACCATGCCCTAATTTTATCAAGCCACGGTGAATAGAATGCGCGATTATCGATACGCGTATCACAACCCACAAATCGAACAATTGGTGAAGTTGACGTGGCTATCACGTTTACAGGAAGACGCGGTTTTTTTCGTTGAGCGTCGATTATGGCAGGTGTGGAAGGCGCTTCACTAAACAATGGCCTTGTATCCATAATGATGCGATTAATTTTTTGGTCAATCAGTAATCGATTTAGTTTCCGCTCCTCTTCACCCTTTTTAAAAAATAGAGGGTGCCTGACTTCAAGCGCCAGAGGAAACTCGTCAGGAATAAGTTTGATAAATTGGAAAAGTAAATCAACATGTTGAGGGCCAACACTGGCTGGAAGTTGCAACATGACTTGTCCAAGTTTTGGCAAAAGTGGAGCCATGAGTTTAAACCAATCAAGTAGCGCGTGTTTATCGGGTCGCAACCCAGATTCATGGCTGAAACGCTTGGGTAGTTTAAAGGTAAAGCGAAAGTCTTCGGGTACAGAGTCATACCAGTTTTGAATAGTACTCGCTTGTGGGTCCGCGTAAAACGTCGTATTTCCTTCTACGGAATTGAAGACTTGCGCATACTCGTGCAACATGTCCTTTGCTTTAACGTGTTTACTAAAACAGTTTCCTTTCCAGTGATTACTGCTCCACTGTGGGCAGCCTAAATACAACATAGCGTGTCTAAACAATCGATTTTCAGAAAGGTTAACAAAATTCGCAATTATGTTCGCGTTTTTTCGCTTTCTTGTGGGCAATTAAGATGACTTTACTAACCAGTTTTATATAATTGGCGGATATTTTTATTTGATAATGTCCAAGCATTTGAACTTGGGGACAGTTGAACAGGAAGATTATGCGCTCTATATACTGCGGAAAACTTAATAAATCGCATGTAGACCAACAGGTTGAATTATGTGGTTGGATCAACAAACGTCGTGACCTTGGTGGTCTTATCTTCGTAGATCTTCGCGATCGTGAAGGTATCGTGCAAGTTGTTTTCGATCCAGAAGTTGAAGGATTGATGGATAAAGCAAATGCGCTTCGTCAAGAGTTCTGTGTTCAAATTAAAGGCGTAGTACGCGCGCGTCCAGATAGCCAAGTGAACAAAGACATGGCGACTGGCGAGGTGGAAATCCTTGGTACTGATTTAACAATCGTGAACCGCTCAGAGCCATTACCGCTTGATTTTAACCAGCAAAACTCAGAAGAGCGTCGCTTAACGTATCGTTATTTAGACCTCCGTCGCCCAGAAATGAGCGATCGCATCAAATTGCGTGCAAAAGCGAGCAGCTTCGTACGTCGCTACCTTGATTCGAACGAGTTTCTAGATATTGAAACGCCAGTACTTACGAAAGCAACACCAGAAGGTGCTCGTGATTATTTGGTACCAAGTCGTGTTCACAAAGGTAGTTTTTACGCGTTGCCACAATCACCACAGCTATTTAAGCAATTGCTGATGATGTCCGGTTTCGACCGTTATTATCAAATCGTTAAATGTTTCCGTGATGAAGATTTGCGTGCTGACCGTCAACCAGAGTTTACTCAGATCGATATCGAGACGTCATTTTTGACGTCTGATCAAGTGCGTGCAATTACGGAAAAAATGATCCGTGAAATGTTGCTCGAATTCAAAAACGTGGATCTCGGCCAGTTCCCTGTGATGCCATACAGCGAAGCGATGAGCCGATTTGGCTCAGACAAGCCGGACCTACGTAACCCGTTAGAAATTGTGGATGTCGCAGATTTAGTTAGAGACGTTGAGTTTAAAGTGCTTTCAGCGCCTGCAAATGACGAGAAAGGTCGTGTTGCAGTGATCAAAGTACCTGGTGGTGCTGTAATGTCACGTAAACAAATCGACGACTATACAAAGTTTGTTGGTATTTACGGTGCGAAAGGTCTAGCGTGGTTAAAAGTGAATGACCTCGCACAGGGTGTTGACGGTATTCAATCGCCAATCGCGAAGTTCTTAACGGAAGATGTAATCAATGGGTTGCTTGAGCGTACTAACGCGCAAACAGGTGATATTTTGTTATTTGGCGCAGATAAGCGTAACGTTGTGAATGAAGCGTTAGGCGCATTGCGTATCAAGCTTGGTCTTGATTTTGAATTAACACGTTTAGATCAGTGGGCGCCGCTTTGGGTTGTTGACTTCCCAATGTTTGAGGAAGACGACGAAGGTAACTTGCACGCTGTACACCATCCATTTACAGCGCCAAAAGGCATCACAGCCGAAGAGTTAGAAGCGAATCCGGCAAACCAGCTATCAGACGCGTACGATATGGTGTTGAATGGTTACGAAGTGGGCGGTGGTTCTGTTCGTATTCATAACAACAAAATGCAACAGGCCGTGTTCCGTATTTTGGGCATTAACGAGCAAGAACAACAAGATAAGTTTGGGTTCTTACTTGAAGCGCTCAAATATGGTACTCCACCACATGCGGGCTTAGCATTCGGTCTTGACCGTCTGGTTATGCTACTTTGTGGAACAGATAACATTCGTGACGTGATTGCGTTTCCGAAAACCACGCAAGCTTCTTGTTTGATGACAAACGCACCAAGTGTCGCAAACCCGGAAGCGTTAAAAGAATTAGCCATTGCAGTTGCGATTGCGAGTTCAGAAGACGCTGTAGAGTAATCGACCTAATTTTGAATAAAAAGGCGACGCTTAGGTCGCCTTTTTTGTGTCTGTGGTAAAGTTACTGGTAATTCATACAGTATTACGGCATTATGTTTACGAATCTTTTTAGAAGAACAACAACAACTCGGCAGGTAGATGAGATGTTCTGTCTACAATAAAATTGATGAATTTGAGTCCAATTTTTGAATTCGGTATGTCGAGATGAGAGGGTAATGTGGCTATTGTACTTGGAATTGACCCTGGCTCGAGATTAACAGGTTACGGTGTAGTGTCTTATCAAGGTAATAAGTTTCAATACCTTGGAAGTGGCTGCATCAAAGTAGGTGAGTTTGACTTTCCGACGCGTCTCAAGATGATTTATCAGGGAATAAGTCAACTCATTGAACAGTTTTCCCCTGATTCGTTCGCAATTGAACAAGTATTTTTAGCCAGAAACCCTGATTCAGCTTTGAAGCTCGGGCAGGCTAGAGGTGCAGCGATCGTCGCTGCGACAGTACAAGACCTTCCAGTGTATGAATATTCGGCACGTCAGATAAAGCAGGCGGTGGTAGGAACTGGTGCAGCAAAGAAAGAACAAGTACAACACATGGTAAAACAGCTTTTGAAATTACCTGGTACACCCCAGGCTGATGCTGCTGACGCGTTAGCCGTTGCGATATGCCATGCGCATTCAGAACAAAGTTTGATCCGTTTGGCCGGTAGTGCCACAAAAACGGTTCGAGGTAGATTAAGACAATAAAGGTGACACATGATTGGACGTTTGAGCGGTACATTATTAGAAAAGCAACCGCCAGAGATCTTGATTGACGTTAATGGCGTCGGCTACGAAGTATCCTTACCAATGACCTGTTTTTATGAATTACCAAAATTAGGTGAGGCAGTTGCGGTTTATACCCACTTTGTTGTACGTGAAGACGCGCAATTGCTTTTTGGTTTTGTTACTAAAGAGCGGCGTTCGCTGTTTCGTGAGTTGATTAAAGCAAATGGTGTCGGGCCCAAGTTAGCGCTTGCGATATTATCTGGCATGTCAGCCCAGCAGTTTGTCCAATGTGTACATAATGAAGATGCGTCAACGTTAGTTAAGATCCCTGGTGTAGGAAAGAAAACCGCAGAGCGTCTTGTACTCGAAATGAAAGATAAGCTCAAAGATTGGGGTAATGATCTACTAACGCCATTCAGTGATGATTCGATACTGCAACCACTGGAAGATCCAACGGTTGCAAATTTACCAGAAGACGATGCAGTTGCCGCGTTGGTGGCGTTAGGTTATAAACTTACTCAGGCACAAAACGCAGTGAAAAAAGTCGCTGTAAGTGGAATGAGTACAGAAGCGATAATTAAAGACGCGTTAAAGTCGATGATGTGAGAGAAAAATGATTGAAGCAGATCGTCTTATTGATGCCTCGATAAAAGGCCAAGAAGACATTGTAGACCGAGCGATACGGCCCAAATTATTGAGCGATTATACCGGTCAACCCCATGTTAAAAAGCAAATGGAAATCTTCATTGAAGCCGCAAAAAGTCGCGGAGAAGCGCTCGATCACTTACTCATTTTTGGCCCGCCAGGATTGGGAAAGACAACACTTGCAAACATTGTAGCGAATGAGCTCGAGGTGAATATCAAAACAACCTCTGGACCTGTGCTTGAAAAGGCGGGGGATTTGGCTGCGTTACTAACGAATTTAGAAGAAGGGGATGTACTTTTTATCGACGAAATTCATCGCCTTAGTCCACAAGTTGAAGAAATTTTATACCCTGCGATGGAAGATTACCAACTTGACATCATGATCGGAGAGGGCCCAGCTGCGCGCTCGATAAAATTAGATCTTCCTCCTTTTACGCTTGTTGGTGCAACCACTCGAGCTGGTTCTCTTACTTCACCACTTCGTGACCGCTTCGGTATCGTTCAACGTCTAGAATTTTATAATGTGGCGGATCTTACGCAAATTGTCAGTCGTTCAGCTCATTTTTTAGCGTTGGAGATGAACTTAGCAGGGGCAGAAGAGGTAGCAAAGCGGTCTCGTGGCACACCACGAATTGCAAATCGCTTACTCCGTCGTGTACGAGATTATGCTCAAGTAAAAGGTGATGGCAGTGTAACACAAGAAATTGCTCACGCTGCACTGGATATGGTGGATGTGGATCGCTGTGGCTTCGATTATATGGATAGAAAGTATCTTCTTGCCATTATTGAGAAATTCATGGGCGGTCCTGTGGGCCTTGATAACTTAGCCGCCGCAATTGGTGAAGAGCGAGAGACCATCGAAGACGTCATCGAACCTTTTCTAATACAACAAGGTTTCATTCAAAGAACGCCAAGGGGTCGTATCGTATCCGATAGGGCATACCTTCATTTTGACTTGCAAAAACCTGAATCCGTTTAACAACATTTAGTATGATGTAGCGCAAATTTGCGGAGCGCTACATTAATTTCCTTCTATGAGCCTGTGCGTGATTCAAACAAAAAATCACTCAATGCGGTTTATGAAAGATGAGCTGTTGAAATTGCGAATCCGCTTGGTCACTAAAATAACTTTTAGCTACGCCCTTCTTCAAATTTCTTTTTTATTACAAAGAATTAGAATACTCCAAACGAAATTGAATCCAACCTGAGTAATTGAAGCAAAAAGCGAATAAGAAGAAAAAAGTGAGTTGGATTAATTTAGGCAAAAAAAAAGCCCGCAAAAAATGCGGGCAAAACAACAAGTTGAAGGAAGTAATCCAGGGAACGAGTCAAGTTCTTTTTGGTTTTATCCAAACGTAGCTCAACTCAACAATACGACAAATCAGTAATCATATTGCTAACAACTGTGCTTAGCATCAATGATGCTTGCTGCTCAGTACAGGATGTATATTACGCATCATTTTCGTATTGTTCAAACTAGAAAAATTTCTATTTCGAATTAAAAAAACTAATATCAATAATAATGTATGATTTGCAGCTGTGAATGAATAATGAGCTAAAATGCATATAAGTTGTTGTATGTAAAAGAAATTAACATATGCTTAAAATTTGCTCTGGATTAATATTATTGTTGGAAAATGGTCTGACCAAAGCGGAATCTGGTGAAATATTCAGGATGAATGCATAAAAGTAGAGTTTTATACATATTCAGTGAATAAATAAAAGCTCGAAAACATGGTGGAGAAATATCGTCTCTTTATTCGGCGGTTGGTCGCTAAATGTTTGGAATTCACGGTATTGGCGTTGTAACGATGAGTTTGGCTGGGTAAACTAAGTGAACCTTTCATAGAGCGTTCAGTCTATTGGTTTAATATATGCCAATCAGCCTAGTAGGAGAATTATAAGTGGAATCTGGACTTAACTTTATCGACCTTATTCTTAAAGCCAGTTTTTTAGTACAACTTGTTATGTTGACTTTGGTCGGTCTGTCCATTGCATCTTGGGCGATTATTTTTCAAAGAAAGTCAGTTATCGGTAACGCACTAGGCAACGCAAAAAAATTCGAACAACGTTTTTGGTCAGGAATGGAGCTAAGTAAACTTTATAACGAAGTAACGGCTCGTGATGGTCAACAAGAGGGATTAGAAGCTTTGTTTGTTGCAGGCTTTAAAGAATTCGCTCGTCATCAAAAAAACAGCATCAACGCAGCAGGCCTTATTATTGAAGGGACTAACCGTTCAATGCGTGTTGCGCTCTCAAGAGAAATTGAAAAACTAGAGTCAAGTCTCTCATTCCTCGCAACAGTAGGTTCGATAAGCCCTTATATCGGTCTTTTTGGCACGGTTTGGGGGATTATGAATGCATTTATTGCACTTGGTCAGGTCAAACAAGCTACGCTTCAAATGGTCGCGCCGGGTATCGCAGAAGCGCTTATTGCAACGGCAATGGGTTTGTTTGCGGCGATCCCTGCAGTTATGGCGTATAACCGCTATGCAAAAAATGTAGAAAAGCTTGAAAATCTTTACGTCAATTTCATGGAAGAATTTGCTAACATTCTACACCGCCAAGCAGCAGCGCAAGCAGAGGCTAAGCAAAATGTACCTGCGTAAAAGAAGAAAACAAGTTGCGGAGATAAATGTCGTACCTTACATCGATGTTATGTTGGTATTGCTTATTATCTTTATGGCAACTGCGCCACTTATCACTCACGGTGTGAAAGTTGACTTACCAAAAATGGAAGAGTCTGACTTGGTCGACACCAAAGATTCACCGCCGATCATTGCTTCGATTGATGCTCAAGGACGCTACTACGTCAGTGTCGGAACCGACCCGGAAAAACCAATGGATGCTGTTGAAGTTGCTGCCATCATTAAATTGAAATTGCAACAAAACCCAGATACACCGGTCATGATAAAAGGCGATGGGAAGGTTTCATATCAAGAAGTTTTGTTATTGATGGACTTTTTGAAAAATGCAGGTGTTCCTTCTGTGGGTCTAATGACAAAGTCGTTTGACGAGGAGTCGTAGGTGCAAAGCAGTGTTTTAAAATCCGTTGGTTTGCACGGTGCGCTCGCAGCATTGCTCTTTGTCACGGCTGATTTTCATGCACCTACACCTACTGTCATGGAAGTAGTGTTGAATCCTAATTTGCCTGAAGAAGAAAAAGTAGTAGAAGCCGTTTCGGTGGACCAACAAGCAGTAGAAAAGAAAATTGCAGAGTTAAAAGCCGAAGAGCAGCGGAAGAAACGACAAGAAGAAGCGCGCATACGTGAACTCGAGCGTAGAGCTAAAGAGGCACGGGACACTCGAGAATCCGAAGCTCGTACCATTAAAAAGCTAGAACAAGAGCGCAAAGAAAAAGAAGCGGAGCGTAAAAAAGCAGAAGCTGAAGCCAAAAAAGCAAAGGCAATTGAGAAAAAACGCCGTGAAGAGGCGCTAAAGGCACAAAAAGAAAAAGACGAGGCGGAAAAAGCAGCGAAGGTCGCGGCGGATAAACGTAAACGTGAAGAAGATGCCTTGAAAAAGGCGGAAGAATTACGCAAACAAAAAGCGGCCGAAGAAAAGCGTAAGGCAGAGGAAGCAGAACGTCGTCGTCAACAAGCATTAGAAGAACAAATGTTGCAAGAACAACTTGCAAGAGAAGCCGCTTCTAGAGCTAAGGTTCGTCAGCAACAAGTGTTATCTGAAGTAGATAAATACAAAGCGTTAATCATGCAACGTATACAACAAAACCTGTTAATTGATGAAAATATGAAAGGTAAAGAATGTCGACTAAACCTCCGTCTTGCATTTAACGGGTTAGTCACTCAAGCACAGCCGTTAGGTGGGGAGACATTGGTATGTGATGCGGCGCTTCGGGCAATTCGCATCGCAGAAACGTTGCCTGTTTCATCTGACAGAGACGTGTACGAGCAATTGAAGAATATTAACTTAACGATCAGACCAAGTTTTTAGATAGGGTGTGTATGTTTAAAAGAATTAAAGTCTTTTTACTCGCGTTTGTTGCGCTAGTTCAATGGAATGCGAATGCTGCGCTTGAAATTGTGATTACCGAAGGGGTCGATGGTGCAAGACCTATTGCAGTCGTACCTTTTCAATATCAAGGCAATGGTGTACTTCCGATGCAACCTGCCGATGTGATCGCCGCCGATTTAATGCGCAGTGGTAAATTCAAACCGATTGCCGTTGCGGAAATGCCTGAACAGCCAAGTGCTGACGATCCTATTAATTTTGATGCTTGGGTTAGTAAAGGTGTGGAAGCCATTGTGGTGGGTTCAGTATCACCGCAGCCAGGTGGTCGTTATCTTGTGAAGTACGAATTGATAGACGTCATTCGTGGACAAATTACAGGTGGTGCAACTCGTATGATGTCAAATGGCAAGTTAATGAAAAGCCAAGATCATATACAAGAGGCACGCCAAAGTATTATTGAAGCAAACGGTTTTAGACGTTATTCACATCGTATAAGTGATGTGGTTTATAAAGCGCTGACCGGCGAGCGAGGGGCATTCTTAACTAAAATCGCCTATGTCATTGTGCGTGATCAAGACGACAAACCATATCAATTGGTTGTAGCTGATTATGATGGTTATAACGAGCAAGTCTTGCTGCGTTCAAAGGAACCATTGATGTCACCTGCTTGGTCACCTGATGGACAAAAGTTGGCATACGTAACATTTGAGAATCGTCAAAGCCAAATTTATATCCAAGATCTCTACACTGGAAAACGCCAACTGATCGCCTCGTATCCTGGTATTAATGGCGCACCACAGTTCTCACCTGATGGTAAACAGCTATTACTTGTATTATCAAAAGATGGTGATGGTGCAACCGAAATTTACTTGCTTGACCTTGCAACTAAGCAAGAACGTCGTTTAACACGACACAGAAGTATTGATACAGAACCAACATGGCATCCAAATGGTAAAGATGTTGTGTTTACGTCGGAAAGGGGTGGTAATGCCCAGATTTATCAGTTAAATTTACAAACTGGTAGGTCAAAGCGTCTGACCTTTGATGGTGATATGAATTTAGCGGGTTCAGTGACACCGGATGGTAAACAGTTGGTTATGGTAAACCGAACTTTAGGTAAGTACCACATCGCTAAAAAAGGCCTTGAAAACGGTATTTTCCAAGTATTGACTCGTACTCGACTGGATGAGTCTCCAAGTATTGCCCCCAACGGTTCAATGATCATCTACAGTACTTTGCACGAAAACAAACAGGTTTTAGCGCTGGTCTCTATGGATGGTCGTTTCAAGGCCCGTTTGCCGGTTCTGGATGGTCAAGTTAAAGCGCCTGCTTGGTCACCATTTTTAGATTAAACTTTGCTGGTTAGATTTATAAGAAATAGGAATATACTCGATGCAACTTAACAAACTTTTAAAAGGTCTTTTGATCGCTGTACCTGTCATGACATTAGCTGCTTGTAGTTCTTCTTCAAGCGTAGATGATTCAGCTGCTAACCAGAGCAATCAAGCCACTAGCCAGACTTCAGGTGATGGCGTAGAAGTGAGCACAATTAACCGTGAAAAAACGGCAGAAGAAAAGCTACGCGAAAAATACGAAGCACTTCGTCAAGAGCAAATTATTTACTTCGACTTTGATAAATCAACGATTCAAAGCCAATTCACTGAGTTACTGCAAGCACACGCTGATTTCTTGGTTAAGAACCCGTCAGTTAAAGTTCTTATCGAAGGCCACGCAGATGAGCGCGGTACACCTGAGTACAACATCGCGCTTGGTGAAAGCCGTGCTAAATCTGTAGCAAAATACCTACAAAGCCTTGGTGTTTCAGATAGCCAAATTTCAGTAGTTAGCTACGGTGAAGAAAAACCAATGATTAAATCACGTACGGAAGAAGCGTTTGCTAAAAACCGTCGCGCTGTTTTAGTGTACTAATAAATAGATAAGAGAAGTTATGAAGCCGAAATACGTTTTGGCAGCCATACTTTTAGTGAGCGGGAGCGCCCAAGTCTGGGCTGCTCCCGCTCCTGTTTCTGAGGCTGCAAGTTCACCTAATAGTATAGAGGGGAGATTGTCTACCCTTGAAAAACTCATGCAATCACGAAATATCATGCAAGCAGATATGCAGCAGCAACTTGAAGTATTGCAAGATGAAGTGAGTCAAATTCGCGGTGTTACAGAAGAGACGAGTTATAAACTTGAAAAAGTACTTCAGCGTCAGCGTGAGTTGTATCAAGAAATTGAAAATCGAGTTGCTCGCGTAACGAATCAACCTGAGCCTCAAGCAGTTGTACCAACTATCGCGGCTGAAGCGCCAGCAATGAGTGCGAATTTATCGGAAAATGAAGCGTACGACCGAGCCGTTGCGCTTATTATGAAAGACAAACGTTACGAAGCTGCAATTCCGGAATTTGAAGCATTTTTGAAAAACTTTCCAAATTCGGTTTATGAATCGAATGCACATTATTGGCTTGGGCAGTTACTGTCGATAAAAAATGATGATGTAAATGCAATAAACCACTTCAATATCGTTGTTGAAAACCATCAAGACTCAAATAAACGCCCTGATGCGATGTTGAAACTTGGCGCTCTTTATGAAAAACAGGGAAAAAAGGACGTCGCGAAACAAATTTTGAATAAATTAGTTCAACAATACCCAAGTACAACTGCTGCAAAATTAGCAACTGAGCGTTTATCGAAGCTATAGTTTCTAGCAGAAAAGTTGAGATGCCTAAACTAATTGACCATATTAGTAACAATTTGGTTTAAAATTAGGCATCTAGCAGTAAAAATTGAAAAAAAATGCGGTTTTCAGTTGCACTCCTTTTTTAAATAAGTATTATAAGCGCCCGCAGCAGGCGATTGAAGCAATCAAAACAGCTGCGTCGAGTGGGTCATTAGCTCAGTTGGTAGAGCAGTGGACTTTTAATCCATTGGTCGATGGTTCAAGTCCATCATGACCCACCACTTAGTTTGTTAACTATATCGATTTCTTTGAGCGGGTCATTAGCTCAGTTGGTAGAGCAGTGGACTTTTAATCCATTGGTCGATGGTTCAAGTCCATCATGACCCACCACTTAAAGTAAAATCGAAATCCCGAGCGGGTCATTAGCTCAGTTGGTAGAGCAGTGGACTTTTAATCCATTGGTCGATGGTTCAAGTCCATCATGACCCACCACGACTAGTTAACATTCGACTTTATGAGCGGGTCATTAGCTCAGTTGGTAGAGCAGTGGACTTTTAATCCATTGGTCGATGGTTCAAGTCCATCATGACCCACCACATAAAGTACCTGATCGATTTCTATGAGCGGGTCATTAGCTCAGTTGGTAGAGCAGTGGACTTTTAATCCATTGGTCGATGGTTCAAGTCCATCATGACCCACCACATAGAGCCTGTCGATTTCATGAGCGGGTCATTAGCTCAGTTGGTAGAGCAGTGGACTTTTAATCCATTGGTCGATGGTTCAAGTCCATCATGACCCACCATTCATGCGTTTTATCCTTTCATTATTGCATTCTCCTTTCGGAGTTAGCACTAGAGCGGGTCATTAGCTCAGTTGGTAGAGCAGTGGACTTTTAATCCATTGGTCGATGGTTCAAGTCCATCATGACCCACCATTAGCTTCATTTCTTCTTAATTATTCCTTCTTAAAATTGTCACCCTCTAGGATTGTTCCTTCACTTTGCGTATAATTCGCGCCTAATCGAGCAATGTAGACACTGTGGTCAATTTTATGAGTCTAGCTGAACAAATCATGCCGGAAGACTATATCTTCCCTCCTAAGCCAGCGCCGTTAACTTCAGAGCAAAAGGCTGAATACAAAAGTCGTATAAAGACGCTTCTAAAAGAAAAAAACGCGGTTTTAGTTGCCCATTATTACACGGATCCAGAAATTCAAGCATTGGCTGAAGAAACCGGTGGATGTGTAGCGGATTCTCTTGAGATGGCGCGTTTTGGTGCTAAACACGATGCCGATATGATCATCGTAGCAGGCGTGCGTTTCATGGGCGAAACAGCAAAGATCCTAACACCTGAAAAGACGATAGTCATGCCGACGTTGCAAGCAACGTGTTCTCTCGATGTTGGCTGTCCTATCGATGAGTTTTCAGCATTTTGTGATCAACACCCAGACCGGAAAGTGGTTGTATATGCTAATACCTCAGCAGCCGTAAAAGCGCGTGCTGACTGGATTGTTACGTCATCTTGTGCCCTCGAAATCGTCGAGCACTTAGATTCTGAAGGTGAGAAAATTATCTGGGGTCCGGACAAGCATCTTGGCTCTTACATCCAGAAAAAAACGGGTGCGGATATGATCATGTGGAATGGCGCGTGCATTGTCCATGATGAGTTCAAAACCAAAGCACTTAAAGACATGAAGGCGTTGCATCCTGATGCTGCGGTCCTTGTTCACCCTGAATCGCCAGCAGAAATTGTTGATCTTGCTGATGCGGTTGGCTCGACTAGTCAGCTAATCAAAGCAGCACAAACACTACCAAACCAAAAGTTCATCGTAGCAACAGATCGCGGCATTTTTTACAAGATGCAGCAGCTCTGCCCTGAGAAAGAGTTCTTTGAAGCGCCGACTGCTGGCGAAGGGGCAACATGTAAAAGTTGTGCACATTGTCCTTGGATGGCCATGAATGGTCTCAAAGCGATTGAAGAAGCTTTGATTAGCGCTGAAGGTCGTGAAGTATTTGTTGATATGAATTTGCGAGAAGGCGCACTACGTTCGCTTAATCGTATGTTAGATTTTTCAGCAAGTTTAGTCCGATAATTTAGATATCGTATAGAAACTGGTCAGTTGATCAGAGAAGTTGAAAAACAACTTGCTAAAGTGCGTGGCTTTTCATAGTATTAGCCCCGCATTTATGCGACGCGGAGAGATGGCTGAGCGGTTGAAGGCGCACGACTGGAACTCGTGTGTAGGCTAACCCCTACCGAGGGTTCGAATCCCTCTCTCTCCGCCATTTTCTTTTTGTTACCAATTCTTCCTTTTTATCTCCCTGATTCGTTGTTAGCATCCTAATCAAGTTAAATTTACTTGGATTAATTAAGATGAATCTCAACCAAGTCACTTTGCCTGTGTATGACATGAACACGGCCACACTATTTTATCGTAAGCTCGGTTTAACACAGATTGTTGATACACCTCACTATGCTCGATTCGTTTGTCCGCAAGGAAACTCAACGCTGTCCTTGGCACTTCGAGAGCAGAAGGAAAGTAATAGCGGAATTACCATTTACTTTGAACATGAGCAGTTAGATGATTGGGTAGAAGAATTGAAGGAGAAGGGGTTACCAATCGAAGTGCCGCCAGAAGATAAGCGCTATCTATGGCGAGAAACGTTTCTTTTTGACCCGTCAGGTAACAAGATTATCTTGTTTTATGCAGGTGAAAATCGCATTAATCCGCCTTGGCGAGTGACTTTGCCTCCACTTTAAAAGACACATTATTGTGGATGTAAAAAAGCCGAGGAGAACCTCGGCTTTTTTCGTTATTTTCGCTCGTTCAGCTGCTTGACTTCTTTGGCGTGCTCAGCAAGGTCAGTCAATCCTAATTTTTTGTAACTCTTTTCCATCATCTCAAGCGCTTGTGGTAAATAGCTGCTTTGTGAGTAATGGTCCACAACATACTTGCCACGGTTTGCTGAGGCTAGATAAGCTTCACGCTCATAGTAGTACTCTGCGACTTTTAATTCGTATCGTGCCATTTTGTTTAACAACCAGACTAAACGTTTTTTCGCTTCTGGCGTGTAATGGCTATTTGGAAAACGAGTTACGAGTGTAGACAGATCTTGGAATGCAACGCGGGTTCGGTTTGCATCTCGGTCTGCGCGGTCAACACCAAAATATTCTTGGAATGCGTTTTTGTCCGCTTTAATGTTAACAAGGCCACGCATGTAATACATGTAATCAAGATCTTTGTGATTTGGATTCAAACGGATAAAGCGATCGATTGTCGCAAGCGCTTGTTCTGTGTTGCCTGCCTGGTAGTTGGCGTAGATTAAGTCCATCTGTACCTGGCGAGAATATGGGCCAAATGGATAGCGCGAGTCGAGCGCGGATAAGAGTTCGATTGCGCGAGCATACAAGCCTGAATCTAGCGTTTGCTTCGCATCTTCATACAGTGCTTGAGCGGATTTATTCGGTACACGTTCAATATCTTCTTTGTCTGGAGCAGATGAACAAGCGGCTAAACCTAAAACTGATGCGCCAATAAATATACTAAATGCGCGCTTCCCTAATGTTTTTATCATTTTATTTGTTACCTTCGTCTGTCTTCGGCTAGGCCAAGTCGGTAAAACCGAGTAAACTATGCGTTTATTAGCGATTCTAACCCAGTCGAGCTAAGCTTGCACTGGTAAATTGGGTAAAGTTAACAGAATGTCAGAGCAAATCTCGCTTCAAGCTGAAGTACCACTGGAGTTAGGCGGTAAACGTCTAGACCAAATTTTGGCGCAATTGTTCCCTGATTATTCGCGCTCGCGAATAAAAACTTGGATTCTTGACGACAAAGTAACCATTAATGGCGAAATTTTAAACGTGCCTCGTGAAAAACTCCTTGGTGGGGAGCTTGTTTCTATTGAAACTGAGCTTGAAGCCGCACGTGAATATGAAGCTCAAGAAATCACACTGAACATTGTCTACGAAGATGATGACATTCTTGTGATCAACAAACCAGCTGATTTAGTTGTGCATCCAGGTGCGGGTAACCCAAGTGGTACTGTGCTAAACGCGTTATTACATCATTGCCCAGAAATTGCCAGCGTGCCACGTGCAGGTATTGTTCATCGTCTCGATAAAGACACGACGGGTTTGATGGTGGTCGCGAAAACAATTCAGGCGCAAACACATTTGGTGAAAAACCTTCAAAAGCGTGAGAACTTTACGCGTGAATACGAAGCCATTTGTAATGGAACAATGACAGCGGGTGGTGTGATTGAACAGCCAATTGGACGTCACTCGACGAAGCGTACGCACATGGCCGTTCAAGTCATGGGTAAGCCTGCAGTAACGCATTATCGTGTTGCTGAGAAATTCCGTGCTCATACTCGCCTACGCTTACGTTTGGAAACTGGCCGTACGCACCAAATTCGTGTACACATGGCGCATTTGAATCACCCTCTAGTCGGTGACCAACTTTATGGAGGTCGTCCTCGTCCTCCAAAAAACGCGACGCCAGAGCTTTTCCAAATGTTACGAGACTTCAAACGTCAGGCGTTGCACGCGGTGCGATTACAAATTGCACACCCGATCACGGGCGAAATTATGCGTTGGGAAGCCCCAATTCCTGATGACATGGTTAAATTGACTGAAACGCTGCGAGAAGATTCTCAGGCAAATCAGGAAATTGAATATTAATGTTTCTTGAAGCTACATGGCCATTAGCTCCTTTTGTTGGCGGATTTTGTACTGTCCGCCATACGCTTGGGGTTTCGCAAACACCTTTTGACAAGTTCAATGTGGCTTATCATGTGGGTGACAATGCCGACCATGTAGCTCAGAACCGCCGAATGCTCGATTCGTACTTACCCAAATCGCCTATTTGGCTAAACCAAGTTCATGGCGCTCGAGTGGTGGATATTACTGAATCAAATGTCAGTGAATGCACAAATAATCAGCTTGATGCAGATGGGCTCTTTACAAGGTTGCCTAATACACCGCTGGCGATAATGACGGCAGATTGCCTTCCAATATTACTGTCAAATGAAGATGGATCCGAAGTTGCAGCACTCCATGGAGGCTGGCGTCCGTTACACAAAAAGATTATCAAGCAAGCACTAGATTGTTTTAAGTCTTCGCCAGAGAATGTGAGCGCATGGTTCGGACCTGCAATCGGTCCGAAAGCGTTTGAAGTGGGTGTTGATGTTGTTGAGGCATTTTGTAATGACGGTCCGAATTATGCGGGCGCGTTCGTCCGACATCCAGATAACGAAAACAAATGGCTTGCAAACATATTCACTTTGGCACGCATGCAACTTCTGGCATTGGGCGTAAAAAACATATACAGCGATGATTTATGCACTGTGCAGGACAAAACTCGTTTCTTTTCTTACCGCCGAGATAATCAAACTGGACGCATGGTCAGTGTGATCTGGCGCAAATAACCATAAAAATTTTGTGATTGTTACTTGAAGCTTACGTGACTCAGACCCATAAAAGGGGTAGAGACATTTTTTGTAGGTAACATCCATGAGAATCGACCGATTTACCAGTAAATTCCAACAAGCACTTTCAGATGCGCAATCATTGGCGCTAGGCCGCGATCACCAGTTCATAGAACCTGTTCATTTAATGTATGCGTTATTACAACAATCCGGTTCCAGCGTCCGTATGTTGTTGGCGCAAGCCGGAATTAAAGCCGAAGAAGTAAACACCAAAGTTTCTCAAGCTATTGAAAAACTTTTCAAAGTTCAAGGCTTTGGTGGCGATGTTCAACTGTCTAATCAGCTCATTTCGCTCATTAACTTGTGCGACAAGTATTCTCAACAGCGTGATGATAAATACATATCCAGTGAACTTTTTGTTTTTGCAGCATGTGAAGATAAAGGCACGCTAGGTGATATTTTCCGCTCACTTGGTATTACGCAAGACAAAATTGACAAAGCAATTAATGCGATGCGCGGCGGTCAGAAGGTCAACGATCCAAACGCTGAAGAAGCTAGACAAGCACTTGAAAAGTTTACCGTCGACCTAACAGAGCGGGCAATTCAAGGTAAACTTGATCCTGTAATCGGCCGCGATGATGAAATTCGTCGCACTATCCAAGTATTGCAACGCCGTACTAAAAATAACCCGGTGCTGATTGGTGAACCCGGTGTAGGTAAAACGGCCATTGTCGAAGGTCTCGCACAACGTATCGTGAACGGTGAAGTTCCTGAAGGTTTGAAAAACAAGCGAGTTTTGTCGCTTGATTTAGGGGCATTGGTTGCGGGTGCAAAATACCGAGGTGAATTTGAAGAGCGTCTAAAAGCGGTACTTAATGAATTGGCCAAAGAAGAAGGTCAAGTTATTCTGTTTATTGATGAAATTCATACGATGGTGGGTGCAGGAAAAACAGATGGAGCGATGGACGCGGGGAATATGCTGAAACCGGCATTAGCGCGTGGGGAGCTGCATTGTGTGGGGGCGACGACATTGGATGAGTACCGTCAATATATTGAAAAAGATGCCGCTTTGGAAAGACGCTTCCAAAAAGTGTTTGTAAGTGAACCGACAGTAGAAGACACGATTGCGATTTTACGTGGATTGAAAGAGCGTTATGAGCTCCATCATTCTGTGCAAATTACCGACCCTGCCATCGTTGCAGCGGCACATTTGTCGCATCGTTATATATCAGATCGCCAATTACCCGATAAGGCCATTGACCTAATTGACGAAGCGGGATCATCTATTCGTCTGCAGATTGACTCAAAGCCGGAACCGCTAGACAAGTTAGGACGTCGCATCATTCAGTTAAAACTTGAAGATAATGCGCTGGCAAAGGAAAAAGATGAAGCAAGCCGCAAACGCCGCGACGAAATGCAAACGCTAATTGCAGAGTTGGAAAGCGAGTACAAAGAGCTCGACGAAGTATGGAACGCAGAAAAAGCGTCGCTACAAGGCACACAAACCATTAAAGCTGAACTTGAGCAAGCGCGTCTAGATCTAGAGGTTGCACGCCGTGCGAGCGATTTACAACGCATGTCTGAGCTTCAATATGGGCGTATTCCAGAACTTGAACGTAAATTAGACTTGGCTTCTCAAGCTGAAATGCAAGAGATGAGCTTACTGCGCAATCAAGTTACTGAAGACGAAATTGCTGAGATCTTATCGCGTTGGACGGGTATTCCTGTATCAAAAATGCTCCAAGGTGAGCGAGAGAAGCTACTTCAAATGGAAGATGAGCTTCATAAAAAGGTCATTGGTCAGCACGAAGCGGTGGTTGCGGTTGCAAATGCGATTCGCCGCTCACGGGCTGGACTTGCAGATCCAAACAGACCGATTGGTTCCTTTTTATTCTTAGGTCCAACAGGGGTGGGTAAGACTGAGCTGACTAAAGCGTTAGCAAACTTCATGTTTGATACTGAAGATGCAATGGTGCGCATTGATATGTCAGAGTTTATGGAAAAACATTCCGTCGCGCGTTTAGTTGGCGCACCTCCGGGTTACGTGGGTTATGAAGAAGGTGGCTATTTAACAGAGGCTGTTCGAAGACGTCCATATTCGGTTGTATTACTTGATGAAGTCGAAAAGGCACATCCTGATGTGTTCAACATTTTACTGCAAGTGCTTGACGACGGACGTTTGACCGATGGCCAAGGTCGTACGGTAGATTTCAAGAACACGGTCATCATTATGACGTCAAACTTAGGGTCCGATATTATCCAAGAACAAGCGCAAAGTAATGATTATGCAACGCTTAAAGAAAAGGTTATGAGTGTCCTAACTACGCAGTTCAGACCAGAATTCATAAACCGGATTGATGAAACGGTGGTATTCCATCCACTTGTTACGGAACACATAAAACATATTGCAAGCATACAATTGGCGCGTCTTGAAAAACGATTGACGGAGAAGGGCTATCGTTTCGAATTGAGTGAGGCGGCACTTGAGAAAATTGCAGCGAATGGATTCGATCCGGTATTTGGAGCGAGACCATTAAAACGAGCAGTGCAGCAGTATGTTGAAAACCCACTCGCACAACGCCTGTTGGCTGGTGACTTTGTGCCCGGTGACAGCATCAAAGTAGATGTTGAAGGGGATGACTTTGTCTTCAAAGTGTAAATAGTAAAAGATAGAATTAAGGCCTCGAAAGAGGCCTTAATTTTTTCTGGAACATGGCCTTTTACTGAGACTTGAAGGTCATCAGAAGTCCTTTAATTTTCTCTGCAGACTCTACCAACTGAGCGGCATCTCGCGCGACACCAAAACTTAATTCTAAGTTTTCCGCGCTGAATTCACGGATATTATTGATGTTAGAGTTAATGTCTGTGCTGACCACTTGTTGTTGTTCTGCTGCTGCAGAAATTTCTTGCGCAGAAAGTGCAATTTCACTGATCTCACGGAATATATCTTCTAAGTCATTTTGACTCGCTAAACTGCTTTGGGCGCAGCCATCCGCTCGAGATTTGGTGCTTTGCATTACTTCTGACCAGCGGTAAAGCGTATCCTGAATTTCTTTAATTGACGCGTGAATGTGTGTTGTTGCGCTTTGCGTGCGGGATGAAAGCGCTCGTACTTCGTCAGCAACAACCGCAAAACCTCGACCATGTTCACCTGCACGCGCGGCTTCAATCGCCGCGTTTAATGCTAATAAATTGGTTTGTTCAGCAATGCCTTCTATTTCGCTCATGACCTGACCAATCTTGTCTGCTTCTGTTGCAAGGGATGAAGCCGTTTGTGCAGCTTCATCAACTTGGCTGGCGAGACTGGTCACCATGCTGGTGTTTTCCGCCATGCTGCTACGGATAGTTTCACAGCTTGCTTGGGTGTTGTTCACTTTATCCGCTGTTCGAGCGGTATTCTCTGAGATGTCGCCGATAGTTGCACTCATTTGAGCCATCGCAGTGGCGATGTCCTGTAAACGTAAGCCTTGAGATTCAATGCCTTTTTCGGTTTGGCTCGATTGCTTATCTAGATTTACAGCTATATCTTTAAAAGTGACCGTTGAGTCTTTCACTCGCCCGAGTACCGTACGTAACTTGGCATTCAACATGCCGATATTAAATTCAGCGATGCTAAACGGGTGTGTTCCGCAATAAACATACCGGGATACGGAATCAAATTCAGCTTGTTGGTCGGCAAGTTTATTTGGTGTAACGACGAGTTCTTCATAGTTACAGGCAATAATTGCCGCTATCATCGCAAGAACGATGAAGGCAGATAACGCTGTGCCGAAATAAGCAGACGCGGCCACGGCGACTACCGTTGAAATAAGAGATAACCAAGTACGCAAGTTTCGCTTTTCACGCCAGCTTGACAGCGATTTACCCGAATTAATCTTTTCGTAGATCACCTGCGCGCGTCTTTTCATTTCGTCAGTTGGTTTGACTCGCACAGATTGATAGCCGACAAGTTGGCCTCGCTCAAAAATGGGGGTAACAAAGGCATCTACCCAATAATAGCGCCCATCTTTACAACGGTTTTTGACTACACCACGCCAAGAATGTCCTGCTTTTAGCTTTTCCCAAAGCTCCTTAAACGCCGCTTTAGGCATGTCAGGGTGGCGTACGATATTGTGATTCTTTCCAATGAGTTCTTCTTTGCTGTAACCTGCAATTTTGCAAAAAGCGTCGTTTGCATACGTTGTAACACCGCGTAAGTCGGTGGTAGACACAAGCTCTTGATCGGAAGGATACGTCACTTCTTGGTCTATAATATTTTGTCCACGACGCATACAAATCCTTAATTTACTGATTTTAATTATGTTAGATTATAGCCATTCAAAGAAGTGTCATAAAGTATCTTATTCGCCATGAATGCTCATAAATACGGAATTTTTGACTTTGGCTCAGTCGAAATGATTAGATGTCAGTCGTTATTGTTGCCTCCAATTCAGAATGGATTCATTCGTTTACGAATGATCAGTGCGTCTATAAATCCCATTGATGTCAAAACTCGAGCCGGTTTTGGATTTGTCGCTGCAAGCAAGCGTCCAAAAGAGTTTCTTAGTCTTGGCTACGATGTGTATGGCGAAATTATCGACGCCAGTGAAGAGGCTAAGCCTTTAATCGGAAAATGTGCCTTTGGCATGACTGGATTTCCTAATTCGCCTGGAACCTATGCAGATGTTTTGGATGTACCAGTTGAAGAAGTATTTATTTTGCCAGAGGTGAAACAAGATATTGATCTAGGCGGTCTTAGTTTAGCCGGATTAACCGCAATGCAAGCATTACAGCGATTGCCGACTCACTTACCGTTATACGTTAGTGCGCCAACCGGAGGCGTGGGGCACCTTGCGATCCAAATAGCCCGAATACTTGGATATAACGTAACAGCGGTAACAAGACGTCCTGACAATCCAATGTTGTCACAACTTTCGGCGCGTCTGGGATTTAATGTTATCTCTTTCGATACGTTTTTTGCAGAACAGCGACAGGGGGCATTGTTGGACCTCGTCGGAGGTGACGTTGCAAAACAGTGTTTAGATACCTTGCTAGACGGCAGTATAATCGTGACTGTACCTACGATCACGAAGGACCTGATCTGTTCTCATGCTCTATCGAGAAATGTTGAAGCAGTAGGTGTTGTTGTGCAAAAAGATGTGTCGCAGTTGGCGTGCTTATACGATTGGTATAAGAGAGGGGAGTTAACACTCCACATTGCAGAACGCTTTTTGTTACAAGACGTAAATTTGGGCCATCAAATGATGGAATCGGGCGACTACAGTGGTAAATTATTAATCGTAGCTAACCACTTGTAAAAGCAGAATGTCGCCCCAATAAAGTGCAGATAGCCATGAGGGCTCGAGGACTTATATTTGACAACTTTGACACTTAGCGATGCGTTAAGCGCTCTATCGCAACCCGAATTTGTAGGTGCCTTATCAGGTATCAAAAGAGGTATCGAACGCGAGGCATTAAGGATTAATCCAGATGGTCGTATAGCCCAAACAGGTCATCCAAAAGGATCGGGTCACGCGCTGACTAATCCTCATATAACGACAGATTATTCCGAAGCACTCTTGGAGTTTATTACGCCAGTTAGCGTGAACGCAGAAGAGACACTTGGCCAACTCAGCGATTTGCAAAAGTTTACGCTTGCACAAATGGGCGATGAAATGCTTTGGCCAATGAGCATGCCTTGCTACATCACATCGCAAGAAGACATTGGACTTGCACAATTTGGTGAGTCAAATATCGGGAAAATGAAAACGTTGTATCGACAAGGTTTAAAAAGTCGTTATGGCAGTATGATGCAAGCGATAGCGGGTGTTCATTTTAACATGTCGTTTTCCGATACCTTATGGACGTCTCTTGCAAAAATCGAAGGTTATGAAGGACCTCTACAACCGTTCATTTCCGACCGTTATTTAGGGCTTATCCGTAACTTCAAACGTGAACTTTGGCTAATTAGCTATTTATTTGGTGCATCGCCTTCGATTTGCAAATCGTTTTTGCAAGGTCGTGAAACGAATTTACCTTTCAATAAAGTAGGCAAGGGCACGCTCTATCTTGAGCATGGTACGGCACTGCGACTTGGTAATTTGGGCTATACAAATAGTGCTCAATCAAGTTTGAAAGTGACATACAACTCGTTATGCGATTATGTAAAAGGGTTACAGTCTGCAATTCGAACAAAATCTGATTTGTATTCATCCATACCGGATTATCGAAGCGAAGAACCAATGCAATTAAATGGCAATATTCTTCAAATCGAAAACGAGTTCTATTCGCCGATCCGCCCCAAGCGCAATACGAAAGCGGGTGAAACGCCAACTCAAGCTTTAATGAGAGATGGTATTGAATACATTGAAGTGCGCGCACTTGACGTGAACCCTTTCGTTCAAGAGGGGATCAGCATTGAACAAATTCACTTCCTCGATGTATTTTTGACTTATTGTTTGCTTAAAGACTCTCCTGAACTTGAATGGGACGAGCAGCAAGCCACTCAGCGTAATCTTCAATGTGTCGTCAACGAAGGTCGCAATCAATCAATTAAGTTAGATGATTCCGGAAATTCTGTGTCGCTTAGAGAATGGGCAACGCGCATTTTCGCTGATTTAGAAATCGTTGCCAAAGCGCTCGATATAGCCTATCAATCGTCAGTTTATTCTAAAACAATAGCAACGATGAAAGATTGGGTTGATGACAGTTCACTGACGTATTCAGGTCGTTTTGTTCAAATGCTTAAAGACAAACAAATGGACGGTGGTGCAATAGCAATTGATTTTGCAAAACAATATAAACAACAGCAACTAGCGGGATTGTATTCTGTCTATTCTGAAGAAATGTTAAGTGTGCTTGCGGACACATCATTTACTAAAGCAAAAGAAATTGAAGAGAATGATGAGAAATCATTCAAGGCATTTTTACAGGATTACTTTGAAAAGGCATAAAAAAAGTGCAGCCAATTGGCTGCACAAATATAACTTTCAGGGATGAAACAATGCTAAACTGCTGCATTCATATATTCAGACTTCGCCTACTAAAGAAAGTTCATTGAGGAAAGTAAAAAAATGAAAAAAAATTTTTTTCTCCTTCCTTTAGTCGCGCTAATGGCAGCGTGTGCTACTGCTCCCCCTAAACAACCTGATGATATTTGTAAGATTTTCGAAGAAAAGCCCGACTGGTATGAAGACGCAAAAGATGCGCAAGAAAAATGGGGTTCACCGAAACATGTTCTAATGAGCATGATGTATCAAGAAAGTTCCTTCAAACACGATGCACAGCCGCCGATGGAATACATTCTTTGGGTGATCCCAATTGGTCGCGCAAGTTCTGCATATGGCTATTCACAAGCTAAAACGCCGACTTGGGCGGACTATATCCGAGAATCAGGTAATTCAGGTGCAGACCGCGACGATTTTGATGATGCCATTGATTTCATGGCTTGGTTTGTAAACAAAACGCATAAAATCAATGGTGTGTCGAAATGGGACGCGTATGCGCAATATCTTAACTACCACGAAGGGTGGGGAGGATATCGCCGAGGCACGTATAAAAAGAAACAGTGGCTAATGGGGGTTGCGAATCGTGTAAAGCATCGTGCCAGCCGTTATAGTACCCAATTAAAGCGTTGTGAAAGCGACTTAGGTAAGAGTTGGTGGGAAATATTTTAGCGTTGTGAGCGACTGCACGTTGGCACGTGCTTTAATTTATAGTTGTCACTGTCACTAACTGAACCGCTATTCGAGCTCGACCTTTGCAAGCTTTATACTTGCAAGTCGGCATAACTATTCTTGGTTATCTCTCGAGGGTGTACAGGTCGAAATATAAAAGCACCACTGGTTAATTTTAGTCAATAAAAAAGCCGCTTTACGCGGCTTTTTTATTGACTAAAACAGTTAATTGCCTGTGGCATTCACTCGATTCAAGGGATGAATACGCACAAGTTTTATCATGTTTTCTTTAATCTCAAGCACCTCGATAGGGTAGCCTGAGATTTTCAAACTCAGTGCGGAATCAGGAATGTCTTCCAAATATTCTACGATTAGACCACTTAATGTTTTTGGACCATCGAGAGGAAATTCCCAATTCATTTCTTTGTTTAGGTCTCGAACGTTAACACCGCCATCAACCAACACAGTTCCATCTTCTTGAACGATGATCTCTTCGCTTGGCGCCTTAGACTGCGTTGTGGTGAAATCTCCAACTACTTCTTCTAGTATGTCCTCTAACGTAACAAGACCTTGAATATCACCATATTCATCTACAACGATACCAATACGTTCTTTACTTTGTTGGAACTTTAACAATTGCGTGGTAAGTGGCGTGCCTTCAGGAATATAGTAAATTTCACGTACGGCACGAAGCAACGACGATTTATCAAATTGTTCTTTCGACGACATTAACAGTCTGAATGCATCGCGTGCGTGGATAAAACCAACGGCATCATCAATTTGATCACGATATAGAAGAATGCGCGTGTGTTGAGCATGCATTAGCTGTTTTGAAATGTCTTTCCAGTCATCGTTAATGTCAATAGCGATGATCTCATTGCGCGGCACCATGACGTCTTCAACTTTCATTTGTTCAAGGTCAAGGATAGAAGTTAGCATGTCTTGATGGTGAGTAGGGAACAACGCGCTAGATTCCGAAACCACCGTTTTTAATTCTTCTTTACTTAGGCTGTGCTCTTCAATTTGTTCTGGGGTGATACCGAACAAACGTAACATTCCGTTTGTAATCCAGCTTACCGCAACAACAAATGGGAATAATATTTTCAGTAAGATCGCAAGGACCACGGAACTTGGAAACGCCACCTTTTCAGGGTAGAGTGCCGCTAATGTTTTAGGGGTTACTTCCGAGAAAATTAGAATAACTAGAGTAAGAGCGAAAGTAGCAACAACGATACCCGCATCGCCCATTAATCGCATACCAATAACGGTAGCAACGGCCGACGCTCCAATATTAACAAGGTTGTTGCCTATAAGGATCAGACCGATGAGTCTGTCAGGACGGTTTAGAAGTTGATCAACGCGCTTTGCTGCTTTGTTGTTTTCTTTCACCAAATGTTTTAGTCGATAACGGTTAATTGACATTATGCCGGTTTCTGAGCCGGAGAAATAACCTGAAATCAAGATCAAAACGCCAAGGATTATAAATAAGGCGCTCGTCGATATGTCGTCCAAAAGAGGATCCCTTTTTTACTAAAGAACGGTTATTAAGCGTTAACGAGACATCAGTGTCAAGTCAAACAGGCCCTAAAACTTCAATAAAATCACTTCTTGAATGAATCTGCTGCCAAAGTAGGCAAGTGTGACAATTCCTGACGCAATCATGATGGTAATGACCACCGCTTTACCGCGCCAGCCAAGGAAATGGTGTCCAAAAGTAACGGTTGAGAAAATCGCCCAAGCAACCAACGAAAGCACTGTTTTATGGATAAACTCTCGCGCAAACATACCATCCAAGAAGACAAATCCTGCCGCCAGAGCGAGGGTTAACAACACAGTTCCAATCGTAAGCAATTGATAAAGCTGTCTTTCAACTTGCATTAACGGTGGAAGATGGCTTTGTACAATTGCAATATCTCGGTTTTTGAGGCGCTTATCAATAAAGTAAAACTGCACGGCATAGAGAGTTGCAATAATTAGCACGCAATAAGCCAATAAGCTCAGTGAAATGTGAGTGACCAGTCCAACATCGATATTGATGCCATGCATAATAATGTGATGCGGGATAAACAAGCTTGCAATCAGTAAGATAGCGGCGAAGCCATAAACGACGGGCAGCAATAGTGTTGCTGGAAACTTTAATGAGACGGCTGTCACGGAGACGACAATTAACCAACAGGTCAGCATTGCGACATTAACGGTACTTAAATCTTGTCCGTTAGTTGTAAAAACGGAATTCACCAGAACCAACATGTGAACTAAGATAGCCGCGGTGCTTAGTAGCAATGTCTTTTTTTGACTTGGGCCTTGTTTATCAAAAAGGCGCGATAGGACGTGACCCGTCGCGAAAGCGTAAAAAATACTGGCAAGGATAGAGAGGCTTATAACAAGCATGTGACTGAATCGCTTTTTTGAAGTTTCCTTTTCAGGCTATTGTATTTTAAGCACACAAAAAAGCCTAGGGCTAATAAAAAGAAACTTATCCAAACATTGATACTGTATTATCCGCCACCATATCAGTATAATCGCGGCCATTAACGAATATTTGGAACTTTTGCATGTTTGAAAATCTTCAAGAACGATTAGGTAAGACTCTCAAAAACATCAGCGGCAGGGGCCGTTTGACTGAGGACAACATCAAAGACACGCTGCGTGAAGTACGTATGGCGTTGTTGGAAGCGGATGTTGCATTACCCGTTGTTCGTGAATTCGTAAAACAAGTAAAAGAACGAGCCGTCGGCGTTGAAGTAACAAAAAGTTTGAGTCCAGGTCAGGTCTTTATCAAAATCGTTCGTGACGAGCTTGAAAAGGCAATGGGTGAATCAAACGAAGAACTAAACTTGAGCACACAGCCACCTGCTGTGTTAATGATGGCCGGTCTACAAGGTGCGGGTAAAACCACAAGCGTTGGTAAACTTGCGAAATTTTTAAAAGAAAGACACAAAAAATCAGTTTTAGTGGTATCTGCGGACGTATACCGTCCAGCGGCAATCAAACAGCTTGAAACGCTTGCATCGGATGTCGGTGTGGAGTTTTTCCCAAGTGATATTTCGCAAAAGCCAGTTGATATTGCGAAAGGTGCTATTGATCATGCTAAGCGTAAATTCTTTGATGTAGTGATAGTAGATACTGCAGGTCGTTTACACGTCGACGCTGACATGATGGACGAGATCAAAGATTTACATGCCGCTATTAAGCCTATTGAAACATTGTTTGTGGTTGACTCCATGACAGGTCAAGATGCGGCAAATACAGCAAAAGCGTTTGATGATGCTTTACCACTCACAGGCGTAATTCTAACTAAGACCGATGGTGATGCGCGCGGTGGTGCTGCGCTGTCTATTCGTCATATCACAGGCAAACCGATCAAATTTATCGGTGTCGGTGAACGTACTGACGCACTTGAACCTTTCCACCCAGACCGCGTAGCTTCACGAATTTTGGGCATGGGCGATGTGTTATCGCTTATCGAAGAAGTTCAAATGAAGGTGGACAAGGATAAAGCGGCTAAAGTGGCAGAGAAAGTCATGAAAGGCGATGACTTTACGCTTGAAGACTTTGCAGAGCAGCTACGCCAAATGAAGAACATGGGTGGTATGATGTCATTGCTTGAGAAATTGCCAGGCATGAACAATTTACCAGATGCAGTGAAAGGCCAAGTTGGTGATAAAGCGTTCAATCAAATGGAAGCAATCATTAACTCGATGACACCGCTTGAGCGCAAAAAGCCTGATTTAATCAAAGGCTCACGCAAAAAACGTATTGCTGCGGGCTCAGGCACTCAAGTTCAAGAAATCAATAAGTTGCTGAAGCAATTTATGCAGATGCAAAAAATGATGAAGAAAATGAAAGGGAAAGGCGGCATGATGAAAATGATGCGCAATATGAAAGGTATGATGCCTCCTGGTATGTTTGGTGGTGGTGGCCCTAAATTTTAATTTCTACTTCATTCTATAAAACCCAGCCTTAGCTGGGTTTTTTGTTTTTAACACTGTGCTGCTTGTATTACGGTTGTCTTTGACGATGAACTGTCTGTTTTCACGTTGTCTCGATAAAAAAGGCGTTTAAGTAAAATTACTATTAGCAAATCAGGTATTCATCAACAGATCAAAATGATGTCTGAAGGAGTTTAAGATGGGATTGCGGTGTAATAACTCAACTTAACTAAAACACATAAAGGATAATTATGTCTATTCGTACCCTGATGTTACTTGCTCTGCTGTTAAATTGCTTCATTCGCGTGGAAGCACTTGAACCCTCCATAGGCCCTAAAGTGACCTACCATCAAATTCAGTCGAAGCAAATGGCATCGCCACTGAGATTAAAAATGGTGCTACCCAACAGTTACCATGATAAGCCGACACGTCACTATCCGTTATTGTTAACTCTTGCAGGTGAAAGTCAGATAAATTCTGTCATTGCCCAAGTGGACTGGTTAAGTCATGTCAGTTTTGGTCCTATGCCAGAGGTGATACTTGTTCAGCTACCACAACTAAACACTTCCGATGCGATTGCAAAAAAAGTTGTTGTTGAGGAAATATTGCCTCATTTAAAGACCCAGTTTCGTCTAGCGCCTTTTACTTTGATAGAAGGGTTCTCAACCTCAGGTGTCACTGCACTGGGCTACTTCGCAGAATTTCCAACGATCTTTCAGGCAACGATAGTATCGAGTCCCGCATTTGGACTAAAAAACAATGCATGGTTGGAGGAGTTAATCGCGAAGTTAACAGCAAATTTGGGTGAGCGTTACTTATACGTAAGTAAAAGTGGGTTTAGCGACGACGCAGCGAGTTATGAACAATTAAAGGCATCATTTACTCATGTTTCAAATGCTCATTTTGCTGATTTGAGTCAGCAAAATTACTTGTCAACAAGCCTCATTGGCTTTGAACAAGGCGTTAAAATGCTTTTTGAAGTACGCGAAATTAACAACTTTGAACCATTTGCTCGAGAAGGACTTAGGAGCGTGCTCGAATATCATAAAATGTTACATAAACGTTTTGGTTTTCAAATATCGGATACGGATAACTTAATGGGATTGGCAGGTTACTATTTCAACCATAAGCAAATAACCAACGCAAACCAAGTTTATGAGTATATGAAGGCACGGGATGAAAATAACGTTTTGATTCAAGTTAGACATGGGCAAGCATTACTTGAAAACGATCTGGTTGACCTGGCAAAAGAGGTATTTTCCAGCGCTTTAAAACTCGCGCAAGCGCAAAATAACACCGAAGCGGTGGAGTTTATTCAACGCCATCTTGAACGTCTTTGATGACCAATTTTACTATGTCCGAACGCTTGGGAGCGTAGTTATCAGACAGCATTTTAAGTGGAGCAGTTTTCACGTCTGTGGCAAAAAGCGCATTTTCGTCGAACGTTGCTATTTTTTCGCGACTGAAATTCTCGGTATTTATCGCCCAAATGCGAGCAGCTTTGTCTTGAGTATAGAGATGCTCGCTACGTAAGTAATATCTAGATTGTATGGTGATATCTGAAAATAATTCAGTGGGTGGGCTACTAGGTTTATCAAGCGATGAAACCATTAGTTTCCCGATCCCTTTTGGATTGAAAATGAGTTGATTACGTTCAGTCAATTGCGCCCACCCAACTTTAGCGTTTATTAAGGGTTTTGTAGCGAAAGAGTCTAGCGCTAATTGGATTGGTTCATAGGTTTCGGCATGTCTCATTAACAACCAGCCCTTCGCGCTATGCTGCATCAAGGTATCTACCGCAGGGCTGGTTATATTTCTTATTTTGTACGTACTCAGATCAAATTCATAGAGATTTTTATTCGATATAAACCAAAGACCTTTACCATCTGCTTGCCATAAAAAACTGGACACAGGTTGTTTACTAGTGAGTTGCCTGAGTTCGCCATTCCTGCTGAGCCAAATTTGATGTTGTCCCGAACGCGTGGAAATAAAGGCAATGCTATCGTCGTTAGGACTGTATTGCCCCATAGTTTGAGAATACGGCGTTGAGAAGAGTTGCTTGTCGAAGTATTGCTCTGTATTCCATTGCCGTTCGTTGATTTGCCAAGGATTGATACTGGCCTGAGCTAAGAATGTGTTGTTATCTAACGCTGCGATAAGGTCCAACTTTTCCATTCTGGGAATTACGACGTTTTGTGCGTTATTTTCAGCGTTAATGTAGCGGAAAAGTTTATGCTCATGAGTTTGAAATACCATGCCTTTGCGGTTTATAACAGCATTGGAAGCGGCTGATTGAGCATAGGGAGAAGGATAAAAGGTCGTCATTACGAATGATATGTTTTCAAGACGGCCTAACCAAATTCCCGTTTGGCCTTGGTTATCGGTTCCGCCCAGCAGAATTTGGCCGTTCGAGACGTTTAGGTTGTTGATTTGGTCAAGATGAGCTTGGTGTGTTAGGTCAATTTGAACTGATTTTTGCGTCGAAAAATCATACGCAAAAATGGAATTTTGTTCGGATTTGCTGGTTTTAAGATAAATAAATTGGTCGTTATTGAGCCATTTCGCGCCATGGTTAAAGTTGTTCGTACACGGGACGACAACGCGAGATTTATGGTTGTGAAGGGAATATATTCTTACTTGAGCACATTTGACCTTGTTGACGAATTGAACCTCTGAAAAGAGTATTAAGCTACCTTCTGCATTCAAAGAGGTTCCACCATAAAATTGGTGAGATGAATACAAAATTCGTTTTTTCTGGGTATCGATATTTTTCAAAACTAGGTGATGTGTATCATTGTTTTGTTCAATATAAATAAGTGAATTTTGGTCCAAACTCGCTCCCCGTTGATATAGGCTCTCAAAGGTCAGTGATTCGATTGCTTCAACAGAAAGTGGGGAGGTGTGCTTTTCGAATGTTGTGCCGATAAAAAAAGCAACCGCAATTACAAGTATTACGCTAATCGTAATGGCAACTCGAGTATATTGCCTTGGCGCAGAGGATAAACGTGTTGGATTCAGTCGATAGCCTAATTTCGGAAACGTCTCGATAATCGTCTTGCCGTCATCGCCGAGTGCTTTTCTTAAATGCGTAACACAGCGTTGAAGCGCATTGGGTTCAACCACGGTATCTGCCCAAACGATCTCAATCAGATCTTGGTAAGTTAAAACAGAACCCTCTGCATTGACTAGAGCAGTCAAGACATTTCGGACTTTAGGTTCTAAGATTGTCCGCGAATCACCATAAAAAATCTCACCAGTTTTTACGTCGACCAAACGCTCGTTTATATGAAAACGCAAGTTATCTCCGATAGTTAGAAAAGCGCAAATACCGATGGGAAGGATGCATGAGTTCTGTTTCGATGTAAATAGGGGCAACTTACGCCATGTAGGAGATCTGTTTCAATCAAATCCATAGACAGAAAAATGAAATTTAACGGTCATTATTTGGTCAAATGTGAAAAGTAGTCTAAATTTTATGAGAAAGGTTGACACCGGTGTCAAGTTCATGCGTTAATAAAGTGACACCGGTGTCAGGTTGGGGTGAGAGACAACCTGACAGCGTACCTTTGAACGGGTAAATCAAAGCTGCTCAGTATGGTTGAGCGAATCAATCCTACTGAGCCTTTTTCCTTTCATCTCAAGAAGAGAGTCATATTATGTTGCATCCACGGATTAAAGAAGTCACAGAACGTGTCATTGAACGCAGCAAGGCGAGTCGCCAAGCCTACCTAGAACGTATGGCTTATGCTAAGAAACAAACACGAGTTCGCGCTGGCATTGGATGTGGCAACCTAGCACACGTTATGGCTGCATGTAGCAGCAGCGATAAAGCACGGCTGAAAGCCGATGAGCAACCCAATATTGCCATCATTAATTCTTACAACGATATGCTTTCTGCCCACGTGCCATATAAAGACTACCCAGATTTAATAAAAGCAGTTGCTGAAAAATACGATGCAACCGCGCAAGTTGCAGGTGGCGTGCCTGCAATGTGTGATGGCGTGACACAAGGCCGCGACGGTATGGAATTGTCTTTGTTCTCACGCGATGTCATTGCAATGTCTACCGCAGTTGCGCTATCTCACGACGTGTTTGATGGCGTTTTGTGTCTCGGAGTCTGTGACAAGATTGTCCCTGGATTGCTAATCGGTTCATTAAGCTTCGGTCATCTTCCTGTTTTCTTCTTGCCAGCAGGTCCGATGCAATCGGGTATTCCAAATAAAGAAAAAGCACGTGTTCGTCAAAAGTTCGCACAAGGTTTAGTGTCTCGAGAAGAATTACTTGAGGCAGAAAGTGCATCTTACCACAGCGCAGGCACTTGCACTTTCTACGGCACAGCAAACTCAAACCAAATGTTGATGGAGATCATGGGTCTTCATTTACCGGGTAGCTCGTTTATCAACCCTTACACGGAATTACGCGACGGTTTAACTGCCAATGCAGTAGAGACGATGTTACAGCAACTTATTGACTCTAAGTCAGCCAATACATTAGGCGATATCGTTAGTGAAAAGACGGTGATAAACGGACTCGTTGGTTTATTAGCTACAGGTGGCTCAACAAACCACGCAATTCACTTGGTGGCAATGGCGAAAGCGGCTGGTATAGAGATCAATTGGAAAGATATGGCTGACTTATCTGAAGTTGTGCCGTTGTTAACACGTATTTATCCAAACGGTTCTGCAGACGTAAACCATTTCCAAGCTGCAGGTGGAATGGGTTTCTTAATGCGAGAGCTACGTGATGCTGGTTTCCTGCACAATGATGTTAAAACAATTGTGAGTGATAGCTTAGATGCTTACACGAAGGAACCGCGCATTAAGCAAGATCTTACTATCATGACGGACAGCACATTACCTTGCAAAGTAGAGTGGGTTGATTGTCCAGCAACATCCCTAGATGCTGAAGTACTTCGCCCAGTTAGCGATCCGTTTAACAAACAAGGCGGTCTGCAATTACTAACAGGCAACTTAGGCAAAGCGGTGATTAAAGTATCTGCTGTCGCAGAACAACATCAGGTCGTCAGTGCGCCAGCCAAAGTGTTCAGCTCACAAAGTGCGTTGCAACAAGCTTTTTCTGCTGGTGAGCTGAATCAAGATTTTATTGCTGTAGTTAAAGAGCAGGGTCCTAAAGCGAAAGGGATGCCTGAGCTTCACAAGTTAACGCCAGTAATGGCGACCCTTCAGGACCAAGGTTTTAAAGTGGCTATCGTCACTGACGGACGTATGTCTGGTGCGTCAGGTAAAGTACCTGCGGCAATCCATTTAGCGCCTGAAGCGGTCGAGGGTGGCATTATCGCGAAAGTACGAGATGGTGACTTAATTACCTTGGATGCACCAAAAGGTGTATTAAAACTTCATGTTTCAGATGAAGAGTTGGCAAAACGAGAATTAGAAATAAGTCAAACCGGCATGACATATGGCACAGGCCGTGAGTTATTTGCTGGATTCAGAAACATCGTGAGCAGTGCTGATTTAGGCGCAAGCTCATTTGGTATTGAATAACAATTGGGAATGAGGGACGTGATGAACATCGAAGCTATTTTATCATCGGCACCAGTTGTACCTGTAGTTGTGATCGACAATTTAGACGACGCGGCTCCGCTTGCTAAAGCTTTATATGCGGGTGGTTTACGTGCATTGGAAATTACATTGCGTACACCAGTGGCTGCTGAAGCTGTGAAGTTGATGAAACAAGCTGTACCAGAGGCGTTTGTTGGTACGGGCACCGTTGTTGATAAGGCTACTTTCGACGCATCGGTTGAAGCTGGCGCCGATTTTATGGTGAGTCCAGGTGTAACAGACGAACTGATTGCACTTGCAAAATCAACAGACATTCCATTTTTACCGGGAGCTGCTACGCCAAGTGAAGTTATGCGTTTGGCGTCTCATGGTTTTAAGTTTTTAAAGTTTTTCCCTGCAGAAGCGGCAGGAGGGGCACCAATGTTAAAGTCAATTGGTGGACCAATTCCTCACGTAAAGTTTTGCCCGACCGGCGGCATCACGCTCGAATCTGCACCTAAGTACCTATCACTGAGCAACGTTGTGTGTGTTGGTGGTACTTGGATGGTCGATAAGCAACTTATTGCAAACAAAGATTGGCAGGCCATTGAAGCGCTTGCAAAACAAGCAAGTCAAATTAAATAATCAAGGGGACTCGAAAATGATTAAAATCGCAATTAATGGCTATGGCCGTATCGGTCGTAATGTTTTACGTGCTCTCTATGAGTCAAACCAACAAAATGAAATCAAAGTTGTTGCAATCAACGACTTGGCTCCAGCAAATGTAAATGCACACTTGACGCAATATGATTCAGTGCACGGCAAGTTTTCGCAAGAAGTGTCGCTTACAGGCAATACACTTGTCATTGGCAATGATGAAATCGAGCTGGTTCAAGAACGTGATCCATCAAATCTTCCTTGGGCACGTTTAGGTGTAGATGTTGTTCTTGAATGTACGGGGTTGTTTACTGACCGCGCAAGTGCCTCTAAACACATTGAAGCAGGTGCGAAAAAAGTAATCGTATCAGCACCAGGTAAAGAAATGGATGCCACGGTTGTTCACGGTGTAAATAGCGATGTACTGACTGCATCGAGTAACATCATTTCAAATGCCTCTTGCACGACTAACTGTTTAGCGCCTGTAGCGAAAGCATTGAACGATACTATCGGAATTGAACAAGGTAGTATGACCACTATTCACGCTTACACTAATGACCAGGTATTGACTGACGTATACCACCCAGATCTTTACCGTGCGCGCAGCGCAACGCAATCTATGATCCCAACAAAAACAGGTGCAGCAGCAGCTGTTGGTCTTGTGTTGCCTGAGCTTGCTGGAAAACTTGATGGTATGGCTGTTCGTGTTCCAACTATCAATGTGTCACTTGTGGATCTGACCTTTGTTGCGTCACGTGAAACGACTAAAGAAGAAGTCAATGCAGCGGTTAAAGCGGCAGCGCAGGGTGCTATGGCAGGCGTACTTGAAGTGAATGAACTACCTTTGGTATCAATTGACTTCAATCACAATCCAGCATCGTCTATTTTTGATGCAACACAAACACGTGTTGATGGCAAACTAGTTAAAGTAATGGCTTGGTACGACAACGAGTGGGGTTTCTCTAATCGTATGTTGGATCAAGTAAAAACACTTGGAAAATTCTTGTAATATCAATGTTTATCCAATACAAAGCCGACGTTATGTCGGCTTTTTTTATGCCATTTTTCCACGATTGCTTAAGTCTTGGATTCAATATTCTAAAAGTATGTGATCCATTTAAATCCTTTTGTCATTTTTCAACTTTTTATTAATAGTTTAGCGAGCTTGTCTTAGATCAAAAAAACAAAATTCCATAGGCGTACTATGACTTTAACGGAACAGAAACAAGTTGATAAAAGTTACTGTTGCCACTTTTCTCTATGTGTAAAGGAGTCTCAATATGACGATTGAACGCCACAGCCTTGCAAAAGAATTACCTGAATTTAAAGATAAGATCCACGAGTTGAAAATGAACGATAAACATTTCGCACGTTTGTTTGATGACTATCATGATCTTGACCACGCCGTAATCCGAATTGAAGATGGCGTTGAGAGTAGCTCTGATGAATATCTAGAGTCACTGAAAAAACAAAGACTTCAGTTGAAAGATCAGCTCTACTCAATCTTACGTAACGCGTAAACTCCAACCAGCCTGCATAACTCCCGTTAGATTGTGTGGGCTTTTTCGCTGCTTTAGTTTTTCTCGCCTATACTCTTTAAAACACTTCATCAGGGTACATTCGTGACTGTCATAGCAGTATTGATTGTCATCGCCGGATTGTTTATTTTACTGTCCACGTTAAAAGCGGCTCACAAAATTTGCTTTCTCAGTCGAGAATTGGGCTGGAAAATTCTTTATGGGTTGATTATCGGCTTTAGCGTGAGCTACAGCGTATTCGTTGCTTACTTAATGTCAGCTCTCTCAATCAACTGGGTCGATCTTGGTGTGTCGGGCATTCTGTTTTTTGGCAGTGTGTTTGTATTATTAGTTATTCAGCTCAGTCTTAGGTCGTTGAAACGGGAAAAAGAGCGAACGGAATATGAAAAGAAATTAGCTGAACAAGACAGTTTAACTGGGTTGCCGAATAGGGCGAGTTGCCTATGTCAAATTAGTGAATGGCTGGGCAAGCACACCCCCTTTGCACTTTTGCTGATTGATTTAAATAATTTCAAGGAAATCAACGACGCATTAGGTCATTCGGTTGGTGATAAGCTTCTAAAGGAACTTGCTACTAGACTGTCTCAAGCCTTATTGCCTAACAACGTACTTTATCGCATTGGTGGCGATGAGTTTGTGCTGTTGTGTAGTGCTCATGATACAACCACTATCTATTCTCAGAACAACACGTTTGTGAGCACACTTCATCATCCTTTTCACATTGAAGGCTATGAGTTGAATGTTAATTACAGTGCAGGTGCTAGCCAGTATAACGGGGCGAAATCCAGTAGCTTAGATTTGTTAAAAGAAGCAGATATTGCCATGTATCACGCTAAACACACGCGGCAAAGTCTGGTTATTTTTAGTGAGGAACTGGGAGGAGAAGCTAAAAAGGAATTAATGACTCTACAGATGTTGCAACATGCTTTGGCTAAGGATGAATTGTTGATTCATTACCAACCTGTTTATGATTTTGTTTCAGGTGACATTGTTGCTGTTGAGGCATTGCTGCGTTGGCCCCAGAAAGATGGTACGTTACTCGCGGCAGAGCAGTTTATTAAAATGGCTCTCCGTGCAGGCATTCTTAGGCAAATAACGCCTTGGGTGCTTAATCGGGTGCACTTAGATTTGCCCGCTCTACTGGAAGTTAAACCAAATATCAAAGTACACATCAATTTAAGTGCTTTCGACCTTCAATCAAATAAGATTGTGCATCATCTTGCGGAGCATCAGTCAGCCGAAGGCACGTTTTCGAGGCACATCGTCTTAGAAATCGCAGACAGTTTGCTCATTTTGCATCCCGAGAGTGAAGAGTTAGTTAGAACGCTGAATGAATTAGGATACGAAGTAAATATTGACGATTTCGCAACAGGCAATGGTGGACTTAGGCATCTCATCAGTAAAGGATTAGCCGGTATTAAGATGGATCCTGTCGTTTTTTCGCATTTGTCGGATGACGATAAGAACACGTTGCTCGAGCTTTGTGCTTCCATAGCGAAACGACTTAATGTGAAACTCGTCGCTAAGGGTATTGAACGTGAAGAGCAAATAGAAAAACTGAAGAAAATCGGCATATCACAAATGCAGGGTTTTCATATTTGTGAACCCATGTCACTCAACAATTGCGTGAATTGGCTCAGTTCCCAATCTGTTGTGAGCCAGGCACTTCGAACAACCAAATAGACACCCGTAAAAAGGCGCTTCTAAGAAGCGCCTTATAGATTCCATACAAGTAAAACGTTATTCGTCTGCTAATATTTAGTCAAACACATACGATTTACGGGTAAATTATTCAAGTATTACCAGCCACATTGACGGTCTTTGTTTTGCTCGTCCAAGTAAGCTTTTAATGGAGCAAAATAGTCAAGAACGGCGTTTGCATCCATTTCGTTTGAACCTGTTAATTTCGCTAATGCTTCTTGCCATGGGCGGCTTGAGCCCATTTCTAACATTTCATTTAGTCGCTTGCCGGCTTCTTCAGAACCATAGACAGAACAGCGGTGTATTGACTCTTTATTACCTGAAATGTCACACATTGCTTTGTGGAACTGGAACTGCAGAATGTGTGCTAAGAAGTAACGAGTATAAGGAACATTGCCTGGAACATGATACTTGGCACCTGGATCAAAGTCCGCCTCAGTTCGTGCGATTGGCGCAGTAATACCTTGGTATTTCTCACGCAGTGCCCACCAAGCTTGGTTATATTGTTCTGGCTTAATTTCACCTGAGAATACTTTCCATCGCCATTGGTCAACAAGAAGACCAAATGGGATGAATGCGATTTTATCAAGAGCCATGCGCATCAATAAGCCAATGTCTTTTGATTCGTCAGGAACTTTGTCCAATAAACCGATTTCTTTCAGATAACCAGGTGTGACAGATAGCGCAATGGTATCACCAATCGCTTCATGGAATCCGTCATTCGCACTGTCTTGATAAAAGATAGGTAGGTTGTTGTATGCGCGTTGATAGAAATTGTGTCCAAGTTCATGGTGAATAACAGCAAATTCTTCACCTGTGCGTTGAATACACATTTTTATACGTAAATCGTCTTTAAAGTCGATATTCCAAGCCGACGCATGACATTGCACATCTCGGTCTCTCGGTTTGGTAAATAATGATCGCTCCCAGAATGTTTCAGGAAGTGGTGCAAAACCCATCGAAGTAAAGAATTTCTCTGCACCCTTGACCATTTTTATTTCATCATAGTTATGGTCAGCCAGCAGTTCCGTTACGTCATAACCAGGGTCCGCGTTTTCTGGCGCAACTAAATCGTAAATATTGCCCCAAGTTTGAGCCCACATATTGCCCAGCAAATGAGCCGGGATAGGTTTATCCTGTGGTACTTTGTCTGTGCCATATTTTTCGCCCAATTTTGCACGAACATGACAGTGAAGCGAATCATAAAGCGGCTTAACTTGACCCCAAATGCGGTCTAACTCTTTCGCAAAATCATCAGCTGGCATATCGTACTTAGAACGCCACATAGCGCCAGTATCTGCATAGCCGAGTTCTTTAGCGCCTTCATTGGTTAGCACAACTTGCTCTTTGTAAAGGTCGCGCATTGGTTTAGACACTTCACGCCAACCTTGCCACATATCAAGTAGCTCGTTGTAGTCACGACTTGTCGCCATTTTGGCGGTCATATCACCAAGACTTAAACACTGGCCATCTTCTTTACAGTATTTACCTTTACCGTACATACCATCCAGTTCAGCGGCGAGCTCAGAAACTCGAGCCGTTTTTACAGGATCTTGTGGAGCAGGGAGTGTTAGCGCCAGCTTTAAAATATCCAGTTTACGTCGGTTGTCCGCATTGAGTTCTAAATTATCAAATTTTGCCGCTTCATTTGCCAAACTTACGACTGCCTCAGTGAATTTCTGATTAGCTTGAGCTGCTAAATTAGCGGTGTCATGCGTGATAAAGTTTGCGTAAATCCACTGTGCTTGGCCACTTTCTACGTTCAAGTTAAGTAATTCAGTTTCAACTTTAGTTAAAAATTGTTCTGCATCTTTTTCGGTAAGTGGGGCAGGGCTTGATACTTTTTCTTGTTGGCAACCTGTTAAGGCTAAGACACTTGCCACCATTAAAGCGCTTAGTGTGAGTTTCGTTTTCATCGTCACGTTCACTTGTTGTTATTGGAACAGTCATGATAGCAGGGCATGAAGTAGGGAACAATTGCCATGCGTTGGACCGCACATGGTAATGTCAATGTGGTTAAACTAGCGTATTGAATTTATGACATTTTAAACCATACTTTTAGCAGTCATTACTAAGGAATATACGTATGAGTTGGTTCATTTTTATCGTGGCAGTCATTGTGATAATGCTGCTGGTGAAGGACATTCGATATAGTCTGGTTTCAAAACCCGTTATGACGTTTTTTAAAAAAGCACTTCCACCTTTATCTCAAACAGAGCAAGAGGCTATGGAGGCAGGTGACGTTTGGTGGGATGCAGATTTGTTTTCAGGTCGTCCTAATTGGTCAAAACTGCATTCTTATCCAAAACCAACCTTGAGCGAGCGAGAAAAAGCGTTTATCGATAATGAGCTAGAAACGTTGCTTGGCATGCTTGATGAAGCGCAAATTGCGAAGAATATGGACTTGCCAAAAAATGTCTGGAAATTTATAAAAGAAAAAGGTTTCTTTTCATTCATTATTCCAGAAAATTACGGCGGTTTGCAATTTTCAGCTCAAGCAAATTCCTATATTGTCTCTAAAATTGCAAGCAAAAGCCTATCAGCCGCGGTTACCGTAATGGTACCTAATAGTTTGGGTCCAGCAGAACTGTTGCTACATTACGGGACTCACGAGCAACAAGAACAATGGTTACCTAAACTGGCAACGGGTGAAGCAATACCTTGTTTCGCGTTGACAGGTCCCGAAGCCGGTTCGGATGCTGGTGGTATTCCCGATTTTGGTATTGTCTGTAAACAATCAATTGATGGACAAGAGGTTTTGGGACTGTCGCTCACATGGGACAAACGGTACATTACGCTTGCACCAGTGGCGACAGTGTTGGGTCTTGCATTCAAAGTTAAAGACCCCGATAGGTTACTTGGAACCAACGTTGACTTGGGTATAACCTGTGCGCTGATTCCAACAGATCATCCGGGTGTAGAGATAGGTAAGCGGCATAACCCTCTTAATTTGGGATTTCTAAACGGGACTACATCTGGAAAAGATGTCTTTATTCCGCTCGATTGGGTCATTGGTGGCGACAAGGGTATCGGAAGAGGGTGGCGAATGCTTGTATCTTGTTTAAGTGCAGGTCGAGGCATATCATTACCTGCACTAAGCGCAGGAACGGCACACCTTTGTACACGCATGACCACGGCTTATGCTCAAGTACGGACGCAATTTAGTCAACCTATTGGTGCATTTGAAGGAATTCAATCGGCGTTGGCCCAAATGATTGCAGATACCTACACGATTGAAGCCGCTCGTAACTTTACGGCAATTGCAATCGACATGAAATATAGTCCTGCGGTAACGACCGCGATCGCGAAATACCACATGACCGAGATGGCCAGAAATTGTGTTAACCATGCTCTCGATATCCACGGTGGAAAGGGTATCCAAATGGGCCCGAGTAACTACCTCGCACGAAATTACATGGGGATCCCAATTTCAATAACGGTTGAGGGGGCTAACATTCTAACTCGTAACCTCATGATTTTTGGTCAAGGTGCAACACGTTGTCACCCTTATGTTTTGAAGGAAATGCAAATTGTTGCTATGGCCGATGAGGAGTTGGCACTCAAAGAATTTGACGCTGTGCTAATGGCACATGTTCAATTCACGGCGCTAAATGCTCTAAATGCGCTTGGAATGGCGCTTACGGGGTCTCGTTTAGTGCAAGTGAAGTTAAGTGGTCAAACAAGGCGTTACTATCAACATTTAACTCGGCTCAGTAAAGCGTTGGCGTTCGTCAGTGATATTGCCATGTTAACGCTTGGCGGAGAGTTAAAACGAAAGGAAATGCTTTCTGCGCGACTAGGGGATGCCCTTAGTCATCTTTATTTAGCGTCATGTATTTTAAAGAAATTTGCTGATGATGGGCATCAGCACGGCGATTTACCTTTGGTTCAGTACGGACTGGAAAAGCAACTGTTTTTGTGTGCCAAAGCACTGGAAGAATTTTGCGATAATTTTAATGTGAGTGTGGTAGGTCCAATGCTTAAAACTTGGATTTTCCCGTTCGGTAATAAATTCCGTCAGCCATCAGATAAGCTAGCGAAAGAAGTTTGCCATGCTCTTTCAACCCCAAATGTTGTCCGAGAACGCGTCGGATTTTTGTGCCATATCGATGAAAAAGGCGCCACCGGTATTATGGAAGAAACATTTTCAATGAAGCATGAGCTTCGAAGCACAATTAAAGAAGTAAATGCGTTAAGAAAACAACATACTGATTGGAAGAAACTGCCTTGGCATGAACTGTTAGATAAAGCTCGGCGTGGAGATTACATCGGCGAAGACGAATATCAAAAGTTATTGAGACTAGAGGAAATTCGTAAGCAAGCGATTGGTGTGGATGTGTTTTCGAAGCTGTAACTCATTAATCTAAGGAGTGGTATGGTTCTCAAAGGCTGTATATTGGAAACCATACCAACTAAATAAACTCAACGTGCGTAGGGGTCATAAATAATTTTGTCTACGTACCAAACGCCCTTTTTACGTAACATTTTGACACTGCGCATGTCATCAATTTTTTTACCTTGCCAGTAACCAGTAAAGATTAAATTGACCGTTGACTCATCACCGTACACTTCTCGGAGACTTTCGTTGGTCATGTCGACTTCAATGGTAACTTCGTCATATTGCAAATTAAGTAAATTTCGACTGAATTGAGAAGCGGTTCCGTAAGAACGCATTATCCTTGCCATTTTAGGCGTTGAGAATTCGATTGCTGCATTGAGATTATGTTTATTATATAAAGCATCGAAAAACAGCACCGCATTGTAACTCGGTGCATTTTTATCACCGCTTGCTGCATCGTCACCACCACCGCATCCTACGAATGCAAAAACAGCAATTAATGCTAAAAGAAAGTTTTTCATAGTACGTACTTCTATTTCCTTAACAGCTTTTAGTTTGTAACGATTGTAGCTAGATGTAAAGGCACAAACAAAAAAAGGGGCAATGCCCCTTTTTCTGATTTAATTATCTGTATTTTTGTACAACTTATTGCACTAGTTCTTGATCCGTAAATTCGTCAGCGAAAAGTGGGCTAGACAGATAACGCTCAGTCGCACTTGGTAAAATTACGACGATGTTTTTGTCTGCATTTTCAGGGCGTTCTGCAATACGTTTTGCTGCAACAACGGCTGCACCAGAAGAAATACCAACAAGAATACCTTCGTCTTTCATAAGTTGATGCGCCATTGCGATTGCATCTTCATTTGATACTTTCTCAGTTCCATCAATTAACTCTAAATCTAAGTTACCAGGAATAAAGCCAGCACCGATGCCTTGGATCTTATGTGGGCCTGGTTTAACTTCTTCACCAGCAAGTGTTTGGCTGATCACGGGTGAATCGACAGGTTCAACAGCGATAGATTTTACAGCTAAACCTTTTTCATTTTTTAGATAACGGCTAACACCAGTGATGGTACCACCTGTACCTACACCAGCCACAAAGAAGTCAACTTTACCGTCCATCGCGTCGAAGATCTCTGGACCGGTTGTTTCAAAGTGAATTTTAGGGTTAGCTGGGTTTTCAAATTGTTGCAACATAACAAATTTGCTTGGCTCAGCGTCCGCAATTTCACGCGCTTTTTCAATCGCGCCTTTCATGCCTTTAGCGCCTTCTGTTAACACTAAATTCGCGCCAAGTGCTTTTAGCAATTTACGACGCTCCAAGCTCATTGTGTTGGGCATCGTGAGTGTCAGCTTATAGCCTCTCGAAGCGGCTACAAAAGCGAGCGCAATACCGGTGTTACCAGACGTTGGCTCGATGATTTCTTTGCCTTCAGTGAGCAAACCTGATTTTTCAGCTTCCCAAATCATTGAAGCACCAATACGACATTTAACGCTAAAGCTTGGATTGCGAGATTCAACTTTCGCGTAAACGTTACCACCGGTGACGCGGTTTAGTTTTACAATAGGAGTGTTGCCAATAGTGAGGCTGTTATCTGCAAATATTTTAGACATCTTGGTCCCTTCATGCGTTAAAAACGTTGTTACGATGACACTTTAGCTTGGATATGAAAAAAAGAAGGAAGTAATGGCTATAAGTTATATCAAATAGGCTTATAGCCATTAGGCATAAAAAATCGACTAGTTATGCATTATAACAACCACGCATAACTAAATTTTGCAAACACTGAGCGCGTATCTTTAGTTATTTTTCCTAGGTCGTCATCTTCAAATCCACTGTCACCAAAGCCTGCAAAGAATACGGTTTGTGGGTTTAATTTATAACTATAGAGAAGTTGAGTTGTGAAGGCTTTGTAGGTTGCATCAACACTTTCAATATAGTTCGCCTGATTACGTTGAATGTCTGTATAGATTATAGCAAGTCGCAGATAGCTGTAGACGTCAAACTGATAGGTAAAGCGGACATCGCTGAGATTCGCCGTATACACTTCGTTTCCGTCGGCATTGAGTTTTTCATAGATGTGCTGAAGTTTAAATTCGAAATGCTGGCCAATATTCAGGTTAATGTTAGGACGCGCATAAAAATAATCACCGACCCGATTATTAGCAAGGTCAACTCGATTACCGGTACGCATGTTGATGCTCGCAAATACACCAGCGAGAGGCTTAAATTCTAAATATGTCCATAGCGTATTTTCCGAAAATAACTGGGTATTTCCATCGATGACTAAACTCGCTGCATTATTCCTAAGACCGGTACGATTACGCTGTTCAATACCCACGGAAATTTGGCTTTGCATAGGGCCTTCGACAACAAATTCCGTTTGAATTTCTTTCTCTAATAGTTCGCCGTCGTCATTATGCGTGATGTCCCAATCGGTATACCATCGCGCTCTGTTCCACCACGATTGTTCATCGCCATACCAGCGCATTTCACCACCGACAAGAAACTTGTTAAAGTCGATTTGGTCAACAAAACCTAAGTCGGCTCGGTAGCCTTTTTGACGTACATTATAGCTCGAGAACACACTCCAATATTTCGTAAAGTGGTCATAGGAAAGTAAATAGGCTGAACCGCTGATCGATTTATCGATTACTCGAAGCACGCTTTCGTTGTAATCACAGTCCTCAAAACGCACACAGGTATCTTGTGGTGGCGTACAGGTGTCTCCGTCACACAACTCATCGATAAAGTCATCGCTGTATTGAGTTTGAGAATGCATGAACTGAGCTTTGAACGTGTCATTTTCAGTTGGTTGAAATTTACTGTCGATACTCACTAACTTATTTTCATAATCATCACTTTGGCGCAGGGTAGATGTTGAACCTACAGATAGTTTTGAGTTGAAGTCATAGCGGTATCGCAGAGCTGCGTTGTCGCTTTTCTGCGATAAGCTTACCACACTAGACCCTAAGTTACCGGGTATAAGCACATTTAAATAACTGTCATTAGCGACAAACGCGGCGAAGGTATGTCCTTGTTTACTACCAGTGACTTTCATTCCGTAATCCGGTGTGGCAATGTTGCGAGTGTGAATGAGATTTTGGAAAGACGAAAAATAATCATTGTTTTCCAAGAAAAAGCTACGTTGCTCGGGATAAAACAAGCTAAAGCTATTATTAACGTTAAGCTGGCCACTGTCCGCTTCTACTTGGGAAAAGTCAGGATTTAAAGTCGCATTTAATGTAACGTCTGGCGTAATTGCCCACTTTAAATCGACACTTGGTTCATAAAATTCATCGCTTTCCCAAGGTTCTGCGATGCCATCATCGATATCCCTAGTTTCCGTTTTCCCTGCCACAAAACTCGGAATAACGGCGATATTGTTGCCTTGTTTTGCTTTTTCGAAACCGTCATACGCGGGCATTTGACAAATCCAGCAGGTGTTCGCGTGATCTAATGTCATACTGGATAAACGCAAACGCTCGTTTCTTGGATAGAAGCGAACAAACTCCATGGCCATCGTTTTTATGTCAGCATTGTCATCGAAGTTGAGCACGCGAAACGGGATCTCGATTTCGACGGTATACCCGTCAGCATGGATTACCCCAACGCTATCCCAAATTCCATTCCAAGCGCTGCTTTCCGTTTTACTTAACTCGTTTTCGATGGAGTCCATTTGTACTCCAAATGGGTTAACGAAAAATTGGTATGCGATGCGTCCGCTATTATAGGTATCGATTTTTAGACCAACGAGGTCGTCGTTCCACGCTTGGTCACGATCTCGATAGAAGGCTCGAATGTGCTCAGGCGATGGGTCTTTTGCTTCAAATCCAATAAATAGTGACTCACCATCCTCATATACGTAGGCGGTGGTGTCTACTGGACTTGCTAAATTATCATGGGGCCAAGATATGTTATTGATGGATATTTTTTTCGCGTTTTGCCAATGCGCTTCATCAAGCTTGCCATCAATCTTAGCTTTTGCATTTATGTATGGCATATTTTGATTCGCAAAAACGCCAGTCGGCAGAGACATCAATAGGGCGTAATAGAGAGATTTATACATTTTTTTAGTAACTTAGTTATTATGGCGATAGGTTAACGGTATTCACATAAATGCACAAATTAACCTCGTTAAATAAACAAATTTAGGCGATTAAATCTACAGTGCGAATGTGACGTTACAACCGTGTTAGAACGATAAAGCGCAAACACGAGCAATCGAACGTAAAACGTGATAAAAAGTCGGCTTCGTTCAACGTTTGAGAATTATAATGAATCTAGTTTTAAAACTGCTTGCCGGTATTTTTGGCGGCATTTTAGTGGGACTTTATTTACCGCTACCAGCTGTGGAACTGTTGATCACAGCAAAAGTACTTGTTGGTCAATTAATTAGTTTTACAATTCCGTTGATCATTCTGTTTTTCATCGCATCTGGTATCGCGGGGTTACCGCAGGGATCTGGCCATCTACTTGGTAAAACGGTTGGGTTTGCTTATGGATCCACCATTGTTGCGGGTACATTGGCTTTCTTACTCATTTCTGCCGTAATCCCAATGTTTGATGTATCAACCAGTTTTCATGCATCAGAAGCGTCGGAGCTAAAGGGTTATATTGACCTTGAAATTCCACCACTTATGGGTGTTATGACAGCGTTAGCGAGTGCCTTTATTTTTGGTATCGGGATCAGTTATCAAAACCTTACCAGCCTAAAATCAGTTGTTGATGAAGGCCGAGAGGTCATAGATGGATTGTTAGCAAAAGTGATTATTCCACTATTACCAGTTTATATTGCGGGTGTTTTCGCCGATATGACGGTAGCAGGAACGGTTGTGAGCACGTTGAGTACCTTTGGTATCGTGCTGGTCGCTGCGGTCGTTATGCATTGGTTATGGTTAACCTTCTTGTATGTAACCACCGGTCTAATGCTTAAACGCAGTCCACTAGAGTTAATTAAGAACATGATGCCTGCCTATGTGACCGCTCTTGGAACTATGTCTAGTGCGGCTACTATTCCTGTTTCGCTGCGTGCAAGTAAGTCCAATCAAGTGCAAGAAGAAGTCGCGAACTTCACAGTACCTCTGTGCGCTACAATTCATTTATCCGGTTCGACAATTACCATCGTTACGTGTGCGATGGCGGTTATGTTCCTCTCTCCAGACTTGGCCCAGCCAACGCTTGGCACTATGCTTCCATTTATTTTCATGCTCGGCGTTGTGATGATTGCGGCTCCAGGCGCACCAGGTGGTGCAGTAATGTCTGCGCTAGGTTTACTCAGCACGATGTTGGGGTTTGGCGAAAGTGCACTTGCACTGATGATTGCTCTGTATCTCGCTCAAGATAGTTTCGGAACAGCGTGTAATGTGACAGGTGACGGCGTTATCGCGCTGTGGGTTGATAAGTTCTCACGTCAAACGCAAACGGCTTGATAAGCAAAACGTTAATTTGAGTAAAAACTGTTAAAATTTTAAGCGCAGGGAGTTCAATTCTTGCGCTTTTTCTTTTTATTTATTAATGACATGGGTTCAATTAATAAATTTTACGGCGAAGGTGACCGTTAACAGTTATCGTTTTGAAATTTCTGTGATACTCTCCAACAAGAATAATTACAATTGCGACTACCTAGTAAGAGGGCTTCCCTTTGATTAATGTGCTCTTAGTTGACGACCACGAGTTGGTTAGAACAGGGATAAAAAGGATCCTAGACGATGTGCGTGGATTCAAAGTTGTAGGAGAAGCAAAAACGGGTGAAGAAGCCGTGCAATTTTGTCGTCAGCACAATCCTAATGTCGTGCTCATGGATATGAATATGCCGGGGATCGGTGGTTTAGAAGCAACAAAGAAAATTTGTCGTTATTGCCCTGATGTCAAAGTGATTGTGCTCACCGTTCATTGCGAAGACCCATTCCCAAGTAAAGTTATGCAAATTGGCGCGCACGGTTACCTAACCAAAGGTACGGGGCCAGATGAGATGATAAACGCCATTCGCGCGGTTAATTCAGGCCAACGTTATATTGCACCGGATATTGCACAGCAAATTGCACTTGCTCAGTTTAGTGGACGTAATGATGAGAATCCGTTTCAGAGTTTATCTGAGCGCGAACTACAAATTATGTTGATGATCACGAAAGGCGAGAAGGCTCAAGATATTGCAGACAGGCTAAACCTGAGTTCAAAAACAGTTAATAGCTATCGTTACAGAATGTTTGAAAAATTAAATGTCAGTGGTGATGTTGAACTTACGCACTTAGCAATTCGGCACAAAATGATCGATATCGACAGCTCTCACTAAATTCTTTTCATGGCAGTTTTTGATCACAAACTTTTCCTAAAAACACTTTCCACAGAGCCTGGCGTTTATCGTATGTATGACGGTGAGAGTCAGGTGATCTATGTCGGCAAAGCTAAAAACCTCAAAAAGCGGGTTAGCAGCTACTTTCGAAGTAATATTACTGACAGTAAAACCCGTGTTTTAGTCAGTAATATTCAACATATTGACGTCACACTGACAAATACCGAAACAGAAGCGTTAATTCTTGAAAGTAACTTGATAAAGAAATATCAACCTCGATACAACATTCTTCTTCGTGACGACAAAAGTTATCCCTACATTTTTCTAAGTGCGCATAAGCATCCTCGTCTGGCGTTTCATCGCGGCAGTAGAAAAGCTAAGGGTGACTACTTTGGCCCGTACCCGAGTAGTGCTGCTGTGTCAGATAGTCTTCGTCTTATGCAGAAAATTTTTCCTGTAAGGCAATGCGAAGATGCATATTATCGCGCTCGGAGTCGTCCTTGTTTACAACATCAATTAAAACGTTGTAGCGCACCATGTGTAGGTATTGTGAGCGATGAGGAATATCAAGACCAAGTTACGATGGTAAAGCAATTTTTGAGTGGACGCTCACAAGATGTAATTGCTTCACTTATTAGTAAAATGGAAAAGGCGAGTTTGTCCTTACAGTTTGAAGAGGCAGCAAAATTCCGAGATCAAATCGCGCTGCTTCGTCAAATGCAAGAGCAACAGTCCGTAAGTGGCAATTTTCCTGAAATGGACGTCATCGGATTTGGGCAATTGCATGGGTTGTGTGCGATTCATGTTTTAGCGATTCGTGACCACAAAATACTCGGTACTAGAACGTATTTTCCAAAAGTGCCAAAAGATGCCTCAGCTAATGAAATCGTTGAAAGTTTTATTGGTCAATACTATCTCTCCACTCAAGGCAATGGCCGTATCGCGTCTGACATTGTTTTACCTTTTGAGATTGAAGAACAGCAAGCTCTAATTGACGCACTTAGCGAGGTAGCTAAGCGAAAAGTCACAATTCGTGCGAATGTTCGAGGTGAACGCTTACAATACCTGAATCTCGCAAATAAAAATGCACACAATGCGCTTACGGTTAAGCAGAGTGCTCAAGAAGCAATTAGTGTTCGTTACGCACTTTTAAAAGAGGCATTAGAGCTCTCTGAAATTGAGCGGATGGAGTGTTTTGATATCAGCCACACAATGGGTGAAAACACCATTGCGTCTTGCGTCGTTTTCGATGGAAATGGGCCAAACAATAAAGAGTATCGTCGTTACAATGTGGAAGGAATTACACCGGGTGATGATTATGCCGCAATGAGTTTTGCTCTTAAAAAGCGTTACGGCAAAGTAGCGGAAACGGAAAAAATCCCTGATGTGATTTTTATCGACGGGGGAAAAGGACAATTGGGACGTGCTGAAGAGTTTTTTGAGTCTTGGACACAGGATAAAATGCCATTGCTCGTTGGAGTTGCGAAAGGGACAAGTCGAAAGCCTGGTTTAGAAACGCTGTTGATAGATGGCGGGCGCAAAACAGTCAACCTAGAAAGTGATTCACCCGCACTACATTTAATTCAACATATACGAGATGAATCTCACCGATTTGCGATAGCTGGACATAGAAATAAACGCCAAAAGCAACGTACTCAATCTTTGCTTGAGGAAATTGCTGGTGTTGGACAGAAGCGCCGTCAAGCGTTATTGAAGTTTTTAGGGGGTATGCAGGGAGTAATGGCTGCGAACGTGCAGCAGCTAAAACAAGTACCGGGGATCAGTCCTGAAATGGCTGAAAAGATATTTAACCATTTGCATGACAAAGCTTAAGCTTTCATGCGAACATAAAGAAAAAGAAGTTATACTCAGCGCTATGTGGAATATTCCTAATATATTGACGACCTTTCGTCTTTTCCTAATCCCTGTATTTGTCGTTGCATTTTATTTGCCGTATTCATGGGCATTCTTTGCCGCTGCATTTACGTTTTGGCTTGCGTCCGTAACAGACATACTTGATGGTTATCTAGCACGCAAACTCGAACAGTCGACTCCATTTGGTGCTTTTCTCGATCCTGTTGCAGACAAGGTGATGGTCAGTGCTGCTTTAGTTGTTCTTGCTACTTATTATCAAAATATCTTTATTACGATTGCGGCTGTGGTAATTATTAGTCGTGAGATTGTTATTTCTGCACTGCGCGAGTGGATGGCTGAGCAGGGTAAAAGAGGCAATGTTGCAGTATCAAATATGGGCAAATGGAAAACAGCCGCACAAATGTTGGCAATTATTGGTTTGATTTGGCAATTTGATACTTGGATGATCTACTTAAGTTACGCACTTTTAGCCATCGCAACGGTACTAACTCTTAGCTCGATGATCCAATATTTAGCAGCAGCTCGTTCTGAATTGATTAAATCTTGATAACGAACGATTAAAGAAAAACCAAACTAGATAAAAATTAAGCAAACAGTTCAAAACATTCATATTTTATGTTGACGCGTTCAAAAGAATCTGTAGAATGCGTCCGTGTTGAGAGGCAGACGCCCTCGAGAATGCGAGTATAGCTCAGCTGGTAGAGCGCAACCTTGCCAAGGTTGAGGTCACGAGTTCGAACCTCGTTACTCGCTCCAAGTTCTCGAATAAAGTGGCGGAATGGCAGAGTGGCCATGCAGCGGATTGCAAATCCGTCCACCTCGGTTCGACTCCGGGTTCCGCCTCCATTTCTCAACACTTCACATGCGAAAGCAGCCCGATGCCCGGGTGGTGAAATTGGTAGACACAAGGGATTTAAAATCCCTCGCTGGTAACAGCGTGCCGGTTCAAGTCCGGCCCCGGGCACCATTTAACGAAAGTTAAATTTTCAGGCTAAATTGGAACGCCAGTCGCGAACCATCGGTACGCGAGTATAGCTCAGCTGGTAGAGCGCAACCTTGCCAAGGTTGAGGTCACGAGTTCGAACCTCGTTACTCGCTCCAATTGCTTTCACACCCGATGCCCGGGTGGTGAAATTGGTAGACACAAGGGATTTAAAATCCCTCGCTGGTAACAGCGTGCCGGTTCAAGTCCGGCCCCGGGCACCATTTTAGATTTAGTCTAAAAGTTTCTTTTCGATTGTATTTATGTAAGACCTACTAATATAATCGTACTCTGGATTGCGAGTATAGCTCAGCTGGTAGAGCGCAACCTTGCCAAGGTTGAGGTCACGAGTTCGAACCTCGTTACTCGCTCCAATCTCATTGAACGGCGGAATGGCAGAGTGGCCATGCAGCGGATTGCAAATCCGTCTACCTCGGTTCGACTCCGGGTTCCGCCTCCATTTTACTTACTCCCAAAGCTATTTTCTTCCTCATTTTAAACTACACTTTGTCTAGCGAACATTTTCAGTTTACTGCAATGAGCAAATCCATATCTCAAACTCCTGACAACCCCTGTATCCGTCATTGTTGTCTTGACGAACGTAACGTGTGTGTTGGTTGCTACAGAACGCTGGCTGAAATACTCAACTGGCACGAGAGTAACCCGGAACAAAAGCAAGCAATTCTTGAGCGATGCGAGCATCGACGTCTCAAACGCTTTGATAGAATGTCAAGTTAAGCCAATTCCACAAACTCTAAATTGCATTTCCCACTCATTCAAAACACCTCAACTAAATTATTAGTGCCATATTAGTTTAACAAATTGTTAATGATGTTCCTATATTCTCTGCAGCCTCGAAGGAATGAGTACTTTGCAAGGGAAGCAGTAAATCTTTCATCATATCCACTTTTATTTGAATGCTCGTCATCAGAGGCGTGGGCATGATTACGACCAAGGAACTCTTAAAACAATGAAAAAATATCTACTGTCTGCGCTCTCGGGTCTGTTGGTAAGCCTGGCTCATGCTGCGCCTGAAGTTCATTATGAACAATGTAAAACTAGTTTTGAGTACTTAGGTGCTAGCTATTTTGGTACAACTAATAAAAACAACAGTGGTGGGCAATGGTGCTATTTGAAAAGTGCAATTGAGGGCTCGACTTGGGGAAATGTTCGAGTTGAAACAATTCCAGAGTTTAAATCAGTGACGGGTAAACGTTGTTTATCGCCATCGAATTACCAAGGGGAAACTTTTTATGGTTGCACGACCGAAGCGCATACTGCACCTTGGTGCTACGTAGGCGATAGCGCCTGGGAAGAATGTGAAATCGAGGAACCTCAACCTGAGCCTCTACGTTCTCATACCATGGTTTCGGAGAACTCAACATTAAAACGTATTGCAGTTGGTTCTTGTTTCAAAACACAAGGAGATATGCCAGCAGCGATGAGCAAAGTTGTATCACAGTCACCCGATCTGTTTTTGTGGATGGGTGACAATATCTACGCAGATACAACAGACATGAATTATATGCGCCAAAAATACGATGATAAGAAGCGGAATACGGAATATCAAAAGTTTTTGTCAGCAAATATTCCTGTCATGGCCACGTGGGATGATCATGATTTTGGGAGTAATAATGATGGTAAGCATTACCCTAAACGAGTAGAAAGCCAACGGGAGTTCTTACGTCATTTTGATATTCCTGCCGACGACCCACGTTATAACGGCCAAGAAGGTGTTTATAGTGCAAAAATAGTCGGTCCAAAAGGACAGACGACTCACGTGATTAACCTAGACGCACGTTATTTTCGTTCACCGACGTTTTCAAATTATGGAACATGTGAAGGTGATAACAGTACTATGCTAGGTGAAAAGCAATGGCAGTGGCTACAAGATGAGTTAAATAAAGCAAGTGAGATCAAGGTGATCTCCAGTGGTATTCAAGTTCTCCCACCATTAAACCAAGGTCGCAATAAATCGACATACTGTGCCTATGGCAATGGTCAGAAATTCACTCAAGCGGTGGCATCACTAAATGAACAAACGATGTCTGGTACCAGTTATGAATCTTGGGCTGAGATCCCTCAGGAAAGGGAAAAACTGCTCAGAATGGTGCAGAAGTCAATTAACGACAGCAAAACAAAGGCAGTAATTTTTGTTTCAGGCGATCAGCATTGGGGTGAGCTACTAGAAAAACGAATTCCTGCAAGTAACCAATTTGGCAAAGAAGCAAGGGTATATGAGATCACGGCTTCAGGATTTGGCCAAAATTGGCCTTATCATATTGAAAATCCATTAAGATTACCTATTTATGCGGACTCGAACGGTAACGGGAAATTTACTAATGAATGTAAACTGCCTTTCAAATACGCAGGTGTTACGTATCAAGGTTGTACAACACGTGATAACGATAAACCTTGGTGTTACACCCAAGTAGACAATAACGGTAATGGAGTGAAAGGAGAATGGGGTAACTGTGCTCCTTCTGGCGCCATTATTCCGACTGGCCAAGTGGGCGTAGTCAGTGAAAATATGGCTTCGTTAACGACGGGTAATCGTCATCTCATCAACAAATCGGGAAGCAATTACGGGTTACTGGATATCGATTGGACAGAGCGTACGATTAAAATGTCTATCGAAACCTCGGATGAAGAAGCGGTTTCAACAATAATCAATTTCTAAACGGTCTCACATCCTACACAGGCCTAGCCACTTTGGTTTGGCCTGTGAATCATATCTATACTAATAGTTATGAACCTCACTATAAATAATCCATTCGAATTGCATACGATAAATTCTCAGATAAGTGGCTTTCTTAATTTACCTGAAACGATTAAGGTTGGTGTTTTTAGGTTGTTTTCGAACGGGTGTTAGAGTGGTTTGGACTGACGTTGTACGTTGATTGAAACTATATAAATTCAATATAAACAGCGTGATGAATGAGGTTTGTAAATAAGAGGTGTTTTTGTCTAAAAAATAGCCTATAGTTAATAAGGATGAGTACAGTATTGTACAGCTAATCTTAATTGATTAACTTGTTCGTTTTTTGACTTAAGCATGCAGGCTTATCGTGGAGTTAAGGGTGCATGAATTTAGTAAGCGTTCTGCGTAACGTTCTGTTTAGAGGCTTTGCACTATGACTAATATCATCAATTCGGCACTAGAAGAAAATCTCTTTTTCTCCCAATTACTGGTAAAGACGTCAGCGTTGAATTTTTTGCGTCATCTTGTAATTGAGTCTCATCTTGCCCTAGTCATTACGGATAGTGATATTTCAAAAGGCCTAAAAATTATCTATGCAAACGATGAATTTTGTCAGCAAATGGGCTATCAGCTCGCGGAAATTGTAGGGATGTCGCCCGCCATTTTTAAGGGACCTCTGAGTGACCAAAAGCTTATTGACCAAGTAAAAAAACAGTTGGCGGAAAAGGGCTGTTTCTTTGGGTCATCTGTGAGTTATAAAAAGGACGGTAGTTTTTTCCCGGTTCAGTGGAGTATTTCTGACATTCGTGATGAAGATGGAGAAGTAACTCATTACTTTATGGTGCAAAAGGATTTATCAAGACAGACACGTCTTATTGAGCAAATGAAGAAGTCGAATGAATTGTTTAAAGAACACATACGTAACAACAAATCCAAAGTTGAAGTCAGCGAACAAATCGTTTCGCAGATTATGGAGAATGAAAAATATTACAGCACCGTGCTCTTTGAAGGGGTTGAATTGTTTGAAGACCCTTTCGAAGATTTGTTCTTTGATATTGATACGGATAACGAAGCTCAGGTGACTAAAACCAAAGAACCGTTGTCCTCAGAAAAGTTTTTATCACGTAATACCTTTGAAGAAGATGATATCCAGTCAATTTTCGACAACATTGACGATATATTATTAGAGATTGAGTTAATTAACTCTCGTGAATTGGATTTATCAAACATCGAAAAAATTTCCAATGCGTTTGGGTATTTGTCTAGCAGCCTTTACTTCTTCTACGAATTTAATGACGCCGCCATTGTGCTGGATGAGCTCGCTAAACAACTGAGACACGTAGATTGCAATGAAATTTTCCCGGTTGCCGTGCTTGAATCTCTGTCTGATGAACTGAAACTCTGGTTATCCGACATCTTTGTAACGAGTGAATGTGAAAACATTTATGAAAAGGAAGCGAATATACTGGCGATGACTAAACAGTTGCTTTCAATGCTCTAAAATAAAATTGGTTATGGTATTCGCTGAAACACGCGTGTTTTTGTTTCAGATAGCATCGACATGGATAACTGACTGGTTCGCCAAATCCAGTCGATGCATTAAACTAAAAAAAGTAACTTATTGAAAGTGCTATAAAGTCGTCTGATTCCAAAACGTAAAGTGGGCTCTCAACGTTGTTTGTTGAAAACGCCCAACCTTCAATTTGCCATTTCCACCTTTCTCCAAGGCGACCCGAAGCTTCTAATTTTATTGCTTGCTCCGATTTATCGAGGTCTTGGCTGATACCAAACAAAATTTCGCTCCCATTTGCGTCATTCAGTGCCAAACGCCAACCAATAAATATATCGTTTTGATTTAATGCAACGTCCTGATTGTCGTAAGAATATTCTGTTATCCAGCCTAAGTCGTAGACACTATCGAATACACCAACTTGTGTGTATTCAAACCCTGCCGTAGCAGCGGACTCACTGCGTATACTGTTTCGATAACGAGCTTCAAGCTTCCAGAGCCAATCTCCCGATACATTTTGCAGCTCTAAACCAATTTGTTGCATCTGAGTATAAAAAGGCACAACAGAATTCTGTAAGGGCATAAATTCCGGGTCGCGATTTGTGCCCTTGAAATAGGAGAGGGCAAAATCCCAAGTCTCAACGCTGTTGCTGTACCTAAGCGCATAATCAAAATGATGTTCGCGGCGTGATGATTCGTATCGTACATTACTATCCAAATCAAACAGTAGTGATAGTCGACTAACTTTGTTCGCAAAAGTGCGTTCCCGAAAATACGGCAATAAGTATGAGTCCAAGGTCCCCCAGTCTTTCACCGTTTTAAAGCGAAGCATTGGCTGCCCAAGTTTGTCTTCACCGTCTAGTCCTTCAACACCATCGGTTTGGTTTATTACGTCAACAAGATGGGTGGACTCGGTGACCCCCCAAAACACGCGCCCAATGCCCACGCTAATTTCATAATCTTGCCAGTAGTGAAGCCACTGTAGTTCGCGAATGTCGGCATGGGTGCGCTTTGAGTCATGGCTGTCGATACGAACAAATGGTTTGAAGTTAACAATATGACCGTCATTTTGCCAAAGCCATTCCGCTTCTAGCATCAAACTGTTTTGGATTCGATTGACGGCTCCTTCAAGTTCAGTATTTTTCGGCTGCAGGAAATTCCGCTGGTCTACTTGTATTTCGCCATGAAAGTCTATCTCTGGATTTGCGGCAATCTGGGTGCTGAATGCACCCAGACAAAACGATAGACTAACAAAACCTCGAGAGGGTTTTAATGTCATCATTACCTCGAACGCTGTAAGCTTGCTTGGTTAAAGTCACTGATTGCAAGTCCTTGCGAGAATTCCAGACTCTCAGTCGTAAGGCGAGTAGCTTTGTGAGTTTGCACATTGTCCATTTCTAACGAGTGAGCACGCCAAAATTTACCCAGATGCATTTGATAATCACGTAGAGTGAGGGTTTTCAGAAGAGCGCCTTTGCGGTCATAGTATTCTACTTTAAGTGGTTGATAATGTTGTTTATCTAGCCAAACGAGTTGCTTGGTATATCCCGAATTTTTATCCACAGGGATTTGCTCAAGCAGGAATGTACTTTGGTTGCTTAGCAATTGTTCTCCCAGATAATTGAACTGGTATTTAGCTAATTCAAAGGAGCTAAGATCTTCGTACGCAAATTCGCTCCCCATAAAGGGACCGGATTTATTTCTTGATGCAATACGTTTTACTCGCTTAAGTGCGGGCAAATACAGCCATTGCTCGTCTGCTTCGGTGGCGTGAGAGAAGTTTAAGAAAGCCGTTCCTTTCACATCTAAAGGTGTGTCAAAGATGGTGAGGCCTTTGTCTCCGTCATTTTCTACTTCGAGCATTTTCATTCGTAAGCGACGCTCGCTGGTATCTCCATTAGCGTTCGTCAGCAGCATCGTCATACTTGCTTGGCTATCACCCCAACCACTATCAAGTTGTTTGCGTTTCGTAGCGATAATGATGCCTTGTTCCTCGTTTGCGATAGCAAAAGTATTTGTCACCGCAAAAATTATGCTACCCGCTACTAAGAGACTTGAAATAATTGTGTTCATGTTCATCGTGTTGCCCTTTTTATTAATATTTGCTGATCAGTTGTGGTTCGTTAGTTGTAATTACTTCATTAGACTCAACGACTTCGTCACTGCCTGAGTTATCGAACCAAAGCAACATGCAAGGCAGAAGAATAAAATCCACAATTAGCGCGATAAAAATGACAAGTGCACTGAGCTGCCCCATATCTGAGTTCAGGCGAAATGCGGAGGTGCCTAACATTGTAAAGCCAGCCACAAGTACACAGGTTGTAATTAAGAGAGCACGGCCGACCGTGGTAAACGCATAGCGAATCGCCCCTTCCGTCGAGAGACCTTGCTGCTTCGCGTATTGGTATTTACTCAAAAAATGCACGGTATCATCAACAACGATCCCAAGCGTAAGCGTCACGACTACGCTTAACCCTAAATTGATCTCACCGCTGTAAAGTCCCCATAAACCAAAACCCAAAATCGCAGGCACGAGATTTGGAACTAAGCTAATAAGACCTAACCTAAGTGATCGCAACGAAAACACCAACAAACCGGAAATGAGTAACAAAGCCATCGGCAACGATTGCAACATGCTTTTCATGTTTATCTCACCGATATGCGCAAACATCAGACTCGGGCTAGAAATTTGAGCTTGATAGTTGGCTGCATTCAAATTGAGCCATGTTCGAATTTCCGCTTCGATGGCGACGAGTTCTTTGCTCCCTTGATTAGCCAATGTGAGTTGCAACTTGACGGCGGATTTGTCGATATTCACCTGATTATTCAAATCCAGGCCATAGGGAAGGGACATCTCGTACATCAATAAGTATTGAGCCGCGAGTTCTCTGTCATTCGGTAGCGTATAAGCATGAATATCGTCACCATGGAGGTTCATGTTCAACCGTTTAAAGGTGTCAGCAAGGCTCGTGACGTGATGCACTTGTTCTTTCGAGCGCAGCCAGGTGGTTAGATGCTCTAGCGTTTGCAGAAAATCGGGAGCGCTAATTCCGTCACTTTGTCCGCTGTCGAGAGCAATGCTTACTGTTGTCATACCACTTAAATGCTGTTCCATAAAATCCGTTGCATCTCGAAACTCGGTGCCTTGTGCAAAATATTTAACAGCTTCGTCATTGATCCGATTTTGACCAACCGCGACAGCCGCAGCGATTACTAAAATGACCGATGTCGCGGTGAGCAGGACTTTTTTTGCTATAAGCCAATCTGCGAATTGAGAAAAACGCAGTGAACCCGTCGAGTTAGACTTCATACTTGGTTTAAATGGTAGAACGTGTACCAATGCCGGTAAGAGCGTAAGTGACAAGACACAAGCAAGCATTACACCTAGTGCAGACAGGTTTCCTAAATCTCGGATGATTGGAACATCGAGGGAATTCATCACAAGGAAGCCAAGCGCTGTCGTAACAGAGGTAATGATCACCGGAAGCCAATTACTTTGCAGACTCAAACGGATTGCATCTGATTTATTTGCGCCAGTACGCATGTGATGACGGATTGCGGCAAGAATATGTACGCAATCGGCAACGGCAATCGTTAACACCATTGTTGGTACGTTAACCGTAGCTGTACTCAAAAACATACCAAGCCAGCCTGCTATCCCGAGTGTTGCAACAACAGCACCGATGATCACGATGAGCGTATAAACGACAGCAGCAAAACTTCGCAGCAAAAGTCCCAAAAAGACCATGATGACCAATAACATAGAGGGTACAAGCGTGGAAAAATCGCTTTGAGAGGCGTCGATAAACGCATAGTTCATTGCGACTTGGCCGCTTTGATAGAAAGTAAGATTTGGGTAGTTGGTTTGATATTCTTCAACAAGCTTTTGTGTAAATTGCTTGATGGCAATCACTTTGTCCGTTTTATCTATGTCAGGGAGTTGAACGGTGATGTTGACAATTGCAACCGTTTCATCCGTGCTTACTAAGGATCGTCGAGTTTGAGGCTCATTAAGGGCAACATTACGGATATCCGCAATGTTCTCAGCCGTCAATAAACTCTCGGATGTAATCAGATCTTCAACGACTAAATCGTCACTATCCGCAGTGGTATGCTGGAAGTTGGCGATTGAATCAACTCGACTAGAATAGGGGGTTTTCCATGCTGATTGGGTTAACTCCTCAATGACTCGCAGTGTTTCTGCGGTAAACACCGATTGTCCATTTGCTGAAACGACGATGGAGATGTTGTCGCTTTTATTGAATGTTCGCTCTATCGTTTCAAATTGAGTCATTTGTTCGTTATCGCTGTCAAAAAACACGCGATAGTCACCGCGAAAATACAATTTTCCACTTCCCAATGCAGCTGCAAACAGCAATAGTAAGCTAAGGACAATTGTTGTTTTCGGAGCGTTAATGATGGGCTTAAGCCATGTTGGTATCATTTCCTTTCTCTCCATAAAAACTGACGAAACGTCAATTATTTTTCTTAAAAAACCAACTTATAGGTTGGCTCAAAAAGTACACTTTTGTTATCAATAAAATGACGATTCGTCATTAAGCGTTTTGAAAAAACTCGCCAGTGTTGCGAGTTTTAATTATTCATTGTGAATTTCACATTCTTGAGATAACCAGTGCAAGAGAGTAGGGGCATATCATCTAAATAGAATTTGATGCTTTTAAACAGGCCACTTCATCGGCAAAAATCGTATCTTCGACTTTAAGCCACACTTTTTTGTAATCCCATTTACTTGAAAGCGGTAACCATTGCATGCCATCAAGCATTATATTGATGTTATAAAGCGCAGTGAAAGGATCCAAAACGGGTTCTATACATCTGCTTTCTTTTGCACTGTTAATCAATGCATTTGTTCCAAATGCGACAGCCCAATTCGCAAATATAAGTGTGTCGCTGCTAATTGTTGGGCTTAATTGTAAATCGCCAGCATTTACTGCATCCGTGATAAATTGGTCGGCGACAGCAATTAATCTTTCTTCTTGCGCTATGCTCTTCTCTAAATTTTCAGGGTCACATTTCTCCATAACCCAAGGGGTTTTAGAGGTAAGTACACACAAAAACATCACGGGTTCAAGCTTCGAGAAAAGGTTGTATGCTACGTGTAATGCAACCATGCGTTCTCTGCTGCTCCCTTGAAATTGATAAGCTCGCTTGAACAGGCTCTCCATGAACTTCATCGACTCGATACTAAGCGCGACAATTACATCCTCTTTACTGTTGAAGTGATTGTAAATTGTGCCCTTTGAGTATGCACTCTTAGCAGCAAGCTTATCCATTGTGAAACTATGAAATCCCTCAAGAGCGATAATTTCACGCGCTAACATCAGTAATTCTTGATGTCGCTCAGCAATAGCGACCTGCTTTTTAGATTTCCCTAAAAAGCTATGTTGGCAACTCGATTTACAGCCAAATTTAAACATGAAATTCTTTTTCTCTACCCATATTGGTCAGAAGAATAACACAGCCAAACTGATTTGCCTCAAAAACCTATTTAGGTGCCTCTTTTTTGTGTCGCTTCGTCAAAATTGACTTTACGTCATTATTTTTTAAATTTGACGAATAGTCAAGAAATGAAACGGTTATTTTGATCAAATTTAGTGGGTATTTTTCTATCATTCTTGAACTATGGTGTTCGCCGCCGGATTGTAAAAAATGAGATAAAAAATATATTTATTATTTTCAATAAGATAACAGCTTTCTGCTAATAAATCGTACCCATTTACTTGCAAAAAACTTGGTTTAACGCTTTAAATGAAAGCGCTTACATGTTATTTAAATGTAGCAAATGATAAATATTTGCGTTGTCGATACGAGGTAGTACTACGACAGGGCAAACTTGGCTCATCAAAGCAAAGACAAAGGAAAGTACAATGAAAACAATAATATCAACCTCGCGAAGGCATTTGCATGCAAGCCTTGCTTTCGTCGCTGTGCTCCTCACGCCTCAAACTCAAGCCGCTGTCGGAAGCTTGATGTGGGAAGATAATTTCAACAGTTTCAATACAGAAATTTGGAACGTGGATACGGGTGATGGATGCGCTTTGGGTTTATGCGGCTGGGGCAATCAAGAGCTGCAGTGGTACAGTGAAAACAACGTTGGCATTGAAGACATCGTGGGAGAACCAGGAAACAAAGGCTTAGTCATCGAGGCAAGACGGGAATCCGTTGGAGGAAAGGGCTTTACTTCTGGAAAAATCCAAAGTAGCAATAAACTCGCCATCAAGTACGGCATGGTCGAAATGCGCATGAAAGTATCTGGAGTGGATATGGGTCTTTGGCCCGCACTTTGGATGCTTGGAACGAGCACTGCAACATGGCCTGCGAAAGGTGAGATTGACATTATGGAAATGGGGCAATCTTCGCAAAGTCGCGCAGATGCTGGGTTTCCAGGAGCGCCGATAAACAACTATACGGGGTCGAATCTTATTTTCTATACCGAAGCTGCCTGCGGTAGTGGAAATCCAACCTGTGCCGCAAGTCTTGCTTGGCAAAACGACAATGCTCACTTGAGTTCGCAGCCGTTAACCGACCGCTTTGTGACGTATCGCTTATATTGGACACAAACATCGATTCGGTTTGCTGTGGTTGATAATGATGTTGAGTACGACATGTACGATGCCCCTTTTCTGATTGATGATGAATCCAGTGAATTTAGAGAACCATTTTATTTGCTCATGAATCTTGCTGTAGGGGGAAATTTTACGGATGCGCACAGTGACAGCGAGGTGACAGCACCACTACCGGGCAAGATGATTGTCGATTATGTGCGTGTGTATCAGCTCGATGGTCAAGGTGAAGTGTTTTTAGGTAATACCACTCCAGCGGAGCATGGCACATTCGGTGTATTTACCGATAACACCCCAACATCAAACAAATTATCGTTGGGTGAAAATGCCGATTTTTATGTATGGAATCAAACTTCTATAAGCACAGGAAATGCAGCGGCCTATGAAGGTAGTTCCGTTATTTCTTGGAACTATACGCCAGATCAGTGGTTTGGTGGTGGTTTTCAAGCTCGACAAGCTCGAGACATGAGTGCATTTGTTGATGGTGATGTTCGGTTCAAGATCAAAATCCCTGCGAATGTATCATTTAAGGTTGGCATTGCGGATACCTATACGAATGAAAACTGGATAACGTTTCCTGCAAATACAACGACCTATGGACTGGTTCGTCATGGTGACTGGGCGGAAGCGGTTATTCCAGTGAAAGACCTAGCAGGGCCACTTATCGCGTTACAGTCAATCAAAAACCATTTCAATATCGTGTCAGTTGACGGACAAATACCGACATTCCCCTTTGAAATGGCGATGGATGATATTGTTTGGACTGGTGGTGGTAGCGCGCCAGACCTGGATTCAGACAGTGATGGTGTAAAGGATAATCTTGACCTTTGTCCAAATACGCCAGTTGGCACACCAGTTGATGAAAAAGGCTGTGAACTGTCTACGCTAATCGACATCACAGATTCTGCCGGAGATTTGAGCGCCCAATACAATGACTCACCGCAAGGTGAAACAATTGAAAAAGTCATTGATAACAATCTTAATACGAAGTATCTGACTTTTCATAACGGAATGTGGATCCAATTTAAGGCGACCGACGGGGCATACGTTGCAAAAGGCTACAGATTGACGTCTGCAAATGATGCGGCTGTTCGCGATCCATTGAACTGGACATTGCTGGGCTCAAACGATGGGGTAACGTGGGCAACCTTAGATTCGCGTAATAACGAAGATTTTGCGTCTAGATTCGAAACAAGAGAATTTTCATTTAGCAATCAAACGCCATACCAATATTACCGTCTGACCATGAACAACAATAGTGGCAATATTACACAACTTGCAGAATGGGCTATCCTAACTGAGCCAACACGGCAGGCTGTGGATTCAGATGGTGATGGTATTGAAGATTTGCTAGATGAATGCGCGAATACCCCAGCGGGAACACAGGTTGACAGTAAGGGATGTCCAATTGTTCAACAGCCATATGGTATTACACAAACGAGTGACTCAAGTGTTGAATTTTTTGTCAATACAACGGATTGGGCGGACGTCCACTATCGTATCAATGGTGGAGGTCAACAGAACGTACGCATGGTGGTTAATGGTGGCCGTAACACTCTGAGTCTTGAAAGTCTCCAAAATGGTGATTCGATTGAGTATTGGTTTACTTACCAAGCCGGTGGTGGTGCAGTCGACACAACCATAAAAACCTTCACATTAAAGCGCGGTGGCGGTACACCACCCAATGCAGACAGTGATGGCGACGGTGTGCCTGATACACTGGACTCGTGTCCAAATACGCCGGTAGGCAGTAGCGTTGACAATCAAGGCTGTCCAATCATCAATAGTTCAAATGTAGTTCCATTGTATTCTGCTGATACGGTGCTTGAGCAAGCTATTCAGTTTGATCGAGGAGATGCCTTGGTTACTCGTTTTTCAGATAGAGGTCGAGATAGGCACGCAAAGGAGGACCAATTCCAGAGTTATGACCATTATCTTTCTCACTATTGGATACATCGAACTGCACAGTTTCAGTTTGTTGACTACGTGGCGAAAGGTGGAAATAGTTTGGAAATAACGTTTATCACCGAGTGGCCACTTGATGAACGGGAGTTTCGTGCTTGGTACCGAGGTTTGAATACCGTTGCTGAATATCACGGTAACTATTTTGGTGTGAATGGCGCGGTTCAAGCGTTAGATCAAGGAAGCTATGATCATAATTTCAACAAAATCAGCGATAACGGTACTCAGCATCGCTATCGTTTAGTCATAAACGATTACCGACCACTTAATTGGGATCCGGGCCAAACCGGTTTTTTACCATTGCAAGTCGGGCAGCGCATGGAATTTGAGGCAAGCCAATTTTTGCTCGCTGCACCAGAAGGGCGAGATAACTATTACGGGACTACCTATCTTTACGTCATTGGACAAGGATTGGTACCGTGGAAAACACAAGGGAAATTTGACGAAAAAGGGTCTCAACGTGAAGACTCATACCCAATTGCGCAAAGTGCGTGGCTCGGGGGTGGGACTACGTTACCTTACAACTATACCAATGAGCCAGACAATCATTTCATGCAAATGGCAACCAACTTGTCCAACGTTAACGGGCAAATGTTTGTTGAAGGTCGCCGAGTGCATCACAGCAGTTTTGTTTCGGGACAACACGATGAGCATGGAAATGAGAATGGAATATTTAATGCCGTTGTTGGCAAAGCCGGTCCTCATTACATAAATCAAAGTTGTGTGAGCTGCCATGCTCGAAACGGTCGCGCTGCACCCGCGGCAGTCGGAGAGCCTTTAAACAAATGGGTATTCAAAGTCTCAGACAGCAATGGAAATCCAGATCCGCTCATCGGAAAAGTATTGCAGCCAAGTACGTTCGGGATCCCAAGCAGTGAAAGCGAAGGCAGTGTTATCATCTCTAGCTGGAGTGAAAACAATGGGTTGCGGAAGCCGAATTTCCAGTTCAGCAAAGTCACACCAGCCAAATTTTCAGCGCGTATCGCACCACAACTCGTTGGAATGGGGTTATTAGAGGCGATTTCAGAAGAAACGATTTTAGCGCAAGAAGACCCAAACGACTTGGACGGCGATGGTATTTCAGGAAAAGCCAACCGTATCGCGGATCCTGAAACTGGCGTTACGCGTCTCGGACGATTTGGGTGGAAAGCGACAACGGTAAATTTGAAGCATCAAGTCGCCAGTGCGTTCAACACCGATATGGGAGTGACATCGAGTTTATTACCGAATCCTGATTGTGGCTCTGCTCAATCGAATTGCGGCGCTAATGCAGTAGAGGTATCAGATACCGATCTAGATAAATTGGTAAAGTATCTGGCGCTTCTGGGTATTCGCGCACAGCGAGATTCAGAGAGTGCGCAAGTTCAACAGGGCAAGAGTGTATTTGCAAACATCGGGTGTGGACAGTGTCACGTCGATACCGTGCAGACAAGCGCTTTCCACCCCTTTTCAGAACTACGCAATCAAACTATTCACCCATACACCGATTTGTTGCTGCACGATATGGGCAGTGGTTTAGCGGACACACTTGGTGAAGGTGATGCGAGTGGCTCAGAATGGCGTACAACACCACTGTGGGGAATTGGATTGTCTGCATGCGTAACGGGTGGATTAGACAACATTCTTGGCGGTCAAGGTAATGAATTCTGCACGCCACAACATAGTTATTTACATGATGGTCGGGCACGTAGCCTCGAAGAAGCCATTCTTTGGCATGGCGGAGAAGGGCAAACGGCTAAAGTTGCTTTTGAAGTGTTGGGTGAGTCAGATAAAAGCGCGTTATTGGCTTTTTTAAATAGCTTATAATTCGTTATATCGTTGAATTAAATATTAAAAAACCCAAGTATAAACTTGGGTTTTATTTTGCGAGTCGATGTGTAATTACAGGTATTCGACTTCAGTGATCTCATATTCAACAGCACCATTCGGTGTTTGAATTGTCACCATGTCATCAACTTCTTTACCAATCAAACCACGCGCGATAGGTGAATTTACCGAAATCAAATTTTCTTTAATGTTCGCTTCATCATCGCCCACGATGCGATAAGTGACTTCAGCGTCGGTATCAACGTTCACAATAGACACGGTAGAGCCGAAAATAACTTTTCCATTATTTGTCATCTTTGTCACGTCGATAACTTGAGCTGTAGACAACTTAGCTTCAATTTCTTGAATACGTCCTTCACAAAAGCCCTGTTGCTCACGCGCAGCGTGGTATTCTGCGTTTTCTTTCAAATCACCGTGTTCACGCGCGTCGGCGATGTCTGCAATGATTTTAGGACGCACAACAGATTTTAAGTGATTCAGTTCGTCACGAAGCAGCTTCTCGCCTCGTACAGTCATCGGAATTGATTGCATAGTTATCTCGCTATAAGCTGGGGTTTTCACCCCAGCATCGTACTTAGTTTAATCGCTGGTGCAGCTCTTGAACTGAGCTTACATTTGCTCTGTCATCCGCAGAGTGTGCTTTACAGTTAGCAAATGCAGCGTTCAACGTAGTGGTGTAGTTTATTTTGTGTTGAAGTGCACCACGACGCAACACCTTAGAGTCTTCAATTGCTTGGCGACCTTCAGTCGTGTTTACGATGTAGCTGTACTCTTTATTCTTGATACGGTCAAGAATATGAGGACGTCCTTCGAACACTTTGTTCACGCGGCGAACTTCGATGCCTGCTTCTTCCAGTGCTGCTGCAGTACCAGACGTTGCATCTAATTCGAAACCTAGCGCTTTCATTGTCTTGGCAAGCTCAACTACACGTGCCTTGTCACCATTGCGCACAGATAGTAACGCGCGACCACCGCGTGGTAAAGTGTTACCCGCACCTAATTGTGCTTTTGCGAAGGCTTCGGCGAAGTTTTCACCAACACCCATAACTTCACCCGTTGAACGCATTTCTGGTCCACGCATTGGGTCAACGCCAGGGAACTTAGCAAATGGAAGTACCACTTCTTTCACGCTGTAGTACGGAGGAATTACTTCCTTCGTTACACCTTGTGATTGCAGTGATTGACCAACCATACAACGTGCAGCAACTTTCGCAAGCGCAACGCCAGTTGCTTTAGAGACGAATGGCACAGTACGCGCAGCACGCGGGTTCACTTCGATTAAGTAAACTTCGCCATCTTTCACTGCAAACTGAGTGTTCATCAGACCGACTACGCCAAGTTCAAGCGCCATTGCTTTTACTTGTTCACGCATGACGTTCTGGATTTCTTCAGACAATGAGTGGGCTGGTAGTGAACACGCAGAGTCACCAGAGTGAACACCCGCTTGTTCGATGTGTTCCATGATACCACCAATTAGTACTTCTTGACCGTCACAGATAGCGTCTACGTCAACTTCAGTCGCATCGTCAAGGAAGCGGTCAAGTAGAACCGGCGCTTCGTTAGATACTGATACGGCGTGCGTCATGTAACGACGTAGGTCATCTTCGTCATAAACGATTTCCATTGCACGACCACCTAGTACGTAGGATGGGCGAACTACGAGTGGGAAACCGATTTCTTGAGACTTCACAATCGCCTCTTCAAGAGACGTTACTGTCGCGTTTTCTGGTTGAAGTAGGTTTAAACGCTCAACTAAGTGTTGGAAACGCTCACGGTCTTCCGCACGGTCAATCGCATCTGGTGAAGTACCAATGATTGGCACGCCATTCGCTTCAAGTGCACGAGCAAGTTTAAGTGGTGTTTGACCACCGTATTGCACGATAACGCCTTTTGGCTTTTCAACACGTACGATTTCTAATACATCTTCTAATGTGATTGGTTCGAAGTATAAGCGGTCAGACGTATCGTAATCTGTTGAAACAGTCTCAGGGTTACAGTTAACCATAATCGTTTCGTAACCATCTTCACGCATTGCAAGTGCAGCGTGAACGCAGCAGTAATCGAATTCGATACCTTGACCGATACGGTTAGGACCACCGCCAATAACCATGATTTTGTCTTTGTCTGATGGCTGCGCTTCGCACTCTTCGTCGTAGGTTGAGTACATATACGCTGTGTCTGAGCTGAATTCAGCCGCACACGTGTCAACGCGCTTGTAAACCGGAACGATGTTAAGCGCATGACGCTTTTTACGGATTTCAGTTTCTGACACACCTGCGATTTCAGCGATACGCGCGTCAGCAAAGCCTTTGCGCTTGAGTTTACGTAGGAAGTCTTCAGTAAGACCTGCCATGCCCACTTCTTTGATTGTCGCTTCGTCTTTTAGGATGTCTTCGATTTGAACTAGGAACCAACGGTCAATTTTTGTAAGTTCGAATACTTCTTCGATAGACATACCGTGACGCATTGCGTCAGCCACGTACCAAATGCGCTCTGCACCTGGCTCACGAAGCTCATGGACGATTTTTTCACGTGCATTCGGGTCGTCAAGTGCAACGATAGGGTTAAAACCCGTCGCGCCAACTTCAAGACCACGAAGTGCTTTGTGTAGAGACTCTTGTTGGTTACGGCCAATTGCCATTACTTCACCAACAGACTTCATTTGCGTCGTTAGACGGTCGTTAGAACCTGCGAACTTTTCAAAGTTGAAACGTGGGATCTTAGTCACAACGTAGTCGATAGAAGGTTCGAAAGACGCGGGTGTCGCACCACCCGTGATGTCATTTTGTAGCTCGTCCAACGTGTAGCCAACAGCCAATTTTGCCGCTACTTTTGCAATAGGGAAACCAGTTGCCTTAGAGGCTAGGGCTGATGAACGCGATACACGCGGGTTCATTTCGATGATAACCATACGGCCATCGGCAGGGTTTACACCAAATTGGACGTTTGAGCCGCCTGTTTCAACACCGATTTCTCGAAGAACGGCCATCGATGCATTACGCATTAATTGGTATTCTTTGTCAGTCAGTGTTTGCGCTGGCGCTACCGTGATTGAGTCACCTGTGTGAACACCCATAGGGTCGAAGTTTTCAATAGAGCACACGATGATACAGTTGTCGTTTTTGTCACGAACCACTTCCATCTCGTACTCTTTCCAACCGATCAAGCTTTCGTCGATAAGCAGCTCTTTTGTTGGTGAAAGGTCAAGACCACGAGTACAGATCTCTTCGAATTCTTCCATGTTGTAGGCAACACCACCGCCAGTACCACCCATCGTGAATGATGGACGAATGATACATGGGAAGCCAATTCGAGTTAGGATATCGAGCGCTTCATCCATTGAGTGAGCGATTTCAGCGCGTGGACACTCTAGGCCGATTTTCTTCATCGCTTTGTCGAAGCGTTCACGGTTTTCTGCTTTATCGATGGCATCAGCAGTCGCGCCGATTAACTCAACGTCATATTTTGCAAGAACACCGTGACGGTCAAGGTCAAGCGCACAGTTAAGCGCCGTTTGACCACCCATCGTCGGTAATACCGCGCATGGGCGCTCTTTTTCGATAATTTTTTCTACTACTTCCCAGTGGATTGGCTCGATGTACGTCGCATCCGCCATTTCTGGGTCAGTCATAATTGTAGCTGGGTTCGAGTTAACAAGGATAACTCGATAGCCTTCTTCTCTTAGGGCTTTACATGCTTGCGCGCCTGAATAGTCAAACTCACACGCTTGACCGATAACGATTGGGCCTGCGCCTAAAATAAGAATGCTTTTTATGTCGGTACGTTTTGGCATTTTGACTCCGCTATTAATTAGGCTTTACGTGCTTGCATTAATTCAATGAAATGGTCGAACAACGGCGCTGCGTCGTGTGGACCTGGGCTTGCTTCTGGGTGACCTTGGAAGCTAAACGCTGGCTTGTCAGTACGGTGAATACCCTGAAGTGTGCCATCGAATAATGAAACGTGAGTTGCACGTAGATTCGCAGGTAATGTTGCTTCGTCTGCAGCAAAACCGTGGTTTTGTGCCGTGATCATAACCACGTTGCGATCTAAATCTTTAACAGGGTGGTTACCGCCATGATGGCCAAATTTCATTTTTACTGTTTTAGCACCGGAAGCGAGAGCTAGAAGCTGGTGGCCGAGGCAAATGCCGAAAATAGGAGTGTCTGTTTCTAGGAAGGATTTGATAGCATCGATTGCGTAGGTACATGGTTCAGGGTCGCCAGGGCCATTAGACAAGAAGATTCCATCAGGATTCAACGCTAAGACCTCAGAGGCGGGGGTTTCAGCGGGAACCACGGTCAATTTACACCCTCTATCGACCAACATACGCAAAATGTTGCGTTTGACACCAAAATCGTACGCAACAACGTGAAACTTTTCTTCATCAGCCTGAAGCGTTTTAAAGCCTTCACCCAATGTCCAGCTTGATTCACGCCAAGGAAAGGCTTCTTTTGCCGACACGACTTTTGCTAAATCCATACCTTTGAGGCCTGGGAAGGCCTTGGCAGCGTCCAGTGCTTTTTGTTCGCAAACTTCATCACCTGCGATGATACAGCCGTTTTGCGCACCCTTATCGCGAAGAATACGAGTTAGCTTACGTGTATCAATGTCAGCGATACCCAGTATGTTGCGTTCTTTTAAGTAGTCACTTAACGATTGCTCGTTACGGAAATTACTCGCTAGCAATGGCAAATCGCGGATCACTAGGCCTTTCGCCCAGATTTGACCTGCTTCTTCGTCTTCGCTGTTAGTACCCGTATTACCGATGTGCGGGTAAGTTAGAGTAACAATTTGTTCCGCGTAAGACGGGTCTGTCAATATCTCTTGATAACCTGTCATCGACGTATTGAATACTACCTCACCGACAGAAATACCGTCAGCACCAATGGCAGTACCGCGAAACACTGTGCCGTCTTCAAGGACTAACAGAGCGGATTTAGTCAAGTTAACCTCCTAGATGTAAAAAAACGGGAGCTGCGTATACGCATTACTTCCCGTTTATTAAGCGCTTGGTAACACGCAGTTTTATAAATTTTTGGCAAATTCCATACAGTCTACAGTAAATTGGCAGATTCGTCTAATGATCTATCAAAAAAATTCAAAAATAAGGTTCTAAACTAAAAAAGTTAACGAAACTGTTAAAAACTTAAGCTAACTCCTTTAAACCAAGGACATCTTGCATATCATAAAGTCCAGCAGGCTTGTTCCGTAACCATTGCGCAGCCCTTACAGCACCAGCTGCGAACGTTAATCTAGATGAGGCTTTATGAGTAATTTCGAGCCTTTCGCCCATAGTTGCGAAATAAGCCGTATGTTCACCAACTATATCGCCAGCTCTAAGCACGGAATAACCAATTTCTTGTTGTGATTTTGCTTCATGAATCGTGGTTCTATCAAAACGCGCAACGGCATCGTGATCCCATCCTTTTGCCTGTGCGATGGCTTCACCAATCATTAATGCGGTACCAGAAGGTGCATCAATTTTGTTGCGGTGATGTGCTTCAAAGACCTCAATGTCCATTTCTTCGGCGAGTTTCGTCGCGGCAACTTGGACTAAGTTAAGCAGCAAATTTACCCCCACGCTATAATTGCGTGAAAAAACGATAGGAATATGCTTAGCGGCTTCAGTAAGTGCTTGTTTGTCTTCGTCATCGAGACCTGTTGTGCCAATGACCATGGGCAAATTCAATTTGACTGCTTGTTGGAGATGTGTGCGCATGCCTTCAGGTAAAGTGAAGTCAATCAGGACATCGGCTGAACAGTCCTGAAGTGCAGATTCACAGGCGAAAGATAAGTCAACAGGCGCAGATTTGTTAATATGATGAATTGGCGTCGATGCGAGAGGTGATGCGATGCGCACGAAAGCAGCAGAGAGCTTACAATCTTTTGCTTGCGCACAGGCATCAATTAATGCCTGACCCATTCGGCCATTTGCGCCAAATATACCTATACGATCCATTTGATCTTCCTCGAGTTTAGCTATTTTAGGTGATAGGGTAGAGTTTATCGGATCTGTGTGTAATAGTCAGGTTGATAACTCTAATAAACTTGCTGTTCAGAATTCGCGAGTGCTTGGCGCGGCTGTCTGATTGGTTTTAATAAGAACAATAATATCAAATCACCATAGACTTTAGCCATCCATACATATAAACTTCCGCCTTCGCCGATTTTACTTTATTGCGGGCGTGAAGTTTTAGGTGTCTCTTACGTAATGTTTTTTGTCGGAGGCCAAAATGCAGCTAATAAGTTCTTGCTTGGCTGTGGTGATTTAAGTGAGGAGTGCTATGCAGCCAACCTACAATAAAAAACAGGCGATTTTATCGCTTATCCCTCTTTTAACGTTTGTGAGTCTATTTTTAGGTGTAGGTCTGTATTTACACTTACAAGGCGTTGCATACGCGTTTTACCAACTGCCTGCGCCAGTGGCGATTTTGCCTGCGATTGTATTGGCATTTTGGTTTAACAAAACCAGCATCAATGAGAGCGTAGAAACGTTTATTAAAGGCGCGGGCCATAGCAACATCATTACGATGTGCTTAATTTATTTGCTCGCTGGTGCATTCTCAGCGGTTGCAGGTGCTACAGGCGGTGTGGATGCCGTGGTTAATGCAGGCCTATCGTTAATTCCACCCTCGTTGTTGTTACCTGGTTTATTTTTAATTGCGGCTGTGGTTTCTACCGCAATGGGGACTTCTATGGGCACAATCGGTGCGATAGGCCCAATTGCGTATGCGATAACATTGAAGACAGGTATTGACCCTGCACTAATGGCAGGCACGGTGGTGTCTGGAGCGATGTTTGGCGACAATTTGTCAATTATCTCTGATACAACAATTGCAGCTACGCGTACGCAAGGTTGTGAAATGAAAGACAAATTCAGAGAAAATCTAAAAATTGCGTTACCTGCAGCTGCGTTAACGGTGTTGCTGTTGCTCTTTTTGACACCGGAACCTGAAATCGTTGAAACGAAACCGTTTGATTGGTTACTCGTTCTGCCATATGCGTTTATTTTAGTGCTTGCGGTGATGGGGTTTAACGTGTTCGTCGTACTGTTTAGTGGCATCATTTTCGCCGCCCTTGTTGGTTTTACGGGCAGTTATGAAGTCAGCGGTTTTGTGAAGGATGTTTACAAAGGCTTCAGTGACATGCAGGAGATTTTTTTACTGTCAATGTTTATTGGTGGACTGTCTGAATTCATTCGTCGTAATGGTGGACTCGATTTTTTAGCGAAGTTAGTACAAAAAATGACTGCAGTTGTAGCTAAATGGCACAGAAAGGTTGCCGATCAACTTGGCATTGCATTTTTGGTACTGACGAGCAACCTATGTATTGCAAATAACACCGTGTCTATTATTGTTGCGGGGCCTGTTGCAAAGAAATTAGCGGACGATGGTGACATCTCTGCAAAACGCTCTGCGAGTTTACTTGATATCTTCGCGTGTGTAATGCAAGGATCGTTACCGTATGGCGCACAAGCGCTGTTACTTGGTGCAACGTTTAAGATTAGCCCTTGGGAAGTCTCCGCATCCTCTTTCTACTGCTTTATCCTCGCCTTCACCGCGATAGCTGTGATTTGTTTACAGAGAAACAAAGCATAAAGAATTTAGAGCGCTGAAAAGCGCTCTAACTATTTCTATCTGTTATACTTTGCATGATTTAATCAACTAAGTATATGCGCCCATGAAAACTCATTCCGTAATCTCTTTTTCGCTTCTCGTTGCGAGCCAAGCGGGTTTTGCAGCTGATTGGAGTACCACTCAGCTCCACTTAAACCATGGTGAATTCAAAAATCCGTTTAGCCAGCAAAAAGCAAACGCAACCATTTATTCATTGCAACATGCTTCAGGCTATAAGTATGGAGATAACTTTTTCTTTATTGACTTTACTAAAGACGATAAAGACGATGGGTATCAGGATGGTGATTATTATGGCGAATGGTACAGTTCGTTTAGCTTAGGTAAAATTACAGGTCAGGATTTTAGTTTCGGTGCTATTCGCGATGTCAGTTTCGTTGCAGGTGTGAACGTTGCTGGTGACGCAAAAGTAATGAAGTACCTTCCAGGTATTAAACTCCATTGGGATGTACCAGGATTTAATTTCTTGACGACAAGTTTTACAAGCTACATCGATGATAGCTCGGGAGTAGCTAAACAAGGCGCACCGATGGAAACGGATAGTTGGATGTTTGATATGGCTTGGGGTTATCCGTTTACTATTGGGGAGCAACGTTTCCACTTTACAGGTCACATGGAGTTTATTGATGGTAGGCGCAACGAATTCGGTGGCGAAGTTAAAAGCTGGATTTTGGCACAGCCAATTTTGGTTTGGGATTTAGGCTATGCACTCGGTAATCAACCGAATAATCTAATGCTTGGTGTAGAATGGCAATATTGGCGCCATAAACTCGGCACAAACACATCGGAATCTGTTCCGCAACTTCACCTTGAATGGACGTTCTAACATTCTTGCTAAGTTTGATATTAAACTTAATCCAAAAAAAGCTCACTTAACGTGAGCTTTTTGTTGTCATCAACTTAATTGGATTGGGGGAGCGTTTCGTCTACCGGTAATGCTTCTTTATCTTTACCGCGCAGTTTTCTCATTAAGCGTTTAAAGTCTTCGAGCGCAACATATTGGCAAGGGATCAACACAAGTGTAATTACCGTCGCAAACAGCACGCCGAAGGCTAAAGACACTGCCATTGGAATAACGATTTGCGCTTGTAAGCTCGTTTCCCAAATGATTGGCATAAGGCCAATAAAGGTTGTCAGCGAGGTAAGCAGAATCGCTCTAAAGCGTTTACAACCAGCATCTACAGCAGCATCTTTGATAGCAATACCTCGCTCACGGGCTTGGTTTACAAAGTCAACCATAACGAGAGAGTCATTGACGACCACACCGGCTACGGCAATGATTCCGAAGAAAGAGAGGCTACTCATGGTCATACCCATTAGAACGTGGCCATAAACTGCACCAACAACACCAAATGGAATAACAGACATGATTAGCAGTGGTTGCGTGTATGAGCGCAGCGGAATAGCAAGTAACGCGAAAATAATAAGTAGAGACAACACTAAATCGCGAATTTGTTCTGCGACACTGTCCATTTCTTCTTGAATACGACCCGCGACAGAACTTTGTACACTTGGGTAGTTTTTAAGTAGTGAAGGAAGGTACTCGTCACGTATGTTCTTTGCAATTTCAAAAGGCTCAGCTTGGTTGGTATCCACCGAGGCCCAAACATTGATGGTACGTTTTGAGTTTTCACGACGAATACTGTTTACGCCATCGACCAAATTAACTTCCGCTACTTCAGAAAGCAGTACTTCGGCACCGGTTGGCGTAACAATACGCACATCCTTGATATCACTAATGTTGTCACGATACTCACGTGGGTAGCGGATCATTACTTTGATTTCTTCACCATCACGCAAAATGCGCTGAGCTTCGAGCCCGTAGTAACTGAAATTAACTTGAGATGCGACATCAGCCAACGTTAAGCCTAAACTGTAAGCCAAAGGTTTAAGGTTAAGCTGTACTTCGTCTGTTGAACTTTGCATTGAGTCATTTACATCGCCGACGCCTTGCACTGTGCGTAACTTGTCTTTTAATTTACCTGCCACTTCAACAAGCTCATCGCGATTTTTACCTTCTAAACGGAAGCTAATATCGCCGTCATCACGGCCACCATTCATGATGCTGTCTTGAATATTCAAGGTCTTCATGCCTGGTAGAGGTGGCATTGCTTCACGCCACATGTCGCTAAGAGCGAATGTATCTATAGGACGTTCGTCTGGTTTCACCAAAATCGCCATGAGATTTGCGCGAGTACGACCGCGTAGGCTCACAGAAATGTTTTCAACCATTTTTTTGCCGTATTGAGCTTCGATTTTCTTATCAACCTCTAGCACCATTTGCTCAATTTTTTGAATGGATTCAAGCGTGGCGTTTTCAGAAGATGATAAGTTCATCTCTAAAGTGATACGAGGAAAGTCATGGGGGATTTTCGGGTTCGCGACAAACTTAATAAAACCACCAGCAAACAAGCCTCCGCTCACAATAAGCACAGACATAAAGCCTAAGATGACGGTGTAACGATAGTGAACACATTTCACGACGAACGGACGATAAATTTCTTCAACAAAGTAACGTAGGCCGCTATCAAACTTCTCACGCATACGATGCAGTGGATTTTTCGGGTTACTTGGTTTGTTGCTCATCGCAGCTAAGTGAGCCGGTAATATGAATTTAGATTCTATCAATGAGAACAACAGACACAGAATAATGACCCCGCCAATTGCTTTTGAAAATGCAGCACCTGGGCCTGTGGCAAACGTTTGTGGTAAGAATGCAGCAACCGTCGTTAATACACCGAAGGTTGCAGGAACTGCTACGCGTTTAACTCCGCGCACTACATTGTTGAGTGAATGACCATGTTCTTCGATTTCGGAGTGCACCGATTCACCGACCACTATAGCGTCATCTACGACGATACCAAGTACTAGGATGAAAGCGAAAAGCGAAGCGAGGTTTACAGTGACATCTAGGCCATTCATGGGCATCAGTAAAAATGCGCCTAAGAATGAAACTGGCAGACCCATCATTACCCAAAACGCTAGACGAATGCGTAAAAACAACGCAAGCATCGCCATAACGAGTAGACCACCCCAAATCATGTTCTCGATCATCATATTTAATCGACCGTTTAGGTAGTAAGTAAGGTCAACGATGGGGACGAGTTTTACCGTTGCTGGCAGTTCTGATTCTTTCTTCTCAAGGTATTGTTTAAGTACCGCGGCGACCTTTGTAATATCTTGATCTTTAGATGCATTCACTTCATAAACGAGCGAATTTTTACCATTAAACTTGCTGTATTGTAGTCCTTCTTCAAAATCGTCATGAATGGTAGCGACATCGCCAAGACGAATTTGCGCACCATCAGGTAAGTTTAAAAGCGGTAAATTTCTAAATTCGTCGCCCCGATACGCCTGATTTTCAACACGCATTGAAATATAGCCATTCTCAGAACGAATTTGACCTGCAGACATGTTTGCAGAGAAACCACGTACGGCATTCGAAATATCGCGGAAGGTTAAACCATATTCGCGTAGTTTATCTGGGCTAACCTCGATACCTATTTCGTATTTAAGGCCGCTGTAAAATTGCACTAAGTTAATGTCTGGCAAGGACAGCATTTCGTCATGTAATTTGTTACCAAGGTCCTTTAGATCATGACGACTAAGGTCTCCACTTAAAGACAAAATCATGACTTCTTGTGAATATTTGTCACGACGTACAATCGGACGTTCCATGCCTGCAGGGAAGCTAGAAATTGAGTCGATTTGCATTTTTACTTCATCAAGCACTTCTTGAGGGTCGTATTTTTCCTCGACTTCAATCCAAGATTCAGAAACACCTCGATTGGAAAAGGTAATTAGTCGTTTAATCCCTTCTAACCCTTCGAGCGACTCTTCAACTTTAATCGTGATACCTTCTTCAACTTCTTGCGGAGCTGCTCCAGGGTAAACGGCTTGAATGCTGAGCCAGTTATTTTCATACTGAGGGAACATTTGCTTGCGAATGGTCATCGCGGATAACAATCCACCCACAATAATGAAGATCATCAGCAGGTTTGCGGCCACAGGATTTCTGGCAAACCACGCAATAAGGCCTTTTTCTTGAACTTCAGCCATGAATTATTCCTCTTTCAATGCTAATTGCGTGTTTGTTTCAATTAGGCTGTCGGTACGCAACTGCATACCTTCGCTTGGATACTCAAGCGCGGAAGTGATAAGCTTCGCCCCATTGTCGATTCCTGCGTCAATAATCGCCATACCGTTGTACTCTCGAATAACGTGCACGGGTTTAAAACTCAGTGTTAGGTCTTCATTTAAAATACTGACTTGACCGTTACGAACTAAGTGTTGTGGAACAGCGATGGCATTTTCTACTTCTTTGCCTTTGATTTGTGCTGTTAGATACGTTCCAAAACGAAGAGGTTGGGCGACATTCGCATAAGGTTGCTCGACCTGAGCCACGAGGTAACTCATGCGGCTACGTTCGTCAATGACACCTTCACTTCTAACAATTGTGCCAGTCCATGATTGTGTTTGATCTGCGACTTTTGCACTTAGAGTGACCTCTGCATCCACCCCTAGTTTTTCTAAATGACGGAGATCTTTATCAGCAACAGGTAAGCGGATTTCGGCAATGGACGTAGAGTTTAAGTTACCAAGAGAATTACCAATGTTGAGTACCGAACCTAAGCTGATGTCGCGTGACTCAACAATCGCATCGTATGGCGCTTTTATATACGTTCGCTCAAGGTTACGTTTCGCACGTTTAACACTCGCTTGAGAGGCTTTGTATCTAGCTAACTTTTCTGCCAACTGCGGTTTGCGTAAATATAATTCTGATGGAATTGTTTCTGTTGCATCATTCTTGATTCGAGTCCATTCCGCTTGAGCAACTTGTGCTTGTGCGCGCTCAATTTCAAGCGCCGAACTTGCTTGGGCAAGGCTTGCCTCTGCTTCAATAAGTGCCGCTTCATAATCGTTGGGATCAATACGCGCAAGGATTTGACCTTCTTTAACGAAACCACCTTTCACGAATTGGTCGGACAAATCGACAATTTGGCCAGACACTTGCGCAACTAGTTGAGTATGGTATTTCGGTTTTACAACCCCATATGAACCAACATCTAAGGTCATCGGTTCGTAGTTAAGGGTAGAGGCTTCAACAAGAGGGTGGATCACCTGTTCAACTTTTTCTGGTGGTGGAGCTTTCATTGCAGCGAAACCAGCGGCCATAGCAACACCTGCGACGGTTACTACAATGGGTAGTAGGATTTGTTTACGACTTGCCACGGTATTCTTCCTTCAAAAATTAAAATACGATTCGCAAAACGGATTTTGCAGTCTATGAATGAAGGATACGCCAAATGTTATTTCGAGGTGTTTACAGTAGCGATTAGTTTGTAACAAAGCATTGCCAGATGGGTAATTTATTTACACCATGTCTAAATATTGGGGAAAAAAGCGCGAGATAGGGCATTTACCTCGCGCGAACGAATTATAATTTCGCTTTTGGTGGGAAGTTTGCAAGAATTTCAGCTACGGTTTGATTAACCGTTTCAGTACGCGCTTCTGGAGTCTGCTTTTTCTTGAGACGACCTTCTTTTACACCTCGCCATACAAGCTGCTGCGTGCCATTGTTTACAATATCAATAACCACTGTACCGACTTCATACTCGTGAGTGGTGGTTTGTGATTGAACACCCCAACCCCAATAATTCCAATGCGCTGCGTAAGTCGTATTGATAGTGTCTTGCGTGACTTTTTTGTCTACATTGACATGATAGTTCACTAAAACATCAGCACTAGTAGGGTCGGTGAGTGAAAATCCCTGTTTCGACATTTCAATGGAAATTGCGTCACGCAAACGCTTGTCCATTAGACCGTTGACTTGATAGGCGGTGCTTGAGTCGGGCAATTTCGCCGTTGGTGCAAATGCGTAGGTTTTGAATAACGCAAATTGTGCCGTTTTATCGTAATCCCAATCTGTCGTCTGGGCACAACCCGCTAACATTGCGACTAACAAAAATGCGAAAACGTGTCTCATAGTCATACTCCTTATTTAGGGCACGTATAACCATGCCCATTTCTTATACTGGTATTACGACCCTTAATTTACAGTGAATGTTCCACTTCTATCCAGTCTTTTTCGTCAACCCAGTTTTGGCTTCCACCATTGATTGCACGAATTGGTACAATATAGTTACAGCTGATCTGAGGTTTAACTGATGCAAATATAGGTACAAAGCCAAAGCTTAGTGCCGTTTCGATGATGGCTTTTTGGTTTTGAGGATCGATATCTGCGGCTTCATCGATATAAATTGGAATACGGTATCGAGCTTGTTCTTGATCCGACAGCAAGTGTCGGATAAAGAGCATGCCACACAACAATTTAATCGTAATGCGAGTGCCGTTTGATCCCGCTGAATCGATTTTCTCAAAGAATTCAGTTTCACCCGCTCGATTTGTCACTTCAAAACGAATATCAAATAAGTCCGTCAGTGTTAAGCCTGCTTTTTCACTTGCAAACTTAATGAGAAGATCTTTTGCTTCATTAATCTCACGTTCGCTATGTGGTTGGCTTGAAAGGAGGTCAAAACTTTCACCTTGCTCATATAAATCCGAAGTACTAATAATCGTATCAATGGCATCGATTAACAATTTTCTAGGTATCACGTTAATTTTAAACGCTTTTAAGTTAGATATACGGTGTAAACTGATCCCTTTGTTGAACGCATTCATCTCGCGGCGCAGACGTTCTAGGTCGTCTCGAAGACCTTTGATGGTTGAAGCAACTTCAGTTAATGCCACGCGAGCATGTTTGCCAACGGCATCACGTTCATTGTCAATGTTGTGGTATGCTGCAATGAGTCGTTGATACTTAATTTGCGGGTCTGGCTCATTATCGAATTTTGTGATCCCTGCATTATAGATATGCAAATAGGTGTTTTTGACATTGATGTCTAAACTTCTAAATTCGTGACACCAACGATTAAATTGGTGAAGTACATCGGCTAGATTGTCGAAATCCAAATTAATTTCAATCGGGTAACTAGTAGACTTGCCACTGTATAAATCCAACGTGTGGTCTATACGTTCTGTTTTTACCTGACGTAATCGTTCTGCTTGGCGCAAAATTAAATCTATTTTGCTTTGAATTATTGCTCGTCTATCCGAAATGGAGCCTGCATTGCGTTGCACGTCTTGCAAATAGCTGTCTACTTGCTCGCGCTCAGCGTCCAGTTGCGCTTGAAGAACGCTTTGTGCTTCATGAGACTGAAGCATTGTTTCATATTGGTCGAAGCGCTTCATCGCACTTTCTAGCGCCATGAGCTCGTCGTACAGGGTGTCTCGTTCATGCTGCTTCTCGGCCACGTTAGCGGCAACTTCACGTTGTTTTTCGAGTTCAAGTAACGAATTTTGCAATGCGTCCAAACGCGCCTTAAGCTGCTCTTTGTTTTCACCACTTTGCATTTGCACTGGTGCAAGCTTTTTAATTTTAATCGTTGCGCCAGGCAGATGCAGTTCCTGTCCGATAATTGATTTGGAAAGCAATGATAGAAATTCGCCAAATGCTTCTTCGTCAAAAATCTCGACCTCACCTTGAGAGGTCGTTGCAAAGGACAACAAATCTGGGTTGAACAAGCGAGATAGTTCCTCAACTTCTTTTAGCGACAAGTCTTCACGCATGCGCGTAAATAGGTTGTACTCAAGGTTTTTCAATTGCAACTTGAGACTCTTGATCTGCTTTTGTGTTTCAGAAATTCGAAAGTCTAATGTATGAAGGCTTTGACCTTGTGCGCTGTTGATGGAAAACGATAGGCTTTCATATTCTTTTTTAGAAGAGAGAGGTTAGTTTTTAATGTTGCGTGATGCGTTAACTCGAATTCACTTTTTAATGCATTGAAGTCTAAAAACCATTGTTCAATTTGCGTTTGTTTACGAGCGATATCTCGTGACTGTTGCAAATAAAGCTGTTGTTTGGCCTCAAAATCATGACGTTCCTCTTCAATATCAGCCAACTTCGATTTTAGTTCATCACAATGTTGCTCAACATACTCATCGAATTCGACTAACGCTTTATCAAGTTTTGGTGCATATGCCGCAAGCTTGCCCTTAAGATCAGCTTCCGTGTCTATCATCGTTTCAAGCGAAGCGATGGCTTCGCTCATCGTTTCAAGCGCATTTAATTCTCGACGAGCTTGATTTACTTTATCAAATGCACGGCGCCAAACGTCATAGAAATCGACTTTAGAGTTGGACATATGACGTTCAAATACACGCAACATAAAGCGTTTAACGTCTTGAGCACCTAGTTTGTGTAGGTTTAGGATCCGTCGGAAAATCTCTTTGTAGACCCCTGCGTCTTGTACGTTATTTAGCGGGATCATCTTGAGGTTCAATTCACCATCAAATTGCGTCGCAGCGCCAGTGAGTAGAGCATTGAGCTCTTGCGCTTTTAGCTCTACTGGCTTGAATCCTTTACTTTCTAGGTGGTTAAACAGTTTAGTATATTTGACGATGGTTTTATTTTCAGTGTAGTCCGCCAAATCAAGTTTGCCGTTATAGCAGAAAAATTGGTGCGCATAGCCAGCTACTTTGCCAAGACCTGCAACACCGATAACAACATCGCCATGTGGCAATTGCGCTTCAAGAAGTATGTAGGATTGATCGGTGGAAAAATAGAACTTACGAGTTTCTTCTAAATCATGGCCATCCCATTCCGTTAATCGAAGGTCATTAATAAGCGGAAACTGCAAAGCATTAATTACCGAACTTTTTCCCGTATTATTAGGCGCGCAGATTGAGCTGCTTTTATCGAGAGGGATCACGCATTTCGCATAACCTGCAGTGTTAAGCAGAGCGAGTTTATTGAGTCCATACATCATGCTCATAATGATTCTTCGTCCTCTACGTCTTCATATTGGTTGTCATTTACTTCCATCAGCGCATCGATGTAACGATAAATCGGCGCCAAATGTTGATATCCATTTTCTACTTCGCGTGCTAAACCAAAACGCACCATTCGTCCGTAGACGTCTTTTCGCAATTCTGAGCCAGAGAATAATTCGAGCTGGTCAAACAGATGCTTATTAAGTTGCACGATGGTTTGCATCAATTCCAAATCGATGGTTTCGTCAAACAGCGCTCTGAGAGGATCTTTACCTTGGTTTGCAAAATGCTCGATTAACACAAATAAGGTGAGGGCGAAGCTGCGGGACGTTTTACCCATGTTAGGCGTGCTTTCATCCGCTGCAAAATAAAAGAAACCACGGCTATCTCGTTTAATTTCTTGGCCTAAACCAAAAAAGAGCGCTTCATAGGAATCGAATTGTTGATCCAATTGTTGCCAAAGTGTCGTGTCTTGCTCGCTAATGTGGTAGCCACCTGCCAACTTCTTGTAGATGGCTTGTAATTCAGTAAGCTCAGATAGGTTGATTGTTGTCATAACTATTAATCTTCTTTTGCGTTCGCACTGAATGGATAGAGTGCAAATTGATGTTCGCCAATCGCGATTGTCTGTTTTAGGTCCTCTTGAGATAGCGCAAACTCAGAATCACTGATAATCCTTTGATAAAGGAATAACATTTCGTCTGCTTCTAAATCAGGGTAACTGCTACTCAAAAAACCAAGAAGCTGTGTTTTCTTGCCGCTAAAACCACGTAACGCTTTTCTCACATCCAAGTAATCAGGGATATTTGGACTCACATACGCTGGTACATCCAGTTCATCCGGCAGTTGGTAAGCTTCATCTTCGAACTCGGAAAGTCCAGCCATATAAGATACAATGTGACGTTGTTGACCAAGCGAAAAACGTTGTACATCACTTACGAAATTGGGCTGTGTTGCAGTCAATACAAAGTCCACGCCGCGCTTTCGAACCAGTGAAAGCACTTTAGAAGCTTGACGAGTGATTAAGGTATTTCGGCGTAACTCTTCGCGAAGCGGAAGTAACATGTCCGCACTTTGGCGCAAACTTTCGCGTCCAATTAAATGCATGTCGAGGATACGCGTACGCAATTGCTCAAGCATTCGTTTATCTTCAGGGCCTCGACCAACGTGATCGAGCGTAATAATTTGCTCGCTGATTTGATGTTCTATAAGACTAAAACAACGTTGAAATTCACCGTGAATATCGACCATTTCGAGCATCGGTTCGATGTACTCATCAAACGCTTCAAGCACAGCTTGGTAACGCTTTTTTAAAGAGACATTGGATTGGTCAGCTTTTGCTTGTTCAACAATGTTCATGATTGCATTTTCATTGTGTTGATACAGCTTGACTATTTTCCGAACGCGTTCGTCCATAATGCGACTAAAACGACGAAGTTCGCCATGGTCGCCAACTTGACCTGCATCGGCGAGTCTGAATCCCAGACGCTCCAAATCTTTTACTAAAACGGTAATTTCTTCTGCAAGCCCTAAACTTTCTTCTTGCAACAAATAACCCATAAAATCCGCAATAGCGCGATTGAGCTCAAGTTGTGACGACTTAGCAAGGGGGATAACAATCTCTTGATTTAACAGTCGATTTGCTTCTTTAAATAATCGTTCACTTTGCCAATTTGGGTTCTTTTGTTTTAATACGTTTTGTACATCTTTTAGACTAAAGTCTGTGTACTTAAAGCGTTTAAAAAGTAGCTCTAGCGTCGACCAATGTTCGTTTATAGTATTTAATATCTTTTTAGCTGGGATCATGGTTTTCCAGTAGGCAATTTAATTCTTTTGCGAGAGTGTAAAAAAACTGACAAATAAGTCATAGGTACATGACATCGCTTGTCACTAAATGCTAGACTGCGCGGCGAATTACGTTACCCCTCAAATTTTTTACTTTATTATACAGGTTGTTTACGAACTATGGTCACGCCCATAATCTTAACCCTAGTCGCAATCGCATTTTTGCTGATCGTTATAGAGGATATCATCCACGTAAACAAGGCCAAAACAACCCTTTTTTTGGTACTTTGTGTTGGATTATCGCTTTTATTTCCCCTTTTCATGGCGAAAGCCCAGAAATTGTACAAGAACAGTTAGATCACAACATTCTAGAGATAGCCACTTTATGGTTGTTTTTAATGGCAGCGATGACTTTTGTTGCCTATCTAAACTCCAAAGGGTTTATCCAAAATATTGTTCATCGAGTGATGCCAGCACAAATTAGTGAACGTCGTTTGATGTTTGTGGTGGGAGCGGCTGCATTCTTGTTTTCATCTATTTCCGACAACATTACGGCAACGTTGATTTCGCTTGCGGTAATCATGTCACTGAAACTCGACCCGAAAAAGCTCATCAAGTATGCCACATTGATTGTATTTGCGGTGAATTCGGGGGGCGTATCGTTGATTACAGGTGACGTAACTACACTCATGATTTTCTTGGCAGATAAGGTGACGATCCCTGATCTGCTATTATTGGTACTACCGTCGTTATTTGCCGTTTTAGTCTTAGCAACCATGCTTTCTATCGGCATGAAAGAACCGGTTGTGTTTGAAAAATCAGATTTACGCCGAATTGAAAAAACGGACATTACCATCGCGGTTATTTTCTTTTCGACTATCTTGGCGACACTTGTATTGAGTGTTTTGTACCACGTACCGCCATTACTTACTTTCTTGTTTGGCTTGTCTCTTATGTTCTTAGTAGCGCAATTTTTAATGCGCAAAAAAGACGTAAACAAGAAAATCATTGATTACATTCGTGAAATTGAATACGACACGTTACTTTTTTTCGTTGGTGTATTATTACTCGTTGGAGCGCTCAAAGAAGTCGGTGTTTTACATATGTTTACGCATTTATACGAGCTTATGCCACCTGAATATGCTAATTACCTAATGGGTTTACTCTCTGCAACTATTGACAACGTTCCGTTGACTGCGGCGTTGCTTAAAGCAGACATTGCGATGACCGAGCAAAACTGGTTAGCCTTCACCTATGCAACTGGGGTGGGGGGATCAATGCTTATCATTGGTTCCGCAGCTGGTATTATAGCAATGAGTAAAGTGAAGGACTTAACCTTTATGAGCTATTTGCGTATGTCTGGTTATCTGTTGATTGCCTATACGATTGGCTATACAGGCGCGTTTTTTGCGGGTCAATTTATTTAAAAATAACTTGACACCTAGACGGCTAAACGATAATTTTCACTCGCTCCACTGCGGTGGAGCACGTTTAGCACGTAAGGTGTTAAACACAGAAGAGGTGCAATGCCTAGGTAGTTAGTGGGAGAGGACGATACTCTACGAACACTAACGAGGGAGAGCATTGCCGAGAGTAAAGGCTGATTCGTCGTGGTCTTTTCTCGGTCTTTGGGGCTGAATCCTCAGGACTGTCACCAACTCACTGGTGGAGAGCTTCTGGCAATGGTTAATTTCTTCCTTCGACGAGTCACCTTCTTGCCAAGTTCTCCTTGTATTTTATGACTAAAGCCTCAAAATATATGGCGTAGTCTAAAGGAGAGACCATGAATTCTAATATTGTAGTTGCCAAATTTGGCGGTACAAGTGTTGCCGATTTTGATGCAATGTTACGCTGCGCCCAAATTATCCAAGATGATAACAACGTACGCGTTGTTGCCGTGAGCGCAAGCGCTGGCGTTACAAATCATTTAGTGAACCTAACTCAGGCGGGTCATAGTGAATCTGATCGTCAGCAGTGGGTTGATGCGGTCATCGCAATTCAAGACAACATTCTAGCGAAACTCAGCTTAGATGCGGATTTAGCACAAGGGTTTGAGCAAACTCTCAATGAATTTAAACAACTTGCTAGTTTGCATGCGTTGAGTAAACAACAGTGCGATGAGATGCTAAGTTTTGGTGAGCGTCTATCTTCATTTTTGTTTACTCAGGTACTTCGCCAACTTGGTGTGAAAGCGGAGCGTTTTGACGTGAGAAAGGTACTTAAAACCAACTCAAGTTTCGGTAAAGCGGTACCTGACATACTAGCGACACGTGAAGCCGCAACCGAGTTGCTGTTGCCTATCTTGGAAGAGCATGTTGTTGTTACTCAGGGTTTCATCGGTTCAGATAGTTTTGGGCAAACAACCACGCTTGGACGCGGCGGTTCAGATTACAGCGCGGCGCTACTTGCTGAAGCGATTAGTGCGGTGAGCGTTCACATTTGGACTGACGTTGTGGGCATCTTCTCTACCGATCCTCGTTTGTGTGCCAAAGCAACGCCGATAGCTCGTCTAAGTTTTGACGAGGCGGCGGAAATGGCAACGTTTGGTGCGAAAGTGTTGCATCCGGCGACCATTTTGCCTGCAAGCCGAGCAGGTATTTCCGTGTTCGTTGGTTCGAGTCGTGAACCACATGCAGGTGGAACGTGGATTGAAAAAGAAAAACGAAACGAGCCAGGGATCCGTGCTGTAACACAGCGTAAAAATCAACTATTACTAACGCTCAAGAGCCCAGAAATGTTGCTAGCGAGTGGTTTTTTAGCACGCGTTTTTGGCATCTTAAGCAGTTACAACATTTCTGTTGATTTAGTTACTACATCTGAAATTAGTGTGGCGTTGACTCTCGATAATGCCCCTAATGCAAGCCGTCCGGAACTTGAGCAAGCTTGTTTAGACGAACTTTCTCAGTTTTGCCAAGTAACGGTTGAAAACAACCTAACACTTGTGGCACTGATTGGTTCTGAAATTCAACTTCGTCACGATGATAGTAACCTCATGCGTGTATTGTCTGACTTTAACATTCGTTTAATCTGCCATGGGGCGAGCAAACATAACTTATGTTTCTTAGTAGAGCAGAATCAATCTGATTCTGTAGTTCAAGCTATCCATGAACATTTGTTAGAAGTGGCTTAATAGTGCAGAGATAAGAAGCGAGTTGTGGATCAATTATTGCAGCTCGCTTCGAGTCAAATAACCTTGAACTTAAACCAGTCATCAATTAATTGATTAATTAATATATTCAACTGCTTACGGTGAGCTAAGCTATCGAGGTTTATGGGGTTCTGCGTATTCGTGTTTCAATTTCAATAAGACATCTGTTTTGTTTAACTTATCGATGCATAACTTGACCTAGTTTAGACGTCCATTTCCTTAAAATACTCGGCCTAAAAAGTCGCTTTTTAGTGCTAACTCAGTATAATCGAACGCCCAAAACAATAACAAAACTGAATGTAGTATGGCCTCTTTGCGCGATGGATTTCAAAGTCGACTCGGTTTCGTATTAGCAGCCGCTGGTGCAGCCGTAGGGCTTGGTAACATTTGGGGATTCCCCACTCAAGCTGCCAACCACGGTGGTGGTGCATTTTTACTCGTGTACTTTATCGTTGTGTTTTTGTTGGCATTGCCTGCGCTATACACCGAACTGTATATAGGACACCAAGCCCAATCTAACCCAGTTAAAGCACTAAGCCTCGCATGGAGTGAAAAACAGCCCAAAGTAGGTGCACTAGCAGGGTATATCGGCCTATTTGGCGCCATTGTCATGCTCAGCTTCTACAGTATTGTGGCAGGCTGGATGTTATCCCATGCACTTGAACCAGTTACCACGTTTCTTGGGCTGAGTGATGTAAGTCGGTTTTTAACTGAAGACAGTATGGCACGAAATTTTGTGTTTACGCCTTTGATGGTGTTGTTGACAGCAAGCATTATATTTAAAGGGGTTAAATCGGGTATTGAAAAGTGGTCACGTCGATTGATGCCGATGTTACTTATTTTACTGGTCGCGCTCATTGCATATATCGCGACATTACCTGGTGCAAAAGAAGGTTTTGAAACTTACCTTAAGCCCGATTTTAGCAAAGTAACGGACCCAGACCTTATCATCGCAGCGATGGGGCAGGCTTTCTTCTCGTTGTCGCTGGGTGTTGGGTGCATGATGATTTATGGCTCTTATTTAAAGCCAAATGAAAATTTACCTAAGCTAACGCTGAGTGTGGCTATGCTTGATACCGCGGTGGCATTTTTAGCCGGTTTGCTAATTATTCCCGCTATTTTTGTTGCTCAGCAGCACGGTGTTCAGGTATTCCAAGATGGCAAGTTAATCGGGGAAGGGCGTTTAATTTTCGCTGTGCTTCCCGAGTTGTTTAATACCATGGGAGAGATTGGTGTTTTCGTTGCACTGTGCTTCTTTGTTTTAATGTCCATTGCATCGGTTACTTCAACGATTTCCTCCACTGAAATTCCGGTTTCGTTTTTGGTTGAGAATCATGGTGTCACGCGTAGAGCCGCGACGTGGGCAGTTTCAGCAACAGTATTACTTGCTTCAATCATCATTATTTTAAATTTTGATTGGTTGTTTGGGCTTGTGATCACCGTGTTTACACAGTACCAATTACCACTTATGGGGTTATTCTACTTCATTACCGTAGGTTGGATGTGGAGACGAGGCAATCAGCTCGCGCTCGAATGCCATGGAAACATCTACTATTTTGCTTTGTATGTGAAGTACGTGTGCCCTGTGCTGATGACAGCCGTATTTGTAAACGTGGCATTGAGATAATTCGTTAGTAAATAGCTGAAGAAGTGCGTCTATTGCCGGATATGGCGGTCCACACTAAGCTCTGGTTTGAACACGTGCTTACACTTAAAACAGAAAAGGCCCATTTGGGCCTTTTAATTATTTCTGATTGTAATTACTTGATTTCTACATCTGTAACCGCTTGGTAGCCGTTACTTAGTAATTCTTCGTTTACGCAATCCAATACAAACTTTTTCAGTGCGCCAGCTTCTACGTTGTCGTCTTTCGCCCAATCTGTACACATTTGCGTAAGTTCAGCAACCATTTCAGCAGGGGCTTGCTCTTTTGCATCATCCGCTGCTAATACATTGCCTGTGAACACTAACGCGAAAACACCTGCAATGCGAAATAATTTTGTCATGTCTTTGTATCCTAGTGATTAATTAGACGCGCTATTTTTAGCTCAAAAATAATGATTAAGATAACGAATTAATTTTTTCGTCAGGAGAGAATTCTATTATCATACTCAACATAAACATTTCTGATTTGAACGGTCATGAGCTCAGAGAAAAATACAGCACAAAATCTGGAACAACTACTTGAAAGAACTTTGTTTAAGGGGCGTTGGTTACTGGCTCCATTCTTTCTAGGTTTGATGTTTGCCGTAGTCTTATTACTTATAAAATTTTTTAAACAACTGTACGTAATGACACTTTCTGCTTTCTCAGAGAGTGGTAATCATTTACTTGTAGGAATACTCACGTTAGTTGATACGGCGTTACTTGCCGGACTACTGTTAATTATCATTTTCAGTGGCTATGAGAACTTTGTTTCAAAGCTGGACATTGATGATCACGAAGATCGTCCTGCCTGGATGGGCAAAGTTGGGTTTTCTGGATTAAAAATTAAGTTAATCAGCGCGATAGTGGCTATTTCGGCCGTAGAACTACTGAAAGTATTTATTAGTTCGCAAGATTTGACTAATACTCAGTTAGGCTGGAAAGTAGGAATACATCTTACTTTCGTAATTTCCGGTGTGTTGTTTTCTATTACGGATTACATAAATAGCAAAACGAAAAGTCATTAGGTAGGTTATTCTAATTTCAAACGATTTTAAGAAATGCTTTTAACAGTAAATTTAACCTAAACAACGGCAATATATCGTGAAATAAAGAGTGGTGATTTCGACGTTGTTTCTTATTCCTACTATCGCTCGAATCGCATGCGAGGGTTTAACCTCGCACACAATTAAGCATGATTTTAGGAGCTAGAATCAGTGAAACGATAATAACTCTTTTGCACTGGCCTTGGTTGTCTCACTTATTACATCCCCACCAAGCAAGCGTGCGATTTCATTAACACGACCATGCTCATCCAAAATTTGCATCGAGGTATGCGTAGTTGCGCCATCGCTTTGTTTAGATACATAAAATTGATTGTGTCCGCAACTCGCGACTTGGGGTAGGTGGGTCACGCAGATAACTTGGGTGGACGTACCGAGCTGTCGTAGTAACTTTCCTACCGCAGCGGCAGTAGGGCCTGAAATACCAACGTCTACTTCATCAAAAATCAATGTGGGCGTGGTCACTTTCTGTGCGATAATAACCTGAATTGCTAAACTGATTCGAGAAAGTTCACCACCGGATGCGACTTTAGCTAGAGCTTGCATTGGTTGTCCCGGATTAGTACAAACCAAAAATTCGATTTCATCCATTCCATTCGCGCTAGGCTTGTTATTGACCTTTCGGCCTAGCGCAATAGCAAACTTGCCGTTGGCCATTGATAGTCCAGCCATGCTTTGGGTGATTAAGCAATTTAATGCTTCTGAGGCAGCTTTGCGGCTTGTACTTAATGCATCAGCTTCATCAAAGTAAATCTCTTTAGCTTTTTGCAATTCAATTTCGAGTAATTGAAGGCGTTCTGAGTTTGCTGTTAAACCATTTAGTTGAGTTGCTAACGCGCTATGAAGTTCATACAGCGCTTCTGGTCGAACCTGATGCTTTCGAGCTAAATCCATTGCTTTTGCTAATCGAGAGTCGAGCTCTTCTAGCCGTTCTGGGTCTTGTTCTAGGTTATTACTATAACGTCGAATTTCGCGACTCGCTTCTTCAACTTGAACGGACGCATCTTGCAACATAGAGGCGATAGCCTCTAATGAAGGATCGTAGGTTGAAAGTTCATGAAACTGACTCGTTGCATGTTGCAGAAGGCTGAGCACAGTGAGGTCGTCAGATTCATACAAGGCCTGCAATTCTCGCTGACAACTTTCTTGAATTGTTTGGCTGTGGCTTAATTTACTATGCTCATTTTCAATTTCTTCAAATTCATTTTCACCCAGTGCAAACTCATCTAGTTCCGCCACTTGGTATTCTAGCAACTGTTTTTGAGCCGAGAGTTGAGCTTGCTCCTCCTGTAAAATGGCGATTTCTTTGGTGATTGCCTGAACTTGTTGATATTGATGCTTAACCGCTTTCATCAGTTGTTCGTGACCAGCGTAGGCATCGAGCAACTCTAATTGATGATCATTCTTTAGTAATAATTGATGTGCATGTTGGCCGTGAATTGCAACCAGCAGTTGGCCAAGCTCTTTAAGTTGTGCCGCTGTAACGGATGCGCCATTGATGTAGTTTTTGCTGCGGCCATTTTTGCTTATCACGCGACGTAAAATACATTCCTCGTCGTCACTTTCCAGAAGATGTTCTTTTAAATAGTTTTGTGCACGTGGAAGTAACGACACATCAAAGCAAGCTGCTATCTCTGCTTTGTCACACCCAGGTCGTATAGAGTGGGCATCTGCTCGTTCGCCAAGACATAACGAAAGCGCATCAATGGCGATGGACTTACCTGCGCCGGTTTCCCCTGTAATTGAAGTCATGCCTTTATTCCAGTCGATCACAAGGTCACTGACGATTGCATAATTACTAATTTCAAGACTCATCAACATACTGTTTATCCATCCAGTTATATACTGATAATTTATACAGTAAAAATGAAATTAGCAAATGAATTTTGAATGAAGCTATTAAAGTCGAATAAAGAAAAAGGCCCGAATGGGCCTTTTAGTAATTTGAAAGCTCTTGTGCTTTGGTTTTTGGTGCGATGAACTCAGGTTCATCGTCTTGCTTGTCTTGTATTTGCGCTTCGTCTTCTAGGACGGATTCTTCTTCGGTAATCCCGTCTGGTTGATCTGGTGTTTGTAACAGCACAATCAGGGCGGGCAAAATTTCATGATAAAAGGCTTTGTTGTAGGCAATACCAGCACTGGGCAGCTCGGCGACAAAATATTGCATTTGTGTCTCTAACGCATCGATATTTTTGGTTACATAGCATTTTTGAAGTTCACGACCAACGGTATTAACAAAAAGGTCTGCTACGCGTTCAAGCTGATGTAAATTTTCTTCAGTGTGATGTTGAACCACGAAGAAGTTGTTGGTAATCGATTGCAACTTAGGCACATATTTAGGTCGAACGATTTTAGCTTCAACAAATTCAGCGAGCTTTAATTTAAAATGCGCGTTAATTTCTTTCACGCGTTCGTTGTATGCTCTTTTTTCGGCCTCGCGGGCTTTGCGACGATTGTTTTCTATTACAACGTAAACGGCTAATAGCACAATGAGCAAAATGAGCGTCACAAGCACAAGCATGGTCATACGGTAAAAGTACCTATAAATACTACAAAAATTACAAGCTATTTTGCGCTAAAAGCGAATGGCTCGCAACTGATTAAAAGAGTCGGCTGCCCCAATTCAACTTTTGTCGTAACACATTGTAATAAGAATATGATTTAGGGTGAATAAGTCGTAACTTTCTGTCTGCTTTTCGTACAACAACTTCGTCACCAGGAAGGAGTGCGAGGACGACATGGCTGTCGCAACTAACTTGCAAACTTGCCGAATTTTCTAAACTTAATTTCAAGCGAATGGATTTATCCGCATCAACGACCAGAGGACGACTAGATAACGTGTGTGGAAACATTGGTACCATGGCCATTGCATTCAATTCAGGGGTTAAAATTGGCCCTCCACCAGATAGCGAATAGGCGGTAGAGCCAGTAGGTGTGCATACAATGAGGCCGTCAGAGCGTTGTGAAAAGACAAAGTCATCATCAATGAATGCTTCAAATTCGATCATATGAGCGACTTTATCTGCATGCAGCACCGCTTCATTTACGGCAGCGTTTGCACTTTTAAGCTCTGCATGTCGGTAAACTTCTACTTCTAATAAAAAACGTGATTCTTCAATGAATTCGCCTCTTAATACCTGTTCGAGGCTTGCTTCAAAACCATCAGGATTCAAATCAGTTAAAAAGCCAAGGTTACCTCGGTTTACACCAATTACTGCCACATCAAAACGTGATAGCACGCGAGCCGCACCGAGCATATTACCATCGCCACCAACAACAATGGCCAGATCTGCTTGTTCACCAAGCTCAACGAGACCCCGCAGACAATTGTTGTCGATATAATCTATTTGCTGTCCGACACGTTCCTCGACTAAAACCCCAAACCCTAATGCTTGCAAAAAGGTATAAAGGCGGTGTAATGTCATCGCCGCACCATCATGGTTTGGTTTACCGATAAGTCCTATCGTTTTGAAAGGGGATGTCATGATGTTCCATTATCCTAATGTGATTGTTGTAAGCGTAACCGAAATTGGTGTCTCTTGAAAATTAAAAACGTGCCCAAATAACTAGAATATGAATATTAGTCCACGTGATCAGCTTGTCTTTTCGGCAGTCATGAGCCTCTACTGTGATGGCCATGGCATCCCCGTAGCTTCATCAAAATTGGTGAAGCAGACCGGCATGGCCGTTTGTTCAGCAACGGTTCGAAATGCAATGGCGCGTCTTGAAAAGGCGGGGCTGTTGTATTCTCCGCATACGTCCGCCGGACGAGTCCCGACAGAAGATGGTTTCAAGTTCTGGTTTGAGCAATTTTTTGAATTAGGTGAACTAGGGCAATATTGGCAACCGGAGCAGTCTCAGCTTGTCGAGTTCGCGCACACGTTGTCGCAAAAGTACAAAGTGTGCTGTTGCGTGGGATTACCCCAAGTGAGCAGTCAAACGGTTTTTCGCGTTGAGATTCTTGATTTTGATGCAGACACGTGGCTGGTCCTTCTAATAGACCGTTCGGGTCAATCAAATAATATTTGTATAAATAAACCCGATCAAAACTCCGATCTACTACGCTATCAGTTTGCAACGTGGTTAAACACCGTATTTAGCCAGCAAAGTCTCATGGAGGGGTTGCATCGAATGCGTGCTATGGCAAACACGGCACCAGCACAATGTAAGCTCTTACTGGCGCAGTGGACTCGTGTACTTGCGCAGCAATTAGGTAGCGACAACAGTATCGTAGTGGGTGAACGTCATCTCTACAATCAATTAGAGCTGACAAAGGAATTGCAAATTGGGGTGAATCTATTGCATTGGATTGAAGACAGATTAGCGTTTAAGAATGGTGTCTCTGTGCTTCTTCCGCATGATCTACCTTATAGCGAATTTAAAGATTGTATTGTACTCAGCGTGCCATATTTCGCGAATTTAGAGTATCAAAGCCGTTTTTGTATTATTGCGCCGAGAATGACGGCGATTGAATCTTTAATTACAGAATTTGGTGCAATTGGTGAAATTGGGGTTGAAACCCAAAAATCCATCCCCATAATTACGGCAATTGTTAGAATTGGAGAAGTTTCCCATGTCTGAACAGACAAATACAGAACAGCAAAAAGATGTTGTAGAAGAAGTTTTAGAATCAACTGAAGGTCAAGAGCCACAAACAGAACAGGTTGAGCTAAGCCCAGAAGAAGAAATTGCTGGTTTGTATGCTGAGTTAGAAGCAGCGAAGCAAACAATTAAAGATCAACAAGACAGCGTTCTTCGTGCTGCTGCAGACGTTGAAAATATGCGTCGTCGCGCTGCACAGGATGTTGAAAAAGCACAGAAATTTGCACTTGAGAAGTTTGCAAATGAACTGTTACCGGTGCTTGATAATCTAGAGCGCGCTATTGAATTTTCAGATAAAGAAAATGAGACATTGAAGCCTGTGCTTGAAGGTATCGAAATGACTCTGAAAAGCTTCACTGATGCGGTTGCAAAATTTGGTGTTGAGCTTGTTAACCCTCAAGGCGAAACGTTTAATCCAGAACTACATCAGGCGATGGCAATGCAGCCTAGCAACGATGTAACACCAAACACAGTCCTTGCGGTAATGCAAAAAGGTTACACACTGAACGGTCGTTTACTGCGCCCAGCAATGGTTATGGTATCGAAAGCGGCTGAGTAATTAGCGCAACGCTTGGATAAATACAGTAAAAAAGCACCTAAAGGGTGCTTTTTTGTTTCCATTGACACGCCAATGTGAGTACCAAAGCGCTCAGCATCATAAGCGAAAAAGCACGGGCATCTTGCGGTTGAATAAACGCAAGAAGTGGGCCGACAAGCGCTCCGCTACCAAATCGTAATGTGCCAATGACTGCAGTTGCAGTTCCAGATTTGTGTTCAAACGCGATTAAAATCAGTGCATCGGCGTTACTTGCAATGACACCCAATGCCATCATCACTGGTGCAATAGTAAGTGCTGTAGGATATAGACCTAAGTCAAAGAAACTGACTAAGTTCAAGCAAATGGCGCTAAACAAACCAAAAGCAAGGCTGATATAAAGCATTTTACGTGAACCAAATCTCGTCACCACGCGTGTATTGATAAAATTACCCAGTGTTAAGGCAATAACGTTAAACGCAAATAAAACACCGAACCATTTTTCAGATACCTCAAAATGTTCAAGATAAATAAATGGAACCGAGGTTAAAAAACAAAAGAAACCAAACGAAACAAGCATAGACGTAAGGATATCAAAGCGCGCATTCTTTTCACTAAGTACCTCTTTATAATTATCAATAAAGAGCGCCAAACCACGCTTAGTCGAAGGTTTTCTTGGAATATCAATCAGTTTAAATTGTACTAATACTAATGTGATGACGGCATAGAGCGATAAGCACCAAAAAATCGCGCTCCAGTGCCATTGCACCATTAATGCGGCCCCAACAGTCGGTGCTACTAATGGCGCAATCATCATAATCATTGAAACATAAGACATGCCCTTTGCCGTATGTTCTTGATACAAATGACGTACGATGCCAGGGATCACAACCGTAGCTGCAGCCCCTGTAAATGCTTGTACACCTCGCAATGCCCAAAAAACAGTAATATCATCGACAATAGCAAGGAGCGCTGAACTGATAGCAAACCCAGCCAGACCAAAACGAGCTAGTGTACGACGTGAATGTTGATCTGCGAGAGGTCCAAAGATAAGCATGCCAAGGGCGTATCCTGCCAAGTAAATACTAAGGGAAATTTGCACATTTTCCATGCTCGTATTGAGTTCGTTGGCAATCGTGAGCATGGCAGGGAGGTACATGTCGATGGCGAGTGGTGTTATTGCCACCACAGCGGCCAGCAGTGGGAGCAAACGTTTTTGAGCCATTAAAAATTCGTCTTGAAATAGGAGAGGCGACTAGTTTAACAGGAAACGATGACAAATATCGTCGATAAGCGACAACATCAGCAATAAATAGGTTGAAAGGAATTTCACGGTTTAATCACCTATTTGTAATTTGAGTCGTTCGTCATTTCAAGGCATTATAATCATAAAAGCACCCTTTCGAGGGGACAGTTGTGAAAGTTGTCTTAACTTAAGCCGACAGGTTTTTTCTTTGGAGAACAAGGGAACGTATATGAAAAATTGGGTATTGGGTTTGTGTATCGGTGTTTTGGTTTGTGGGTGTAAAACATCGCCGACAGGGCGCACACAAATTGCGTTGTATTCTTCCTCCCAAATGGCGGAACTTGGCAACGCAAGCTTTGAAGAACTGAAAAAGTCGACGCCGATAGAAAACGAACCGACGGTAAACACGTACGTCCAATGTGTAGCAAATAAAATCATAAACGAACTACCAAATGAATTGCGAAACCAGCAATGGGAAGTTGTAGTGTTTAAAGATCCAACTGCCAACGCTTTCGCACTCCCTGGTGGTAAAATTGGTGTACATACCGGTTTGCTCGAAGTCGCAAGATCACAGCACCAGCTAGCAGCTGTTATAGGTCATGAAGTAGCTCATGTTATTGCTGAACATGCAAACGAACGTATGTCTCAAGGAGCATTGGTCCAAACGGGTTTACAAATTGGTAGTGCCGCTTTGCAAATGGGGGAGGTGCAATACCGTGGTGAAATTATGCAAGCACTAGGACTTGGTGCGCAACTTGGCATTGTTTTACCGTTTAGTCGTAGCCATGAAAGTGAAGCAGATATTGTTGGTCTTGAATATATGGCAAAAGCAGGATTTGATCCCAATGGCGCTGTTTTACTTTGGGAGAACATGAATAAAAACGCGGGTGAACGCCAGCCTGAATTTTTGTCTACGCACCCGGCGCCTGAAAATCGGATGAGTAAACTCAAACAAGCTTTACCAAAGGTTTCCCCATTATTAGAGCAAGCAAAAGCGGAAGGTAAGCGCGCCAATTGCAAAGCGGTGTGATTTAGTTTGTTTGCTACCTAGTCTGCCAATTGATTTGCCTTGCTCGTCAAATTGACGGCAAGGCAAATCTCACTAACTTTCAATATTGAGATTATTTCATAAAAGCCATATGGTTAGCGCAGACACTTACAGTGGAAATCGCTACGCTCCGACCATAATCAGCTTAGCCAGTATTTACAGTCTTGAGTCATCAAGGTTGACAAATTGAATACTTGGTTGAGCTTGGCACCATTCCCACGCCATTTTGGCCACATTGTGCGTGCCTAGCGTGGTGTGTGCTTGCTGCCACTGTTTTAAACCTATTTCCATTATTTTGTTGTCAATTTGGTCTAAAAAGGTGCCATGAGATGCAGAATAAAGCGCCCGAAGCTGTTGTTGATTCTGTTCGTCGGTAACGGCAAATGCTCTAGGCTGACGTTTTACTGAACCAATAGTTTCGGCTACCAAAGTTGCATCCGTGGTCATATGTGAACAGATAACCCACTGGCTCCGCTTTGCTTCACGCACGTTTTCAGGCAAATGAGCAAACGTAGGTGGACTATCTGTCCAAGGCTGTTCCAGATCTGTTGGTAGGTTATGTACTTCGTGTTTTTCTAATGGCTCGAGTGTTTTGTTTATTTTGCGCATTTCCGCATTCATTATTTCGAGATCTCTGACGTTTTCTGATTCTTGTGCATCATAAAGAGACCCTAGTTGCCCATTTAGTTCATCTATTTGGGTTGCAATCGAATCAAGTCTTTGTTGATCTTCTTCGCTCAGCTCATCACTATTTTCAAGCTTAGCTTGTTCAAGATTAAGCTCCTCAAGCTGGCGTTCAACAAGTTCAATCTGTTCACTTGAGTCTGGCCCTAGTTCCTCTTCACAGATCTCTAGTTGCGTTTTACTTAACCCCGTAATTTTTTGTATGCCAGTGAAGTAGCACGATTGAATACTCGCAGGGTCGGCGGTAAGACATTTAGGCAGTAATGCTTTATATCCGTTCGCGATGACTTCCTCCGACTTGTTGCTGCATTTAGCAAGTTGAGCAAATGTACCATCTGCACGTAACATCGCCATTTCTGCATTTACATTGAATTCAAGTTGTTCCGGCATCATTCGCATGGGGCTTGATGCACTAGCTCCAAAGATACTAAGTAGTGTTAGGGAAAAAGTGGCGGCTTTAGAGTAGCTTTTCATGTTCATTTCATTCCTTTTGAACTTGCGCTGATATGAGTTCCTGTTCTCATTTAGTCCAATTTGACTCTCGATGTGAGACAATTGATTAAAGAACTGCCTATTTTTGCTCGAAAAAGCGATGTTGTTCAACATAAAAATAAAACCTAGCTGCATTAGCAAGATCGAATTTTCAGCCCTAAGTCCTTAATGTAAACGTTGATTTATATTTCTGACCTTCTGTAAAGCGTCGTCAAATTCGAAACGTGTAATTAAGGTCTTCACAAGTTCAATTTCATCTGGGTCAATCGTGGTGATAGTGGATAACCCTTCAGCAAGGTCAAGCGCTTCTGTATTGTAATCAGCCAATGCGGTTTCAAGGTCGTCAAGAAGGGCTTTCGTATTTAGTGTAGGTTGTATGGCAGGTTTAATAACGTCTACTCGTTTCATTTCATTAAGCACTTCAAGCTGTGAGCGCACGTATGAAATAAGTGTATCGATGTCTTCGAGGCGTATTGTTTGGTCTTTAACCTCTCTTTCGAGCTTCTTACATTGCTCTGCAAGATAATGAATCGACAGGTTTGCACTTGCCCCTTTTATTGCGTGCAGCAATTGGTTCGATAAGTCGGTATCGCCAATCGAAAGAGCCTGTTGCAAATTAATTAGTTCTTCGCTTTGCTGGCGCAGAAACTTTTCAAGGATTTGAAAATAAATGTGGGGATTGCCTGCGGCTCTGTCGATACCTTCTTTTATGTTAATTCCGACCAGTTCACCGATTTGTTTTTCTTCCTGTGCTTCTTGAGAAGGAGGAGACGTATCGGGTTTTGTTACCGTGGTTTCATTTACCGCCGATTTTCCAATGCAATTTAAAATGGATGACTCTAACTGTTGCAAGTCAATGGGCTTTGCAATATGTCCATTCATACCGGCAGCAAGGCACTTATCAACGTCCTCTTGCATGGCATTTGCGGTCATCGCTAAAATAGGTAAGCTTTCTTGTGTCCAAACTTTACGAATTTCATGGGTCGCGGTTAATCCGTCTACTTCAGGCATTTGCATGTCCATCAGAACCACATCAAACGTTTGAGTGGTTACTTTTTCAATCGCCTCGCGACCATTATTTGCTACATCAACTTTTGCACCATAGTGTTTAAGGATTTCAACAGCAATCTCTTGGTTAATAGGTTGATCTTCCGCAACGAGTATAGTTAAACCTTCAAAAAGTTTCGATTTATCAATCAAGTTTTGTGGTTCAGGTGACTTAGCAATTCCAAAACCCGTGCAGCTTACAACCGCATCATATAAATAAGATGGTGTTGCAGGCTTAAGCACTATACAGTCTATGGCCGCCTTGTCGTTATCTTCAATATTCAGATCTCTTCCATAGGCCGTAATGAGCACATATTTCGTGTCACGATTTTTTTGTCGCTGGTTTTTAATGAACTCGATACCGTCGACATCACGCATTTTCCAATCAATAAACGCGATATCGATCTTTGATTCATTAAGTATTCTAGATGCTTCTTGCACGTCTGTCGTACTCGATACATATAACCCCATGGATTCGAGTAACTCATGGGTAATAGCAAGTGCTTGCACATTATCATCAAGGACTAATGCGTTTATACGTTGCGTAAATCTTGCAGGAAGGACTGGCTCTGCCGTTTTATCCACAGCCTGAAGCTCAACGATGAAATAAAACTCAGAGCCTTTGCTAAGTTCACTTTCTACGTATATTTCGCCATTCATCAACCGCACAAGTTGTTGTGAGATAGTCAAACCAAGTCCCGTACCACCGTATTTACGAGAAATCGAGGTGTCCGCTTGAGAAAAAGATTGGAACAGCGCTTTTTGCTGATCTTGACTCATGCCTATCCCAGTGTCTTTGACACTGAAACGAACATAAGTAATTTCATTGTCTTGTTTCTCTAAATTTACGCTTAAGGTTACTGAGCCTGAGTCGGTAAACTTCACAGCATTGCCGGCTAAATTAATTAGGATCTGACCTAGTCTTAGAGGGTCTCCGATGTAATAGTCAGGTAATGCGGGATCAAGTTTTATATGGAAATCAATGTTTTTCTCATCTGCTCTAATTTCGGTAATGCTAGACACATTTTCGATCACTCTTTTGAGTTCGAACTGTGTTCGTTCTAGGGTGAGTTTACCAGCTTCAATTTTAGAGAAATCGAGAATGTCATTAATCAGCGATAACAATTGCTTTGCAGCATTATTAATTTTGCTGACATAGCCATATTGTTTATCGGACATTTGAGTTTTAAGTGCGAGGTGAGCCATTCCTAAAATAGCATTCATGGGTGTGCGGATCTCATGGCTCATATTGGCCAAAAACTCACTTTTCACTTTTGTCAGTCTGTCTGCCTCTATCTTTGCGTCGATGAGTTCTTGCTGCAGTTGATTACGTTCAGTCACATCTAAGAACATGCCGACGATGCCTTGGATATCGCCATTGCCATCAAAAAACGGACCTTCGAATACAATAATATCTCGTGCAGAACCTGAACCATCCAATAGGTTGAGTTCATAACGCATCTCACGACCGCTTTGCAAAATTTCAGTTTGTTTTTCAGCAAGCATACTGGCGACGTGTGGAGGGTAAACTTGATCGAGTGTTGATCCGACGATATCCATTTCAAATTGGTCGAAGAAGTCTAAAAACGCTTTATTTACACCAATAAATTGTCCTGATTTTTCTCGGTAAAATGTGGGATTGGGTATTGCATTAATCATCGAATGGGTTAATTCAAGTTGGTGCGCTAAGGCTTTTTCAGTGTTTTGACGAAGCGTAGAGTTTTCATCACGCTCAATGGCGACGCTTAAATCTTTCACCACTTCTTTAATCAAGTTGATTTCAGCTTGTTCAAGAATTCGCAAGCTTGGAAAATAAAGCAGACAAAGCACGTTGTCGGTGTTTTTTAACGCGAAGCCATAAAGCAGTTTAATCTTCAATGTTTCATTGCCGAATATAATGTTCAGCGATTGGTTACTTGGGCTGTACGTTTGATAGTTATCCTGCTTCACGGTTGCTTTAAATAAAGGGTTTTCAGCATCCACAAAAGGGACTTTACCTTGTCGTGCAATGACATCGAGTTGATTGTCACTGATATTCAAAATCGAAATTCCGGGCAGTCCAATATGCTTTACTAGGTAACCTAAGCACAGGTCAGTGTAAGTTTCTAAACTTTCAGTCGAACGCAGTTTTTCATTAAGTGCAGAGAGTAACTTCGAGTGCTGAATTTGTTGAGTGGAATTAAAAAACATTCGTTTGACTGCTGACGCAATGGTTTTGAGCTCTTTTGCATGAAAATCTGGAATTTCAATAAGCGTATCTTCATTAGATTGTTGACTAATATGAACGAGAAAGCGTTGCAATGGTTTTAAATAAAATAAATACAAAAGCAGCGCGAACAACGCAAATGATCCTGCAAGCGCCGTGAGCGAGTACGTTAAAGGTAGGTACTTAGATTGTTCAGCGAAGATAGCGTGTTGATTGAGCCAGGGCCAAAAAACATTGCTGAGAGAAAGATACTCTTTAACGAGCAGATCACGATTCGAACTTTGTTCTAACGCGGTTTGAGACTCGAACTTTAATACTTCGTCCAATTGAGTCTGAACTTCAGTGGGGGTCTCTAAAAAATGAAGATTGTGATTTATGTTTTGTAACGTATGAATTCGACTCATTTGCGCAGATTTCCACGCACTTTTATCTGAAAGCGGGGTGTCTATAAGTAAACCCAATTGTTTATTAAGATTTTTGAGTTCGACTTCGATATTTTGTAGTTTAAGGTCTATGCTAGGAGAGGTGTTTAAGGCAGAAAACAACCAAAGAGTAGGGATTATGATGCTGACAAGTAAGATAGCAGACAAGGATTTAAACGACATAACCACGGCTTATTGACCTGACCCTATAATAACCATAGTCGTTTGTGCCTTTTACTCAAGAATTTATCTGAGACTTCACGATAAATTAGGATTGGATAAGGAGTCGAATTCGTAATGCGAGAAATCTTAATTGTTGATGATGTGCCGGAAAATCTTCAGGTCTTGCAACTTATTTTAAAACAACCCAATCATCGAGTACGTGCTGCAACAAATGCGACATTGGCACTCAAACTCGCAAGAGAACATTCACCTCATCTTATTATTACCGATATCAATATGCCTGAAATATCAGGGATAGAGCTTTGCAAACAGCTTAAAGCAGATAAAGGTCTATGTGATATCCCCGTTATTTTTGTAAGCGCAATGACCGATACGGATAATCTGGTTGAAGCTTTCGATGTGGGTGGCGTTGACTACATAACAAAGCCATTTAAACCCGCTGAGATTATGGCCCGTGTCAAAACGCAGTTTTCACTGTTAGACATGAAAAGTTTGCAGCTTTCTCAGGCGCTGTCAGAGCGGATCCGGCAAATGGTGATGGGGATTGCGCATGAAATAAACACGCCTTTGGGGACAAGTATCACGGCAATCTCTCATTTGAATGATATGGTTGCAACAACGAAAGGGCAATATCAAGCACAGCGACTCAGTGCGAATGATATTGAAACGCTTTTTTCGGGCGCAGACGACTGTATCGAATTAACCGAAAGAAATTTAAAACGCGTTAAATATTGTGTTGAGGCGCTGAAATCAATCTCGGTGGCGGATACACAGAGTGTCAAGGAAGCAGTTAATCTTCAGGACGTCTTGGACGGAGTCCAAGTCAAAATAAAACAGAACAAAAGCAATGTACCTTATGAATTAACTATGTCGTTGCCCGATGAAATGGTTTTGATAGACAGAGAAAAATTGGAACTTGCTCTATATCATTTGTTCATCAATTCCCTCACGCACAGTGGTGTACCTGAGATTTCAATTAACATTGTTGCCTATTGTGCACAAAACCAATTACACATTGAATTTAGTGACAATGGAAAAGGCCTACAGGGATTGAGCGTCGAACAGTTACTGACGCCATTTGTTACAACAAAACGAGGTAACTCAGGTCACATGGGACTGGGTGCACCAATCACCTCCAGTATCATTACATCTGGATTAAAAGGTAGTCTTTCCGTGACTTCATCTGATCGAGGACTCCAATGGGCATTTTCAATCCCATGCTCTGCAACTTCTTGATCTAAGTCAATGAGGCATCGTCACCTTTTCGCTCATCGGACATATGTCCTTATGATTGAGGGGGCTTTTCTCTATCCTCGCCCATTATTTAAATCACTGGCGAGTTTAGCCTAACGCTTTGTCTAAGCTTTGCTAAACTAAGCTCACGCAATCATATTCATTGGGTAGATAAAGAGATGCAAGAATTACCTACAGTTGACTACCAAGCACCAAATGCTGCTGAACAGTTCGTTGAATCACTTCGTAACACAGGTTTTGGTGTTTTGAAGAACCACCCAATCCCGCAGTCACTGGTTGAATCTATCTACAAAAATTGGCAAGCCTTTTTCGATTCTGAAGAAAAGCACAATTATTTATTTAGCAAAGAAACTCAAGATGGTTACTTTCCACCCTCTGTTTCAGAGGTTGCTAAAGGTTTTACGATTAAGGATATTAAAGAATACTTCCACGTTTACCCTAAAGGTCGAGTACCTGCTCAATTAGAAGAAGAAATTCGCGAATATTATCGTTTAGCGAATGAGTTCGCATCAACATTGTTAAGTTGGGTTCAAGAAAACGCGCCGGAAGAAGTACGTGCGAAGTTCTCAATTGATCTAAAAGATATGATTGCAAACTCAGATCAAACTCTACTTCGAATTCTACATTACCCACCAATGACAGGTGATGAAGAGCCAGGCGCAATTCGTGCAGCAGCGCACGGTGATATTAACTTACTCACCGTATTACCAGCAGCGAATGAGCCGGGTTTGCAAGTACAACGTCAAGATGGTAGCTGGTTAGACGTTCCATGTGATTTTGGAAACCTGATCATCAATATCGGTGACATGCTGCAAGAAGCATCGGGTGGATACTTCCCATCAACGATTCACCGAGTGATCAACCCAACGGGTAAGGCATCTGAAAAGTCTCGTATTTCACTACCTCTTTTCTTACACCCTCGTCCGGATGTTGTGTTGTCTGAGCGTTACACTGCAGATAGCTACTTGCAGGAGCGCCTGCGTGAATTAGGCGTTAAGTAAGCAACTGAGCTGCATTACAGAATAAAAAACCAAGTCTATATGACTTGGTTTTTTATTGCCTGTTTGTTTTTCCAAGCAAGTAAGTTATCCACGGTCACTCGCGCAATTTCGCTCAGCGCTTCTTGTGTAAAGAAACCTTGGTGTCCGGTCACAAGCACATTTGGAAAACTAACAAGTCGAGAAAACACATCGTCTTGCAAAATTTCGCCAGAGTGGTTTTGGAAAAAGAGTTCCGATTCTTGTTCGTACACGTCTAATCCCAAGTAGCCGAGTTTACGGCTTTTAAGTGCTCCAATGCAGGCTTTACTGTCTACGAGAGCACCACGGCTTGTATTAATTAGCATTACGCCATCTTTCATTTTAGCAAAAGCCGCTTCGTCGATTAGATGGTGAGTTTGTTCAGTCAAAGGGCAATGTAGCGAAATAACGTCGCTTTGAGATAGCAACATATCTAGGTTGACTTGGGTGTAATTACCTTCGCCAATATTTGGGTCGCAAACTAACACATTCGCGCCAAATCCGTTTAATATATTTACTAATGATTGACCTATTTTCCCACAACCAATGACGCCAATTGTTTTTTTAAATAAGTTGAATCCCAGCAAGCCATTTAAATCAAAATTGTCTTCACGAACACGATTGTAGGCTTTATGGGTTTTCCGGCTTAATGTGAGCATTAACGCAACGCAATGTTCGGCAACGGCTTCGGGGCTGTATGCTGGAACGCGAACAACCGAAATGCCGTTTTTCTTTGCTGCGGGCAAATCTACGTTGTTGAAACCGGCACAACGCAGTGCAATGCACCGAATATTCATTTTGGCAAGCGTAGTGATAACGTCCGCGTCTAGGCAATCGTTTACGAAGGCGCAAATAGCGTCAAAACCTGACGCCATAGCTACCGTTTGGTGATTTAATTTTTCTTCAAAATAGGTGATTTCAAGCTCAGGGTATTGCAAAGCAAATTGGTTGAAAAACGGTTTTTCATAGTTTTGCGAACTGAACAGAGCGATTTTCATTTTCTAATAAACCTTCAATGGCGCAATGGAGAGATTCCGGTTTGGTCCTTGGTGCATAGCGAGAGACCAATTGACCCTCAGAGTTTACTAAAAACTTGGTAAAGTTCCACTTAATAGCACGGTTTTGTGCAATGCCACGAGTGTGAGCTTTCAAATAGTTAAAGAGCGGATGTGCATCAGGGCCATTAACCAGTACCTTTTGGCAAAGTGGAAAACTGACTTTGGCTTGAGAGCGGTAGTACTCTCTTAACATCTCACCTTCTAAAGGTTCGTTTTTTCCGAATTGATTGCATGGGAATGCAATGATCTCAAACCCTTTACTTCGATACTTTTGATAAAGTTTTTCGAGTGTGGCAAGTTGAGAAGAGAAACTACATTTACTGGCAATATTAACAAAAAGTACGGTTCTTCCGGTTAATAATTTGAGTGGAAAGGTTTCACCATCAATAAGTTGAACGCTATAGCGATAAATATTGTCCATGTTGCCTTACCTCCATGCCAATGTTAACTGACTAAATATTTTCATAATTTTCAATTGCGATACCCATAAACCTTGGGTATAAAAACTCCATCTTTCGAGTGTACCAATCAAATAGGACAGTTTTATGTCAATTAAAGTAAGTTTTATCGGTCTTGGCGTTATGGGTTTTCCGATGGCGGGGCATTTACAAAAAGCAGGCTACGAAGTGACTGTTTATAACCGCACGACACAAAAGGCTCAAGATTGGGTGACTCAATTTGGAGGACAGTTTGCAACTACCCCGAAAGCTGCGGTCACTGGCAGTGAAATGGTCTTTATGTGTGTTGGGAACGATGACGATTTACGCTCTGTAGTTTATGGCGACGACGGTGTCTTGGCGGGCATGAGTGCAGGCAGTATTTTAATCGACCATACTACAACCTCAGCTAAAGTCGCGCGCGAAGTAGGTGAACGCTGTACTGCTCTAAATATTGCGTTTTTGGACGCGCCTGTTTCAGGGGGACAAGCTGGTGCCGAGAATGGCGCACTGACGATAATGGTTGGTGGCGAGGAAAAGACATTTGCCAAAGTTCAACCAGTAATGGACGCATTCGCCCGTTTTAGCCAATTATTGGGTCCGATTGGTTCAGGCCAACTGTGTAAAATGGTCAATCAAATTTGTATCGCAGGCGTAGTACAAGGTCTTGCCGAGGGGTTGCATTTCGCGAAGAAAGCAGGGCTTGAAGGAGAGAAAGTCATTGAAACCATCTCAAAAGGAGCGGCAGGCTCTTGGCAAATGGAGAACCGTTATAAAACGATGTTAGCGGGTGAATATGAGTTTGGTTTCGCCGTAGATTGGATGCGAAAAGATCTAGGTATTGCACTTGATGAGGCGCGTTCAAATGGTGCAACGTTATCTCTCACCGCCTTGGTCGATCAATATTACTCGGATGTGCAGTCTATTGGTGGCGGACGCTTTGATACATCGAGCCTACTGGCGAGACTCGATGCAATTCATGAGAAAAAATAGGTAGTTACTTTTCCATATATTAAAGGCTTTGTGCGTAGTGATATAAAGCCTTTAAAATTTTTAAATTTCGTTCATTCCCTTCATGTTGATGCACCAAATTCTCAAGCGTGAGCATAAAATCCTCGGCGTTGATACTTGGATTGTCTGTACCGTTAAGTAGTTTGTCTTGACAATATTTTCGCCACTTTTCTAACTCGTCTGGTGAGAGTGACTCAGGCCAGTTTCTGGCTCGATAGCGGAAAAGGAGCGTTGCGTATTTAGCGTCGTCAAAATGCAATGCTAAGTTGCCTAATTGATCAGGTGCGCAGTCGCGGATCACCGCAAATTTAGATTTGTCGGCATGACTCGCAAAACCTTGATAAAGTTGGTAGTCAACATTTGACGATGCCTCAAAGCCGTCGCCATCTGCAAATACGGCTGCAACTTTTTCTCGAAGCTCCGGATGATGTTTGAGAACAGCAAGGTTTGCTAAACATTGCTCTCGATTGATATCTAGACGGGCAGCATTCTCTGGCAGCAGCGTTTTAGCTGGAGCAAGTACTGGACATTTATTCAAATGAACGAGTTTAAGACCGATAGGATGTTCGTCATCTTTAAGTTCAGAACGCTTGGTGTATAGTCGCTGCCTAATTTCATCAACACTCAACTCAATCAGTGGCGTTGGGTCAAAAGCTAGGTTAAACACAACAACTGCATTTTTATTTGCCGGGTGAAAACTCATCGGCGCAATCCAGGTTGTACACCCATGTAACGCACTTATTTTGGATGAGGTATGTACGAGAGGCGTCATGTTAAACACATCGACTAAATTCGAAAGCGCTTTTTTGTTGCGGTTCATTAAGAAAAAGTCGAACAATTTTGGTTGCTTTTGACGAAGCAGTTTTGCCAGCTCAATCGTTGCAATGACATCACTAAGCGCATCGTGAGCTTGGCCGTGCTCGATATTGTTGGCTTTGGTTAAATGTTCGAGTTTAAAACTAGCAGAGCCATCTTCTTTTTCTGGCCACTCAATGCCCTCTGGTCTTAACGCATAACATGCTCGAACCACATCGATTAAATCCCAGCGACTATTGCCGTTTTGCCACTCTCGTTCATACGGATCGTAGAAATTACGATACAGTGTATAGCGTGTTAATTCATCATCGAAACGAATGTTGTTATAGCCGACAACACAGGTGTTAGGTTTGCTAAATTCTTCATGAATACGTGCGATAAACTCAGCTTCAACAAGCCCTTTGCTATTAGCAAGTTGAGGTGTGATCCCAGTTATTAGACATGCCTCGGGGTGAGGCAGATAATCAGGTGCTTGCTTACAGTAAATAATTAATGGCTCGCCAATAATATTGAATTGGCTATCAGTGCGAACACCTGCAAACTGACTTGGTCTATCTTTTTGAGGTGTGGCGCCAAAAGACTCAAAATCATACCAATAAAAAGTAGCTTGGTTGTCGTAATTCATTCAAATAACTTAAAATTTAATAGTGCTTAACGCAGTCATGGCGAGATTATCTCACAGAGCCTACAGCAAGTAAAAAAGCGAACTTGACGAAATGATGTTGATGGCAAAAGCTTAACAGAAATGTTGAGATGATCATTTGAAAGCGATTCTAAGCGTAATATTTCTGGTGCTGTCGTTTTCGCTGTTAGCGAAACCGATAGTCACGCTCTATGTTTACCATCTAAAAGCGCCTTACATTGTTGACATTAGTGAACAAACCGGACTTTATTTTGATGTGGCAGATGTGTTTAACCGATACCAGCAACAAGTTACGTTCCAAACTCACTTTTTACCTCGTAAAAGACTTGATAAGGGCGTAGAAGATGCGTCTCTCGATGGTTTAGTCATGGGGGTAAACCCAATTTGGTTTGGTGATCTTAAGCATGAAAAATACCTTTGGACTTCCGCGGTTTTTGAGGATACCGATGACTTTGTGTCTTTCCATAAAATACCTTTCGAATACGAAGGCGAAACATCTCTTCATCAAAAAACGATAGGCGGGATACTGGGTTATAAGTATTTCGGCGTAGATGAATTGGCTGCTAAGGATTTGCTGACACGTGTCAATACGAACGAAGAAATACACCTTTTAGACATGCTGTTAAAGCAACGGCTGGATGTTGCTATCGTTAGCCGAAGTACACGGCAATATTTAGAAGCGAAGAATCATTGGCTTGGCTTGTTTCATGTTTCAGAAATACCTCATGACCGCTATACACGCCATATCATGGCGTTAAGATCTCGGAATGAAGAATTTGAAATCGTCAACAAACTTCTAGAAAATGAGCAGGTTAAGCGAGAATTAAACCTGCTGTCTTATAAATATCATTCACCGTGATAGTGACAAAGGGAAGGGCGTTGTAACAACTTACCATTCACCTGTATTTTTCATCGATACCCATGGCTCTGCAGGCTCTAATGCACCGTCTTTTTGCAGTAACTCAATCGATATATTGTCCGGCGAACGAACAAAGGCCATGTGGCCGTCGCGAGGAGGTCGATTTATGGTTACGCCATTGTCCATCAAAAATTGACAAGTTTTGTAGATGTCGTCGACTTCGAATGCGAGATGCCCAAAATTACGGCCACCAGTATAGGATTCAGTGTCCCAGTTATAAGTCAATTCAATGGTAGGCGCACCAGTTGCTTCTGCTTCGGCTTCTTGTGCAGGCGCGGCGAGATATACTAGTGTAAAACGACCTGCTTCATAATCTTTTTGTTTTACCACCTTTAAACCTAGTAAATCGCGGTAGAAGCGTAACGAAGCGTCCAAATCTTTTACCCGCACCATCGTGTGTAAATATTTCATTTGAATTTTCCTTGCACATTGATGTGTCAAAACAATGGGGGCAAAAGAAAAGAAAACAAGTTTGCTTGGGGCGAATAGAAGGGAGGTTTTACGCACAATAAGTTAAATGGTTGCGAACTTTGGATTCTGAGCTTTACTTAAGTAGACGAAAATTGGGACGTTTTTACCTATGGTCGAAAATGAGCGAGTAATTGATAGCGTTACAAATATTGTGGCTTGTTTAAACACCAGCGATTCTATTCAGCGGTTTTTGTTGGATATCCACTGTATTTTGCAAAAGATAACCTACGCTGATAATTTTTATGTCGTTTTATTTAAAGAGAATGGGCGGCTATCTTTTCCCTATTTTCATGACGTTATGGATGATATTCGAGCAGAAGAATTGGATGACGTTCCCGTTGAGGAAATCGGCAAGTCACTTACGGCCTATGCGCTAAATTGCCAGCGCGTATGTAACTACTCAGAGGACGAAATAAAATCCTTAATTGGGCGTGGCGTTCTGAAAGTACTCGGTACAATCCCCAAGCAGTGGCTTTGCTTCCCGCTCATCAATCGTCAAAGTTTTATGGGCGCATTCATCATTCAATCCTATCGTCGAGAAGACGAATACTCGGGCATGATAATCGATGTACTCTATGCAATCAGTCATGTCATCTCGTCAGCGCTCGATGCGTTTAATAATCAGCAAGCGCTTGTGCAGGCAAATGCGTCATTAAATGCCTACAAAACGGAACTTGAGTCTAGAGTTCTGGAGCGTACTCAGGAGCTTGAAAAAAGCCTAACTGAACTGCGTACTGAAATGACAAAAAGTGAATCACTCCAAGCCAAGCTTGAATTCGAAGCGCTGCACGATAGTTTAACAGGGTTAACTAATCGAAAATATCTCTTTCGTGAGCTGGAGCGATTGTCCTCCAAATCGACTCGTACTGATGTCAAAGTATTTGTTATTTATATAGATTTGGATGATTTTAAACCGATAAACGACAACTATGGGCATCATAGTGGAGATGAAGTGCTCGTCGCAGTTGCAAATCGACTCATGGCGAGTGTTCGTGAATACGATACTGTTTCTCGTCTTGGTGGTGATGAATTTGTCATATTAATTGACGATGGATTGACAGAGGTAGATCTAGAAATATTAGTGACAAGAATATTAAATGCGATAAAAAAGCCCATTCATCTCAGCAATGGCGATTCAGTCGCGTGTGGGGCCAGTATTGGCATTTCTTCTAACGCTGAAAGTGTATTCAACGCAGAAACGCTTTTGGTTAAAGCGGATGTAAATTTGTATGAGGCGAAATCAAAAGGCAAAAACCAATTTGTTATTGCCTGAATGCGCAATGCGAGGGGACAATTTATTACTTAGTTGCGGTTTTATTCGTCAAATTAACGAGATAGGTAATCCAATTTACCGTTTGTAAAATATCGACTACTTTTCATTTGCTCCGCTTTGCATTAGGATCAAGACATCAGAAGCCAATAAGTCGATTTATGTTACTAAGGCTGTTACTTACTTCAATTTGTCTACTTTGTTTTTCAGTGCAAGCTGTGGAAATTCAAAACCTTTATCAAAGTAGCGTTCAAGTCAAAGACAAATCACGCCAAGCTCGCATTGAAGCGGGGCAAGATGCATTAACACGCGTAATAAAGAAACTCACAGGGGTGGATAACACCCAAAGCCACAAGCTCGTTCGTCAAGCTCTTAGAGACTACAGTGAATATTTGACAAAGTACGAGTATGTTGAAAACAGTGAAGGCGAGTTGAAAGCCAGTTTTTTGTTCGACGAAACGAAGATGAACCAATTAGTTCGTGATGCAAATTGGCCATTTTGGGGGAATCGACGCCCTCAAATCGTGTTATGGATGGTAATTGAAGATAATCAAACGAGAGAATTTGTTACACGAGAAAGCTATCCACAATTGGAACGACTCATTTACGATAAGGCAACAGAGTGGGGTTTACCTATTTTGGTACCTTTATTAGATCTTCAAGATCGACTGCAAGTGGGTGTGCCCGAAGTCTGGGCTAATTTCTCTGAGCCAGTCGAAAATGCCTCAAAACGTTACGGTGCTGAACGCGTTATTACCGCTCGGATTTTTCAGCAACCAGCCAGCAGTAGTTGGATGCTGGAATGGCGTTACACTGATGCACTTTACTTTGAACCTCAACAGTTAGTTGGAGACAAGCAAGTAATTATCAGTCAAATGGTTGAAAATCTAGCGCACTCATTACTTGAAGAATTTTCTATTAGCAATTCCAGTATCGCAGAGCTTAAAACAGATACCATTACAATTAGAAACTTAAGAAACTTTAAGGATATCGAGCTTGCAAAACGCAGATTACAGTCAATCAGCTCTATAAAAGACGTAGACATCTTTTCTCGTTCAGAAGGGACGGTTGAATTTGTCGTTCAACATGTTAGCAATGTGATGGATCTCAAAAAAGCATTGTCACTTGAACAGGCTTTGTCAATTTACGTAGATCCTAATGCCTTTTATCATGTTGAAAATGCCAAAAATCTTACGTATGAATGGGTAGGAAAGTAATGGAACCAATGCAAATGGCACTGCCCGTTACTTTGCCTGATGATGAAACGTTTTCATCGTATTTTGGCGGTGAACAATCATTGGAAGTGACACATTTAAAATCCGCCTTTGCGAAGAGAGAAACGCAGTTTCAATTTACTTACCTTTGTGGACTCGCCGATTCAGGAAAGTCGCATCTGCTCTATGCGACGTGTGTTTATGCCCAAGAGCTTGGCTTATCTACGATGTTGCTGTCACTTCGTGAAGTACTGCATTACGGCCCTGAGATGTTGGATGGACTTGATGGGTTGGATGTCGTGTGTATTGATGATATGCAGCTGGTGGCAGGTAATGAAAGTTGGGAAAAAGCACTATTCAATTTTTATAATCGGTTCAACGAGCCAGGAAAACTCCTAGTAGTGGCCGCCGACTTGCTCCCCAATATGCTTAACTTGTTTTTACCCGATTTAGAATCACGTTTAACGTGGGGAACGACGTTCCAGATCCGCTCGATGAGTGATGACGATAAGGCAGAAGCGCTAGTCAAACGTGCAAAAATGAGAGGATTAGAACTAAGTGACGATTGCTCCCGTTTTCTGTTGACTCGTTTAAGTCGAGACATGCGCGCATTACTAGATGTTTTGGACAAACTTGACCATGCATCCATGGCAGCTCAACGAAAATTGACCATTCCTTTCATTAAATCTACTTTAGGCTTGTAATCAATTTAAATAATCTGCAAATACAAGCCTATGGCTATGGCACAACCCCTTCAAATTCAGTTATCATTAGTGTTTATTTATCGGCAAACTCTTTTTTAAAAGATCAGGTTTAGAATGAACTTAGAGAGCATTTTAGCGCAAGCTTTGGCTGCGATTGAAGCAGCGAGCGAAATTGCGCATCTAGAAGACGCTAGGGTTAAATACCTAGGTAAAAAAGGTGAAATCACAGAACAGTTAAAAACGCTTGGCAGTCTTGCGCCGGAAGAGCGCAAAGAAGCAGGTCAAGTGATTAACCAAGCGAAAGACCAAGTACAAAACGCAATCAATACAAAACGCGAAGCGTTAACCGCTGCAGCGCTTGAAGCAAAATTGGCTGCGGAAACAATCGACGTTACATTACCAGGTAGAGTAATGCCAGCGGGTGGTATTCACCCTGTTACGCGTACGATTGAGCGTATTGAATCATTTTTTACTGAGCTTGGCTTTGCCGTTAAATCTGGTCCAGAAGTAGAAGATGATTTCCATAACTTCGATGCTCTGAATATTCCTGAACATCACCCAGCTCGTGCTGATCACGATACATTCTATTTCAATCCTAAACTTGTTTTACGCACGCAAACAAGTGGCGTTCAAATTCGTACAATGGAAACGGAGCAACCACCACTGCGTATTATTTCTCCTGGTCGCGTATATCGTAACGATTACGACCAAACTCACACACCAATGTTCCACCAAGTAGAAGGCTTGATGGTAGACAAAAATGTGAGCTTCACAGAACTTAAAGGCATTCTTCACGATTTCCTGCGTAATTTCTTTGAAGAAGATATGGAAATTCGTTTCCGTCCTTCTTACTTCCCATTTACTGAGCCATCTGCCGAAGTGGACGTAATGGGCAAAAATGGTAAATGGTTAGAAGTACTGGGTTGTGGCATGGTTCATCCAAACGTACTGCGTTCAGTGGGCATCGACCCTGAAGTATACACTGGCTTTGCATTTGGTATGGGTGTAGAACGACTGACTATGCTTCGCTATGGCGTAACTGATCTTCGTGCGTTTTTCGAAAACGATTTGAAATTCCTAAACCAATTCAGATAAGAGTGACGTAAACAATGAAATTTAGTGAAAAGTGGTTACGAGAGTGGGTTAACCCAGCAATTGACACCAATGCTTTATCTGAACAACTATCAATGGCTGGTCTAGAAGTTGACGGTTTAGACCCTGTAGCAGGTGAATTCTCGGGGGTCGTGATTGGTGAAGTGGTTGAGTGTGGCCAACACCCAGACGCTGACAAGTTACGTGTAACAAAAGTAAATGTTGGTGGTGACGAACTCCTAGACATCGTATGTGGTGCTGCTAACTGTCGTCAAGGCCTTAAAGTGGTTGTAGCGACTGTTGGTGCAGTATTACCAGGTGATTTCAAAATCAAAAAAGCGAAGTTGCGCGGACAACCATCAAACGGGATGCTTTGCGCATTTGCTGAACTTGGCATGGCGGATAATTCTGACGGTATTATTGAGTTGCCTGCTGATGCGCCAATCGGTCAAGATATTCGCGAGTATTTCGGTTTAAATGACGTAACTATCGATGTAGACCTAACACCTAACCGCAGTGATTGCCTGGGTATTAAAGGTCTTGCACGCGAAGTGGGTGTATTGAACGGTATTGATGTTAAAACATTAGATATTCCAGCGGTTGCACCTACGATTGAAGATTCAATCTCAATTGAACTGGTTAATCCTGCATCTTGCCCGCGTTACTTAGGTCGTGTAATTAAAGGTATTAACCTAGACGCAGTTACCCCATTTTGGATGGTTGAAAAGCTTCGCCGTTCCGGTATTCGTAGCATCGATCCTGTCGTTGATGTGACTAATTATGTATTACTTGAACTAGGTCACCCCATGCATGCGTTTGATTTAAACGCAATTGAAGGTGGTATTAAAGTTCGAAATGCAAATGAAGGTGAAGAACTCGTTTTACTTGACGGCAATACCGCAAAACTGAAATCTTCGACACTTGTCATTGCTGATCACAATAAAGCACTTGCGATTGCCGGTATTTTTGGTGGCGAAGCGTCAGGCGTAAAAGAGGGCACAGTTGACGTGCTTCTAGAAAGCGCGTTTTTCAATCCTTTGGCGATTGCGGGTCAAGCGCGTGGTTATGGTCTTCATACTGATGCCTCGCACCGTTATGAGCGTGGTGTGGATTATCAATTACAACGTGATGCAATGGAACGTGCTACAGCACTTCTAATCGAAATTGCAGGCGGTCAACCAGGCCCTGTGGTTGAAGCTGTTTCTGAGGCAGATCTGCCAAAACCAGTCGCGGTGACATTACGTCGTGAGCGCTTAGACCGAGTGATCGGCTATCACATTGAAGATGCAAAAGTGACCGATATCCTAACTCGTTTAGGTTTAGATGTGACATTTGAACATGGCACTTGGAGCGCACTTGCTCCTAGCTACCGTTTTGATATAAGCATTGAAGAAGACTTAATCGAAGAAGTCGCCCGAGTTTTTGGATACAACAACATCCCAAATGTCGCGCCAACGGCCTCACTTAACATGACAAAACACCAAGAAGCACATTTAAGTGTGAAAACACTTCGTCATGCGCTGGTTGGTCGAGGCTATCAAGAAGCCATTACCTATAGTTTCGTTGACCCGAAAGTGCAATCATTGTTGCACCCAGAATCAGACGCTTTAGTGTTACCGCATCCAATTTCGGTAGAGATGTCTGCGATGCGCGTAAGTCTAATGCCAGGTTTAGTAAACGCTGTTGTTTACAACCAAAACCGCCAGCAAGGCCGTATCCGCCTATTCGAGCAAGGATTAAAATTCCTTAAAAACGAAAACGCGGAAAATGGTGTTGAGCAAGTTGCGGTTATCGGTGGTATTGCATTTGGTAATACACACAATGAACATTGGTCGGTTCCGTCGCGCAATGTCGACTTCTTTGATGTTAAAGGTGATGTTGAGGCGTTACTTGCGCTTACAAACAAAGCGAATCAGTTTACGTTTAAAGCAGAGGCATGTGATGGACTACACCCAGGTCAATCTGCAGCAATCTATCTAAATGACAAAAAAGTAGGCTACTTAGGTGCGGTTCATCCACAGTTGTTAAAAGGCTTGGATCTTAACCAAACAGCTTATGTTTTTGAAATTGAAGTAGATGCATTATCGCTTCGTCACATCCCAGAAGCAGAAAAACTGTCAAAATTCCCATCAAATCGTCGAGATATTGCTATTTTAGTTGCAGATGACGTAAAAATAGGCGATATTTTAAAGTGCATTGAGAAAGTTGGCGGAAATCAATTAGTTGACCTAAACTTGTTCGATGTGTACAAGGGTAAAGGTATTGAGCCTGACTTTAAGAGTTTAGCCATTGCCCTTACACTACAAGCAGTTGATAGAACACTCGAAGAGAAAGACATCAATCTGGTTGTTGACAACGTGGTGGCCGAATTGGCTAAACAATTTAACGCATCGTTGAGGGACTAGATATGGCGCTTACTAAAGCCGACATAGCTGAACACCTATTTGAAAAATTGGGGATTAATAAGAAGGATGCCAAAGACTTAGTTGAAGCGTTTTTTGAAGAAATCCGCTCAGCGCTAGAGAAGGGCGAGCAAGTCAAGCTCTCTGGCTTTGGTAATTTTGATCTCCGTGACAAAAAAGAGCGACCAGGGCGCAACCCAAAAACGGGAGAAGATATACCAATCTCTGCTCGTCGCGTAGTCACGTTCAGACCAGGACAAAAGCTGAAGACTCGAGTAGAAGTCGGTACCAGCAAACAGTAATAAAAAAGGCAGCTAAGCTGCCTTTTTTATTCGTTTTTAAATACCGCGAGGGGAGATAAATCGACCTTCGCGTACACTATCAAACGTTTTTTGAGCAAGTTCATCAAGCGGCGTTAAATCTTTGCCTTGGCTGGTCAATTCGTGTTTGATGGGTAGCATTTCGATATCTTCTACACCAGATAGCTGCGCTATTTTCGCGAAGGTATAGGCATGTTTATACTTGTGCTGTTTGAAAAACAAACTCACTAAGGTGGTGTATACTTCTGGTGAAGGAACTTCACCTGCCTTATTTAATTCAAGTACGTTGTATAGCAAATCAATGGTTTTATCTTCATCTATTTTTGCATAAAACGTTGCTAAGAAGAGCTGCATTTCCTTGTCTTTTTTAACACGCGGCGAATCTTCCATTTTGAGCAATTTAGTCAAGGCGTGTTCATCATTCTGGCGAGACCAATGGAAATACAAAATGCCAGGGTGTTCGGTCTCTTTGGTTTCTTGATATATACGGTACATTTCCTTTTGCGCGGTTAAATGCCCTTCAACTCGAGAGGTGGTTTTTTCTTTCAATTTGATGTGTTCAATTTGAGCCGCGAGTGAGACACATTTGTCGTACTTTTCTAATTTTTTAAGCAAATCGTATTTGTTGTCTTCTGTGGGGGTTTTGAACTCGTCGTATCGAGAAAAGATCAAATCTGCTCGTTCTTCCTTACAGTGACTATCAGTATTAAGATCCCGACACATTGCGGGCGTTGATTCACAAATACTGTTTAATGTAAGGGGTTCTTCACAGCCAGTTAGCAGCAAACAGCCGAAAATAGCGGCTTTTTTTATCGACATTTCAATACCTCAAGTAAAACTCACACTTTATTCTAACGTAAGCTTTTCAGATGTAACAGTGGAGAATCGTGCCAGTTTCCATTAAAATACCGCTGCCTTACCGAAAGCGAGTAAGGCTATCCGTTCAAAGTAAATTGTTTATTAGGCAAATAACATGACCTTATCTCACGAGCAACAATACCAAAATAGTTGGCAAGAACGCCAAGACTACGCTGAAAGCATGCTACCAATCATTGGTCGTCTATATCGTAACAATGGCATTGAAGTCGCCATTTATGGTCGTCCATTAGTCAGTGCAAGCGCAATTGACGTAATTAAGGCACACAAAACCGTCGCGCGTTTTGAAGAAAGCAAATTACGTTTACGTGAAAGCTTTCCGTTTTTAGAAGCAATCACCAAAATGGATCTTGCACCTGCGCGTATCGATATCGGCAAATTAGCTTATGCTTATATCTATAAAAATGCAGGCGAAGGACGTTCTGTAGAAGACTATTTGAATGCAGAACTTGCTGAGTTATTGAATAAAGACGAATCACGTAAACCACGTGATGTTGTGCTTTATGGTTTTGGTCGTATCGGTCGTCTGCTAGCGCGTTTGTTAATTGAGCGCGGCGGTGCACACGCAGATCTTCGCTTACGCGCAATCGTTGTGCGTGGTGGTCGTGATGGTGATTTAGAGAAGCGTGCTAGTCTATTACGTCGTGACTCAATCCATGGTCCATTTAATGGCTCTATTACGGTAGATAACGAACTTAATGCTATCAAAGCAAACGGTGCGTATATTCAGGTAATCTATGCAAATTCACCTGACGAAATCGACTACACACAATACGGTATTGAAAACGCTCTTATCGTAGATAACACTGGTATTTGGAAAGACGAGGCCGGTCTTGGACTTCATTTGAAATCAAAAGGCGCGTCTAAAGTACTTTTAACGGCGCCTGCCAAAGGTGACATCAAAAACATCGTATATGGCGTTAATAACGCAGCAATTTTGTCTGAAGATAAAATTGTTTCTGCGGCGAGCTGTACAACAAATGCAATTACACCAGTGTTGAAAGCGATTAACGACAAGTTTGGTATCAAAAACGGCCACGTTGAAACAGTTCACTCATACACAAATGACCAAAACTTAATTGATAACTACCACAAAGCTGACCGCCGTGGTCGTGCAGCGGCGTTAAACATGGTTATTACTGAAACCGGTGCTGCAAAAGCGGTAGCGAAAGCGCTTCCAGAGCTTGCAGGGAAATTAACGGGTAACGCAATCCGTGTTCCTACACCGAATGTTTCAATGGCAATAATCAATTTGAATTTGAATACTGCAACAACACGTGAAGAGCTAAATGAGTACCTACGTGATACAGCATTACATTCAAATCTACGAGATCAAATCGATTACACTGCATCAACAGAAATAGTGTCTAGTGACCTTGTAGGTAGCCGTTATGCGGGCGTTGTTGACTCACAAGCGACTATCGTAGATGCGGACCGTGTGGTTCTTTACGTATGGTACGATAACGAGTTTGGATACAGCTGTCAGGTTGTGCGCGTGATGCACGACATGGCTGAGGTATCATTCCCGAGCCTTCCTCGCTAAGTAATTTGTCTCAAAAAGCCAGCTACCGCTGGCTTTTTTGCTTTTAGAGGTTTTTGATTTTTACCAGCTGTGGTACGCTTTCCGCGTTTAGATACATACAGCTAACAACGTATAACAAATTACTCCAGTCGCGGAAATGGAGTGCAGGGTTTTTAAATGAAAATTACGAGTAATTTCGACAGCGGAAATATCAAAGTACTTGCTTTAAGCGAACCTAAAGATATTCAACTAGAGATTAATGCAGATAACGGCTCTGAGTTTTTTCAGTGGTTCCATTTTCGATTAGAATCGACGCCTTTTGTGGAACACAGTCTACATATCATTGGGTTAGAAAAGTCAGCTTACCCTGAAGGTTGGGACGATTATCATGCAGTAGCGTCCTATGACCGCCAAACTTGGTTCAGAGTACCAAGTACATTTAGTGAAGGGACATTGAAAATTGATGTTGAACCTGAACATAAGCAAATGTACTTCGCTTATTTTGCGCCGTATAGCTATGAAAGACATCTTGATTTATTGGCATTTGCACAAAGTCACGATGGCGTCGACATCGAAGTATTAGGTGAAACGTTAGATGGTCGCGACATGACTGTGGTGCGTGTCGGTGAACCGGATGCCGAGAAAAAGACGATTTGGATAGTTGGTCGTCAACATCCCGGTGAAACAATGGCCGAATGGTTTATCGAAGGCCTGCTACACAAGTTGTTAGATGATGAAGATCCGCACGCAGCGGCATTACTTCAAAAAGCCGTATTTTACATCGTGCCGAACATGAATCCAGATGGTAGTGTTCGTGGTCATTTACGTACAAACGCAATTGGTGTGAATTTGAACCGTGAGTGGCAAACGCCGTCGCTTGAACAAAGCCCAGAAGTTTTCCATGTATTAAACAAAATGCATGAAACGGGACTTGATATGTTCCTCGATATTCATGGCGATGAAGCGCTGCCGTACAACTTTGTTGCTGGCAGTGAAGGCATCCCAAGCTACGATGCACGTTTAGCATCTTTGGAAAATCGTTTTAAATCGGCTCTATTGACTATTACGCCTGAATTCCAGGATGAGTTCGGTTATCCAAAAGACGAACCGGGTCAAGCAAACATGACTGTCGCATCTTGTGCAGTCGGTGAGGCCTTTAATGCGCTATCCTACACGGTCGAAATGCCGTTTAAAGATAACGCAAATCTGCCAGACCAATACTATGGTTGGTCTGACCGTCGATCGTATCAATTTGGTCAGGATATGCTGGCTGCTATCGTACCGGTAGTAGACCACTTAAGATAATAATTAAAAACAATAAGCAACACGAGAGTGTTGCTTTTTTGCGTTAATAATAAGAGGAAAAATCGTGGACGCATTCGGTCGTTTTTTGGATCATTTAGATGGTCTTTTGGGGGGAGCAGCTTGGTTTCCATACGTATTATTGGGTGTAGGTTTATTTTTTACTATCTACCTTAAATTCCCACAGATCCGATACTTTAGACATGCCATCCGTGTGGTATCGGGTAAGTACGACAAAAAAGGTCACGAAGGTGACACTACGCATTTCCAAGCTCTATCAACCGCTCTATCAGGTACTGTCGGGACAGGAAACATCGGTGGTGTTGCACTCGCCATTTCAATCGGTGGTCCGGCTGCACTGTTTTGGATGTGGATGACCGCGTTTTTTGGTATGACGACGAAGTTTGTTGAGGTAACGCTTTCGCATAAATACCGTGTAAAGACAGACGATGGTTCTATGGCGGGTGGTCCTATGTATTACATGGATAGACGCTTAAACATGAAATGGTTGGCTATTTTATTTGCGATCGCGACAGTTATTTCTTCGTTTGGTACAGGCAGCTTGCCGCAAATCAATAACATTGCTCAAGGTATGGAAGCCACGTTTGGCATTGCGCCAATGGCAACCGGTGCAGTACTTTCTGTGCTTCTTGCACTTGTGATTCTCGGTGGTATTAAGCGTATAGCGGCGATTACGTCTCGTGTTGTTCCGCTGATGGCAGCAATATATATTATTGGTGCGCTTGGCGTGATTCTATATAACTTCGACAATATTGTGCCGTCATTTTTATCGGTGTTTACCGACGCGTTTACAGGCTCTGCTGCTGCTGGTGGTTTCCTGGGTGCTTCTTTCGCTTACGCATTTAACCGCGGTGTTAACCGTGGATTGTTTTCTAATGAAGCAGGCCAAGGTTCTGCACCTATTGCGCATGCGTCAGCCAAGGCCGATGAGCCAGTATCCGAAGGTATGGTGTCTATTTTAGAACCTTTCATCGATACCATTATTATCTGTACCCTAACAGGATTAGTTATTCTATCGTCTGGTGTCTGGACTGAAAAATTCGAAACGCACTTTGAGCGTTCGTCTATGGTGATCGTTAAGGGCAATTATAATGAACAAAACGAGCAAGACCGCCAGTCACTTTATAACTACCTAAATGGAAAACCGAGTGATGTTACACCTTACTCAGGTGACATCAATGTCATCCAAGGCAAAGCAGTAAATAAAGATTTTACGATCATTCATTCTCGTTCTGTGGGTGAGGACATTCGTTTCGGTATTACAGAGCGCCACGTTTATACGGGTGTGGTGTCGATTAAGGATGGTTTACCAACAGATCCGAGTATCAGCATTAAAGGGAAATCACTTGTCCATTCAGCGGAATTGACCACCAAAGCGTTTCAACGTGGTTTCTTTGGTGATAGTGGACAGTACATCGTTTCGATAGGTCTGCTTTTATTTGCATTTTCAACAGCTATCGCATGGTCGTACTATGGTGACCGCGCCATGATTTATCTTCTAGGTAGCCGTTCTGTAATGCCATACCGTGTATTTTATGTTGCAGGTTTTTTCTGGGCATCTTTTGCGGATACAACGCTAGTTTGGAAACTTGCTGCCGTTGCTATTGTGGTCATGACATTGCCTAACTTGTTCGGCATCGTACTGCTACGCAAAGAGATGAAAGAAGCCATCGATGATTACTGGGTCAAATTCAAAAAAGACAATGAGTCTTAAAACAAGTACAATGTAGGCGCCCGAGAGGCGCCTCTTCTTTTTTGGCTGCCCAATACTTTGGAGTGATGTATGGCAATAGTACAATGCCCTAGCTGTAGTAATTCAATTTCGAGCAAACACCCAGCGTGTCCACATTGTAAAACAGTGATACATAATCTAGATGAAGAACAATTACATCGTTTAGCGGTTAAGAGTCGAGTAAAAAAGCAGCAAAAGATCCTAAATCAATCGTTCATTGCGTTGATCTTATTTCTCGGTGGATTCTTATATCTGTATAATCAACACCCAGTGAAAGGCAGCATTGAATACAACACTTGCATTGGTGTTATCGCTGTAAGCTGTCTTTGGTATCTTGTTAATCGAGCGATTTTGGTTTACCTAAAAAAGAAAAATTGAAATGAATGTTGATAGTCTAGTTAAAAGTATAACCCCAGAAATATTTGAACGGTTGCAGTATGGTGCTGCGACGGGTAAGTGGCCAGATGGCACAGTTCTTTCTGAAGCGCAAAAAGAACAGACAGTCCAGTTAGTCATGCTTTATCAAGCTAAGATCGCGAAAAGTAATGAACAATTTACCATTAATGAAAATGGTGAAATGGTTCAAAAATCAAAGCGCGAATTACAAAAAGAATTCAGTCAAGACAGCGAAATCGCTAGGTTTAGTGAAAATGATCTTTAAACATTTATTTACACCAAAATGGAAACATCCGAAGCTTCAGGTACGTGTAGAAGCTTTAAGTAAGCTCAACGTTGAAAAAGACTCCGCTATTTTAACGACAATGGCAAAAGAAGATACCGCGCCTGAAATTCGTCGCCAAGCACTTGCTAAGTTAAATAGCTTAGGCCTTTGGTGGCACGCGTTCAAACAAGACCAGGCACTAAAAGACGTAGCTGAGCAACAAATTGCTACCGCGGTCATAAACGACAATTTAGATACGCTGCTTCGTGAAGAATACATCGAAAAGCACGCACCGAATAAGTTATTGGAAAAGCTCGCATTGACAGACAACGACAACACGTTACGTCTAAAGTTGCTGAAACGTCTTAGTGATAGCTCGCTTATCGAAAAAGCGTTCAAAGAAAGTGAAGAAGCGCTTCAAAATGACTTACTTCAATTAATTGAGCAACACCAACTTTTAAAAAGTGCTTTAAAGCATGCTAAAGGTACAGTTAAGACGAAAATTGAGTCACGTTTATCTGAACTCAAATTAGCAGAGGAAATGCCGGAAAGGGTTCAACAAGAGACTAAGTTGGTCTTAGCGAAACTCAACCATCTTCGTGAAAAGAACGACTGGGCGTCAGTGAATGAGGAATTCGATTCGCTTGTTGCGCAGTGGTCTGCAGTCGAGATGCAATGGTTATCGGAAGTTCAACAAGAAGAACTTGCTACAAAATATGCGTCGATTACTGAAAAAACAGTGCGTCATTTAGCGCGGCTACGCGAAGTATTTGATGTCGAACAAGCGAGAATCAAAGCTCAACAGGCTAAAGCAGAGTTTGAATTAAACGTAAATGCTCGCTTTGAAGAGTTAAAGCAACGTATGAATGCCATTTTGCAAGATCTTGATGATAACGCAGTGGATACCTTGGCTAAGGAAATGCTTTCACTTCAAGGTGATATTGATTCAAGTGATTACCGTTCAGAACCACGTATCGAAGAGAAAACGAAAGCGCTTATCGTGTTTAAAGAAAAGCTGGCTACTTTACCCACAATAGCCCAAAACGCGAAACAGGCTAAGTTGGCTTTAGACGCGTTAGCTAAAGTGGAACCTCCGCTTAACGTTGAGCAGTTAGATTCCCAACTCGCTGATTTTGATGCATTATGCCGTACGGCAAAAGACGCGATTAAAACGGTGCCAAGGGAATTTCAAACAGGCTTGCAAAAAACGTTTAAATCAATCGTGCAAGCGTTTAGTCAAGCTCATGAAGTATTATCTAATGAGCAAAGAGACAAGCAGCAAACTGCGCGTAAAAAAGCATTTGATACTAAGAGATTAATTGAAAACGGCCGCTTTAATGTTGCTTTTGGCGTATTCAAAGGTTTCCTTTCAGAGTATGAAGGTTTAACCGCTTATCACCAAACACCACTTAATACGCTAAAAGAAGAGCTCACAGAAAAATTACAAGATCTGCAAGATTGGCAAAAATATGCAACAGAGCCAAAACGTGAGTCTATCTTGAGTGAGTTAGCGCAACTAGCTGAACAAACAACGGTTGAACCGGCACAACGTGCAAAGCAAGTAAAAGCGTTACGCTTGCGATGGAATGAATGCGGTCCAATTCTAAATGACGAAACCAAGGCATTGGCAGAACGTTTTGAGCAGCAGATAGAGCGAGCATTCGAGCCATGCAGAAGTTATTTTGCAGAGCAAGAAGCACAGCGTAAGCAAAATGAAGAGAGTCGCTTAAGCATTATAAACGCACTGGAGGTTTTAGCACAAAGCGCAGCGGTTGACTCAGATTTGAAAGCATTGGAAAGTGGACTTCAGTCATTAAAACAGCAGTGGAAAGAAGCTGGTAAAGTTGACCAAGATACCTATCTCAAGCTTTCACAGCAGTTTAAGTCTGGCCAAGATGCGATTTGGTTAATGATAAAATCGCATTATGAAGCGAACACGGCGAAAAAAGAAGCGCTGTTGGCGAGTGCAAACGAAGAACTTGAAAATGAGGATGTGTCAGCGGCCTGTGAGCATTTAAAAGATCTTCAGCAACAATGGCAATTAATTGGTTTCGCAGGAGCTAAGAATGAACATCGTTTGTGGCAAGCTTTCAGAGCAGTCAATGATGCGGTTTTCGCTAAACGTCAGGAAGAAATCAAAGAAAGACGCGCAGAGCAAAGTCTATTATTGGATTCACTTCGCAGCGAATTAGAGCAATTGAATAAAGCCGCTGAAGAAGCAAAAGGCCTCAAAGAAATTAATGATATTTTGAACCAAGTAAATTCATTAAGCGTTCCTAAAGTACTTAGAAATGACCAAAATGAACTTCGTCAGGTGCTTGCTGCTAAGCTGGAGACAGTTCAAGCTGGTAAACGACAAGCCGATCTAGACGCGCTTTTTGACGGCTTAGAAAAGGGTCAATTACCAGAGCAGTGGAAGAAAAATATTGTGTCTTCACTGAGTTCAGATGAATTGCTCATTCGACTTGAAATCTTAAGTGATGTTGAATCACCTGAAATGCTGAAAGATGAGCGAGTAAAAGTACAAATCGCGATGCTTGAAGAAAAACTCTCGGGCAGTGATATCAATACCCAAGATATTTTGAAGGGCTTTATTAACAGTTGCCCGCTACCTGTTGAGCGTGAAAAGCTTACAAGGTTAAAGCGTTGTATGGGCGTGTGATTGTCAAGTCCATGTAAATAAAAGCCGAATAGTAGAGAATACTGTTCGGCTTTTTAATTAGTAAAATGGGTTATGTGGCGTAGTATGCCAAATGCCAATCAACAAACGCTTTTATACCGTCGGCAAACGGTGTGTTTGGCAATGGATGTCCATGTTTTTTAAGTTTTTGTACATCCGCCCACGTGTCGAGTACATCGCCCGCTTGCATTGGTAACAAGTTCTTGTCTGCTTTGACACCCAATGCACGTTCTATTTCCTCAATAAAATCGAGTAATTGCTTTGGATTGTTAGAGCCTATGTTGAAGATTTCATAGGGTACTTTTTGGTCCGGTACATTAGGGATCATGCTAACTATTGCATTGATAACATCATCAATGTAAGTAAAGTCACGGCGCATTTGCCCCATATTGTACACGTCTATGGACTGGTGATTACGCATCTTTTCTACGAATTTGAACAACGCCATGTCTGGGCGACCCCAAGGCCCGTATACCGTGAAAAAGCGTAGTCCGGTCATTGGTAGCCCATACAATTTTGCATAGCTGTATGCCATGGCCTCATTTGCTTTTTTTGTGGCTGCATAAAGAGATACCGGTGAATCTGTCTTTGCCGTTTCGGTTAATGGCATAGTATCCGAAAGGCCATAAACCGAGCTGGAAGAAGCAAAAAGAAGGTGCTTAATTGCATTATGGCGACAGCACTCAAGTATATGCATCATTCCAACAAGGTTACTGTCACAGTATGTCATTGGTGCATCAATAGAGTAACGTACGCCAGCTTGTGCTGCTAGATGAACGACAACGTCGAACTTATATGTGTCGAAAAGAGCTTGGAGCTCCGACAGACTATTAAGCTCTATTTTTTTGAATGTGAAGTTGGGATATTCACTTAACAGTGAGAGCCGTGCATCTTTTAACTCTGGGCTATAATAGGCGTTTAGGTTATCTAAGCCAACAACAGTGCAGCCTTTATCAAGTAATGCTTTTGCTAGATGGAAGCCGATGAATCCGGCAGCCCCAGTAACCAGTATCGGTTTATCATTTAAAATATTGGCCATCATTAAAATACCACTTCTGAATTTGGAACAAACTGATAGGTCTTCATCGTGTCCGGTGTGTCGCAAGTCGATTCAATTTGATCGTGTGATAATAAATACCATGTCCTTCGGTGTGCTTGACCCAGTTCTATCGCATTGTTTTTATTGAAACAAAACCAAGGTTCTTCATCAGATACAAGAATAAACCGATTCTGCTTTGCAAATACCCATTGCCACGCGCGTTGAAACTGTGTTTTTTCATCGGCAAGGTAACTGAAATGAGTAATCGGTTTTGTTGCGAACATTAAAAACTGTTCTTTGAATCGAACTAAACCGAGTTCGCTGTCATTTGGCATAATGGTCTGGGCTTTTTCCATAATAACGTCAGGCGTTCGGTAACTATCCGCGATAGGCCATACGACGAATCCAACCGCAAGCCAAACAACCAGTGTAATGCTGGCGAGTGCCTGAAATGCATCTGACTTTCTAAGTTTAACTAAGAGCAACACGAGAAGTGCAGCCATTATGGCGATAAAAGGAACTAAATCGTTTAATAATGGCAAGTAGTCGCCATGTTTCTTTTCAAGAAGTTGCGATTTAAAGACGATTACGAACGCGATAGCAAAGAGCAAAAAGGTAACGAGACCTGCAAAACCAAATAAAACGCGTCTAATCCAGAGACGAATATTTTCTCTTTCAATCTTGTGCCAAACAATGGCCGCGACGATAGAAAACATCGGTAGTGCAGGGAAAATATACACACCACGCTTACCAGTACTAATTGAGAAAAACATAAGTACAAGTACAACCCATGTAATAAGGACTTTGAAAATAGGTTGCGACTTGAATAAGGTAACACATTCCTTCCAAGCGAATACGATAACCGCCAGCGCGGGAAACCACATCATCGGGATGACTTTTAAGATAAAATAGTGCCAAGGCTCTTGGTGATGCCAGGCGTTCGCATAGCGTTCAGCCGTTTGTTTAAAAAGTATATTGTTTTTATACGCGATGAGTTCGGGTGTCTGTAGCACATTAACTTGGTACAACATCGGTCCCAACCAACAAGCCAATGTTACAAAAAAGAGAACAACGGCTAACCAATTCTGCCATTTCCAGCTTTTTCGAGTCGGGGTATTTTTGAACCACAACGCAAGTGGAATAAGCATCAACATTGGTAAAAATCCAACGCCTTTGGTCATGACACCAATCGCCATGGCAATAAACGCGAGATAAAGCCATTTGCTACTTGGACCTAGAATATAGTGCCTAATCAATCCATAGCAACCCATGGTTGTGAAGAAACACAAAACCATATCGATTTGAGCGGCTTTTGCTTGTAATAAGAATTGTGGGCAGATGATCAGTATCAGCAGGGCCGTGATAGCGATTTTTTTATCATAAAGACGTTTAGTAATGTCGTAAACGAGGTAGGCTACACCAAGGCCTGCAAGTGCAGACGGTAGTAAAAAAGCGATTTTGAAATGTTGTGTAATTAAGTAAGAGATTGAAATTAACCACATGAACACGGGGGGTTTATCTGGGTAAAACTCACCAGCACGCGTCGGAAATAACCATTGCCCTGACATCAGCATTTCTCTAGCAATTTGCGCAAAACGAGGCTCGTCGGCAGGCCATGGAAAACGAAGACCAAGGCCGGCAATAAGCGCAAGAACGAGTGCAGCAAAAATAAGTTTAACCCACGTGTCCTCAGATATTTTATTGAACATTTGGCATATCCTGTTGTTTTAACGCTATTATTTTGTCCTTTACACCATGTTTATAGAGGTAGCTACCCATCAGGCTAGACACGATAAACAAAACAATACTCAACCAAAGTTTGGTGGTATCTTCTTGTGCAACGCCTGCACCGATGAAACTAAACAAAAACATTTGTGGCAGATAACCGACAAAGCTGCCAATGAGAACACTCGGCAGGGGCAAAAAGCTAACAGCTGCAGCAATGTTTGTTAGTAGATTTGAACCAACAGGAAGTAGTCTAATTGCGCAAATCCACGCCCAAGTATGATTTTTTAGTAATTCAGAAAGAAACCAGATTTTTCGTTGGTATTTTTTGATAAACCATTCCCCCCGAAAAATCGGATAAACAGAATGGTCAAAAGTGCGCCAAGTGTTGTAAGTGCCGTGGAGAAGAAGGCGCCAGATACACCGCCAACCAACGCTCCACAAGCAAGCGCGACAATTTGTCTCGCTCCACCTATTGACGTAAAGACAACACAAACAACGCAAAAAATTGGCCAACCCCAAATGCCAGCTTTTGCTTGAAGGACAAGCAGTTTTTCATGCAGATCAACGTTACCAATCATACCAAGCTGAAGAAGAGCAATAATACTGATTATTGCAATTCCAAAGACAAAACTTTTAAGCAGCATTATTCTTTTGCTCTGCATTGATATGAGTATGTTGTTTTATAACGGGGTGTTTGGTTCTCGCTATGAGCCATTTAACAGCAAACATATCAACAATACCAACCCAAACGCGGTTCCAAGCAGTATATTTCGAAACACCCGCAGTGCGGTCTCGATGTGCGACAGGAACGACGCGAATATCACCGCCAATACGTTTAATTAATGCAGGCAAATAACGGTGCATGTGATTGAAGTAGGGAAGTTTCACCCATGTTGACTTAGGGATAAGTTTGAGTCCACAGCCTGTGTCTGGAACGCCGTCATTCAAAAACCAATTTCGAACTCGGTTTGCGATTCGTGATTGAAAACGTTTCCATGATGTATCTTTTCGTTTATGGCGATACCCCGCGATACAGAAATCCGTACTACCCTGAAGTGAATTTGCTTCAGACACCATATTTGGAATATCTGCGGGGTCATTTTGGCCATCACCATCGATTGTCACGAGCCATTTTGCTCTCGCATTATGGCCTGCAATATACAACGCGGTAGACTGACCTACACTATGCTCAGTTGAAATCAATTGAGCTGGTACGTTCAAAGACTCGCAAGTTTCAGTAAATACTCGTGCTGTTTCATCGGTACTACCGTCATTAACCAGAACCACTTCGAAGGTAACGTAAAGATGCAAACTTTGGTGGATTTCGGTAACGAGAGAAGGGATATTTTCGGCTTCATTCTTTGCCGGGATTAAAACAGAAACCTCAAAGTCATTAGAGGGGGTTTCTAAATTGGTCATATCTATATTTATCCTTACTGCACGCTGTAATATTGCGTATCTTGTTAGGGCATTAGTTCAGCAAACTAATGTTAAGTTTTCATGACCTTGATGGCGAAGTCAACATAAAAAACCAGACCCAAAGAGGGTACGTTGTTGAAATTGCAATGAATTTACCGATATAAGGTATTTGTGTTGCTGATGAGCTATTTTAACTCGTCAGCAACTTCCGCAATTTTTTGCCTCAACCAGATGTGGCTTGCGTCTCTATGTAATAATGGGCTCCAAATCATATCGAGCTCGAATGGAGGAATGGGAAACGGCGGTTCCACGATGGCAAGATTTGGATCATCTTTGTAAATGTTAGCGGCCTTAGACGGCAAGGTTGCAACTAAATTTTGCTCTTTTGCAAGATGAATCGCCACGTGGTAATTTCGAGTGAATGTCGCAATATTGCGATGCTTACCAAAATGCGCAAGAGCCTCATCAACCCAGCCCAATTTTTGCACATCGGCAGGGTCCATACCAACACCGACACCAAAGCCTGTTTTACTTACCCAGATGTGCCTAGCATTTAAATACGCTTCCAAACTAAATTGATGAATAATCGGGTTGTCAGCTTTTACCAGACAACAAAAGCTGTCTTTCCAAATTCGTTTGTGATGAAAAGATTGCGGCAGGTTTTCGAAGCGGTTGATGGCCATGTCCACTTTGCCATTTTCAACATCGTGAAACGTAACGTCGCTTGGCGTTAAGATATCAAGCGTTGTATCTGGAGCCTCTTCATGCAATTTAGTGAGTAATTTTGGTGCAAGTGTACTCGCCGCATAATCACTCGCCATAATCCTAAAGACACGCTTACTCTGTGATGGCGAAAACTCTCTGTTTGGCGCGAGTGTTTCTTCCAGCGTCATTAATATCCCGCGGATCACGGGCTGAAGTTCAAGCGCGCGTTCTGTCGGTACCATGCCTTCAGAAGTGCGGACTAAAATAGGGTCATTAAATAAATTACGGAGTCGTTTAAGACCATTACTCATTGCTGGTTGCGTAATACTAAGCTGATTCGCAGCTCGCGTTACGTTGCATTCTCTTAATAATGTATCTAAGTAAACAAGTAGATTGAGATCGATTTTACTGATGTTCACAACATTCCTTTTTTATGGTTATTTTGCTCATAAGCAAAAACGTTGCTCTTGAGGATAGGGATAGATGTGTTTCATCACCTTTTGGCGAATATCTGTTTGGGCTTGCTTCCAGAAAGCGACGCCAGCAAGATCTGGGTGGGCTTCTAAAAACAGCGCCCTTAGTTTAGGGTCTGGCAAAACAAAAGTACATAGCTGTTCGGGAAAGACATCTTGAGGCGCAGAAGAAACTTCGCTGTATTCTAAATAATTTTCCGCACTTTGCTTAGGCATCTCTCTAAAGTTCATTTCTGTCAAATATTGAACTTCGTCGTAGTCGTAGAAAATTACCCGCTGATGTTTGGTGACACCAAAGTTTTTAAGCAGCATATCACCTGGAAAAATATTTGCGGAAACCATTTCTTTAAGTGCTTGACCATAATCAGCCATAACGCTTTTTGCATCGTCATCGCTACAGGTTTGAAGAAACAAATTAAGCGGTGTCATGCGTCTTTCAATGTAAAGGTGTTTGATAATCAACAGGTCATTTTCTATTACCATACTCCCAGCGATACTTGATTGTAATTCGTTTAGCAATTCGTCCGAGAAACGAGTTAACGGAAAGACGACGTTCGAATACTCAATCGTATCGGCCATACGGCCAACACGGTCATGGTTTTTAACTAATTGATATCGAGCCAGCACTGTTTCTCGTCCAAATGGTTTGCTTTCAGAAAATTGGTCTCTGATGACTTTAAATACATAGGGAAACGAAGGGAGTGTAAACACCATCATTACCATACCTCTGGTTCCAGGAGCGGCAATAAACTGCTCGACGTTACTTTCGAGTTGATTTAGAAACTCGCGATAAAACTCTGTTTTGCCTTGTTTATGAAACCCGATAGCGTTGTACAATTCAGCAGCCGTTTTACTCGGCATAAGTTGATTTAAAAAGCCAACTAATGCTGACGGAGCATGTGTTTGGACAAAAAAATAAGCACGTGCAAATCCAAAAATGACGCGCATTTGACTGGATTGCGTAATCAGCGCGTCGATGTGTATACCGCGTTCTTCAGTGTTTAAAATGGCGATAATAAACGGCTGAATACCAGACAAGGAGACGACTCGACCAACAATGTAGGCTGCTTTATTGCGGTAAAAAGGGGAGTGCAAAATGTCAAAGCGCATTTGATGACGTTGATGATGGGTGTCAGGGGCTTGTTTGATAAATGCCTTGACCAATTTCCTTATATCGCCATCAAGGTCGGTGAAGGGCGCGCCAAACCCGAAATGATTGATGATGTTTCGAATTGTAGGCTTTAACCCATCTGTCACAGGAAAATAACTCCGATATTCGGCTTCAACGGGCACTGTGGAGTTTTGTTTCATGGAAGATACGACAAAAATAAATTCATTGTTGAAATAGCGGCGATGAAACAAACGACAAAAAACAGAGTTATAAAAGGTTTCGGCAAGCTCCGCTTGTGGATGAAAAACGAGGCGCTCTTGAAACGCTTCTTTAACTGTACGCCAAAGACACTCATTCAGTGGCTGGATGCGTTGTTTGGTTTTTAGGAGTTCAATCGTTTCATTTACACGTGCATCATATTGAGCGATGCGCATCGAGCTAATCGTTTGAATAGATTGCCAATCTCGGTTACCGAATGCGATTGGGGCTTTGGCTGTAATTGATTGGAAAATTCGATAATGTTTAGTAAACCCGGCTAAGATTATTTCCGCAATTTCCACTGCTCGCATAAAACAGGCCCTTTTTATGTTTGACTGTATTGCGTCAACGGCAGTTTGTCATGCGTTATCTGCATAAATATCGTTTATTTTGAGAATTTTTTTAGCTGCTTTTCGAGTTCTAATAGGCTTTTACTAACTTCCTTTAAATTTCGCATGTATTGCTTATCAATTTGTTGAAGTTCGCTTTTTACCTCCCGAGTCGTTTGGCGCTTTTCTTGGTCACTCATCATGCGTTCAAGCTTGTCGAGGGCTTTTTGCTTTGCGCGGTCCCGTTCTCGTTCAAGTATGGCAACTTTTTGCTTGTTCGCGCGGATTTTACGCTCAAGTGTATGAATGATTTGCTTACGCTCTAGGGCATTAAGTGCTTTCGTGTGTTGATCATCAGGAACTGCAACGTCAGGGTCTTGGTGTTCTAAGCGTTGAGCGATTGCATTACTACCACATGGAAACTGGCTATACATCACACCACGCTCAGTGACACATTTATAATATTCGACTTTTTTGGCAAAACAGGTTGAGGTTAACACTAAACACAGGCAGAGAAAAAAAGCTTCATTTACATTCCTTGTTTCAAGAAGGGCTAAGTTTAGTCTGCAACAAGCACTTTGGAAACTATTGTGATGCACTTGGCCCAAATTGTTTAAGTTGTTTAATGCTTTGTATTAAAAAAGGAATATCGAGTTTTTGCTCTATAACAAAGCCTTCCGCGGCAGACATTTGTTGATAGCTACCATCTGGTTTTATCAATGTAATTCTATCCTTTTTGAAAGCGATAAAAACACCTTGAGAATGATTTACACCATGTGAAGATTCAGGGGAGGTAACGGTATGTCCGAGCGTGGATTTAACTGCGCGTTCTTCACAATCAATGACCTGAGATAGCACCGTCGCTAATAGATCCATAGGCTGAATCAGACCTTCCGCTTTTTTGAATGCTTTAATATTGCTATAAAACGTAGAGGTCGCCACTACCGACTTTTCGTTATTTGCAAAACTGAGCGCGATGACTGGTGAAGTCGTCTCTATGTTTAATGTATTGCCATTTACAAATTGCATAACAATTTTTGCGTCTTGGCGCTCAGGTATGTATTTAAACTCTGGGAATTCCTTTACTGAAAGCAAGCCTCCTTTTGCCCACGCTGGCGAACGCTCTTCGTCAATCATAGAGCGTTTATATATCGCTGGGAGTCCATAGATTAAATTAAATAAGCTATCCTCAGTCGACGTTGGATGCAGCAGCGTTGAAAAGGGCTTTAACTTATCGTTGCTGCCGACATATTCAAGTAGCTGTGCGTTATTGGCGAAAACCAAAATATGGGTTGTTGGCTTATTAACGATACTACATGACTCGGTTAATTCTGGTGCTACGAATTCAATATTCTTAGAGTCGAGATCAATTTGCGTTGATTTTTTATACTGATCAATGTCAATTAAATTGTGTTTCGCCAATAGGCTCTTGGCCGTAGTAGGGTAAGACATCGGCAACACATTATCTTGCTTAGTGATGTCGAAATAAGAATTCGCATCGGCCCATATATGGATGCTGTGACTTGCAGCGAAACATGACACGATACACACAGCCGCATAACTTGGAAATTTAAGTTGCTTCAATTCAGCCAAATGTTTCCAAGCAAAATTACTAATCACCAATTCAAACGCGAAAAACGCACCTATGATTAAGGTTGCAATGGCGCTGACAAGAATGGGTCTTGCACTAAGTGTTTGTACAAAAACAGATAATATTTCACTTAATGAACTGAAATTGATGTGGTAGCCAAGTTGATAGTAAACAAACGCATCAAGACAAAGCCAGCTCAGCCCAAGAGTCGCTATAATAGCTGCCATTCCTCGAATATGGCGAGGATAAGGAAAAACCAGACTTAACGGGAAAACGGTTAACACAAAAGCGAGAAACGTAATAAAACTTGTATGGCTTAACCAAGTTACAACCATATAGAATCGGCCAAGCCACGTTGTAGGGGCACTATCTGCCCACAGATAACCAAGGCTAATTAACAACACCAATGCAATATTTGCAAAAGTGAACCAATGGCCCCAACTAAGAAGTTGGCTAGCTTTGGACGCAAAAGGACTCTGTGGGTTTAAGTTCATAATTACTTAACAGATTGAATTAGTGCTTTTGCGAAGTTTTCTGCTACCGCTTCACGTTTGTTTGCTGGTACATGTTGGTTTATGATGTGCGTAATAGAATTTCCTAAGCACATTAGGCTTAAATCAACCGTTGCCTTGTCGTCAGATAGGACCTTTAAAAGCTGGTCTGTGATTTTTTCTACTTGTTCATTACTGTATTTAGATAAAATAGGCATCGATTGTTCTGTAACTAAATGATAATAATCTCAGATTTTAACACCAGAGGCGTGAAAAACAAACATGAGCATCGAGGTTAATAAGTTAGTCGTTCATTATGTCGACAAACAAGACGAAGAAACTCAAATCCATCTTCGCAATGATGAAATGAAAGTCAATGAAAAAGTGAATGTTTTCATTGAACAATTACACCACGCGTACAATGGAAAACCAGGAAAAGGCTTTTGTGCATTTTCTTCTGAAAAAAATAGTGTCACAGCAAGCGCGTTGCAAAGCTACCGTAATAATGAATTAGGTTTTTGGCATTTTACGGAACAAGCAACTGAAGTATTGAAAGAAGAGCTTAATAAGTATGCTTTCAATGAGACGGGCTATTTAGTTTTTTGTCACTATACCTACATTGCAACTGATTATGTGCTTATCGCACTTATTAATATCAAAGAACATTACGCTATCACATCTGAATTGGATTTAGCCGCTTCTAAACATTTAGATATTACGCGTATGCAGTTGGCTGCGCGCGTTGATTTAACGGCATGGGACATCGAGCCAGAACAAAATCGCTACATTTCCTTTATCAAAGGCCGAGCAGGGCGCAAAGTGGCTGACTTCTTCCTCGATTTTCTGGGTTGTGAAGAAGGCGTTGATGCTAAGCAACAAAGTACTGTGATGTTACAGGCTGTGGAAGAGTATTTAAGTGAACAGCAGTACGATAAGCATGAAAAAGACACTTTGAGAAAAGAAGTTTTTGATTACTGTAATGATTGTATATCGACTGGCGAGGATGCACAGATCAGTTCTCTGTCAGACACGTTATCAAAGTCGGGCGAAACCGCGTTCAGTGATTTTTATAAAGACCAAGGTTATCAACTGGAAGAATCGTTTCCAATTGATAAGAAAACAGTGACGAGTATGGTGAAATTCTCTGGCGTGGGTGGTGGCGTAAGTATCAGTTTCGAGCGCAAACATTTAGGAGAGCGAGTCATATACAATAGTCATACTGACACATTAACTATTAAAGGCGTTCCGCCGAATTTAAAAGATCAGTTGATGCGTTTCTACGAAGATAATGAATCGTAGATGTAGAATTTAACTGCGTAAAAAAGCCATTTTGAGTCTTATCAAATGGCTTTTTTTGTTTTTCGGTCTATCAAAGCAACGTACTCTTTATTATTAAAATAAATATGAGTCGTTTGCGATTTGTTATCAATCTCGGTGTTAGACGTTAGACGTTAGACGTTAGACGTTAGACGTTAGACGTTAGACGTTAGACGTTAGACGTTGTCTGAAGCTCTAAGTAATGTACGGCAAGAAAAATAAAAAACCCCGCAAGAAGCGGGGTTTCAATCGTATTTACTCTTTATTGCATCGTTGATGCCATGGCTGCACTTGCGCGGCCACCTTTTGACTTAGAGCCAACGCCCATTGCGCTGTGCACTAACGGCTCTCGTTGCTCGTCAGGCATCGCTGATGGTACTGGAGAATCAAGTTCTACATCTTGACTCGCAGTTGCTTTGGTCATCGGTGCAAAGCTCGTTCTCGTAAAACGAACTCGAGTCGTTTTCGCTTTCTTGTCATTTGAATCTACTTTCGGTGCGGGCTCAATGACTGTTTCAACAGCGATTTCTGAGGTTGCCACGATTTTTTCAGCCGTAACTTGCTCTGGAGTGCTCGATGGTTCATCAGCAACATCAGCCGATTCTTTGACTGCTACCGCATCTGAAGGCGCTGCTTCTGAAGGTTCAACCTCTTGAGAAGACGAACCTTCTTCACTAGTTGGCAGCACAGCGTCCACTTCAACTTCAGGTTCAACGACCGTTACCATCACCGATTCTTCCGTTTCGGTAATCTGCGATTCTACAGTCTGCTTTGGTACTTCCTGTGTTGCTAGAGGTGCTTCAATCGATACCTCAGCAGCCGGAGCGGTGGTCGCTTCAACAGAAGATACTTGAGCAACATCTTCTTGAGATGGACTTTCAAACACATCATCATGATCAGAGGTTTGTGTACGCTTTAACTCTTCTTCGTATTCCGCAGCAGCTTGGTCGGCAACTGGAACAAAAGCCATAGGCGTGTCTTTCTTTTCACCTTCTGGACGACGACGACGTTGACCAGCTGCACGAAGATGACGAGGAGAACGACGAGAACGTGTACGAGTCTCTTTGTCCCCAGATTCATCTTCATCCGCTTGAACTACGTCATTCGACAGCACGTTCTCATCAACGGCATCTAAATTGATCGCTTCGCTTGACGAGTCAGCTGAAGCTACAAATTGTAGCTCTTCTTTTTGCTCTTCAAGTTGTTCGTCTGTTTTTTCAACGCGAGGAGTTCGAGGTTTACGAGGTCCACGGTTGTTTTCACGGCGACGAGGTTTTTCCACTGGCGCTTCGGCTTGAGCAACGTCTTTAGCTGATTCAACATCTAGAGTTTCAACGTGTTGCAACGTTTCTTCAGATTGTTGAATTGTGGCGACGGTAACAGCTGTCTCTGGTGCTACGTTTACTGACGTTGATTCACCAGCGGAAACTTCAGTATTTACTTCCACATCGTTTTCAATACGGACCTTTTTACGAAGGTTACGACGTTGACGACGCGGTTTTACTTTCACTTCAGGTGCTTCAGCCGCTTCCGTTTTAACAACTTCAGGTGCGATCGTTTCAGTCTCTTGACGCTTACGATTATTTTGACGACGACGTCTATTCGGTGCATCGCTGTTACGTTCGCTTTGCTTATCAGCAGGTTTATCTTCACGAACCGCTACATTATTTTGCTCGTCTTTTTGATCGCGCTGCTTGTTATTGCGACGTTTTTGCTGATTGCGACGACGGTTTTCGTATGGCTTACGTTGTTGCTTAGGTTTCTCTTCTTCCTTCTTTACTTCCTCAGCAGGGGCAAAGAGAGACTTTAACCAGTTACCGATGCGAGCAAATAAACTTGGCGATTCTTTCTGCGCAGTGTTTGCAACACTTGAAGGTTGCACTGCTGGTGTAGCTTGTGTTTGTGTGGGGGCCGCAGGCAGGATAACACCTTTCAATGCTGGCTCTTCACGTTGCAGGACTACAGGCTTCGCCATTTCAATAACTTCTGGCTCAGGTGTTTTAATTTGCTCGTAGCTTGCAAGTTCTGAGGTTTCATCTATACGAACACGAACTACCTCGTAGTGAGGAGTTTCTAAATGTTGGTTAGGAATGATAACAACAGAGCACTCGTGGCGTTTTTCGATACGCTGTACTGCGCGGCGTTTTTCATTTAATAGATATGAAGCAACTGCAACAGGCACTTGCGCGTTTACTTGAGCAGTGTTGTCTTTAATCGCTTCTTCTTCAATTAAACGTAAAATAGACAACGCTAACGATTCGTTCGAACGGATAGTACCTTGACCATCACAGCGAGGACATGAATGCTGACTTGCTTCACCTAACGATGGGCGTAGGCGTTGACGTGACATTTCAAGCAAACCAAAGCGTGAGATCTTGCCAATTTGTACACGTGCACGGTCAGTACGAACTGCATCTTTCAAACGATTCTCAACTTCACGCTGGTGACGTGGTGGAGTCATATCGATGAAGTCGATAACAATCAGACCACCCAAATCTCGAAGGCGTAATTGACGCGCAATTTCTTCTGCTGCTTCAAGGTTTGTGTTTAACGCGGTTTCTTCTATGTCGCCGCCTTTGGTCGCTTTAGACGAGTTAATATCGATAGACGTCAACGCTTCTGTTGGGTCGATAACAATTGAACCACCTGAAGGAAGGCGAACTTCGCGTTTAAACGCAGATTCGATCTGGCTTTCAATTTGATAATGCGTAAATAAAGGCACATCACCTTGATAAAGCTTTACACGGTTCAGGAAATCAGGGCGAAAGCGCTCAATATGTGCCTTTGCTTCTTCAAAAACTTTAGCTTTATCGATGAGGATTTCACCAATGTCACGACGTAAATAATCGCGGATCGCACGGAAAATAACGTTACTTTCTTGGTGAATTAAGAAAGGGGCTTTGCGGCTATCGGCTGCTTTTTGAATTGCATCCCAATGGATTAAAAGCGCTTTTAAATCATACTCAAGCTCTTCAAACGACTTGCCAACACCTGCAGTACGAACAATTAAGCCCATACCGCGCGGTAAATCTAGTCGGCTTAGCGTGTCTTTTAATTCAATGCGCTCATCGCCTTCGATTCGACGTGAAATACCGCCAGCACGAGGGTTGTTCGGCATGAGAACGAGATAGCTACCAGCAACGCTAATAAACGTCGTTAGCGCAGCGCCTTTTTGGCCTCGCTCTTCCTTGTCGATTTGAACAATTACTTCTTGGCCTTCTTTGATGACGTCTTTGATGTTAGGACGTCCACTAAAAGAATAACCATCAGGGAAATATTGTTTTGCGATTTCTTTAAGAGGAAGGAAGCCGTGTCGCTCAGCGCCGTAATCGACGAAAGCAGCTTCTAAAGAGGGTTCAATGCGGGTAATTTTGCCTTTATAAATATTGGCTTTCTTTTGTTCGTGACCAGGGCTCTCGATATCTAGATCGTACAGACGTTGGCCATCAACCAGTGCAACGCGCATTTCTTCTTGCTGCGTCGCATTGATTAGCATACGTTTCATATATTTACTCTACTTTTTCAATTTTTATCGCTATTTCAACAAATTAAGAGTGTTCAGAGTTCCGCTTTGTTAAATGCAGTCTCACGACTGGGGAGATGGAACGCTATTCTTTACACGATCTTCACTAAGTCCTCATACGCTCTTAAGCACGGGATGAGGCGTTACTCACGTTTGCAAAGAATAATCTATAACGAGGCTGCTTAAAATATCGAACTTCGCGTTACTGTTTTTTTGCTTTTTCTTTATATCAACCGTGTTTGACGGTGGCTGCGACATAGTACGCGCATCGCAGTTGGTCACTCGCACGTGTTAGTGTTGGATTGATGATAAAAGCTTTGGAAATCTATCCTATTGAGCTGTATGATCACCAATTCAATGTGCATCACGATTCTATCAAGGCTTAAAAGCACCTGTTGCAAAAATTTGCAGTCGGATTATCCCACTAATAGCGTCGTGTTAGCAACATAATTATTACTCAAATCAGTGATTAGGCAATGTCAGAAAACACCGGATTAAAAGTTACTTTTGTTACCATCGACGAAGACCAAGCAGGTCAACGCATTGATAACTTCTTAATCACCTTTTTAAAAGGGGTTCCGAAGAGTGCGGTATACAAGATCCTTCGTAAGGGGGAGGTTCGCGTAAATAAAAAGCGTATTAAACCGTTATATAAACTTCAACTAAACGATGAACTCCGTATTCCGCCAATTCGAGTTGCTGAGAAAGAACAACAAGTACCGGACAGTATTCATCGTTTAGACAAAGTTGTACAACTTCAGGACAACATTCTATACGAAGATAATTACTTGATGGTATTGAATAAACCTTCAGGCCTTGCGGTACACGGCGGTAGTGGACTTAGCTTTGGCTTGATTGAAGCTATTCGAGCTTTGCGACCTGAAGAGCGCAGCCTAGAACTTGTTCATCGATTAGATAGGGACACCTCCGGTTGTATCTTAATTTCTAAAAAACGTTCCATTCTAAAAGGACTTCACGAACAGCTTCGTGAGAAAACGATGGAAAAGAATTATTGGGCGTTAGTGAAAGGTGAATGGTCTGCCAAAAATAAGAATGTGACCGAGCCTTTGAAAAAAAATACGCTGCAATCGGGTGAACGTGTTGTTCGCGTTGATGCAGTAGAAGGCAAGCCTTCTCATACACGTTTCAGAGTGCTTGAACGTTTTAACGGTGCGACGCTCGTTCAGGCTTCGCCTGTTACTGGACGTACGCATCAAATTCGTGTCCACACTCAGTGTAAAGGCCATCCAATCGCCTGTGACGATAAGTATGGAGATGTTGAGTTTGACGGCAATATGAAAGCGACAGGGTTAAACCGACTGTTTTTGCACGCTAAAGAGCTTCGATTTGTCCATCCAAAGCTTGAGACAACCATTCACGTTGAAGCGCCAATCGATGCAAATTTGGAAATGTGTTTGGTTAATTTAAGGAAAGCCTGATGATTCGCAAACTGGTCATTTTTGATTGGGATGGCACTATCATGGATTCGATAGATAAAATCGTGAATAGCTTACAGTTGGCGGCAAGCTCCTGTGGTGTAGATGTACCAAGCGCTGAGCAAGCGAAAAGCATTATCGGGTTATCATTGGATATTGCAGTTCAAAGGTTGTTTCCCAATCACCAAACTAAATGGCAAACACTGAGTGACGCGTACAAATACCAATTCAAATATTTGGATTCAACCCCAACGCCACTGTTCGAAAACGTTGAGCAAGTGTTAGCTGGCCTAAAAAAGAGTGGTGTAATGTTGGCGGTTGCAACAGGGAAAAGTCGAGCTGGTCTGGATAGGATGATGGAACAAAGTGGGTTGGGCCACTTTTTTCAACATCACGTACCGCAGATGAGGCGAAGTCAAAACCTCACCCGCAAATGTTGAATGATATTCTGGCTGAATTGAACATTGAAGCTACGGATGCTGTGATGGTGGGCGATACGATTATCGATATGGAACTTGCTGCTAACGCGAATATAGCGGCAATCGGCGTTACCATGGGGGTCGATAAGCGTGAGCATCTTGCGACAAAACATCCGATAGCCGTTGTCGATAATTATTTAGAGCTTGCAGCGGTATTAGGGCTTGAGTACATCGAGACCAAACTCGCGTAATAGAGAAAATAGTCGAATTAGAGGGAGACCGACCAAAGAATTTGGGTCATCTCCTTCTAGTTTTTCGAACAAACAGATCCCCAACCCTTCACTTTTAAAACTGCCCGCACATTGATAAGGCGTTTCTTTGTCTAGATAAGCAGATATTTCCTCTAATGAAAGAGACCTAAAATGGACATGAAACGGTTCAACCAATGTTTTTGCGGTATCGGTTGAAATGTCGTAAACAGATAAACCAGTCAGAAAAGTGACTTTTTGACCACTGAAAAGCATTAGCTGCTTTACCGCGTTTTCTTTGTTATGTGGTTTGCCTAGTATTTGCCCATTAAACACAGCCACTTGATCAGACCCGATAGCTAAACCTGACTCATAGCGTTCTTTTGCTGATTTTGCTTTCAATTCACTCAATCTGAACACTAATTGTTCAGGCGTTTCATCGTTAAGTGGTGACTCGTCGATATCCGGTGAAAAAGAATGAAAATTTAATGAAAATTTTTGCAAAATAGACTGCCTAAAAGGCGAACTTGAGGCTAAAATAAGCTCGGTTTTCATACCTACAACCTAGTCGAAATGATTTTTCCGATAGGATAGAGCGGCAATCCGCTTAAAACAAAGGAAAAGTACATTTTTATTTTGACTAACATGCTAACTATCTATATGATGCAGCCCCTATGCAAAAGGTGAAAATTCCCATCACGCTTGATCCCAGCAGGGCAGCGCAGCGCCGAAGTGATTACGAAGGCGTAGTAATGCTCGAAGAACTTTCTCGTTTAGAGCAAGTTGTGTTGGATGAAGCAGGTGAAATAGCGGTAACTGTCCGTTTCGAATTTGACGAACAAGGCCTAGCGGTCATTCGCGGAAATTTTTCTGCGAAAGTCCACGTGACCTGTCAAAGATGTAATGGGGAGTTAGGGTTGGATTTGGAACAAGACTTTGCTTATACGCCAGTCGGTTTGGGTGCAGAGTCGGATGATCTTCCTGAAAGCTACGATGTTGTGGAACTGGACGAACATGGAGAAATTAATCTTCGTCAATTGATTGAAGATGAATTGATTCTCTCTATTCCAATAGTACCTATGCATGACGAAGCTTCTTGTTCGTTCTCCGATAAGCCTACGCGCTTTGGTGAAATCGACGAGGAAGATAGCAAACCAAATCCATTTGAGATATTGAAACAACTTAAGAAAGATTCTTAGGAGAAGGCTAATGGCGGTACAACAAAATAAAAAGTCTCGTGCAAGACGTGGCATGCGTCGTTCACACGATGCTCTAACTGGTCCAGCGTTAACAGTTGATCAAGTTTCTGGTGAAACGCATCGTCGTCACCACGTAACTGCTGACGGTTACTACAAAGGCGAAAAAGTAATTTCTAAATAAGAGATTATTTTATGCTTACTCATCTAACCATCGCGTTAGATATGATGGGGGGCGATTACGGCCCCCGTTCATCTATTCCTGCTGCTGTAAAAGCGGTAAATCAAAACCCACATCTCTCTTTAATTCTCTGTGGCAATCACCAAGTCATATCTGAAGGGCTCGAGAAGCTCGATTCTCTGCATCATCCCCGTTTGAAAATCAAACATTGCAATGAAGTTGTCACGAACAGCTGCGAACCTGCTCAAGCTTTACGTCGTAAAAAAGACGCGTCGATGCGGATAGCACTTGATCTTGTCAAGTCGGGAGAAGCTCAGGCGTGTGTTAGCTCCGGCAATACAGGTGCCTTGTTTCTAATTGCTACACATGTTTTGAAAGTATTACCTGGTGTAAAACGACCTGCACTTATTTCTGCTGTGCCTACGGAAACGAAAGATCCTGTTTATTTACTGGATTTAGGCGCAAACGTTTATTGCGAACCTCAGACATTGTTTCAATTTGGCGTGATGGGCTCTGTTGTAGCAAGTCAGCGCTTGGGTATAGAAAGACCGCGAGTTAGCTTGTTGAATATTGGCTCTGAAGACATAAAAGGCCATGAAGGAATTAAACAAGCGGCTGAATTAATGCGTAAGTGCAATCAACTCAATTACATTGGATACAGTGAGGGCAGTGACATCTTTACTGGCAAAGCTCATGTTATTGTGTGTGATGGCTTTGTTGGAAATGTCGCGCTCAAAACGTGCGAAGGCATTGCAAAACTTATTATGCATAAGTTCACTAAAGCGCTTAAAAAGCATGTTTTTTATAAAGCGTTGGCCTTTTTGCTCCGACCCGTTATAAAAAAGATGTATAAAAGGGTGAACCCCGACCAGTATAACGGTGCAAGTCTGGTAGGATTGCGCGGTATTGTGGTAAAAAGCCATGGAAATGCTTCGAACAAGGCGTTTTTAGCGGCGATTGAGGAAGCCGCTCGAGAAGTCGAAAGGCAAATTCCCGAAAAGATTCAAGCAGTGTTTGAACAAATTAACGCTGCTGCTGTTTTGCCGTCCAGTTCAAAAATCGAATAAGCGAAAGTGACTGGACTGCAACGAGTTAAACTAATAAGAGCAGATTATGTCACAAAAAATCGCACTCATGTTTCCAGGTCAGGGCTCACAAGCTGTGGGTATGTTAGCTGAACTTCTAGAAACGAATTCAATTGTTCAAACAACCTTTAAAGAAGCATCTGACGCGTTAGGATATGACCTAACTTCGCTAGTGCTAACAGGTCCTGAAACAGAACTTAATCAAACACATCGTACACAACCAGCACTTTTAACAGCGAGTGTTGCCATTTATCGTGCGTGGCGCGAGCACAACGCTGACGCGGATGTTGTTATGGCGGGTCATAGTTTAGGTGAATATTCGGCACTCGTGTGTGCTGGCGTGCTTTCATTGCAAGATGCTGTCCGTTTAGTTGAAAAACGTGGTGAGTTCATGCAAGAAGCGGTTCCTGCTGGTACAGGCTCGATGGCAGCAATTATCGGTCTTGAAGATGAAGCGATTGCGAAAGCATGCGCTGAGAGCGCTGCAGGTCAAGTTGTTTCACCTGTTAACTATAATTCTCCAGGCCAGGTTGTTATTGCTGGTCACAAAGATGCGGTGGAGCGTGCATCTGAAGCGTGTAAAGCAGCAGGTGCTAAGCGTGCACTCCCATTGCCAGTTAGCGTGCCCTCTCATTGTGAATTGATGAAGCCTGCAGCGGAAAAGCTCTCAGCATTATTTTCTAGTATTGAGTTCAAGACACCAGCGTTTGACGTAATTAATAACGTTGACGTTAAAGTCGAAACGGATGCTGCTGCAATAAAAGAGGCACTTATTCGTCAACTATACAGCCCAGTACGCTGGACTGAAACTGTTCAGCAAATTGCAAGTCAAGGAATCAATCAGTCATATGAATTTGGTCCGGGCAAAGTAATTTCAGGTCTTGTGAAACGCATTGATAAAGCGCTTGCGTGTGAGTCGGTGAATACCCCAGACACCATCGTAGCGGCTAAATAAATAGAGAGTGACAATGAATCAATTATTTTCTTTAGAAGGTAAAGTCGCGCTAGTAACAGGTGCGAGTCGTGGTATTGGTAAAGCAATTGCTCAAGCGTTAGTTGCGCAAGGCGCGATAGTTGCAGGCACTGCGACAAGTGAATCAGGTGCAGCGAAAATTTCTGAATATCTTGGTGATAACGGAAAAGGTTTCGTTTTAAACGTTTCTGAAGCAGCGTCTATTGAGTCATTACTTGAAGCCGTAAAAGCCGAAGTAGGCGACGTAGATATCTTGGTTAATAATGCGGGCATCACGCGCGATAATCTTTTAATGCGTATGAAAGATGAAGAATGGGATGACATTATTACTACCAATCTTTCTTCAATTTACCGTTTGTCAAAAGCTGTACTTCGCCCAATGATGAAGAAAAGAAATGGCCGTATTATTAATATCGGCTCCGTTGTTGGAACAATGGGGAATGCCGGCCAAGCAAACTACGCTGCTGCTAAAGCGGGTGTAATTGGTTTTTCTAAATCACTAGCTCGCGAAGTGGCATCACGTGGCATAACAGTTAACGTTATTGCTCCTGGTTTTATCCAAACTGACATGACAGATGAGTTAACTGAGGAACAAAAAGCGGCAACGCTCGCGAACGTGCCTGCAGGACGTTTAGGTCAGCCAAGTGAAATTGCAGCGGCAGTGGTTTACTTGGCCTCTGATGCAGCAGGCTATGTTTCAGGCGAAACTTTGCATGTAAATGGTGCGATGTACATGGTTTAAGGCCTTGTCTTCGTACAATATTTTAATTGAATTTTTTGTGATCTTGCCGTAAACATACTTGAAATCGCACCTAAAATGAGCGATAAAAGAGTGAATTTGGGCCTCAGAGGTTTGACCAGACAAAAAAGTCTGCTCAAATAGTTGAATCACAGAAATATGCGCCGTAAACTACGCCGCAATCTGAAAATAACGCATTGCGTTTAAATAAAGGAAAGAAGAATGAGCGACATCCAAGAACGCGTAAAGAAAATCATCATTGAACAACTAGGTGTTAAAGAAGAAGAAGTTAAAAACGAAGCGTCTTTCGTTGACGATTTAGGTGCAGACTCTCTTGACACAGTTGAGCTAGTAATGGCGCTAGAGGAAGAGTTTGACACTGAGATCCCTGATGAAGAAGCAGAGAAAATCACTACTGTTCAAGCAGCGATCGATTACGTAACTGCTCACGCTGAGTAAGCAACGTATCATTAAGGGCAGCGTACGCTGCCCTTAATCTATCTATTCCCCTCAAAAAATTCAGAATTCCGTTTTGGAGGATACCGTGGCTAAACGTCGAGTCGTAGTAACAGGCTTAGGTATGTTGACGCCGCTAGGTAATGATGTAGCTTCTACCTGGCAGGGTTTGTTAGAGGGCCGTAGCGGCATCTCGAATATTACACATTTCGATACTACCAATTTCAGCACTAAATTTGCGGGCTTAATCAATCACTTTGATGTAACTGATTACATTCCAGCAAAAGAAGCCAAGAAAATGGACTTGTTCATCCAGTACGGTGTTGCTGCAGGTGGTCAAGCTCTTAAAGATTCTGGACTAGAAATTAACGAATCTAACGCGCACCGTGTTGGAGTTGCGGTAGGTTCAGGCATTGGCGGTTTAACGCTTATTGAAGATAACCATGTTAAGTTACTTAACAGCGGACCTCGAAAGTTATCGCCGTTTTACGTGCCATCCACCATTATTAATATGATTTCAGGTCACCTTTCTATCATGCATGGCCTTCGTGGTCCGAATATTTCTATTGTAACGGCGTGTACAACAGGCCTGCACAATATCGGTCACGCTGCACGTATGATTGCGTACGGTGACGCAGATGCCATGCTTGCAGGTGGCGCAGAAAAAGCGTCTACACCAATCGGTATGGGTGGCTTTTGTGCGGCAAGAGCACTTTCTTCTCGCAATGATGACCCGCAAGCTGCATCTCGCCCATGGGATAAAGACCGCGATGGTTTCGTCCTTGCAGACGGCGCTGGCGTTATCATGCTTGAAGAATATGAACACGCTAGAGCGCGTGGTGCGAAGATTTACGCAGAACTGGTTGGTTTCGGTATGAGTGGGGATGCATTCCACATGACCTCTCCACCGGAAGATGGCTCGGGCGCAGCGCTTGCGATGGAAAATGCGTTAAACGATGCTCAAGTCAATGCAGAAGCAGTGGGGTATATCAATGCCCACGGTACTTCAACTCACGCGGGTGATAAAGCTGAAACACAAGCGGTGAAGTCTATTTTCAAAGACGCAGCTAAATCTGTCATGGTGAGTTCATCAAAATCAATGATGGGCCACTTACTTGGTGCAGCGGGTTCAGTTGAATCGATTATCACTATTTTGTCGTTACAAGAACAAAAAGTTACACCGACAATTAACTTGGATAATCCTGATGTGGGCTGTGACCTAGACTACGTACCACATACAGCACGTGATGCTAAACTTGAGTATGCGCTATGTAACTCGTTTGGATTTGGCGGAACAAATGGTTCGTTACTGTTTAAACGTGTATAGTTAGTCACAAGACTATGTAAATCAAAAGCCTGGCATAGCCGGGCTTTTTTATTGAGAGCGAACGAATGCAAATTGTATCGAGCGTCTCTGCGGCAGACAGAGGCCTTGCCTACGGCGATGGTTTTTTTACAACAGCAAAAATTGAATTTGACGCCGTGATTGATTGGCCTTTGCATAAAGCAAGACTCGACGAATGTGCAGCGCGCTTGTTTTTCCCTACATTAGATTTCTCGTTGATAGAACCCGAAGTTCAGAGATTAATCGCAGGTACACCGCTTGGTGTGTTGAAAATTATGGTCACACGTGGCAGTGGTGGTCGAGGCTACAGTTTGCCTGCGCATGCTAATCCTCATCTATTAATGCAGTTACTGCCTTTTCCTGAACACTATTTGTCGCTTCGTGATAGCGGTTTGAAACTTGGGATTAGTAGTGTCAAACTTGCTCCTCAACCCCTCCTTGCAGGTTTAAAAACCTTAAATCGATTAGAGCAAGTTTTTGTAAAACAGGAGCTTGATCTATTGCCTTTTGATGATGTTGTTGTCTGTGATAACAACGGTATGGTCGTTGAAACAAGCATAGGCAATTTAATTTGGATAAAGGGTAGCCGTGTCTTCACCTCCGCACTCGATTTGTGTGGTATCAAGGGCGTTTACTTGCAATCCCTAAAAAGTAAAATGGATATTTCCGAGGCTAGAATCACGCATGAGGTACTATTGAATGCGGATGCGGTATTTGTGTGCAACAGTTTAATGGGGGTTGTACCTGTGTATGTTATTCAGCACAAAGTGTGGGATAAAAACATCGTAACCCGATTTGCACTGGAACATGGGTTGTATGACTAAAAAGATTCTACTCGCTGTCGTTTGCGGTGTTGTCTCGACGGTACTCTATCTTTGCCTCATGATTAACACCGTAAAAACGGAGCAACTTAAGGTCCCTCAAGGTGCATTATTCGAAGTGCACGCAGGCCAAGGTGCATTATCAGTGTGCGAACGTTGGGAAAAGTTGGGTTGGATACAGCAATGTTGGCGATATCGTGCGTTTTTCAAGCTTTTTCCTTTGGAAGGTGGGATGCAAAAAGGCGTATACGAATTTTCATCTATGCCTGTTTTTGAGGCGTACAATCGGATTTTGAAGGGTAAGCAAAAACAATTTAGTTTCACCATCATTGAGGGAGAAACCTTTTCTCAAGTTTTACACAAGATGAAAAGTTCGCCATATTTAGAATTTGACTTTAATCCAGATGAAAGCGCATTGGAATATGAAGGGTGGTTGTTACCTGAAACTTATCACTATGTTGCTTACACTAAGGCGACTGATCTTGCTAAAAGGGCACATCAGCAGATGGATAAGTTGCTCAAAACCACTTGGGCGAATAAAATGGATGACTTGCCACTCGCAACGCCCTATGAAGCATTAATATTGGCTTCAATCATTGAGAAAGAAACAGCGGTGGCTGACGAACGAGCGACAGTGGCATCGGTTTTTGTCAATCGGCTACGTAAGGGCATGCGTTTGCAAACCGACCCAACCGTGATCTACGGATTAGGTGAGCGTTTCAACGGCGATATCACTCGTGCACATTTGAAAGAAAAGACACCCTATAACACTTATCGAATTGATGGGTTGCCACCGACACCAATCGCAATGCCATCAGCTGGGGCGGTTACTGCGGCATTAAATCCTAGGCAAACAAATTATTATTATTTTGTTGCGGATGGAGAAGGTGGACATACGTTTTCGACAACGCTTGAAGAACATAATAAAGCGGTTAAATTATTTTTAGAAAAGAGCAAACATGCAGGGTAGATTTATTGTAATAGAAGGGCTTGAAGGCGCTGGAAAGTCAACCGCTATGGGTATTTGTGAGCAAGCGCTTAATACGCGTGGTATCGACTTTGTTAAAGTTAGGGAACCTGGAGGTACACCGCTTGCGGAATCTCTTCGCAGCCTTGTTAAAAGTCATCATGAAGAAAGCGTTGCACCAGAAACAGAACTACTCATTATGTACGCTGCGCGTGCACAACTGATACACAATGTGATTAAACCCGCGCTGTCAAAAGGTCAATGGGTGCTTGCCGACAGACATGACTGGTCGTCACAAGCCTATCAAGGTGGTGGTCGTCAACTGCCGCAGGCACATTTAGACGCATTGGCAACGATTGTGCTAAATGGACTCACACCTGATTTAGTTCTTTATTTGGATATTGAGCCAAGTCTAGGGCTTTCCCGTGCAAAAGGACGAGGCGAGCTAGATAGAATTGAACAAGAGGCTATAGAGTTTTTTGAACGAACGAGAGATAAATACCTTTCATTGGTTGAAAACGCGAATTTTGCAGTCAAAATTGATGCAAGTCAGACAATGATGCAAGTGCATGACGATATCCATAACGCGCTCTCACAATTTTTGGACAAGGTATGTTAGCACCTTGGCTTGAACAACTGCAGCAGCAATTTAATCATACTTTCCAACAAGGCCGGTTACACCATGCGATAATGCTACATGGCTTAAAAGGCACTGGAAAAAGTTTACTGGCAAGTTCACTTTCAGCAGGTTTGCTTTGTGACATGCCAAGTAGCTTGGTAGCCTGTGGGACATGCAAAAGTTGTTTACTGGTAAAGGCGGGTAATCATCCAGACAGACTGGATATTGGTGAAGCAAATTCGTCTATTGGCGTTGACCAAATTCGAGAGCTAGGTGAATTTATTTATCATTCTGCGCAGCAAGGTGGTAATAAAGTTGTTGTTATCCGATTTGCAGACACAATGACGTCATCCGCTGCTAATGCGTTATTGAAAACGTTAGAAGAACCAAATGTTAATCGATATCTCATTCTATGCTGCGATGACGTATCACGTCTACCTGCAACAATAGCTAGCCGGTGCTTTAAGCAACTAGTTGTTGCAGAACAAAGTGCTAACTGGTTATGCAACCAGCTTAATACGCATGAAATTGAACCTTGGCAGGCTTTATTTTTGCAGCAACCTTTTCTTGTCCTAGATTGGCAAGAAGAGGAAATAGAATCAAATATCAAAACGTTATATGATTGTGCCAATAGTGACGTAACCGCATGGCAATTAAGTGAACTGAATTCTATGCTGGCCAAAAGAACAGAGCTTGTAGACACCTTTTGTTTGTTTTTAACTCAAAGAATCAAACAAGCAGCGTTGGCAGGCGCGCCCTATGAGCGAATTTCAGAACAACTTAATTCAGTTACCTTGTTTGTAAAAAAGACAAAAACGTTAGCTGGTACGAACATGTTGTTAAGTTTAGCCATGTTGCAACAATCACTACGCCAGTTATCGTAATAGGAGATACGAGTGCAAGAATTACTCGCGGATTTTGAAGACCTAGATGAACTTTACCGTTGTTATATGGCTTTCCTAAGAGAGGGTGGGTTATTTGTAAAAAGCAACATGCGTTTTGAATTAGGGACGACTGTTGCGCTACGCGTAACGTTGCCAGATGCGTTAGAAGAAGATGTGATTCAAGGTAAAGTCGTGTGGGTTTCGCCACAAGGCGCTCAGAATGCGAATCCGCCCGGAATTGGCGTAGCGTTTGGAGAAAACAGCCAGCCTTTTAACGACAAAATTATTAAGCTTTTAGGCACAAGCCTAAATTCTGATAAGCCAACCTACACCATGTAAGAGAAGTTATGATCGTAGATTCGCATTGCCATCTAGACCGTTTAGATTGGGAGAAACTCGGTGTTTCGCTTGATGAAGTACTGGATAATGCTCGTGCAAAACAAGTTGAACACTTTTTATGTGTAAGCGTTACACTTGATCAATTCCCAACGATGCTGGAAAGAATCCTACCGTATAAGGATGTTTCCGCTTCGTGTGGTGTTCATCCGCTAGACCAAAAATTTGAATTAGATAAAGAAAAACTAATTGCTTTGGCGTCGCATGAGAAAGTTGTTGCTATAGGTGAAACAGGACTCGATTACTATTATTCGCAAGACACGAAGCAAGTCCAACAAGACAGCTTTGTTGGTCACATTGAGGTCGCAAATCAGTTAGATAAACCACTCATAATCCATACGCGTGATGCGCGAAACGATACCATAGCATTAATGAAAGCACATAATGCGAGCCAATGTGGGGGCGTGTTACATTGCTTTACCGAAGACCTAGACATGGCAAAACGAGCGCTAGATCTGGGCTTTTATATTTCTATTTCCGGTATTGTTACGTTCAAAAACGCGAAAGAACTCCAGGAAGTTGTGAAATATCTGCCGTTAGATAGGTTATTAATTGAGACTGATTCACCGTACCTTGCACCAGTGCCACACCGAGGTAAAACCAATCAACCAGCCTATGTTCAGGATGTTGCCTATTTCATCGCAGATCTTAAAGGGTTGAGTTATCAAGCTCTCGCAGAAGCCACGACCAACAACTTTTATTCATTGTTTAAAGGCGTGATCAGGTAGAGGTCTGTATTTGCAAGGAGCTAACTTACCGAAAATCCTTTTGAAGCCAATGGTGAGGCGTATAGAAGCTCACCAATTGTGCTTCCAACTGGTGACGACAACACGTTGTAATCCAAAAATCGTCATAGCGGGATACAGCGCTCAACAGCACGACATCGAACTTCAACTCGGTGAACGTTGCGTGCTGTATATTCTGAGGCTAGTACCAACCAAACAACTATTTCCTGTTGACGTTAAATTGAGCTATGAGCTTCTAATTGACGATGAGAGAGTAGATTTAAACCTTCTCGCCTACGACAATGATAGTCCTGAACTTGTTATTCCAAATCGACTCGAAGAAGTTTTGCATGGTTCATGTCGTAACCCTCACCACGAAAGCCGTGATAGCTTAAGCACTGCAGATCAATATGTAGAAACAGCAAGACAAAGAGGAGATTTGGGGCCACAACTACTTTTGATGTCTGGAGATCAAATATACGCAGATGACGTTGCAGGTCCCATGTTACTCGCCATCACGCAATTATCGGCACTTTTAGGCCTATATCCCGACAAACATGCGATGTTAGCGCTACCAGTGTCCATTCAGGAGCAGCTTTATCATCGGCCGGACTATTTACCTAAAACGCCATGGCAAAACAGATCTAAACTATGTGTAGGGTATTGGTTTAAAAAAGATGAACCTCATTTCACAAGCATGAAAGCAGGCAATCATCTGATTTCACTTTCTGAGTTTATAGCGCTTTATTTATTAACATGGTCTTCTGAAGCGTGGCAATTGATTGATTTTTCGAAACTCAATTACATCGGCTCAAATGCAAAACATGCAATTCACTTTAACCATGAGTTAACGTGGATAAAACGGTATGTTGACGATTTACCACGTGCAGAACGAATATTTGCCAACGTATCTACATTAATGATGTTTGATGACCATGATGTAACAGACGACTGGAATCTAACCGCGAAATGGGAACAGGCTGTATATCAAACCCCGCAAAGTGCTCGGATCATCAGCAACGGCATGACTGCCTATTGGTTATTTCAGGGTTTAGGCAACGATGCCGGTGAAACAACCAACCAACTAACCTTAAATTTTGTCGAGGCATTAAAAGACCAACATTGGGATTGGAAATCTTTTTCGAAACCATTGCAACGTTTTAATAGTTGGCACTATTGTCTTAACACGACGCCTAAAGTGGTTGTACTTGATACACGCACGCATCGATGGCGCAATGATGATAATTTCAACGAACCATCTGGTCTTATGGATTGGGATCGTTTGCTCGAACTCGAACAAAATTTAGTCAGTCACGACCAAGTCATTTTAGTGTCTCCAGCCCCCGTTTTTGGTGTCAAAGCGATAGAGGCAATTCAAGCGCTATTTAATGCGTGTGGCGAGCCATTGCTCGTCGATGTTGAGAATTGGATGGCGCACGAAGGTGCGGCGAAGAAACTTCTCGATATCTTTAGGCGTCCAGATACACCAAATGAAACAATCATCTTGTCCGGAGACGTACATTACTCCTTTTGCTTTTCCGTGAAAGCGCGTTTTGGCAAGCACGATAATCGAATTTGGCAGTTAACGGCATCTGGAATTAAAAATGAATTCCCCAAAAAGCTTATTAAGGTGTTAGATAAACTAGATAGTTGGCTGTATGCCCCATATAGCCCGTTAAACTTATTTACTAAGCGATGGCAAATGAATGTTGAAAAACACCCTATAGTAGGTAGCAAAAAGACATACCTTGTCAGTGACTCTTCGATAAGTCTTGTATCTCTGCATAACGGAACACTTGAGAAATACCAACTGTTACATGGTAACGGCGGCTGGAGCCAATTCGATTTAGATGAATAAGCTAGGCTTTTAAATCTTAGGCGAAGACCTGTCATTAATGCTCATAGTTGAGCAGAATAATTTCCGTTTGCTATAGTTGTTAAAGGGTTAACTAGTCCTTTAAAACTTATGCGCCTAATCATCACCATCTTATTTACGATGCTGACGTTGCAAGCTTGGGGTACACCGAATTTTTCGGATACCTCTCAAGTGATGAAACGGTATGACTATGACTCGGGGCTTAGTCAGGTCAGCGTAACCGCACTTGCACAGGACCAGTTTGGCTACATTTGGATAGGGACGCAAGCTGGACTTAATCGCTTTGATGGACATGAATTTAAGCAGTTCGTTTCAAAACAACAAAATAAAAACAGTTTGGCGGGGGATTTATTACGTCGCTTTGCCACGAAAGTAACAAGTTGTGGATAGGAACAAGCACTGGGCTCAGCGTTTACCATACAGATTTAGGTATTTTTCAAACCTTTTTGGCGTCTGAATATGACGCTATCGCATCAGATCGCGTTGCACATATTGACTGTAAAACGAATAAAGTAATTGTCAGTACGGAAATTGGATTTCCCTATATACTCGATGTAACAACGCTTCAACCTGAAGCATTGCCATTCGAAAAATTGCAAGTCAAAAATGTCGTTCGCAAAGAATCCCAATACTTCTATTTGACAGACGATAGCTTGAGCTTTTTTGATTCTGTGTCAGACAAACATGAATTGATACTCGAGGGAAATTTTCGCCGATTTGAAATATCCGCAAGCCGAATTTATCTTTTCAATCAGCACAGTACACTTATTGTTCTTGATACAAACTCGAAGAAAGTGGTTTGGCAAAAAGAATTCGATCCAGATGAAGGTGCCGTTTTAAACGACCTAACTGTATCTGCAGATCAAATAACGCTTGCGACGGAAAATGGGGTGTACTTGCTCAATCTCAGCGGTAAAGTCATTCGCCATTGGAAGAAAACGGAACAATATCAGCAAGGGTTACAAGACAATAACATTCTATCTGTCATGCGTGACAGTGATGATGACCTTTGGATTGGAACCGAAACACGCGGATTGCAGTTTTTGTCTAAGTTAAGTGACTCCTTTGGGCATGTAGGTGAGTTTAATTACAACGAAAACCCAATAGGTTCTCCTGATGTAAGAGGATTTGCCTTAGATGGAGATGGTACGCTTTGGATAGCCACATCTGATGGACCTAAAATCTTCGATGGTTTTGGGTTTATAAAACCAGCACAAATTTATCCGCAAATGACTACATTGGAAAATGTATTTATCACGAAACTGTTCATTCACGGACAGCATTTATGGATAACGACTCGAGGTGCGGGAATATACCGTTTAGATTTAAATTCAAGTGAGTTGTCAAATTGGCGACCAGAAATTGAATCAGCAACGGAATTAAACTTCAATGATGTCAATGTGTACGATGGTGCAATCGTGACGAGTTCGCGTGGTAGTGGTTTACTCTTATTTGATGAGCGTACTCAACATTTTGAACCATTTTTTAAAAATTTATCTATCAAAGCACCAAATCACGTCACGTCTATCATGGTTCAAGGTCGTACTCTCTGGTTTGGTTCCGTTGGTGATGGCCTTTACCGTTTTCAAGATGGTCGGATTGAACACCTAACGACAGAACACGGTTTAGCGTCAGACATTGTGTTTATGATCGTCGCCGATGACAAAGGCAAAATTTGGGTTGCTAGTGAAGCAGGCCTTTCTATCGTTAGTAACAGTTTTAGCGTTGAGCGAACGTTACGCCAAACGGATGGACTTGCAAATGATGCAATTTGGTCGGTCATATTCGATGGAAAATCACATGTTTGGGTTGGAACCAGTGGAGGCTTAAGTCAAATAGACGTTAATGATTACACCATTTATAACTTTCTACCGGTTGATGGTGTCCAAGACTATGAGTTTAATTACAACGCAGCGTGGTTTTCACCGGATGGCCGTGTTTTTATGGGAGGGTCAAAAGGATTTAATCAGTTTTACCCAGAAAAAATCAACATAAAAGAATATCAAAACCCACTTATTATCAGCGAGATAGCAGTACTTGGTGAACAGCTTCAACCGAGTGAAACGGGACTAATTAGCAGAGCGCCAGAATTAACGTCCAATATTGAGTTGCAGTACGACCAAGATATTATCTCGCTCCAATTCTCAAGTTTAGAATTTACGTCAGATAGACAACTTAAATACTTCTACCGCGTTATCGGATTAAGCGACACTTGGTTGCGTTTGGCCAATGGTACACGTCAGGTGAACTTACTCAAGCTATCAGCTGGTGATTACCAAGTAGAGGTTTATACCGTTAACCGGTTTAACCAACACTCACCAATCAAACGATTTGCAATCAAAGTCTATGCGCCTATTTGGTGGAATTTTTGGTCAAAATTGATTTACTCAATCGTTTTATTAGGATTACTTGCGATATTCCTTCGGATGAGACAAAAACGCTATAAACAAGTAGTGGATGACAATAGGAAAATGACCGAGTTGCAAGAACGCTTAGAGTTGTCACTTTGGGCTTCCGGAGATGAGCTTTGGGATTGGCATTTAAAAACGAAACAGATATTTAGGCACAGGGTAACACCGCGTATTGAGTATGCGGATTCCTTCGAACGCCTAGAGGTAGAAGACATGAGTCGTTACGTGCATCCAAAAGATTGTATTTTGTTGGAAGACAAGCTCGAGTCTTGTATTAAGGGCATCGTAGATAGTTATGAAGTGCCACTAAGAGTAAAGGATATTGCGGGCAACTGGGTATGGGTGTTGGATAGAGGGAAGGTCGTTACACGAGATACAAATGGAATAGCAACGCGTATTGCAGGCGCTCTCAAAGACATTACAGAATTGAAGTCACATCAAGACGCATTGCAAAAACTCAATGAGCAATTAGAAATCAAAGTCGCAATGAGAACGGATGAATTGTATAAGAAAAACCAGAAACTTGAACAAGCTATGATGGAGTTAAAACGTACACAACAAGATCTGATTGAAAGTGAACGAATGGCTTCTTTAGGTAATCTAGTGGCGGGCGTCGCGCATGAGATAAATACGCCGCTCGGCGTGGCCATTACTGCGTTAACTTACAACATGGAATGCCTATCACAAATCGAGAAAAAGCTAGAAAATAAAACGTTAAAACAAAGTGAGTTAGAGAAGTCTATTGTAGAGCAAAACAGCGGTTACGGCCTTGTGATGCGAAACCTTGATCGTGCCCAAACACTTATTACAAACTTCAAGCAAGTGGCTGTTGACCAATCCAGTGAGACAGAGCGGGTTGTAAATATTAAGAAATACATCATGGATGTCTTTGATTCGTTGAGTCCGATGATTAAAGGTAAAGGCATCGAAGTCGAAGTGACCGGAGAAGAAGGTCAAGACCTACTTACCTATCCAGGTGCCATTTATCAAATTCTGACGAATCTGCTTAATAACTCAGTGATCCACGGTTTTGAGAAACAGGATAATGGGAAAGTAACGACCGAAATAAACCTAAACAACAAATACGTTGAAATTATCTATCGAGATAATGGTGTTGGTGTCAAACCAGAAATAATCGCCAATATTTTTGATCCTTTTGTTACCTCAAAACGCAATCAAGGTGGGTGTGGGCTGGGTATGCACATTGTGTATAACCTAGTTACGCAACTTCTAAAAGGAGATATTAAATGTCACTCAAAACAAGGGCAGGGTGTGGAGTTTGTCATTAAGCTACCGATCCAAAAAGTGGAAGGTGAAGAAGTTGCATAACCCGCTAGTGTAGACATCATGACCACGGAAGCCTGTATCTGATCTAACTCGGCTATTGCCATGTCGCAAAATGTAGGGTCACTTTTACCTTTCATTTGTACCTATCTTTATTTTTTTTCGCATAAAAAAGACCCAGAATAGAGATTCTGGGCTTAGGGGAAGGCTCAAAGAGCCATGCGCTAACTTAAACACCTTCAACTTTAAGGGAGAAGTAGAAGTTCTTTAATTGTAGTAAATAGGTCAGAAAATATACAAATAATTGAAACCTTTTAAACTTAAGTAAATTCAAGTAACTAAAATTTATTTTGAAATTTTATTCAGAATTTATCAAAAACTTGTGTCCAAGTTATCCCCAGCTTATTAAGTTCCCATTTTGTACGAGATCTCTTGGTAACGAGTTCTTAATTTTATGACCTTGCCATTTTCCTAGGCCAATTGGTGCACCACAAAGCGTTAATATCACTTCACCTTTGTTATTCGTGTTGTCTTCCAACGTCACATCTTGACCTTTAAAGTATTCGATCGCCTGCGATTGAGATAAAGCGTAGGTGTTTTTAGTGGCGAGGTGTCCGAAAGCGGTTGCTAACTCGTGTTCTAGTCGAATCCCATTTTTGTGTGTCGTACCGACGAGAATACCTATTCTTTGATATTTAATTTTTTCGAGTAATTCGGTAGCTTCATGTGGAAACAGCCACACTTCTTTATCACGCACATATAAGTTACCAGAATAGGTATTTAGACCAAATTGACTTGATATGAGGTTATCAAAAAACTGCTTTTCCTTTTTGGGCGCTGGTGAGAAGGGGAAGTTTCCCTTTTTGGTTTTTTGATTGCTATTTTCTACCCTTTCGAGTTTCTTGAACTTTGCAATAAAAAATCCTTCACTATCGAATATTTGAGGCCATACGTGCAAGTAGCCTTCGTCTGTCGTTGCTTTCCCAGCGCCTTCAAACAGTGCGTGCAACGAAACTATCTCAACGCCCTTAGGAAATGAGTCAAGAAGATGCTGGCAGACTTGCTGATTTTCTATGGGGGTAAGAGTGCAGGTTGAATAAACTAGATGCCCACCAGGTTTCAGGGCATGAAATGCACTCACAATAAGCTGCTTTTGAACTGCTGCGATGTCTATGTTGGATTCGACAGACCAATTTTTTAAAGCATGTTCGTCTTTTCGAACGGTTCCTTCACCTGAACAGGGGGCGTCTAATAATATTTCATCAAAACATTCCGACATGTAATCGCCAAATATAGCACCATCGAAATGGGATAACGCCGTATTTGCAACGCCCATTCTTTTTAAATTGGCAGCAAGTACTTTTACACGAGAAGAAGAGAACTCGTTAGCAATGAGTAAACCCTCATTGTTCATCAGTGCTGCAAGTTGCGTGGTTTTAGAACCAGGAGCTGCAGCGACATCGAGTACGACTTTTTGGCTACCTGAAAGCGCCTCTCTGAGCACCATGGGTGGGAGCATCGAGCTTGCTTCTTGAACGTAAATACAACCACTCAGGTGCAAGTCGGTATTCCCGATTGGAAGGGTTTGTTCTTCTTCCGCCGTTCTTTCAAGCCAAAACCCTTCTTCACACCAGGGGATGGCAGTTATAGACCAACCGCGTTCAGAACACGATTGTTTAAAGTCATCCACAGACATTTTTAATGTGTTAACGCGAACGGAACGCCTTAATGGGCGTTTGCAATATTCAATGAAATCATCGATAGCCAAATGAGATGGGAGATAAGATTTAACGTCTTCAATAAAATGATCGGGAATATAAAGCTTGTCGTTCACGCGTTTAGAGCTCAAAAATCGTAAAATGAAATTTTAACATCTAATGAGCTCCAAGGATAATGTTGTGAAAACTAAGACTGTGTTACCTGTACCATATAGATCATAAGCCCCATCCAGAGCGTAAAAACACTGCAAGCGTTTAGGGTAAAAGCTATGGTTCTTCTACGTAAATTCATGGCAATAACATGCTCATAGGAATGCCAAAGTCGAGTAACAACAAATATCCAAGCGGAAACTTTCCAAAATAATCCATCTAACAGCTCCAACTCTACAAAGAACAACCCGAGCAGAAAAAGAAGTGGTAATTGAAATTGGTTATCGTAGTTTTTTCCAAGCAAGATCGCTCGTTTGGACAAACTTTGCGTGTTTGCAAAGAAAAGGTCGTGCGGTGTGATCTGTCGACTTAGTACAGCCTTTAGTCGCAATTTAAATGTTGTTAACCAAAGCGTAATAGTTAAGCAGAGTAGAACGAATATTGGGTATTGAATCCACATTGTGATTCTCCTTTGTTTGATGTTGTACATAATTTACATTGCTTATTACTCGGTCTAAACTGGCGCTAATGACAATATTATGGGTAATAGTGACAAGTGAAGATCGCGCTTATCGCTTTGGATGAAGTCGTTGCGACATCAATCGCCGGAATAATTGATTACTTTAACTTCGCTAACCTCATCGCAAAGGATGAAAGTTTGGCTGTGACCGTGACGTTATACAGTCCACAAAGTTCGCGAATAAAAACGAGTATGGGTATATCAATGCCGTGCGAACCGTTAAGCAATCTTGGGATAGAGAACGATGTTATTTGGTTTTTAGGTTCTCGTTATAGAGGTTCCGAAAACTTGATATTGGAAAGTCAGTCGATAAGCCACTGTCAATCGTCGTTAAAAGACGCAATCAACAACGCTCAAATTGTGGCTGGTTCTTGTACAGGCGTCGCTTTGATGTTGGCTTGCGTTACGACGCTACCTGAAACAGTCACGACAAGTTGGTGGTTAAGACGTTTCTTTGCGCAACGCTATCCGAGTGTAGAACTGATGCTAGATAAGCCAATTGTGCGTTCGGGTAAATTTATCACTGCAGGTGCGACCCACTGTTTTCAAGCTCTCGTCTTTTTCCTCGTTGAACGCCATTTTGGCCGAGATATACTTTTACAACTTAAAAAATGGTTAGTGATACCCGACGTAATCGTGAATCAAGAACAATTCATTGATTTGAATGTTTTAGACTTACATGCTGGTAAACGTTTACATCCTGTCGTTCAGTTTATTCGCACTAATCTTGGCGGTGATTTGAGTAATGACGCTTTGGCAAAGGTTGGCTCGATGAGCGTGCGGAATTTAATACGAACATTTAAATTACTGTATGGAATGACGCCTTCTAAATATGTGTTAATCGCTCGATTAGAAGCTGCAATTCACGAAATAAAGGCATCTCCACACCGTAAACTGTACGATATCGCTTACGAAGTTGGCTACCAAGATGTCAGCGCATTTAGTCGTCAATTTCAAAAGCACTTTGGTTTTTCAGCCGCGAGTATAAAACACACGTAAAGTTTTAGTTATTGCCATCAATCGCATAATTGCCATATTCAGCCTATAATCTTGGTTACAAATGTATCCAAAATTATCGTATCGCTGGGGTGGGAGTTACTGATGATTAAGCTAAAACTCGTTATTTTAGGAACGCTACTCGTATTTATAACTGCCTGTGGTAAAGGAAAAGGTCAACCAAAACCACCAGAAGATGACGATGTCGGTGGGGCAAGTTCAAGCGTGCTCGGTGAAATGACATTGATACAGCAAGTGGGCAATGAACAAACGCAAATTTGGATTCGACAACAATAATGGGTGGGTCAACTCGCATACCTAGCATCACAACATAGTCTTTAGAACATCAGCTGTGCTATATTTTCGTGATATTTCACGAACATTACTTCGGCGCTATGAACTCACCATTAAAACAATTTTTATCCGACCCCGAAATTTTATTAAATTCTGTCGGAGAAGGCATATACGGCTTTGATTTAGAGGGCAATGCCGTATTTGTTAATCCTGCGGCGGAGAAAATGACAGGTTGGATGGCATCTGAGTTGATAGGTAAGCGAATACACGAATATCATCACCACAGTCATGCCGACGGTTCGGTATATCCGGCAGAACATTGCAAAATATATCAAACACTTAAAGATGGAAACGTCCGAAACGTTAAAAACGAAGTATTTTGGCGTAAAGATGGCTCTCGCTTCCCCGTGGAATATACAACGACCCCCATCATGAAGGACAATACGCTTATCGGAGCTGTCGCGATATTTCGCGATATTTCAATTCAAACACAAACCGAACACGCGTTACGTGATGCCTTAACAAAAGTTCAGCAGTTATCCGAGCAACTCCAAGAAGAAAACGAGTATCTGACTAACGAATTAAATGCAGACTGGCGTAGTTCCGGTATGGTTGGACAAAGTGAGCGGTTCTTAAACGTGTTACAACAGGTAGAACTCGTGAGTAAAACGGAAAGCACGGTGCTGATTCAAGGCGAAAATGGCACAGGAAAGGAACTGATTGCTAGAAGTTTACATCGTTTAGGGAATAGAAAAAACCAATCTTTCATAAAGGTGAATTGTGCAGCTTTTTCGGAGTCCTTACTGGAATCGGAATTGTTTGGCCATGAGAAAGGGGCTTTTACGGGGGCCGTGGAACGACGGAAAGGGCGCTTTGAGCTTGCCCACGGCGGCACTTTATTTCTTGATGAAATTGGCGAACTTTCTCTTGCAGCTCAAAGCAAACTTCTTCGCGTCCTTCAAGAAAGTGAATTCGAACGAGTTGGTGGGCAACAGACAATTAAAGTAGATATACGCCTAATTGCTGCAACAAACCGGGATTTACTGGATATGGTCGGTTCAGGAACGTTTCGGATGGATTTGTTCTATCGGCTTAACGTGTTTCCAATAATGTTACCGCCACTACGAGAAAGAATTGAGGACATCCCTTTACTTGCAACTGAAATTTTAGCGCTCACTAATCATAAGCTTGGTACTAAACTTCGCGGGATTTCAAAGTCTGCATTGAAGAAATTCATGCAATACAGTTGGCCAGGAAACATTCGGGAATTGCAGAATGTTATTGAGCGTGAAGCCATTTTAAATCATGGCGGCATTTTAAAACTTTCAACACCTTTGCTTGAGGAGTTTTCTCAGCATGTTGTAACCAATCAAACGCTAGACGAAGCGATTGCACAACATATTGTGAATGTTCTTAACTATTGTGATGGCAGAATCTCTGGTCCGAAGGGGGCCGCGACAATTTTAGACGTGCCAGAAAGCACACTACGTTCAAAAATGAAGAAACTAGGTGTTAATTCGCGAAATTTAGCGAAAACGTGATATTTCGCGATATTGAATTCGCTTTACAAGTTTTAACCTGTTGAAATATAACAATATAAATAACTTTTAGATTTGGCTTAAAACTTGCCATTAGAAGGTAAGTCTTTGTAGAAAAAGTAAAGCCAATGAAATTTGATATTAAAGAAGAAAACCTAATCATAAAGCCCTACAAGCAAGATTCGGCAATTTATGTACGTGAGCAAAAGGGTAAGTTCCAAAGAATACGTCGTTATTTAAGTTGGATACTTATGGCAAGTTTTATTTTAATCCCTTGGATAAACTACAATGGTAGTCAAGCATTCTTACTCGATGTGAGTTCACAACATTTCCGTGTGTTTGGCGCAACGTTTTTACCACAAGATCTGATGATACTCGCTTGGGTGTTTATGGCGTCGGCATTTGGTTTGTTTTTTATTACAAACTGGTTGGGTCGAGTTTGGTGTGGCTATGTATGCCCTCAAACTGTGTGGATGTTACTTTTTACTTGGGTCGAGCACCGAGTTGAAGGGAATCGAAATCAACGTATTAAACTCGATAAAGCGGGTTGGGATAGAAAGAAAGTAACTAGAAAAACCATAAAACACGTCGCCTGGTTGTTAATATCGTTTTTAACAGCAACCACCTTCATGTCCTATTTCATACCGGTGCGAACTTTGTATAGCGAATTGTTCCATTTTGAATGGTCAGGTATTGTCACTTTTTGGGTGGGGCTATTCATGTTTTGCACTTATGGAAATGCCGGATTTTTACGCGAAAAAATGTGCACTGTGGCATGTCCATACGCACGATTTCAGTCAGTTATGTTTGATAAAGACACGAAGCTTGTGACTTATGACGTAACGCGAGGTGAACATCGTGGCCCGCGTAAAAGAAAAGCAGATCATAAATCTCAGGGTTTGGGTGATTGTGTCGATTGTAATTTATGTGTGGAGGTTTGTCCTGCGGGAATAGACATTCGAAATGGATTGCAATATGAGTGCATTAACTGTGGCTTATGTATTGATGCGTGTAACGACACGATGGATAAATTTGGCTACGCGCGAAATCTAATTGCTTACTCAAGTGAAAACAGTGCATTAGGTATCAAGAGTCGCAGTGGTAACTTAAAACGTATCGGCTATGCCAGTCTGACGGTGCTGACTTTGGTTGTCATGTTCTTATGGTTGAGTTTACGTACGCCAATTGAAGTTTCCGTGATCCGAGATAGAAACGCACTTTATCGAATGGATTATATGGGGTATGCGGAAAATCCTTACACACTTAGCATCGTGAATAAGACACAACAACCGATGTCCTACACGGTTTCTGTACGAGGGTTGGTAGACGTTGAGGTAAGCGCGCCAAAGCAGATTAATATAGATGCAGGCGCTATGATGCTAGTACCTGTAACGTTAAAAGCAGATGCGAGTTTCCTAAAGAGTAAAGCGCACCCAATCGAATTTATCGTTGAATCTCAGCAAAATGCTGAAATACAGATGGTTAAAAAAAGCTATTTCTATTCAAAATAGAAAAGAGGAGTAAAGTGACTTGCGAAAGCCTGTTGCTTTACTCCAATCAAACCTAAAATGAATATCGGTATACGCTAAAAACGAGATTATGTTACTTTTCTAAATGGTAGTTCAGATTGGATTTCAAGCCTTCAGGAAGCCAGCGCAACATAATTTCATGAAACCGATTGTCAACGTGCAGCTTGCGCAGAACTTCATCTACTCGATTCAAATAGTCGACAGAATCTTCATGGCGCGAGCATCCAACGTAGCCGAAACTGAGTTCAGGTGTTTCTGTAAGTGAAAGTTGGGTTAGCTCATCATCAGGGTCTTGTAGCTGCTTGGCGTAAAAATGCTCACTTGCGTAACCAAGTACGAGGTCTACACGATCTTTTAACAACATCATAGTCAGACTTCTTAATGCATCACCACCAGGACGAGCTTCAAGTTGAGATTGTTCAGCGGATTTTAGTACGTTGTCGATTTCCAAGCCAAAGGCTCTGTTTTCGGTGAAGCCTAAATGTAAAGCATCATCTTTGAGGAGCATTTTTAACGAAATAGCGCTGTTTTCTTTAAGTTTTAGCTTGTTAAGTGTTGCTCGCTTAAGAGCCACTGTAATTGGTAAGCCAATCGTGCTGTACTCGGAAGAAAAGTGTAAATACTGGGCTCGGTCATTCGTTTTGTATAACGAGATTAAACAACGTAATTTATCAGTATCTCTCAACGCGTAAATGGCTCTACTTGCGGGCATCATAATAGAGCTTACGGTATATTCCTTCAGAGCTTGATTTAAAAGTTGGATCACGGCTTCATCTCGACCCAAGCCTTCACGTTTGTCATCTACGATATAGTACGGTGGAAAATCGAGCGTGATCCACTCGACACTGTGTGCAAATGAATAACGTGATAGTACTAGAAGGAAAAGTAATAAGGTTACCCGCATAATACCGAGGAGTTTGAACGCATTTCCTCAGTTTAGCAGATTTAAAACAAACGGTTAGAATTCCAACATGAGCTGTAGTGATTTGGCGTAGTTCCGAGCATCTTTTGTGCAAGAAAAGGTGATGTTTTTAATGCCGAAATGATCTCGCACAATAACTTGTGACTTGTTCACCGATATATATTGTATCGGCATGACGTAATGGTTGTGTTGTTCAACTTTTTGTAGATTCATATTTATCTCCATAATTTGAACACAGTTTTGTGTAGGAATATGATCTTTTGATGACTACAACAAGAAAGTTTTCCGAACTTAGCTTTCTCACTTCGACGTGTTTAGATTTTGATGTTTAAAAAATGTTATTAATTTGAAATAAAAACTTATTCTGCTAAGTTTTAGGTACTAATTAAAATAATAAAAAAGAGCACCCAAAGATGATGCTACTCGTTTCAGACCAATACGGTATTACACCAGCACTCAGCGCATTTTCGGCACCGTTTTTATGTAAAGTTGAAGTGTGTTCACCATTCAATGAAATTCAACATTTTAGTTCCGAGTCCGAAGCAATAGACACCTATAATCGACTCTGCGGCCACGATACCTATTGTGAAAAAGTCAAAGAAGCAATAATGCGGTTTCAACCCTCAGTCATTGTAGCGTTTGGCGCAGGTGCGCTTGCTACTTGGCGGGCGCTGTCTGAGCTCCCTCTTAAGCGAGTGCAACATTTCATGGGGTTCTATCCAAATCAAATAGAACACTTTTCGAATCTTAAACCTGCCTGTAAAACTGATTTGTATTTCGCTTATGATAAACCGGCAAATCTACAAGATATCATTTGCAAGCTTGGCAAAACGGCTGGTGTTCATTGCTATCGCACGCGTTATTCTTCAGGATTTATGAATCCGGAATCCTCTAAATTCAATGCTGCTGCATCTAAACATTTTTCCGAAATTTGCAAAAGTTCAGCAATATTGCATTGTGAATCAAAAAAACATCATCAATTTGAACTAGCTTAACCACAAAGCCATCTCAAGGAATTCAAATGAGTGAACATCCCCCATTTCAGTACCAACATTTTTTAGGTAACCCTGTAGCGAAACCACCATGTAGAATGCTTAATGCGTTGATGTACGGTTTCTTTGTGAAAGGAGACCTTAACGTGATCCAGACTTATATTGATAACACATTGAATGTTGTTCAATCGCCTGACTTCGAATTCAAAGCGATGTCTGATAATTTAATGTTGACCTTCACTGATATTGAAAACATTGCATCAAAAACACCGCCTTTTTCAAACTATGGTTGGATGCAAGAAACGGACATCATTTTCTGGCTTCCTGTTGCACAAGTTGACAAAGTTGATAACCGTATAAAGAGATTATATTGGTTCCCCGCGTTTATTACGGTTAATAACATTAATGCGCTTATTAATGGAAGAGAGACATGGGGTTACAACAAATATTTGTGCCGATATGAAATGCCAAATCTGTCACAAGTGCCAAAGCGTTTTAGCCTATCTCTGGAAACCTTTCAACCTTTCACCCCTGAAACCAAAATGGACTGGCATACATTACTGGAGATTGATCGCATCGAAGGTGACGAATCTTGGTTTTCAGAAATTGCCGATTTAGGCTCACACATTGCCGATTTTTTGCATGATGCGAACAAACAAGTCGATGTTTCTCTAGCGTTTTTGAAGCAGTTGTTGTCCGGTTTTGTTCACCCACAAATGGATCAAATTCTATTTAAACAGTTTCCAGACGGAGAGGGCACGAATGCGGTTTATCAAGCCGTTATGCATTCGCCTTCTGACGTAAAGCGAGTGCATAAGCTTGGCTTGTTAAAACATGACTTTAATCTAACTGTTAATCAAGTGGATGCTTATCCATTAAATGCTATGTTTGGTGTTCAATTGGGTACTCAGAAACTCGATTTTGGCTTTTACGTTTTAATGGACTTTGACCAACAAAGTGCAAAAGAACTCATTGAGCGAGGCATTTAGTCATGGCGAAAAAAATTGCTATTTTAGGTGGTGGTGTGTCAGCCATGACTGCCGCAGTTTATTTAACAACGAAACCCGACTGGCAAGAACACTACGAATTGACCGTTTATCAAATGGGTTGGCGATTAGGTGGGAAAGGAGCAAGTGGTAGAAACGCTCAATATGGCCAACGCATTGAAGAACACGGTCTGCACGTTTGGTTTGGTGCTTATGTTAACGCTTTTCGTACGATGGAATATGTTTATGATGAGTTGGCTCGACCTGCAACAGTGCCGCTTGCGACTTGGCAACAAGCATTTAGACCACACAGCTATGTAGTCCTAGAAGAGCCAATCAACAGTGAATGGAAAACATGGCCTATCGAATTCCCCGTAATTGATGGCAATCCTGCTGACGGCACACTGGACTTACACTTTTGGCAAATTCTTAAAATGCTTCACGCATGGCTTCACCAATTCGTCGGTGAATTGGAGTCGAAAGCCAAAACTTTGAACATGAGAACAAAAGTACAGACTAAGAAAGCACGAGATAGGTCGTTGTTGCAGCATTTAGTCACAGAGGTTAAATCAGCCTATAACCATGTTGAAGATGACGTTCATGCCTGGTTTGATGCTGTGAAAGACGAAGCTCAGGAAATTTGGAGTACCCCATCAATTTTAATGGAACAACTCAACAACGTTGTTTCATTACGTGCACAAGATAAGCAACAAAAGAAACAAGACAGTTTAAGTGTATGGTATTTGGTTAGGAAAATACGCCGCTGGTTAAAATCTGAAATCGTTGAACATCTTGATGACAATGACGACTTACGTCGACTATACATTTGCGCGGATCTAGCCATCGCCGTCACTGTGGGTTTAATCCGAGACAAGGTTTATGACCGTGGATTTGGGTATTTAAACCAGTACGATTTTAAAGAATGGCTAACGCGAAATGGTGCCGATAAACAATATGCTGTTGATTCGGCGCCAGTAAGAGGGTTTTACGACTTAGTATTCGGCTACGAAGACGGTAATTTTGATAAACCGAACGTCGAAGCGGGTGTTTCGATTCTAGCCATGTTACGTATCATGCTGTGCTATCAAGGCGGTGTGATGTGGAAAATGCAAGGTGGTATGGGCGATGTGATATTTTCCCCAATCTACGAGCTATTAGAAAAGCGTGGGGTTACATTTAAATTCTTTAACGAAGTTGAACAACTTCGTTGTGCCCAAGATGAATTTGGGCAGTGGCAAGTTAATGAAATTGAAATACTAGAACAAGCTCCATTGAAGCATGAATCCTATCGCCCACTTGTGGATGTAAAAGGCTTACCTTGCTGGCCTTCAGAGCCTGATTTCACTCAGATTAGAGAGGACGTTGCTGAGTTTTTACAAAGTGAAAATATTAATCTCGAGTCGTTTTGGTCGGGTTATCGCGAAAAGTATCAAGCTTATTTTAATAAGGAAGCTCAAAGCAAAACACTCGTTAAGGGCCTCGATTTTGATGAGGTTATCTTTGGTATTTCAGTTGCTGCTATTAAGCATTTATGCCCCACGTTATTAAAGGTTGATCCTAAGTTTGAGGCGCAGGCTACACAAGTTAAAGCTGTTGCCACACAAGCGTTCCAATTGTGGTTGAATAAAACAGACTATGAACTGGGTTTTCAGAGTTCTTCAACGGGCGAACATCCAATTCTCAGTGGATATTCTGAGCCGTTTGACACGTGGGCCGGTATGGCTAATTTGTTGGACAAAGAGCAATGGCCACAAGGAAACGAACCCAGAAACATTGCGTATTTTTGCAGCGCACTTCCTTGCAGTGAGTATCCGCCACAAAGTGACCTTAGTTTTCCGAATAAAATGAAAGAGTTAGTAAAAACAAACTGGTTAAACAAAGTACATAATGAGATGGCGCCACTGTGGCCAAACGCCTATGTTAACGGCGACTTTGATACGACCGTGTTATTTACAAACGAAAATTCAACCGCTTTGGATTCACAATATTGGCGTGCGAATGTCGACCCTACGGAACGTTACGTATTGTCTGTCAAGGGGTCTAGCCAATATCGGCTTAAAACAGATGGCACAATTTTCAATAACTTGTTTATTACTGGAGACTGGATTTCCACAGGGGTAAATGCGGGTTGTGTTGAAGCGGCTGTGATGGCGGGTATGCAAACGGCACGTTTAGTTGGCGGTTTGGAGTTAGAAATATCGGGTGAAAATGGTTTTGAACCTTTTTCGTAGCCAAGTTGTTCTAAAATGAGCCAAAAACACTTAAAAACCTAAAAAATAACGACAAAATTGCTTTCATAAAATGCAATTGGTCTATAATCGAAAGCAGACAAAGTGATTAGGATTTCCCTAATTTTAATAAAGAGGTGCATGATGCACCTCCTTTCTCGCTGCGCGAGGGGGTACAATGTTTAAACTTTCTGCAATAACACTCGGTTTACTTAGTGTTTTCGGTTCGTTTGGTGCGTCTGCAAATATGGAAGCGGACAAATCAGAAACAGCTCATGAACTTGAAGTGATTGAAGTTTATGCGCAAAAACGAAATCAACAGATTAGTGACGTGCCAGTTTCCGTAACGGTAGTTAAAGGACTAATGCTAGATGATAATGGAATAAAAGACGTTACAGAACTTGGTCGTTTTTCATCAAATCTTAAGATTAGTCAAAATGCTGCTGAGGGTACAACCCCCACAATTAATATTCGAGGTGTAGGTCTCATCGACTACAACACAGCGAATACGGCGCCGATCGGGATATATGTCGATGGTAACCCCGTAGGTTCAGGCAACAATCAATTGGTCAATTTGTTTGATGTTGAACAGATTGAAGTGTTAAAAGGCCCTCAAGGAACAATGTTCGGGCGTAATAGTACCGGTGGTGCAATTTTGGTTCGTTCAGTCAGGCCAACATTTGAAAATGAAGGGTATTTTCAAATAGGTGCTGGTACCGATGCATATAAAGAAGCAGAAGGTGCGGCAAACTACGTTTGGTCAAAAGATCTTGCCATGAGATTGTCTTTTTCTCACAAAAAGTACGAATACACGACGGATAATTTATATGTCGCTGCACCAGAAGCAGGCATGGAACAAAACAATGTTCGACTAGGTATAAAGCAAGTTTGGGACAATTCAGAGCTGTATGTGCAAGCACGTTACGGTCATTGGAATGGTATTGTTCAGCCTGTAGGAAACATAGGCGTTTATGCTGATCCGGTTAACTTAGTCTTGTGTTCACCAGAAGATGCAGGCTCTACTAAGTGTTATGATCGGTTCGGTTTCAATGATGGTAGTGATTCATTTTGGGATGTCGCGGTAAATAATCATTCTCCACACCATACTCGCTCTAAAGGTCTTAGTATTGAATATCAATGGTTTTTCAGCGATAGATCAACCGTTACGCTGCATTCGCAGATCTCAACATTAGATAGGTTACATCATTTCAATTGCGATGGCAGCCCTGCAAATCTTTGTGAAGGGTATCTTGGGCTTGATAACGATTTTTTCAGTAATGAATTACTGTTGCAGAGCCAGTTTGAATCAGGACATTTAACCGTTGGATTATTTCAGCAACACGAGGAAATTAATCAAGATAATGAAAATGACATATTAAGAGATTTACGTGGCATTGCGCCAGCGTCGCTTACCGCAACATTTAAATATGACAACGAAATTAAGAGTTCAGATTTTGGCGTTTTTACTCAGTATGATTGGTTGTTTAGTGAAAATGATGTCGTCACAATTGGCGCACGTATCAGTCATGAGACGTTAGACTATGACAGTGTCGCAGATCTCAATGTAGTGCCAGTTCCGCAGATGATAGAAGGTGTTTGGGTTCCCTTTTACCATGTAAATGGCGATGAAAGTGATACAAAATTATCGGGTAAACTTGCTTGGAATCATCATTTTAACGAATCTTTAAGTGGCTTCTATAGTTTCTCTACAGGCACAAAAAGTGGTGGGTATAATGGCGGATTTTTATCAAGTCTTGAACAAGCTGAACTTGCTTACTATGGCCCTGAGTCGTTAAACGCCCATGAACTTGGTTTTCGATTCAACAGCCAAGATAAACAGACAAGCGCGAATGGGGCTGTATTTTGGTATGACTATAAAGATCAGCAGGTCTTCATGAATCAACCATCGTCAGACCCTAATCAGTTACCACTCCAACTGCTGGAAAATGTCGGTACATCGACGATTTACGGTGCGGAGTTTGAACTTCGTAACCAGATAACACCACAACTGCAAACGGCATTAACATTTGGCTATATTCCTAAAGCCGAATTCGATGAATTTGTCGACCCAGCGGGAGTCGTACTCACAAACAATCGTCTTCCTTTTACTTCAAAGTTTAATGGTACCGCGGATTTGTACTATACATTAAGTACGTACCCAATAAAGTTTAACGTTGGTGTTGATTATCAGTCCGAGTACTTTTTTGATCAGAAAGAGAGTGACTATGCAAAACAAGACGGATTCGCACTTTGGCATGCGAATTTGTGGTACACCAAAGACAATTGGACTGTTGGTGTTTGGGGGAAAAACCTGTTAAATGAAGAATATAGTCATTTAAAGTTCGACTTGAGCAACTTTTTAGGTATGCTTGAGGACTTTAAAGGAGAAGGGCGCAGACTAGGGATCAGTGTGAAATATGCCTATTGATTATGTCATTATAATAAGAAGTTAATAACAAGGCGTCACATGCGAATTTTTTTATTGGTCTTTTGTCTCTTTTTGAGTGGAATTACATGCTTTTCAGAGGCAAAAGAGTTTGTCTACACCGAAGATAAACAAAGTGAAAACCTTCATACTGTGGCGACCCTTTATGCCTCTGCCGAACATACGCGTTTCCCAAGTCAATTTGAGGATGTTGCAACGTGGGCTTCTTCATTACCTAAACTTCAGAATACCAGTTTGTTTGGCGGCCGATATTGGTTGGTTCTAGATTTAGTCAACGCGTCACCCTACGAAGAACTGGTTTTATATCCGTACAATACCGTTGTATCAAAGATAGAAAGCCGTATTTATTCAAAGTCAGGCGTTGAGCGGTATGTGACCGGTGGAAATACACCAAATGAATTTGCATTTCACTATGGAAACACGATTCGATTAAAGCCTGGCGAACGTTATACCCTTGTCACACTTCTTGAAAGCGACTTCTTTTACACACCAACTAAGTTGGTCATTATGCCAGTGGAGCAGTTTAAACAGCAGGTCATTGTTGAAAATCTCATTATGACGCTTTGTTTTGGCGTAGGGATTGTGCTCGGACTGTATAACTTATTAATCTACCTTGGCTCAAAAGACACAACACACCTATTTTACGCGGCATTTACTGCATGTTGGGTTTTTGCGTGGAGCCACTTTTTCCATATTTCCGACCAACTCTTTAATGTTTATTCTGCCCATCTTCATTGGCTCGGTTTTGCGCTAACGCCAATCACCAATATCCTGTTTTATAATAACTTGCTTCGTTTAAAAGAATCGCATCCGAATCTAGCGCAAGCGTCAATGCTGGTGGGCATTGTCGCGACGATGGGGGTTCCTTTTTGTATCTTATTCCCTGGATTTGGCTTTTTGTGGTCAACGTTGGTCACTGGTGTTGCCCTTTGCCTAGGACTGTATATAGGCGTACGGTGTATTTTAGATGGGTTTAAGCCTGCTCGTTATTTCGTGTTGGCGTACGTGGCGATGATGATCCCAAACATGGTTGGTAATTTGACTAATTTAGGAATTTTGCCACCGCTAACTGTTAACCTGTATTTACTCGGTCTTATAGGTACCGCACTAGATGCCATGTTGCTAGCCTTTGCGGTGGCGGATAAATTCCGATTGCTACATGATGATAACTTGGAACTGAATAAAAACCTCGAAGCCAAAGTCTTAAAACGAACTTTTGAACTTGAGCAATTAGCGTCAGAGCTGCGAGATGCAAGTGAATCAAAGAGTCGCTTTTTGGCCAATATGAGCCATGAAATTCGTACCCCAATGACGTCAATTATTGGTTATGCAGATGGGATAGTACTTGGAGACATAAAACCAAATGAGCGTAACAATGCTATCGGCATCATTTTACAAAACGCTCGCCACGTACTGGGGTTAATCAATGACATTTTAGATATGTCGAAGATTGAAGCGAATAGACTGGAAGTTGAACTGATAGAGTCAAATCTTTTTGATACGATTGCTCAAGTCGAATCTTTATTGGGTAAACAGATAAGAGATAAAGGGCTTGAGTTTGAATTGAAATATCATTTTCCATTACCTGATTATATCGTGATTGATCCTACTCGTCTTCGTCAGATTCTATTGAATTTAACGTCTAACGCAATGAAGTTTACGACAGTGGGGAAAATATCCATCGAAGTGAAGCAGGCGGACAATAGATTGTTCATAAGTGTTAAAGACACTGGTATCGGCATGACCTCTCAAGAGCAGAAGCAGCTATTCACAGCCTTTTACCAAGCAGATTCTTCGACGAGCCGTAAATACGGTGGTACAGGGCTTGGGCTCAATATATCGAAGAGCTTAGCGCAGAAATTGGATGGCGATATTGAGGTTAAAAGCGAGGTGGGTTCAGGAACAGAGTTTACATTGACTTTGGGACTTTACCCAACCGATAAAACGCGTTGGATCAGCAACTTTGAAGAAATTCATCGAGATTATCAGGACCAACAATATCATCGAGCAGAAGAACAAAATACGGTTCTGGAAGGGAAAGTATTATTAGCGGAAGACCATGAAGATAATCGCAAGCTTATTTCGCGAATTTTAGAACGAATGGGGCTCGATGTAACGTGTGTTGAAAATGGTCAGTTAGCTGTTCAAGCGGTTTTAGACGATGAGTTTGACCTTATCTTGATGGATATTCAGATGCCCGTCATGGATGGAGAGCAGGCGCTAAACTTTATTCTTGCTACGGGAAGCAGCACCCCCGTAATTGCATTGACAGCAAATACGATGCGCCATGAAATTGAGCGCTATTTGAAACAGGGATTTATTGACCATCTGGCAAAACCAATCGATCGAGAGGTTTTTGCCAAGAAAGTAAGCCATTATTTGAACGCACCGACGCCAAAAGAAGTATCCTTGCCTGAAGACGAGTTTGCTCGTTTGCAAGAAAAGTACATTAGCGGATTACATGAACAAAAGGTCCAGATTCAAAATCAAGCGAAGTATCAGGATTATGAAGGTCTAGGACGTTCAATTCATGCGGTTAAAGGCACAGCAGGTATGTTTGATTGCAATACAATCCAAGAAAAAGCGACAGCATTAGATTCTGCATTAAAAGAACAAGACTTCACGCGTATCGACGAGTTGGTGTCACAATTACTCAACGCAATTGACAGCGCAATTGAACTTGGCTGTGAAAAGGCAAGCTGATCAAACTTAATTAAAAACTCGCATGATATTAAGGTCTCATTGACTCACTTGACGTATTTGCTCAGCTGACACGATAGGAAAATCTTGCCGATTTCGATATTTTGCAAAGAGTGTCGAGAAAATTGCACTTTGGCTGATTGCATCTAGTGCTTCAATGAAATGAGCCGCAGAATCAGATTTCTTTCTACAGCAATTTTGATAGTTCTGGATTACCTCAACCAAGGTTTTATTGTTTTTTTCCCTAAGTGCCAAATCAGCCTCAAGAAAGAAAGCGGCACCACTCCAGTACACGCGTTGATAGGCTTTTGTTGACCACATCTCATCTGAAATTGAACTTAACTTGCCAATATGTTTCCTTGTTGACTGTTTTCCACGTTCAAAACCCGCGGACAATCTGCTGCGAAACTCTTGTTTGGTGATGATATTAGCCTTCATCATAATGATATTTTGCAAGTAGGTAGCGAGTCCTTCACTGATCCAAAAGTGCTCAGTTGCAAAGCGAGGATGATAGAGATGAACGATTTCATGGTACAGTGTCCAATCCTTTTTTAAGCGCTCTAGCGAAGCATAACGATAGACATGAAGTTCAATAGCTTCAACATTCTCTCTTTTTACAAAGGCCCAAGGTACTGGCTCAGTGGCAAAATAAAGACCTTTAAAATCAATGTGTAAATTATGAATCTTGAGATCGCCAAGAACAGTTTGATTGGTTTTAAGTCCAAAATGCACCCAATTACGCATCGTGGATTGCTGACTTTCAGAAAAGGTGTTTAGCCCCTCCCATGTGATCTCAACAGACCAAGATGAAGCAGAAAACACAAAGAGTAAAATAAAGATAATTTTCATTTTATTTCCTTGTTTTCGTCCCAAAGGCGAGTTTCAAGAAGTTGTTCATCGTCCGTTAAAATCACGTGAAAGTCCCAATTAATTTTGAATCTTTGTATTCTAAGACCAGAGAAAACCAATTTTCATTACAAGGATAAACATCTAGATACATTTCTAAACTAGGTGCTAAATAGTGTCTATGCTAATTTTCCAAAATAGGATGGTCGTTCTCATTCTTGAATTAGGAATGGAGAATGTACATTGGTGGCACTTATCGACGTAAAAGGATAAAAAAATGCCTATAAAAAAAGGCGGTGGAGTTGCAGCCCTCATACTTGCGATGACGTATATATTTGGATTTGTTTTATTTTTTGGATTATTAGATCCGAGTTCTAATACCACACCACAAACGCGTCTCGCGTTTATCGTACAGAACAGGGACGCATTTTTTGCTGGTTACGTGGTTATCGGCGTGCTCTTCAGTTTTACGCTAATTTTGTTAGTACAATCTCTCTATACTTGGCTCAAGCCATTTTCTCCTGAATTGATGAAATATGCGGCTGTTGTTGGCATGCTTTGGTCATTTATCGTATTAGCAAGTAGTTTCGTATTTTTAACTAGTCTTGGTGTACTTGCCAAGTATGAGGTAACAGACCCGGTTCAAGCACTAACGATCAGTAATACAGTTAACATCTTCGTTGATGCTCTCGGTGGAGGGATTGAGCTTGTAGGTGCTATTTGGGTGTTGCTTATAAGTTACGTGGGTATTCGATATCGGGTTTTATATCAAGCGTTGCATTACATTGGGTTAGTGGTAGGTGTGTCAGGCGTGTTGACATTATTTTCAGGGCTTTCATTCCTTTCAACAAATTCATTTTTCGACATCACAACCGCGCTGTTTGGGTTGGGGCAAATTGTGTGGTTCTTCGTATTAGGTATATCGATGCTACGGCATGTAAACACTGAACAGAAAGCGAACTATAGTACAGTTGCATCGAATTTGTAATTGAGTCATCAATATCTAAAGAAGATTAAGGTGTTTAGCGCATAACTGTGTTATTGAGGAAATTTAAATGGCAGAAAATCTTAAAAACAACGCAAAAAACCTCGGATTAGCAATCGCCCTAGGAGCGGGAGTAGGCATTATATGTGGCCAGTTTTTCTTTGATAGTGTTGGGCTAGGAATAACGATTGGCGCAGGGCTTGGCGTCGCTTTGGGAAGCTTTAAAAAAACCTGAAATGTCTAGTGGGAGAACAGAGTGATTTTAGGGTTAAACCATATTTAGTTAACAAGTAGTGATTTTTGGCAATTTTATGATTTTTAAAGAGAATAGCTCTTTCTAAGGTAAGGCGAAGTCGCACACGTATCCGATGGCGAGCTTTGGTTTTGCCTTTCATATGATCATTAAGTGTGTCGTGCACTTAGGCGTCAAAGTTTGCAGTGAAAATAACAGTAAAGGGCTATCAAAAGAGTTTTTGGACCCGAATGCGCTTAAATAGGGAACCACTCAGGTTCAGGTGAAAGTAGACTCGAATCGCTAAAAAACGGATATATAACGGGTTTGTTTTGCTTAGCCCGTGGATAACATAGATAAGAGAAACAAAAAGGGCCAATTGGCCCTTTTTGTTTCTCTATGTCTTTACTTACATGACTCGCATGCCAGGTTGCGCACCTGAATCAGGATTAAGTAGATAAATTTCTTTATCACCTGGGCCTGCCGCAAGCACCATGCCTTCTGACATACCAAAGCGCATCTTGCGTGGCTTAAGGTTCGCCACCATAACAGTGAGCTTCCCTTCGAGTTGCTCAGGGGTATAAGCAGATTTAATCCCAGAAAATACCTGACGGGTTTCGCCACCTAAATCAAGAGTTAACTTGAGGAGTTTTTCGGCGCCTTCAACATGTTCGGCCTTTGCTATCAAAGCGACACGCAAATCAACTTTTGCAAAATCGTTAAATTCGATTTCAGCTTCAATCGGTTCTTTCGCAAGAGGGCTATTCGGGTCTATCGCAGGCGCTGAATTTAAGCTGTCTTTTGATTCTTCAAGCATCGCATTTACTTTGTCCATTTCTACTCGCTGCATTAGTGCTTTAAATGCAGAAATTGGATGAGATACCAGCGGTGTACTGACTTCGTCCCAGTTAAGCGTAGTGCCAAAGAATACTTCAACATTGTGAGCCATGTTTGGGAGTACGGGTTTCAAATAGGTCATTATCACTTTAAAGAGGTTTAAGCCCATTGAACAAACATCGTGAGCTTGTTTTTGAGTTTCGTCATTTTTTACCAAAACCCAAGGTGCAGCCGCATCGATATATTGGTTAGCTTTGTCAGCTAACGCCATGATTTCTCTAATTGCTCGGCTGTACTCTCTGTTCTCATACATATCCGCGATAGTTGATGCTGCTGCGGAGAATTCGTCAAACAACGCGGGCTCTGCAACATCAGGACTAAGTTGTCCATCAAAACGCTTGCTGATGAAACCAGCACAACGACTCGCTATGTTGACAACTTTGCCAACTAAATCGGAATTTACGCGCTGCGCAAAATCTTCGAGGTTAATATCGAGGTCGGTAATACCGCTATTTAACTTGGCTGCGTAGTAGTAACGTAAGTATTCAGGGTTTAAATGATCTAAATACGTACGTGCTTTGATAAAGGTACCTTTAGATTTTGACATTTTTGCGCCATTCACGGTAATAAATCCGTGAGCAAAAATATTCGTCGGTTTTCTAAACTCAGCACCATCTAACATGGCTGGCCAGAATAGACTGTGGAAATAAATGATGTCTTTACCGATAAAGTGATAAAGCTCAGTGTCAGAATCTTTTGCCCAAAACGCATCAAAGTCGATGCCTTTCTTATCACATAAGTTTTTGAAACTAGCCATGTAACCGATAGGTGCGTCTAGCCAAACGTAAAAATACTTACCAGGCGCATTTGGAATTTCAAAACCAAAATACGGCGCGTCACGGCTGATATCCCATTGTTGTAGACCTTCAGCAAACCATTCATCTAGCTTGTTCGCCATTTCTTGCTGAATACTGCCGCTACGTAACCAGCTTTTTAGCATGTCTTCAAATGCGGGCAGGTCAAAGAAAAAGTGTTCTGAATCTTTTAGTACAGGTTCTGCTCCCGACATAGCAGAACGTGGGTTAATAAGTTCAGTTGGTGCGTAGGTTGCGCCACAGACATCACAGCTGTCACCATTTTGATTTTCGGCTTTACAGCTTGGGCAAGTGCCTGTCACGAAACGATCTGGCAAGAAGATGCTTTTTTCTGGGTCGAAAAGTTGCGAAATTGTGCGTTTCTTAATGTAGCCCGCTGCGTTCAGGCGGTTGTAAATCAATTCTGCAAATTCGCGATTCTCGTCACTGTGCGTTGAGTGATAGTTATCGAATTCGATGTGGAAGTCAGAAAAATCACGTTGACGCTCAACACTGACTTTAGCCACCATTTCTTCTGGTGTAATGCCTTGCTTCTGCGCGTTAAGCATAATTGGCGTACCATGCGCGTCGTCCGCACAGACATAATAAGCTTCATGACCGCGCATTTTTTGGAAACGAGCCCAAATGTCAGTTTGAATATATTCTAATAGGTGACCAAGGTGCGTTGGCCCATTAGCGTAAGGTAGGGCGCTAGTAATGAGAATTTTTCTCTTTGTCATACGAATTGTCCGTCGCTCATAATTTTGTGGGTTGCGTCTAATACGTTAAGACGTACGTCACAGATGACTGGTTTTAATGTGTTGAATGTTACATAATTCCCGTGCCTTTTTCACCACGAAAACGTGTTTTATTATCATGTTCAATATTAAAAAGTGGTTTTCGAGTGATGACTCGACAACTTCCGAAATTTATGCCGCACTGAGCGAGTTTAAAAGCGCTGAATGTCCCTTAGGAATTCCAAAAGAATGGGTGACAAATGTGTCTGTCAAATCGGATAGTGTCGAGATAAAATTAACTCTGCCATTTGCCGCGCAATCGCTCTCAGAGACACTTTCTTCGTTTTTAAGTTCAACACTCGCGAAGTCCACTTCAGTAGCCACAGTGGTACATTTGCCAGATACACCCAAATTTAAACAAATTCAGCATATTGTGTTGGTTGCCTCTGGAAAAGGGGGCGTTGGAAAGTCAACAACGGCCATAAATCTAGCTTACGCGTTGAAACAGGAAGGCGCAAAAGTTGGTGTTCTTGATGGTGATATTTACGGACCGTCCATTCCCAAATTGCTGGGGTTGGAAGATGCAAAACCGTTGGCGTCAGATGACAAAACACTGCTTCCGCTTGAAAAACATGGTTTGATAGCTCAATCAATAGGGTTTCTGGTTCCTGCGAGTGAAGCAACAGTATGGCGTGGGCCTATGGCCTCACAGGCTTTAAATCAATTGCTCAATGAAACCGCGTGGGGGAAACTCGATTATCTTATCGTCGATATGCCTCCAGGGACGGGTGATATACAGCTCACCATGTCACAAAAAGTTCCCGCGAGTGGTGCTGTTATTGTAACGACCCCACAAGATTTAGCGCTCGCGGATGCACAAAAAGGCATCGCGATGTTTTCTAAAGTAAACATGCCAATACTCGGGTTAATTGAAAACATGAGTTATTTTATCTGTGGGCATTGTGGACAAGAATCAGACGTATTTGGTCGTGATGGGGGAAAACAGTTGGCTATGCGCCATGGCGTACCGTTGATTGCCGAAATTCCACTTCATACTGCAATTCGAGAGCAAGGGGAAAAAGCCCAGGAAGCGCTCGCAGAAGTACCTGAAATCGCGCTAAACTACCGGGCATGTGCGCGCATTCTGGCAAGTACACTTTATTATCAAAACTTGGCGAGTAACCAAGTAGAAATTCTTATGACGGATGATTAATTAGATGAGACTCTCAGATACTCATATCAAAGAAGCCATTGCTACAGACCGTATCATTATCACTCCAAGACCAAGTGATGATATGGTTTCGGGCATTACCGTGGATTTAAGGCTTGGTAACAAATTCAGAGTTTTCCAAGATCACGCAGCACCTTATGTTGATTTGAGTGGTAAAAAAGAAGAAATCAACGCCGCAATGGAAAACATCATGAGCGATGAAATTGAAATTGCAGAGGGACAAGCTTTTTTCCTGCATCCCGGCGAACTTGCGCTGGCAATGACGTATGAATCGGTTACGTTGCCAGATGATTTGGTGGGATGGTTAGATGGTCGCTCATCTTTAGCTCGTCTTGGGCTTATGGTACACGTGACGGCTCATCGAATTGATCCAGGCTGGTCAGGAAATATTGTTTTAGAATTCTATAATTCAGGTAAGTTACCTCTAGCGTTAAGACCCAAAATGAAGATTGGTGCCCTAAGTTTTGAAACAATGAGTAGTTCAGCTGAAAATCCATATAACAAACGTAAAGACGCAAAATATAAAGGCCAAAATAGCGCCGTAGCCAGTCGTATAAGTGATGATAACTGATACGAAAAAATGGCGGAGCAGTTGTAGTGTTTGTTTACGGGTTGTATCGCATCGGAGAAAAGTGTGACGATAGTCGCACTGTTTCCTCGGCCCAAATGAGTAATTGCTCTATATAACATCACCTTCCATGCGAATTGGGACTGCTAAAGTTAGGTTCACTTTTTGTCTTTTAACAGATAATTTTACAGCCATTTTAGATTAAACCTTTGTTTATCACGATTACCTCCTAAAATCTTTGTTGTTTTTTCCACGTAATCTCCCATACTTTTAACTGGCGGCAGTTCAATACTCAAGGAGGTGGGGATGCGATTGCGCTCAGTACTGTGTGTGCTGTTTTTCTTTGTGATTAGCCTTTCTATACTTTCTAGGGCACAGCAATCTGTTCCATACTCTGTTATGGTATGGCAAAGCGGGTTACAAGAATCTCATCTTGAAAATGCAATTGGCGCGCCGGATCTTTCTCCTTTGGATGAAGAAGCGTTTTTTATCGATTCAACATCGGTCGATTATTGGTTTATTGTGAAAACCGAAGAATCGAGTCCAGTCATCTTTACTACCTCGAAACCAATCGGTGTCTCGCTTGTTCTTTACCTGTATGAAAATGGAAAGGTGGTAGAAAGTAACGAGGTAAACGCCAGTACTAGCTCGTCTCCATTCATTGCTATTGAACGTCCCGAATCTCAGCAAGTTGCTGTGAAACTCACGAGTAGAGCAAAAACAAAAATCACGTTTTCAGTTGTACCTCAAAATGTGTTTATCGATCAAAACAACATACGAATAGCGTGGAACGGACTTCAAGCTGGTCTTGTGGCAATGATTGCGCTGATTATGGTGGGCTTCGCAACGGTCCGAAAAGGAGAACGCACTATCTATGGTGCAATATACTTTGTGGGTGTCGCCTTGCTTTCTATGTCTTTAACGGGGATTTCCGAAGTCTTAATTGGCCCGTTACCTGCGCAAGTAGTCAGTGATAACAATAGTTTTTGGCTGATCATTGCACTGTTTTCGAGTGTTTCTTATTACCGTCTGACGTACCAAGTAAGAGATTTTGAACCGACAATCGATGCCTTTATCCAAGGGCTTAGAATAGTCTTTGTTTTTCTCGCATTTTTGGAACTTTGGAAAGGTGTACCAATCACCTTGTTATTCCTTTCTTTAACCGTCACGCTCGTCTTAAACCTTGGTTTGGTTATTCGATTCAGTAAGAAAACGTCAATCAAAAAAGTAGTATTGATGGCTTGGTTAACTTTGACTGGTTTAGTCTGTTACTGGATAGCTTCACAACTGACTAATTCAATGCCTTACCGATTAGTTAACGTGACCCAAATTGCGATTACCGTTCATGTCATTTTATTGTGCGCAGCCATGCTATTACGTGAAATACAGCGTCAGAAAACGTTTGTTTACTACTCGCTCCATGATGATGAAACGGGTAGCCCAAACAAGAACTTCCTATTTCGTGTACTTAGACAAAAAATGGAAGAAAATAAAGAACACTCGTTATTGCTTTTCAAAGCTTTTGTGGTTGAGCAAACACGCATTAATTTTGGTATGGATTACGCACAGAAACATCTAAAGATACTGATTTCAAAGCTTAATGAACAATTATCGGTGTTGTCAAAATCACCCATTGAAGTAACAGACTCAGGTCCTTCCTACTTATTTCGATTGGAAGACAGTGTGTTTGCTATCCTTATTGAAGGGAAATTAGAGCTTTCAACCATTGAACAATTTGTTTGTTTACTTTCTTCAGTGTTCGAAGAGGGCGTGAAATACAAAGGAGTGCAGCTTGTTGACCAGCTTGAAGTTGGTGTGGCGAACTATCCAATGCATGCGACATCACCAGATCAACTTGTACAACGAGCTTTACAAGCGATGTCCGTTAAAACTATGAGCGCCGACAGGTGGCATATATTTGATGTTGCTAATTCGGTAATCTCAGAAAGAAAACTCAAGATTTCCGCTGCACTTCGAGACGCGGTTGAAAGCGAACAGTTTGAATTGTACTTGCAACCTCAAGTTTGTTTGAAGACAGGTCAGGTTTATGGTGCGGAAGCCTTATTGCGCTGGCATCACCCAATATTAGGGCAGATCCCACCAGACCAGTTCATTCCAATAGCAGAGTCATCCGGGATAATCCATTCGCTCACGGAGTGGGTGGTTGAGAAAGGGCTCACTTATCAAAAAGTGTTAAGTGAAGTCTATCCTGAGCATGTTTTGTCACTCAATATTTCGGGTAAAGATTTAGCTCGAAGAGAATTACCCGTCCATTTAATTACTTTATTGACTCAACTTGATTTATCGCCATCAAAAATAACCTTAGAAATTACAGAATCCGCGACGATTGGTAATATGAATACCATTCGCGGTGTTTTTGAAGATTACCGGCAAATAGGCGTAAAGATGGCAATCGATGATTTCGGTACGGGCTATTCTTCGTTAGCGTATTTGACGCAACTTGGGTTTGATGAGTTAAAAATTGATAAGCAATTCGTGATGAATATGGAAAACATACCTAGTAATCAAACGATTTGTAACGCAACGTGTGATATGTCACACAGTTTAGGTTCTTCTGTGGTCGCAGAAGGAGTTGAAAGTCAAACCGCTTATCTTTTATTGAAAAAATACGGCTGTGATTATGGACAAGGGTACTATATCGCGCGTCCTATGCCCTTCGACGAATACGTACAGTGGCTCGTTGAATCTATTGCAAGCTGCGCTGCAACAAGTAACCTAAGTGGTTAAAATATTGGGAATATAGTGCTCCTATGCTTTTTGATAGTGCGCTATCGGGAAAGCCTCCTTGTTTTTCTAGATCGCTTCCGAGCACATCATTTACTAGAAATTGATTGATAATGTCGGGGTGTGAAGCAATAAAGTGCTCAAAGGCACGAGCCGAAAGTTCTTCTGGTTTGGCGTAATAAAATTGTTTTTGTTGTCGGTCAAGTGATGTAGCTCTATTCATATATAGACTCATGTTGCGTTGATCGGATGATAGAAATAGCAGTCTAAATAAGTTGTCTAAATATTGATTTAGTGGGTGAGTGTTCGAAATAACGCTCTGTAGCCAACAGCTTGATGCAAATTGAGTTGATTTTGTGTCTTTGAAAAGAAATTTACAGATATAGTGGTCGAACGCGTGCCACCACTCATGTGCTAGTGCCCCCTTACCTGCGTTTTTTGCAAGCGCGAGCGTTCTCGTATGGGCTGCGTAATGCGCTTGAACTCCAAGCTGTCCACCGGTGCCAAACGCAAGGTTTAGGGTTTGTCGCAAGCCAAGTAATTTACTTGGTACGTTTAAAATTAGGCTCAAGTCAGCAAAAGCATCGTAAATCAAATTAGCAGCTAACAATCGTTCTTCTTTAGTTACCCACTGGCCGATTTTGATTGTATTAAAACCAAACGTGTCTTTGATATCCGAAAAATCGACTTGGTCATCGAAACGATAATCAGGCCCTGTCCTATACATTTATGGTTTACCTTGGTAGCGTTTATGTAGTGACTCAGGCATTAATTGAATTTGTTTTTTGATGAATTTTTCGAAAAAAGACACATGTTCCGCTAACTGCACTTTTTCTAAGCACTTTATAGCATATACACTTGCTTCAAATGAAGAGAGGCTATAGCTAAGATCTGTTGAACGAATACGATAACGACTTTGTGGCACGGCCTTAAAGCTAATACAAGGCAATACTCTGAGCTGCTGCAAAGACATGTAAAGTTTGAATGCCTTTTTCCAGCTACCATCAAGTATGACCAATGTTTTTACCTTTAATTCGAGTGATTGAGTTTCGTCCAATATTAATGCATTTTCAGAAGGATAGAGTATCGCAGCGTTATCTAAATCGATATTTTTTAGTTCAGCCTCGATAGTTTCCACATCGCCATCAATAATAGTGGTGTGTGAAAATACCAAAGGTAACAAACATGCTGTGTTTTTGGCATGGTTAGTTTCTGATTTGTCACGTAATATGAGTAAATGCACCGCATTTTCATATTTAGGAATTAAGTCATCGCAAATACAGCGTTTCAAGATAAATCCACAGTGTTCACATAAGGCTCTAGCCAAGTCGGTCCTCCAAATGCGTTAACCGATTAAGAATGTTTGTAGGTTGATAATAACTGTTCAGAAGCAATTCGAAAGTGAAGACAATAAAGGAAATATTACCATCGCTTGGACAAACAACGCTGAATTTATCGAAGTTTATCATAGTGACTCGTGTATAATTAAACCTTTGCTTAATTCCCAGTTTTAGCTAGCATTACAAGAGCAGTAAAAAATCACTGGAAACGGTTTGTAGATAAGGAAAAAGTATGAATGTCACCATCGACGAAAGTGCACTATTAAGCATGCAATCCCTTCTAGGAGAGCAGTTTAACGATACACTGGTTTTTTGTTGTAGTGAATTCGAGCGTCTGGAATCAGAAGTGATGTTAGCGCTGCATGGCGACATGCAAAGCGCAATTCGAAACGCGCACAGCTTAAAATCAAACGCCGCTCAATTTGGCGCGCTTAGTCTCAGCAATACTGCACGAGAGATTGAACAAGCGTTAATAAAAGATGAGCATGAACTAGCAAAAGAAATTGCTCAAGGTCTTGCTGAGCAGGTTGCAGGTTCAAAGGCAAAACTAAACGCGTGGCTTGACGCAAACGGCTAATTGAACTTGAATTAATTTCATTTTCAACGATTTCAAAAGCTACTATTTTTCCCTCTTTGTCTGAGCTATTCTAGCTCTCTACAGAGGGGGGAATATGTCTAGAATTTCAAAGAGTAACAAATTACATGGCGTTTGTTACGACATCAGGGGTCCTGTTCTTGCACAAGCAAAGAAAATGGAAGAGGAGGGCCTTAAAGTTTTAAAACTCAATATTGGTAATCCAGCCGCATTTGGGTTTGATATGCCAGAAGATATGCACCGAGATATCATCCGCAATTTATACTCAGCGCAAGGTTACTGTGATTCAAAAGGCCTATATTCAGCGCGTGTTGCCGTATACCAACATTATCAGCAGAAAAAATTACCAAACATCAGCGTCGATAACATCTACATAGGCAACGGTGTTAGCGAACTTATTCAAATGGTTACGCAAGCGTTATTGAATGATGGTGATGAAGTTTTAATTCCTGCACCAGATTATCCACTCTGGACTGCTTCTGTAAAGTTAGCCGGTGGAACGCCTGTACATTATTTGTGTGACGAGGAACAAGACTGGTTTCCTGATATCGCCGACATTCGTAAAAAGGTGACGCCTAAAACGAAAGCGTTGGTGCTGATAAACCCTAATAACCCGACAGGTGCTGTGTACAGCAAAGCGTTGCTAGAAGAACTCGTGACCGTAGCGCGAGAGAACAACTTGTTGATCCTAAGCGACGAAATCTATGAAAAAATTCTTTATGAAGGTGTCGAGCATTTTTCTATCGCGGCAATGTGCGAAGACCTACCTGTTATTACGTTCAATGGACTCGCTAAAACTTATCGTGCGGCGGGTTTACGAATGGGATGGATGGTCCTAAGTGGAAAAATCTCCAGAATGACGGACTTGATATCGGGATTAGATATGCTTGCGTCAATGCGTTTATGTGCAAACGTACCAGCACAATTTGCGATCCAGCAGGCATTGGGTGGTGTTCAATCGATAGATCAGTTAATTGAACCAGGAGGTCGTTTATATGAGCAACGGAATATCGTGTCACAATCGCTAAATAGCATCGACGGACTAAGCTGTGTGAAACCGATGGGAGCGTTGTATGCGTTTCCTAAGGTAGATATTGCGAAATTTGGCATTAAAGACGATGAGAAAATGGTGTTGGATTTACTGCGGGAAGAGAAAATTCTACTTGTGCATGGTCGAGCATTCAACTGGCCAAAGCCAGACCATTTTCGAGTAGTATTCTTGCCTCACAAAGATGAGCTAGAACCTGCAATGAAACGCGTTGAGCGGTTTTTTAGCCATTACAAACAGAGTTAAAATAGGGCGGTTAAGCCCTATTTTTTGCTGCTCACTGTGCCATTAAAGACTAAATTTGCACGTGTTGGAAATATACTTCGAATAGAGGTTAGGCAAATGGGAGATGATTTCTTCTTTTCCTCGGACATCAGAGTTAACAAGTGCTTCAATAAGATGATTAATTGTCATGGTTTGTGCGTAACGCGTGGCTACAGGATGAAAGCTAATATGCCATGGCTCTTCGGCAACTCCACCTCGAAACTCCCGATATGGAAAGTAAAAGTCTGAGCCCTTCAATTCTTCATCTAACCACATGTAGAAGGGGGCTTGGTCACCATGGAAATATTCTGCAGGTGTTAGCTGGAGCGGATACGCGTCGGAGGTGAGATTTTTTGCATATACGTCAAAATCACATCCCCAATGATGTCGGCTTGCACCGGGAAGCGCCGAAAAGAGCATAATGGCGCTTATCCGTTCAAATACGCTAAGCACGTTGACATCAAGTTCTTTGCCTTCATACGAATAAACAGATCGTAATCCATCAAACTTGTTGTTCCAAATAAGCATTTGTCGCTCAAATGACCTAAAACCCGAAGCAATACTAAGATCAAAACCTGCGCGTTGTGCTCGTTGTTTTAACGCATGTAACGAACCGATCACGAGTGGATGAACGAGTACATTTTCATACTGAACTACATGCGTTTGAGTTTTGCCAGTTAGTTCTAGTACATCGATTCTCATGCTAGTAACTCAACGAGTATTGCTTCATAGATGTCAGTGAGTTTTTCTAGAGAGTCGATAGAGACACATTCATTGACTTGGTGGATCGTTTTGTTAATTGGGCCTAATTCAATCACCTTACAGCCTGTTTGGGCAATGAATCGACCATCCGATGTGCCGCCTGACGTTTCAGGCTTCGAGTCAATACCCGTCACTGTTTTTATGGCTTTCAACGTTGCAGTAAGAAGCTCTCCCGGTTCAGTTAAAAATGGTAGGCCATTAAGAGTCCAGTCTAATCTAAATTCAATTCCCCTAGATTCTAGCACTTGAACAACTCGAGATTTGAGCTCATCCGCCGTAACTTCAGTTGAAAAGCGGAAATTGAACTGAACGTCAACCGAGCCAGGGATGACGTTACCTGCGCCCGTACCACCATGAATGTTCGAAATTTGAAAGCTCGTAGCCGGGAAGAACTCATTGCCGTTGTCCCAATTAATCGAGCTTAGCGATTGAATCACGTCACCTGCTAAATGAATAGGGTTGAGTGCGAGGTGAGGGTACGCAACATGGCCTTGCTTACCGATAATTGTTAAATGACCAGTCAGCGAGCCTCGGCGCCCGTTTTTCACGACATCACCTAGCTCAGAACGACTAGAAGGCTCTCCAACTAGGCACATGTCTATTTTTTCATTTCTCGACTCTAACAAATCGACTACTTTGGTCGTACCGTTGACAAAAGGCCCTTCTTCATCTGAGGTAATCAAAAATGATATCGAGCCTTTGTGGTTGGGGTGCTTTTTAACAAAACGCTCAGTAGCGACCACCATTGCTGCAAGCGAGCCTTTCATGTCTGCAGCGCCGCGGCCATGTAAATAGCCATCAACTACCTTACCCTCAAAAGGAGGATATAACCAATCAGACTCTTTACCCACAGGAACAACGTCAGTATGGCCCGCGAAGCAAAAATGAGGAGACGACTTGCCTTTACGCGCCCATGTGTTGAGGGTGTCTGTATAGAACAACTCTTCAACGTCAAAGCCCAAGGAAACAAGGCGTTCATTCATTAAAGATTGGCATCCCGCATCTTCAGGCGTCACCGACGGCCTTTGAATTAAAGCTTGTGCGAGTTGGAGTGTGTCGCTAAATGACATATCAGTTTAGCTCTTCATATTGTTTCTGATTGAACCCAATTAGATACTCTCCATTATGAACGAGCACTGGACGTTTTATCATTGCTGGGTATTCGACAAGTAGTTCTATTGCGGTTTGCTCGTTAAGGTTGTTTTTTTGTTCTTCACTTAACTGGCGAAAGGTCGTGCCACGTTTGTTAAGGAGTTCTTCCCATGTGAGCGAGGTCAAAAATTCTTTTATGAGAGAGTCGGACACACCATCTTTTCTATAATCGTGAAACTTAAAGTTTACGCCTTGTGCCTCAAGTTGCTTCTTTGCTTTTTTGATTGTGTCACAATTAGGAATACCATACATGATTGTGGTCATTTTTGTTCCTCTGCAATAGTGATTAATGGGTCTATACCCGCTTTTACTTGTTTAAGGGGCGTGTAATAACTTAATTTTCGATTTTCATTCAGCACCACATAGGTCGCGAGCGCCTTCGTGTCTACTGGTAGCGCCAATCTAACCAAACTGTCGCCACGGCGCATTGCTGAGCTTTGAGTATGTATAAGCTTTAAATATTCTGGCGTTTGTAGGTGCCAAGGTAAAGAGAGGTGAATAAGCACTTTGTGGCCTTCAAACGATTCCAAAATCCATTCAAGCCCGCCTTGTTTGATGGCCAGTATTGCACCATCAAATGGCGCAACGACGATTTCATTCGAAAGCTCAACGCAAATACCTTTGCCTAATATCCCAGAAGAAAAAATAGGGTCTGGATGCGTGTTTAACGAAACCACTTTACCAGAAAAAGGACTTGCTAGATTACATATTGGTTGGGTTATCTGCGTGATAGGACAATAAGAAATCGGTGATTGCATAGGGCTAATTTAAAAAATGATATCCGTCTTTTTTTAAGGCTTTAATTGCGTCATCTACTTGTAGCTGTTTGACTAATATGTAATCAGTGTCATACGTAGAAATGGCAAAAATAGATACATTTGCTTTAGCTAGCACCCCTGAGATGTTTGCCATAATACCGGTCAGGGAAAACCCAAGTGGGCCAACAACTTCCAACGCACGCCAATTGGATTCAGTGGCGAAACTGTCTATGTGGATAGTAGATGGACAGACAATAGAAAGTTCATCCGGGGTTTTGGCAATAAAGAATACGTTGGCTTTAAATACCGCGGTAGGAATGTCAGCAGTTTCATCCATACTGTGGATAGCAAAGTTTTCTGTTAGAAGCTGCAAAGTTTGTTTTGACATTCGTTACCTGCTTACTCGTGCAAAATGAATACCTATGTCTCTCTAGATAGTATAGCCAAGCCAATAAAATTAAAACCTTTTTATTGGCTTGGCAAAGTAACCTAGTTGGTTACTTTCGTTTCCAACTGTTTAGCTTGAATCGCGGTTAAAGCAATTGTGTAGACGATATCATCAACCAAAGCACCACGCGACAGGTCGTTCACCGGCTTTCGCATACCTTGTAACATCGGCCCAATACTTACTAAATCAGCACTACGTTGTACCGCTTTATATGTTGTATTCCCCGTGTTTAAATCTGGGAATACAAACACCGTGGCTTTACCCGCTACAGGGCTGTTCGGTGCCTTTTTCTTTGCAACGTTTTCCATGATAGCGGCATCATATTGCAAAGGCCCATCAATCATTAAATCAGGACGTTTTGATTTTGCAATTTCAGTCGCTTCACGTACTTTATCTACATCCGCGCCATGGCCTGAAGTGCCAGTACTATAGCTAATCATTGCAACTCGAGGTTCAATGCCGAATGCTTTAGCTGAATCGGCTGATTGAATAGCAATATCGGCAAGTTGCTGTGCAGTCGGGTCTGGGTTTATTGCGCAATCACCGTAAACTAAAACCTGATCTGGCAGAAGCATGAAGAAAACGGAGCTGACTAGCGAAGAGCCAGGAGCTGTTTTAATAAGCTGCAGTGCAGGACGAATCGTATTTGCCGTTGTATTCACAGCGCCAGAGACAAGGCCGTCGACGTCGTTTTGAGCCAACATCATGGTGCCGAGTACTACGTTATCTTGAAGTTGTTCTTCGGCTACAACTTCGGTCAACCCTTTATTTTTCCTGAGTTCAACCATTGGCCCAACGTAGTTGTTCACAATGTCTTTAGGCTCGAGAATCATCACATTTTCATTGAGTACAACACCTTGTTGCTCAGCGATACGGTAAATTTCTTCCTGCTCGCCAAGCAATATCGTTTTAGCTATACCACGTTCGCCACATATAGCCGCTGCTTTGATAGTACGAGGCTCATTACCTTCGGGTAACACAATCGTTTTTGCTGCGCGACGGGCCAAATCGGTCAATAGATAACGGAAAGCCGGAGGCGAAAGTTTGCGGGTTTTTGCAACCCCTTTCGCCAAATCATCTAGCCAATCAGAATCGATATTGGCTGCGTTGTGGAGCTTAACCTTTTCAATTCGTTGCTCGTCGTCACACGGTACTTCCATATTAAAATTATGAAGAAGCAGCGACGTTTTCCACGTGTCCGATTGTGTCGCTAAAATGGGCAGACCGGTTTGCATTGCTTGTTCACAGAGCTTCATGATCCGCTGTTCTGGTTTGAAACCACCTGTAAGCAAAATTGCACCAAGCTTGACGCCATTCATCGCGGATAAGCAGGCTGCAACTAACACGTCGGAACGGTCGCCTGGAGTGACAATGAGCGCACCCGGCGTAAAGTGATTAAGAATGTTAGACACAGTACGCGCACAGAAAGTCACGCGTCTGAGGCGTCGATGAGTCATATCACCTTCATTAATAATTTCGGCATTAAGATAAGCACTCAAATCTTTTACACGAGGGGCAACCAGGTCAAATTCCCAAGGGATCATGCCAAGGAGCATAAAAGGGTGCTTTCTAAAGATAGGCAGAGAGGCGAGGCGGTTGAGTTCATTCTCCAACATATCGGGGTTGTGTTGGTCGACTAAATCCGCTCTTGCACGGCCATCCTCATCGAGAGGCGCGTTTACTTTGTTGAAAATGCAACCAAGCACTCTAGAATGTTTTACACCACCATAGTTACCAGCCGCAATCTCTAATCGGTCTTCAAGTTCGTCGTTGCTGTCATTGCCAGGCGTCAGAACAAACACGATATCGGCACCTAAAGTTTGTGCTATCTCACGATTTACTCGGCCAGCGTACGGTTGACGACGCGTAGGCACCATACCTTCAATGATGACAACTTCGTCATTCGTTGTTCCACTTTCAAATCGTTCAACGATTTCCTCAAGCAAATCATCACCTTTACCCTCGCTTATCATATTCTCAGCATAGGTAAGTTCAAATGGCGCTGGTGGATTGATACTTGAACCTTGTTTCACTATTAACGTAGACTTCTCAGGGCCTTGCTCATCTTTACGAGGTTGAGCGATAGGTTTAAAGAAATTCACCTTAACGGCTTTTTGTTCGAGCGCGCGGACAAGACCGACTGAAACAGAGGTAAGGCCGACTCCTGTCGAAATCGGCACTAACATAATGCGTCTGCCCATTATTTTGTCTCCTTCGCAATGCGCGCCGCATCTTTTGCGATAACCCATTCTTCGTTGGTGGGAACCACAAGTGCTATAACGTTAGAGTCTTCAGTGCTGATAATACCTTGGTGACCAAAGCGAGCTGCTTGGTTTTTCTCATGATCACAAGCCATACCAAAAAAGGCTAACTGTTCGATTACTCGCTGACGGATAAGATCTGAGTTTTCACCTATTCCACCTGTAAATACAAGCGCATCTAATCCGCCAAGTGAAACGGCAAAAGACGCGATGTACTTTGCTAACCTAAAACAGAACATTTCTAGCGCAAGGTGGGCTTGCTTGTGTCCATTTGCAGCCGCTTCCTCGATAGCGCGGCAGTCATTAGACAACGCTGAGATCCCTAAAAGTCCACTGTGCTTGTTTAACAGCGTATCGATTTCTTTGCTTGAGTACCCCAGTTGGTCACTCAGGTAAGCAAACAGGCCTGGGTCAATATCGCCACTGCGTGTGCCCATCACTAAACCTTCAAGAGGCGTGAGACCCATGCTTGTATCGACTGAGCGACCATTTCTTATTGCCGTAACGGAGCAGCCATTACCTAAATGGGCGGTCACAATTTTAGAATTATTTTTATTAAGGCCTAAAATTTGGTGTGTTTGTTCCGATACATAATAATGGCTTGTACCGTGAAAACCGTAACGACGGATACCATGTTTTTGATACATTTCGTAAGGTAACGCGTATAGATAGGCGTGTTCAGGCATTGTTTGATGGAATGCAGTGTCAAAAACAGCGATTTGAGGCAAGTGCTTAAATGCGCTGGTTGCAACATCAATACCGAGCAAATTAGCTGGGTTATGAAGCGGCGCGAGAGCAGACGTTTGTTGAATTGCAGCAAGAACGTCCCCATCTACTAAGATAGATTGGGTGAAAGCCTCACCACCATGAACAACACGGTGGCCTACAGCAACGAGGTCGTCGCCAAGCTTAAGTTCTGTGATGAGGTCAACAAGTTTTAAGATAGCAGCTTTGTGCTCTGCATGTGGCGGTAGTTCAACCTCCGTTTTAGTTCCTGAAACTTTGTATTTCAGAGATGGCGCAGCGTCACCTAAGCGTTCAGCAAGGCCGCTAAAAATTTCGTGACCTGTTGATGCAGCGATAATGGCGAATTTAAAACTTGAGCTTCCGCAATTTAGAACGAGGACGTGTTGAGATGGCATAGATTGATATCCGTTTTGACAATAACCGTATACGCGTATTAAGCTCTAGGTATAGGCGCTTACAAACGCCGCACTAGACGAAGGTAGAATTGACCTTGATTTGGTTTAATTTTACCTGATTTTTGAGTAAAACGTTAGCACCAAGGGGACATGATGCAAAAAAGTATGATTTCTCAAGTTCAACTTGGACGAGACTACGCGAAAGCGTGGCCGATGCGGAAGGAATTGGCGCCGATATTTGCGGAATATCGCGTAATCAAAGCCACCGAATTAGGCATATCTATCATGCCCATTCTTGCAATCGTGACTATTTTTACCCAAACCACGGCATTGGGTATGCAGTATTTACCACAGTCCATTGCGATTGCGTTGTTTTTCTTATCGCTTCCAGTGCAAGGTCTATTGTGGCTGGGTAAACGAGCTGAAACACAATTAACGCCACAATTATCATCTTGGTATCAAGAGCTTTACCAAAAAATGGTTGCTAACGGCTACGATGCACCTTTCTCAGCTAAAAAGCCGCGCTATCAAGAGTTAGCAATGTTACTGAAAGACATGTTCGATAAAATGGACAACGCGTTCACCAAAGAGCAGTTTTAAACTGCTCTTTTACGAAGTACCGTAATACAGAATTCAAGCGTTACAGGGATGATTGCTTGATTATTAATATCGTCTAAATGTTCAGGTCTGAATTTCCAAGCAAATGGCGTCATTTGAATTAAATTTAACGCATCTTGTGCAATCAACTCAACGTCACGTCGAATAATATGTTGATCAACCAGCTCAAACTGAGATGGACATTGTGGAAGGTCGTGAAGTTTCACATCACTATATATCTTGGACTTAAGTTCATATAAATGATTAGGGCCCGGGGATACCTGAATAATCATTCCAGTATCAGATAACAGTCTGTGTGCTTCTTCAACAAACAATGGTGCAAAGACACTAATAATCCCATCAAAAAGACCATCATTAAAGGGCGTTTGCTTACAAGATGCGACCGCAAACACACAGTCTGAGTATCGTTTTGCAGCATATCTCACAGCGGCTTTAGAAATGTCGAGTCCATATACCTGAGTGCGGTCATCCACTTTGAGCGCTTGTGTATAAAACCCTTCTCCGCAGCCCATATCGAGTAGCGCCTGAGCATTGTATTGTTTTACTTTCGAAACTAATTCCGATTGCAAAAATGAGTAATGTCCAGTCGCGAGAAAAGCACGTCTAGCTTGCACCATCTCAAGATTATCGCCAGGTTCTTTAGACTTTTTAAATTGCACAGGCAGTAGGTTAAAATAACCTTCTTTTGCACGGTCAAATTGATGCCTGTTTTCACAAACCAAAGTGTGGTCTTGTGACGTAAAGTCGCTTGAACAAATAGGGCAGCGGAATAAATTACTCATTTATTCAAATATTCCTTGTCGTAAAAAGTTTTTACCCAGTGCGGGCGATAGGTAATAAGTAAAGTGATAGCCATACCATTGAGCATAGCCTCAGGGAACCACATGATAACACTAAAATAGAGATAGTTATCGCTAAGCGTTTGCCAATCGTATACGCCAGTATAGTAGAAATATAACGATGAACTGATTATTCGGAAAGCGGCGGTCATACCACCTGCGATAAAAGCGCCAACGAATATATACACGAAAAAATGGTGAAGTAAAAAACGATATATTAGTAAATACAAACCATAAGTAAAGAAAACAGGTAGAATCACAGAGAACACCCAAGCATTGACAAAACTATCTAGCGTATAGTTTTTTGTCAGCAACGTGATGAACAAAGCGATTGTCGAGGTTAGCATAGATAACCTGAATCCAAGGACTAAGGTTGCAGCCGTGATCCCCAGAATGTGAATATTTAATTCAGGTAAAATTCCGGCTTTGATTTGCCAAAGACAGGCAAGAATAACGGCTATTGCCAGAACGCCAGTTTGACGTTCTGGACGAGTTAAGAGTAACGTGTACGTCCGTTTTTCGAATGTTAGACAAAACACCAAAAACGCGGTTAAGGCCATCAAGCGTCTACTAACTCCACATCAAATTCCGCCCAGACTGGCGCATGATCTGAAGGCTTTTCTATGCCTCTAAGTTCGTAGTCTATATCACTAGTTTTACAAATAGGTACTAAAGAGGATGTAGCGAGAATTACATCAATTCGAAGACCTCGGTTGTCATCGAACCCTTTTGAACGATAGTCGAACCAAGAATACTTCTCTGTCTGATTAGGCGCTAAATGCCTAAATGTATCTGTTAAGCCCCAATTGAGTAGCGTGGCCAGCCATTCTCGTTCCTCTGGTTGGAAAGAGCATTTTCCTGTTTTTAACCAACGAACGCGGTTCGGTTCACCAATGCCGATATCTAAATCAACAGGTGAAATATTAATATCACCCATGACGATAAGATTTTGTTCCGGAGTATGTAAATTAACTAATTCATTCATTAAATCTGAATAGAACTTGCGTTTTGCGGGGTATTTAGTTTCGTGAGCTATGTTATCTCCTTGTGGGAAATAACCATTCATTACAGTAAGGGTTGAACCATCTGCTTGCTTAAATGTGCCAATAATCATTCGTCGTTGAGCGTCATCTTCATCAGTACTGAAGCCTTTCGCAACGGCAATCGGTTTTTGCTTGGATAGTAATGCGACGCCGTAATGTGCTTTTTGGCCATGAAAACTGACGTGATACCCAAGCGCTTCAACATCTGCAAGCGGAAACGCTTCGTCATGTACTTTGATTTCTTGCAATCCAATAATGTCAGGTTGGTGCTTGTCGATAAGTGCTTGCAATTGATGGATACGAGCTCGTAAGCCATTTATGTTGAAAGAAACTATCTTCATTCGAGCATCCTATTATTTTTCTCGTTTTGGTCAACCTTAATCTTATCATTTAGACCGTGGAAAAACACGGAAGAGAATGTTAACAGAAACGAATTTGTTAGTTGATAATTAGTGCGAGTTAGCGACTTTGTGAATAGATCATTAAATGTTCAAGTTGAATAATAAATACACTTTACAACAAAAAAGTTGATTATATAATGCGCGCAACTCGTTCATTGGAGGTTTATTATGTTTAAGATGCTCTCAATCGTTACAACAGTAGCTGCAGTTAGTTTTTCTGTAAATGCTCAACAATATGTTGCTGCAAACAATTCTGTTGAAACTCAAGTATGTACTGTAGCGGCAAACGAAGGATTTGAGGCAGCTAGCAAAATCGCACGTCAACACCACATTACTTTGTCAAAGTTCTCTAAGAGCTTGGTGTGTAACGGCGAAGACATTCGTAACCTTGCAAAAGTAGAATTCAACTCAGCGGCGGCTGAACAAAAAGCAGTTAAGTTGGTAGCAAAATCATCAACTCAAGATACTGCTCTTTGTTTAAAAGCGGTTGAGAAAGGCGTAAATAGCTTAGGCTTTAACTCTCGTTCATTACGTTGTAATAACATGCCAGTTAAAGAATTTGTTAAGCAATATCAGAACGCTGCAATCTAATTTAGATCTCCTGTCACATTAGTGATGCTTTTTAGACCAGCTCAATCATTGAGCTGGTTTTTTTATGCCCCATTAAATAGACGCTGGTGGGTTTTCATTGCGTATTCATCGGTCATACCAGACAAATAATCACAAAGTATTCGATATTGTTGGGATTCTTCACCTGCTTTTAACCAATCAAGTTGTGTAGACTTTGGCAATAGTCTCAGTGGGGCACTTTCAAATGCTTGAAATAAGTCGATAAGCAGGTTCTGACCACGAAATTCAATTTGCTGCATTTTGGGATCTCTGATCAGTTGTTCATAAACAAAAGTTTTGAACACTGACAGCATATTTTCATGATGTTCGTCTAATTTGGCTACGTATCTAAGCAGCTCATTCTCAAACCCTTCGTGTTGGATCTCTAAATTTGTACTAATAATAAATAAGTTAACCAGCTCACCTATTAAATCTTTTCTAATAGATTCATCTTCGCTGAAGAGTCGTTTAGATAAACTTGAAAGGTTGTTTTTAAGCCATGGATTATCTAACAGGGTGAGCTTTGGCATTGCGTGCTCTTCCCATTGAGCTTGAGTGAGCGTACCGGTAGCCACGGCATCTTCTAAGTCGTGTACGGCATAGGCGATATCATCAGCCAACTCCATAATACTACAATCCACTGATTTATAGAGCGTCTTACTTTTGTATTCGTTGTAAGGTTTATGTGACGTTAAAAGGCCTCTATCACCATTTGATAATGGCTCTAAAATCCATTCAAAAATAGTTTCATCACAGCCATAGAGTCCTTTTGCAGGCAACCAATGGTGAGCTTGGATAAAACGGTGTTCTTCATGGTGATTTGGTTTGCTGTGCCAAAGCGTATCGATTAGTTGAGGATACTTTATAAATCCGAGTAAGGTACGTCGCGTTAGATTCATTCCATAGCCACTGCTGTAGGGCTCGAGCTTTGCGACGATTCTTAATGTTTGAGCGTTACCTTCAAATCCACCATAATCAGCCATTAAGTAGTTCAGAGCGGTTTCTCCGCCATGACCGAATGGAGGATGTCCAATATCATGAGCTAAACACAATGTTTCAATCAAGCTCGTTGAAACAAGCTGGCGATACTCGGGATGCTTAATTCTTAGGTGACGTAAAATACCACTTCCAATTTGAGCTACCTCTAAAGAATGAGTAAGGCGAGTGCGATAAAAATCATTCACACCTATACTCATAATTTGTGTCTTTGATTGTAAACGTCGGAATGCAGCTGCGTGAATGATGCGTGACCGGTCAACTTGCCAAGGTGAGCGGTTGTCATTGGGTCGGTTTTTTATTTGTTGGTGACGTCTAGATTGCCAACGTTCTGTCATTATGCCATCCAAATTTTATTTATATAAATCAATGTAAACAGCGGGCGTGTTTTCTGTCAATCGATGAGTACGTAGATTCGCCTTCGTTGCTTAATTTTAGTATAATTGCGCTTCGTTTGACCTTAATCAGTACAACAAATCAGGAACTGATTTATTTTGAGAAATGAATGCGAACCGTTTTATTACGATTGGTTTTTATACTCGTTAGTGCTTGGGGACTTCTCTATCCATTCTTAACTACGCCTCCAGAGCATGAAACCGAAATCACAGAGGTTGATGAAAAACCTGTTCAGCCGCCAAAGGTTGAGGAGAAACCACTTCACAATGTGAAGCTACCTGATTTTGGTGAAATTCAGGACGTGGCACTTAAGAAAAAAGCTTTCTTTGATTTTATTAAGCCACATGTGATTGCCGAGAATAAAAAAATTTTAGAAGAACGCGCCACGCTCGAAATAGCACTAATGATGGTGCAGTTTGAAGAGCCACTCACCAAAGCGCAAAAAAAGAAAATTACCAAAATTTTCGAAAAGTACAAACTTGTAGCGGATTCAAACTTTAGCCAAGAGCGGTTAAAAGCCGCATTAAAAAGAGTAGATGTGATCCCAAGAGAGCTTGCACTCATGCAAGCCGCAAATGAAAGTGCTTGGGGGACGTCTCGTTTTGCCCGAATTGGACTGAATTTTTTCGGACAATGGTGCTATAGAAAAGGTTGTGGCATGGTGCCACAACATCGAGGTGACGAAGCTGCACATGAAGTTGCTGCCTTCAAGTCTATTCAAGAAGCGGTTGGTTCTTATTTTAGAAACATTAACACGAATCGAGCTTATCTCGAACTACGTGAACTGCGAGCTCAAATGCGAGCTGAAAAAAGACCGATAGATGCAACCGAACTGGCACGTGGGCTTCATTCCTATTCAGAACGTGGCTCGGATTATATTGACGAGCTAAGTGACATGATAAGACACAATCAGGTGTATTTTGATGAAAAGTAGTATTGTCGGGTTTTCGCTAATGGTGTTAGCACCAATAGCAAACGCTTCAGAGTTTGTTGTTTCGTATGACGGATTCTATGACCGATTGAAAGTCATGGACAAAGGGCAGTATGAATATGCGCAAATCAATTTTTATTTGGTTGATAGCGTTACGCTTGAGCCCTGTGAGATTAAAAGCGGTAAATTAATAACTGAGAACAACAGTTTACCTTTGTCGTATACCAAACATGCTCAGCTTTTGTTGCCGCTGGATAAGCAACTTGATGCTGATAAAGCTGTCATTGTAGTCGAACCGAAAAATCCTGCGCATGAATGTCAATTGAAAATGCAGATAGAGGCACCTTCGATTAAGTTGAAGCAACTAAATACTTCAGTCATAAATCAAGTGAATGATGAGTTCGACGATTTGCTAACTAATCTATCTGGCTTTTTCATTGGCAAACTGTTGTCCTTTTTATTGCCGACTCAAAAAGGAATTCAAATAGAGTTTGACGATGAGGTCGATATACCAGGTGCTTTATGCGAAGCTAAAACGTGTAAAATATCTATGGAAAATACTATTGATTCAAACGTTTTGGTCAACGCTAACGTAGAGATAAAAAATATTGTTCCATGGATTGCAAAGTAACAATAGTTTCTGCATTCGTAGCTAATAAAATGGATTAAAGAAAAAGGAGCCGAAGCTCCTTTTTTTACGCAAGTTCAATTGTTTGGATCTGAACCGCTGAATCTTCATCGTCCTCGTGAGATATCGGCAAAGATTTGAAGTCTGGTTTGTCTAAGGCGATATCACCACCATCAACAACATTCGCTTTGTCTAGTTGTTTAAAACCAAATAGTTCTGTATCGGCTAGGTGTGAAGGCACGACATTTTGCATGGCAGTAAAAATGCTTTCTACTCGACCTGGGTGTGATTTATTCCAGTCTTGAAGCATCTGCTTTACGTGTTTTCGTTGCAGGTTTTCTTGCGAGCCACATAGATTACAAGGGATAATCGGGAAACCTTGGCTAAACGCATATTTCTCTATATCTGCTTCTTTTACATAAGCGAGAGGGCGAATGACCATATGTTCGCCATCGTCACTCATTAATTTTGGTGGCATACCTTTGAGTTTGCCTCCATAAAACATATTCAAAAACATTGTTTCGATAATATCATCACGATGATGTCCAAGCGCAATCTTGGTTGCGCCCATTTCTTTCGCTGTTCGGTAAAGAATACCACGACGAAGACGTGAGCAGAGTGAACAAGTCGTTTTACCTTCTGGCACTTTTTCTTTTACGATACTGTAAGTATCTTCTTCAACGATTTTGTATTCTATTCCTAAAGTATCAAGATATTCAGGAAGAATATGCTCGGGAAATCCAGGTTGCTTTTGATCTAAGTTGACTGCAAACAATTCAAAGCGGATGGGCGCGACACGTTGCAAATGCTGGAGTGTATCAAGCAATGTATAGCTATCTTTACCGCCAGACAAACAAACCATCACGCGGTCGCCGTCTTCGATCATGTTAAAGTCGCCAACGGCAAGGCCAGCTAAACGGCGAATTCGTTTCTGTAACTTGTTTAGATTATAGGCTGCTTTAGCTTCTTTTGAGTGCGACATGCGCCCCCTTAAATCAACTGCAAAAAAGAGGGCGCAATTATACCCAAATGGGTGGGAAATGCGATAGAGAACGGGCTAGCAACGTCGAAAATATCGTTTATCGTCGCGAGTTATCCTTGTAATGGACTCTTGTAACCGTCCGGTTTTAATGCCAATACATCGCAATCTAAGTTATCGATAACATGTTCAGCCGTGTTGCCAATTAATGCCGCACTTAAACCGGTTCTGCCAACAGAGCCTATAACGACAAGCTCGGTATTATGCATTTTTGAAACTGCTGGAATAACGTCTTCAGGTAGACCTTCTTTAACAAGACAGTCTTCTTTCGATAATCCATATTTTTCAGCTAATTCATAGGTTGAATTTTCGTGATGCTTTTTGACCGCTTCAGTGTATTGAGAAGGGTTAAATTCTGGAATTTCGATAGCAATGTTCACAGGTGTTGCAGGGTATGCATTAACTAGATGAAGTTTTGCGTTTGCTAAGTTAGAGATAAATTGCGCGTCTTTGATAATGCGATCGTTTAATTCAATATGTAAATCGTCATCTGATACCGCGTTTACTGCAGCGAGAATATGACCATTCTTTGGCCATTGTTTTTCTTTAACAAGTAAAACTGGCGCAGGGCATTTTCGAATTAAATGCCAGTCGGTTGGGGTAAAAATGACAGATTTGAACGTGTCATGCTGATGCGTGCCTTTTACTACAAGGTCATAGCCTTCTTCGAGAACGGCATTAATAATTGACTCGAAAGGGCGATTATGCCATTCAACACGGCTAGAGATTGGTGCATCGTACTCAGACAGTAACTCATGAATCCAAGCATTTCTATCATTGATCACTGCATCTCTCATGGCCTCGCGTTCTTCTCGAGATAGCATTGTTGTCATCTCGTAAGAGAAATCATAAATAGACAAGAAAGCCGTGATCTCAGCCCCCGTTTTTTGAGCTAACGCGACAGCTCTATCGAGACTATGTTGGTGATCTTTTGTGGGGTCGATTACAGCGAGAATATTTTTGATGCTTTCCATTTCGATGTCCTTTAAACATTAGGCGTTTAGTATCAGTGTACATCAAATAGCCTAATGTTAAAGGAAAAGCAACCAAATGGTTGCCCTAGATCAAATTGATATTCCAGCAGTTTTTGCAAGTTCAGGAATATCAAGGATAGTAATGAATTTACCTTCCACCTTAATAAGATCTGCTTTTTGAAAACGGCTCAAGAGTCGACTGATCGTTTCAACTGTCAGGCCTAAATAATTACCGATTTCACCACGAGTCATCGTAAATCTAAATTCTTTGCGTGAGAAGCCGCGGTCGCCGAAACGGTTTGAAAGGTTATAGATGAATGTAGCGAGTCTTTCCTCTGCTGTTTTCTTGTTAAGAAGTAACAGCATTTCCTGGTCATAATTAATTTCACTGCTCATCAAACGCATGATCTGCTGACGAAGTTTAGGTAATTTACCAGCGAGTTCATCTAATGTATCGAACGGTATTTCGCAGACCATAGATGTTTCAAGTGCTTGAGCGAAACTTTGGTGCTGCATTTTGTTGATTGCGTCAAAGCCGACAAGGTCACCTGCTAAATGAAATCCTGTGATTTGTTCATCGCCTTGTTCGGAAATGGTAAAAGATTTAAAACTACCAGAGCGGACGGCATAAATTGCGTTTAGTTCGGCACCTGATTCAAACAAAAAGTCACCTTTATGAAGAGGTTTCTTTCGCTCAATGATTTCGTCTAGGCGATCCATTTCTTGGCCATTTAAACTAAATGGCAGGCATAGCTGGCTTATACTGCAGTTGTTACAACTTATGGTGCAGTTAGATCTTGCACGATTGGGGTTATTTAAATCCATAATAATTCCATTAAAACTGACGCCTTTCACCTGCTAGATTAATGTACTAACTTATTGCTTGCAATGATAAGTAGATAAATACCATACCAAATAAACAAATTTCCCAGCAAAATACGCACAATTTGATGATTAATGAAAGAACTCACTTTGGTTGAAATTTGGCTCGTCAAAAGTAGAGCCGGAAAGGTGCCCAAAGCAAACGCGAACATTATTAGCAAACCTTGCAGAGGCGATTCTGCCGAAAGAGTCCAAGTCAGCGCAGAATACACGAGCCCACATGGTAGCCATCCCCAAAGTGCACCATAGGCAAGCGCCTTTGGGTAGCTATCAATTGGTAGTAGATGTCGATTAATTTTGACAAGATGTTGCCATATTACCGTTTTACCTGCCTTTTCTATCCATTGTAGTGACGCAGCGATACGCATTATATAAAGACCTAGAAGTATCATAAACAATGCGCTGACCATTGATAGAGATAGGGCAAACATGGTGTTTTGCTTTGCAAATTGAATGCCTAGCGACGCAACCAGTAGCCCAGCTACGCCATAACTGGTCATTCTTCCTATGTTATAGCAAAGTGCAATGACAAACGGGCTTTCGTGCTTTGAAGCCAGTTGTAGGCTCGACGCCACCCCCGCACATAACAAGACAATGGCCACTACCAAACAACCCCATTAAAAAAGCTGCAAAAAGATTAATCTCGTTCATTGGCCTTTTTGTGCTGCTCTTTGTCATCGTCAAACAAGATACTGTGACCTTGTTTTTCTAAATCGGAAAACTGCTCGCTACGAACAGCCCAAAAGAATATCCCAATGGCAATCAACACAAAAAGAATTGCAATTGGTATTAAAACGTAAATTATGCTCATAGTTTAAGTAACCTTAAAGAGTTACATATAACGATAATCGAACTTGCAGACATACCGATAACGGCTTGCCATGGTTCAACCATCCCTAATGCCGCGAGAGGTAGAATGGAGCCATTATAAATCAGTGACAAAGCAAGATTTTGGCGAACAATTAGTTTCGTTTTTTTGGCAACCGTTATTAACGCAGGTATCGCGACTAAGTCACTCCGTAACAGTACTACATCGGCCGTATTTTTTGAAATATCCGCGCCTGTTTCCATTGCTATGGATAAGTGTGCTGAGTTGAAAACCGGACTGTCATTGATTCCGTCGCCGACCATTGCAACGACTTCGCCTTTGGATGCCCAATCGTCTACATAGGACTGTTTGTCTTTAGGCGTACAAGCGCTTTGGACTGAATCCATTTTAAGTTGCGTTGCAAGCAAACGACCTGAGTTGGATGAGTCACCGGTGAGCATGTGAGACGTTACACCCTGTGACTTTAATTGCGCGATGACGTTGCGTGCACTATTTCTAACTTTGTCACTTAATTTAAATTCACAGACTGGCTTAGCGTCGATAAATAAAACGGCTTGTGCGTCACTTTCATAATTATCAAACCAAGATGGTTTACCTATGGCGATATTTAGGTTTTGAATAACGCCCTGAATGCCATAACCTGAGCAAACTTCGACGTTGTCTAAAGCTCGATTGTTGGGAAAATAGTCTTCAAACGCTTTCGCGATAGGGTGCTCAGAAAAATGTTCCAATTGCCCTGCAAACTTTAAGCAAGTCTCTTTGTCGTATGAATCACTCAGTGTCACAACGTCGGTAATTGTAAATCGACCTTCCGTAAGAGTCCCTGTTTTATCAAATGCAAAACGGGTAACTTTTGGCAGCGTTTCTAACACATGTGCTTCTTTTATTAAAATGCCTTTTTTTGTCAAATTGGCGACGGCACAAGTCAAGGCTGTGGGAATTGCTAAACTCAGCGCGCAAGGACAAGTCGCAACAAGTACAGAGATAGTTATCCAAAAGGCTTTGTCTGGAGAGATAGGGTACCATCCAATCGCTGTGGCGGTTGCGAAGAGTAGCAGACAGGCAACAAACCACTGTGCAACTTTATCAGTAACTTCAACGAGTTTTGGCCTTTTGGTCAGGGCACTATGTTGCAAGCGAATGATTTGATTGATTAAAGTATTTTGACCAAGCTGATTTATCTCAATGGTAATGACACCATCATGATTATTTGTGCCGGCAAAGACTTGGTTGCCTACTATTTTAGAAACGGGGAGGTGTTCACCAGTCATCATCGACTCGTCTACGGAAGTTTTGCCTTCGATAACGAGTCCGTCAGCTGGTATTGTTTCACCTGCTTTAACAAGGATTTTGTCACCCAGTGTTAATTGCTTAGCTGCAATAATCAGCTCTTCGCCTGACTCGAGTAATTTTCTTGCCGTCAAGGGGAGTAGCTTGTGCAAATTGGCTGTGAACTCACTCGCTTTTAATCTTGCTCTAAATTCAAGATATTTACCGAGTAACAATAAGAAGGTAAACATACAGATAGATTCAAAGTAAACTTCACCCGTATGCATAATTGTCGCGTAACTGCTTGCTACATATGCACCGAAAATTGCCATTGAAACGGGCAAATCCATATTGAGCTGTTTGGCTTTGAGTCCTTTTATCGCATTAGATAAAAAAGGCAAGGCTGAATATAGGATCACAGGCGTTGCAAGGACAAAGCTAATCCAGCGGAAGTATTCTTCGAAGTTCTCATCCATACCAGAGAACATGCCAAAGTACATGGCAAAGGCAAACATCATGACTTGCATCGTCATGATGCCGGCAACGCCAAGTCGTCGGACATATGCTTTCGCTACCGCTTGTTTTTGACTTGCTTCTTCATCCGCTTGAAATGGGTAGGTTTTGTAACCAATATTATGTAGACTCGCTATCATTTCACTGAGTTTGATGAGCGAAGGGTCCCATAAGATCATCGCGCGGTGGGTCGATGTGTTAACGTCCACTCGCGCAACGCCGTTGAGTGCTAAAAGTTGTTTTTCAATGAGCCATGCACATGCGGCGCAACTAATGCCTTCTACACTCAACAATACTTCGTTTAGGCTGCCCTGATGCGAAATAAAATCTTCCTGAATAGCATCATTATCATAGCTTTCGATGATTTTAAGTTGATCAGGGACTAAGTTTTCGACTTTGCCAGCTTTGACTGTTCGAAACTTATAATAATCGCTCATTCCTTCAGCAATAATATGCTCAGCGACGGCCTGACAGCCTATACAACAGACAGGATGTTGTTCGTGTTCATAGGTAACCTGTCCATCAAATCCACTTGGTATGGGTTCCAAACAGTGGAAACAACTTTGCGACATGGCTAACCTACTTATTTATAATCAGGGCTGATAGAGACAGTTTGTTTCGTTGGTAACTCTAGATTTTCTTTTAACTTCCAGCTGCCATCCATAGGTTCAAGGAATATGGTATATGCACCAGGTTCGTAGTGTTCAACTGTCGCGGTGAAATGACCGTCAGCATTTTGCAATAAAGTGACGTTGAAGTCGTGTTTCTTAATTGTGCGATGATAAAATGAAGCTTTAAGCGCTGTAACTTGACTATGATCACCTTTTGTAAAATCGAACGCAATTCGATGTTCAGCAACGTTAAGATCCCCGTGTAGATATAACGCTTTAGCTTTGTCGAACTTAGTTAACTCTAGGTTGATCGCTTTACCTTTTTTATAGTAATCATCAACAACTAAATCTGGACCATTTCCAACGGCAACAAACACAAGCAATACACATGCGACGATGCTCACAAGTGGGAAAAACATTAAAAACCAAGGCCAGAAATTTTTATACCACGGAGTAGGGTTCATAGTGACTCAACAACTAAAAATTGGTGCAAGCATTCTATCTTAAATCCTTATAAAAACCCAAAAAAAAGCCTCCAATCGGAGGCTTTTTTGATCTTAGATAACTTACGTTATTAGTGCTTTTCGTTATGCGATAAGCTGTAAACGTATGCAGCTAATAGGTGAACTTTTTCTTCACCTAAAATGTCTTTCCATGCTGGCATCACACCTTGACGACCATGGTTAAGTGTTTCTTCAACTGCACGTTGAGAACCACCGTATAACCAAATGTTGTCTGTTAGGTTTGGTGCGCCAAATGGTAGGTTATGTGCTACAGAACCTTTACCATCCATACCGTGACACGCAGCACACATTGCAAAGCGAGCTTGACCAGCGTCAGCGTCTTTTTGGTTTACTTTACGACCAGAAAGGCTAAGAACGAAAGCGGTAACTTCTTTAACACCTTGCTCACCTAACGCGTCTTTCCAAGCTGGCATAGCTGCTTTACGGCCGTGAAGGATAGTTTCTTTTATCTTGTCAGGTGTACCACCGTATAACCAGTCGTTATCTGAAAGATTAGGGAAACCAACACCACCGCGCGCATCAGAGCCGTGACACTGGGCACAGTTTTGTGAGAACAGGCGTTGACCAATTTCGAGTGCTTTTTCATCTTTAACTAATACTTCAATATCTTGAGCAGCGTATTGTTTAAAGATTGGGCCGAAACGTTCTTCTGCCGCACGAACTTCTTGGTCAAGTTGCACACGTTCACCGTTTGCCTTTGCATCAATCACCGCTTGCTTAGATTCAGCCATTGATGTGATACCTTGGTTTGAGCTTGTCCATTTGAATAGACCTTCCCAGTTACCTAGGCCCGGGTATGCTGCAAGATAGAATACAGACCAAACAAACGTAGCGAAGAACATGATTGTCCACCACTTAGGTAGTGGGTTGTTCAGTTCTTCAATACCATCGTACTCATGTCCACAACTTGCGCCTTCTTCTACACCTGCGTAATTCTTCAGGTTCCAAATTAGCAAGCCGAAGATGATAGCAAGACACGATAAGGTCAATACGATGACCCAAATACTCCAAAAGCTAGTCATTTTTCAGACTCCTTTTCCTCTTTAGAGATCGTTTCATTGTGCGTTTTCTCGTCTTCAAATATAGCGTTTGCAGCATTATCAAAACGATTTTTAGTGCGTTTGCTATAAGCCCACACAACAATAACGATAAACAGTACCAAAATTACCAGAGTTAAAATGCCTCTGTATGTTCCGTAATCCATAATAAATTACTTCAAGTGTGTACCAAGCTGTTGCAGATACGCGATTAGAGCTTGAATTTCTGTTTTGCCCTTAACTGCCGCTTCTGCGCCTTTGATGTCTTCATCAGTGTATGGAACACCAAACCCTTTAAAGACTTCCATTTTCTTGGCGGTCAACTTGCCGTCTAGTACGTTTTTGTCTAACCAAGGATAGCCAGGCATGTTTGACTCTGGAACTACTGAACGCGGATCCATTAAGTGAGCATAATGCCAATCGTCTGAATAACGATGACCAACACGTGCCAAATCAGGACCAGTACGTTTTGAACCCCATTGGAATGGGTGATCCCATACTGATTCGCCCGCAACAGAGTAGTGGCCGTAGCGCTCAACTTCGTCACGGAAAGGACGGATCATTTGAGAGTGACAGCCGTAACAGCCTTCACGTACGAAAATGTCTCGACCTTCAAGCTCAAGCGCAGTTAACGGACGTAGTCCTTCTACTGGTTGAGTTGTGTCTTTTTGGAACATAAGTGGTGTGATTTCTACCAATGCACCGAAACTGATTGCGAACACCGTTAGGATAGCCATCAGGCCAACGTTCTTTTCTACAATTTCATGTTTATTGGTTGAGTTATTATTTGCCATGTTCTACACCTCTTAAGCCAATTGTGCTTTAGCGTCGTCAGCTAGTGAGCCGCTTTTTGCTGTAACTGTACGGAAAGTGTTGTAAGCCATTACAAGCATACCTGTAACGATGAACACACCACCAAGGAAACGCATGATGTAGAAAGGCTTAGATGCTTCAAGTGCTTGTACAAAGCTGTACATTAACGTGCCGTCAGCGTTTACTGCGCGCCACATTAGACCTTGCATAACACCAGAGATCCACATTGCAACGATGTAAAGAACTACACCAACAGTGTGTAACCAGAAGTGTGTGTTAACAAGACGCACGCTGTACATGCCTGAATGACCGAAAAGAGCAGGGATTAGGTGGTAGATAGCACCGATTGAAATCATAGCAACCCAACCTAGCGCACCTGAGTGTACGTGACCAACAGTCCAGTCTGTGTAGTGAGAAAGCGCATTTACTGACTTAATAGCCATCATTGGACCTTCAAACGTAGACATACCGTAAAATGAAAGAGAAACAACAAGGAAACGTAGTACTGGGTCAGTACGTAGTTTGTGCCATGCGCCAGAAAGCGTCATGATACCGTTGATCATACCACCCCAAGACGGAACGAATAGGATCACTGACATAACCATACCGAGTGATTGAGTCCAGTCAGGTAAAGCGGTGTAGTGAAGGTGGTGAGGACCTGCCCAGATATATAGAGAAACAAGTGCCCAGAAGTGAACAACAGATAGACGGTAAGAATAAACCGGACGGCCAGCTTGTTTCGGTACAAAGTAATACATCATACCTAAGAAACCTGCAGTTAGTAGGAAACCTACCGCGTTGTGGCCGTACCACCACTGAACCATCGCATCCACAGCACCCGCGTAGATTGAGTATGATTTAGTTAGTGAAACAGGGATTGCCATGCTGTTTACGATATGAAGAATTGCAACCGTAATGATGAAACCCGCGTAGAACCAGTTAGCAACATAGATGTGCGATACTTTACGCTTGATTAGCGTACCGAAGAACACCACTGCATAACTTACCCAAACAATCGCGATAGCGATGTCGATAGGCCACTCAAGCTCAGCGTATTCTTTTGACGACGTAATACCAAGAGGTAATGTAATTGCCGCAGATACGATAATTGCTTGCCAACCCCAAAAGGTGAATGCTGCAAGTTTGTCTGAGAAAAGACGCGTTTGACATGTACGCTGTACAACGTAGTAAGACGTTGCAAATAGTGCACTTGTACCAAATGCGAAAATAACTGCGTTCGTGTGTAACGGACGTAGTCTAGAGTAAGTTAACCATGGAGTGTCGAAGTTTAACCAAGGCCAAGCAAGCTGGGCCGCGATAAACACACCTACACCCATGCCAACGATGCCCCAAATCACTGTCATGATAGCGAATTGGCGTACAACTTTATAATTGTACTCAGTTTGTGATGCTACTGTTTGGCTCATTTTCTGGATTCCGCTGCAATTTATGCGTTTAGAAATGAATTACCTGTAAAACAGGCCCTGTTATATTTTCAACGATTCCGTTACTTGTCATTTTCAAGTACTACATTTAAGTACTTGAAAAGTACAAAAAACGAACTCGAGAAACCTTATTTTTTGCAGGGAAAATGATAATTTCTTTGCAATTAAAAAGATACCTCAATCGCATAAAATAATGACATCAATCAAATTTCGAACTGAGTTTTTGAAATTTTGGAAATGACACATTTACAAAAATATTTGTTACTATCTCGACCCAATTACTTCATTCTTAATTCGATGTAAAAATGCGCATTATTTATACGTTTTTTCCCTTTCTGATCTCGTTAGCCCTTTTTGGGTGTGGAGAGTCATCATCAAGTATACACGAAAGTTCAGAAAAAAGTGAAAGTTCAAATTCCGTTAAATTTTGCCTTTCCGATAAAGAATGTCTTGATCGTTTAAAAACTGAGCGAGTTATTTTGGGTTTCAGTACAATTAAAGGTGAAGAACCTTTTCCAATACTTGTTAGTGCAAAGGAAAATCGTAAGTTAACTGCAACTATTACTGGCGTGAATATGAACATGGGCCGTATTCCAATTACTTTTTCAGAAGTTTCAACAGGTGTTTATTTTGCACAAGGGATGGTAGGCGTGTGTTCGTCAGAGCAAATGGTATGGAAAATTGTCGTGTTCGATGGAATCCAAGAGTTGGCAATAAAAGAGTTTGAGGTAATGCGATAATGAACAAACAGGCGGTTACACACCAAATACTCTTTCTATTAGAACAGCTAATTGATGAGGCAAAAGACGCTGCGGAAAACGCAAGGGCAGGAGCTGTTCACGAGCAAAGTGTCGCTGAAACGCAATATGACTCGCTCGCGATAGAGGCGGGCTACTTAGCGCACGGACACAGTGAACGAGCGGATAGTTTAATAAAATCATATAAAGAATATGAAAGCGTACTCACACTTTCTTCGGATAAAGTACAAGTGGGTTCGCTCATAATGTTGGCGGACGATGAAGAGACCGAATATTGGTATTTCCTCGGTCCAAGCCAAGGTGGCTTAAAACTGGAATACAAAAACCGTGTAGTTTGGACAATAACGCCTGCCTCCCCAATGGGCCGTAAATTAGCGGGAATGGAAGAGGGCGACGAAGTTTTTCACACTTTTGCAAATGGTAATAAATTACTCACGATTGAAGCGGTACTCTAAGTTTTTCTGTTTTTAAGTTTACTGAGAGAAAAGTTTTTTCCTGACTACTTTTCTATATTCGCTTGGTGTTTGCCCGAGATAAGCTTTGAATAATCGAGTAAGTTGACCTTGACTCGAAAATCCCACCGCGATCGCAACTTCTTGAATTTCTAGATTCGAACCGGCCAGTAAATCAGTCGCGGCCTGAATGCGGATTTTTTGAAGATATTCCAGCGGTGATAAAGCAATCGCTTGATTAAATCGGCGTGTCATCGTGCGATAGGAAATGCCAAACTGTGCGGCAACTTCACGAAATGAGATTTCTTCATGCATATTGGATTTAAGCCAAAATTGGATATCCGCGATGAGCTCATCTGGGTGCCTATCACTACCTCCTTCAAGAAATCGCTGTTCTTCATATGGCTTTCGTACTTCATGAGAAAAATTACGTTGAACGTGTTGAGCTGCTGACGCTCCATATATTTGAGAAATCAGGTGGACGATGACATCGGCAAGCGCATTTAAACTTGCGACGGTATACATCCTTTCAGATTGAGTAATAAAGTAATCGGGCTTTAAATCAACCTTTGGGTAATCACGCTTAAACTGCGATGCATAATGCCAATGTGTTGTCGCTGGATGTGAATCGAGTAGAGTGGTTTCTGCAATAAGGCAAACCCCTGTACCAACACCGATTAACGTCGCACCACCCCCCATTGTTTGTTCAACCAATCAATTGAACCTGCAGAATTGCGAAGTACTGGACGCGGATTTCGCCAAATACTCGGGGTTATTATGAAGTCTTGCTGTTGATTTGCATTGGCAATCGGAGTGGTTGGGATTGGAGCACTGATAATACTTGGAATGGTTCGGCCCATTTCGCTTACTAATTGAATATCAAGTATACGAAAAGTTTTTCTATTACTGTGTCTCTTTGCAAACGCTTCTCCAGCCTTAAGCATTTCAATAGGCAGGGTTAAACTTGTGACCAACATTTGTTCATAGACGACGAACGCCACGTTTATTGCAGACATATCAAATCCTCTGACCAGTTAGATATGGCCTAAAATGGTTGTTGTGTGGCTGTATATGCATGATGGTGCCATCATAAAGCATTTACAATGTTAGTCATAGTAGTAATTACGTTGGGTTCAGAAATGACAGCATTACCAGTGATCGTTGGTATGGGTGGGATTAATGCGGCGGGTCGCACTTCATTCCATCAAGGATTTAGACGAATTGTATTGAATACGCTTGACGAGCAAGAGAAAAAAGAAACGTTTTTAGGTTTAGCAACATTGATGAATCTGGTGCGCATTGAAAATGGCGAATACGTACAAGCCTCAGGTGAACCAATCGGCGTTGATGAAATAGAAAAAAAACTAGGTCAACAAATCTTAGACGGTACGCTAATTCGCAAAATTGAAAAGAACCATTTTGACGTTGATGCAACTCATGGTCATCAGCGTATGACGCTTACCAGTGATGAATCTACACCTATTTGTTTTACTGTAAAACAGCGTGATCTTCCAAATCCTATTCCAAACAACTGGACAGTGGAAGAAATCGAAGGAAAAGAAGTAAAGGTGACCATTCAGGGATTGGTGGAAGTTAAACACGATACTTACCGTGACAACCCTATAAAGGCAGCAGGTCAGCTGCCTACAGGTTTTGAACCGGCAAATTTATATAACAGCCGTTATCAACCGCGAGGCTTGCAAGCGACTATTTTTGCGGCAACGGATGCAATTCGTTCTACAGGTTTAGACTGGACCACTGTGATGAATAGCGTGGAGCCAGATAAAATAGGCACGTATTCAGCGTCTGTTGCAGGTCAAGTGAATGAAGAAGGGTTTGGCGGTTTGTTAAAAAGCCGACTTCTAGGTGACCGCGTTAGCACTAAACAGCTAGCGTTGGGTTTAAACACCATGAGCACGGACTTTATTAATGCTTACGTAACAGGCAACGTTGGTACAACATTTACTACGTCAGGGGCATGCGCAACCTTTTTATATAACTTGCGCGCAGCAGTAAATGATATTCAAGCTGGTCGTACGCGAGTTGCCGTTGTTGCGAGTGTTGAATGTGCCGTTACACCAGAAATCGTGGAAGGGTTTGGCAACATGTCAGCTCTAGCGAATGAAGAAGGTTTACGCAAGCTCGACAATACAGACCAAGTTGATTATCGAAGAACGAGTCGTCCATTTGGTGAAAACTGCGGTTTCACAATAGGTGAAGGCGCGCAAGTTGCAATATTAATGGATGATGCGTTGGCGCTTGAACTCGGTGCTGATATTTTGGGTTCGGTTGCAGATGTATATGTCAATGCGGACGGAATAAAGAAGTCGATTACCGCTCCGGGGCCTGGCAACTATATCACCATGGCAAAATCGGTTGCCCTAGCGTCTCAAATTGCAGGCGTTGAACGCGTACAAAAACGCAGTTTTATTCTTGCACACGGTTCAAGTACGCCACAAAACCGTGTCACTGAATCTGCTATTTATCATAAAATTGCCGAATCATTCGCCATTGAAGGTTGGAAAGTCGCGGCACCGAAAGCGTATGTAGGACATACCATCGCACCTGCGAGCGGCGACCAATTAGCTATGGCTTTAGGCGTATTTGCGCACAACATTATGCCGGGTATTACCACCATCGATAAAGTAGCTGATGACGTCCATGCTGAGCATTTAGATATTCGTACAAACCATTATGAATGCGAACCTCAAGACATTGCTTTTATAAACTCTAAGGGCTTTGGTGGTAATAATGCGACAGCGACCGTGTTTTCGCCAGCGTTAACGAAAAACATGCTAGCAAAGCGCTACAGTGTCGAAAAGCTGCAACAATACGATGTTGCCAAAGAGCAAACATTAAAAGCACAGGAACAATATCGCGCGGATGCGAACAATGGCAAATATGAACTAATTTATCGTTTTGGCGATGGCATGATTGACGAAGCTGGACTCGTTATTACTGCAGATACGCTCACTTTACCTGGGTTTGATAAACCCGTATCGCTTCGAGTAGAAAACCCGTATTCAGATATCAGTAAGTAAAAAATTAATGTTAAGCAAAGCAAAGGCGCCGTCTTTTATGAGACTGCGCCTTTTTATTTAAGTTAATCTTCACTTAAATACAGCGTTGTTAGGTCGATTCTGAAGACAGTTCATCTTCCATTATATGGCGCATTTTAAACTTCTGGAGTTTTCCGGTGACAGTCATAGGATATTCATCAACAAAACGAATGAATTTAGGGACTTTGAAGTAGGCTAACTTGTCTTTTAAATAAGTTATTACCTCTTCTTCTGAAATGTAATGCCCAGGTTTTAGTTGCAGCCATGCACATACTGCTTCTCCATAGCGTTCATCTTTTACGGCGAACACGGCAGCATCCTGGATCTGTTCAAGGTGATAAAGTGTTTCTTCTATTTCTCGTGGGTAGATATTTTCCCCGCCACGAATGATTAAATCTTTAATACGGCCGACGATTTGAACGTATCCTTCGGTGTCCATTACAGCAAGATCACCAGAATGTAGCCAACCCTGCGCGTCAATAGTTGCAGCCGTTTTGTCAGGGTCTTCCCAATATTCAGCCATTACGCAATAACCTTTGGCGAGTAGTTCTCCAGGATTACCTCGTGATACCAAATTTCCGGATTCATCAACGATTTTTACCTGTGTGTGTGGCATCGTTTTTCCAACGGTGTTCACCCTTTTTTCAAGAGGAGAATCAATACTGGTAATATGGTTGATAGGGCTGCACTCGGTTTGCCCATAGCCAATCAGCACTTCTTTCATGTGCATTTTTTCTTGGACGAGTCGCATCACTTTTTCAGGGCATGTAGCACCGGCCATAATACCGGTCCTCAATGTGCTCAAATCAAACGAATGAAAATTTGGGAGCTCGAGTTCTGCAATGAACATAGTGGGTACGCCATGAAGTCCGGTACATTGTTCTGATTCAACGACCCGAAGTGTAATTTCTGGGTCAAATGAATCATTAGGAAAAACGGCACACGCACCAACACTCATGCAAACTAAATTTCCCAAAACCATTCCGAAGCAATGATACAGTGGAACAGGAATGCAAAGTCTATCTGACGAAGAGAGGTTCATTGCATCTGCCACTAAACGCGCATTGTTTAGAATATTGAAATGACTGAGTGTTGCTCCTTTAGGGCGTCCCGTAGTACCAGAGGTAAATTGAATATTGATGGGGTCTAAGCAGGTTAATGTGCTGGCAAATTCACGCGCCTTTAAATGGTCAAGGTCACTTGCACGCGTTAGAAACTCGTCAAAACTCATCATACAGTCCAACGGCGTCTGTTCGATGGTGATGATATGTTTAAGGGATGGAAGTTTTTCAGCGTTCAGTTGATCAATGCCAAGTTGTCGGATTTCAGGTGCCAGCGATTCTAACATTTCAACATAATTGCTGTTTTTGAATCGATTCGCCATGACTAATACGCTGCATGATACGTTGTTTATTGCAAATTCTAGTTCATCTGGGCGATAGGCGGGATTTATGCAAACCATGATTGCGCCAATTTTTGCAGTCGCGAACTGAATGAGCGACCACTCAATGTTGTTCGGTGACCAAATTCCAACACGGTCACCTGGTTTTACGCCCAATGAAACTAAACTTGCTGCCACTTGATTTATTTTCTTTAGATAGTCGCGATAGCTTAATCGGACATTTTGATGGCTTACAATAATTGCATCAGATTCAGGGGAAGTGTCGACAATAGATTCAAGGTAATCACCAATTGTTTGATAGTTAAGTGGTGTGTCTGTTCGGCCGCTACTGTAACTAAGGCTCTCACAAGGTATGTCATTTTTAACTTCCATAAATTAATCCTTTTCGAAATGTCCATTGCTAGATAATTAGAGTTACGATGTTTTTGCAAGTATTTGTCGACAAAAATAATTGAAATAAGACTAAAAGGCTAAACGATATTTGTAACAAAAATGAAATTTTAGTCTTTTTAACTTGCGTCTCCGTGCTTTTGTTCTAGTCTCTTTGGCGCATTTAACAATCAAGGAATGAAAGTATGAATGACATTGAAATTAATTTTGAAACTACCGCGACGCTTAAACGAGATGAGATTATTCTGTACGAATTTATTCGTCAGGTTTTAAGAGAGTGTAGTGGGCGGCTTGGGCAATACCGAATAAAGCGAGACCAAGTGCTTTCACAATACAGTGCTAGTTTGATGGACACCATTTTGCATAGCTCACCTCAAAAAGCGGCCAACCTTGTGAGGTTAACAAACGCAGATTTAAATGGTTTGCTTAGGGAAGTGATGACGATTAATCAAGCGTTTTATTTGATGCCAGAGCAAGTCTTAATCAATTTGACTGAACAAAGAAAGTTGGAAAAGCGTAACAAAATCTGGTTTTTACGTATGTTTTCTTCAAGTCTTGGCTGGCTGAGTCGTTCACATCTTCGGCATGCCAAACTAATTTACCCGACATTCTTCGATTGTCTTTCTAAAGTGAAAAAGCAATCCTACCAAGAAAGCGAGAGAAATTTGCGCTAAATCAACCTTAGCGGGCTCTCAGGAGCTGGTTAACCTAAAGTCTAATGGAGTGAAATCCTTTCGTTACCTAATTTGAAAGGAAATACAAATTGGAATGACGATTATGACAACACAGTATGAAGATCAATATCGAAAATCGATAGAAAAGGCGGACGCTTTTTGGCTTGAAAAAGCAGAGCGTCTTCCTTGGTTTGCAATGCCGAAAACAGGATGCACTCTAGAGAGTGATGGGTCATATCATTGGTTTAGTGATGGAGAAATGAATACGTCCTATATGGCGCTCGACCATCATATTAAATCCGGTCGAGGAGATCAGAGCGCGTTGATTTACGATTCGCCTGTGACACAAAAACAAGAATCCTACACCTATTACGAGTTAAAAATAGCCGTAGCGAAGTTTGCTTATGGTCTGCAAGCACTCGGCGTCACAAAGGGAGACCGAGTCGTAATATATATGCCGATGGTGCCAGAAGCGGTCATCGGCATGTTGGCCTGTGCACGCATTGGCGCAATACATTCAGTCGTTTTCGGTGGGTTTGCGCCTCACGAACTTAGTGTACGAATCGATGATGCCAAGCCAAAGGTCGTTCTAAGTGCCTCTTGTGGAATCGAAATTGACCGGATAATTGCTTATAAGCCTTTACTGGATGAAGCGCTTGAAAAAGCGACACATAAAGTTTCGCATTGCGTAGTATTACAGCGCTCATATTTGAAAGCGACAATGAAAACGGAACGAGATGTTGATTGGAAGCAATTAAGTGAATCTGGCATCGAAGCGGAACCAGTCAGTTTAAAAGCAAATGACCCTTTGTATGTGCTTTATACATCGGGTACGACAGGGAAACCCAAAGGTGTGTTACGTGAAAATGGCGGGCACGCAGTAGCATTGCATTACAGTATGGAAACCGTCTATGGCGTAAAGCCTGGCGATGTTTTTATGGCTGCTTCAGATATCGGTTGGGTGGTTGGGCATTCTTATATCGTTTACGGGCCACTATTGTATGGTTGTACAACTATTTTATATGAGGGGAAACCGGTTCGGACTCCAGACGCCGGTGCATTTTGGCGAGTGGTTGAAGACTATAAGGTCAACGCACTTTTTAGTGCACCGACAGCCTTTAGAGCAATTAAAAAAGAAGACCCAGAAGGGATGCTTTTTAAAAAATACGACACAAGTAGCTTAAAGCATTTGTTTTTAGCGGGCGAGCGACTTGACCCCGCGACTTATGATTGGCTGGGTGAAATATCAAAGTTGCCCATTATCGACCATTGGTGGCAAACCGAAACGGGCTGGGCTATTGCAAGTAATCCCGTTGGGCTCGATGTATTCGAAACGAAACCAGGGAGCGCCACGAAACCAACTCCGGGTTTTGACGTGCGCATTCTAGATGCCGTAGGCGACCCATGCGATGTCAATGAACAAGGTGCTGTAGTGATTAAACTACCAATGCCTCCGGGATGCCTAACGTCGCTTTGGCACGACCAGAAGCGATTCGAAAGCAGTTATCTAAGTGCCTATCCAGGTTATTATTTAACAGGCGATGGGGGATATTTCGATGAAGACGGCTATTTGTTTATCATGGGCAGAACGGATGATGTCATTAACGTAGCAGGTCATAGATTGTCCACAGGTGAAATGGAAGAAATTGTTGCTGCGCATCCGAGTGTGGCCGAGTGCGCTGTGTTTGCCTCAAAAGATGAATTAAAAGGTCAGCTTCCTGTTGCGATGGTTGTACTTAAAGACGGCACGCGCGCAGATCCATCAGAGATTGAAGCCTCCATTGTAAGTGAAATTCGATCTCGTATCGGGGCAATTGCCTGTCTTAAAACGGTCTTGACCGTGCCTCGTTTGCCAAAAACACGATCAGGAAAAATCTTACGCAAAAATTTGAGACAACTTGTGGATGGGGAACCATTACAAATACCGTCTACTATCGACGATGCAAGCGTATTTGGTGAAATTGAACAACTTTGGTTAGCTAAGTAATCACGTCCAACGTTGCAGGAGTTTGTCTCTCCTGCAATCATCAAATTAGCGCTCGTTTTTAGCTTCGTTTGGATTAGCTATCACCTCTAACGCACGCTCCATAGCGAGTTCTCGGGATGCACAGAAGGCGAGTGGCGTTAGCCTATCTCGGATATTAAACTTTTCGAGTTGCATCGTTGTATCGCGATTTGGGGAAAAAATATATACGTCCACATTTGCTTCAAGTGCATCTAAAATCGCATTTTCAATCGCTAAACTTACTGTTACGTCGAGCATCGGAACGTCTGATAAATCGATAACCATCGCTTTAAACTTTGACACATGCCGATGTTGTCGTGAAATTGCTTTAGATACGCTAAATATCATTGGTCCAGATAAGTAGAAAAACAACAATTGTCCGTTGGCGCTATCGAGTAAACGTCTTTCTTTTTTCGACAATGGAACATCGTCGTCATCGCCATCACTTATTGCTTTGACTTGCTCGCTTTGCACTCGACTGAGTTTTTCTATCACAAGAATGTTGGAGATAAACACACCGAGGCCAACTGCAACCATCAAATCCACTAAAACCGTTAACAGCATTACCCCGTACATAATCGCCATTTGGCTGGTACTTAGTTTGTGAGCGCGTTGGATGAAGCTCCAATCTAAGATATTTATACCAACATATACGGCAATCCCCGCAAGAACAGCCATAGGGATTGGTTCGGTTAATGAACCTGCGACAAATACGACAGCCATCAATATCACTGCTCTCAAAATGCCAGCAAGCGGTGAACGCGCACCGACTTGTACATTCACAACAGTGCCCATGGTCGCTCCTGCCCCTGGTAATGCGCCGAATGCACCCGCTACCATATTTGCGATACCTTGGCCTCGAAGCTCTTTATCTGAATCATGTTCAGTTCGCGTTAGACTGTCTGCAATGACAGCAGTTAAGAGCGTGTCGATACAGCCTAGTGTGCCAAGCACTAGTGCATCAATAATCATTTTTGTGAATATTTCAGGCTTGAACGTCGGCAACACGAACGTTGGCAATGCACTAGGGATCTCGCCAATTCGGCGAATACTGTCAGTATCGAATAGAATGATTGAAATTAAGGTAACAGAAACCAAGGCTACTAGCTGAGCTGGTACGTACTGGCGATATTTTTTTGGAAAGTAAAACAAAATAGCAAGTGTGATAGCGCCCAGAAACAATTCACCAAATTGGACGTTCATAATTAGCTCGGGCAATGCCGCAAGCGTGCCTGTTACTCCTCCTCCAGGGGCTTTGTGACCGAGTAGAGGTGCTAGTTGTAAAATGATAAGGATAATGCCAATACCGGACATAAATCCAGAAACCACACTATAAGGCATAAGCGTAACGTATTTGCCGAGTCGGAGCGTGCCAAGTAGGATTTGAAACGCGCCAGCCATCATGACAACAGTAAATGCGAGCGCTGGACCTTGTTCTGGATAACTTGCAACCATAGTCGTCAGAATTGCTGTCATGATCACGGTCATTGGTCCAGTTGGTTCTGAAATAAGCGAGGTGGAACCACCAAATAATGCAGCAAACAACCCAACTAAAATAGCGCCCCACATACCAGCCTCTGCGCCTGCTCCTGAGGCAACGCCGAAAGCGAGAGCAAGTGGTAATGAGATGATGGCGGTTGTGACACCCCCAAATAAATCACCCTTTACTGACAGGTGTTTATATCTATTTAACGACAACATGCTTAAGCCATTTTGAAAATTTTTTGGCATTCTAACTTAAAACAAAACGGCAAGTGGTTGGATTTTTCATGATTTTTTACATTTATATGCGTACCCAGGAGTTTATCGTCTATGTTAGACTTCGTTCACAATGATCAGAACACGACCAAATAAGCTATGATTCAGCCTGTTAGCCTTTTTGTTGGACTTAGATATTCTCGCTCTACAAAAGGTAACGCCTTTATATCCTTTATTTCATTTTTCTCTATTGCTGGAATTGCGCTCGGACTAGCAGCGCTAATAGTCGTTAATTCTGTAATGAATGGATTTGAAAAAAATCTCAAATCTTCCATGTTGGCGCTTATTCCACATGTGCAGATTTCGGGCAAACGAACTGAAATTGAAAAATTACTGCCAGAACTCAAAAAAGTCGAAAACGTAAAAGAAATTAGTGAGCATCTAGCTGTTGAAGCTGTTTTACAAACCAATAGCCAATTACAAGGGGTCCGCCTTCAAGGTGGTAGTAAAGATGACACCAGCCTCATTCCCTTTTTGAAGCAAGGAAGTTGGGAAGATCTTCAGGGTTCTCGCTACACAATCGCAGTAAGTCGTTATTTGGCCTCTGCGCTAAACGTCAATATTGGTGATGAAATACGCGTTATTATTCCAAGTGTGAGTAACTATACCCCCATGGGTCGGGTTCCCGTTCAACGCGTTTTAACCGTTTCAACGATTTTCTCAACTGAAAGTGAAGCTGACCTGCATTTAGCTTATACCAGTTTTGATACCCTTGAGCGGCTTTTAAAACGTAAGTCGGCAGATGATGCGACTTATAGTATTAAGCTCTTTGATGCGTTTGGTATCCAACCCATTCTCGAATTACTCGCGAAACATCCATCGTTGGCTGTGAGTGATTGGCGGGTAGAACAGGGGGCATTGTTCAGTGCCGTTGCGATGGAAAAACGCATTATGACGTTGTTATTGACGCTCATCGTTTTGGTCGCCGCGTTCAATATATTGTCAGCCATTTCGATGATGGTAAATGAGAAGCAGTCAGAAATCGCTATTTTGCAAACATTAGGCTTTACCCCGATGAAAATAATGCAAATTTTTATGATCCAAGGGAGTTATAACGGCGTGGTAGGCACGTTTATTGGCGGGTGTTTAGGTATCGTCCTGACATTAAACATTAACGAAGCATTGTCGTTTGTTGGTCTAAATCTACTGGGCGGGATGAAATTACCGACAGTTATTGAGCCCTTTGCTTTGACTCTTATGCTCTTGTCGAGTCTGTTACTGAGTTTTATTGCTACTGTTTTACCCGCATTTAAAGCGGCAAAAGTATTACCCGCGGAGGTCTTAAGATATGAATAATGTGGTACTTAAGTGCGAAAAAGTCTCTAAGAACTATTTGGATGCAGGAAATACTGTACAAGTATTAAATGAAATTAACTTTGAAGTGCTTGAAGGTGAGATGGTCGCAGTTCTTGGGAGTTCGGGCTCAGGTAAAAGTACTTTGTTGCATATTCTTGGGACGCTCGATACCGCTACTGCCGGACATGTTTTCATTAAGTCGCACGACGTTGGGCTACTTTCTCGTTCCAAACAGGCTGAATTTAGAAATGAAAATTTGGGATTCATTTATCAATTCCATCACTTATTAATGGAGTTTACAGCGCTTGAGAATGTGGCCATGCCACTTTTAATCAAAGGCTTAAAACCCAATGAGGCTTCAATTACCGCTAAAGCATTATTAGAGCGAGTAGGTCTCGGACATCGAGTTGATCATCGACCTTCTGCGTTATCCGGTGGTGAGCGTCAGCGCGTTGCTATTGCAAGAGCGCTCGTTGCTGAACCTGCGCTCATTTTGGCTGATGAACCGACCGGTAATTTAGACAAACAAAACGGTGAACTGATTTTCGATTTACTTCGGGAACTAAATAAAACGTTAAAGACATGCTTTGTTATTGTGACTCACGATCTCGCTTTAGCAAAAAAAATGGACCGAATTGTAAAACTAGAAGACGGAAAGCTAATTGAAGTGAAGGATTTTGGTTAATGCTAAGTTGGTTCATTTCTAAACGGTTCAGAGCAAGTAATCAACATTCTGGATTGATTGCCTTTCTTAGCAAAGCTTCCACGGTAGGTGTTCTTATTGGGGTGAGCGTATTAATTGTGTCACTATCAGTGATTAATGGCTTTGAGCAGCAACTCATCAATCGATTGCTGTCTGTCGTTGCACATGTGGAATATCACGCACCGACTAAACCAATCAATAATTGGCCAAGTAAAATAGCGTTATTAGAACAGCACCCCAATGTCGTTGGTGCTACGCCCGAAATAAAACTGAGCGCGATGATTCAGTTTCGGACTTCTCTTAAAGCGATTGAAATAGAAGCAGTTTTGCCAAGTGAATATAGCAAAGTGTCGCGACTAGGTGATTATGTTAAAGGTAAGGCTATTTCAAGTTTGTCTGATGATGAGATTGTCATTGGCAGTAAAATTGCCAAAGAGCTTGGTATTGCTGTCGGTGATAAAGTGACGTTACTCATTGCGGATCAATCAAGCTCAGCAACACTTGCACCAAGCAAACGTTTGTCACTGACTGTTTCGGGATTAGTCGAGATGGGAGGGCAAATTGATTCGATGGTTGGTGTCATTGATCTTTCTACAGCACAGCAAACGTTGGGCTTTTCACCTGACGAAGTAACCGATTTAAGATTGTCAGTCGACAACGTTTTTGCAGCGCATCAAATTGCAATGGCGGCAGGGCAGTTGTTGCCTGATCTCGTGTATGTAAATAGCTGGTACCGAAGCCAAGGAAGTCTTTATCAAGATATTCAAATGGTTCGCACCATTATTTACTTGGTTGTATTCCTTATCATTGCTGTCGCAAGTTTTAATATAGTTTCCTCCATGGTTATGGAAGTAAAAGAAAAACAGCATAACATCGCTATTTTAAAAACCATGGGTGCTAAAGACACAACAATTTTTACTACCTTTGCATTGCAGGGATTAGGCTATGCGCTTGTAGGAGCACTACTTGGTGTATTTATAGGTGTGTTATTGGCAATGAACATTTCAGATATTTTTAAAATCTGGGTTAATTTCTCAGAAGCGAATCCACTCGAAGACGTTTATTTCGTTAACTTTCTTCCGTCAGTTGTCCTGTGGCAAGATGTTGTTGTTACAGTAATCGGCACAATGCTTATTTCGACGCTTGCAACACTGTATCCGGCTTGGAAAGCAACGAAAATTGATCCTGCAGTGGTACTTGGAAACTAAACAAACCGGCGAAATGTTGAGTAATATTACAGCAAAAAGAGAAGCTGTTTGTCAAAAAGCAGTGATAGATATTTAATGAAATGCTAACCACTGCTATAGTGGATTGAAATTGTGAGATGTGAGTAGTACATAATGAATGATCAAACTAAAAAAAATGACTCTGTTCAACCTCGACAAATGACTGAACAAGAAGAGCTTCAGTGGAAGCGTGACGCATTTGAAACCGCTCAGAAGTTCTTGGTGGAAAAAGGGTTATTCCCAGAGTCTTACTCGGATGAAGAGTGCTATTTTTTGGTACCACTATTGTCTGTTTGGAAGTTCAAGTGCCAAAATGGCAAGCGCTACTGGGTCATCGCTGGTCGATTACCTACAGATGTCATTGCTACAACAACTGCACAGACACCGCGTGATGCCGTTCGTTACTTTTCTTACCAGTGGCAGTTAAAAGCGGATGAAATCATGAGTTCCGGCACACGGGATCAAACGCAGTTAAACTTTGCTAACTTACTTATAAACCGTGCACACGGACTCTATGAAATCGCTGAAAAACAAGAGCTTTGGGCTAATGTACCAGCGTAAATGGCTCCGTTGAAAATTCACTAATATGGCATTGCAAGCGCTGTCTTGGGATGCCTGCTTCCATAAATACCGAACCTTTCTTTTCAAAACCTTTTGCTGTAAATAAATCGACCTCATGGAGGATACAATTTATGCACAGATTTTTAAGTCCATTTTGTTCGGCTAGTAACACGATAAACTTGAGCAAGGCATCGTAGGTCTCGCGAGTGCGATATTGCTGAAGCACAGCAATTCGGCTTATCAAACCATCTTTGCACAATCTGCCGGTAGCAACTGGACACTCTGTCTCGTCTTTTACTAAGACGTGGTCTGCTACTAAATCAAGATCATCAAATTCAACGCTTTTTGGTATGTGGAGTTCACAAACAAATACTTTCTCTCTGATTTGCTGTAACTCATTTTTATGCGCAAGCCAACTAACCTTGTCAACACGATAGAACATAAATCCTCCATACCGAATCAAGAATTTTGGCGCTGAGATTGAGCTTTCCATACTGCAAAAGCCTAAAGATAGACGATAACTTTAGGCTTTTTTATTTGCATTTTAGAGCGATCAATCGTTCATTTCGGGGAAATAATAGATCCCTTCATTAATAAGATTAGTCAATAGCTGGATAAAATCTAGCCAATGTTGTGATTTTTCGAACTGATCGGAGTTCATTACAGTTTGGTCACAAAGTAGTTGTACATTCGCTAGATTGTCGAGTGTTAAATGATGATTTTCACCATTGATACTAAGCAATATCAGGTTATCTTCCATAATTTGATAAATTGCTCTAACTCCACCCGCACGGTAGAGCTCTGCATCGTCGTTAAGAATTTCAACGATATCTTCAACGGCATAGGGTTCTTCTAGTTCATAGAGATCCATATCATGTTTAGGCGTAGACAGGTTTTTACCCAACCAATCTTGGAATGAACCAGAATCGTTAAGTGTCGCAATAATCAAGTTTCGAATTCTTGATATTTCTGTATCGGACAATAATCCAATGGAATCACGCTCAGTGATATCAGGGTCGTTATATCGAACCTTACCCTGTTCTGTATCAATCAGATGATCTGCAAAGCTAGAAATAAGATCGCGTTGGTTCGGGGCTCTAAATCCGACGGAATAATTCAACGCATTTTCTACCGCGTATCCCTCATGAGGGTGACCAGGAGGAATGTAGAGTATATCGCCTGGCTCCAATACCGCATCGATAACCGCCTCGAATGCTTCAACTTGAAGTAGACTCTTATTTTGCGCAAATTCTTTGAGTGCAAGATTAGGTAAACCGACGCGCCAATGGCGTTTTCCAAGACCTTGGATAATGAAGACATCGTATTGGTCTAAATGCGGGCCAACGCCACCTCCAGGGGTTGAGTAACTAATCATGAGATCGTCGATTCGCCAGTTAGGAATGAATCTAAATGGTTCGATTAATTCAGCGGCGGTAGGGTGCCAATGGTCAACGGCTTGTACTAGCAATGTACTGTTTGTGTCAGAAAGTAATGAGAAATCTTCAAAAGGTCCGTGATGAGCTTCCCACGTATCGTCGTGATTTGTCACTAATCGTGATTCGATGCTTTCTTCCATTGCAAGGCCCGCCAATTCTTCTGGGTCAATCGGGTCTTCAAAGTTTGCAAAGCCATTTTTGATTAAAAGAGGCTTTTTTTGCCAATACTTGGATAAAAAGTCCGATATTGACATGCCGTTGATATTTAATTCGTACATTATTTCCATTCCATAAAAAAAGCGAAAGCACTGGGCTTTCGCTTTATTTTAACTTATTCGCAGCGAATATTATTGAAGTTCATCAATAAATGCTTCTGCACGGCCAATATAATTTGCTGGCGTCATAAGCTTCATTTCTGCTTTTACAGCATCTGGTAACGTTAGACCATCAATGAAATCAGCCATGATTTCTTGATTAACACGTTTACCTCGAGTTAATTCTTTTAACTTCTCGTATGGCTTTTCAATGCCGTATTTGCGCATAACGGTTTGAATCGGTTCTGCGAGCAATTCCCAATTCTGATCAAGTTCAGCAAGCAGGCGATCAGCGTTAACTTCTAGTTTGCTGATGCCTTTAAGGGTTGCTTGGTAAGCAATGAGTGTATAACCCATACCAACACCTAAATTACGTAATACAGTAGAGTCGGTGAGGTCACGTTGCCAGCGAGAAACGGGTAGTTTCTGAGCTAGATGAGTGAAAATGGCGTTAGCTAAACCTAAGTTGCCTTCTGAATTTTCGAAGTCAATCGGGTTTACCTTGTGTGGCATAGTTGATGAACCGATTTCACCTGCAATTGTCTTTTGTTTGAAGTGGTTTAGTGCAATATAGCCCCAAACATCACGGTCAAAATCAAGCACAATGGTGTTGAAACGAGCAACTGCGTCGAACAACTCCGCGATGTAATCGTGAGGTTCGATTTGCGTTGTAAACGCGTTCCAAGATAAACCTAAACTCGTTACAAAACTTTCTGCGTGTGAATGCCAGTCGTAGTCTGGGTAAGCACTTAAATGTGCGTTGTAGTTACCTACTGCGCCGTTAATCTTACCTAGCATTTGTACCGCAGCAATTTGGTCGCGTTGACGTTTAAGGCGAACATAAACGTTAGCAAACTCTTTACCCATCGTTGATGGGGACGCTGGTTGACCATGTGTACGAGTCATCATTGCGACTGAACGATATTCAATCGCTTTTTCTTTGATAGCGTTTAAAAGCTGGTCACAGTATGGAAGTAGCACTTTATCGCGCGCTTCAGTCAACATGAGGCCGTGCGATAGATTGTTAATATCTTCTGAAGTACAAGCGAAATGGATGAACTCGTTAACCGCATTAAGCTCTGCGTTACCTGCTACTTTTTCTTTTAGAAGGTATTCAACCGCTTTTACGTCGTGGTTAGTCGTGCGTTCAATTTCTTTCACACGCATCGCGTCTGCTTCGCTGAAGTTTTCAACTATGCTATCCAATAGAGCATTCGCTTCTTCACTGAATTCTGGAACTTCTGGGATACCAGCTGCTTTTGACAATGCTTGTAGCCAGCGTACCTCAACGATTACACGGTATTTAATCAACCCGAACTCACTGAAGATGCTTCGTAATTCAGTCGTTTTGCTACCGTAGCGACCATCGACTGGAGAGATAGCGGTTAACGCTGAAAGCTCCATATTAACTCCTAACTAATGTTGATTTTGAACGATATTCACAAATTTTTTCGCGATGGCGATGATTTTTCTTTTTGAAAAGAAAAAATGCCTGCGTTTGCCACCCATCTGACGCCAAAGTACTGCGGCACGGATACCCGCTAAGAGTAGTGCCCGTACTTTGTGTTGGATATGAGGCTGTTTTAATAACTCAGGTTGGCCAAATACTTGGATACGCTGTCCAAGGGGGCTAATTACTTGGCTATATATATCAGCTAGACTCGACAAAATTGTGTCGTCGGTAATGCTAAAATGCATTAACTGTCTATCTAATTCATTAATACGTCGGCCGAGTTCATCCAATGCGCCAGGTTTATATGCGAGAACGCGTTCTAGTTGGATGAGGCCTCCGACGTATTTTACAAGTTCAACGTCTTTCGAGCCATCAGCTGAAAGTTGGTCAACCAAGGCTTTATAGCCTTGCTTTAAACCATAATGATCTTGATAAACATCTTCAGGGCGAGCAGGGTTCGTAATGATGATACTCTGTAAAAAACTTTCAACATCATGTGCGTTAAACTGCCCATATTTCGCTACTTTTTGCACTAGTCTTGTTATTTGACAAAGCGCAGCAAGTGCCATCACTTGGTGTTGATTCATTAACGGATCACCGAATCAATAATGCCACCACCAAGACATACATCGTCAAGATAGAATACGGCAGATTGACCTGGTGTAACGGCTTTTTGAGGCGAGTCAAATAACACGCGAGCCATCCCATCGCTACCAACGAGAAGTGTACAGGGGATGTCTTCTTGACGATAACGAGTCTTTACCGCGCAACGAGTAGTGCCTTGTGGGCCTACACGGTCGACCCAATGCAACTGGTTGGCGTTCAACCCATTGCTGTAAAGGCGAGGGTGGTCTGCACCTTGGCCGACAACAAGTACGTTGCGTTCAATGTCTTTATCTACGACATACCATGGCTCACCGTTGCCTTCTTTCATACCACCAATAAGAAGGCCTTTACGTTGACCTAACGTGTGGTACATCAACCCTTCATGTTGGCCAACAATGTCACCTTCAGTGTCTTCGATGTTTCCTGGCTGAGCTGGCAAATAGCGTTGTAGGAAATCTTTAAATTTACGCTCACCAATAAAACAGATACCTGTGCTATCTTTCTTGTCGTGTGTAATTAAGCCTTGTTCTTCAGCGATACGGCGTACTTCTGGCTTTTCGATGTTGCCAACGGGAAACAGCGTTTGTGCAATATGTTCATGGCTTAATGTATACAGAAAGTAACTTTGGTCTTTGTTGGTATCAAGACCACGCTGCATCACGAATTGACCGTTACGCTCTTCGCGACGCACATAATGACCAGTCGCGATATAGTCTGCACCGAGTGCTTCTGCCGCGAACTGTAAGAAGGCTTTAAATTTAATTTCCTTGTTACACATAATGTCGGGATTCGGGGTACGACCCGCTTTGTATTCTTCAAGGAAATATTCAAACACGTTGTCCCAATATTCAGCGGCAAAGTTTACTGTGTGTAATTCAATACCCAGTTTGTCACACACTTCTTGCGCATCTTTCAGATCATCAGCAGCGGCACAGTACTCGTCATTGTCGTCTTCTTCCCAGTTTTTCATAAACAGGCCTTCAACTTGATAGCCCTGTTGCTTCAACAAATAGGCTGAAACGGAAGAATCAACACCGCCAGACATGCCGACGATGACCTTAATATGACTGTTGTCGCTCATAGTGATAGGAATCTCAATACTTTTGGGAGGGCAGCATTATAGCACGCATTCTTTCTCGAAATAAAACCAAACTGGCCTTCAATTTAGCTTAAACTTAGGATCTGATATTGACCGCTCGTCAAGTCCCCTAATTTATATTCGCCGATTTGAGCTCTAATGAGTCTAAGAGTTGGAAACCCTATGTGTGCGGTCATACGCCTTACTTGTCGATTACGCCCTTCGGTAATTTTTATTTCAAGCCATGTTGTGGGGATGTTTTTCCTTTCTCGGATGGGGGGCACTCGCGGCCATACATGCGGCTCATCCATAACCCGCACTTTTGCGGGTAGGGTTTTCCCATCATTGAGTTGAACACCCGCTCTGAGTGGGTTGATGTCTTCATCGTTAGGTACGCCTTCGACTTGAACCCAATACGTCTTTTCCGTTTTTTTCCCGGGGGCGGTTAATTTGTTTTGCAGCACGCCACAATTTGTGAGCAGCAACAGACCTTCACTGTCTCTGTCAAGTCGACCTGCAGCGTAAACCTCTTTGATGTCGATGAAATCGGCTAAGGTTTTCCGGTTTTGATCATCGGTAAACTGGCAAAGCACATCGAATGGTTTGTTAAATAGAACAATCTTTACATCCGCAGGTGCTACTCTCGGCCTATTACTCTGCACACGAGTTGAGCTTTTGTTCGTGTTTCTTTTCTTCGAACGAGGGTGATTTGGTTGTTTTTTCGGAAACATAGTTACTTGATTTAAGTTGAATGGGTAAAGTATACCAAAAATTAAATGAGAGTATAAAAAGCGAAGCGTTAAAACGAATGTCGTAACAGGGTGTAACTAAATTGCGTATAAAGCATTAATAGTTATGTGATTTACCGAATTTAGGTCACGCTGTAATATCATTGTAATATACTTTTTTTACCCTCCACGGCTAACCCAGAAATTGAAAAGGTAAGCACGTGACTAGGAAAAATGCAAATACATTTATTGCCCTAGCGATTACCTGCTTTCTGTTTCTATGCATTGGTTTGTTCAGTTTTAATCAAGTTAAGCAAAGCAACCAGCAAAATATCAAAGAGCTAAGTCTAAAAATGGTTCAGGATGTAAATCTTCAGTTGGAAGACATTCGGAACTCAATTCAACGTGACGATGTGCTTTCCCCTCAATGTGAAGAACCAACGCTCAATTTTATGCGTCGCGCGGTATTTGAACATCCAGCAATGAGTGAAATAGGGATAGTCGATGAACATGGTATGTTGATATGCAATTCATTTGGTCGTTTATCTCCGCCGGTACAAACCACAAGCCCAATCAAAGAGTATCAATTGCGTTATTATGGTCCGATAATCAGCGATTATTTGGGTGCTTCTTCTTTTGTGATTGCGAGAACACGCAAAGACCATTTTGAAGTAAACGCACTCATTCCCACGGGTTGGTTTGCAAATATGATTAAGTTGCCTGAGTCGACGCACGTAAGTTATGTTGCTATTGTCGATATGCTAACTGGCGTGCCAATCTTTAAGCATGGCACATACAGTTTGCCACTTGAACATGCGCTTTTCCCAATTGAAATTGAATCCTTGGAATACACAGGACAATTTGACGATTTACAAAGTAAGTATCTATTCATTAGTAAGTTTAGTGCGTTACCGTCACTAGGGCTGGTTATTGCTATTGATGACAAGCAACTTATTCGTTGGAACTACAATTGGTTAGTCATTGCCTTTTTACTCTTTATTGGTTTCTTTTATGCCATTGTTAAAGGTTTGAATTACTTAGACTTGCTTAATCGAAATACGAAAGCGCAAATTTTAGAAGCGCTTCAAAATGATGAGTTTTATAACGTTTATCAACCTTTTGTTGATAACAGTACCGGGAAGGTGACTGGGGCTGAAGTCCTAATGCGCTGGAAGCATCCGATTGAAGGCGAGCTCGGTCCAGCCTATTTTATTCCCGAAGCAGAACGTGATGGTTCAATTTTAGAGTTATCAATCAAACAAATTAATAACGCAATTAACGAGTTGCCGTCGAAAGAGGACTTGGGAAGTGATTTTAAACTGTCTTTGAACGCAAATGGATACTTGTTGTTTAGCCAGAAATATCGACAAGCGGTACTAAAAGCCGCCAGTCATTTCCCCAAAGTGACTTTGGAACTTACCGAGCGCGATGTATTAAACGAAGCGGAAAGTAGGCAACAGCTTTTGTTGCTGAGTGAGCAGGGGATTGAAATCGCGATTGACGACTTTGGTACGGGCTATAGTGGCTTGCAATACTTACAACAATTCCCAATCGATCTTCTAAAAATTGATCAAAGTTTTGTCGCGTCTATCGGACTTGCAAACCTGCAAGCACCAGTATTGGATGCCATTATCGATATGGCAAATAAACTGGGTAAAAAGCTCATTGCGGAGGGCGTTGAAACAACGACTCAACAACGCTATCTAACAGAAAAAGGCGTTTACATCCATCAAGGCTGGCTATATTCTAAACCGTTGAAAGGGGGCGATTTCATTCACTTTTTAAATGAAATTAATAAGCACGATTATCAGCAGGAAAACGGAATTGAACATAACAGAAAACAAAACAGTCATTCTTCAGCATCTAAGCACTATTCATAATTTCCTATCAAAAGCATACTGGTGTGAAGGCATCTCAAAAGAACTCATTCAAAAAGCCATCGAAAACAGTCTATCTTTTGCCATTATTGTGGATGAGCAACTAGTCGGATTTGCTCGCGTTATTACGGACAAAGCAACATTTGCCTATTTAGCCGATGTATTTATTGTCGACAGCCAGCGAGGGAAAGGTCTTTCAATAAAATTGATGGATTACATCCAAGCTCATCCTGACTTACAGGGGTTGAGACGTTTTATGCTGGCCACAAGAGACGCGCATGGCCTTTATGAAAAGTATGACTTTATGCCAGTTGAGGATGCCAAACCATTTATGCAAATAAATGTTCCTGGCATCTACATGAAGGCTGGTTGAAACCCAGCCTTGTGCTTAAAGTGCGTTTGATAAAGCGGATTGAGCGTTGGCAATAGCGATGTCCGCTTCGCCCATTGCGAGTCCTTCCACGTAAACAAAATTCACGTTTTTTAACCCGACAAATGCGAACACGTCTTTTATAAATTGAGTTTGAGAATCCATCGGTGTTCCATGATACTTACCTCCGCGAGTTGCAATCACATAAACAGGCTTGTCGTCCAATAAACCCACAGGACCATTTTCAGTATAGTTAAATGTAACGCCCGCTCTTGCTAAACGATCAATCCAACTTTTAAAGTTAGAAGGTACAGCGAAGTTGTACATTGGTAGACCTATCAGAATGATATCTGCTGCTTTGACTTCTTCAACAACCTCATCAGAAATTGCTTTCAATTCGCGTTGCTCAGGTGTTATTTGGTCCACAGCGGCCATCCAAGCCCCCATTTCGTGTTGAGATAGGTGAGGTAACGGCGAAGCTCCTAAATCGCGTACCGTCGTATTTGAGTTGTCATTTAATGACAATACTTCGTCGATAAGTTTGTTAGAAATACTGTTTGCGCCATTGATCGAACTTTTAATCGCTAAAATCTTTTTCATGATGAACTCCAATTAGTGTTTGAACCTATTGTATTTCGAATTTGATAGATTAATATTTGCAAAAAGCGCTAGATTTATTCGGATTTATAGAACGATGCTAAGAGTAACATTAGAACAGTGGCGTATGTTTCAAGCGGTGGTTGAATTTGGTGGCTTTAATCAAGCTGCAGCAAATGTGCATAAAAGCCAAAGCAGTATTCATACCGCAGTGCAAAAAATTGAATCAGCTTTAAATGTTAAACTTTTTAAAGTAGAAGGGCGAAAAACGTTGTTAACGGAAGCTGGAGAAATGATGCTTCGTCGTGCCAACTACTTGCTTAACGAGGCAGCCAAGGTTGAAGCTGTCGGTGAGACACTTTCAGAAGGTATTGAAACCATTCTTAGAATTGCCGTTGACGAAGTATTGCCAAACGAACTTTTGTATAAAAGCCTTGAGACAACATCTGAACAATTTCCACTGCTTCGTATCGAACTCATTGAGACTATCTTAAATGGTTCATCTGAATTATTGGAAAACGACAAAGTGGACATTGCGATTGCGGCAGAACCTTTAATGGAGGGATTCAGTGAAGAACTATGTGAGCTGGATTTTATTGCCGTTGCCAGTCCTTCACATCCTTTACATCAGTTACGCCGGGCTATTACGCTTGAAGATTTGAAACTGTTTCGTCAAATTGTGATCCGCGACTCAGCCACACAAGAAAAGCGAGATTCCGGCTGGCTTGGTGCAGAGCAACGCTGGACCGTAAGCCATCTCTCGACGTCCGTAGAAATGATTAAAAATGGATTAGGTTTTGCTTGGTTACCAAGACCTGCGATTGCAACAGCACTCTCCCAAGGCGTTTTAGTGCCGTTACCGCTAGAACACAATGGAACAAGACGAGCGCAGTTGTATTTAGTCTTTAAAGATGGCGACAGGTTAGGTCCTGCAGCACGATGTTTTATTGGTGAGTTGAGGCACCTTAGTTTGTCTTGTCCCAATGCCGGATAGGGAAAGCGTCTTTTGAGTAAGCCGCAAATTACATAGAAATAATATAAAAAAAACCCCTCTTGCGAGGGGTTTTGGGTAACTCAGCGCCTAAGGCACTGGGAATGAGGACGGTACATGGTGTTCGTGTTTTTACTACCGCACTGAAATTATCAAACTATGCGAACGTCATTTCTGGAATGTCGCCTTCAACAATTAGCTTACCCGCTGTTTTGCTGATAATTTCATCCACACTAACACCTGGTGCGCGTTCTAGCAAATAAAACGCGCCATCTTTTACTTCCAAAACCGCTAAGTCAGTCACGATTTTTTTAACGCAATTTACACCGGTTAAAGGTAACGAACATTGCTCAAGTAATTTCGACTCACCATGTTTACTTGCGTGTGTCATGGTGACGATAATATTCTGCGCGCCAGCAACTAAGTCCATCGCGCCGCCCATGCCTTTAATTAGCTTTTTGGGGATCATCCACGAGGCGATGTTACCGTGCTGGTCAACTTCAAATGCACCTAGAACCGTCAAGTCTACATGACCTCCACGGATCATTGCAAAGCTCTCAGCACTATTGAAAATAGCCGCACCTTTGACAGCTGTCACGGTTTCTTTACCCGCGTTGATCATATCAGCGTCTAATTCTGCTTCTGTCGGGTATTGACCCATACCGAGCAAGCCATTCTCAGATTGAAGCATAACTTCAATACCATCAGGCACATAGTTGGCAACTAATGTAGGAATGCCAATACCTAAATTTACGTAAAAGCCGTCTTGAAGCTCTTGAGCAACACGCATAGCTACTTGTTCACGAGATAATGCCATATTTATGCTCCTTAGCTACGAACAGTTCGACGTTCGATTCGTTTTTCAAACGTACCTTTGATAACGCGATTAACGTAAATACCTGGTGTATGAATTTGAGATGGTTCAAGTTCACCCGGCTCAACGATTTCTTCAACTTCCGCAACGGTGATTTTACCGGCGGTAGCAGCCATTGGATTAAAGTTCATAGCTGTGTGGCGAAACACGAGATTTCCATAACGGTCCGCTTTCCATGCTTTAACAATCGCAAACTCACCTGTAATTGATTCTTCTAAAATATATGGACGGCCGTTAAATTCTTTAACTTCTTTCCCTTCGGCAATCGGCGTGCCGTAACCTGTAGCTGTGTAAAACGCTGGAATTCCAGCACCGCCAGCGCGCATTTTTTCAGCAAGGGTGCCCTGAGGTGTTAATTCGACCTCTAACAAGCCATCTAACAATTGTTGTTCGAAAATGGCGTTTTCACCTACGTACGAAGCTATGATTTTCTTAATTTGACGGTCATGAAGTAATACCCCTAAACCAAAATCGTCAACACCACAGTTGTTTGACACAACGGTTAAATCTTTTGTACCAAGGCGTTTGATTTCTGCAATTAGGCCTTCTGGAATACCACACAGACCAAAACCACCAGCGATAATCGTATCGCCATCTTTCAAACCTGCCATCGCTTCTTCGTAGGTCGAAACTACTTTATCGAAACCGGCCATGAGACCACTCCTAAAACAGTTATTATTATGCACTTCCCATTGTGGGATATCGCTTTACTCTAATTACTACGGTGTTTAGTGTAATCCGAGTTGGGCTTAACGCACGGAATCTTTACCGAGCGAGACTATGCGCATTGACTTTTTAACGCTAATGAAACTTTGCTAACTGGCGCTTTATTTAATGCCTCACAAATTTGCCATCCCGCTCTGGCAAGCCTTTCTAAATCAATTCCAGTGTAAATGCCAAGTCCTTCGAGTAAGTATACAACGTCTTCTGTGGCAACATTTCCTGACGCCCCTTTTGCGTAAGGACACCCTCCGAGTCCTGCAACGGCACTGTCTACGACGCTAATACCCATTTCGAGGGCTTTGTGAATGTTGGCGAGAGCTTGTCCATAGGTGTCATGAAAATGCACAGCCAGCTTGTCACTGGGTATGTTATCGAGCAAAAGTGAAAGGAGCTTTTGTACTTTGTTTGGTGTACCTACGCCAATGGTGTCACCAAGGCTCACTTCATAACAGCCAAGTGCCAACAATTGTTTACACACATCAAGAACTTGCTCTGGTCGTACTTCGCCTTGATAAGGACAACCTACGACACAACTCACATAGCCCCGAACCCGTATATTGTTCGCTTTAGCTAATTCCATCACAGGTATAAAGCGTTCGATACTTTCGCTTATAGAGCAATTAATGTTTTTTTGCGTAAAGGCTTCACTGGCGGCAGTAAAAATAGCGAATTCTTTTACGCCAGACTGAAGAGCGAGTTCTGCACCTTTAACGTTAGGCGTTAACGCACTGAGCTCGACATCCGATGGAACAGACAGGCCGGTAATCACCTCTAAAGAATCCGCCATTTGCGGCACCCATTTAGGTGACACAAATGCGCCGGCCTCAATATTCTTGAGGCCCGCGTCGGCAAGGGCTTCAATTAGGGCCACTTTTTGGTCTGTAGATACGCTTAGTTCATTTTGCAAACCATCACGAGCTCCAACTTCAACGATTCGGACCATTTCAGGGTAAGCCATTACGCTTCCTCCGCATCGACTATTGCAAGCATCGCCCCATGGCTAACTAATTCGCCCTCTGCAAAACAATATGAAGACAAGGTGCCATCAAATGGGGCATTAAGCGTGTACTCCATTTTCATTGCTTCAATTACAACGACAGGGTCGCCTTTTTTAAGTTGAGCGCCGACAGACTGCAGATGTTTAACGACAGTACCATTAAGCGGTGCGGCAAGGGGGGCAGCTTCATGCTCATGGTCACTGACGTAGTGCTTTGAACTTAGCGCTAGAGTAAATTGATGCGGTCCAAACATTACCGTGATTGATTCTTCACTCAACACAACATGAGCCGTCATCTTTTTACCGTCAATCGACGCACTAAGTACTTGCCCTTCGAATTGCCCGTGCGCGACAACATTGTCGCCAGCAATATCTAAATGCCAAGCGTCATCTAGACGTGTTGCGAACGTATTTACATCAACAAATGGGACTTTGATCACAGCATTTTGATTAAGTCGAAATCCGATATTCTGCCAAGGTGTCTTGTTGCAGGGTTTTTGGTGTAATACATAAGCAAGTGCGGCCAATTCTGTCATCGTTCTTTCTGGCACAGCAAAATGCGTTAATACGTCGGTTTGCGTGTCGATAAAATGCGTATCTGGTGCACCCGCTTTAAACGTATCATGATTCGCCAAATGATGTAGAAAAGCGATATTGCTTTTTAAACCGCTTAAATGTACTTGTTCAAGTGCATGACTTAATTTGTTGAGTGCGACTTCACGAGTTTCACCATGAACAATCAGTTTAGCAATCATCGGATCATAAAAGGGACTTATCTCGTCGCCACTTTGCACGCCCGTATCAATGCGCACGCCATTTTCCTCTGCAGGGAAAGTCAAACAAGATAATGTGCCTGAACAAGGCATAAAGTTTTCGGTCGGATCTTCTGCATAAATACGAGCTTCAAAACTATGGCCTGATAGGGATATTTGTTCTTGTGATAAAGGCAGCTTTTCGCCATTCGCAACACGTATTTGCCATGCGACAAGGTCTTGTCCTGTTACCATTTCAGTCACAGGGTGTTCAACTTGCAGACGAGTATTCATCTCCATAAAGAAGAATTCATTTCCACACAATAGGAATTCAACCGTACCCGCACCACGGTAGTTGATTGCTTGAGCACAACGTACCGCGGCTTCGCCCATTGCTTTTCGTAACTCAGCGCTTAGTGAAGGGGCAGGTGCTTCTTCAATGACTTTCTGATGACGGCGTTGCAAAGAACAATCGCGATCTCCCAAGTACACCGCGTTTCCATGATTGTCTGCAAACACTTGGACTTCGACGTGACGTGGTTTATCGACGAAACGTTCAATGAGTACTAAGTCGTTGCCAAAACTGGCTTTTGCTTCTCGTTTAGCACCTTCCAACGCTGCGATGAAGTCAGCAGCTGCACGCACTACACGCATGCCTTTTCCGCCACCGCCAAACGCAGCTTTGATAAGAACAGGATAGCCAATTTTTTCGGCTTCATTTGCCAGGAATTGAGTATCTTGGTTTTGACCATAGTAGCCTGGAACTAACGGTACGTTAGCTTCAGCCATAATTTCTTTAGCGCGCGTTTTTGAGCCCATAGCTTCGATTGCCGAAGTAGGAGGGCCAACAAACACGATGCCCACTTCTTCACACGCATTCGCAAACGAATCGTTTTCTGATAGAAATCCATAGCCTGGATGAACACAATCAGCGCCAGCGCGTTTTGCTACTTCTAAGATTTTCGAAGCAACTAAGTAGCTATCTTTCGTCGGTGCTGGGCCGATATGGTAAGCTTCATCGGCCATTTTCACGTGTTGACTATTGGCGTCAGCATCGGAGTAAACGGCAACTGTCGTCATGCCAAGTGATTTAGCTGTTTTCATAACACGGCAGGCGATTTCACCACGGTTAGCAATTAAAATTTTCTTTAACATACCGATTTCCTTACTGCTCAGCGTCGTGTTGCCAAGTTGGTTTTCGTTTTTCAAAAAAGGCACTCAAACCTTCTTGACCTTCAGCACTGACGCGAATTTCAGCAATACGTTTTGCAGTATGACGAATTAACGAGTCATCGATAGCAATGCCAGCCACTTCGTTGATTAGCGACTTGGCGTTTTTCACCGCCATCGGTCCGTTATGCAGAATTGTGTCAATGAAGTGTGCTTGACTTAGTGACAAATCTTCGCTGATAGCGTGCAGCAATCCCATTGAAAGGGCCTGCTCCGAGTCGAAAACTTCGGCAGTTAAAAAATAGCGACGAGCCTGTCGCTCACCGATTGCGCGAATCACATAAGGGCTAATTACCGCAGGAATTAGGCCGAGCTTTACTTCGCTCAGACAGAATTTTGCATCAGGTGTCGCTACCGCAATATCACAACAGGCGATTAAACCAAGTGCGCCACCAAATGCCGCACCTTGCACTAAACACACGGTTGGATGTGGGCAGTTGGCGAGTACATTCATTAAGCGCGCGAGCTCCATAGAGTCTGCTACGTTTTCATCGTAGTTATTGTCTGCCATGGACTTCATCCAAGCGAGGTCCGCGCCTGCTGAGAAATGCTTTCCTTCGGTTTTGAAAACCAATGCGCGAACGTCTAAGGTGCTTGCGTATTCGATATTTTTAATAAGTTCGGCAATCACTTCGCTGTTAAAAGCGTTGTGTTTTTCGGGGCGACTTAGCAATAAAATCGCCACTTTGTTTTTTGTAATGGTTAATGTAACTGACATACCATGCATCCTTACATTCGGAAAACGCCAAACTTAGACTCTCGCTTAGGCGCATTCGAAGCAGCCTCAAGTGCAAGTCCAAGCACGGTACGTGTGTCTGCTGGGTCGATAATACCGTCATCCCAAAGGCGAGCGCTTGCGTAGTAAGGGTGACCTTGACGCTCATACTGTTCGATAATCGGCTTTTTAAATTCAGCGACTTCAGTTTCATTCATTGCTTGGCCCTTACGTGCCAGACCGTCCTGCCGTACTTGTGTCAAGACGCCAGCGGCTTGTTCTCCACCCATGACCGAAATACGCGCATTTGGCCACATCCACATCATGGTTGGTTCATAAGCTCGACCACACATGCCATAATTACCAGCGCCGTAAGAGCCCCCAATAAGTACAGTAAACTTAGGAACATCGGCACAAGAAACAGCAGTAACCATCTTAGCCCCGTGTTTTGCAATACCTTCAGCTTCGTACTTCTGTCCTACCATAAAGCCGGTGATGTTCTGTAAGAAAATGAGCGGAATATTACGCTGTGTACACAGTTCGATGAAATGAGCACCTTTTTGTGCAGATTCGGAGAACAGTATGCCATTGTTCGCGACAATACCGACCGGGTGTCCGTATATTTCAGCAAAACCAGTTACGAGTGTTTCTCCGAAGAAACGCTTAAATTCATCAAATTGCGAATCATCGACAATACGTGCAATGACTTCGCGTACGTCGAATGGTTTTTTAAGGTCCGTTCCAACAATGCCATAGATTTCACGAATGTCGTATCTTGGTGCTTTTACTTCTTTTAGAATTGCCGAAGTAGGGCGAACATGGTTTAACCGAGAAATACATTGACGTGCGATAGAAAGTGCATGGGCGTCATTCTCTGCGTAATGGTCAGCAACGCCAGAAACTTTGCAGTGTACGTCTGCGCCACCTAAATCCTCTGCACTCACTTCTTCACCCGTAGCGGCTTTTACAAGAGGGGGGCCTGCGAGGAAAATAGTACCTTGATTTTTTACGATAATACTTTCATCAGCCATCGCTGGTACATACGCACCACCGGCCGTACATAAACCCATAACGACCGCAATTTGTGGAATGCCTTTGGCAGACATGCGTGCTTGATTATAGAAAATACGGCCAAAATGCAGTTTGTCAGGGAAAACCTCATCTTGCTCTGGTAGGTTAGCGCCGCCTGAATCCACTAGGTAAATACAAGGTAAGTGACAGCGTTCCGCGATTTCTTGTGCTCGGAGGTGTTTTTTGACCGTGATAGGGAAATAAGTGCCGCCTTTAACCGTTGCGTCGTTGGCGACTATCATACACTCAACGCCTTTAACGCGGCCTATACCGGCAACAACTCCGGCACAAGGAATGTCTTGCTCATAAACACCAAATGCAGCGAATTGGCCAATTTCTAAAAAAGGCGAGCCTTCGTCGAGTAGTGTTTCAATTCGGTCTCGAACGAAGAGTTTTCCACGGCTTTCATGGCGAGCAATGAGTTCTTCACCACCACCTTGCGCTAACGTTGAAACCTTGTCGCGAAGGTCAGCCACAAGGGCTGCCATCGCATTTTCTTTTTCTTTAAATATCGGGTCATGAATGTTGACCGAAGAATTCAATACCGTCATGGCTAATCCTTAGCGACTTTCGTTAAATAGCTCACGACCAATTAGCATGCGGCGAATTTCTGATGTACCCGCGCCAATCTCGTAAAGTTTAGCATCACGAAGTAGGCGACCCGTGGCGTATTCGTTGATGTAGCCGTTGCCACCGAGTATTTGAATCGCATCAAGCGCCATTTTCGTTGCAAGCTCTGCGGCATAAAGGATTGCACCTGCAGCATCTTTACGCGTAGTTTCACCACGGTCGCAAGATTTCGCTACGGTATAAACGTACGAACGCGCCGCATTCATTTGGGTGTACATGTCCGCGATTTTGCCCTGAATAAGTTGGAATTCACCGATAGACTGATTGAATTGTTTACGCTCATGGATGTAAGGTACAACGACATCCATACACGCCTGCATGATCCCAAGAGGGCCACCAGCAAGTACGACTCGTTCGTAGTCAAGACCACTCATAAGCACTTTAACGCCTTCGTTTAAGTTGCCAAGAATGTTTTCTGCAGGCACCTCACAATTCTCGAAGACAAGTTCACACGTGTTTGAACCGCGCATACCGAGCTTGTCTAATTTCTGTGCTGTTGAGAAGCCAGGGAAATCTCGTTCTACGATGAAAGCGGTGATACCTTTAGGACCTGCGTTAATGTCGGTCTTTGCATAAATAACAAAAACATCGGCATCTGGACCATTAGTGATCCACATTTTATTGCCGTTAAGAATGTATTTGTCGCCTTGCTTTTCAGCTTTCAACTTCATAGAGACAACATCAGAACCTGCGTTAGGTTCACTCATTGCAAGCGCGCCAATGTGCTCGCCGCTAATCAGTTTTGGCAGGTATTTCTCTTTTTGAACTTGATTACCATTACGGTTAATTTGGTTAACACACAGGTTTGAATGCGCACCGTAACTTAAACCAATAGATGCACTCGCACGGCTTATTTCTTCCATGGCGATAACGTGTTCTAAATAGCCAAGTCCTGAACCACCGAACTCTTCAGCTACGGTGATACCAAGTAAACCCATCTCACCGAATTTTGGCCACATGTGATTTGGGAAAGCATTCTCGTGGTCGGTTTTTTCAGCAATAGGCGCAATTTCATTGCTCGCAAACTCATTTACATGGTCGCGGATCATATCTGCTGTTTCGCCTAAACCAAAATTTAACTCTTTGAATAATGATACGGTACTCATCTGTGCTCTATCCTGTGTGAGAGGTTATTTTTCTACATTCTTTAAGGTATCGCGGCAGCGGCGTTCAGCCGTCACCAATTCCATCAATACCACTTTAATATCATCCATCTGCTGTGTTAAATCGGCTTTCTTTTGCTCAATTAGGTCCAGCATCGTGCGAAGTTGTTTCGCGCTACTTTTATCTGCATCGTACAACTCAAATAAACGCCCCGTTTCGGCTAGTGAAAATCCTAAACGTTTACCACGTAAAATAAGCTTCAAACGTACTTTGTCGCGTTTTGAATAGATGCGTGTTTGTCCGTGTCTTACCGGAGACAGCAAACCTTGGTCTTCGTAAAAACGAATACTGCGGGTTGTAATGTCAAATTCTTTCGCGAGATCACTGATTGAATATGTTGGTTCGTTTAAGTCTTGCTTCATTTTCGAGTTGCACCTTTACTACTGATAGGACCAATATAAGTGAAGTTTACGTAAAGGTAAAGTAAAGGGTGTAATTAATACTTTGGTCGGCATTGAGAGAAGTTTTAAACAGCAAAGTGTGGTTCAAACCCAAGCTGTGTCTGGAAAATCTGACATAAAAGGGCAAGCAAAGTTTACACTTTAATGCACCACGATTTTGTTGATTTTAGATTTACGTTGGCGTAAACGTAAATATTAGGTATGCTCAAAATATCTAAAGCGTAAGTGATTCGCAACAATGTGTTTTTCGCCACGAACTTGCAATATCAAACTGCTAGTCTCTATTCAACTACTTAGCAGTATGTAAGTAAAGGAAAAGCGAGTGAAAAACATAAATTGTTGAACAGGAGATAACAATGAGTAACGAAACTGTAGTGATTGTAGCCGCAAAACGTACCCCTATGGGTGGTTTCATGGGGGCATTAACTGATGCGTCAGCAACTGATTTAGGTGCTACGGCGATTAAGAGTGTCCTTGCTGAAACTGGTCTTGCTAACGATGCAATCGATGAAGTCATCATGGGTTGTGTGTTGCCCGCAGGACTAGGCCAAGCGCCAGCGCGTCAAGCCATGTTGCACGCAGGTCTTGCTCGCTCAACGGGCGCAACTACTATCAATAAAGTGTGTGGTTCAGGCTTAAAAGCGGCTATGTTGGCGCATGACTTGATTAAAGCAGGTTCGATTAACAGTGCGGTAGCTGGCGGGATGGAAAGCATGTCAAATGCGCCGTACTTTCTTCCAAAGGCGCGTGGCGGTTTCCGAATGGGCCATGGTGAAATTAAAGACCATATGATGGCTGATGGTTTAGAAGACGCTTACGACAATAAAGCCATGGGTTGTTTTGCGCAAGACACTGCATTCCAATATGGTATTACTCGCGAAACTATGGACGAATTTGCGCTTAGTTCATTAACGAAAGCAAATTCAGCGATTGAAACAGGTGCATTTAAAAACGAAGTAACACCTGTTTCACTTCAGACACGCAAAGGCGAAGTGGTGGTTGATACGGACGAGCAACCTGGTAATGCGCGTCCAGACAAAATCCCTTCATTACGTCCAGCGTTCAAAAAAGACGGTACAATTACTGCGGCAAACTCTTCATCAATTTCAGACGGTGCAGCAGCACTTATCCTGATGAGCGAATCTGAAGCCAAAAAGCACGGCTTAACACCGCTTTGTAAAATCGTTTCACACGCAACGCATTCTCAAGCTCCAGCTGAGTTTACCATTGCACCGGTAGGTGCGATGGAAAAGGTACTTGAGAAAGCAGGATGGACGACAGGCGACGTCGACCTTTGGGAAATTAATGAAGCGTTTGCAATGGTGACGATGCTGGCAATTAGCGAAATGAAGCTCGATGCAAACAAAGTGAACGTTAATGGTGGAGCTTGTGCGTTGGGTCATCCAATCGGCGCAAGTGGTGCACGAATTCTTGTCACTCTCATTCACGCGCTTCGCCATCGCGGACTTTCAAAAGGCGTTGCGTCGCTTTGCATTGGCGGTGGTGAAGCCGTTGCACTGGCTGTAGAAATCTAAAAAAACCAATCTTCAAGCGCCGCACTATAACAACACTACGCGGCGCTTTGTCATCAAGTTATCCGGGGAGGAGTGCACATGCACCACGTACCATTATACATCGGCGGTGAGTTTACACAGTCACAATCTGAGCAATGGATTGATGTTGTAAACCCTGCAAATCAGGAAGTTCTTGCAAAAGTACCTTGTGCGACAGAAGCGGAAGTAAAAGCGGCAATTGATTCTGCTCAAGAGGCATTTAAAACATGGCGTCACGTTCCAGTGCCGGAGCGTGCTCGTATTATGATGAAATACGCGGCTTTGTTAAAAGAGCACCAAGAGGAAATTGCGACAATCATCTGCCACGAACTCGGCAAAACATTCGAAGACGCGAAAGGTGATGTTTGGCGTGGTATTGAAGTCGTCGAACAAGCAGCGAACGCGCCTGCGATGATGATGGGTGAAACGGTTGAGAACGTGGCGCGTAATATCGATACGTATTCGTATACTCAACCATTAGGCGTGTGCGCGGGTATAACGCCATTTAACTTCCCTGCCATGATACCGCTTTGGATGTTCCCGATGGCCATCGTGTGCGGTAACACTTTCGTACTTAAACCGTCAGAACAAGATCCGTTAACACCAATGCGTTTAGTGGAATTGTTTGAAGAAGCAGGCGCACCAAAAGGCGTGTTGCAAGTTGTTCATGGTACGAAAGCACAAGTAGACCAATTACTTGAAGCGCCAGAAATTAAAGCGGTGTCTTTCGTTGGTTCTTGTAATGTCGGTCACTATATTTACAGCAAAGGTACGCAACATAAAAAACGTGTACAAGCGTGTGTCGGCGCTAAAAACCATATGGTGATTATGCCTGATGCGTCAAAAGCTCAAACGGTCAACAACCTTGTTGGAGCTTCAGTTGGTGCCGGTGGTCAACGCTGTATGGGTATTTCAGTTGCCGTGTTCGTTGGTAGCGCTAAAGAATGGGTCGAAGACATTAAGAAAGGTTTTGAGAACGTTCGTCCAGGTATTTGGAATGATCCTGAAGCGGCTTATGGTCCACAAACTACGCCTCAAGCAAAAGCGCGCATTCTATCTTTAATTCAAAGTGGAAAAGAGGAAGGGGCTACATGCCTTGTTGATGGCTCTAACTATACCGTTGAAGGCTATGAATCTGGTAATTGGGTTGGTCCAACACTTTTCACCGATGTAACTGAAGAGATGGCAATCTATAAAGAAGAGATCTTTGGTCCAGTATTAAGCTGCGTATTTGTGGATACGTTAGATGAAGCTATTGCGCTGATAAACCGTAACCCGTACGGTAACGGTACGTCGCTATTTACTGCAAGCGGCGCAGCAGCGCGTAAATTCCAACAGCAAATCGAAGTAGGTCAAGTTGGTATCAATATCCCAATTCCAGTGCCTCTTCCCTTCTTCTCATTCACGGGTTGGAAAAACTCATTCTACGGCGACCAACATACGTATGGTAAGCAAGGTGTTCGTTTCTACACAGAAACGAAAACCATCACATCACGTTGGTTCGATGATGAAGTGGTGACAGGTCCTAACATGAGCATCAATCTACGTTAAAACGTTTAAAGGGCAACACGCGTTGCCCTTTACCTACTCAAACAAGAGAAAATAACTATTAGGCAGCGTAAACGTTGCTAAATGACAACAGAAGAAGAGGTCCGTATGAACTTTAATATGACCGAAGATCAAAAAGCATTTGCTGAAACGGCTTATCAATTTGCCATGACAGAACTGGCACCGAATGCAGCAAAATGGGATCAAGAACACATTTTTCCAAAAGACGTAATTAAAAAAGCGGGCGAACTTGGCTTTTGTGGCCTTTATACGCCAGAAGAAGCGGGTGGTCTTGGTCTATCACGTCTAGATTCAAGTATTATTTTTGAACATCTCGCCATGGGTTGCACTGCAACGACAGCAATGCTGACAATTCATAACATGGCGACGTGGATGATAGCGAGCTTCGCAACAGAAGAAACGAAAGCAGAATACATCGACCAACTCGTGATGGGTGAGCTGTTGGCGTCTTATTGTTTAACAGAACCTGGCTCTGGTTCTGACGCAGCGTCCTTGAAGACCAAAGCGGTTTTCGAAAATGGTGAGTATGTGTTGAACGGCTCGAAAATGTTTATCTCTGGCGCGGGAGAAACAGAGGTCTTAGTCGTTATGGCGCGCACAGGCGAAGAAGGTCCAAGTGGCATTTCAGCGTTTGTTGTGCCTGCCAACGCAGAAGGTGTGATATACGGCAAAGCAGAAGAAAAGATGGGCTGGAACGCGCAGCCTACACGCTTAATCACATTTGAAAACGTACGTATTCCTGCGCATAACTTGCTTGGCAAAGAAGGCGAAGGTTTTAAGTTCGCCATGATGGGCCTTGATGGTGGTCGCATCAATATCGCGACGTGCTCAATTGGCACCGCGCAACAAGCGCTCAATACCGCAATAAGTTATATGCAAGAGCGTCAGCAGTTCGGTAAGCCACTCGCGGCGTTCCAAGCGTTACAGTTTAAAGTTGCGGATATGAATACAGAACTCGTTGCTGCAAGACAAATGGTTCGACTAGCTGCGTTTAAACTTGACGAAAAAGACGCGGAAAGAACGACTTACTGTGCGATGGCAAAGCGTTTTGCTACCGACATTGGTTTTAAAGTCTGTGACGAAGCGCTGCAAATTCATGGTGGCTACGGCTATATCAAAGAATACCCGTTAGAGCGTCATTTCCGTGACGTCCGTGTGCATCAAATTCTTGAAGGCACAAATGAAATTATGCGTGTGATTATCGCCCGTCGTATTTTGGCAGAAGGCGCGCAAAGCGTTTTATAAGGAGTTTTAACGATGACAGCACAACTGAAATTAGAAAAACAAGGCCATACTGCGGTCGTAACGATGTCTAACCCGCCAGCGAATACATGGACCCGTGATACGCTCGCTGGTCTTCGCGACATGGTGCGTGAGCTTAACGCCGATAAAGAAATTTATTCACTTGTGATCACGGGTGAGGGCGAGAAATTCTTCTCTGCGGGTGCTGACCTTAATGTATTTGCAAGCGGTGACAAAGGCGTAGCTGCAGATATGTCTCGTATTTTCGGTGAAGCATTCGAAACATTAAGCCAGTTCCGTGGCGTGTCTATTGCTGCTATCAATGGCTATGCAATGGGCGGAGGTCTCGAAGTGGCGCTAGCTTGTGATATTCGTATTGCTGAAGTACAAGCGCAAATGGCGCTACCTGAAGCTAAAGTGGGTTTATTGCCATGTGCGGGTGGTACACAAAATCTATCTTGGTTAGTTGGCGAGGGCTGGGCAAAACGAATGATCCTGTGTGGTGAACGTTTAACTGCAGAGAAAGCACTTCAAATCGGTCTGGTTGAAGAAATCGTCGAAAAGGGTCAATCGCTTGAAGCGGCAATTGCACTCGCAAAAAAAGTAGAAGAGCAAAGCCCTGTTGCGGTGAGCGCGTGCAAAACGTTAATCCAAAAAGGCCGTACAGGTACAATTGACAGCGCACTGCCACTTGAGCGCGAATTATTCGTAACATTATTCGACACGCAAGATCAAAAAGAAGGCGTAAACGCCTTCCTTGAAAAGCGTAAACCAAATTGGGTGAATGGCTAATGAGTGAGTTAAACCCATTGAACGACCTAGAGGCGCCAGTGGTGTTTGAAGAGGCGGTTGCTGCTAATGGCATGAAAATCGCCTTTGCGACGCTCAACGTACCAAAAACACTCAATGCATTGAATTTGGAAATGATCCGTCTTCTTGCTCCCCAACTTAAAGCGTGGGAACAACAAGAAGATATAGCGTTAGTCGTACTTAAAGGTTCTGGCGAAAAAGCATTTTGCGCGGGTGGCGATGTTGTAAGTCTCTACAAAGCGATGGCATCAGGTGACGAGGCGGGCTACATCGAAACGTTTTTTAGCGAAGAGTATGCGCTGGATTACCACATTCATTGTTATGAAAAACCGATTTTGCTGTGGGGTAATGGCATCATTATGGGTGGTGGCCTTGGTTTGATGGCTGGCGCAAGTCACCGCGTTGTTACTGAAACGTCGCGTATTGCAATGCCAGAGATCACCATTGGTTTATACCCTGATGTAGGTGGCAGTTACTTCTTAAATAAGATGCCTGCTGGCGCGGGGTTGTTTTTAGGTCTTACGGGTGCGTCTATTAATGCCGGAGACGCGAAGTTTGTTGGTTTGGCAGATTATTTCGTTGATGCACAACGGTTTAATGAGCTTGTTTCAATCCTATTGGAAACGAACTTTGGTAAAACGGTCGCGCTGAATCATGAAAAGCTAAGTTCCGTTTTACAAAAGCTGGATAACGCCTCTGCTGCTGCACCAAAAAGTGCGGTTAAATCGCTAGCGGTTGAACTTGAAAAACTTGAATCTTTAAACACGATAGGTGCACAAGTTGAATTTATCTCGTCGCTAGACAGCACCGAGAACAAATGGTTATCAAAAGCTCAAGCTTCGTTGAAACACGGCTCACCGTTAAGCGCGGTTGTCATTTCTGAGCAAATAAAACGGACAAAAGGGTTGTCGCTTAAAGCCTGTTTCCTGCAAGAGTTATCGATATCAGTAACGTGCGGAAAATTTGGTGAATTCCAAGAAGGTGTGAGAGCGCTTTTAATTGATAAAGACAATTCACCAAACTGGCGTTTCAAAAACATCAATGATGTAGACCTAAGCGTTGTAGAACAATTTTTTCAAGACCATTGGGCTGATGGCAATCACCCACTTGCGGGTCTTTAGGAGTCATTTTTATGGCAAAAGTAGGATTTATTGGTCTAGGCAACATGGGCGGACCAATGGCTATTAATCTGGTTAAAGCCGGACATGAAGTCACTGTTTTTGATCTATCCGACACTGCAATGGCGCAGTTAAAAGACGCTGGTGCGGCACTTGCCGCAAAAATCAGTGATGTATGCGCTGACGCAGATTTTGTCGTCAGTATGTTACCTGCGGGCAAGCATGTTCGTGCTATTTTCACAGGTGAAGATGGCTTGGTCAATTACCTCGATAAAAAGACACTCGTGATCGATTCATCAACTATCGATGCAGAAAGTGCTCAATTCGTGGGAAAAGCGTTGGCTAAGGCAGGTATTTCATTCGTAGACGCACCAGTATCAGGTGGTGTTGCGGGTGCGGCTGCAGGTACGCTGACGTTTATTGTGGGCGGTTCTGAAACCAACTTCGATAAAGCTAAGACGGTTCTTACGAATATGGGTAAGAATATTTTCCATGCTGGGGAAATTGGAGCAGGGCAAGTCGCTAAGATCTGTAATAATATGCTGCTATCAATACTTATGGCAGGGACGAGTGAAGCTCTTCAGCTAGGTGTTGATCATGGCTTGGATGCTAAAGTGCTTAGTGACATTATGCTCGCAAGCTCAGGACGTAATTGGACGCTTGAATTGTATAATCCATGCCCAGACGTTTTGCCAAACGTACCATCAAGTAATGGTTACAAACCTGGTTTTATGGTTGATTTAATGGCAAAAGATTTAGGGTTAGCACAACAAGCTGCTCAACAAACTAACTCAGCAACGCCGATGGGTGCGCTGGCTAAAAATCTTTATAACCTAATGCAAAATCAAGGCAAAGGTTCTGAAGATTTCAGCGCTATTTTCAAGTTGTATTCTGAGAAAAAAGGTTAGGGTAATGGATATTCAAAATAAAACAGTCGTGATCACCGGTGGTGCACAAGGTCTGGGTTTCGCTATGGCAACAGAAATGGCGAAACTAGGTGCTAACCTTGCGTTAATCGATATGCAAGAATCCGTACTTACTGATGCCAAAGCTGCATTGTTAAACCACGGAATCAAAGTCAATACCTACGTGGCAAACGTGAGTGTTGAATCAGACGTTGAAAATGTCTTTAATCAAATTCACGATGATTTTGGCAATATCGCCGTGCTTGTAAACAATGCGGGTATATTACGTGATGGAATGTTGCTTAAATACAAAGAAGGCCAAATCATCGATAAAATGTCTCTGCAACAGTTTCAATCAGTCATTGACGTTAATCTAACCGGTGTATTCCTTTGTGGCCGCGAAGCTGCGATAAAGATGGTTGAAGGTGGTGAAGGTGGTGTCATTATCAATATGTCGAGCGTAGCTAGAGCCGGTAATATGGGTCAAACCAACTACTCAGCAGCAAAAGCTGGCGTTGTGGCAATGACCACGAGCTGGGCAAAAGAACTGGGTCGTTACGGTATTCGTGTCGGCGCGATTGCACCAGGTGTAATCCGTACATCGATGACCGATGCAATGAAACCAGAAGCTAAAGAACGTTTAGTTGCGATGAAACCCGTAGGTCGCTTAGGCGAAGCCGAGGAAATCGCACATACGGCGAAATACATTATCGAAAATGACTTTTTTACAGGTCGTGTAATCGAAATCGACGGTGGTATTCGTCTGTAAGCGTGTTTTCACAAAAAAATGCGCCTTTATGGCGCATTTTTTTTACCAATTACGCGAGTTAACGTATTAAAAAATTCAATCGTCGCTTTTACGTCAATTGATACTGGACAGGGTGTTTAATCTGAAGATAAATATTGTTAAGTCTAATCGTAAGTAGTCTTTCGACAAAGGTAGTTTGGTTCACACTTCCAAAGAAAAAATTAGGGAATAGGATGAATTACAAAAAGCAATTATGTGTGTTCGCAGTAATGGTAAGCGCAATGACGAATAGCTATGCAAACCCAAACGGGGACGTCTTCAATCAGGCTTATTTGGGTGAGCGGCCGCCTGCGCTGGTCGCAAAAGTATTTGCGCCAGATATCATTTCATTGACTGGGCGCTACGAAGGGGTAATTTCATTCACTCCGGACTTGAAAGAAATCTATTTTGGCGCGAATGACAGTGACAATAGAACGCATATCTATCATACGAAATACGAAGGCCAAACTTGGACGCCAGTTACGCGAATTGATTTTACCAAAGGAAGAAAAGAAGAAGAAATCCATCCTTTTGTAAGTCCTGATGGGCGCAAAATATACTTTACCGCGCTCAGTTCCGACCTAACCTACAATAAAATATGGTACGTAAACAAAACAAGTCGGGGTTGGAGCGAAGCACATGCATTGCCTGCCCCCGTTAATGAAGACCAAGTATTCTTTCCAATCCAAGCGCATAGTGGCGACCTCTACTACTACAATCTAACAAAAGGTCGGAATTTTAAGGCTACTGCTGACGGAGCAAATTATTCAAGTACGGAAGAGTTGAATCTTGATTTTGGCGTACATGTTTCTATTTCTCCAAATGAAGATTACCTCGTAATGAATGCGCAAAACAAAAATGAGATAGGTAGAAGAGATAATGACCTTTTCGTTTCCTTTAAAACCAAAAAAGGTACTTGGGGGACGCCTATTAATTTGGGCGCGACGGTGAATTCGATTTACAACGATAAAACGCCAACGATTTCCCCAGATGGTAAGTATTTATTTTTTGGCAGAGACGAAGCCGATGGAAAAGCCAATATCTATTGGGTAAGCACGGATGTTATCGAAAAAATGCGTCCGAATTATTTATAGCGTGATAGTTGGCCAAAGTTGGACTACTCACTGAATTTTTTATTGCATTAAATGAAGGAAATTATATGCCTTACGTCAATATACAAATAACGAAAGGGGCCACTAGAGAGCAAAAAGCAGAATTAGTGAAAGACATTACTGATTCTCTCGCGAGAGTGCTACATAAAAAACCTGAATATACACACATTGTTATTCAGGAGATTGAAGAAAGTGATTGGGGGTATGCGGGCCTGCTTACGGATGATTGGAAGAAACAACAGTCATAATACGTCGCTGTCGGCATATGAGTGTGCTCGCTCAGAGAATGAAACGAGCACTCGCATGTTACAAATCAGAAACGGGTACGCCTCCAGCGGACATCTGTGTGATTGGAGCACTGTGCCTAAGTGCTACGGTATTAGCTGGCGTGTTGGCTAGAAACACAGTTTGCGCACCTTGAGTAAAACTATCATTGTGGATACACTGAGGTCGAATTGCTAATGCACTGCCATCTAAAGGTATTTCAAACATGGTAAAATGGAATTGTTCTGTTTTTACCGTTCTGTAATACGGGTCTTCATGGTGCTTGTCCACTTTTTTGCCTAGCAGTATTCTCGACACCGTTGGAAGACCAAAAACTGGATCAATCCCTTGGGAAGGTAGCCAAATATGAGGAAAAGGATGGTGCTCAACAAAAAGCCCGCCTCCTTTCGTTGGGCTAAACTGATAGTCGAGGATATAGTTCGGTAGTTTTTGGTCGTACTGAATTCCCCATAAATCCTGACTAAAGCCTAATGCAAATTCTTCTTTTGGTGAAAGCAGTTTTCCGCCATAGTAAGCAAGTGTTTCTTTAAATTTGATGTCATCGCTTTCACTGACTCCAAACTTGAGTAGCGGAAACGTTAAATTATCCGATTCGCATATGAGTTGTCCGGTGCTTCCAAATACATTGGATGCCCCATCAAGCCCATTTATCCCTGCACCGTCAACAGCAGATACCCAGAATCCACTCACTAAAAGAGCGTGTTTCTGCGACGGTATGCTGTTCGAGTATTCATGCTGTAACGCATTGAGCTCCTCTATCAAACTCGGCTTATCATGTTCTGGTGCATAGTTGCTTTGAATAACTTGTGATTGACTAAATGCATCAAGATGAACGCGTGTCCCTGAACGGATAGGACCAAACAGGCCGGTAGTCGTAAGGAGCAATTCATTATTCGAACTGCGATTAAGCACAGCACCATTTAAGAATTCAAAGTTGTTGTTGAGATCCTCGTCCGATACACCTTGGATGACGTTTTTCCACCGAAGTTCCTGGAATTGAGAGCAGCGGTATTCTGCTAACGTTTGATGGCCTCGTGTTTGATTGAGTTTACAGGTCACGTGCGACATGGCTATTCCTTAAATGCGTTGTCATAAATAAGAAGCTAATTTTGGTAAAAAGTTAATAACAAACAAAATTAAAGTCTATTTTTAGGGAATGGCACATTACTCGTGATTACACCCGGGGTAAGTACCAAAAAAAATGCTTTGTATCCGTAAAACAAAAAGTGAAAAGCAATATGATAGAAGTTCCAATTTAGGAAATTGCTCGCTATTGTTAATTTTTAACGCCTGTAAAGAAGAGCAATATGATCCGTGATATGTCTAAAACAGATTTTGAACTGTTTTGGCCAACGTTCCAAAGCATCATCCAAGCGCAGGAAACGTATGCATTCGATCCTACTTTAAGTCGAGAAGACGCTTATGAGCTTTGGTGTGTTCAACCGCTTAAAACGTTTGTCTACATTGAAAACGAAACAGTACTTGGGTCCTACTATTTAAAAGCAAATGCGATGGGGCCAAGTAACCATGTCAGTAATTGCGGATATATGGTTTGCGAACAGGCGAGAGGAAAAGGTGTAGCCAAGAAGCTATGTATACATTCACAATTGGTTGCTAGGCAGGAAGGATTTAAGGCGATGCAGTTTAATAGTGTAGTTTCGACCAATGAAACAGCGGTGTCTTTGTGGCAAAAATTAGGGTTCGAAATTGTTGGCGTGCTACCCAAGGCCTATAACCATTTGAGATTTGGTTATGTAGACAGCTATGTTATGTACAAGTGGTTGTGACGGATTTCAACTGAGCAGTAAACGCCGCTTCTGATTTTACATTGAGCTAATACGTCTCTTTTTGCGAGATTTTCAAACTCGCCATTAAGTTGATGGTTTTTTTCAGGAATATATCAAGGTGACTGAAATGAAAATTGAAGTGCAAGTGAATGTGGATAGTTCATTAATGACGGTTTGGAATGCGTGGATAACACCAAGTTCAATTCGGGCATGGAACTTCGCGAGTGATGATTGGTGTTGCCCACACGCAGAGCTTACATTTGAAGTAGGAGGACGATTTAACTATCGAATGGAATCTAAAGACGGTCAATTTGGTTTTGATTTTGAGGGTACATTCACGAAAATCGAACCACATAAGGAAATTACCTACAAAATGGATGATGACCGACATGTAACGATTTATTTTACTCAGCAAAATGGCAAAATTATCCTAGTAGAACAATTTGAAGCTGAAAGTATTCATTCGATAGAGCAACAAAAGGAAGGGTGGCAGTGCATTTTGAATAACTTTAAGAAACATGTTGAGAATGAAGACGTTCGTACAAAATAATAAATAGGTTAAAAGCTCAAGTGACTAAGTAGCCTGAAATTGCACGGTTGTCTTACTCGTGAAGTAGGTTTAACAGCGAGACAACCGTTTATTCCTTAAATAAAAGTTTCGTTTAATTAGAGGAAGTAAGGCTCATTTTATAGATTGAGAACGCAGAGTTACCGATGTTTTCCTGATGGCTAAAAAAAGCCCCAAGCTTTTTGGCCAATGCAATGGAAGGCAAATTATCTGGATGAATAATGCTTATTAATGTGTCTAACGTCAATTGATCAAATGCCCATTGCCTGACGGCAAGCGCACCTTCGTAAGCATACCCTTTTCCCCAATGCTCTGGAACGATACCCCACCCAAGTTCAATCGCAGGCCAGCCTTCTGGTTCAAATAAACCTATGCGCCCCACAAACTGGTTTGTTATTTTATCTTCTACCGCCCATAACCCAAAACCCTTAAGGTGCCAGTGGCCAATCATCATAGCCATAGAGCGCCAACTTTCTTCTGGGGATAAAGGGACACCGTTGCCGATGAACTTCATGAAGTTTGGATCAGAATAGGCCGTTGAAAGGGGCTGGAAATCAGTTTGTCTCCATGCCCGTAATCTCAGACGCTGCGTTTCAATAACAGGTATTGAGGACAGGAACTCATTCATGGTTAATTAAGCACCTTACGAGCCCTAAAGCTTCTGCCTTTCATTTTACCATCGCCCATAATTTGAAGCGCAATGTTGGCGGATTTTCTCTCTATCGCGACGAAAGACGTCATCGCGGTTACTTTAATTTTGCCGATTTGAGTCCCTTTTAATTTTCCGTCTGCCGTTAGAGCTCCAAGAATATCACCAGGACGGAGCTTCGCTTTTTTACCGCCATCAATTTGAAGAGTGATCATAGGGGCTTTCATGACCGTGTTGCTAAATACGTCGTCTTTAGGTAGGTCTCTCGGCTCAATGGTAAGATTGAGATAGTCTTCCAACGCGTTGACTTTGTGTGATTCCTTATAACTCACGATAGAACAAGCGATACCTTTATTACCGGCTCGTCCAGTTCTGCCGATTCGGTGGACATGAACTTCAGGGTCGTGAGCGATGTGATAATTTATGACCATGTCGACGTGGTCAACATCAATACCTCGAGCGGCAACGTCAGTAGCCAATAAAATCGTAATGCTTTTATTTGCAAAGCGCACCAAAGTGCGGTCACGGTCTTTTTGTTCTAAGTCACCATGAAGCGCGGCCACGTCAAAGCCAAGCTTCATTAAATGGTCATTAACGGTCTGACATTCCGCTTTAGTGTTACAGAATACAACCGCACTACTAGGTTGGTATTGGAGAAGAAGTCGGTGAACTGCATCGATACGCTCCTCATTAGATTCAACCTCGTAGAAATACTGTTCAATTGAGTTGGCGTCATGTTTTGACTCGACAACTACTTTTTCAGGCGCTTTCATTATGTGTTGGCAAAGCGCTTCGATACCTTGTGGGTAGGTTGCGCTGAATAACAGATTTTGACGTTGTGCAGGGCAATGCTCGACAATGCATTGTATTGAGTCTTCAAAGCCCATTTCAAGCATACGATCGGCTTCGTCTAACACGAAGGTATTGACCTCATCCAGCGAAAGGCGACCCTTTACTAGATGTTCTTCAATACGACCCGGTGTACCAACAATGATATGGGCTCCGTGTTCAAGCGACCCAATTTGTGGCCCCATCGGAGCGCCACCGCATAAAGTGAGTACTTTAATATTGTGGATCGCACGCGCAAGTTTACGAATTTCAACCGCAACTTGATCGGCGAGTTCGCGAGTAGGGCAGACAACAATCGCTTGAACTCTGAAGCGGTCTACATTGAGGTTGTGTAAGATCCCTAACGAAAATGCGGCAGTTTTACCTGATCCCGTTTTACCTTGTCCGATGACATCTTTGCCTTCTAATATCAAAGGTAATGTCTGCGCTTGAATATCTGTCATGGTTTCATAACCAAGTGACGAGAGGTTTTCTAAAATAGCAGTGGATAGAGGCGTTTCTGAGAACAATGACTTAGACAAGGTAGTAATCTTCTTTAGATCGGAAAATGAAATTATAACATGCTTCTAGATACAGAAGTAAATTCGTTGCATTAGGGGATTTTCGTTTAAAATTGCGGTTTACTCAATTTGGTCGGCAACGTACAGTAGTTATTCGAGCGCTTAGTCTGGAGTAAAGAAGATGAAATTCGACGCAATCAAACTTAAAGAAAAATTTGCCCGTTTTAACGAACATTGGTCTCCTAGAGTTGTTGCTGAAATGAACGATTACCAGTTTAAATTGGCTAAAGTACAAGGTGAGTTTGTGTGGCATTCGCATGACGACACGGATGAGGTATTCTTGGTTATTGAAGGCGATATGATCATCGAGTTTCGTGACGGGAAGGTCGCTTTGCGCGCAGGGGAGATGTTTGTTGTCCCAAAGGGGTTGAACACAAGCCATTTGCCGAAAGTGAATGCCATGTCATGTTTATAGAGCCAAAAGGTGTCGTAAATACAGGGGATGCTGGTGGAAAACTAACCGCGGCCAACGACGTGTGGGTGTAAATCCAACAATTAAAAAGGATGAACAGGATGAAAACAATAGGTTTGTTGGGCGGGATGAGTTGGGAATCAACCGTCAGTTATTACCAGTCTATTAATCGACAGATTAAACAAACGCTCGGCGGGTTGCATTCGGCTAAAATCGTATTGTACAGCGTCGATTTTGCGGAGATTGAGGAACTGCAAAAGGAAGGGAATTGGGACAAAGCAGCCGAATTGTTAAGTGATGCGAGTAAATCACTGCAGGCAGCAGGTGCAGAAGGGTTATTTATTTGTACAAACACAATGCATATTGTTGCGCCTCAGATCCAATCCTCGATATCCATTCCGCTGTTTCATATTGCAGACGCCACTGCGGAAGTACTTGTCGATATGGGCGTTAAAAAAGTAGGGTTACTCGGTACGAAATTTACGATGCAGGAAGGCTTTTATAAAAACAGAATTTCTGAACATTATGGTATAGAAGTGATAGTACCTGATGAAGGAGCGCAAGAAGGTATACACACTGTTATTTATGATGAGCTGTGTTTGGGGGAAATAAACCCACACTCAAAGGATTTTTATTTAGACGTGATTGAGGATTTAAAAAACAAGGGAGTGGAGGCGATTATTTTAGGATGTACAGAAATTGCGCTGTTAGTAAATGCCCATGACACCACAATCCCATTACTTGATACGACAACGATTCACGCAAGCAAAGCGGTAACGTTCGCGCTTGAAGGTTAAATAAACCACGTCCATAAGATTTGCACAATTGGGGTAAACAATACAGGAAAACATCAACAGGAGTTTTTATGGCCTTAATATCTAAAATATCTCAACTCGAAGATGAACAATTACGTGCAATTGCTTATATGCCAACCGACTATTTATCTGTACTGGTTGCGAGCGACGCGTGGTTACAATTTACAGATTCTGATTTTATGCGTATCGCAGTATTGCTTGCGGAAAAAAGCTTTTTAGAGGGGGGATGTCCAATTGGTGCAGTGGTAATCGACAACGTAACGCGTCAAATTTTAGGTAAAGGACACAATACCTTAGTACAAGAATCACATCCTTATAACCACGGAGAGACTTCTGCAATGCGTGATGCTGGGCGTGTGGATTTTAGTCAAACCACGCTGTTTACTACGCTAAGCCCGTGTGATGTTTGTGCAAGTTTATTGTATATGCGAAGCGTGAGCCGTGTTGTTGTCGGCGATGTTACTAATGCAAGCGGAAATGAAGGCTTATTACAGGAAAAAGGTTTAACGGTCGATATATTAGAAGACGAAGTCGGCATTGCATTATACGCACGTTTTCGCAAAGAAAAGCCAGAACAAGAGTTGGAAGACTGGCGGGGTGTCAGTGCTGTAAATGCCGCTCGTTAATGTGATTAAAAAAGACCACCACCGTATACTTATAGGTACGGTGGTCTGTTGGGTTTTGGTGCAAGTACTTAGTGCCTGTTGGTTTTACTTTCTGACCTTGAATGAGGCCGAAAGTGGCTGGTTAATCTCGTCACAAATTAAAAAAATGGCCGATTTTATCATCTTTAGTATGGGAACCTTACTTCTTTGCTCGAAGCGGTATGAAACGAAATTCTCCTATTTATCTATCTTTTTATGCGCAGGACTCGGTCTTTATACGTTAGCTACGCTAATTGTCTCGTTAAGCTAAAGTGGCATGGTTTTTTTGACATAAATCTCTAAAATAGAACAACTAATTTGTTGTTAAAGAGCTTTTATGGAAAACTTTGCCGCCATTCTTGTGTATTTAGTCATTGGCGCTTGCCTAAGACGTATGCCTCAGTTTCCCAATGAAACCGGAATTGTTTTAAATCAGTATGTGCTTTTTGTCGCGTTACCTGCGGTTGTTCTTTTAAAAATCCCACAACTTGTCTTTTCAATGGATTTGCTCTTACCCGCGTTAATACCTTGGGTTCTTTTGCTCATAGTAGTTGGCTTGGTACTTTTAGCAGGCAAAGTGTTTAACTGGTCAAAAAATACCATCGCTGCGTTACTTGTCGTGTTGCCTTTAGGCAATACGTCGTTCCTAGGATTTCCAATGGTGGAGGCCTTTTTTGGTAGTCATGCTCTTCCGTTGGCTATTATCTATGACCAAGCAGGGTCGTTTGTTGCATTAGCAACGTACGCCACTATTTTAGCGGCTGTCTTTAATCCCGCAGCGACCAAACCTACCTTTAAGTCTATGGTAATAAAAGTTGTTACCTTTCCTTCTTTCATCGCACTGATAGTAGCCTTACTAGTCAAAGGCAATAGCTATCCGACAATTGCAACATCGATACTTGAGAGTTTATCTGCGACGTTAGTTCCTGTGATTATGGTTGCGGTTGGTTTTCAATTTCAATTGCGACTTGAATCACATGAAGTTAAGCCGTTGCTTTTCGCATTACCAATAAAGCTCTTGATAATGCCTTTAATTGCTTTTGGAATAGTACTTCAGTTCGATGTACCAAAAGTACTCATGCAAGTCGTGGTATTTGAGGCTGCGATGCCTGTGATGATATCGGCAGGTGCTATTGCGATAGGGGCTAATTTAGCACCTAGAATGACGTCGGCACTTGTTGCACTTGGTCTTGTGTTAAGCTTTGTTACACTACCACTGTGGTATTGGGTACTAAGTAACGTTTAACGGTGTGAGAGTCAAACACATTGCGTAAATCGTCGTGAATGTCTTCTCATCCCCATTATAATAAAAGGCGAACGTGTAGTTCGCCTTTTTAGACACAGAGTGCTGTTTACTTTTCTAAACCGGTCTTTGTGTAAATTGTGACTTTGTCTGAAACAAAGTTAATAGTGATATTTTGGCTTTCGTTACCCCAAACACAATTAGTATGGAGGGTTTTCTCTTCACATTTGTCTGCCGAGCCTAGAACTTGCTCAACTTCAGTTTTGTCCATGCCCACTTTAATTTTGTTGTAGTTTTCAAGATTAACCTTAGAGCAAGCGGCAAGGCCAAGCGCTAATGCGATCACTAAGTATTTTTTCATTTTCCCCTCCAAGCCGATGTGGCCGTTAATGTTTATACTTTCTTATTTGAATGATCATACCCATTTTAGGATGATCAAGATAATGTATGTCACCGCTGTATACGCGCGTATACTGCGAGAAACGCGCTGTTTGTAACTCAGCATCGTCGTTCATAAATCGATAGTCAAATTCAGAGGTAATAAATAAATAGTGCCTGACGTGAATTTTCATTAGTCCCTGAAGTTGCCAAAGGTCGGGATCTTTATGTGTTATTGAGTCGAATTCATGGTTTAGCAAGCCAACGTAACCTTCACTATTTATATAGTTTTTTATGGATTCTAAACTCGCGTTACCAACGAAGCGCTTACCACCATAGACAATAATATTAGGCGCACGTGTTTGACTCGATTCTGGGAATCGCCAACCAGTGTGCAAAATTGGCTTTAACCCTTTGCGTTTAAGCTTTTGCATGACTTCATCAAGTTGCAATTGAGACTCATCCAACAAATAAAGATTATCAGTGTGTTCTTGAATTTCCGCTTTTGGTGATAAAGGCATTACGTCAAAATACTGGGTGTAATCATAACTATCTGGGCATACAGGAGAAACCTGGCTTTGTGGCTCAAATACGTTTTTTTGCCTCTGAATTGAACCCTGCAAGCATTGGTCCTTACCTGCTAGGTTGAAGCCATCAGTTAATAAATCAAGCTGATTTTTTCCAGTAATTTCAGGGTATTTAATTGAGAAGTCTTCACGTAGTTCGGGATTTGCTTTTTGTTCAAACGCAATGAATTCGACCTCGAACCAACGAGTCGCATGTGCAGGTAAAGCAATCGTAGAAATAACCGCGGCTATAAACAATCGGCTTAACATTATGCGGCTGCCTTTTTAGTAAAATCATCAATCATGGCATTTATCATTTTTATTCTTTCATTGCCGTTATTTGCTTCAATGGCGAACTTCAGTTTACTGGCGCCATCCATTTTATAAATAGATGGTGCACTTTGTATCAAACCGATAATGAACATTGGGTTAACTTTTGTTTGTGACGTAAACTCGAAGTAACCGCCTTTTGGATTCGCATCGACACGACTAATGCCGATGTGTTGGGCTTTTTGTTTTATTGTTTGCACAGAGAATAAATGTTTTGCTGCATCAGGTAACAACCCAAAGCGATCGATAAGTTCCACTTGTAATTCATCAAGCTGTTCAATGTTTGACGTACTTGCGATACGTTTATAAAAGCTCAAACGCGTATTCACATCCGGAATATAGCTGTCTGGCAAAAGAGCTGGAACTTTTAAATCGACTTCGGTTTGCTGCTGAAGCAGGTTTTCTAGTGTAGGTTCTTTACCGTCTTTAAGTGCATTTACGGCTTGTTCTAGCATTTCCATATAGAGGGTAAAACCGATTGTTTGAATTTGACCACTTTGGTCATCTCCTAACAATTCACCAGCACCACGGATTTCTAAGTCGTGGGTTGCTAAGGCAAAGCCAGCGCCCAAATCTTCAAGAGACTCGATTGCTTGTAGACGCTTAACCGCATCAGGTGTGAGAGCATTCGTAGGCTTCGTGAGCAAATAGGCGTACGCTTGGTGGTGTGAACGGCCGACGCGCCCACGCAGCTGATGCATTTGAGCAAGACCAAGTTTATCCGCTCGGTCCATTATAATGGTGTTTGCTGTTGGGACATCAATCCCAGTTTCGATGATTGTCGTACATACTAAGACATTGTATTTTTGATGGTAGAAATCGCCCATTAAGGACTCGAGTTCTTTCTCACGCATTTGACCGTGGGCTATGGCGACAGTAGCCTCAGGTACAAGTTGTGTGATGTCTTCAGCGACTTTTTCAATTGTTTCAACGTTATTGTGAAGGAAATAAACCTGACCGCCACGTTTAATTTCACGCAATACCGCTTCTCGGATTAACTCGTCCTCTCGTTCACGAACGAAGGTCTTTACGGCTAAGCGTTTGGCTGGTGGCGTGGCGATAATCGACAAGTCTCGCATACCGCTCATAGCCATGTTCAACGTTCGAGGAATAGGAGTGGCGGTAAGAGTCAAGATGTCTACATCGGCACGGAGCTGCTTAATTTTTTCTTTCTGCCTTACGCCAAATCGATGTTCTTCATCAACAATAAGTAAACCAAGGTCTGCGAATTTGATGTCTTCTTGAAGGAGTTTATGTGTCCCAATGACGATATCAAGTTTGCCTTCTTCGAGTTTAGTCAGTGTTTCTTTTTGTTCTTTTGTTGAGTTAAAACGCGACAATACGCCAACTTCAACAGGAAGATCTGCAAAGCGATCTTTGAAGTTTTCATAATGTTGTTGAGCAAGTAACGTCGTGGGAACGAGCACGGCGACTTGTTTACCATCGTTCACTGAAACAAACGCCGCACGCATCGCAACTTCTGTTTTTCCAAAACCAACGTCGCCGCACACTAATCGGTCCATTGCCTGCGGGCTTTGCATATCCATCAATACCGCTTCAATCGCATTTCGTTGATCGTCGGTTTCTTCAAATGGGAAGCTATCACCAAAGTCGCGATAAGCGGATTGCTCTAACTTGAAAGCGTAACCAGGCTTGCTTTGACGTTTGGCGTAGATATCCAGAAGTTCAGCTGCAACGTCACGGACTTTTTCCGCCGCTTTTCGTTTCGCGCGCTCCCAAACATCTGAACCCAGTTTATGAAGAGGCGCATGCGCTTCTTCGCCACCTGAATAACGGCTCAGCAAGTGTAATGACCCAACAGGAACATACAATTTAGCTTCATTAGCGTACGTTATTGTTACAAACTCAGTAGCGATACCATTTGCTTCAATTGTTTGTAACCCGACATAGCGACCAACACCGTGATCAAGGTGAACGATAGGTTGACCTTCTTTAAGTTCCGCTAAGTTTCGAATAAGCGCATCTTGACCTTGATCGAACTTGTGCTTGCGACGACGACGTTGAGATATTTTAACACCGAGTAATTCTTGTTCGGTAATAACGGTCAGTGGCAACTCGCCACAGAGGAGAACACTTTGTTCAAGTGGACTTACTACGATACCAACGTCATCTTTGGCTGACACAAACTTTTGTAGGTGGGCGAACGACTTGAGCTTCAGTCCCGTTGGTTTTAACAACGTTAAAAGTGATTCTCTTCGACCGTCTGATTCTACAGAAAATAGAACACGACCGCCTTGCTTTTTCTGTAGTGTAATAAAGTTGAGTAGTGCTTTGTATGGTTCAGTTAATTTGTGATCAATTTTCAGCTCGGGAAGGAGCGCACAATCAAGATTTGTATGACCAGCACGAGTACCAACAGGCGCAAGTGACAGACGGATCCTAGGGTAGTGCCCAAATTGTTCGAACAAGCTATCTACTGGTAGATAGAGCTCATTTGGAGCGAGCAAAGGTCTGAGAGGATCTACTCTTCGATTTTCATAGCGTTTATTTACATCGGCCCAAAACGAATTTGCAGCTTGCTCAACATCTCCAAGATGCATGAATGTGGCATCATCAGGAAGGTAGTCAAAAATAGTCGCTGTTGATTCAAAGAATAATGGAAAATAGTATTCAATACCGGCGGGCAGACTCCCCTTACTGACCTGCATGTAAATTGAATCACTTTCGCTACTAGCACCGAATTTAGCACGATATTGAATGCGAAAACGCTCAATATCTTGCTGTGCGGTAGGGAATTCATGTGCCGGTAACAAATCGATGAAATCTATTTTATCAAGCGAGCGTTGTGTCTCTGGGTCGAACACTCGTATGCTATCGAGCTCGTCATCAAAAAAGTCTAGTCTGAACGGTGTTTCGCTTCCCATGGGATACAAGTCGATTATTGAACCGCGAACAGCGTATTCACCGTGCTCCATGACTTGTTGTACGTGCCTGTATCCAGATTCCGTTAGCGCTTGTCTCAATTGTTCTATGTCGACACTTTGGCCCGCTTTGAATTGCAACGCTGTGCCATGTATAAACGCTTTTGGCGCTGTACGTAACATAAGTGTGGCAGCGGGTACGATAAGTACACTGTGTTTAGTTGACTTCAACGCATTGAGTGTCGCTAAACGCTGAGAAATGATGTCTTGATGCGGCGAGAAATGGTCATAAGGTAACGTTTCCCAGTCAGGGAAAACCCTAACTGGAATTGACAGGAGGTAGTTAAGCTCAGTTTCAAGTTTTAAAGCCGAAGGCGTGTCTTGGGTGACGATAACGACGAGTTCGTCACGTTTTTCAATGGCATTGGCAAGTGTTAAACTGAGTCCACTGCCGATTAGTTGCCCCCAGTGGATTTTATCCTGCTTTGATTTTACCCAAGGTAAGGCTTGCCATTGTGCCTTTGACATCTACAACTCCTGTTTTACGTTTTTCTTTAGATATTAATCGCGATAGATTTTCAATAGATCTTGGTAGTGGTCGATTCTGCGGTCACGCAGGTAAGGCCACCAACGGCGAACAGATTCACTTCGGGTTTTATCAATCTCCACGACTAAAATTTCTTCTTCTGTTTCTGAACCATGAGCTAAAAATTCGCCTTGTGGTCCTGTTACAAATGAGTTGCCCCAGAATTGAATACCTTCGCTCGTACCACTTGGATCCGCTTCATGACCTACACGGTTTACACTGATAACAGGCACACCATTTGATACGGAGTGAGCTCGTTGCGCAATGATCCAAGCATCACGTTGACGAATTTGTTCGTCACGATCGTCAGAAGGGTTCCAGCCAATCGCAGTCGGGTAGATGAGTAGTTCAGCACCTGCCATAGCCATTAAGCGGGCACCTTCTGGGAACCATTGATCCCAACAAACTAACACACCAAGTTTACCTACTGAAGTCTGAATAGGTGTAAAGCCAAGATCTCCAGGGGTAAAATAAAATTTTTCGTAAAAGCCAGGATCATCTGGGATGTGCATTTTACGGTATTTACCTGCAATTGTGCCGTCCGTTTCAAACACGACAGCCGTGTTGTGGTAGAGTCCTGTAGCGCGTTTTTCGAAAAGCGAAGAAACGATAACGATATCAAGCTCTTTTGCGAGTGCGCCAAGAACAGTAGTACTAGGACCTGGAATTGTTTCTGCTAAATCAAATAGTTCAGTATCTTCTACTTGGCAAAAATACAAACTACGATGCAGTTCTTGAAGACAAATTAGTTTTGCTCCTTGGCTTGCAGCGTTGCGAATACCACCAATCGTCTTTTGAAAATTGGCAGCAATGTCGCCTGTGTTACTGTGCTGGACAAGGCCAACTTTTAAAATTGAGTTACTCATAGAAAGACCTACTTTAAAAAGCCTTTTGGCAACTGCATCGTAATGCAATGTAAGCTACCAAACTGATGGATAATAGGTAAACAATTGATACCAATAACGGTTCTATCTGGATACGCTTGTTGTATTTGACCTAAAGCAAAACCATCAAACTCATCGCCATACACAGGAACAAGTACAGTTTTATTGATAATTAAATAGTTAGCGTAGGTTGCAGGCAATCGGTAGCCTTCAGAGTCAAAACAAGCTTTCGGCCAAGGGAGTGGAATTAATTGATAAGGCTCACCAGATGGCGTTCTAAATGTTTCTAACTGTAACGCCATTTTTGATAGTGCGTCGTAGTGCTCATCTTCTTCGTCGTCACATTCAACGTACACTAATGTATCGTTTGGTGCGAATCGCACGAGCGTGTCAATGTGGCTATCGGTATCGTCACCAGCAAGATATCCGTGGTCAACCCACAAGAATGACGTTGCGCCAAGTTCCTCTTGTAACGTTTGCTCGATCTCGTGTTTTGACAAAGACGGGTTACGATTTGGGTTTAATAAACATTCTGACGTTGCTAAAAGCACGCCATTTTCGTTTATTTCAACTCCACCGCCTTCAAGCACAAAATTAAGAGATTTGTACTTCGCGTTTTTACTAGCTGCTTGATCAACAACATGTTTATTGATTGCGTTGTCTTGTGATGCATCGAATTTATCGCCCCAGCCATTAAAAACGAAATCTTTGATATAGACTTCACCTTGGTCATTGGCTGTAGTCAATGGGCCGTGATCTCGAGCCCAGGTGTCATCACAGGGCGCATCCACAAACACGATTTGTGTTAGGTCTACTCCATGTTCAGCGAGAAGGTGTGTAATGTGCGCTTTGAGTGATTCGTCGTGCGCGACGATAAGTACTTTTTGCACTTGGCTAATTTGCTGGCAAAGCGTGACATAAACTGGTTCAACATCATCTAGAATATGTGACCAATCTGTATCGGCGTGTGGCCATGTCAGCATGACGGCGTCTTGTTCCGCCCATTCAGGTAATAATCTAAAAGTCATGATCTTATAAAACAATCAAACAAGACCATAGTTTATCATTGTAGGACAGAGTGTCAGCTATTTTGTGTCTCATTCTTGTCAGACTGGCGTTTTTTTAACTGACGCGTTTGAGCGTGTAAACTCGCTCGGACGATGAGTTCTTGGTCAGTATCCCTTATTTTACTGAATAATAGAGTATATTGAGTGCCCTTATCTGTCTGTGCCTTGGCAATGACCTCAGTAAAACAAAATATGGCTGCGGCCTCACTATATAGAAATATTTTTGTTCTAAAATGTTGGCCAAGTTCAAAGTCTTGGTCGAGCGTTATCTTAATGCCGCCACCGCCATAACTATCACAGTTTACCGTATCGTCGTCAGATTGTTCGGTCGACAGGATATGACTCATGATGAGGTCAATTTTACGAGACTGGGCTTGTAAGTACACCGCTAACTGTTCGGCTACATCCCCTAAACTTCTTAATGGTCTAAGGACGCTAATGTTTAGTTCATTAACTTCGTTTGCTAGTCTAAATAGAGCGGGAATACTTGCCTCTAATTCATCTTGCGTTAGCGGTACTTCGTGTTTTGCAACCGGATAGAGATTAACTCGATTACTTTCTTCAATTTGGAAAAAAGATTCGAACTGCGTTTGTTTGTCACTCATTCAAAAGCTCGGTTGAAATTTTTCAATCATAGCTTAAGTTTAGCTGAAAAAAAGGGCTTTTGAAATGAAGATGTTTGGCGCTAGAAAAGCGGGTGATTTAAGACAAAAGAAAAAAGCGCGATAGCATTACTACCGCGCTTTGTTTCTTTAGACTAAGCCTTCGTCTGTATCGACATGCTCTTTCTTATGATGTTCAGCGATTTCATTAGCTAGCTCATCACGTGAACGTTTTTCAGTAACACGTCGAGTGGTTAACCAATAGAAGAAGAGGGGAACGAAGAAGACAGCAAGGAATGTAGCAGCCATCATACCGCCCATAACACCAGTACCCACTGAATGTCGAGCACCTGCACCAGCGCCAGAACTAAACACTAACGGAACTACGCCAAGTATAAAGGCTAGGGAGGTCATAATAATTGGTCTAAAACGTAAACGAGCCGCTTCAAGTGCTGCTGCACTTGCTGTCCAACCTTCTTGGTACTTCATTAGTGCGTACTCAACGATCAGAATCGCGTTTTTACTTGCAAGCCCTAACAGGGTGACCAAACCAATTTGAAAGTAAACGTCGTTTGTTAAACCTGAAACCCACACCGAGACCAGTGCACCAAACGTACCAAAAGGCAATGCAAGTAACACTGAAATTGGTAAAGACCAACGCTCATAGAGTGCTGCTAGAATTAGGAAAACCATGATAACTGCAAGACCTAACGCTAAACCAGTCGTACCAGAGCTTCGCTTTTCTTGGAATGCAGAACCAGTCCAGTCATAAGTCATATCTGGTGGCAACACCGTTTTTGCTATGCGTTCCATTTCAGCAATTGCTTGACCTGAAGAATAACCAGGTGCAGCTTCACCGATGAGTTTGACTGCTGATAAGTTATTGAAACGATTTAGACTCTCAGGTCCTCGGCTGTATTCAATTTTCGTAAACGCTGAAATCGGGACCATCTCGCCTTTGTCGCTTTTAACGTATATACGGCCGACGTCTTCTGGTTTCATACGGAATTCAGCTTCGGCAGACATGATAACCTGCCATGCGCGACCAAATTTGTTGAAATCATTGACGTAATAGTTACCTAAGTTCGCCGCTAACGCGTTGAATGCCGAATTAATATTCACACCCATTGCGTGAGCTTGTTCACGATCCATCTCAACTTTTAGCTGAGGGGCATCTGGTCTCCAAAGTGTTTGTAGGCTTGAAATGATGGGACTCTTTTGTGCTTCAGCCATCATTAAATGCATACCCATTTTAAGTTTCTCTGGGCCTCCATCGCCTTTGTTTTGCACGTATATTTCAAAACCACCCGTGTTGCCTAGTCCGAATATTGCTGGCGGGTTAAACGCTAAAACGAGCGCTTCGTTAATACCTGCGGTTTTCATATAAAGCTCACCAACGAGCGACTTCACGTCGATTTGACGATCATCCCAGTGGCTTTGTGTAACGAAAATGGTAGCCGCGCTGCTTTTGTAGCCGTTACCAATGAAATCGAAACCAGTAAATGCAACTACGTTTTCGTTTGCTGGATTTGATTGAATTGCATCGATAACCTTTGCAACCACTTCGTTTGTACGCTCGAGTGAAGAACCGTCAGGTAAAAATACCGCGCTGATGTAATAGCCTTGGTCTTCGTCAGGCACAAGAGAGTTCGGAGTATTTTTCCAAAGGAATCCCGTCGCAGCAATCATCGCTAACATTAATGTTAAACCTAAGAAACCACGACGGACCATGAAGCTTACAGAACTAACATAGCGACCAGTGATGCGCTTAAACCATTCGTTGAACCAAATGAAGAAACGTGCAGTTTGCTTATCTTCATGACGCAAAATGGCAACACATAACGCCGGTGTCATTGTCAGTGCAACGACTCCAGACAAGCTAACGGCAATTGAGATAGTGATAGCGAACTGTCTGAACAATTCACCGGTCAAGCCGCCTAAGAACGCGATAGGAACGAATACAGAACACAGTACCAATACAATGGCGACAACTGGGCCACTCACTTCTTGCATTGCTTTAATCGCGGCATCGCGCGGAGAAAGGTGTTGTTCATGCATGATACGTTCAACGTTTTCAAGTACAACAATCGCATCATCAACCACTATACCGATTGACAGTACCATACCGAATAACGTTAGCGTATTGATAGAATATCCCATCATATAGAGGCCCGCAAACGTACCAAGTAATGATACAGGAACCGCCAATGAAGGAATCAGAGTTGCACGCCAATTTTGTAAGAACAAATAAACGACTAAAAACACTAGAAGCATTGCTTCGCCGAGGGTTTTTAGTACTTCGCGAATTGATACTTCTACGAAACGCGTTGTGTCGTAAGGAATTGCGTGAGATAAACCTTCAGGGAAAGCGGTTTTAATGTCTGCAATTGTCGCTTCTACTTCATTCGCAACGTCAAGTGCGTTCGCACCAGGTTGTAGGAAGATACCCAACAGCACCGCTTCTTTGCCGTTATATGTACCGGCGAAGTTGTAGTCTTTGGAGCCTAGTTCAACACGCGCAATGTCTTTCATTCTGAGCGTTGAGCCATCTGCATTGGCGCGAATGATGATGTTAGAAAATTCTTCAGGGGTCGATAAACGACCTTTTGCAGTTACGCTGTAAACAAGTTCCTGAGGGTTATTTGATGTAGGTGTCGCACCAATAGTACCGGCAGCGTATTGTGAGTTTTGCTCACGAACAGCAGACGTTACTTCTTCGACCGTGACACCAAGTTGGCTCATTACATCCGGACGTAACCAAATACGCATTGCGTAATCTTTCGCACCAAAGATCTGCACACTCGTTGTACCCGGAATACGCTTGATTCTATCAAGAATATTCATCGTAACGTAGTTAGATGTCCAAAGGCTTGAACGAGAGCCATCTGGCGAATAAAACGCATGAACTTGTAGAAAACTTGATGAACCTTTCGCAACAACAACACCTTGGCGTCTTGTTTCTTCGGGTAGACGAGCTTCGACTTGTTTAACGCGATTGTTCACGTCAACAGCAGCCTGATCGATATCAGTACCAATCTCGAACGTTACCGCAATCGTTGTTGCGCCTGAACTCGTGCTTGTCGAGTCCATATACATCATACCTTCCACGCCTGTGATCGCGTTTTCAATAGGCGCTGCAACCGTTTGCTCCAATACATCGGCAGATGCGCCAGGGTACATTGCTGTAACCTGCACAACGGGTGGCGCGATTTCCGGATACTGCGCAATAGGAAGGCTTCGCATGGCTGCTAAACCAGCCAAGACCATCACTATCGAAATAACGAATGCGAATATCGGTCGGTCTATAAAATACCTAGAGAACATACCGTATTATGCTCCTTTATTGTTTACTTGAACTGGCATGCCAGGGAAGAAAATACGGGCCATTCCTTCGACTATTACAGGCTGACCTGGATTTAAACCTGACTTAATCACCCATGCGTTCTCACCATTAAGTTGGACCCATTCGCCCACTTCAACAGGCGCGGGTAGTGCAACTGTCATGCCTTGCTCTTTTTCTACAGCGACGTATACGAATTTACCGGTGCCATTGTCTAAAACGGCACGTTGCGGAAGCACTATCGCTTCACTACGAATGGCGCCTGTAAGTTTTACTCGAACAAATTGTCCAGGGCGAAGCTGCCCGTCAGGATTATCAACAACGGCTTGAAGTTCACTTGTTCCTGTGTTTCGATTTACGCGAACGTCGCTGAAATTAACTTTTCCCGTTTGCGCATAAAGGCTGCCATTTTGTAAAACCAATTGAACGTCGAATTGATTACCAGCGGGTAGGGTGAGATAACCGTTTTCTACTTCCTGACGCATATCAAGTTGTTCGCGTTCTGAGAAACCAAAACGCACGCGCATTTTTGTCGTTTCAGTCAGTTCTGTAAGTAAAACGCTAGGACCTTGAACATAACTACCTTCTGAAACAAACTCTCTACCTGCAATTCCAGAAACCGGCGCTTTAACTTGTGCATACTCCAGATCGAGTTGAGCGTTCTTTAAGGCAACTTTAGAGGTTTCTAGATTTGCGATGGCGATATCGTAAGCGGATACGGCGTTATCATATTCACGTTTTGAAATGGAACGTTCGTTTTTAAGCGCTTCTAACCGGTCTCTTTCTCGCTTCGCTTGTTCAACAGAGGCTTTTGCTGCTTGCAGTTGGGCTTTTGCTTTATCTACTTCTAACTTGAACGGTTCTAAATCTAAGGTAAATAATGATTGGCCTTCAGTAATAATTTGTCCTTCCTCGAAATTGCGAGATTCAATAATGCCAGAGACTCGCGCTCGAATTTCTACTTCCTTGTTTCCCGAAAGAGTTGCAGGAAGCTCAATAGTGAAAGGAACAGATGTCTTTTCTACAGCCACTGTTTGCACTTGTGCCGGAGGCATACCACCATGACCTTGCGGTGCTTCACCTTCGCCACATGCGACGAGTGTGAACACAGACGCTGCTGCCAAAGATAATGGTAATGCGCGACGCTTAAATTTTGTGAGGTACATGAGCACTCCAGTATTGATTGTATTTTGAGCTTTTATTATGTTGTGCTGCCACAGCTGGATACCTTGATTTTTCAAGGTGTGTAGCGGTAATGAGGTATCTTTGTCGCAGCACAATCTTAATAAGGATGTTCTCTGCATGCAGATTCCAACAGGTGTCGAGGTTGGTAATTATTTATTTCATACCCTAATCGACAGAAAGTAAAGGAGAATGACGCAGAAATAACCAAGTAAACGATAGTGTATACCTAGACCAATTAAAGGTAAACGGCATCGTGTACTTTTTTTCTTAATTTTTTCAATTAAAATAGTATTAACGTAAAGCTTTATAATGGGTACAAGGTGCAATTATCACCAAAGCAAAGCAGCATTCTTTTTGCTGCCATTAAGCAATTTGCGCGATTTGGCCTAACAGCGACTACTATGGAGCGAATCGCTGCTGAGGCTCAAGTATCTAAACGCACGTTATACAAACATTTTCCAACGAAAGAATCTTTGTTCGATACGGTTGTTGACCTATTGATCGAGCGGATTAATCCCTTAGTTGCAATTCAATTTATACCAAATTACGGTTTTAAAACTCAGTTAGAGCATCTTGCAAGAAGCGCAATAGAACTACTGTCTGATGAAGATTATTTAACACTTTCTCGTATCGTCATGATTGAATCAATGCGCAGTAAAGAACAAGCTGAGCGTCTTGCCATTCGATTTAACAACTGTGAATGTGCTTTGCTGCAATGGTTTAAAGACGCTTTTAATGCCGGTTGCTTGGGCGACTTCGATGCAGAACTTGCCGCAGGTTTCTTTTGGGGTGGTCTCAAAAAACTAACCTACTGGGAACAAGTATTAAAATGGCAGCCCGCGATTGATGAGAAAGCGCTAGATCAATTGCTTACACAAACAGTACGTCTTTTTTGCGATGGCGCTAATCCACGCCAATAAATCCACCCGTTTGGTGCGCCCATAGCTTTGCGTAAACCCCGCCAAGAGCAAGAAGCTCAGTGTGTGTTCCTTGCTCAACAATGTTACCTTCCTCGAGTACGATTAATCTGTCTAATTTGGCGATAGTAGAAAGACGATGGGCGATTGCAATGACGGTTTTCCCGTCCATCAACTGTTCTAAGCTGTCTTGAATCGCTGCTTCGACTTCTGAGTCGAGTGCAGATGTAGCTTCATCCAAAATTAAAATTGGAGCGTTTTTTAATAGTACGCGGGCAATAGCGATACGTTGACGCTGTCCACCAGATAGTTTTACTCCACGTTCTCCAACTTGAGCATCCAAACCGACATTTCCAGCTTTATCCTCTAACTCATTTATAAAATCCATCGCCTGTGCACTTGTTACAGCCGCTAACAACTCGGCCTCAGTAGCTGTTGGATTTCCGTACATAATGTTTTCTTTCACACTACGATGCAAAAGAGCAGTATCTTGAGTGACCATTGCGATATTTTTTCGAAGCGACTCTTGGGTAACATCCGCGATGTTTTGCCCATCAATAAGAATTTGACCGCTGTCAACATCGTAAAACCGGAGTAGCAAATTAACGAGAGTTGACTTTCCGGCACCCGAACGTCCGACAATGCCTATTTTTTCTCCAGCACGGATATCAAGATTTAAATTATCGATCACAACTTTGTGACTACTGTCCGCTTTTCGATAGGAAAAACGGAGGTCTCTAAATGAAATAGCGCCAGCTTGTAAATCAAGAGATGACGCATTTTCTTTATCCGTGATTTGTAAAGGTTGTGAAAGTGTGCGCATTCCGTCAACTACGGTGCCTATATTCTCAAATAGCCCACTTACTTCCCACATTATCCATTGGGCCATACCATTTAGTCGAAGTGCCAAACTGACTGTGATAGCGATGGCTCCAGCCGTAACTTCGTTTAACGACCATAAATATATACTCATAGCTGCAACGCTAAACACCAAAACATAATTAATCACCTGAACACTTACGTTTAAAGACGTTGCAAGGCGCATTTGCGCATAGACAGGCTTAATAAATATTTCCATGCTTTCTTTAGCGTACTGTTCTTCACGTTGTGTGTGTGAAAAAAGTTTAACGGTGGTGATGTTCGTGTAGCTATCGACAATTCGACCAGTCATGTCCGAGCGAGCATCCGCTTGTTGTGTAGATACGTTTTTAAGACGAGGGACGAAATAAAGTTGAACGCCAATGTAGGCTATCAACCAACCGATCATTGGGAGCATTAGTCTTAGATCTGCTTGGCCGACTAAAACAAGTACCGCGCCAAAATAAACCAATATGTAAACTAATACATCGAGCAGTTTCATCACTGTTTCACGCACTGCCAACGCTGTCTGCATCACTTTCGTTGCAATACGACCAGCAAATTCATCTTGGTAAAATGACATGCTTTGTTTTAAGAGATAGCGATGTGCGAGCCAACGAATTGACATTGGGTAGTTTCCAAGCAAGCTTTGGTGAAGGATGGAAGAGTGAAGGAAAACTAAAATGGGTAAAATGACCAAAGTAGTTATACCCATGGTTGTTAAGTCAGCCTTTTTTTCAGCAAAAAGTTGTTCAGGTGTATAGCTAGAAAACCAATCGACGAGTGTCCCCATAAAGCTAAAGAGTGTGACTTCCAGGATAGCGAGAATTGCTGCAGATAAAGACATCACAATAAGGGGGATTTCCATACCTTTCGTGTAATAGCGACAAAATGCGAGTAAGCCTGAAGGCGGTTGTGTTGCCTCTTGTGTTGGAAAAGGACGAGTTAAACGTTCAAACCATGAGTACATAATACCGCCTTGTTGAGATCTAGAGTTTCCTTTGCTGTACGGATATACAGTAACAGGATTTACAAAATAAAACCAGCGATTCCAACTGCAAATGCTGTAATTGCTGCCAGTGCCCTAAAAAGCTTTAAAGGAGCTTTTTTGATCAGTGCCTCACCAAAAATCAGTACAGGAATATTTGCGAGTAACATACCAAGCGTAGAGCCTAGCGTAACTAACCAAATTGACTGAAACTGAGAAGCAAGAAGCGCTGTAGCTAATTGAGTTTTATCACCTAATTCTGCTATGAAAAAAAGTACACACGTTGCTGCAAATATCCCAAATTGGTCAAAGCGGTTGTCTACATCATCTTCTTTGTCCGGAAACAATAACCAAATACCAAGCAGGATAAAACTCAAGCTTAGGAAAGATTGAAAATACGAAGAGTTAAACAAGTCAGAAATAGCTACACCTAAATACGCTGTTGCAAGATGGTTCAGAATAGTTGCTAACAGAATGCCCAATGCTATTTGGACTGGCTTCTTGTATTTTAATATGAGAAAAAGGGAAAGTAATTGGGTTTTATCGCCTATTTCGGCGAGCGTGACGGTAAGTGTAGAAATATAAAACTGTTCCATAACATTGCTACCATGGCGGGGAAAAAAACAACAAGGCAACAACTTTCCCCCCGCCAAATTAGGAAAGCCATTACCTTGAGTCTTGCCGATAAATCAAAATGATTTACGTCTATACCATGCGCAATTGAGTGCACAACTATGTTGATATAGACACAAGTTTGAATGCGTATTCGACTTCAAATAAATCAGTTTGCCCCTGAATTTGTCGATCGCGTTTCGAATAACTTGCAGGCTACTCCCCCAAAGTGGAGCGCGATATTAACCGCTGGCTGCATTTTTAGCAATAAAAAAGGAGCCTAAGCTCCTTTTTAAGGCGTATTTAATTCTTACTGTTCAGCCTGTTTTTCATCAACTTTATAAATCTTCCTGTTGATATAAACGTAAGCATATGCGAATGCATTTTCTTGGTACTTTTTAAGACCCGTTTCTTCAAAATCGATTGGAATAGGGTTCTTTTTAAGCTGTTCTTTTACTTCTGTGCTTGTCAAAATACGGACGTCAATGTCAGGGATTAACTGCAAAGCAGTCTCAAATTTAAAACCTGCCGCGCTACCTGCAAATTTACCTTTTGCGGGACGTTCTTTAAACGCGATTGAATCGATTTTGTAATCTTCAACTAATTTCTTAAAATCAAAGTAAAACTTACGCATTACTGCGGTGTCTGAACCATTTTGTGGTAATGAAAATCGTGTCTGACGAATATCTCGAATGTCGAATACATCCGCTTCTTTCGAAAGTAAACAAAGAAAAATTTCGTTGCCTGTTATTTCAACGCCGCAAGTTCTCATAAAATATCCAGTTTTTTCAAATTGCCGCAATTATAGCACGTTGTATTCGGATACCAACCTTCGTGAATCACTGTTCTAACAAATTTCATTGGTATCTATCGAACTAGACTGTGTTTTTGTTATCTCGTAAGCCTGACGCGTTGTATTTTATCTTAAACGGTGAATTCAATCGCTATCGATGCATGGTCGCTGTAGCGTATGTCTTCGTCTGAACGAGCTGGGTCTAGATGCTTATCTAAAGAAATGTACTTGAGTGACTTTACGTTGGATGTAGGCATATTTGGGTTGAACTCTTTTGAGGCAAGGATGTAATCAAGCACATTTCCCTGGCCTCGGTAAAAATGACTCGCAGGTTTGCTATCAAAACTAAGCAAGTTATCAGCAAAATAAAACGAGTCGGCGAGTCCCACGCTGTCAGGAAGATTTAAATCTGTATTCGGTGGAAAAGATTGGGTCATAAATGAGAGCGCGGGGCTTGTGATCTGGTCGTTAAAATCCCCCAAAACGATAGTGGGTATGTGTTTTTCTCTTTGAGTTTTTAGTGCGTCATAGTAAACAATAGAGGCTTCGAGAGATCGAGATATTTGTGACTGCATTTGGCCAACAGTTTGATGAAGTAAAGTTAATAAATGATCATCTTGCCCTGTGTTTTTAAGCATATGAGCCATCGAATGTACTCGTTGAGATTTGAAATGCACAGCATAGAGCGCAAGCTCACCAAACCCCTCCAATTCAAAATAGCACTTTATTGGCGTACGATTAAATTCAAAATTGAGCTGATTATTCAAATATTCGAGTAGCTCCGGGCAAGGTTCAAGAGCTTGAGCTGATTTAAACGGGATTTTCGACGCTATCGCTACAACGGGATGAAATAACACATTGGGATAGACTGGGTCGGGTCTGGGTGAAGAAACGGTCGCAAAATATGGTAGTCCAAGGTCTTCGCACAATAATTGTAATGTTTGTATGCTAAACACCTCTTGAAACGCAATGATAGTTGGATTCAAATGTTCAATGAGTCCGGTTATAAACTGAATTTTTGTTTGCCATTGCGTATCATTGTAGTTTTCATGAAGTTGGTAAAACGAAAGTGGCGGCGCCGCAAAATTAAGTAGATTGAAAGTTGCGATGGTAAATTTGGTCGTTTTTGGCATTGCATCAAAGAGTTAATACTAAATCTTATTCAATTTTAGACCGATACTTGCATTTCGCCATTAGTAACGACAAAATATCGGTTCGCTTTTGTGCTTAACGCCAAACTGGGCGCTTAACTCCCAATACTTACTCGTAAAAGTGTTGTCAGAGCGAATCTTTTTAACTTTTGATTAAATTAACACGTGATGCGGCGTAGGCATCACCACTGTAACAGGAATTATAATGCCAGTAATTACTCTCCCAGACGGCAGCCAGCGCGTCTTCGAAAATCCAGTTTCTACTATGGATGTAGCCCAGGATATCGGTCCGGGTCTTGCAAAAGCGACTATCGCAGGTCGTGTTAATGGTCAACGTGTTGATGCGTGTGACTTAATTACCGAAGATGCTAAGCTTGAAATCATCACAGCGAAAGATGAAGACGGTCTGGAAATCATTCGTCACTCATGTGCTCACTTGCTAGGTCATGCAATTAAGCAACTGTTCCCTGATGTGAAAATGGCGATTGGTCCAACAATCGACAACGGCTTTTATTATGACATCGATCTTGAACGTTCTCTCACACAAGAAGATCTTGATGCGCTTGAAAAGCGTATGCTTGAACTTGCGAAAACGAATTACGATGTTGTAAAGAAAACTGTGAGCTGGCAAGAAGCTCGCGATGCGTTTGCAGCGCGTGGCGAATCGTACAAAATTGAAATCTTGGATGAAAACATCTCGAAAGATGACCGTCCGGGACTTTATCACCACGAAGAATACATCGACATGTGTCGTGGACCGCACGTACCAAATATGCGTTTCTGCCATTTCTTCAAAATCATGAAAGTAGCCGGTGCGTATTGGCGTGGCAACTCTGACAATAAAATGTTGCAACGTGTATACGGCACTGCATGGGCTGATAAGAAACAGTTAGGCGCTTATTTAAAACGTCTTGAAGAAGCGGAAAAACGCGATCACCGTAAAATCGGTAAGACACTCGATCTATGGCACTGGCAGGAAGAAGCACCAGGCATGGTTTTCTGGCACAACGATGGTTGGAGCATTTATCGCGAACTAGAAGATTTTGTGCGTGAAAAACTGCGCGAGTACGATTACGAAGAAGTCAAGGGTCCGTTAATGATGGACCGCGTGCTTTGGGAACGTTCGGGGCACTGGGACAAGTACGCTGATGCGATGTTCACAACGGAATCAGAAAAACGTGAATATGCAATCAAACCAATGAACTGTCCAGGTCACGTACAAATTTTCAATCAAGGTTTGAAATCTTATCGCGATTTGCCACTTCGTATGGCTGAGTTTGGCTGTTGTCACCGTAACGAACCATCTGGTGCGTTACACGGCTTGATGCGTGTACGCGGCTTTACACAAGACGATGCTCACATTTTCTGTACTGAAGAACAGATCATGGATGAAGTGTCGGCGTGTATTAAAATGGTTTATGACACATACTCAACATTCGGTTTTCAGAAAATTGTAGTTAAGTTATCTACTCGTCCAGAGAAACGTATTGGTGAAGACCATATGTGGGACAAAGCAGAAGCTGCACTTGCTGAAGCGCTTAACGCAAATGAAATCGAATTTGAATATTTGCCGGGCGAAGGCGCATTCTATGGACCTAAAATTGAATTCACGCTTTATGATTGCTTAGAGCGCGCATGGCAATGTGGCACGGTTCAACTAGACTTTGCTTTACCAGGTCGTTTAGGTGCAACTTACGTTGCGGAAAACAATGAACGTAAAACACCAGTAATGATCCACCGTGCAATTCTGGGTTCTATTGAGCGTTTTATTGGTATTCTTACAGAAGAGTATGCTGGTTTGTTCCCAACTTGGCTTGCGCCAAAACAAGTGGTGATTATGAATATCACCGACAAGCAAGCTGATTTTGCACAAGAAATTGTACAAAAATTAAATAAACTAGGAATTCGCGCATTCGCTGACTTGAGAAATGAGAAGATTGGCTTTAAAATCCGCGAACATACTTTAAAACGCATTCCTTACCTACTTGTTGTTGGCGACAAAGAAGTTGAACAACGTGAAGTAGCCGTTCGTACGCGAACAGGTGAGGATCTCGGTAAATTCGCAGTTGATGATTTTATTGCTAAAATTACCGAAGAAATCAAAAACCGTGCATAAATAAAGACGGAGCGTGTGTGGTCAGGTATGCCACACGCGTTTTTATTTTCAATAACTTGGAGGAACGTACCATTAGAGGCGGCAAAAAAGGGCAAAGTTCAGCTCAAAAGAATCGTATTAACGAGGAAATTACAGTAAAAGAAGTTCGCTTAGTCGGATTAGAAGGCGAACAAATTGGCGTAGTATCAATTCGTGAAGCTCTAGAAGTAGCTGAAGAAGCTGGCGTTGATTTGGTTGAAATCAGTCCTAATGCAGAACCACCTGTATGTCGAGTGATGGATTACGGTAAGTTCATTTTTGAAAAATCAAAACAACAAAAAGAACAAAAGAAAAAGCAAAAGCAAATCCAAATCAAGGAAATTAAATTCCGTCCAGGTACTGACGAAGGCGACTACCAAGTTAAACTTCGCAGCTTAAAGAAATTCCTTGAAGCAGGTGATAAAGCTAAAATCACACTACGTTTCCGTGGTCGTGAGATGGCACACACTGATTTGGCGCTTGAATTGCTCAACCGTATCAAAGCAGACTTGCAAGATCTTTCTCAAGTAGAGTCTTTCCCGAGTCGCGTGGAAGGCCGCCAGATGGTTATGATGTTGGCACCTATTGCCAAAAAGTCATAAATACTGGATAATACGCATCCTTCAGTTCAGGTCTAAAAGTACTTCGGTCACCTGAACTGACCGGTCTAAGTGAGTTTACTCCACCGGAACTTGGCGCAAGCTAGGCCATACAAGTGACCTCGGTCCGCCTACTTGCATGTTAAACGCAATATCATTTGGAGTTATTGCAATGGCTTATAAATTAAAGTCACACAGCGGCGCGAAAAAGCGCTTCAAAAAGACTGCTTCAGGCGGTTTCAAGCGTAAGCAATCACATCTTCGTCACATCCTGACTAAGAAGTCTTCTAAGCGTAAACTTCACTTACGTGCTAAGACAATGGTTCACAAGAACGATCTAGTTCTTATCAACCGTTTGTTACCATTCGCTTAATAGAGGATATCAGTCATGGCAAGAGTTAAACGTGGTGTAATCGCGCGCGCGCGTCACAAAAAAGTATTAAAACAAGCTAAAGGTTACTACGGTGCACGTTCACGTGTTTATCGCGTAGCTTTCCAAGCAGTAACTAAAGCTGGTCAATATGCATACCGTGACCGTCGTGCTAAGAAACGTACTTTCCGTCAACTATGGATCGCACGTATCAACGCTGCTGCACGTCAAAATGGTCTTTCTTACAGCCGTTTCATCAATGGTCTTAAAAAGGCTTCGATCGAAATCGACCGTAAGATCCTTGCTGATATCGCAGTATACGATCAAGTAGCTTTCGCAGCACTAGTTGCAAAAGCAAAAGAATCTGTAGCTGCTTAATATCATTAAGCGATAAAAAAGGCGCCCTAGGCGCCTTTTTTTGATCGTACCGTCAACGATTTTTCAGAAGTACTTTGTCTAATTGAGCGCTCGTTAAGATTCGCTTTAAGAAACCCATTAAGTAAGTTGGAAACGTGACATAATATCGCGCTTTTGGTTTCTCACTTTTAATAATAGCGTCAAGGCGTTCATATACAGCCTCAGGGCCTAAAGTAAATTTTTGTGGGGCGTCACTTGCAGACAGTCGATTTATTTGGCTATCGTACTCAGTTTTATGACGACTGCTTTTCCAATCAATATTCTCTAAAAATGCTTTTTTAGCGTTTTCTCTAAATTTCGATACAATCGGGCCAGGTTCAATTAAACTGATGTGGATATTTGTTCCAGACAATTCCATTCTTAGTGTGTCAGTTAGGCCTTCTAGCGCAAATTTACTCGAATTGTATGCGCCTCGGTAGGGCAACGCAACTAGCCCCAGTACCGACGAGTTATGTACTATTTTTCCATTACCTTGCTGGTGCATTAATCTAATCGCTCGGATTGTTAAGTCATGCCAAGCAAATAAGTTTACTTCAAATTGTTGCTTAAGAACGTCGGTTGGAAGGTCTTCTACCGCGCCGGGTTGTCCATAGGCCCCGTTGTTAAACAGTATATCGAGGCGACCTTCGAGTAGTTCAATTGCAGTGTTAAATCCCGCTTCTCTACTTTTTGGAGAGGCCAAATCTAAGATAGCCACGTTCAACCCTAATGCTTCGAGGCGTGTTTTATCTTCTTGATTACGAACGGTTGCGACGACGTGATGCCCTTCATTATGTAATTGTTGTGTACAAAAAAGACCAATACCGCTTGAACAACCAGTAATAAGTACTTTTAGTGGAGTATTTATGTCTTTACGCACGCTGATCTTCCTATAATTAGCTGTATTTTTTGTAGAATCACCGCACATTCTAAGCTTGTTAAAAAAATATTGATATAATCGTCTCCATTACGCGGAAAATTTGAGTTTTTATGTTCGCAACACTTTTAATGATGACTATGGCTGCAACCGAAAGCCACTTACCTCCATTAATTGAATGGCATGGTAAGACCGAAGCGTTAATGCAACAAGAAGGTCCGTTAACGACGGCATTCGAATTAAGCGGTGGTCTTGACTCTCCAGACTACGAAAAAACGATGCTGTTCGTTGACAGATTAGTTGCGGCTAATCCAACCCAATTTAAAAAAGAAGTCATAGGGATTAGCGATGCGGGTAGGGAAATTGCGATGCTCATTGCAAGTGAGCACAGCCAATTCTCTTCAGCCATGCTTAAAAATAATAATAAACCAACTCTGTTAATTCAGGCGGGTATCCATGCAGGTGAAATCGATGGAAAAGACGCTGGTTTCATGCTCCTACGTGACATCGCAACAGGTAAGCGAAGAGATATTCTTAGCAAGGTAAACTTGCTCTTTATTCCTATTTTAAATGTAGATGGTCATGAACGTCGAAATGAGTTTAACCGTATTAATCAACGCGGTCCTCGTATCATGGGCTTTAGAACAAACGCTAAAAACCTAAACCTTAATCGTGATTACACAAAACTGGATACGCCAGAGATTCGGTCAGTGTTGAAAGTAATTAACGAATTTCAACCATCACTCTACATTGATGTTCACGTAACCGATGGAGCTGACTATCAATACGATGTGACTTATGGGTTTAATCCTGAATTCTCCAGTGAATCACCTGCGATTTCTCGAGTTCTAGATGAAAGCTTTAAGCCGATGATTGATAAAAAGCTCGAAGATGAAGGCCATATACCTGGACCGCTAATTTTTGCGATGAACAAACGAAATTTTAAAGAAGGATTGGCTGGTTGGGTTGCAACACCTCGATTTTCGAATGGATGGGGCGACTTAAGAAGCTTGCCATCAATATTAGTCGAGAATCATTCGTTGAAACCTTATAAACAACGAGTCCTAGGCACGTATGCGTTTTTTGATGGTGTTATTAGTGCGTTATCTCAACATCAAGATGAACTTGCGACAGCGGTTAAAAATGAACGAGCGTTTGTACCAGCAAAGTTAGTTGTAGAGAGAAAATATGCCAAACAGCCTGATTACATTTCATTTAAAGGCGTTGAATATACTCGATTCGATAGTGCTCTATCTGGCACGACAGAAGCAAAATACATTGGTAAGCCGCTGAATTACGAAAAGTTACCGATTTATTGGCAAAAAGAAGCGTCAAAAATTGTCGACGTGCCAAATTCATTTTTCATTCCTCCAGTTTATCGTGAGTTAGTTGAGAAGTTAAAACTACAAGGCATTGACGTTACGCCGGTTAGTGAAATGTCAAATTTGGTTGTTAAGCAAGGAATTGTCGAACAATATGAATTTGATAAGGCGCCATTCGAAGGCCGTTTTCGTGTAAGTGCAACGTTTAGCTACAAAACTGTTACTGTAAATTCACTACAAGGTTGGTTTGAAGTAAAGACTCAGCAAGGTGCAGGTGAACTTGCTGTTCACTTGCTGCATCCAGAAGCGCCAGATTCTTTTTTCCAGTGGGGTGAATTCAATACAATATTTCAACGTACAGAATACGTTGAAAATTATGCACTCGAACCTTATGCAAGAATGTTGTTAAAAGACAATCCAAATCTTGCGCTAGAGTTCGATTCTTTGGTTAGGGAAGACAAAGCATTTGCAAATGATCCTGAAAAAAGGATGGAATGGTTATATAAACACACACCATTTTATGATGATGCTTATCTCAAGTACCCGATATTAATGGGATTTAATAAAGAATGATGAAAGTACATACCATTCCCGTTACACCGTTCATGCAAAATTGCAGAGTAATTGTATGTGACGAAACGAATAAAGCAGCGTTGGTAGATCCAGGTGGAGACCCAGATAAGATAGCTGTGTATGTGGATGGCTTGGGTGTTGAAGTTGACAAAATACTTCTCACTCATGGTCACTTAGATCATGTTGGTGCAAGTGTTGTTTTAAAAAATAAGTACAATGTTGAGATTGTTGGTCCTCATAAAGATGAACAGTTTTGGTTTGATGCTTTACCGATGCAGTGCCAAATGTTTGGATTTCCTATTATGGAGCCGTTTTTACCAGATGTATGGTTGAAAGAAGGCGATAAAGTAAAGGTAGGAAAAATTGATTTATCCGTTTTTCTGTGTCCTGGGCACACACCGGGCCATGTCGTGTTCTATAATAAGCCTTCGTCAAGTGTATTTGTTGGTGATGTCCTATTTCAGGGCTCTATAGGACGCACTGATTTTCCTAAAGGGGACGGTCCAACGTTATTAAATTCAATACGTGAAAAGTTGTTTACGTTGCCAGATGAAACGGTAGTGTTATCGGGACATGGTAATGAAACGACCATAGGAATTGAAAAACGCACGAATCCATTTGTGTCAGGTCGATTTGGTTAAAAAATAGCAGACAAGCTGACCTAAAATGGGTATAGTTTAATCATAAAAACATCGTTATAAGAAAAAAGTATGTCTTTAAATCACGTAGATCGTCAGATACTCTCGCTCCTCCAACAAAATGCGAGTCTGTCCACCGCAGAGATTGCGGATAAAGTAGGATTGTCGCAATCGCCATGTTGGCGTCGAATTGCGAAATTAGAACAAGATGGTTATATCAAAGGAAAAGTTGCACTTTTAGATGAAAAGAAACTTGGTTTTGACATGCTTGTTTATGCACATGTGCGCTTATCTAATCACGGTAAAAAGAACCTAGCTGAGTTTGAAAAATTAATCCAAAGCTACGATGAAGTAACCGAGTGCTACACGATGGCAGGCACAATGGATTTTATGCTACGCATCATATCCAAAGGGATTGAAGGCTATGAACATTTTGTTCGTGATAACTTATTGAGCTTAGACTATGTTCAGGAAGTGAATTCAAACGTAACGATGACGTGTGTAAAGCGTAGTACAGCGTTGCCTATTTAACGTTAGACTCGATGTGAAATTGTTCTAAGCGCAGGATTTTGCTAAAATCCTGCGCTTTTCTATTTAAATAAATGGGTTGGGGGATAGATGTTTAACTTGCTAAGCAAGGCACCAAGTTCGGCGAAAAACGATATTTTATCGGGATTAACCGTTGCATTGGCACTCGTTCCGGAGGCTGTTGCATTTGCGTTTGTTGCTCATGTAGAGCCATTAGTTGGTCTATATGCTGCGTTTATCGTAGGTTTAATCACCGCGGTTTTTGGTGGGCGACCAGGTATGATTTCAGGCGCGACAGGAGCAATGGCTGTTGTTATGGTGAGCCTAGTCTTAGAGCACGGTGCTGAATATTTATTTGCAGCGGTATTGCTCACAGGCTTCTTACAGGTTTTGGCAGGCGTCTTTAAACTCGGTAAGTTTATACGAATGGTGCCGCATCCTGTGATGCTAGGGTTTGTAAATGGGCTTGCGATAGTTATCTTCTTAGCTCAATTAGGTCAATTTAAAGTAAGTGACGGTCAAGGCGTGATGCAATGGATGAGTGGTTCAACACTTTACATTATGCTGGGCCTGGTTGCGCTGACGATGGCCATTATCCACTTCCTTCCAAAGCTGACGACAGCCGTGCCGTCTTCACTCGCAGCAATATTGGTTATAACAGGTTTGGCGATTGGCTTTGACCTAGATGCGCGTACAGTCATCGATTACGTAAAAGACATGACAGGTAATGCAGATGCAACTATCGCAGGCGGTTTTCCAACATTCCATATTCCAGATGTACCATGGAACTTTGAAACACTAAAAATTATTTTTCCTTATGCACTTATCCTTGCTGCCATCGGTCTTATTGAATCGCTACTAACGCTCACCTTAATCGATGAAATTACACAAACTCGCGGACAAAGTAATCGTGAGTGTATCGGGCAGGGTGCTGCAAACCTAACCTGTGGCGTATTTGGTGCAATGGGTGGCTGTGCAATGATAGGCCAGTCAATGATTAATATTAATTCAGGTGGCCGAAGTCGACTATCAGGTATTACCGCTGCCGTACTGCTTCTGGTATTCATCGTGTTTGCGGCAGGACTTATTGAAATGATCCCACTCGCGGCGTTGGTTGGGGTGATGTTCATGGTTGTGCTTGGAACTTTCGAATGGAGTTCATTCCGTATAATGAAACGTGTGCCTAAATCAGATGCGTTCGTCATTGTGTTAGTTTCAGGTGTTACGGTGTTTACAGACTTAGCGATAGCAGTGTGTGTAGGCGTGATTGTATCGGCGTTAGTTTTTGCATGGGAACACGCGAAACATATCTATACAACGAATTATATCGATACAGACGGCTCAAAAGTGTATGAATTGCATGGACCATTGTTTTTTGGTTCCGTGAAAAACTTCTCTGAATTATTTGCCGTTGAACAAGACCCAGAACACGTAGTCGTGGAGTTTAAATACTCGCGTGTTGCAGACCATAGTGCGATAGAAGCGATTGATAATCTTGCAGAACGATATAGTAAAGTAGGGAAAACGCTGCATTTACGCCATTTAAGTTCAGATTGTAAAGCGCTTTTGAATAAAGCCTCAGATCTTGTGGAAGTGAATGTAATTGAAGACCCTACTTATAAAGTAGCTTCTGACAAACTCGCTTAAAAAAGTCGAGTGTTTAAAGGCATCTGAAGGTCACTTTAGGTGCCTTTTTTGTTTGCGTTAATCAGCAAAATTACAAGACAAGCAGCAGTGCGATACACACTTGTATAACGATATAATCGGGTTAAGGTAAAAATTTTGAAAACGTTTCTATTGAAGTGGCAATCATTAGTCGATAACCGGCAGCGCTTTTTCTGGGTATTGCAAATAGCTGGATGGATTGGATACGCGCTGGTTAATTACATCGGTTCGAAAGTATTCGAAATGAGGGATATTTACGTATTCGTCATTGTACTGAATGCTTATGCCGGCTGCTTGATGACAGTGCCTTTACGTTACCTTTACCGTAAGATTTGGAATGCAAAACCTTGGATACTCGTATTAGTTGTATTTAGTGCATCGTATATAACAGGCACACTTTGGTCTGTTGTTCAAAAATACAACCTTTGGGAAATCTATCGTCATGGCTATCGCCCGGATGAATGGTACTACTATTTTCAACAAGGTTTAGACGCGGTCTACATTGTATTGTGCTGGAGTGGTTTGTATTTCGGGATTAAGTATTATCAGTTGCTGCAAAGTGAAAAACAAAAAGCATTGAAGGCCAACACGATGGCTCATGAAGCGCAACTTAAAATGCTGCGTTATCAGCTTAATCCCCACTTTTTGTTTAACACGCTAAACGCAATTTCGACACTTATCCTAGTTGAAGAAAATAAAGACGCGAATTTAATGGTTTCACGCTTAAGCGACTTTCTCCGTTATACGTTAAATACTGACCCGATAAAGAAAGTACCGCTCGATCAGGAGCTACACGCGTTAATGCTATATTTAGAAATCGAGAAAGTGCGTTTCGATGAAAGGCTTTCAATTCAGATTGATGTAAGTGATGAAGCTAAAAATGCATTAGTCCCTAGCTTAATTTTACAACCAATCATCGAAAACTCGATTAAGTACGCAATAGCCAATATGACGGTAGGTGGTGTTATTGCCATCAAGGCCCAAGTGTTTGCAAACGAACTTTTGATGGAAGTGAGTGACAATGGGCCTGGAACCGAAATTTCGAACGGTCAACTTGTTAAAGCATCAGGCGTAGGTATTGCAAATACCAAAGATCGATTAAAAACACTCTACGAGCACAACTACTCGTTCGTATTGTCAGAGAATTCTCCTTCGGGGCTCAAAGTAAACATACGAGTTCCATATGAAAAGGCTAATAAACAATGAGCAAAATTAAAGCAATCATAGTTGATGATGAAGCGTTAGCTCGAAAAGGGCTCGCAGTCAGGTTGAAAGGTTTTGAAGAAATCGACGTGCTTGCGCTTTGCAGTGATGGGCAGGAAGCTATTGATTACTGTAAACAAAACGATGTTGACTTAGTCTTTTTAGATATTCAAATGCCGGGTTTAAATGGATTTGAAGTTGCCCGCTATTTAACCGAGAGTGTTAAACCGTTGCCTGCAATTGTTTTTGTAACGGCCTTTGATCAGTACGCTGTAAAAGCGTTTGAAATTCATGCATTGGACTACATTCTCAAACCCGTTGATGACAACAGACTAAAACAGGCGGTAGAAAAAGTGCAAACCTATTTGAAAACACAACAAGATAACGCCCATAAGAAAAAATTAGCGAGTTTTGTTGCTGGTATTACAGGCAATAACTGCGAAGAAATTCTTAAAAAGTTAGCAACAGGCGATAGCATTGTTGATAAGAAATTCCCAGAATCATTGGCAGTTAAAGAACATGGCGAAATTATTCGCGTGTCAGTTGCATCGATCCAATGGGTAGATGCTGCAGGTGATTACATGTGCCTACATTGTTCAGATGGTCAAACACATATTCTTCGTAAAACGATGAAGGAACTAGAGCAAGAACTTGATCCGCAACTGTTTGTTCGCGTTCACCGAAGTGCAATTGTAAATACGAAACAAATTAGTAAATTGGTTACTCAAACAAGTGGCGAATATTTGCTCGTATTGCAAAATGGACAAGAGCTTAAAGTAAGTCGAAGCTACAGAGATAAAGTGAAAGCAGCACTAGCTAGTTAACAAGGCGGCTTAAGCCGCCTGTTGTTTTAACTATTTAGGAGACAGTGACGATTTTCATCGTATTTGTTGCACCAATCGTCTCCATCATGTCACCATGGGTTAGGATCACTGTATCACCTGCTTTTAATGTACCTGAAGCCACAAGTGTATCGAGCGCCTCTTTAACGACTAATTCATCGGAACACTGAGTTGAATCAAAATAAACAGGGTAAACACCACGATAAAGAGCTGTTTGTCCTAATGTTGAATGATGACGCGATAAAGAATAGATAGGTAATCCTGAACTAATTCGAGACATCAGTTTAGAGGTGTTGCCTGATTCAGTTAGAGCGACAATCGCTTTCACAGTGCCTAGATGATTAGCCGCATACATTGCTGAAAGCGCAATCGTCTCTGCACAATCGGAAAACATACTATCTAAACGGTGCTTTGAAACGTTAATTGTGGGTTCTGATTCGGCACCAACACACACGCGAGCCATCGCTTTAACTGTTTCCTCTGGGTACTTGCCTGAAGCTGTTTCAGCAGAAAGCATTACCGCATCCGTACCATCCAATACCGCGTTCGCCACGTCCATAACTTCAGCGCGTGTAGGCATTGGGTTATCAATCATCGACTCCATCATTTGTGTCGCCGTGATTACGGTACGATTTAATGAACGAGCTCGGCTAATGATCAATTTTTGTTTACCAACCAGTGCGGCATCGCCAATCTCTACGCCTAAATCTCCGCGCGCAACCATTACCGCGTCAGATGCAAGGACAATATCGTCAATTGCTTCAACCGTCGCGACAGCTTCAGCACGTTCAATTTTTGCGAGCAATTGCGCGTTAGAACCTGCTTTTTCCGCAAGTGAGCGAACATAGCGCATGTCATCACCAGAACGAGGGAAAGATACTGCAATATAATCAACGCCAATTTCGGTTGCTGTAATTAAATCTTCTTTGTCTTTATCCGTAAACGCTGGAGCCGTTAAACCACCACCTAATCGGTTAATACCTTTATTATTCGAGAGTACACCGCCAACCGTAACCGAAGTGAAAACTTGGTGTCTTTCCACTTTGTCAACGACAAGCTGAATCAAACCGTCGTTAAGGAGTAGGGTGTCGCCTGGTTTGACGTCATTAGGCAACTCTTTGTAGTCAATACCAACGGCGTCAACATTACCTTCGCCTTTTGCCATTTTCGCGTCGAGGATGAATTGAGCACCATTTTCAAGAACGACTTTACCGTCCTTGAACGTTGAAACTCGAATTTTAGGACCTTGTAAATCGGCAAGAATCGCAATGTGTTTGTTGAGGCGTTTAGCGATTTCACGAACTGCGGCTGCTCTATCTTTGTGATCTTGAGCAACACCGTGTGAGAAGTTAAGACGAACGACGTTTGCGCCAGCTCGAATGATTTTTTCTAAGTTATTATCTCTGTCGGTGGCTGGACCAAGGGTTGCAACAATTTTGGTGCGTCTAAGCATCAGGTTCTCCTGTTGTTCGCATGCATAGCGATGTTCTACATTGCAGATTTTGTAGTCAATTACAGATAAAAAACAACGGCTTTAATTGTTTCATATCGTATTAATCTATATGATCTGTATGACGTCATTATGACACCGGTGTCAGCGCCCGTCAACGAGCAAAGACATCGATAGATAGAAGTATAAATCGTTCATGCCGCCTAACAAGTGAAATTCGGGCTACTATAATTGAGCGGGGACGTGAAACTCGCTACTTTTAGCGTGCTCGTTTATAATGCGCGGCAAAGTTAGAAATAACCAATACGTTGTTACCGAGGAGGAAACTAAATGCAAGTTGCATTAGTTGGTTTGGGTGTGATGGGGAAAAACCTAGCGCTAAATCTTATCGAAAAAGGGCTAACGTTAGTCGCATATGATACTAACCCCGATGCGGGCGCTGAACTTATCAGCCAAGCGCAGTCATTAGGCATTGCAGAGCGTTTGCATATTGTTTCAGACCTTGGTGATATGATTAAACGTCTTGAAGCACCTCGTTCTATTCTACTGTTGGTTCCGGCTGGCGAATTAGTTGACAAAGTCTGTTCAGATTTAGTTGAAGCTGGCGTTGATAAAGACGATATCATTGTTGATTGCGGGAATAGCAACTACAAAGATGGTATCGCTCGTAAACTGAAGTATCAAAATAAATTTGAATTCGCCACGATGGGCATTTCGGGCGGTGCTGAGGGAGCGCGTCATGGACCGGCTATGATGGCGAGCGGGTCTGAGGGCGGTTGGGAACGCATTGAACCATGGTTCGAGAAAGTTGCCGCAAGTTACAACGGTGAATCTTGCTTTGCGCGTGTCGGCCAATCTGCAAGTGGGCATTTTGTTAAGATGGTACACAATGGCATTGAGTATGCGCTAATGCAGCTTATAGCTGAAGTATACCAGCTATTACGTTTCGGCACGAAACGCTCACCGGAAGAAGTCGCGGCGATATTCCGTAGTTGGTCTGAAGGCCGGTTAAATAGTTACCTATTAGCCATTTCTGCACACATCCTTGAGCTTAAAACAGAACAAGATGAAGCGTTGGTCGATTTAATTGACAATAAAGTCGGTGCTAAAGGAACAGGTCTTTGGACTGCGCAAAATGCACTTGAACTCGGTATCGCTGTGCCTTCGCTTGTTGCAGCCGTACAGGCTCGTCACCTAACGAACACCATTGATACTCACGCCGCAAAAGAAATGACATATCAAACGAAAGAGACAGACGAAATTAAGGTCGATTTAGATGACCTTAAAGATGCTTTCTATCTAGCGAGTTTATTGTGTTATCGCCAAGGTTTAGCATTGATAAAAGGTGCTTCAAGAGCGCATCAATGGAAAGTAGATTTAGCAAAAACCCTACAGACTTGGCGAGCGGGTTGTATCATTCGTGCTGACTATTTAGACGATATCGCTGAGGGTGTTGAGTTCATCGATACGTTGTCGAGCGAAACGAAAGCTCTGCGTAAAGTTGCGGGTGTAGCGGTTTCTTCGGGCTTAGCGTTTCCAGTATTAAGTGCGACTCAAAATTATATTGCGACGCTAAGTACCGCGAGCAATGGTCATTTGGTACAGGCTCAACGAGACTATTTTGGTGAGCATGGGATCAAAACTCACCAAGGTGAAACCTGTCACCTTACCGATTTGGTCGACATTGACCAGAAAGTTAGATAATAAAAAAAGGCCTGAATTAACAGGCCTTTTTTTATCGCGAAAGTTCACCACGAAGGTTATCTTGCATCAGATGGCGAATTGTTTCCAATTCTAAGTTTTGGCTAAACAGATAATGCAGTTTAGTTAGACAGGCTTCCACGGTCATGTCGTATCCACTTATTACGCCGCAATTTAACAACGCGTTTCCAGTTGCATAACCGCCCATGTTTACCTGACCTTTTATACACTGTGTTAGATTAACAATCACAATTCCACGATCACAGGCATTTTTAAGTGCAGTTAAAAAGTCTGGATCTTGAGGTGCATTGCCAACGCCAAAACTCAGTAGGATCAACGCTTTTATATCGCTGTTCAACAACGTTTTTATCATTTCAACAGAAATGCCAGGGTAAAGATACAACACACCAATCGGTTGAGGAGTTATTGGGGTAACTCTCAAGGCTTGGTCGACGTAAGGACTTAAGCGACCTTCAATAAGCTGAATGTTGATACCCGACTGTGCCAAAGGAGGAAGGTTAGGGGATGCAAAAGCATCAAAACCGTCAGCATGCGCTTTGGTGGCGCGGTTACCTCTAAATAATTGATTATTGAAGAATAAACTAACTTCAGCAATTGGGTAATTTGCAGCTAAATACATGGCATTGAGCAGGTTTACCTGCCCATCGGAACGTAGCTGAGACAACGGAATTTGCGATCCAGTGACAATAACAGGCTTTGTAAGGTTCTCTAGCATAAAAGACAGTGCAGAGGCCGTGTACGCCATGGTGTCGGTGCCGTGTAAAACGACAAATCCGTCGTAATCATGGTATTTTGATTTGATGTCATCCGCAATTAATTGCCAATGTGAAGGGGACATATCGGATGAATCAATGAGCGGGCAATACTCATGAATGTCGAATAGCGGCATTTCTTCACGAGTGAACTCAGCATTCTGTTCAACGGTTTGAGTAAGGTAGCCCGCGACAGGAACGTATCCACGACTGGATTGTTTCATACCAATCGTACCGCCCGTGTAAGCAATATAGATTCTTTTACGGTTCATAAAAAAGCCCAGAATTAATTCTGGGCTAAGTATACCAACTGCAGCATCACATTGCAGTGAGTAAATTACTGAACAGATTCACAATATATACAGCGGCTGTAAACGCCATTTGGGTCGTTATACTGTTTAATCAGTTTAGTTTGTGTGTTCAGTGTATCTTGTGCCATACCTATTAGACCAGATAACGCAGTTGAATCAGCGATGGAACTGTAGACGCCGCCCACCAAGGACTTAACGGAGGCTACACCGAAAATCTTCTGGATTAGCCTTTCTTGCTCAGTCAAGTCTTGCTCAACAACTTCAACATCGTATTGATCTAAATTAGCAAGTGCGGCAGCGGCTGCAATAGCATCATCTTTTGAGCCTAGTTTATCTACTAGACCAAATTCAAGCGCTTGTGGTGCAAGCCAAACACGACCTTGCGCAATTTCATTCACTTTTTCTTTTGGAATGTTTCTTGAATTTGACACGACGGTGATAAATTTATCGTAGGCGTTTTCAACACCTTTTTGAATGACATTGGCCATCTTAGGGTCAATACCTCGAGTGAACGAACTACCTTGTAATTCGGTAGTGCCAACACCGTCTGAATAAATACCTAATTTTTTGAGACTATTTTCAATTGTCATTATCGTGCCAAATACGCCAATTGAGCCGGTGATCGTATTTTCTGAAGCCCAAATCTCATTTGCTGAAGCGGCAATCCAATAACCACCAGACGCGGCGACTGAACCCATTGACGCAACGACTGGCTTGCCTGCGGCTTTAATTGCAAGTACTTCGTTTCGGATAATCTCTGAAGCGAACATGCTGCCACCGCCTGAATCGATTCGCAGAACAACCGCTTTGACCTTATCATCCAAACGCGCCTTTTTAAGTAGTGCTGCAGTAGAGTCACCACCAATTTCACCAGCTCGTTGCTTTCCGTCCATAATTGACCCTTTAGCGACGACAACAGCTACTTTGTCACCCATTGGGATATCAAAGTGGTTAAGTCGTGTTAGATCTAGATAGTCCTGAAATGCAATCCGATTAAACGATTTTGTTTTTTCGTCTTCTCCAACCAATCCAACAAGTTCTTCGGTCAATTCTTGGCGTGTCGCCAATTTGTCTACCCATTTGTTATGCAACGCATACTGAGCGTAGTCACCTTGAGTTTGTTCTAGCTTCTCGACAAAGATATCCAACGTTTCATCAAAATTACTTTCATCAAACTTACGGTTCAACGAAACGTCATTTTTATAGTGAGACCAAAGTTCACCTAACCATAAACGATTGGCTTCTTTCGCCGCTTCTGACATGTCATTTCGGATAAACGGTTCTACAGCCGATTTGTATGTGCCAACGCGGAACACGTGCTGAGTAATAGATAGTTTGTCTAACGCGTCTTTAAAGTAGATAGGGTAAACACCAAAACCATCAATGCTCACGCCGCCGTAAGGGTGTAAAACAACTTCGTCTGCGTAACTCGCGAGATAATATTGTGCTTGAGAATAGTAGTCCCCATAGGCAATAACTTGCTTACCTTGTGCTTTGAAGTCGTTTAGGGCAACTCCAATGCGCTTGAGTTTATCCAGATGAGCGCGATGCAATGATTTAAGGTCTAATACAATGGCTTTGATTCTAGAATCATCCGCAGCATTTTTAACTGCTTCCACGACGTCATCAACCAATATTTCTGCTGGCTCTTTGTCATCGCTGAAGTCGCTAAATGCAGCTTCGATAGGATCAACATAGCGTTTTTCTTCAACCAAGATGCCACTTAGGTTTAAAACTAACGCCGATTCCTGTGCAACAATTGTGTGTGTTTGCTCGTTTTCTTCAATACTAAAAATGACGGCGAAAAGGATGCCGAAGAAAATGAGATTGAGAATCAAGTTTCTTGAAAAGTTTATCGCTTTCCACAGAAATCGAAAAACTGTTTTGACGTAATCCAAAATGATGCCTTTCCTAACTTAAGAATTTCACTCACTTTATCATATCTGATTCTGGGTTAAAGACTGAGTAAAAAAAGTAACAAGGTGTGATTTTGTCATTATGCTTTATAAACCAACCTTGGATGATAAAACCAAATTCCCGCAATTTAATATTTTTGTGTCACCAGATGGGTGACGATTTATGACATAACGCTTGCGAAAATTTATAAAAACGTTAATGTTTCACAGGTAAGACCAGTGAAGAGGCTCGAAATGTTAGAAAAAGAATTAAAATTAACGCATACCACTCTACGTAACCGTCTGGTAATGGGGTCTATGCATACCGGACTGGAAGAAGGATGGCATAACCGCAAAAAGTTAGCGGCTTTTTATGAAGAGCGCTCCAAAGGCGGCGTTGGTTTGATTATAACAGGTGGGTATAGTCCAAATATTCGCGGTAAACTAACACCGATAGCGGCTTCCTTTAATACGATATACGACGTTATCAAACATCGTCTGTATACCGATGCGGTGCATAAACATGGTGGTAAGATTTGCTTGCAATTATTGCACGCGGGTCGTTATGCATACCATCCATTCAATGTCGCGCCGAGTTCGTTAAAAGCGCCAATAAACCCATACAAACCAAAAACGATGTCGATTTCTTCAATAAAATCGACCATTAAAGATTTTGCAAAGTCAGCAAAACTTGCCGAAAAAGCGGGTTACGATGGTGTTGAAATAATGGGTTCTGAAGGTTATTTACTTAATGAATTTATCGCACCTCATACCAACAAACGTCAGGATATGTACGGTGGTACATTAGAAAATAGGATGCGATTGGCGCTTGAGATTGTTCGCGCCGTTCGCGCAAATGTTAGTCCGTCTTTCCTCATTATTTTCCGAATTTCAGTTATGGATTTGGTACCAGATGGTTCGACCAAAGAAGAAGTGGTACAACAAGCCAAATGGTTAGCGGATGAAGGCGTAGATATTTTAAATACTGGGATCGGTTGGCACGAAGCGCGTGTTCCTACTATTGCGAGTATGGTTCCTCCTGGGGCATTCCGTGAAGCATCTTTACGTCTCAAACAGGCTGTTGATATACCTGTTATCGCTGTTAACCGAATTAACACGCCAGAATTAGCGAATGAAATTTTAGAGCAAGGTCAATCTGATTTAATATCAATGGCTCGCCCTTTACTTGCTGACCCGGACTTTTTTAACAAGTATGAGCAAAATCGACGTGCTGAAATTAATATTTGTATAGGTTGTAATCAGGGATGCTTGGATCAGGTGTTTAAGGGTAAGCGTGCTACGTGTTTGGTTAATCCACAAGCTTGCTTTGAATTAGATAAACCGATTGTTACTACAATGAAGACGAAAAAGGTATTAGTCGTTGGCGCCGGACCAGCTGGTCTTTCAGCGGCTATTTATCTTGCGAAGAAAGGTCATCACGTTAAAGTCATTGAGAAAAACTCGGTCGCTGGCGGTCAATTCAACCTTGCTCGTCAAATTCCAGGTAAAGAAGATTTTCAGTTCACACTCGATTATTTCAACCATGAACTTACTCGATTGAATGTTGAACTTGAATTTAATTGTGAATACGACGAAACAATGACATCGCTTTATGATGATGTGGTCTTTGCAACGGGTGTCAGACCACGTTTAGCGCGATTCGAATGTGCTGACGATAAGCGTGTTTTAGCCTACGATGAAGTGATTCGAGGAGAGGTTGAACTTGGTAACAAAATCGCAATTCTTGGTGCGGGTGGAATTGGTTTCGATATGGTTGCATTTTTGACAGAAGAACGAAACCAAAGCATTGAGAATTTTAAATCTCAGTGGGGTATTGAATGCAAACCTATTGGATCTCAGGAGAAACGTGAAATTCACATGCTAAAACGCAGTGAAGGCAGTTTTGGTAAGGACTTAGGTAAAACGACGGGATGGATCCACCGAGCAGTTGCGAAACATCACAATGTCAAACAACATTCAAACTGTGAATACATTCGTTTTGACAAGCAAGGCCTGTTAATTAAACAAAATGGAGTCGAAACATTATTGGACGTTGATACCGTGATTGCGTGTATCGGGCAAGAGTCCAATGACCATTTGTTTAATAAAGACGCCATGCCAGCAAATCAACATGTGATAGGCGGAGCAAAATTAGCCGCTGCAATTGATGCAAAACGCGCTATTGCGGAAGCTTTAGAAGTCGCAAGAACAATTTAAGAAATATATTTCGCCCAATAGCGGTCTATACTTGAATCTAAAATAGTAAGTGTAGACCGCATGAAAAAATATTTATCCTATTTAGCCTTTCCATCAACCGCACCAAAACTTTTTGCACGAGATTTCACCTCTCTTGCCCTTCGACTAATTTTGGGCCCCGTAATGGTCGTTGCTGGCTTCAGTAAACTTAATTTATCAAATAACGATGTAACAGGCTTAGACAAACTTCTTGCTGATCCCAGTGTTACCTCATGGTTCGGTAATACAGAGTGGGGACTTGGATTACCGTTTCCCGACTTACTCGCCTTTATGGCTGGTTGGACCGAATTTTTAGGTGGTTGGCTATTAATCGTAGGACTGTTGACACGCCTTGTTAGCTTGCCTCTCATCGTCACTATGTTGATAGCCATTTTCACTGTACATTTAGAAAGTGGTTGGTTTGCCATTACACCAACAAATCCGTCGACCAGCCCAGCGCTCATTTTTTCTTGGTTGAATATTCCTGGAGCTGACATGAGTTTAGAGAATAGTCTCGCAACAAAAGAGCGACTTGATTACATAAAAGAAATTATTGCCGATACAGGTTATGAAAACTATTTAACGGAAAAAGGCTCAGTCGCTATCCTAAACAATGGAGTAGAGTTTGCGTTTACATATTTCGTGATGTTGTTGGTGCTTTTTGCAAATGGAGCAGGGCGTTTTACAAGTCTCGACTATTGGCTATTTGACCATAAAGCCAACGTTCAAAAACAAAATGTTAGTGTGATAGACTAGTCGACAAATTACACACTGAAATCTATATCATGAACGCAATCGAATTACTTTTAGAGCGTCAATCCGACGCTCGTCTCACCGATCCAGGTCCTTCTACAGAACAGTTGGAAATTATTAAAAAGGCAGCCTTAAAAGTGCCTGACCATGGTGCGTTAGCTCCTTGGCTGTTTTATGTAGTTGAAGGTGACAGCTTAAACACCCTTGGTGAATGGTTTTTCGAAGCAGCGGTGGCCGAAGCGTTGGATGAGCGAACGAAAGAACGCGCTAAATCGTTACCATTGCGAGCACCTTTAGTAATTATCGCTATTGCTAAAACACAAAAAGACCATCCGAAGGTTCCGTGGTTAGAGCAAGTAGAGTCTGCAGCCTGCAGTTGCTTTGCGATGCAACAAGCAGCTTACGCTCAAGGGTTAGGCGCAGTCTGGAGAACTGGGCATTTCGCGGTAAGTCCCACAATCAAGGCAAAACTAAATTTATCTGAGCACGATGAGATTGTAGGTTACTTATACATCGGGACACCAGAAGTGCAAATAAAGAAACAATCTCGCCATGCTTTGGACTCATTTTTTATTAATTTATAAAAATTTTGAATTTTCTTTCATTGTTGCGGTCTACTATCGGTGTGGCCGCTTATTAATTTTGGTTGTTTTATAAGCGATTGTTTTGTAGGCTTAGATAGTCAAAATTTAACAATAATAAAGACAAAATCATGGGAAATCTCTTTCTTAAAGAAAAAGAAAAATGGCGCGTTTGGACAAGTCTAGGCTTGTTTGGTTCCGTTTGCTCTTTTTTGTTGATTCAACAACAAGACTTATTGGGTTTAAATGAGCTTCATTGGATAGTGCTAAGTTCATTGCCATCGCTGATGTTGGGTGTCTTAGTATGTTGGTGGATGAGCTATTCTAGGCGATTTGAATTCTGGCGTGCTTTTCGAGTTTTATCTACGGTACTTATTTTAGCAAACCTTCCGACCATTTTAGCCGGAATGTTAAAAGTATCAGATGCTAAACATGTTGGTTTAGTTTCAGCAAGTGGATTTGTACTACTTCTTCTCGTTTTAACGATGCTTGGCGCTTGGGTAGCGAAGCGACCTAAACAATACTACTAATATTAAGTTGGTGTTGAATATTCAAATAAATAAAATAATTTTAAAAATCGACCATTTAGTCTTTACATGTCAATTCAAAACCACTAATATGCGCGCCAACAACGGAGAGATGGCTGAGTGGTTGAAAGCACCGGTCTTGAAAACCGGCATACGTTAATAGCGTATCTAGGGTTCAAATCCCTATCTCTCCGCCACCTCATTCCCAAAACCGCCTCTTAGGCGGTTTTTTTCGTTTGGAGGCGCTATGTTAATGAGTTACGTAAAACATACTGTAGTATGGGTTTTGTTTGGATACGCCTACTTACAAGGGCTATCCACAGCTTTAATAATGAGCATTGATGTACAGCCGGATCCTAGTTTGTTTACGACCGTGTTGTTTACGCTTATCTACGTTTTTCTTGCTGCACACCTTATTACCAAGTATGAAAAACTAAGCCCGTTTTTTGGCGCTATTACAGTATCCTTATCGGCAATTGTGTTATTTGGCCATTATGTGACAACAACACTCGTCGAATATTCTACAGAACTTAACCTCGCACTTTTCTTAACGTTACCAGCCGCAACTTGGCTAATCGGCGATTTAAAGAGCAAAGTCTCTTTGGATAAATAAAGCCCTTTTGAGCCCTTAGTCGATGTGTGGTAGCATTGAAGCTTCTTTTAACAAATAAGTAGAACTTAATGTCTGATTTATTTAATAACGATGCTTCTAAAGCAAGCTACGGTATTGGTTTACAAATGGGCGAGCAACTTAAAGCTAACCCATTTGAAGGTCTAAATTTAAACTCAGTATTCGAAGGCATCAAAGATGGCTTCACGGGTGCGGAGTTCCAAGTTGCGATCCCTGAGATCCAAGCAGCATTTGAAAAAATCAACGAAGAGATCCAAGCTCGTCGTGATCAAGAAGCACAGGCGATGGCTGCAGAAGGCAAAGCGTTCTTAGAAGATAACGCAAAACGTCCAGAAATCACTGTAACGCCTTCTGGCTTACAATATGAAGTAATTGAAACTGGTGAAGGTGCTAAACCAGCAGCTGAATCGTCAGTACGTGTTCATTACCACGGTACTTTAATTAATGGTGCTGTATTCGACAGTTCATATGAGCGCGGTCAACCAGCAGAATTCCCAGTTAACGGCGTGATCCGTGGTTGGACTGAAGCGCTTCAAATGATGGCTGCAGGTTCGAAATGGCGTTTATACATTCCGCACGAGCTTGCGTATGGCGAGCGCGGTGCAGGTGCTTCAATTGCACCTTACTCAACGCTTGTATTTGACGTAGAACTATTAGAAGTACTTTAATACTTATAGTTTTTCGAGTTGGGTTAACTGCAACCTAGCAACAAAAAAACCCAGCATCTGCTGGGTTTTTTTATCCAAAGTGAAAACGCTTAGAACGTTGCACTTCCTTTAGTACGAGGGAAGGCGATAACATCGCGAACGTTGCCCATACCTGTTACATAAGCAACCAAACGCTCAAAACCAAGACCAAAACCTGAATGTGGTACTGTACCGTAACGGCGAAGGTCACGATACCACCAGTAATCTTCTTTGTTGAGGCCCATTTCGTCTAAACGAGCGTCAAGCACATCCAAACGTTCTTCACGTTGTGAACCACCTATGATTTCACCAATACCTGGTGCCACCACGTCCATTGCAGCAACCGTTTTGCCATCTTCATTTTGGCGCATGTAGAACGCTTTAATATCGCGAGGGTAATTTTTAATAACTACAGGCGCTTCAAAATGGACTTCAGCCAAATATCTTTCGTGTTCAGATTGAAGATCAACACCCCATTCAACAGGGAATTCAAATTGCTTACCACAATTTTGAAGAATCGTAATGGCATCAGTGTAGTCAACTTGCGCAAAATCTTTATCGATGAAAGACTCAAGACGAGTTACCGCTGTTGGCTCAATACGCTCTGCAAAGAAAGCCATATCATCAGGACGTTCTGTAAGCACTGCTTTAAACACATATTTAAGCATGTCTTCTGCAAGTTTTGCGATATCATTTAGGTCTGCAAACGCAACCTCTGGCTCAACCATCCAGAATTCTGCTAGGTGACGCGAAGTATTTGAGTTTTCTGCACGGAATGTGGGACCAAAAGTGTAGATTTTTGACATCGCGCTTGCGTACGTTTCACCGTTTAGCTGACCTGACACCGTTAGGAAAGCTTCTTTGCCAAAGAAATCCTCACTGTAATCTACATCACCTTTTTCTGTGCGTGGTAGGTTGTTCATGTCTAATGTAGAAACACGAAACATTTCACCAGCGCCTTCACAGTCGCTTGCGGTTACGATAGGCGTGCTAATCCAAACATATCCACGCTCGTGATAGAAACGGTGAATAGCTTGTGCAAGACAGTTACGTACGCGAGTAACGGCACCAATAACGTTCGTACGAGGGCGTAGGTGAGCGTGTTCACGTAAATATTCAATCGAATGACGCTTAGCTGCCATTGGGTATGTGTCTGGATTTTCAACCCAGCCTAACACTTCAACCGATTCTGCTTGGATTTCGAATGATTGACCAGCACCTTCAGACGCGACAAGTTTACCGGTGACTGAAACAGAGCAGCTCGCTGTTAAACGAGTTATTTCTTCATAATTATTGAGTGAATTTGGCACTACAGCTTGAATAGGATCAAAACAAGAACCGTCATGAACGGCTAAAAAAGAAATACCTGCTTTTGAATCGCGTCGTGTACGGATCCAGCCCTTAACTGTGACTTGGCTGTCAACCGCAACGGTGCCCTTTAATAGCTCCGTTATCGCTATGTGACTCATTTTCACTCCAATGATTTTAGTTACCAATAAATATTCTATACGTGCATCATAAATGTTGATGCGAGTGTCGTATCTTACAATCGAAATACAAATAAAAAAACCAGCTTTTTCGTTTCAATGTAAAATTGTTGGAAACAAACGCACGATCTAGAGACTGAGTAGAAATTACATTTCATTTTAGGCGATTTGTTGAACAATTTGACGCTGTGTGAATAGGTTATCTCGTATTTTTATGGCAAACTATAGACTGTGGTTTAAATTCAAAACGATATATAAAAAGAATGAAGCAAGCTTTTATACTCCGAGGACTACCAGGATCGGGTAAGTCACATTATGCCTTCTCGCTCGCCGAAGAATTAGTTGGTGGGGATGAAACACGTTATGTGATTTGTTCTACGGACGATTATTTTTTGCAGTCAGACGGGTCCTATCAATTTGATAAAACGAAACTATCTGAGTTTCATAATTTAAACTTAGCGCGATTCATCAACTCGCTAGCGGAAGGGATTGAGCTGGTCATTGTCGATAACACGAACATTCGACGTTGGGAATATGTCGCCTACAGCGCAGCTGCGCATGCAATGGGGTATCAAGTTAAAGAAGTTGTAGTAGGTGAAGTAAAAGATAAGTCTTTACAGCATCTTTACCAAAAGCGAAATATCCACCATGTCGCACTAAGAACCATCAGTAACATGGCACGTCAGTTTGAGTGGTAGTCCACTCAAACTGTCAGTGAGTTATGCACTAAAATTCATCTTGATAGATAGCATCAAAAACTGCATTACAAAGTCGAGTTATATCTTCTGATGGTGAAGTATATGGCGGCATTAAATAGATTAGTTTGCCAAACGGACGGATCCAGACACCTTTTTCGATAAAGAAACGCTGTATTTTGGCTACATCAACACTTCTATTAAGTTCTACAACGCCAATAGCACCTAATATTCTAACGTCAACAACGGAAGATAACGTTTCACAGGATTTTAGTGCTTTAAGTGACGATTCAACGCGAGTGACATTGTCAGCCCAATTCGATTCAAACAGCAAATCTATACTGGCGCTCGCAACCTTACAAGCTAAAGGGTTGCCCATAAAAGTAGGTCCATGCATAAGCACACCCGCTTCACCAGAACTTATCCCATTTGCAATTTTATCCGTCGTCAAAGTAGCTGATAAGGTCATCATGCCACCAGTCAGAGCTTTACCGATACACAGAATGTCTGGCTCTATATTTGCGTGTTCGTAGGCAAATAATTTTCCTGTGCGGCCGAAGCCTGTTGCGATTTCATCCAAAATGAGAAGGACATCGTATTTGTCGCATAGCAGTCTCAACGATTTAAGGTAGCTTGGATGGTAGAAATTCATTCCTCCCGCGTTTTGTACAATGGGTTCAATGATAAATGCACAAACCTCGTTATGGTGATTTTTAAACGCATCTTCAAGTTGCTCAAGTTCTAGTTCGTCGAAATTGGAATAAAAAGCGGACTTTGGGGCTTCAACGAATATGTGTTCAGGCAAGAAACCTTTATACATGCTGTGCATCGAATTAATCGGATCACAAACACTCATCGCGGCGAACGTGTCGCCATGATAGCCTTTTTTTGCGGTCATGAGTTTTGACTTGGTCGTAATACCTTGGCTCAGCCAATATTGCATCGCCATTTTTATTGATACTTCGACACTTACAGAACCACTGTCGGCTAGAAAAACTTTACTTAAGCGAGGCGCAGTTATATTAACTAGTCTTTTACAGAGCTCAACGGCGGGCTCATGCGTGATGCCTCCAAACATAATGTGACTCATAGTTTGCGCTTGCTCGACGATAGCATTTACGAGTTCGGGGTGACTATAACCGTGAATTGCGCTCCACCATGAGGCCATCCCATCAATGAGCGTTTTGCCATTTTCGAGGATAATTTTATTCTCGTAAGTCCGTGCAACTGGATACACAGGGAGTGGATTAATCATCGATGTATAAGGATGCCAGATATGATTTTTATCAAAATCCAAATCAATAGTGTTTAATTTATTCAATGGTAAACCTTTGGTGGCTGGTCAGCGTTGACAACAAACATTCGTGCAGTAGACTAAGCAAAAACCACAGTCCCGGCAAGGGATAGAAGACAATAAAGAAGAGATAGTTATGAGTTTGGGAACTGTACGTCACGATTGGACTTATGAAGAAGTCAAAGCGCTATTTGAAATGCCATTTAACGACCTGCTATTTAAAGCGGCGTCAATTCACCGTGAAACATTTAACCCGAATGAAGTTCAAATCTCAACGCTCCTGTCCATTAAAACCGGTGCTTGTCCTGAAGATTGTAAATACTGTCCGCAGTCAGGTCATTACAAAACAGAGTTAGAGCGTGAACGATTAATGGAAGTAGAGAAGGTAGTAGAACAAGCTCGACTAGCGAAAACTAAAGGCGCGACACGTTTTTGTATGGGTGCAGCTTGGTCAGATCCGAAAGACAGAGACATGCCGTACATCGAAAAAATGGTAAAAGAAGTCAAAGCGCTTGGCCTAGAAACGTGTATGACGCTTGGCATGCTGTCTGAAGACAAAGCAAATACCTTAGCGACGGCTGGTTTGGATTATTACAACCACAATCTCGATACCTCACCCGAGTACTATCAACAAATCATCACAACACGTACTTATCAGGACCGTTTAGACACGCTTGATCATGTTCGTGGTGCAGGCATGAAAGTGTGTTCAGGTGGCATCGTGGGTATGGGTGAGCAAGCAGCAGATCGTTTTGGCTTATTACTTAATTTAGCAAACTTACCTAAGCAACCAGAAAGTGTGCCAATCAACATGCTAGTGAAAGTAAAAGGTACGCCACTTGAAAACGTAGACGATTTAGATCATTTTGAATTTATCCGCACTATCGCAGTAGCGCGTATCATGATGCCTAAAAGTTATGTGCGTTTGTCTGCAGGCCGCACTCAAATGAACGAACAAATGCAATCCATGTGTTTCTTCGCGGGGGCAAATAGCATTTTTTACGGTGATAAGTTGCTGACAACTGAAAACCCTGAAGCAGATGCAGACATGTTATTACTTAAGAAGCTCGGTATGCGTCCGGAAACTCGAGAAGACTATTCTGACGAAGCCTATGAAGCCTCGCTGAGTTCAGCTATCGCGGATAAACAGACCTCTGAGTTGTTTTACGAAGCCTAATATGAGCCATTTCGCTTTTGTAGAACAAGCAGTAATTGCGCGCGAACTCGAAAATTTGAGAAGAGCGCGCACGTGCATCGAGTCGTCGGATGGTCGCCAGATCACCGTCGATGGTAGACGCTATTTGAATTTTGCAAGCAATGATTACCTCGGAATTGGTTCTGTAACGGATGTTTCGAATTTAAGGCAAAATCGGATAGGCGCGAGTGCGTCGGCGTTAGTGACGGGGTATACGCAAGAACATTACGCGCTCGAAGCTCTTTTATGCGATACATTAGGTTACGAAGCCGCGTTGCTCTGCAATTCAGGTTTTAGTGCTAACGTAGGTGTGATAAAAGCATTATTTAATGACCCGAAAGTCAGCACTAACAGCACTGTATTTCAAGATAAATTGAACCACGCGAGTTTGCTTGACGGTAGCTTAGATTCGAATGCAAAGCTGGAACGCTTTAACCATAATGACGTAAACCATCTTAGAAGTCGGCTCGAAAAATCAAAATCCGAAAACAAGCTTATTGTAACCGAAGGCATTTTTTCAATGGATGGTGACTGTGCCCAGCTCGATGCGATAGCGGACCTTGCCAAAAAGCACAATGCGTGGCTAATGGTTGATGATGCTCACGCGTTTGGCGTTTTGGGCAAACATGGCTTAGGGTCTGTCGAAACGATAAGACCAAACATACTGATCATCACGTTTGGTAAAGCTGTCGGTGGTCAAGGCGCTTGTATTTTAGGTTCGCAATCCTTTATCGATTATCTTCTTCAATTTAATCGCGAATACATCTATTCAACAGCGATGTCGCCGATTTTAGCGGCATTGAATTTAAAGCAAGTAGAACGAGTGCTAAATGCATCGGCGCAACGCGAAAAACTTCAGTCGAACATTGAGTACTTTACTCGTTGTGCAACTGAACTGGCATTACCTCTGCTGAGTTCTAAATCGCCGATTCAACCGATAGTGTTGGGCGATGCTGAAGCAACCGTTTGCGCACAGAAAAAGCTAAGAGAAAAGGGGATTTGGCTTACTGCAATTCGCCCACCTACAGTTCCGTTTAATACCGCAAGACTGAGAATTACGATTACCTCAGAACATACGCGAGAGGATATCGATACGTTACTCATGGAGCTTAAACAGATCGTATGAACGCTATCAACAAGTCCATGACTGCAAAAAAATTTTCTAAAGCCGCTGCATTTTATGAAGAGCATGCGAAAGTGCAAGCAAAGAGCGCGCAGATTCTATTCGAATGGATAGGCTCCGAAAAACGGCGTTGTGCATTAGACTTAGGTTGCGGACCAGGGTTACATTATTCGACATTAAGTGCTGTTTCAAACCTAGTCGTACAATTAGACCTCAGCGAATCAATGTTAGCGTCGAGTGAGGGGATTCATAAAGTTTGTGCTGATATGGATGCTCTGCCTTTTCAACAAAACGTATTCGACTTAGTATTTAGCAATTTTGCGATGCAGTGGAGCCAAGATTTGAACGCGTTATTAACAAATTTAGCATCCGTCCTTAAGCCGCGTGGTGAAGCTTATCTGAGTGTTGTTCTAGAAGGCTCGCTAAGCGAAGTAAAACAAGCCTATCTCGATTCAAACTTAAAAAGTAACGTTAATAAATTCACTCATATTGAGACTCTCAAGCGCTACATAAAATCTTCGTCACTTAAACTGCAAACGATAGAGCAGGTTTCCCTAAAAGACGTCTTTATGACACCAAAAGAAGCATTGCAATCGATCAAGAAGATTGGTGCTAATCACACATTAGTGCCTAAGCAAGCTTGTGTTGGTCTAGGTGGCAAATCCAAAATCTTATCTATTTTGTCTAATTACCCATGCAAAAACGGGATTTATGAAGTGACTTACGAAGTGGCATTATTAAAGTTAACTAAGGGGTAACAAGGAAATGCAATCATTCTTCATTACAGGAACAGACACTGAAGTAGGCAAAACACACGTAACGTCGCTGCTGCTAAAATATCTTGCGCATAAACAAAGGTTAGGCTTCGGGTTTAAACCAATCGCCGCTGGAGCAGAAATCGCGTTTGGACAGCCCGTTAACACGGATGCTTTACTATTGATGGAGTCGTCTACGACGCATGCAAAGTATGAACAAGTCAACCCTTTTTGCTTTATGAGTCCTGTTGCGCCACATATAGCTGCAGCGAGAGAAGGCAGATCGCTTTCAGTATTAGAATTGACAACGAAGTATCAAGAGATTACTTCTCTTGGGCAAGAATACACGTTAGTTGAAGGCGCTGGCGGGTGGATGATCCCGTTGAACGATACTGAATATTATTCTGATTGGGTTAGCCTGCAACAGTTACCAGTGATTTTGGTGGTTGGAATGAAACTGGGTTGTTTGAACCATGCGTTGTTAACGTTAAGAGTCATTGAACAAGCGGGATGTCAATGCGTAGGATGGGTCGCCAATCAAGTCGACCCTGAAATGCTCGAATATGAGCAAAATTTAGAAACGTTAAAAAGTCATCTGCACGTTCCGCTTCTAGCTGAATCACCGTATACCGAAGAGAAGCCTAAATTAAAAGTACAGCCAGCGCTTCATTCAGTGTTTAATCTGTAAGTTCGCCTCGCTGCCATTTTTCAAAATTTGGCAGCAACTCTTGTAAAATTTTTATTGCTGGAATTGTGTATCGAATACCGTTGAACATTACCGACGTATTTTCTTTTTCAGATGTTATACCGGTCAGTGTCCAACCTTCACCACGTTCTTTGCAATATACTTTTGTTGTTGGCGGGATCACGTTAAACTCTGTAGACATCTTATTTTTCCAATCTGAAAACGATAGTCTCGGATTATAACAAACAACAATAAAATGGAAATTATTACAGAACATTTGACGTTACGACCCATCAAGTACAAAGATGTTACATATCTACATAAGATACTCTCTCAACATTCGACGCAACGATTTAACGATTATGAGAAGGGGATAACGAGCACAGAACTTAGAGCTTGGATACAGTGGGATATCGAACAGTACCTACAGAAAAAAGGCGTTCGTTTAGCGATTATTAAAGATAATGAACAATTAATAGGCTCTATAGGCATTCAATTCGCTTCGAGATTTGATGCTTTCTTAGTTTCATTTGAGCTAGATGAGAACTATCGTGGTTATCACTATATGCAAGAAGCGTTAAGCGCGTTGCAAATGTATAGCAAAGGGATAGAGTGGTTACGTTCTAAAAATTGGAAAGCCAAAATCCACGTTGACAATATTGCTGCAATAAACACCGTTACAAACTGCGGATTCCATACTTATCTTCGTCGCTTGAATAATTGCTACTTAATCTATTCGTTTTGAACACATCATACTAACCGATATGTTGAAGTTTCGTACTCAGCAATCTCAACGTGTTACCAACATCGTCATGTTTATCAACTTCACTGAAAACAAACGTCATCACGTAAAGATCGATTAATAGCGGAACTTTCGATTTTAAAAATGGCTGGCCTTGATGTATTTCGTGTTCAAGTAATGATAGATGGCAAGATTCGGATCGACCTGAAAGGATAAGTTCACTAAAGTATGTTTTCGAGAGCGTTCTATGTGCGATATAAAACGGATATAAGAACGATGCAAAATGCCGCAAAGATAAACGAGGGGAGTGTTGTTTGTTCGTTTGTTTAGCTTCAAGAATTAGTGCGCACGCTTGTTTATCAAAAGCCTCCTTTAAAAGAGCACCCTTATTCGGATAATGTGTAAATACCGTACCGTTAGCAACGTGTGATTGCGTTGCTATCTGCCTTGTGGTCGTATCACAAAAGCCTTGATTATGAAAAAGATGCCATGCAGCGTCTAGGATGCGTTCTTTAGTCTTTAGTCGCTTATCCATTTAGTTATCTCTCTGTTATATCGCCATTTTCCTAAATAACTGAGCGTGCTCATTAAATAAATTGAGCGCGCTCAGTTAATAAAATATGGTGTACAAACAAAAATATTTCCAATTTTGACGCCCAAAATCGTAGAACTATGACGTGTTGCAACTTCGCAACAAGGGAAGAGTTGGGTATAATGCAGCTACCCCAATGCGTGCAAGAAACGCATCAATTTATCGTATCGTTACAAGTAAAAGTGAGGAATTTCCTATGACCGTTGGCATTATCATGGGTTCGAAGTCAGATTGGCCTACAATGCAACATGCAGCAGAAATGTTAGATAATTTTGGTATTGCTTACGAAACAAAAGTTGTATCAGCACACCGCACACCTCACTTATTAGCAGAATATGCATCCAATGCTGCTGAGCGCGGAATTAAAGTAATCATTGCAGGCGCTGGTGGCGCTGCGCATTTACCGGGCATGGCTGCGGCATTTACAAGCCTGCCAGTGTTAGGTGTTCCCGTAAAATCTAAAACACTTAACGGTGTCGATTCTCTTTTATCTATCTGTCAGATGCCAAAAGGCGTTGCAGTGGGTACATTGGCCATAGGAGATGCGGGTGCGGCGAACGCAGGTTTACTTGCGGCACAAATTTTAGGATGTCAAAATCCGGAAATTTTCGAAAAAATTGAAGCATTTAGAAAAGCACAAACTGAATCTGTTCTAGCCAACCCTAATCCAGCTGAATAATATGAATATTTTAGTACTTGGAGCGGGTCAATTAGCTCGCATGATGAGTCTCGCAGGGACTCCACTTGATTTAGTAACATTGGCTTATGATTCTTCTTCAGGTAACGTTATCGATCCTGTCAGTTTTAAGCAATATGACATGTCACTGCAAGACGCAATTATCTGGGCAGATAGCATTACCGCAGAATTCGAACACATTCCATTAGACGTCCTTGCGCTTTGCCAAGCATCAAAGAAGTTTTATCCAGGCGCAGAAGCGATTGCGACAGGCGGGGATCGAGCGAAAGAAAAAGCGCTTTTAGACGAAGCTAATGTACCTAGTGCCCCTCACTGTTTGATCACAGAGCGTACGCATTTTGATCAAGCAATTACAAGCTTGGGTTATCCACTCGTTTTAAAAACGTGCCAAGCGGGCTACGATGGCAAAGGTCAGTGGCGTGTAAAAGAAGACTCTAACGTTGAACAAATTTGGTCAGAGATGAGCGAATTTTTATCTCGGGGAAATGCTCAACAACCGCATGCGATATTAGCAGAACAGATGATTAAGTTTGACAGAGAAGTCAGTATTATCGGCGCTCGAGGTAAAAACGGCGAAGTTAAGATTTACCCCTTAACTGAAAATCAGCATACCAATGGTGTGTTAACGTTATCTGTTGCGGGTAAAGAAAAGCCCGATATTCAGTCACAGGCGGAAGAGGCATTTACCAAAATAGCCAATGCGCTCGACTATGTTGGAGTACTCGCCGTGGAATTCTTCGATGTTGAAGGTGATTTACTGGTAAATGAAATCGCACCTCGCGTTCATAATTCCGGTCACTGGAGTCAACAAGGCGCGCATACGAGTCAATTTGAAAATCACATGCGAGCTATCGCGGGTTTACCATTAGGATCGACAACTCTTCTTCGTCCAACAGCAATGATTAATGTGCTTGGCGAAAAAGAAATTCCAAAAGAAGTGCTTGCCGTGAGCGATGTAACCAGTCACTGGTATGGTAAATCTTCAAAACCGGGTAGAAAGATGGGTCATATAAATGTCTCAGGAAATACACTGCATGATCTCGGTGAGAAGTTAGCTGAACTCGCTGAAATATTGCCAGAGGAAAGATACCCTGGTGTGCTAGACACCGCAAAGTCACTCATTTTAAATTAAAAAATTGAGTCCTGAGAGGGACTCAAATTTTTTTAATCTTTTTTATCTTTAATTTGAACTTTCCATGAAATCACTAGTCTTAACTTATGAGACTTGGATGAGTCTCAATCATATTCGTTGTCCGTCAACGACTATGTGAGCGCAGAGAGTATTTGGCCAGTGTTTTACTGGCCTTTTTTTTGCGTTTATTCGTCCCATTGTTGCTTCAGGTTTTTAATAACTTTCGCTAAAGTTACAGCAATTATAAAAAACCAAAGAAAAAACTATGTTGAAGCAATCTTTTCTCGCCGTCGCAATATCTACGTTGATGCTGACGGGTTGTCAATCTACCTCAAAATCCACAATATCAACTAACATCGAAACAACAACGCCCGCAAGCATTGTGCAAACACCGTTAGATTTTGGTGGTGAAAATATTACGCTTGAGCAAGCAATGGCCGACCCAGATTGGCTTGGTCGACAGCCCGAAGCAGCGATTTGGGGAGCGGATTCAAACTCAATCGTGTTCAAACAAAAACGAGAAGGCTCTGTCGTTCGTGATTTGTACAAGGTAACACTCAGCGACAACACGGTTTCTTCGATTCCTTTGTCTAAACTTCATACAGTGGTTAATCGAGACGCAATTTTGTCACCAGACGGGCAATTTCAGGTTTATACCTTTGAAGGTAATATCTTTACAAAAAACGGTATTACCGCTGAGGTTAAACAACTAACGTTTGGCAGTGAGAATGTAAGAATCGACCAGTTTCTCACAAATGGTTTGCTTGCTTACTCTAAAGGTACTTCTCTTTTTACCATAGATGTAAACACAGGTATTTCGAAAGAGTTAGTAAATTTGCACTTGGTCGATGCACCAAAAGGCGTTCAAGAGCCTCAAACATTGCTTGCGAAAAACCAATTGCGTTTGATTAAGTACATCCAAGTACAACATAAAAACGCCAAAGACAGGGAAGCGTATAAAAAGGAGGTTGAAGCGCAAAATGACTTCCAATTCAAAAACGATTTTTATCTGGGCAAAGGCAAAGAGCTTGTTGCAGTAAGTTTAAGTCCATCCGGTAAAGCGCTCGTCGTTGCGTTTAGAGAGAAAAAACCAGCGCGTAGCGAGCACGATATAATGCCGCATTACGTAAACAGCGATGGAAACATTCACCCTAAAGCAGTTCGTCAGCGCGTTGCTGAAAGTACGCCTCAAAATACTGATTTTATGTTTATCGACCTTGAAACAGGCGTGCAAGAGTCGATTGACTTATCTTCAATACCAGGATTTGACGAAGACGTTTTAGCCGCGGTTAAAGCAGAAAATGCTAAAGCAAAAGGTGAAATATACGAATCTAAAAAAGCGCCAAGGGCTATCAACTTAATTGAGGATTGGGTGTGGCGTGATGATGTAATTAAGTGGAGCCCTGACGGTTCTATAGTTGCCATGATGCTAGAGGCTTGGGACAATAAAGATCGTTGGTTAGTGACTTTAAATACGGATGGTAAGTCTGTCACTACGCAACACCGTTTGCATGATGATGCTTGGGTAAACTACAACTTTAATCAATTTGGCTGGTTGCACAATTCCAATACACTGTATTACCTTTCAGAGGAAACAGGATACAGTCAGCTTTACCTAAAACCAGTTAACGGCAAAGCTAAGCATCTCACCGATGGCAAATTTGAAGTTTCTGATCTCACCGTCACAAAAGACGACCAATATATTTATTTTAAATCGAACCAAAAACACCCTGGCATTTACGAAGTTTATCGTGTAAATACCGTTACGGGCGATGTAACTCAGCTCACCGACTTAAATGGTATGACTGACTATAAATTAAGTCCGGATGAGCAGAATTTACTGTTGACACACTCAACCGTAATGCTACCTAACGAGCTTTATGTAACCTCTACAAAAGGTAGCGATAAAGTAACGAGACTTACCTATACGGTATCGGATGATTTTCTAAATAAGAAACTGATTGCACCTAAGATTGTCGCGGTAAAGTCTAGCCATACGGATGCTCCAATCTATGCCAAAGTATACTACCCGGCAGATTACAAAGAAGGCGAATCAGGGAAAACGCGAAAAGCAGTTATTTTTAACCATGGCGCGGGTTACTTGCAAAACAGCCATTTTGGTTGGTCCGGCTATTTTAGAGAATTTATGTTCCATAGCTTGCTTGCCCAAGAAGGTTACGTCGTTATGGATATGGATTATCGAGCATCTAAAGGGTATGGACGAGATTGGCGAACCGCAATTTACCGTCAAATGGGGACTCCTGAAATCCAGGATTTAGCAGATGGCGTGAAATGGATGGCTGAAAACGCCAACGTAAATGTAAACTCAGTGGGCACCTACGGCGGTAGCTACGGTGGATTTATGACGTTCATGGCGTTATTTACACAACCAGACCTTTTCCAAGCAGGGGCAGCATTACGCCCTGTTGCGGACTGGAACTATTACAACCATGGCTACACATCAAATATTTTGAATTTGCCGGATGTTGATCCGATTGCTTACGAGCGTAGCTCACCAATTTTCCACGCTGAAGGATTGAAAAAACCACTCCTAATCAATGCTCCTATGGTTGATGACAATGTGTTCTTCCAAGGTGTGGTGCGTTTAGTACAGCGATTAATTGAATTAGAAAAAACAGACTTTGAAACAGCGATTTTCCCTGTTGAACCGCATGGGTTCGTTCAACCGTCGAGTTGGTTAGACGAATACCGCCGTATTCATAAATTATTTGAAGAAAACCTAAAGTAAACTCAGTTTAAACTGATGAGTCTTGTAAGAAGCCGGCTGTTAAGTCGGCTTCTTTCTTAAATCAATCAACAAAAAGAGGACGAATCCGGCTATTGCACCGAATAAATGGGCGTCGGTAGCAACACTTGATTCAATAAGCGATGCTATCGAGTCACTAGCCCCATGAATTTGTTCCCACGAAAGTTTGCCGATGACACCAATTAATAATAACCAACCATCTTTTCGCCCTAACTTAATATCGTATAAAGTTCCCCAAATAATCACACCGTGTAAAACACCACTTAAGCCAGTGTAATAGTGTATGGAAGGAGAGAGCTGGTAGATAGCAGTACCCGTGGCAATAGACAGCATAACAATATTGAGTAAGTAACGCTGAGCGTTCGTATATTCGCCATGTAATGACCAAATAAACACCACACCAAGGGCATTTAATAATAAATGTGCCAAATTGGAATGCGTAAACTGGCTTGAAAATAGTTGCCAGTATTGGCCTGACTCAATCGCTGTTCGATCAAATTCAAATACGCCGTTTAGCGGTGTGAAAAAGATGACGGCTAAAACCGCGAGTAAGATACCCGGGCCTAAAAGGTGTTGGCGTTCAACAGGGAGATTATAAATCATAATTTTAGCGCAATTTTTTTGCGTATTTTGCACGTTTCCCAGTAAGATGCCAAATATGTAGACGTCAATTCGAACTTAATATGAAGTTATTACCTCTTTCGCTTATCTTATCTAGTCTAAGTTTATCGGCGTTCGCGGACGTATCAACGCCAATAGAAACTCGAGAACCGGAAGCCGCAACAGGCTTTGCCATTCAAACTGAGGCAACAAGCAACGATTATATGGTTGTTGCGGCCAATCCTCATGCAAGTCGTGCAGGTCAATGGGTACTGAGTCAAGGTGGTAGTGCAATTGATGCAGCGATAGCGACACAACTCGTGCTAACGCTAGTTGAACCGCAATCGTCGGGTATCGGTGGCGGAGCATTTATTCTTTACTACGATAAATCATCTAAAAAGATGATGTCTATCGACGGGCGTGAAACCGCACCACATGACGCCGGGCCAGATTTGTTTCTTGACGAAACAGGCAAGCCTGCGCGATGGATTGATGCTGTTGTTGGCGGTCGTTCAGTCGGTGTACCCGGCGTCTTAAAAGCTTTTGCAGAAGCACATAAAAGATATGGCAAATTACCGTGGGCAACGCTCTTTAAACCAGCCATCCATTTAGCCGAAGCTGGATTTTTGGTCTCACCTCGACTCCATAGTTTGCTAGCAAAACGTCTAAATCCAGGTGCATACGAGCTTGAACCATCAAAAAGCTATTTCTATCCACATGGTGAACCACTAGCCACAGGTACGCTACGAACCAACCCAGAATTGGCAAATTTGTATAAAAAAATTGCCCAAGAAGGCGTATCAGCCTTCTATGAAGGAGAAAATGCTGAAAAACTCGTTAAAGCAGTGCGAGAATCGACGGTTTCACCTGGCAAATTATCTCTCCAAGATCTAAAAGATTATACGCCGAAATGGCGTGAACCAATTTGTGTCGAATATAAATTGTATAACGTGTGTTCAATGGCACCACCGAGCAGTGGCGGCATTGCTGTATTACAAATGCTTAAATTGCTTGAAAATAAGCACATGGAAAATTACGCGCCAAACGACGTAATGGCACTTCATTATTTTACTCAAGCGTCTAGACTGGCGTTTGCGGATAGAGATTTTTATGTTGCAGATCCCGATTTTGTTGAAGTACCAACCGCTGAATTGCTGCAATCGCCTTATTTGAAAGAACGCGCATCGTTAATTCAAGACAAAGACGTAAAAGACTACCCGGTTGGTATACCAGTCCAAGGTTTAGCAAGAGCTAAGGACGATGCGTATGAATTGCCTTCAACGTCTCACATGTCAATCATCGATAAAGACGGAAATGCGCTGTCGATGACAACATCCATTGAAATGGCCTTTGGTTCTACCGTTATGGTGAACGGTTATCTTTTAAACAATCAACTTACTGATTTTGCATTGAGTCCTGAAATAAATGGTAAACCCGTAGCAAACCGAGTAGAAGCGGGGAAGCGCCCGCGAAGTTCAATGTCGCCGGTCATGGTTTTTAATAAGGATGGTTCCTTAAAATTATTAGTCGGTTCACCGGGTGGAAGTCGAATAATTAACTACGTAGCACAAACACTGATAGCGGTACTTGATTGGAAGATGACGCCACAACAAGCGATTAATCTACCGAGAATTACAAATCGTAACAAGTACACGACTCTTGAACGAGGCACTTCGCTTGAGAATTACGTTGAACAATTCGAGAAATTAGGGCATGAAGTTAAGATATTAGATTTAAATTCCGGTCTACACGCCATCGAAGTCACTAAAAATGGCTATTTAGGTGGAGCAGACCCTCGCCGTGAGGGCGTTGCACTTGGAGAAAGCAGCCTATAACCATAGGTTTCGATTAAGCTTTCATGTACAATAGTCAGACCATTCTAACTCATAAATGGTCTGACTAGCCGAGTTTACATTGCTTTTTATTTCACTTCGGCAATAATCACCTTTTAGCATTAAAAAATCGTCAAAGCTTATAATATGTCAAAGAAAACTGAGCAAAATTTCTTATATATCCCTTATTCAGGACCAAATTTATTGGAAACGCCGCTTCTTAACAAAGGCAGTGCGTTTACTCAAAGAGAACGTGAAACGTTCAACCTAGCGGGACTCTTGCCTCCTCGCTATGAAACCATTGAAGAACAAGTAGAACGTTGTTACCAACAGTACCGTAGTTTCGAAGACAATTTGAATAAACATATTTATCTTCGTGCCATTCAAGATAACAACGAAACTTTGTACTACCGCCTTGTTCGTGATCATCTTGAAGAGATGATGCCTATCATTTACACGCCTACCGTTGGTGATGCATGTGAAAGCTTCTCGGATATATATCGCAGTTCGCGAGGTCTATTTATTTCGTACGAAGACCGTCATCACATCGATGATATCCTAAGAAACGCGACCAAGAATAAGGTAAAGGTCATTGTTGTCACTGATGGCGAACGTATTCTGGGCCTTGGCGACCAAGGTATCGGTGGTATGGGGATCCCAATTGGTAAGCTGTCACTTTATACCGCGTGCGGTGGCATAAGCCCAGCCTACACGCTGCCTGTTATGTTAGATGTTGGTACAAACAACGAAAAATTACTAAACGATCCTATGTATATGGGCGCGCGTCATAAACGTATTAGCCAAGAAGAATACGATGAATTTTTAGATATATTCATAAAGGCCGTTAAACGTCGTTGGCCGACGGTACTTCTTCAGTTTGAAGATTTTGCACAACCAAATGCGATGCCATTGCTAAAACGTTACCGCGATGAAATTTGTTGTTTTAATGATGACATTCAGGGTACGGCTGCGGTTACCGTCGGTTCATTGTTGGCTGCTTGTCGTGTGAAAGGTGCAAAATTATCTGAGCAAAAAGTAGTCTTTGTAGGCGCAGGGTCTGCTGGTTGTGGTATCGCGGAGCAAATTATCGCGCAAATGGTTTCAGAAGGTGTTTCTGACGAGCAAGCGCGTAGCCAAATTTACATGGTTGATCGATTCGGTTTATTAACCGAAGGCATGGAGGACCTACGAGACTTCCAAGCGGCGTTAGTACAGAAGAAAAACGTAATTGGCGAGTGGAGCTATAGCGGCGAATTTGCATCCTTACTTGACGTAATGCACTGCGCGAAACCGGATATTTTGATTGGAGTTTCTGGTCAACCAGGCTTGTTCACTGAGCAAGTTATCCGTGCTATGGCGAATGGTTGTGAACAACCCATTATATTCCCATTAAGTAACCCATCCCGTCAGGTTGAAGCACACCCTAAAGACGTTGTTGTATGGACGGATGGTAAAGCAATCGTAGCAACGGGTAGCCCATTTGGCGCTGTTGAGTGGAATGGCAAAACGCACACGATCCCGCAATGTAATAACAGCTACATTTTCCCTGGGATTGGCTTAGGTGTTATCGCAGCAAAAGCCTCAAAAGTAACGGAAAGTATGTTGATGGTCGCAAGTGAAACACTAGCCGCTTCCTCTCCGCTAGCCAATAAAGGGTCGGGAAGTTTGCTTCCACCACTCACTGAGGTTGAATCACTTAGCCGTGAAATAGCGTTTGCGGTTGCTAAAAAAGCAATGGAAGAAGGCGTAGCGCTAGAAATGGAAGACGATGCAATTCATCACGCGATAAAGAAAAACTACTGGTTACCAGAGTACCGAAACTACAAACGTCGTAGTCTGTAACTAAAATATAAGAGCCAGCAAAATGCTGGCTTTTTTATTCAGAAGCAATTCAGGACAAACTAGTAACATGTCGTTGTGATACCAATATAAGGATTTATCATGAAAAAATTAATGTTGGCATTTGCTGCTTTAATAACGCTTAACGCGAATGCAAATTCACTTCCTGATGCCCCTCATCTTTATGTTCAAGGCAATGCAAAAATTCAGGTTAAACCTGATAGAGCAAACATTGTTATTGGTATTGATGATACGCAGGCAAACACCGCTGATGCGAAGAAAAACGTTGATGCGATTGCTGCAAAAGTGATTGAAATCGCAAAACGTTATCAGATTGCAGAAAAGGACATTCAAGCAGAGCAACTAAATGTCTATCGACAAACTGAATATGATCGAGAGCAAAACAAACAACGTTTCGTGGGTTTTCGAGTATTTCGAAACATTCGCATGACGTTAACGCTTGTTGATAAATACCCTGAGCTTCTTCAAGATTTAGTCGATGCGGGTGTTACTGAATTTAGAGACACTCAGTTCTCTGTCGCCGATCACAATTCAATTTTGAAAACGGTTCAAAAGGCTGCGATTAAAGACGCCAAAATGGCTGCAAAAGAACTCGCCAAGGATTTCGACGTTAGGATTGGGAAATTGTATTCTGTTTCATTTTCACCTATGGATGCACCAACAATGCCTTATATGCGTGCTGAGAAAATGATGGTACAAGCAGATTCTGGCTCGGGGGCTGGCTATAATACTGGCTTTATTACAGTCGATGCACAAGTTTATGCTGTATATTTAATTGACTAAAACTGATATTATTTTCACGTTACTTGCTAATTACAAAGCGTCTTAAAAGGCGCTTTTTTATTGATGAATTCAAAAAAAACACTCATCGTCGGACTACCACGAACTGGTACAACGAGCCTTTGTGCCGCAACTTTGCAATTAGGGTATACAACGGCCCATACGGCTTACACTCGAGACACCTTTCTTGAAGCCGAGGTACTCGCCGACACACCTATTTTTTGTGATTACCAGAAGCTTTCGATGTATTTTGAAAATACACAATTGATTCTGTTGCAACGAGAACAGACAGGGTGGGCTATTTCTGTGTCAAAATTGCTAAACCGCATGGCTAAAAATCTCATGTCCCAATCTGGTGGTTTTAACGACACGATAAAACGTGCTTATTTTCAAATATTTCCAGGATTAACTCTCGATCTAACAAATAACTTCGACTATCTAATCGAGTGTTATAAAAAGCATCAACACCAAGTTTTTGAATTCGCAAAGCGCAATTCAATACCGTTACTTTCGTTAAATGTACAAACCGATAGCATTAATACGTTAACCAATTTCTTGCCAAACAAAACAAGCGAACCGTTCAAAATATTTCCTCATTTGAATCAAAATGGAAAAGTAACCGCTTGGAAGGATGTAAATCACCCATTGAAAATAGAATCAACCCATTTAGGAAAAGCTGAAAAAGACAGCTTACTGTATCAATTTTTTAGTGAAGTCAAAGATGTTTGAATTAAAGTATAAAACGCCTAAAGAATGGGCGAAAAACGTAGTTGAAGATTTCGACACTTTCTTGCAAGACCATGCGGCCGCAGAAAAAAAAGCATCTGGAATGGCAATGGGCATGATTGGTCATTACCCTGATAAAACAAAATTGGTAAGAGCAATGACCGATTTAGCAATCGAAGAAATGATTCATTTTAAGCAAGTTTTAAAATTACTTGGAGAACGAGGGATCACTCTAGGAAAAGATAAGAAAGACGATTATGTTAAATTGATTAGAACTGTAATTCGTCAAGGTCGAGATGACTATTTATTGGATAGATTACTCGTTGCTGGTGTAATAGAAGCACGAGGCCATGAACGATTTTCGCTGGTTGCTGAAGCACTAGAAGAAAGCAAAGAAAAAGAATTTTACGTAGCGATTGCAAAATCTGAAGAGAAACACAAAAACCTGTTTGTTGAGCTTGCCTGTGAATATTACGATGAAAAACGTGTTTATTCTCGCCTTGAAGAAATTCTAGAGTTTGAAGGCGATATTTGTAAAAACCTTCCTTGGACGGCCGCATTACACTAGCCAAACCTTCCGAGTGTAATCCTCACATTATTCAATGTTAACACCGATTTTGCACTAATGGTCCGTGGTGAAATCCACGGGCCCTCATATGAGAACACATCTAAACTCGAGCTGTTTTCCTGCGAACGAATAAAGAAGCGTAGGGGACAACTATGCGGTTGACCCAAAAATAATGTTTATTGAAACACGTAAAATGCTTCTTTACTGTCTTGGTTGCGATTTTCATTAGATAAAACTATTGGTTCCTGTACTGTAATACGGATAACTTACGGTTAAACCGAAGTTTTTATTACTTTTCTAACTAACTTTATAAGCGCGTTCTTTGTTTGTAGTACAGTAGTTAGTCGAACCAAACAAATCTAAGTTTGCAAATATGGTTCTGAGTCGCATTGATTATATACGTTCAGACGTCGCCAAAATAGAAAACGTATACACCGGCTGGGTTGGTTGTTGCGAATAATGTCTCCAGCATTATTATGGTGCCGATTGTAGGAGGTGGCAATTTGGGTGGTCGAAATTGACGACAGTAAATTAGTTGATATTTATCATGATTACAGTACGAAATTCGCAATATCGGAACAAAGTTTGGATAGGGCGTTTGAGTCAAAATTCGGTGTTCCTTTCAACGATGTAAACTATGACGGCTCGCACCAAATGATAATTGTAGCTGCTGCATTGGATGCAAGTTCAGAACGGATCATCAACTATTTAAATGACAAAGCTAAGATACCTGTTAATGCTGTGTTTTTTACAGTATTTGAGGATGGTACAAATCAGTATTTAAGCCGAGCTTGGATGATAGCACCTGAAGAAACCCAAGAGCGCGTTATTTCAAAATCAACAAAAGAGCCGTGGAACGGTGAGTTTTATGTTTCTTTTGGGCATGGTAAAGAGCGCCACTGGAATGATGCGCTGAAATATGGATTTGTTTCTGCGGGCCGAGGCCGTTGGTATTCAAATACATTAAACATGTTAGATATTGGTGATCGTGTATGGGTAAAAATTCCTAAAACGGGCTTTGTAGCTGTTGGAAAAGTCGCTGGTGAAATATCAAGAGCAGAAAACTACCAGTTTTCAAAGCACGATAATAAAACCTTGCTAGATTTAGAAACTGATGGCGACTATTCGAATTTCACTAATTTAGACGATGATGATGCAGAGTAGCTGATTCCTGTTGAATGGATTAAAGCAGTGCCGTTGGCTCAAGCATTTAATGAAACAGGATTGTTTGGAAACCAGAATTCAGTCTGCAAACCACAAACACCAAAGTGGTCACATACTGTTGAAAGAGTAAAAACGCATTTTGCTATATAATTAAAAAATAAGAGTGGATGAAAAAAATAAACAGTGTTTTCCATAAATACATCCACTCAGGCCAAAATTTAACTCGCTATAAATCATAAAGTAAAATCTAATCTCACAGAAGGCGACAATCTCAAAACAAATAATCTTTTACACAAGAAAACCCGACAAAGTGACGTGAAATACTACATTTAACATAATATATATTATAGGTGGTATTAGCAAAACCAAGCAACCTCCTTTACTATGTCCAATACTAGACGGTATCGGACATTAAGCATTGTTTCTCGTAGTTTTTTGTTGAGGTGTTTTTGATGTTAGCTTAGTATGTCTTCAGTTCAGTTTAGAAGTATCTTTCTTATGGAATTTTTAAAACCGCTCGAGCCAATTCTCATCATTGATGATGCTCCAGAAATCAGAGAGTTTCTTGGCGATATTTTATCAAATCTTGGTTATGAACAAATCTACGAATCAGAAGATTTCAACTCTGCAAAGCCACTCATTGCAGACAAACAACCAAACGTAATTTTCTTAGACATTGAATTGCCGGATACTGATGGCACCTCAATACTTGAATACATTAACTATAATTATCCAAACATCCATGTCGTGATGTGCTCAGGTCATAATAGTTTGGAAAATGTTCAAAACACTTGGGAGCTTGGTGCTAAAGGATTTATTGCAAAACCATTCAACGCCAAAAAAGTTGATACTGTTATGAAGCGCCTTGAACTAATTTAATGAATCATAAAATTGAGTCGATCCTTAATGTTTTAAGTGATGTTATTTTAGACAAACCGTTCGAGCTAAAAATCGCGTTGTGCTGTCTTCTTAGCAAAGGCCATTTGCTTATTGAAGATTTGCCAGGCATGGGAAAAACGACTTTAGCGCACGCGTTAGCTAAAACATTTAATTTGCAATATCAACGTATTCAATTTACAAACGACTTGCTGCCGATGGACATCACCGGTAGTTCGGTTTTTAATTCGACCAACCATACGTTTGACTTTCATCCTGGTCCTATTTTTACTCAACTGTTACTTGCAGACGAATTAAACCGTGCAAGCCCAAAAACTCAGAGTGCCTTACTTGAAGCCATGGAAGAAAATCAGGTCACCGTTGATAAAAAAAGTTATCCATTGGATACCCCATTTTTTGTTATCGCGACACAAAACCCAAGGGAGCAGTTTGGTACACATGATTTGCCAGAATCTCAATTAGACCGATTTTTTATGCGTTTAAGTTTAGGGTTTCCTTCACTTGATGCTGAAAAACAACTTATTTTAAATCCGTCACAAAGACGACAAGTTCATAAGGCAATCTCCAACGCAGGTGAATTAGTTGAAATTCAAATGCAAATAGAAAAAGTCAATGTTTCCCCTGTCGTTGTCGACTATATTTTGAAACTCGTTTCTAAATCACGCAACCACCCTACTTTACGTTCAGGACTCTCACCAAGAGCCAGTATTTCTCTCGTTAATGCTGCAAAATCTTGGGCATTTATGGAAAACCGTGAATTTGTTACGCCTGACGACGTTCGGCTTGTAGCACCATTTGTATGCGCACACAGATTGGGAATGAGTAAATCCGAGTTCTCAACGGCCGTATTGGATCAAGTAGCGATTGGCGTGTGATCGTGGCGAAGAAAAATCGTTTAGAATCGAGATTAATCCGTTGGCTGGGAAATAGATATCGAAAAGAACGTGTTGAATTTCGCCACCACAATATATACATCTTGCCAACAAATTTAGGTTGGTTATTTTTATTTTTTACAACGCTTGTGTTTATTCTTGGTGTCAATTACCAAAATAATTTACTGCTATTTTCAAGCTACTTTTTCTCATTATTTCAATTGCTTACTTTTTTCCAGACGTTTAAAAACATCAACTCTCTGCGTGCAGAAATTCTAAAATGTGAACCCAGTTATTCACCAAACTCGCCTCGTTTTCTCATTCGCTTTACCATTAAAAACAAAACAATAAATCAACTTAAATTAAAATATGATAATCAAGAAGTCATGATTTCTTCGTTGTTTGAAGAAACGTCGCTGTGGCTCGAGACTCAATGGCATTTACGTGGGCGCTATGAACTTCCGAGAATTACGTTAGAAACAAGTTTCCCCTTCGGACTCGTTCGTGCATGGTGTTATTGGCAACCTTCTGGCGATTTATACATTTACCCAAATAATCACCGCCGGATTGAGAATCAGATAGTAGAACGTATGGTCTCTGATGATAGAGATTATCAAGGCCCTCAGCCAATGAAACCTGGTGAAAATCCTAGTCGTATTTCATGGAAACATTTCGCTAAATCAGGTGAATTGTTTATCAAACAGTTTGCTCCAATAAGCGATTCAAATAGCACTGAAGCAATCTTGAATTATCAAGATTTGTTTGGAACAAAAGAAGAAAAATTAGCGCAATTAAGTACACTACTTTTTCCATATTACGAATCTAAATTACCGATTAAAGTCAATTTACCAAATTCAGGACTTATGCATTGCACTGACAACAAAACTTATCACCAAGTTTGGGAGAAGATGAGTGAGTATTGAGAATAACAAAAGCAAACGGCTCGTTGTTTGTGTGTTATTTATTCAAGTTGCGCTCTTAATGAGTGAATTAGGTAGCATGAATGCCCTACTCATTATCCTATTGCTAAGTTGGGTTACCTTGTCTAATAGACTAGTATCAAGCATTTTTATTAATCTGATTGCGTTGATAAGCATCGTCATTATTGTGCTTAGTTCAGGATTTGAAAAAACACTCACTTTATTCGTACTGTTGTTGCTAACTGCGACTGGTCTTAAGCTAAAACAGGCAAATACACCCGTGTTACTGCAGCACACAATCGTGCTTGCATTCTTTTCGACAACATTAACGTTTCTTTTTAGCCAAAGTCTATGGTTTACGGTGGTCGTTGTCTTTCAATGGTTATTGTTAATCGCAAGTCTAGCGCTCAGTATTAATGCGAATATTAATGTTATATCGACTATAAAAACGAGTGCCCGGAGCTTACTGTTGCTTTCGCCACTTGCGCTTCTTATGTTATTCCTATTTCCAAAACTGCCTTCATTTTGGAGCATGCCGAATCAATCTGTGGCAAAAACCGGACTAAGTGGCGAACTAGATCCTTTTAAAATTAGTGAACTGTCGAACAGCGATGAAGTTGTTTTTAGAGCTAAATGGGGTCAGGAAATTCCCAAAGATCCGCTTTACTGGCGAGCGATCGTTCATGATAGATTCGATGGTAGGGTTTGGCAACAATCTAGATGGCTAACCATACCAAGTCAACTAGTTGATAATTCGACTAATCCAATGGCCTATTCGATTATTGCTGAAACAAGTTCCTCTCAATGGTTATATGGTTTAAGTTGGAGTACGAGTTCACATTCATCTGTTCATTCAAACGGGTTCGGCACACTTTTTAAAGACAATTATGTTACGAATAAATTCGAATATGATGTGATTTCAAATCGTTTCCCAAAGTATCACCTTAGCGAAAGCCAAATTGCCTTTTATACACGCTTGCCAGTAAACAAAAATCCACAAGCTATCGAGCTTAGTCAGCAACTCTCCAAATTCGCAAAGTCAACCAACGACTATATCGATGCCTTGAAGCAATTTTTTCAATCTCAGGAATTCAAATACACCCTTACACCTCCATCTATTCATGTCGACAATGCGATAGATAGCTTTTTGGTAAATACAAAATTAGGCTTTTGTGGTCACTACGCATCGAGCACCGCCTTTCTACTCCGAGCAGCAGGGATCCCTAGCCGGATTGTTTCAGGGTATCTAGGTGGGAAGTTAAATCAGGAACAGCGATACACAACAGTTAGGCAGTTCGAGGCGCACGCTTGGGTTGAATATTACGATGGCACACAATGGCAAACGCTAGATCCAACTGGTTGGATTGCACCTGAGCGATTGCAGGGTTCATTACTTGAAGACAGCCAATTACGCGCTCAATTAGTTTCGAGCCGAGGTTTCGAATTCCTTGGATTAAGCCATCTAGATGCGTTCTATTGGCTTCGCGACCAATTCGATAGCCTCGACTACCAGTGGTCTCGTTGGGTTGTTGCCTTTGATAGAGAGAATCAATCGTCTTTTTTTAGCACTCTTCTTGGAAACAACTGGTATATAAAAACAGCCGCTATATTGATAGGTACTATTTTTGTGGCCTTTCTAGTTTACTTTACTATTGGTAGATTAAAGGCAAATTCACACAACCCCATACCAGTACGACTTTGTCTGTCACTGCTTCACGTCTCAAATCTTGAAGATCACAGCCCGATCAGTGCTTGTAATGTACTGAAACAAAGGTATCCTGAATACGCATCGGATTTAGACGCATTTTGTAAAGCGTTTATGGAATATCGTTACAATGGAAAGCTTTTTCCTGTTCGCCGAATAGACGATGCCAAGCGTCTTATAAGTAATATAAAAATAAAAGAAAAGAGAAAAAATGAACGCAGTAATAATTGGAGTCATTTTGATGCTCGGTCTATCGTTAGCCCGAGTAAACGTAATTGTCGCTATGACAGTCAGTGCATTAGTTGCAGGGCTAACGTCAGGTTTATCTTTGTCAGACACACTAAACGCATTTAATTCTGGGTTATCCGGTGGTGCTGAAATAGCCCTAAGCTATGCTATGTTAGGTGGCTTTGCGGTCGCTATCTCAAAGTCTGGGTTAACGAGAATACTTGCCAATAAATTGTTGGCAAAAGTAGATAAAGCAGATTCTGAATACACCCATCATCTCTCAATGGGCATTATGACGATTATACTCGCTTGTTCCATTTCATCTCAAAACCTTGTCCCAGTTCACATTGCGTTTATACCGATACTTATTCCACCACTGCTCTCAATTTTCACACAACTCAAAATTGATAGACGTGCAATTGCGTGTATTTTGACGTTTGGTTTAGCTACATCTTACATGGTTTTGCCTTATGGATTTGGCGGTATCTATCTATTCTCTATATTACATAAAAACCTTGTCGATAACGGCCTTGAAATTGCTCAAAATGCAGTGCCTTGGGCCATGGTTATTCCTGCACTTGGTATGGTAGTTGGACTAATAATCGCGGTGTTTTTCACCTACAGAAAGCCTCGACTGTACGAAATCAAGGAAGCAAATCAAGCTAAAACGGTTCTGGTTACAAATGAACGTAAGACGGTCATCATTGGTCTTCTTGCCATTATTGCTTCCCTAATTGCTCAGAATGTGAGTAATTCGATGATTTTAGGCGGTCTTGTTGGTGTTATGGTTTTCAGCCTATTTGGTTTAGTTAAATGGGAGGAGAGCTCAGACGTCTTCACTAAAGGTGTCGCGATGATGGCAATGATCGGTTTCATTATGATCTCAGCACAGGGGTTTGCCTCCGTCATGAAAGAAACGGGTGAAGTGGCGAGTCTAGTCCAAACATGTGCAGATATAGTGGGATCAAATAAGCCGTTAGCCGCTGCGTTAATTCTGCTGGTTGGATTACTTATCACGATGGGTATTGGCAGTTCTTTTTCCACGGTGCCAATTATCGCAACATTGTTTGTTCCACTTTGTCTGCAAATTGGTTTCTCTCCGATGGCCACCGTTGCACTCGTTGGTACAGCTGGTGCACTTGGTGATGCAGGAAGCCCGGCTTCCGACTCAACACTCGGTCCCACTTCAGGACTAAACGCAGATGGTCAACACGATCATATTAATGATTCCGTTATCCCTACTTTTATTCATTTCAATATTCCGCTTGTAATTTTCGGATGGATTGCAGCGCTAGTGCTATAGTTAAAGCGAGTAAACGGTACGCCTTTAGAGAATAGAATCATTTTCTTTCAGAGGTTTACCGTTTAATTAACTTCAACATAGACGAGATGCGCATGTCAAAGATATTGCTAGTAGACGATGATACCAATGTACTAAAGGCACTAACGCGAGCAATCTCCTCTTTTCACTATGAAATCATTTCTACCAACGATCCTTTCGAAGCCGAAAGCCTGTTATTAAAGCACCACCCTGAAGTATTAATTACCGACTTTAGAATGCCGGGGCTAAATGGGTTTGAACTTATTGAACGGCTAAAGAAATATTCAAATGACTTGGTTTGTATTGTCCTTAGTGGGCAAACAGACTTTGACGACCTAAAAAAACTCTTAAATTCAGACAATGTCGCTAGGTTTATCAGCAAGCCTTGGAGCAATGCGGAGTTAATTCACGAAATAAATCTCGCTTTTCAAAATAGTAAGAAATTAAAAATTAAGAAAGAATTTATCCAAAACGGCGATACCCCACTTGTCGAAGTGGATGAAGATGGCAATATTCTCGACTATAACTACTTCTTTAATAGACTCCTCGAAAAGAGCGACAATAAACAGAATCTGCGAGATTATTTCGACCTTACTTTGCAACCTAATACTATTTTAAGTGCTTCAACATTAACAAATTTGGTGGTGAGCAAGCTGACCAATAGCTCAATCTTTTGCATTGATGTGAAATTTACAACGGGGCGAACGTTTTTGCTTAGTTTTACGCCTGTAATCGCGAAAGGTTCAATTAAGCAAAACTTTTCATCGAGCAAAACTAAATTCATCAAAGACGTCAAACGCACCGATAAATCAATTATGATTTGTATAAAAATAAGGGATTTATTGGTTAAAAATGTCATCTGTAATAATCAGGTTTATTCTGAAACCTTAAAGAAAATTGTCGGCGTTCAACTATCTAAAGAGCTCAAAGAATTTCATATGCTTGAAATAAGTTATGACCAAGGCGTATTTTGGTTGTCGACCGTTGAAAATGAAATTGAAGTACATTCCTATCTAGATGAAATTATTTTAAAAATAAGAGAATATTTCGATTCAACCAATGTACAAGTTGATTTTGCAGTTTCCTATGTGGCTGTATCACTTGATTCCAATCTAGCTGAACTACTGAATAATCTCCTCCTTTTTAATCAATACGTATCCGATTCTAAGACAAAGTTCTATATGAAATACTCTGATGAGTATTTAGTTGAAAAACTAACAGAACATCGTGTCTCAGATGCCTTATTTAGCGCAATTGAAAATGATGAGCTGTATTTAAGATTCCAGCCCAAATTGAATTTGAGTGATCATACAATTTCATCTTGTGAAGTTTTGCTCCGCTGGGAAAGTAAAAAAACAGGGCCAAATTCACCTGACTATTTTATTCCTCTAGCAGAAAAGGATGGTCAAATTAATAAAATTGGGTATTGGGTTCTTGAAAAAGCCTGTCAGACGCTCAGAAACTGGCTAACTGAGGGCATTGAAATTAAAAAAGTGGCTATCAATATTTCGCCTATCCAACTAACAGACACATCATTTATTGATAATTTAATCGACATCGTGAGACGGTATGATTTAGATAATCGTTTCATCGAGTTAGAAATTACCGAAAACTATTTAATCGCAAATTTGGATGAAGCGTATCAATTGCTTAAGCGCTTAAAAAGTCTTGGGTTTACTATCTCTATTGACGATTTTGGCAAAGGTTATTCTTCTCTCGGCTACATTGCTAAATTACCGATTGATGTCATTAAACTCGATAAGTCATTGATAGATCAGATAGATACATCTAGCACAAGTTTGAATCTCGTCGCTAATATTATCAACCTTGTGCATGATTTAAATTTTAAGGTCGTTGCTGAAGGCGTTGAAAAGGCAGAGCAACTTGAATTACTCGAAAACATGGGGTGCGATGAGGTTCAAGGATACTTAATTGGCCGACCTGTGCTTTGTGATGAATTAACACACTATATTTTTACTTTACCTAGGTAAACAACGCTAAATTACATGGAATTGTGTAGCAAAAAGTTTCAATTACCGATGAGTAGTTACTATAGTTTTATAGTAAAACCGAATTTTGAGGTGTGACGTATGACTCTTGATACCAATTCAGCAATATACAGCCACTACTCTATTGTCCTTGTAGACGATGAAATACCAATATTGAAAACGCTGGAAAGAGCCTTACGGCAATTTGGCTTTAACATCACTTGCTTTTCAGTCCCTTCGGAAGCACTAGACTATATCGGAAATCATGACGTTCATTTAGTGATATCTGATTTTCGAATGCCTCTTATGAACGGGAACAACCTATTAAAAAACGTTCGCGACATTTCGCCAGATACTGTTGGATTGATCCTCAGTGGCTATACCGATGCTGACATGCTGGTAGAGATGATAAATCTAGGTGTTGCGTTTAAGTTTTTGCACAAACCTTGGAAAAATGAAGCGCTTTACGATGTTATTGACGTTGCATTAAATGAATATGAAAAGCGCCACAATGAATCCACGGTCACACAACTCTACACTTCTGAACATTCAGTTGTGATTGAAATTGACGACTCTCTAGCCATTACCAAATCGAATCTTCACTTATCCGATAGTAAACTTATTTTTGATGTACTGTTGTCTGTTGATAGAGGGAATGAATTAATACATTCATTGTTGGAGCACCCTCATGATCCATTAACGCTAGTAGCCCCTGTATTTGGCCTTGTAACACTCAAGCGGCAGGCTCGTATTAAAAACAAACATGTTATCGAGATTGAAGGTTTTTCTTCTGTCGTTATACAAGACAATCAGTCATTTTTTAATGCGCTTTCAGAATTGACAATCTTCTTAAGGAAGTGGGAAGAGTTTTACGTATTCACGACCGATTTGCTTGATAGAGCGCAACTGCAGCGTTTGAAATCTGAATTAAGAAATCTATACAAAAATGTCGTCTGTATTCGAGACCCTCATAAGAAAGAAGTCTGTGTCTGGGTACCGACAGATAAATTTCACGATCCAAATCGCATTAAAGTAGAAATCGAAATTATTCTCGAAAGTATTACGTATGCCGTAGTTGAAGGTACGTTTGAACCGCATGTAGACTTCGATTGCGTTAAAAAAGAAACGTTTTCAGTATTTTGACCCAGTGTGTTAAGTCATCAGATGCAATCTCTGATGACTTGTTTTAAAGAAAAGGCTTTTAAAAACCGTTGATCATTTTGTCACATACCACAGGCGTAGGACGGTGGTTATCGTCAACGGCAACAAAGGTAAATGAACCTGAAATTGCTAAATGCTTGTCGTCTTTGTGCATTCTTTCCAAATAAATATTTACATCTACCTTTAAACTGGTATTGCCTACATAAACAACTTCTGCGACCAATTCAGCAAACGTGCCTGCAGGGATTGCTTCTTTAAAATCAACTCTATCCGATGAAATCGTAACGAGAGGCTTTCGACAAAAGCGCGTGGCAGCAATAAATGCGACTTCGTCCATCCAAGCAAGTGCGTCTCCACCAAACAAGGTATTGTGGTGGTTTGTACGACTTGGGAAAACCGTTTTTGTTACATAAGTAACCGAATCTTTGATTCTTTTTTCAATAATTTGCTCAGCGCTTAACGTCATTTTTTGCTTCTTTAACTGCTAAAGTTTCTTTCATTATAAGAGCGGGATCTAGTCGCTCGTTAAACCAGTTTAGTCGCCAATCTAGGTGTGGCCCAGTAACTCGGCCTGTCGCTCCAATATCGGCAAAATGTTTACCTGTGGTAACTTCATCCCCTGCTTTCACGTGCAATTTACTTAAATGCAGGTAAGTCGAAGTAACACCAAAACCATGATCGATAATGACAGTACCGCCACTGTAATAAAGATCCGGCTCTGCTAAAACAACGGTTCCTGATGCTGGTGCATAGACATGCGTGCCTATTTTATTTGCTATATCAAGGCCATAATGTGGGTTCTTGGGCACACCGTTAAACACGCGTTGGCTCCCATATACCCCAGATATGCGACCTTCTGCAGGCTGATAAAACGGGTCTAAGAAAAATCGCTTCTCGCTAAAACCAGAGCGAGCTTCTGTAACCTTTTTTGAGTCATTCCGGATCCGTTCTAAGACAGCTTCAGGTGGTGAAACGTATTTTTTCTCAACACCATTTACCCTGTCAATTTTGAATTCGCGTTGTGCAACTTTTATTACTTTGCTGTAAGACTGACCGTTTCGGTCAGTCCAGTTAAGTTCAGCGGTTGGAGCAGCGTCGCGGGCAAACCCAAAGACGAAATAGCCGTCTTTGGTGTGTCTCAGAGTCTTCCCATTTAATGAAACGTTTGTCAGGTCACCAAGGTGCCCGATCACTAACCCGCCTTGCGTAAGACTTCCTTTTAGTTCTACCTCTTGTGCTTGAATTGAAAAACCAGTCAATGTGCAAGCTAAATAAACTGCTTTAAGCCAACGAAATCGCACCTTTACCAACTCCTTCGTATGCTTTTACTTTCACTTTTTTATCCGGGTACTCTTTTTTTACTTCTTGGGCAAGGTAGTCTGCAATACATTCGACAGTTGAATCACAAGGTAAGATATCGCAACGTTCTTTGGCAATCGCAAGTTCGAAATAGCCTTGAGTTGATTCATATGCAAAGCAGTAGTCTTCTGGTTTTGCTACAACGTACTTAAGTGATTCTGCCGATACTTGATCTTCTTCGCTACCTAAGTAGATGTCTTGCCATTTATCAGCGCGTTCCTTTTGTAAACGAGGCATTGAAATGCCATCAAGTTCAATTTCAATAAGTGAACGGTGGCCATGTACAATCCGCTGACAGTTTCCATCGTGCTTTTTGAGACCATGGCTGTAGTGATAATAGAAGCTTCGGCTCTGCTCAGGTCTTAACGTGAATTCAATGTCTTTCACATTACTTGGTAAGGCAGGAAGGATTATGGATTTTAAGAACGCTATAGTACTTTGGATATCAACACTGTCGCCTGTTACAAAACACGCTGATGATTTTGGGGCATTCATTGCGAAATGATGACCGTTAAACTCATATTCTACTTCTACGCGGTCATTTGACAATTCATAACGACCGCTTAATCCAGTCGGTATTGCTAATTTATGATCAATAGAATCATCTATGATACGTTTAATTTGTTTTTTTACTAACCCAAAGTCTAACACCATTGATTCTTCATTCAGATTACCATGTAAGACGACATCAACGATCCAGCTTTCACCGACAGGGCCTCGTTGATTACAAAGATAAGAAAAATCAATGACAGTTAAATCGTTTACAAAAAGTATCATAAACAGCCTATAGAGTAGTAAGTTGAAGGTTAGATTATAAAGAAATTCATTGGAAAAATCGCGAATAATTCTTAATCTGATTATTTGTTGTTGAATTTATAGACTACTCTAACTGTTCAGAGTTGTTTAGCGTACAAGTGTAAGCTAAAGTAGCAGCAATTTCTAAGCGAAGAACAAGAGATATGGAACCTAAAAACAGCTATTCAAAAGAAGAACTTATCCAATGTGGTAACGGTGAAATGTTTGGTGAAGGCAACTGTCGCCTCCCAAGCGATAACATGCTTATGATGGATCGTATCGTTGAAATCAACGACAACGGTGGAGAATTTGGTAAAGGCCAAATTATTGCAGAATTGGATATTAATCCTGATCTTTGGTTTTTTGCATGCCATTTTAAAGGTGATCCTGTGATGCCTGGTTGTCTAGGTTTGGATGCGATGTGGCAGTTGGTTGGTTTCTTCTTAGGTTGGTCTGGTGGTCCGGGTCTCGGTCGCGCGTTAGGTGTAGGCGAAGTTAAGTTTACCGGCCAAATTCTACCAACATCGAAAAAAGTAACTTACCGAATCGATATGAAACGTGTTATCAAGCGTAAACTCTTTATGGGCATGGCTGATGGAACGGTTGAGGTTGATGGACGTGTTATCTATGAAGCGAAAGATTTAAAAGTCGGTCTTTTCCAAGATACTAGCGCGTTTTAATCGACTTGTTACGCTCATTGAAAATAAAAATCCGCCTAAAGGTGGATTTTTGTTTTTCATCTTTCGATTTTCTAGACAGCTAATAGAGTTATTCAAGACATGCTATTTATAAATAGTTAAAGAGTGTGAATACCGTCTAGAAACAAAGAGCCCCGATATTTCGGGGCTCTTCGCTTAATCCTTATCAAACTCACGTTTTGAAAATGTTTCGACTATCAATTGCTTCACGCCAACCACCCAACCACTCGGAGCGGGGTTCGATTTGTTGGTATGGGCAAAGTTCCTTAGACCGCCCTTGTAACCCAGCTTTAAAACCTTGTGAAAATGCTCTTTCTAAACGGTCTCTTTTCTGTCTCTTCATAGGTAAATTCCTCACCTTTGTTCTGTTCGAGGCCTTCAAACTGGAAGGCACTATTACAATTAAGATTTCTACCCTACTTCAAGCTAATACACGCTTCACTTGTTGTTTTTGAGCGTGGCTCAAGTAGTTGGATTGAATTGCAATGAAATTAGAAAGGGTTACATTCATTGCTTTTAATTGAACAAAAACGAGAGTTGTATCTAGTGCAATTTGTAACACTTATACATACAGATACTCACGTACCACAGTGCGGATTTGGCCAAACCTCACCTTCAATAAACCACAACCTAGCTGAGGTTGCAACGTTAAAAAACGATAAAATTTGGTGCGTCATTCACAATTAAATTGAAAAAGCGGTAATTGAAGAAAATTGAGGAATTTATGCAAAAGCTGTAATTTTTCGATCTTATTTTTGCATAATGATGTTTAAAAAAACATTCATATATCTGTAATGATAAAGCAATAAAAAAAGCCGCCTATTGGCGGCTACTTACGAAATAAAAGTATTATTTTGTTAACACTTCAAGTCCGTTCATGTAAGGTCGAAGTACCGTAGGAACGATAACTGAACCATCTGCCTGCTGATAGTTTTCCAAAATAGCAACTAGCGTGCGGCCCACGGCTAACCCCGAACCGTTCAATGTGTGAAGTAGTTCTGGTTTCTTTTCGCTTTGACGACGGAAACGTGCTTGCATACGTCGAGCTTGGAAATCCCACATGTTAGAACATGATGAAATTTCACGGTAGGTGTTTTGCGCTGGCAACCAAACTTCTAAATCATATGTTTTAGTTGCACCAAAACCCATGTCTCCTGTACACAAGACGACTTTACGGTATGGAAGCTCTAATGCTTGGAGAATTTGCTCTGCGTGACCTGTAAGCTCTTCGAGTGCCGCCATTGAATCTTCAGGTTTGACTAATTGCACAAGTTCTACTTTGTCAAACTGATGTTGGCGAATTAGGCCACGTGTGTCACGCCCGTAACTACCAGCTTCGCTACGGAAACACGGTGTGTGAGCCGTTAATTTAAGCGGTAGCTCTTGCTCGTTAAAAATGACGTCTCGTGCTGTATTCGTTAATGGCACTTCCGCTGTTGGGATCAAGCTAAAACCGTCTTCATCTTCAGACAACGCTTTTGTGTGGAATAAGTCTTCTGCAAACTTTGGTAACTGGCCTGTGCCAAATAAGCTGTCTTTATTCACAAGGTATGGAACATACATTTCTGTATAACCATTTTCCTGTGTATGTGTATCCAGCATAAATTGAACAAGTGCACGGTGCATACGAGCAACACCTGCACGCATAACTGAAAAACGAGCACCACTTAGCTTCACGCCTGTCTCGAAATCAAGTCCTTTATTTAGGCCTTCACCAACATCAACGTGATCTTTCACTTCAAAGTCAAACTGACGCGGTTCGCCCCATTTTAACACTTCAACGTTTTCACTTTCGTCTTTACCTACTGGCACATCATCAGCCGGCAAGTTTGGTAACGTCGCAGAAATGTCTTCAAGTTGCTTAAGAATTTTATCTTGTTCAGTCTTAGCCGCATCAAGTTCATCACCTAAATGTGCTACTGCGTCCAACAATGGTTGAACATCTTCGCCTTTTGCTTTGGCCTGACCAATCGCTTTGGAGCGGGAGTTTCTCTCACTTTGCAATTCTTGCGTGCGTGTTTGTAGTGCTTTGCGCTTTTCTTCTAGTTCGTTAATTGCAACTACATCAAGTTCAAAACCGCGTTTAGCCAATTTTTCTTGTGCTTCAGCAATGTCTTGTCTTAAAAATCTTGAATCTAACATGTGTTATTTCTTTAACCTTTTTGCACTATGAGAGTCAGCCCTAACCACGCAACAGTGATGCAAACACTGACGTTTAATACGATGTTTAGCGCCATTTTAAAAAACTGTCCCTGCTGAAGCAGTAACAGTGAGTCCATTGAGAACGTCGAAAAAGTCGTCAACGCTCCTAAAAATCCGATTCCTATTAGCGTTTTCGTTGGGCTTACGGAAACAACTTGTTTCTCGAGCAATCCAACGAGTATTCCCATTAGAAACGAACCAAGAATATTAACCAGCAACGTACCAAAAGGGAATCCCTTACCGAGCAGTTTAATCGTAATTTCACTAATAAAATAACGAAGGCAGGCTCCAGATGCACCACCAACAGCAATCATTAAATACGTTTGAAGCATTTTTAATATCTCTTTTTTTCGCTTTTCGTGTTTAATTCGTCCAGGTATCGCAGTTTTTCAGCAATTTGTTTTTCAAGACCTCGTTCACTGGGCTGGTAATACTTTCTATCTTGCAATTTTTCTGGAAAGTAACATTCACCTGCTGCAAACGCGCCGGCTTCATCGTGTGCATACCGATATTCCGCGCCATGTCCTAGCTCGGCTAAGAGTTTTGTCGGCGCATTACGCAGGTGTAGAGGAACTTCGACCATCTTATCATTAAGCGCGTCTTGCTTCGCTTGATTAAATGCCATGTAGACCGCATTGCTCTTAGGCGCGGAGGCAAGATATAACGTCGCCTGGGCTATTGCACGTTCACCTTCAGATGGCCCAACTCGGTGATAGATGTCCCAGGCATTTAGCGCTACCTGCATCGCTCTTGGATCGGCGTTGCCAATATCTTCTGTCGCAATAGCAAGTAACCTTCTCGCGACATAAAGTGGGTCACCACCGCCTGCCAAAATACGACAATACCAATACAAAGCGGCATCGGGACTGCTTCCTCGAACCGATTTGTGAAAAGCAGAAATTAAATCATAATAGATATCGCCAGATTTATCATATTTAGCGCCATGGTGACCAAGTAGCTCTTTGATATGTTCAAAAGCGATATGCATAACACCATTTATTTCAGGTGTTACGTCTACGGCTTGTTCAAGTAAATTAAGCGCCTTACGAGCATCTCCTTCTGAACAATCAACGATAGTCTCCAAAACCTCTTGTCCGAGCGAAATCTGCTTTTGAGAAAGGACTGCATCATGATTAAGTGCGTTGGTCACAACCTGCTTTAACTCGTCGTGGTTAAGTGCTTTTAGGGTGTATACTCGTGCACGTGAAAGAATCGCATTGTTAAGCGCAAATGAAGGATTTTCTGTCGTCGCACCAATAAACAAAAACGTACCGTCTTCAATGTGCGGCAAAAAAGCGTCTTGTTGAGCCTTATTGAATCGATGAACTTCATCGACAAATAGCAACGTTCTTGACCCTGATACCGCTAAATTATTCTTAGCTTCAATTACAGCATCTCGGATTTCTTTAACGCCAGCAGTCACCGCAGACAATTTTACGATTTTTGCTTTGACCGTACTTGCAATAAGTTCTGCAAGCGACGTTTTACCGATACCCGGTGGTCCCCAAAGAATGAGTGAATGACACTGCCCTTTGAGCAAACTTTGATAAAGCGGTGTACCCCTGCCAATTATATGCGATTGACCGATATAGGTTTCTACTGAAGTTGGCCGCATGCGTGCTGCAAGCGGCCGGACATCGGGGGCAAAATCAAATCCGAAATTGTTATTCACTAGGTGTTTGATCGTCTACGAAGACGCCTTCCGGGATCGTAAAATTAAAATTCGATTGAGGTATCGTAAGGTTCGTTTTTACCTCAAAGAAATCATAAGTAGAGCGTTGTCCAGAAACATCTGTCAAAACGACCGATTTTAGGATCCCTGTATCATCGAATGCGACGACGAGTCTTTCAACTTGGCTATCGCCTTGCGTTATCGGTGTGATCACATAAGTACTTTTTTCTTTTGTCACATCATAGCGTAACCAACTCTCACTTTGAGTGGATGTCAGCAAAACAAATGGTGTTTGTTCAACTAATTTAGCTGAATCCATGACCGTTACTTGTTCTGCAAAACTATCAAAGTAAAATCCTTGCTTACCATTAGAGACAAACAAAGTCTCATCGGGCTCTTGTTGTTCCCAACGCATTTTCAACGGAGATTCGAGGAGTAATTTTCCTTTACCTTCCATGACACGTGTACCCTGCTCATCGTCAACAGTTTGCACAAACTGTGCTGAGTAGGTTTTCATTTCACTCAGTTTCGCTTTCAAACTAGCCACATCCTCGGGCTTAGCTTGTACATGAACCGCACCGAAGATAGAAATCATTGATAACGCTAAAACTAACTTTTTCATTAATTTGCTCCACCTCGAGGTACTAATACGTCGCGTGAACCGTTATGGCCTGGCGCACTGACAATACCCGACGTTTCCATTTGTTCCACTAGGCGCGCGGCACGGTTATACCCAACTCGTAATTTACGTTGAACACTCGATACACTCACTTTGCCTGTTTCAATGACAAAAGATACCGCTTCGTCGTAAAGAGGATCTGATTCTCCATCCCCTTCTTCAGAAGACGCTTCACCGGGCAATAACATATCTTCTGTCGTGTCGCCGTTAAGAATTTCATCAATATAATTTGGCTTACCACGGGCTTTCCAATCACTCACAACCGCGTGGACCTCATGATCATCTACAAATGCCCCATGCACACGAACTGGTACACTAGTACCTGGAGGTAAATAGAGCATGTCACCCATACCTAAAAGGTTTTCTGCACCTTGTTGATCCAAAATGGTCCGTGAATCTATTTTACTGGATACTTGGAATGCCATCCGGGTTGGAATATTTGCTTTAATTAAACCTGTTATTACATCTACTGACGGTCTTTGCGTTGCTAGGACTAAGTGAATACCGGCAGCACGTGCTTTTTGTGCAATACGCGCAATGAGTTCTTCGACCTTTTTACCAACAATCATCATCATGTCGGCGAATTCATCTATTACAACAACAATACTCGGCATTTTTTCGAGTTCAGATGGGCCATCTGCCATACCATCGGTGTCTTTAAATAACGGGTCCATAATCGGGTAACCCGCTTCTTTCGCATCTAAAATCTTTTGGTTATAGCCTTTTAAGTTTCGTACGCCTAATGCAGACATCAGCTTGTAGCGACGTTCCATTTCGCCTACACACCAGCGAAGTGCGTTTGCCGCCTCTTTCATGTCTGTAACGACTTCACACAATAAATGCGGAATACCCTCATATACTGAAAGTTCTAACATTTTCGGATCAATCATGATCATGCGGACATCTTCAGGTGGTGATTTGTAGAGTAAGCTTAAGATCATGACATTAACGCCAACTGACTTACCCGAACCCGTTGTACCTGCAACAAGTAAATGTGGCATCTTAGCAAGGTCCGCGACGACCGGTTCACCCGCGATGTCTTTTCCAAGCACCATGGTAAGGGGCGATGGATTTTGCTCAAATTTTGGCGCATTAATGACTTCGGATAAACGTACAATTTCGCGGTGCTTATTTGGAAGTTCTATACCGACATACGTTTTGCCAGGAATAACCTCCACCACGCGCACACTCACTGCGGATAAAGAGCGAGCTAGATCTTTAGACAAACTCGTGATCTTCGCAACTTTTATGCCTGGTGCCAAATCAAGTTCAAATCGCGTTACTACCGGGCCTGGGAAAACATCGACTACTTTCGCTTGAATGTTGAAATCAAGTAATTTTTCTTCCACTAGGCGTGACACCGCGTCTAGCTCTTCTGGACTAATCGGGTTTTTCTGCTTGTCCGGTCTATCCAACAAATCCAGTGATGGCAAAGGCCCCGCTGGTGGCTCTGCATTCATTAGCGCGTCAAATTGCTCTTTAGCTGTTGGCGGCGGCTGATAGCCGGCAGACTTAGGTGCCGGTGTTTGGACAGATTCTGTAGCTGGTTTCAATGGTCTAGCTGGTGACACAACTACTGTTTCCGCTGCTTTAGGGTGCATATGTGCGGTTTCGTCTAACTGGTTTAAAGCAGCGACGGTGTCAATGTCATCATCTTCAATGGCACTGAACGAAAGCTCTTGTTCAAGTGCTGCATCTAAATCATCAAATACAGAGGGCACGATGGGCGTTGAGTGATTTACGACAGGCTCAACTTTAGGTTCGACTTTAGGCACTGCCACTTTCTTAGCAAACAGCCTGTCTTTGAGTTTCAGCGGTTCAGTGGGTTCAACTGACCCCACCTCGAGGTGTTCTTCAATCGTTCTTTCCGCGTGCTCATCTGAAATTGTGACGGTTGCAGGAGCAGTTGATGTAGCAACCTCATTATGCTGTTCAAATTTTTTCGAAACCCACTTGAAGCAACGAACGACTTGTTCACCCAAGTAATCGACGAACTGTACCCAGGAAACACCGGTCATCAAGGTTAGGCCGGCAAAAAAGAAGCACAACAGTAAAATAGACGTACCAGTAAAATTAAAAGCAGGCATCATCGCTTGTGCTATCACATCTCCCACTACCCCACCTGATGAGAAATTGAATATGTCGTCGAAGTTGATACTACTAATAGCGCTCGATGAAGTAACGAAAAGCGACATACCAATTACGCGTAGACCAAGCGTAACGTAATCAAGTTGCAGAATTTTATGCGGTTTTTTAAAAAGCAAATAACCGAACAACTGAATGGCTGCTGGAATTAAAAACGCAAGCCAGCCAAACGAGACCAACAAAATGTCAGCAATCCACGCTCCAGCCGCACCCGTTACATTATTTACTTTTACAAATTCGCCTGTTTGTGACCAAGCAGGATCTGCTGGGTCAAAACTGATCAAAGCAGCAAGGATGAAAAGCGCTGCAGCAGTGCTGAAAATAAGACCAGTTTCTAAGAGGCGTTGTACACCATTTAAACGCATACCTGCGTATTCCTCTATTTATTGTTATATCAATGGACATCCTGCTTACAATAGCAAAATTTGTTAAGGTGTATAAGGTTTAATTACCTCTCCCTCCTCACCTTTTACTTCTTCCATTACGACATAAGTACGACTTTCACTCACATTTGGAAGCTTTAAGAGTATTTCACCAAGAACTCCCCGATATTCAGACATATCAGCTACTCGTGTCTTTAGCAAAAAGTCGAAATTGCCAGAGACCAAATGACACTCAGATATTTCATCATGCTTTTTGACAGCCTGACTAAATCTATCGAAAACATCAGGTGAGTTTTTGTTTACGGTGATTTCAACATAGACTAGAAGTCCCTGTCCCAATTTAGCAGGATCCACTACTGCTTTATAACCACGAATGTAGCCTTCTCGCTCTAATTTTTTAACTCTTTCTAAACAGGGAGTTGCACTTAAACCTATGCGTTTCGCGAGTTCCACATTCGAAATACGCCCATCTTTTTGTAATTCGACTAAAATCTTTCTATCTATTCTGTCTAATTGCTGCGCCATGGTAATAGTCAAACATTCTAAAACTGAATTTATATCAGTTTATATGACTACCATGAAAACCACAAACAGTAGGACACACTAGTTACTGATAGATATAATAGTGAAATATTTCATCCCGTTCTGATTTAGAGGCGATTTATTATGATTATCGGTGTACCAAAAGAGATTAAAAACCATGAGTACCGTGTAGGTATGGTTCCAGCGAGTGTTCGTGAGTTAATCAACCATGGCCACCAAGTTTTCGTTGAGCACAATGCTGGTATTGGCATCGGTTTTACAGACGAAGACTATGTTGCAGCTGGTGCAGAGGTACTAACTACAGCGCAAGAAATTTTTGCAAAAGCTGAAATGATTGTAAAAGTAAAAGAGCCACAAGCGGTTGAGCGTGCAATGCTGCGCGAAGATCAAATTCTATTTACTTACCTACACCTTGCTCCAGATCTTCCACAAACCGAAGACCTAATCAAAAGCAAAGCTATCTGTATTGCATACGAAACAGTGACTGACGCACGTGGTGGTTTACCACTTTTAGCGCCAATGTCTGAAGTAGCAGGTCGTATGTCTATCCAAGCCGGTGCGCAAGCTCTAGAAAAATCACGCGAAGGCCGTGGTATGTTACTAGGTGGTGTACCAGGTGTAGAACCAGCTAAAGTAGTTATCATCGGTGGTGGTATGGTTGGTCGTAACGCGGCTCAGATGGCGGTTGGTTTAGGTGCTGACGTAGTTATTCTTGACCGTAGCATCGACGTACTTCGCTCGCTTAATGCGCAATTCGGCAGCCAAGCAAAAGTAATTTACTCAACTGCTGACGCACTTGAGAAACACGTTTTAGAAGCAGATCTTGTAATTGGTGGCGTACTGGTACCGGGCGCAGCAGCGCCTAAACTTGTAACGGCAGAACACATCAAGAACATGAAACCAGGTGCAGCTATTGTAGACGTTGCTATCGACCAAGGCGGTTGTATTGCAACTTCAAAAGCAACAACACACGCTGAGCCTACGTACATTGTTGATGACGTTGTTCATTACTGTGTAGCAAACATGCCTGGTGCTGTGCCACGTACATCGACGTTTGCACTAAACAATGCAACACTTCCTTACATCGTTAAACTTGCGAATAAGGGTTATAAACAAGCACTTCTTGATGACCAAAACTTCATGAACGGCTTAAACGTAATCAAAGGCCAAGTAACGTGTAAAGAAGTCGCTGAAGGCTTCGGCATGGAATTCGTTGACCCGCGTACAGCGCTTCAAAACGCGTAATTCCAGCTCATACATAATAAAAACCCAAGCATGTGCTTGGGTTTTTTATTTCTGATGATTGCGAGATTTTCTGCACTTGGGCAAGTCAAACAGACCCCTTTTTTGTCTCTGAGTTTAGAATTTCTTTCGGATTTCTAGGGTAATAGGATTCTTTTTGTTTTTCACAGAGGCTAAATTCACGCGTATTTTTATACGGTAACTTCATAAACCCAGCTACACCAACGTCCTCAATGCTCATCGCATATTGCATGATTCTGTCTAACAACGTTTTAAACTGGTGTTCTTTTGATGCGTCCAACAAACGGTAGTAATGGTGTATTTTTAGGCGATTCTCTAACGATTCAAAAATAATGCAACCAGTATGGTGTATCTGGTTGAGCTCAAATACACATTGAATAATTTGTTTGGGCAGTTGCAACTGCTCATCTGGGTCTTTGCCATCTTCAAAATAGGAATGCGGGCGTGTGACTTCGGAAGCCTTTAAATCAACCACATCAAAAGCAAGTGAAGGAAGTTTATCGAAAATAAACGCGCCTGTTGCGTCTCGTTCAAGTTGGATTGTCTGCCTTGCATCGAATAAACAACACTTAAACAAGCCTTTTTGCGAGATACCTTGCGCTAACATAACGGTTGCGTTTACGGCATCAGTGAAGGCTCGACTTAAACGGTCATCGTGTAAAATCAAACTAGATTCAACGAACAACTGTTCTTCTTTCCAATGAAAGCTAAGCCCGCCAACAACGGGATATTTCGCAAGTCGACTTATCGACGCTAGGAACGCTTTTTCAGTATCACCTGTATCAAATAAAAACTCTTTGTAATACCGATCTAATTGAGCGTCGTTGACGTCGCGAAGCTGTTGATTTTGGTCAGCTCTTCTTAAAAACTGTTTACGAGAGCTATAGACTACAGTGTCTGGTTTTTCGGTTTTGTCAGACAACCAAAAAGGTATATTCGCTTTTCGTTTTACCTCTGGCAGCTCGGGCAAATAGGCCTTTGCTATCGTAGGCATATTACGGATAAAGTAGTCACCCGCTTTATCTCGCGTTAACTTATCCTTAGAAAGCATGCCATCAATGACTGCAGCAAACTCTTTAGGTAATCCTAAACTCGATGCAGGCATAACTTGCGCACCAAAACGGCAAGATTGTGCGCTTGCGAGCGAATATAATGTGGATGCTACACCTTGCTCATCAAATCTAGGTGACGATTTTGCCCCAGACATTTGTTCATCCCCAATAAAATAAACATCGCCCATTCGCGCATTCGTTTGACTTATGTCGCTAGACATTAAATCCATAATATTGCTTGCAATTGGTTGTCCATACGCGTCTTGCTGAGCGTAGACAGAACTCCCCCAATCCACCAGTGAAAATGACTCTGACAGGTTATCCAAAACAATATTTGACGGTTTTATATCCCCATGAACGATTGGTTGTGGTGACATGCCGTTTTTATGTTCTCGTAAATCGACCAGCACGTTTCTTAGTTTTAACCCAAGAGCAACCACTTCGTGTGCTTTAAAACGACCTCGTTTAAGCGAAATTTTCTCAAGATCTTCGCCTTTAGCCCTTGCCATCATCAAAATACCTTGCTTTTTGATGCGCTCAAAACCATAGAATTTTGGAACCATGGGATTGTGTATTTGAGAAAGCATAAATGCCTCATCTTCGAGGCGATCACGAACACTTTGTGCAAGCGTGATTCGAGAGAATTTAAATACCCAGTGGTTACCATCCGCGGCCACGCCTGCGAATACAAAGCCAAAAGCACCCGACCCAACTAGTTCAACATCTTTGTAACCCAACATACTGAGTTGCTTCTTACAAATATTGAGCCATTGTCGGTGTTTTTTAGCATCATGATGTGAGAGCAAGTAAATCGATTGCTCTTCATTGATGTAAAAATTACGAATTGATTTGGTTGTCACTGCTATCACTTAAAACGAAACGTCGACCAATTCTAACAGGAACATAAAGCCTAAGCACTTTAGAAATATTTCAAATTTTTTTACACAGGTAATGGTAAGTAATTAATAAACTGCGTGATCCTTGGCGATTTGTCATAATTAGGGCTACTACTGTGCGGTAAGTGATGGTGCCAAATAATCAGGTCTCCAGCGTTTGCCGCTAAAGATGTCGTCGCGTAATTGCGAAAATCTTGTCGCAATTCGTCCGGTGTTTCCTTAAACCATTGTGAATACTGCCGGTGAAAACCGGGTACGACAGTGAGTGCTCCTTGAGTTTCAGACGTATCCGTGAGGTAAAGAATACCTTGTGTTGATAACTCAATTGGCTTCGTGAAGTTGACATCCAAATGTATTGGTTGGCCTTTGTACGGCGTATTTTCATTTACAGGCGGGTTGAAACCACACTGATCGACTGAAGGATAAACATCAGCAGATTGCCAAAGTTGAGAAAAAGCCTTTTTGATGCGCATGTTTTGGCGATTTTTAGACAGCAATTTATGGTATTTCAAGCTAACCCAAATTCCTTGTGTGTTTTGACTTTTATGCCACGAGTCAGGATTTTGATAAGCAATCCCAATGTAATCGCAAATTAGTTCTCGTGTCGCAACACAATCTTCAGGAGAAATCGCATTTCTTACAATGACATAACCATATTTATCCCAACATGCTAAGTCTTGATCCGATAGTACATTTGGCATCAATTCGATTTCATTAAACCACGTTTTTAACGCGGTTGAGAGTGGCTTTTTAGCAACGTGGCTGTTAATACGTTCGACGATGTTGGTGTTAGGTTTACCCGCAATGTCACAACACCAAAGTTCAAACTCTTGGAAACTGGGCTTCACCGAGAGTAAATAATCCAGTGCATCACGAAAATTAATACCGAGCATGTCAAACACACTACGTTCCAATTCAAATTCAGCGCTAGTCCCATCAGGGCCTTTATAGGATACATATTTAGACCACGTACGCTTTAACTGCATTACGCCAAGCTGTCCGACTTCAGTTTCGCTCACCAAACGAGAAGTTGAGGTCATTAAGATATTTCCTTATTAAAGTTTCAGCCTTGCGTTAGGTTGGCTGCATATAGCTAAAGACTAGACGTTTCTTTGAATACGTTAAATGATGATAATCAACCCCAAGACAAATTCAATTACAGCAGATAACAAAAAGACCGAACATGTCGGCCTTTTTTTAAACGTCATTTTGAGTTTTTAGATTAGCGCACGCCTAGTTGCTTTTCCTTTTCAGCAACGCTTGCCAAATATTCATCGAAAGTTCCGTGGAAACTTTCCACTTTTTTGTCTTTAATGTCGATGATACGAGTTGCTAATGAAGAAACAAACTCACGGTCATGGCTCACAAAAATAAGAGTACCGTCGAACAACTTCAACGCGTTGTTTAACGCTTCAATTGCTTCCATGTCCATGTGGTTTGTTGGTTCATCCATCACAAGGACGTTGATGTCTTGCATCATTAACTTACCATACAATAAACGGTTTTTTTCTCCACCTGAGCAGTTACGCACTTTTTTATTTGCGTCGTCAGCAGTGAAAAGTAAACGTCCTAACATGCCTCGCACCATTAAATCGTTATGTTTTGCCGTTCTCCACTGAGACATCCAATCGAACAAGGTAAGATCGTTGTCAAAGTCTTCAGAACTGTCTTGAGGACAATATCCCAGAGCTGCATTTTCGGACCATTTGATAGTCCCTTCCATTGCTTCTAATTCGCCGACTAAACATTTTAAAAAGGTTGTCTTACCAACACCATTTTCACCAATGATAGCAAGCTTAGAACCTGCCTCAAGAATTAGGTCACCTTTACTGAATAATAGTTCGCCATCAAATCCATGGCCGAAGTTTTCAAGCGTTAGCGCTTGGCGATGCATCTTCTTACTCTCGTTGAAACGGATGTAAGGTGCGACACGGCTACTTGCTTTTACTTCATCAAGGGTGATTTTTTCCATTCGTTTAGCACGCGAACTCGCCTGCTTTGCTTTTGACGCATTCGCACCGAAACGATTAACGAAATCTTGAAGCTCTTCAATTTCAGATTGCTTTTTGGCATTTGACGAAAGCAATTGTTCACGCATTAACGTAGAGGCTTCAACGAATTTTTCATAGTTACCTGGATAAATTCGTAGCTCACCATAATCGATGTCTGCCATATGCGTACAGACCGCATTCAAGAAATGACGGTCATGCGAAATAATGATCATTGTACATTTTCGTTGGTTCAACTCGTTTTCAAGCCAACCGATGGTATGAATGTCTAGGTTGTTGGTTGGCTCATCTAGCAACAAAATATCAGGATTTGCGAAGAGTGCTTGAGCAAGTAACACGCGAAGCTTCCAACCCGGTGCCACTTGCGACATTAAGCCAAAGTGGAATTCTTCTTCGATACCCGCTTTGAGTAGAATATCGCCGGCTCTTGCTTCAGCACTGTAACCGTCCATCTCACCGTATAGGCTTTCAAGTTCACCTACTTTCATGCCATCTTCTTCGGACATTTCAGGCAACGAATAAATTCTATCGCGCTCGTTTTTCACTTCCCAAAGCGCTTTATCGCCCATAATAACTGCGTCGATCACTGAGTATTGCTCGAAGGCAAACTGATCTTGGCTCAAAACCCCAAGCTTAAGTCCAGGTTCAATCGATACATTGCCAGATGTCGGCGACAATACACCACTTAAGATTTTCATGAAAGTTGACTTTCCGCACCCATTCGCGCCGATTAGGCCATAGCGATTGCCGTTACCAAACTTCGCTGAAATGTTCTCAAAAAGTGGTTCTGCACCAAACTGCATGGTGATATTTGCGGTAGAAATCAAGTTGAAATACCTTAAGTGACTATCAAGTTAAAAGCGGATTGTTGTTCATCAGTTTGAACAAATTAGGGCGCGGATTATACAGAAAATGTAGCGTGCCAGTCGAGCAATGAATTATTGTTTAACGTTTTAAACGCATGAAATATTCATCTTCTCCCTCATGCTCGATGACAAAGCCGAGTCTTTCATACAGTGCACGAGCGGGATTTCGTTTTAGTACAGACAGTTGTACTTCAAGTATCTTAGAATCCTCTAGCAATTTTTCAATTACACTTCGTCCAAAACCCTGATTTTGAAAGTGAGGTGAAATCTGTAATTGGATAATTTCAAGTGTATGTCCATCGACAAACGATTTGACCATACCTATAACGTCGTTTTTTTCATTCAAAATAAGTTCTGCATGCTCAAAACAGTACCAAATGCGCATCATGTGGTCATCATCAGACGGGGATTTCCCCATTGCTTCTAAATGCGCTGTCATCGTCGCTTTTCGAAGCGCTAGTAGATAAGGCTCATCGTCTGATTTTACTGGCGTGAATGTTAAATTCATCTTTTACCTTAGAAAATTGAATGAAATTCACTAACAAAAAAGCCGAAGATACGCTTCGGCTTTTAATATTAATTGGCTATTTCAGCCCACAAATCATATTCATCAGAGTGTGTAATTAAGCCCGTTATGACATCACCTGGTTTAAGACTCGTTTCGCCGTTTAGGTAGACTAGGCCGTCAATTTCTGGGGCATCCGCATAGGTACGACCTATCGCACCCTCTTCGTCAACTTCGTCGACTAAAATTTGCATTTTCGTACCAACGCGTTTTGCTAATCGAGCTTGGCTAATCGCTTGTTGTTTTAACATGAATCGTTCAAAACGATCTTGTTTGACTTCTTCCGGCACTTGATCTGCAAGTTCATTGGCTTTTGCACCTTCAACTGGCGAGTATTTAAAGCAACCTACTCTATCCAGTTGCGCTTCTTCTAACCAATCAAGCAGGATGTCGAAATCTTCTTCTGTTTCACCAGGGAAACCTACGATAAAGGTTGAGCGGATCACCAGTTCTGGGCACAGTTCACGCCACTTTTTGATGCGCTCTAACGTTCGTTCTGCTTGACCTGGACGTTTCATCATTTTCAAGACACGTGGACTTGCGTGTTGGAAAGGAATATCCAGATACGGTAGTAATTTGCCCTCAGCCATTAATGGAATGACATCGTCTACATGCGGATAAGGATAAACATAGTGAAGACGAGTCCAAATTCCTAGTTGGTTTAATGCCATACACAGGTTAAGCATATCGGTTTTTACCGGTTGACCATTCCAAAAGCCTGTACGGTGCTTAACGTCAACACCATACGCACTCGTGTCTTGGCTTATTACCAACAACTCTTTTACACCCGCTTGTTTTAATCGCTCTGCTTCAGTAAGCACTTCACCAACTGGGCGAGAAACTAAGTCACCGCGCATTGACGGGATGATGCAGAATGTACAACGGTGGTTACAGCCTTCCGAAATTTTTAAGTACGCGTAATGCTTAGGTGTTAATTTGACACCTTGGTCTGGCACTAAACTTAAAAATGGAGAGCGTTCAGGGCGCGTCGTATACTTGTAAACGTGTTCCATGACATTTTCATAGGCATGTGGTCCTGTAATTCCGAGCACATTTGGGTGAACCTGACGGATTTCGTCTTCACGAGCACCTAAACAACCCGTAACGATGACCTTGCCATTTTCTTTTAGTGCCTCACCGATAGTGTCAAGTGACTCTTGCACTGCAGAATCAATAAAACCACAGGTGTTTACGATAACCACATCTGAATCGTTGTAGCTGCTCACGACTTCATAACCTTCGGTACGAAGTTGCGTTAGGATACGCTCAGAATCTACTAAGTTTTTTGGGCAACCCAAAGAAACGAAACCGACTTTAGAACCCATAGGGACATCACTTTCACCAATGCCTTGGTCAAGTTGCTTTTTTGCCGTTTCTAAGGTGGTGGTTTGTTTAGGATCAAACTGCTCAACAGACATTTACTTGCTCATATTTACGACGACGAAAGTAAAATTATACCTAATGCCTGACACCATCGCTACTAGCGACGAGAATGAAATAGGCTGTTTGGAACAAATTTAAATCATTCGTCGAGAATTAAAGTGGATAAGTCTTGTTTTTTTTGATCCTAACCCCTATAAATACCAACGGGAAATGCTTGGGATAACCTGAATTATTTGGATTAAGTAACTGCTTTGGCGTACTTAGTGCCTTGTCACGTCTGTTATAAGTGACAATTCTAGTGTGTGAACAATGGACTAGAGGCCAGTACGGAATCAAAGTACGGAGCACTTAGTTAATACATTTATTTACTTGAGGTTATTTTATGAAACGAGTCGTGTTATTTCTCATTACCAACTTAGCCGTCATGCTCGTGCTCGGTATTGTTTTATCCGTACTGATGAGCGTGTTCGGTATCGACAACAGAAGCCTTGGCGGCATATTAACTATCGCCGCGGTATTTGGTTTCGGTGGTTCTTTTATTTCTCTTTACATGTCCAAATGGATGGCCAAAAAATCGACGGGTGCGATGGTCATTGAACAGCCGCGTAACGAAACAGAGCATTGGCTGATGTCTACCGTTGCTCGTCAGGCACAACAAGCTGGTATCAAAATGCCAGAAGTTGCCATTTATGACAGCCCAGAGATGAACGCCTTTGCGACAGGACCTAGTAAAAATAACAGCTTAGTTGCCGTTAGCACTGGCCTGTTACACAACATGACCAGAGATGAAGCGGAAGCAGTACTTGCGCACGAAGTGTCACACGTTGCAAATGGTGACATGGTGACGTTAACACTCATTCAGGGTGTGGTGAACACGTTCGTTATTTTCATTTCGAAAGTGTTGGCAGGTATCGTTGACAACTTCTTAAACAGTAACGATGAAGAAGGTGAAAGCAGTGGCCATAGTTGGACTTATTTCTTGTTCGATATGGTGTTCCAAATGGTCTTTGGTATTTTAGCGTCGATTGTCGTTGCGTATTTCAGCCGCAAACGCGAGTTTGCAGCGGATAGAGGTGCAGCAAACCTAGTTGGCGCACATAAAATGCGTGCAGCACTTGAACGCTTGCGCAGTAACCATGAATCTCAACTAGAAGGTTCGATGATGGCGTTTGGTATCGCTTCTGGAAAAAGCTTGTCAGAAATGTTTGCGTCTCATCCGCCTCTTGAGGCGCGTATCAACGCACTTCGTTAAGTTGTAGAGAAAACGGCGCCTAGTGCGCCGTTCTTCTTTTTGCTGAAAAGGTTTCCCCGCCCTGATGCAAATATAATGTCATTCCCTCTTTACCTTCTTCAAACTCAATTGATGCATCAAACGCTCGATAGAAAAATGAAACAGTGGATTCTGGGTAGAGGTTTAGAAGAAATTGTTCACCAAACCTAGCTTTGAGCTGAGTACCTTCAAGTTTAATTTCCATTGGCACGCCAAATTCCATGTCGTATACGCCAACAAAACGTTTTTGTTGGGGCGCTTCTAATTTAATTTGAACATGTTTTGGCGTTGAACGTATTTTTGCATTACCGTCTAGAAACGCCATTCCTAAATCATCGTTTCCATCCCCACCCGAGTTTGCAAGTACCACCACCGCCTTTTGAGCTTGTTCGTCAAATCCGATAAATGAATAGAAACCACCTGTCGAACCATTATGCCAGTATATTTTTTGCGCCGGCTCTACCGTCTTAATATGCCATCCAAGCCCGATTTGAGTCCCTTCCCAAGCAACTTGCCTTGGCCTTTTAGTCTCATTGAACAGCGATGCTAAAATTGGATCCTTTTCATTGAAATGCGCAGCTACAAATTGGATCAAGTCACTCACGGTAGATAATAAAGCGCCAGCTCCATCAAGCAGCCCATTTGGAAAATAGGCCGTGCGGACCTGTCCATGGTGACCTTGCGCTAGATTGTTCGAATCGACGTTTTGTATGCCGATAACCGTACTTCGCATGTTTAATGGCTCGGTAACAACTTGCTTTAGTAATGCGTTTAAATTTTTCCCCGTATTGAGTTCTAGAATATAGGCCAACAACCCGTAGCCTAAGTTGGAATACGCGTATTCTGAATTTGGAGCAGACAAGTCTTCTGGATTACGCAAATACTCGCACAAGCCTTCAACGCTGTAACCCTCAAGACTTAAACTGTAGTACGGCGTCTCGTAATTTGTGGGCATTCTGGGGAGTCCCGCATAATGTGATGCGAGCATCTCAAGCGTTATCCCTTTAAGTTTTTCAGACCGACAATCCGTTGGCAAGAGCGTAAAAATATCTGAGCTATAGCTTAGTTGATTTAGCTTCACCTGATTGGCTAAAAGTGTGGCAACCATCACTTTTGTTATTGAGCCAATTTCGAATACCGTGTTTTCGTTTGGTACTTTACCATCTTGGATGTCCGTTTTACCGTAGGCCAAATAGTCTATGTTGCCTTTATCGTATAGCCCAATAACGATTGATGTTGATAGCCCGAAATCAACACGTTCAACCATGGCCTGGTTAATTTCGGTACGGATATCACTCGCGAAAGTGGAGAAAGCTATCGTATTGAACAGCGCCGTCAATACGGCTAATTTTGAGGAAACGCGATTCATATGCAATACAATTATTATTTTTTTAGATTGCCCCGTTTATAACGCAATTTTTACTTTTCAGTTATTGAAATTGCATTCAGGGGCATAAAGATTTGTAACGGTTTATTTTCGACGTGTCCGATCAGGGATTGTCGAACGAACGAATATGCTGTGCTAATGCACTGAGGTTGTCATCGTCCGCTCTTTTGAAGTCGTGAGACGATAAATAGCCTTCATAACATTCGAAATATTTATCGATATTTGCTTCAATTAATCGAAAGGCCGGATCTTCACCTGTGCCATGCATTGGTGATAGTTTGCTATGCAAATGGTCAACGCCATAGCCCTCAAAAAACATGCCGCATCTCGCTACACCGTCAAGCGCTCTATCAAGTAAACACGCTACTTTTTTTGTCGCTATCATTAACGCTGACAACACGTCATCCTTTTGTTCAAACGCGTAACTAGAATAATGCTGCTTTGGTATAACAACCGTAAACCCTAGTGTATTGGGAAAAATAGACAAAAACGCTAAATGCTTTTCATCCTCCCAAACCTTATGACAAGGTGCTTTGCCAGCAACAATTTCGCAAAATATACAACTCATCGGCTATTCCTTTTTCGAGTCTAATTTGCCATTTTGGACTCACGTAACAATAAGGTGTTGATTAACGCACCAACCAGCATGACGGAAGAGATCAGTAAACAGACTTCTAAACCAAATTCGAGATAGGCCCACCCTGACAAAATAGTACCAAGTAGCCGTCCTACCGCATTAGACATATAGTAGAACCCGACATCGAGCGAAACGCCATCTTTGTCAGCTAATTTGACTATCAAATAACTGTGAAGTGAAGAGTTAATCGCAAAAACGGCGCCGAATATTAGCAGTCCGACTAAGAGCAATAAACTTTCATTAAAATAATCAAGTTCAAGTGCCCAAGCTAACATAAAGGGCAGAATCGCTAGTAGCCCTACCCAAATCTGCGCATCTTTAAAGCTTTTCGCTATTGAGGCCGCACGCGTAAACCGAGGAGCAAGTGTTTGTACAAAACCGTATCCAATTACCCATACGGCCATAAATGAACCTACTTCGGTATAGGTCCAATGAAGTTGCTCAGCAAAATATACCGGTATCGCAACAACAAACCATACGTCTCGTGCGCCAAACAAAAGCAAGCGAGCCGCGGATAAACGATTTACATTGTTGCTTTTAGAAAAAAGCTCTTTAAATTTAGGCTTATTCTTTTTCTTCCCAAGTTCGGTCTTTAACAGCAGCAGACTGAGGGCCCACGCCAAGATAATTAGGCATAGAAGAATCAGAATTGACGGTGTAAAGCCAACCGTTGTTAGTAAAAGCCCACCAAGAAAGAACCCTACACCTTTTAACGCGTTTTTAGAACCAGTTAGCCTCGCAACCCATCGATATAAATTTTGATCTTGGTTTTCGGGAATAAATAGTTTTATCGAGCTCTTTGCACTCATTTTGTTTAAGTCTTTCGCTATTCCTGACAGCGCCTGTGCCGCCATAACCACAGGCACAGTTAACCAGGCATTTGGTACGAGCAATAAACCAAGCGCCACGATTTGTAGCATAAGTCCCAAGTTCATGGTTTTGTTTAAACCAACGCGCGCGCCAAGCCAACCACCAAATAGGTTGGTTATGACACCGAACAACTCATAGAACAAAAACAACGAAGCAACTTCTAACGCGTTATAGCCAAGCTGGTGGAAATAAAGTACCACAAGCATTCTGAGCGCTCCGTCTGTTAACGTAAACGCCCAGTAATTTCCTGTGATAACCGCGTATTGCTTCAAGGCATCACGATTGACCATTAGACACCTTTAGCAATGACTAAACGCGTCAAATCAGCGACTCGGTTCGCATAACCCCATTCGTTGTCATACCACGCGTAGAGCTTTACTTGGGTGCCATTAATCACCATCGTTGAAAGTGCATCAATAACTGAAGAACGAGGGTCCGTTTTATAGTCAATAGAGACTAACGGACGTGTTTCAAAACCGAGAATATCTTTTAACTCTCCCTCAGACGCTTCATGAAGCCAGCCGTTAATTTCTTCGGCCGACGTTGCACGTGACACCTCAAACACACAATCGGTAATCGATGCGTTTGCCAGTGGAACTCGAACTGCGTGGCCGTTCAATTTGCCTTTCAATTCTGGGAAAATATGTGTGATTGCGGTCGCGGATCCCGTTGTGGTTGGAATTAAACTCATTCCACAAGCGCGTGCGCGGCGTAAATCTTTGTGTGGCGCATCTAAAATAGTTTGTGTATTTGTGATGTCGTGGATGGTTGTCATTGAACCATGCACAATCCCGATTTTCTCTTGCAACACTTTGACAATCGGTGCCAAACAATTGGTCGTACAAGAAGCCGCTGTCACAATGTTGTGTTGCACAGGATCATAGAGGTGATGATTTACGCCAAAAACGCAGTCTAAAACCCCCTCTTGCTTTACTGGCGCTGTTACGACAACACGTTTAACGCCTTGCAAAAAGTAATCATTGAGTACTTCTTTGTCTTTATTTTTGCCAGATGCATCGATGACAATGTCACAATGAGACCAATCCACATCAGCAATTGCTTTTTGGCTTGAAACAGAAATGTGGTGTGTGCCAATGATCATCGCTTGCTCAGATGAATCAGTGTCATGGTGCCAACGCCCATGAACTGAATCAAACATTAAAAGATGAGCGAGCGTTTTTGCATCCCCTGCAGGATCGTTAATATGCACGATTTCAAGCTCTGGCGAGTCAAACAACACACGCATAGACAATCGACCCATACGGCCAAAACCATTAATACCGACTTTTACTTTCATGTGATTACCTTATTTACAACACGTTTGTTGACGGACTGGACGCTCGCCCATTTGATTTAATTTGCTAATCGCGCTGTCGACGTTGCATTGATTTTCTTTCACAACACGCGCAATGACCGCTTTTGCCCAAGGGGCGAGTTCTGGGTGGATACGATAAAACACCCATTGTTTGTCTTTTATATCTTGAAGAATGTGGTGTTTACGGAGTAGAGAAAGATGACGCGATATCTTCGCTTGATGAATGTCTAGTGCTTCGACGAGCTCACAAACGCAAAGCTCTTCTTCTTGAAAAATCAACGTGATCAGCGCAAGACGTGTTTCATCGGATAAGCATTTAAAGAAATCAACCAACATAATAGTATATATGGATAAGCGTATTTATGTTTATAATATACACTTTTCCATATATAGCAATCTGTTGTCAGAAAATCATGTTCTAAATCATTAGAATGACTTGACATGCCAACAAGAGAAAGGAAAGTCCAAGCCACCACTTAGCATAGCGATAGGCTTGTTCTGCATTGTGAAAACATTGTTCAGGCCTTGTTGGGTCAACCAAAATATGCGCTTTACCTGATAGATGAAAGTCGTTCCAAAGTCTTTCTCGAAAGGCCATTTGGCACGTGAACTCCTTTTCTTTATAGTGATAAACAGCGAGTAAGCTTGGTTCACCGAGCAATTCAAGCGGCCCTGTTTTATGTTGTTTAATTTTAGTTAAAGAAATAACTTCAACTTGGCGCCATACTCGTTTTTTAAGCTTAACCCGACGTCGATACCAAAAAGGGATCAACCCCAACACCATCACTGTCCCTATGATTATGAAGATAGACATAATTTAGCAAGCCTTATAGACATGGTGCGCGGTAATCAAGTCAGCCAAAGCCGTGCCGACCGATTTAAAAATGGTGATGTCATTGTCATCGCGTTGAAATGGTTCTTTGCAAAGTTCGCTGAGCTCGGCAAGAACACGTTCTTCGTTAAATGTGCCTTCTTGGATGGGGATTATTAACTCCCCTGCTTCGTTCAAGACGTTCGCTCGACTATCGACAAATACTTTTCCACGCGTAATCGTCGCTGAATCGCATTCGCGCGCATCTCGATGATGATTACCAAGCAAGTCGACATGCGTCCCTACTGTTAACCATTCCCCATTAAATAAAGGCTTGTGGGAACCTGTTGCAGTACAAATTACATCCGCTTGTGCAATAAGCGTCTTACTCGCTTTGTCGCAACATTCAACGTTAACATTCGGAAATTCTCGCTTCACGAAATCACAAAGCGAGTGCGCCTTATCTAGGTTACGCGCAACTATCGTGATTTGTTCAAATGCTCTTACGGTTAAATGTGCCCTTATTAAATAGGGAGCTAAATTCCCAGACCCAAAAAGCACCAGTGTTTTAGCTTTTTCGCTGGACAGGAGCTTGGACGCGAGTGCTGAAATCGCCGCTGTGCGCCAGTAAGTCACGCTTGTTCCATCGACCAAGGCGAGCGGCACGCCATTCTCTCGAGAAAAAAGCATAATTTTAGAATAGAGAGAATCAAACCCTATTTCACTGTTTTGAGGAAAATAAGTAAAACTTTTTACGCCAATTACCGCCTCATTCCACGCTGGAAGCACCGCGAAAGCGTCGTGATTATTCGGACTAGGATCAAGAGGAAAGACTTGCCTTTTGGGCATTGTCGCAGGCTTGCTAAAACCTTCTTTTAGTGTTTCAACTAAATCTTCAAAATTCAAACATTGTTGAACTTGCTCATGAGATATTACTTTCATCTTTTACCACCGTATCGATTTTGGCGCATGAGTAATGAACTCAAAGCCGTGTTCTGTAATAACCACATCATCTTCAAGCCTTACGCCACCAAAGTCGGGTACATAAACCCCAGGTTCGATTGTTATCACGTTGCCAATTTCTAATTGATGATCGGTTGTACGATTAATAAATGGGAATTCATGAAGAAAAAGCCCAACACCATGACCTAACCCTTTCCCCATATAACTTTCATAGCCAAACTGTTTTAAGACGTTTTCGGACGTCGCATTTAATGTTTTGCAATCTAAACCTGAACGCAAAATATCAAAACAGGCCTGTTGTGCTTCTTCTACTGCTCGAAAGAGGTGCTTTTGCTTTTCTGAAGGATCGCCAAACACATAAGAGCGAGTCATGTCAGAGCGATACCCGTTAATCACCGCACCAAAATCAATTAAGACAAAGTCACCTTCGTTCAATGTTGTGTTACCAGGCTTGCCATGCGGAAGTGCGCTTCTCGCACCAAACAGCATGATCGTGTCGAACGAAACACCATCGGAACCGAGTTTTTTCATGCGATAGTCAAGTTCGGTTGCTATTTCATGTTCGGTACAGCCAGCGTCAATATACTTAAGCGTTTCGGCGAGCGCTTCATCTGCGATTGCAGCAGCTTTTCGCATTGACGCCAGTTCCCAAGATGATTTCACAACACGAAGCGATTCGATTAGTCCATTTTTGGCAATAAGGGTAAGATGAGACAGGTCCTTTGCCACATCGTGCCAAGTTGCGACAGAGACGAACGCGGATTCAAAACCCACCTTAGTTTCGTCAATCAAAAAAGATGCTATCGCAGAGCCTAACGTTTGAGCTTCGCGATCTCGCTCAAATAACTCTGCGCCATGAGTTTCCGCTTTTGCTCTTTCAAAATAGCGATAGTCAGTGATGAGCACGTTGCCTGACGGCTTGAGAATTAGATACGCTGCATTCCCGCTATAGCCTGTTAAATATCGAATATTTTCATACCCAAGAATGAGTAGTGCTTCTAACCCAGCTGAATGAATTTTTGTTAGTGCTTGGGCTTGTCTTTCTAGATACATTGCTTTCATTTAAAAATAAAACCGTCAGTTAGTGGATCATCTTCTTCAAGAATAAATTCATGCTTGCCTGTAATGTAGGCCTCCCCAGACACTTTTGGGATCACAGCATCATAATTTGCATACTGTATACCACCAGTAACACTAACTTCAAAGCAATAACCTAGAATACTTTCAATTTTGATAGTGTCGTTTAACGCAAGTGAATCTTTAGCATGTAATAACGCAGCTCGAGCACTTACACCCGTTCCCGTTGGGCTTCTATCCAATTCACCATCCGCAAAGATACAGACGTGCTTACTGTGGCTAGAAGGTCCGTTTACCTGTTTTGAAGAATAGAAAATAACGCCATATAGGAAACTCAGCTCTGAGTAATAAGGATGTAGGCATAATAAAGTTTGGGCTATTTCACATTTAAGTGTGTACCCGAGGTGCTTAAGTATTTGATGGTTTTCTGCGCTCAAGTCAATGTTATGCAAATCCGCATCAATGAAAGCGTAAAAAGCGCCGCCGAAGGCGATGTCGAATACATAGATCTTGCCTCTAACCTCGATGTTTAAATCGGTTTTATAAACAAAACTTGGAACGTTAATGAACTCTGCAAATGCCCCCATACTTTTTGAGATGACTAAACCCGCAGGTGTGTCTATTCTGAGCGTTTCACCTGTCCCAATGTGGCCAATTTTATAAGCCAACTGAGTCAGAGCGATAATCGCATGACCACACATCGTGCTGTAACCTTCATTATGTGTAAAAAGCACACCAAAATCACTGTCATCGCGCTCCTTGCCGACTAAAATCGCACCATACATATCGGCATGGCCTCGAGGCTCAAACATTAGTTGTTTGCGTAAGTGGTCGTGATTTTCTAGACAGTCTTTGCGCTTTTCGATAATACGTCGACCACTAAGCAACGGAAATCCTTTATAAATAATTCGAAGCGGTTCCCCTGCTGTGTGCATATCAATAGTATGAATTGTAGAAATCGCTCCCATTGACAGACTCTGATCGATTTGATGTGCGAATTTAATCACTCCGTACTCCAATAAAAAATGTCGAGCTCGAAGAGCCCGACATTGACTTTACTAAAAACAACCAGTACATCCGTGTACATGTTTAACACAGGGAAAAACTTAGAACGTTAACCGAGCAACAAACGACACAAAACGTTCTTCTTGGCGTTCAGTGACTAGACCGTAATTTGGATTCAATGCCAAACCATCATCACCGAAATACGTACGTTCTTCGTTGATGTTTGTCGCAGAATCCGCGTCAAGTAGGTTATACACCGTGCCCTTAAGCGTTAAATCGTTACCATATAATGTGGTTTGATACGCAATCGACATATCGACATTTGTCACCCATGGTAGGTTTCCTGCACTACCTCGCGGTGCTGGATTGCCATTTTCATCGTAATGCGATGCGTGGTCGTAATACACACTCGCACAATCTTCCCATGGTGATCCTGCGGCACAGCTATCAACACCTGTTGGGTGCACTGAGAAATAGCTTTTTGGACGACCGGATGTGGTGCGTGCTACCAAACCTAACGTCAAATCGTCTGTTAAACGATAGGAACCTGAGAACTTAATCGAATGGCGGTGATCATTTGGAAGACTACCGTAGCTGTGGTCCATCAAATCTGCATAGTCGTAAGATGTTGTCCAGCCTGGATCCGCTTGGTTATTGTCGGTTTTTACAAGACCTTCTGTATTTCCATAGCTCTTAGACCAAGTGTAAGACGAGTTAAAACGTAAATCGTCGTTCCAATTCCCTTCAAGCGTAAGCTCAACGGCTAGATAGCGACGTTTTGGCTTTGGTAACGCCAATTCCTCAGATGTCAGCGTGACATTATCAATCTCACCATCGCCATTGAAGTCATAAGACATCAAAATGTCTTCACCCGGGTTGTTTAAAACGTAGTACGAGCTTTGGCCGACGTTATCAACAATACCTAGCTCAGCGAGTTTTTTCGCAAGGACTGGCGCTACATCCGTGTCTTCAAGGCTGCGACCCAAATCACGATAAATACCTCGGATCCCCGCTTTCATGCCATCACCAAATTCTTGTTCATAGCCCAATGTAAATTCATCCGAATACATTGGTTTCAAAGAGCTAGAAGCGATTAGACCTGGTTCGGTAATACCACGTTGGCGCCAGCGTTTGTCTCGTAACATGTCGCCGCGACTTGGTGAGCCGTCTGCAAGCAGAACTGGGTGGCCTGCACCATCAACGTCATCCAAAGCAAAATATTCAAACCACTCAACCGACGCGGAACCTTGCGTAATGTTCATGTTTGCTGATACGGGTTGGAAATAACGCCCAAAAGTCGCAAACACCTTCGCACTACCATCGCCATGTAAATCATAAATCGCTTGTAAACGAGGAGCGAACTGTTCATCCAATTTCGCAAACGAGCGACCATCCGTAACCGTGTTTTCAAATTCACTGTATCTAAGACCTAGATTTAGGACGAGCTGGTCATTTACCTGCCAAGAATCATTGATGTAAATCGCTTTGGATTTCACATCTGAATCAACATCGCGTGTGCGTACACGGCGCTCAATGTAAGGTACGCCTTGTAATGCACCTGAAATATCATTGGCGCCAGCATTTTTTACAGACCACCAACCTTCAGCTTCGCCGATGCCGTTTTGTCCTTCATGAAACTTTACGCTTACGTTGGTGTAGTCCAAACCAAATTGCAACGCGTGGTCATCTAAATCCCAAGAGAAATCTAAGCGTGCTTGGTCACGAACAAACTTTTCTTCTTTTACGCTTGAAGCAGTATGAGAACTCAAAATGACTGTACCATCTTGATAGTCATAGACACTTGGATCCGTAGAAGCAACAACGTTCTCAACATTTTCTGTTACACGTCCTACAACAGCGGTCATCGAGAAGGTATCCGTGATATAACCTGAGTAGTTTAGACTCAGCACTTTGCCACCGTCTTCACCGGGCGCATCTACCCCCTTCTGGTCCCCAACAACGTTTGACTCCCATTCGTATTCGAATGTTTTATTCGTCCAAGTACGTTTGTTGTTCATCGCTGAAAATCCGACTGAGTGATCTTCATTAATAAACCAGTCAAGTTTCGCAAACCAACGATCTTCATCGCGGTCACGCGACGTTTTGGTCGTTTGTCCTGCCCATTCCTCTTGTTCACGACGAGGTGCGAAAAGTGCGTAGCCAAACACTTTATCTTCGATTAGCGCGCCACTTGCCCAAATTTGAAATTCTTTAAAGTCGTAATAGGATTGTTGTTCGTTCGTATCGATAGTGCCATTCGTCTGATACACCGAATCATGCTGTTCGCGAAGCGACTTCGGATCCCAACGCGTTTCGATACCGAAATCGAAATCATTATCTCCCGATTTTGATACCGCATTGATGATCCCACCCAGTGCACCACCAAATTCTGGGCTCACGCCTCCAGTTTTGATTTGCGTTTGAGCGACAGCTTCCCAAGGAAGGCGAATTGCACCTAGACCGGTACGAATACTTGTTACGTTTAGCCCATTGAAATAGTAGCTGTTCTCAGCTGCTGAGGAACCGCCAAAACTCGACGTGCCTTTAAACTTGTCACCACCAGGCAGTGCTGTACCTGGTGCCATCAGCGCCATATTTTCAAAGCCCGTGCTGACTGGCATTAATCGTAGGTCATTATCTGTAATCGTAATACCAGCCGTTGAACTCGCCATGTCAACGCGTCGAATTGCAGCACCCGTAACAGCGATACGTTCCATTGAACCTTGTTGTTGCATGGCCACATCGAGTACCACTGCTTGCCCAACCGTTACAGACACGTCTTGTTGAATTACTTGTTCGTATCCGTCTTTTACGATGCTCACATCATAAATACCGACAGGTAAATTACGCAGAATGTAATCCCCTTCGCCATTTGTGACCACGGTGTACTTGAGGCCCTTTGACTTGTGAGAGAACGTTAATGTCGCGCCGATGAGTTCCGAACCTGACACGTTTTCTATATGACCACGTACCATACTGTTGCCATCAGCAGCATGAGCTGGCATCTGCCAAACGAGTGCACCAGTTAACGCAGTGGCTATTGCTAAAGAAGTTAAAGATCGCGCGGGTAGAAGGCGATTTTTATTATTGCTCTTCATCTCTTGTCCTTTGTTTTTATCATGGGTAAATACATTCTGTTGATGGACAAAAGATACACATATTACATATTGTATACAATATATTTTAGTTTGTTTTTTGCAAATATATATCAAAAAGCATCTATCTGATTGTTTTCAATGTAATATTTAACTGGTTAGACCAAAACGTATTAGCTGTGATGTGACTTAAAACGATGAATTAACAGGTAAATTCTGAGACACAAAATGAAGAATAATCGAAATCTATCCGAATTAGCCGAGTTTTTGAAATGGTGTCATTGTGGTGAAATGAGGATTTTTCACTAGGTAATTAAGTGCGATCACCTTACAAGTGGCGGTCTGTCTTAGAATAAAAAAAGAGCACTGAGTGCCCTTTTCTTGACTACCTACTTGTTTTCGATTTTAACAAGTAGATGTTTGATGTCTTCTTTTGCCCCAAGTATGTGCTTTTTCAAATAGTCACATGCTTCATCGACTTGCTTTGTTTTACACAACTCTAGCAATTGTCGATGTTCTTCTGGCGCAGTTTTAATACCACCGGCGAGCAAAATGTGCATACGTACATATCGTTCAGAATTTTTGCTGTATACCGCGACAAGTTCTTTTGTCTGCGGTCGCTCAGCTTTGCTGTAAAGCTTACCGTGAAACTCTGCGTTTAGCTTACCAGTCGCTAATTGAGTATCTCCAGCTTCAGTCGCCGCTTCTAAATCAAATAAAATCGCCTCCGCTTCGAGAAGATCTCTTGGCGTAAGATTTGTAATAGAGTGGCGAAGTAATTCAGCTTCTAACAATGCTCTTAAGTCAAATATTTCATCGATTTGGTCGGAGTTAAGCTGAGTTGCTGTTGCGCCTTTATGAGCTTCAAAATTAACGAGCCCTTCTGCTTCCAACTGCAATAGTGCCTCACGTACAGGAATACGGCTTACGTTAAGCTCCGCTGCAAGCGCGGCTTGACGCAAAGGCTCTCCCGCTTTTATTTCACCCGAGAGAATTTTTTCACGAATTGCTTCTGCAACTAACTGTGTTCTTGTTTTATGCTCAATCGCCATAAAGCACTCTTTTTAAATACAATCTCGCATACATTATACATAATAAAATCGTATTACCAATCCTAAAACAAATGTTGCGTAAAACAGACTAACAAAAACCAAAAAAGAGGTAACTCATTCAGATTGAATTACCTCTTGGGGTGCTACTTAAAATACCTAATCGTTTACAATAAGTGTATTCGAAACGTCAATATTAGCGTCCTTGATAACAGATTGGACGAACAAAACGTAATAGCGCGCCAGAGCCGACCGACGTGCTACGAACATCACTCGAGGACGGAAATGGACCTCCATGGTTCATCGAACAACAGACTTCGACGCCCGTTGGCATTTGATTAAAGATCAATCGACCAACCGTATACTGCAATCGTTCGATTAACGCTTGATTACGTGATATCGCCAATTCATTGCCATGAACCGACGCCGTTAACTGCCCTTCCAGTTGGCTCACGAATTGGAACAACTCAGCTTCGTCCTGATAGGTCACTAAAACCGCTTGCGGGCCAAACACTTCTTCATGTAGTGCCTTCGTTTCAAGATAGGTCTCTAGATCTGTCTTAAAGACATGTGGTGTTGCATGAAACGATTCAACCTCTTGACCCTTCGCTAATAGTGAAACGCCGCCTAATTTCGATCGTGTTTCGATTGCGTTTTTGTAACTTGACACAATTGCGGGAGTTAACAAAGTGTCTGATTTACTCGTCTCAATGCCTACTTTAATTTCTTCAATCAAACTTTCTTCTCGATTGTGCACAAGCCAAACTCCCGGGCTTGTACAAAATTGTCCATTACCCATGAGCATTGATTGAACTAAGGCTTGTCCTAACCCTACTTGAGCATCGTCAGCACTTGCAGAAAGTACGAATTGCGGGTTTACAGAGCCCAATTCACCATAAAACGGTATCGCTTCTGTACGCTGGTTAATCGTTTCAATGAGTTTTTTGGCTACATTTAACGATCCCGTAAAACCAACCGCTTTCACGAACGGATGAGCGACTAGCTGATGAGAAATTTCGTAGTGTTTAGCTTGGATCATTGAAAACACGCCTTTGGGCATATTACATTTTTTAATTGCCGCTTCGATCGCACGCGTAATAAGCTCTGAAGTACCTGGATGCGCGGTATGGCTTTTCATAACTACTGGACAACCTGCTGCGAGCGCAGAAGCCGTGTCACCGCCCGCAGTTGAAAATGCGTACGGGAAATTTGAAGCACCAAATACCGCGACAACGCCCACAGGCAAATAGTCAAGTTCCAACTGAGGCTTAGGCAAAGGCATTCTGTTAGGCTCTGCCTGATCAAATTCGCGTAGTCGATAAAGTACGTTATTTTCTTTGCCCAACTCGGATGCGAAAAAGCGTAACTGATTAACCGTTCGACCACGCTCACCTTGAAGTCGCATTATTGGCAAGTTTGTCTCTTGATGAGTTGTTTCAAGTAACTTATCACCGAGTTTTTCGATTTCATCAGCAATACAATTTAGAAAGGCCGATTTTTGTTCGCGTGTCGTTTGTCGATATTCGATAAACGCTCGCTGCGCTTGATTGATCGCATCCGCGACCATCAACTCGGTTGCGTTAAAAAATGGGGTGTCTAGTGCGCAGTTTTGGCTTGGCGAAAACGCATTAAATACGCCATTTGTCGCATCACCCTGCCAAATACCTGCTATAAATGATTTTCCTGTTAGCATAATTCAACGCCTTTATATTACTTGAAATCCGAATGCATACGGATCTGCATCATCGATTGTGATAGCGTTTTTACCTGTCATCCGTGCCCAGCCACGAATACTTGGCAGAATCGCGGCTTTTCCTGCCACTTCCGTTAGGCCTTCAACTTTTCCGATAAACTGGCTACCAATGTAACTTTCGTGAACAAATTCATCCCCCTCGCCGAGTAATCCCTTCGCAAACCGTTGCGCCATCCGTGCGGAAGTACCTGTCCCACAAGGCGAGCGGTCAATCGCCTTATCACCGTAAAACACAGCATTGGCACCATCAGAATTTTGATGTTTACATTCGCCTGTCCAAAGTAGATGTGACGCTCCGCGCACGGTGCTATCAAGTGGATGAACGCAATCCAGTGAATCATTGATGATTTGCCGAACAATGGGACTGAAATGCAATATTTTTGCTGCATCCCAATGCTCAATACCCGGAAAGTTCGTTTGTGGTTCCACGATAATGTAAAAGTTTCCGCCATAAGCGATATCGACAGTGAGTTCGCCTAAATCTGGTACATTAATCGTCACGTTTTCATGCAATAAAAATGAAGGCACGTTGTAGAGCTTTACCCATTCAACTTTATCGCCGACACGATGGAATTCTGCATTGACACGCCCTGCTGGCGTGTCAATTTTAAGCTCATTAGGGCTTTTCGCTGTCAGAAGGCCACTTTCAAGCGCAAACGTTAATGTACCGATCAAGCCGTGTCCGCACATAGGAAGGCAACCGGACGTTTCAACGAACAATACGCTCGCGTCCCCATCGACTGTCGTCGGTGGATAAATAAATGAACCTGACATCATGTCATGCCCACGTGGCTCAAACATTAGTCCTGTTCGTATCCAATCAAACTCCTTTAGAAAGTGCTGACGTTTGTCACTCATTGTCGCACCAAGCAAATTCGGATGACCGCTGGTGATCAGTCGCACAGGGTTTCCACATGTGTGACCATCTAGGCAGAAATAAGTCCCCTTACGCATAGGCTTAATCCAAATTAAACTTGCTGAGGTCGATTCGATTCGACATTGCCTTGTCGTACATCGAGTTGATTTGTGCTTTTTCGTCATTGGTAAGAGGTAAACGAGGTGCACGCACGGTTTCTTTGCCACGACCAGCTAACTGTTCCGCGTACTTAATGCATTGAACCAAAGTTGGAATGGTATCAAGACGAAGTAAAGGCAAGAACCAACGCCATATCTCAAGCGCTTCGTCATAACGTCTTTGTTTCGCGAGTGTGTAGATTGCTACTGATTCTTTTGGAAAGACGTTAGTTAAACCTGAAATCCAGCCATGAGCGCCAAGCATTAAACTTTCAAGAGCAATATCATCAACACCACAAAATACGGTAAAGCGATCACCAAACTCGTTAGCCAACTCAGTCAGACGACGCGTATCTGTTGTAGATTCTTTTATTGCAACAATATTTTTCTCATCAGCCAGTACTTTCATACTCTCTAGGCCTAAATCAACGCCGTAGGTTACTGGGTTGTTGTAAATCATGATAGGAAGTGACGTTGCACGCGCAATCTGTTGGTAATGATGAATAGCCTCACGTTCCGTTGAACGGTACACCATGCCTGGCAACACCATTAAACCGTCGACGCCAATTTCTTCCGCCGCTTGAACAAACTCAATGGCAAATTGCGTGGTTGTTTCTGCAACACCGCTTATAACCGGAATACGGCCTGCCACAAGTTCTTTTGCTCTACGAAGTACTTCACGCTTTTCTTCGATGCGTAACGAACAGTTTTCACCAACCGTCCCCATAACGATTACACCGTGAATACCATCTTCTATTAGTGCTTCAATCATGTTCGCCGTTGCATCGAAGTTGATGCTACCGTCGTCGTTAAATTGTGTTGTCACAGCAGGATATACACCATGCCAGTTAATAGTCGGGTTAGCCATCTGAGCTAAAGCCATTTTGTCTTCCTCATTAAATGCGCATCGTGAATTGATTTATGTTTGTCACTAAACGCGGATTGAACTTGAAACATGCATGCTTACGTTTTGTACTTGCCATAATAAGCATATTGTATACAATATTCAACATTGAATTTAGTTTCATATTAGAACTTCCTGAAATCAACTTCGATTTGCTGGCTATCCAAATGATTTTGCGGAAATATTTTTTTGTAAGTTGTTAACAAAGCACGAGCTCAACGTGGATACAAAATGATAAATAAAAACAAATTAGATGAACAAAAGCCAAAAACTGTAGCAATTGTAGGTGCAGGTATCATTGGATTGTGTATCGGGTTGCAACTAATAAAACGAGGATTTCAGGTGACCTTATACGACCCCAATGGTGTCGCAAATAAGTGTTCTTTTGGAAATGCTGGTCACTTTGCAACAGAACAAGTGTTTCCCCTTGCCAATCGCTCACTGTTACCGAAACTACCAAAAATGTTGCTGGACCCCAATGGTCCTTTGCGAATAGAGCTTCGCTACCTGTTTAAAGCGATACCTTGGTTTACGCGATTTGTACTGAATATGACGCAACGCAAACAACAGATGCTAACCTCTGCCCTACGAAGTCTAAACGAACCGAGTCTTGCTGCGTATGAAAGGTTATTAGACACTTCGTATGATGTGTTCATAAGTAACAAGGGGAGTTTACTCACGTTTGAAAACGCGGATTTTAGTGAAGTCGAATCGGTCAAAAATCACTACATGAGTCAAGGCGTCAATGTTCAACTACTAGAGCAGCAAGATATTTTGGCTCTAGAGCCAAATCTCTCACACAACATTAAGTATGCCTTGCTGTTCAACGACGTAGCGCATAGCGCTGACCCTCATGCACTGTGCCTTCATCTTTTCGATGAAATTCAGTCTCGCGGTGGACAGTTCGTACAACAACGTGTTGAACACCTATCGTCCACGGCAGAAGGCGAAGTGATCAAACTAGCAAACAACAATAAAGCCCTCTTTGATAAGGTGATAATCGCAAGCGGCGTATGGAGTAAATCGCTGGCAAAACAATTGGGATATAGCGTCCCTATTGACGCCGAGCGAGGTTATCACAGCATGCTCAATATGGAAAACCCAATCACGCGTCCTGTGGCATCCGCGGACAGACAATTTATAATTACCCCGATGGATAATGGACTTCGGTTAGCAGGAACGGTCGAATTTGCAGGTGTCGATGCAAAAGAAAATCACGCAAGAGCAACCATGCTGCTTACTCACGCTAATGCACTTATTCCCGCCACTCAATCTCTGGAAATAGAGTCTACATGGATGGGTTGTCGCCCTTCACTGCCGGACTCCTTGCCAGTGATTGGCTATTCACCGAGTAACAAAAACATTGTGTTTGCATTCGGCCACCAGCACCTAGGACTAACTCAAGGTGCTATTACATCTGAACTGGTCGCAGATCTCTTACAAGATAAAGAACCAAGTATTACACTCACCCCCTATCGAATTGACCGATTTTAGGAGAACGTCATGATTGATTTAAATTTACCGATTGGTATCGGCACCAAAACACAAGAACAAGCACTTGCCGAATTAACTGACATGACAACTGATTTGGTACCCATTCAACGAGAAGAGTACCAAGCTCGAATTCATCAAGCTCAAGCTTATATGCAAGCAAATAATATCGACGCGCTTTATTTGAATGCAGGAACCAATCTCAAATATTTTACCGGTATGCAATGGTATGCCAGTGAAAGAATGGTGGGCGCAATCCTACCTGCCAATGGACAATTTCAATATATCGCGCCGACGTTCGAAATTGGTTCGTTGAAAGATTTTCAATTGATAGAAGCCCCTATTCGTTCTTGGCAGGAACATGAGAGCCCTTACCAACTTTTTGTTACTGTTTTAAAAGAGATGGGACTTTCTGATAGTGCAACCATCGGCATGGACGAGAGCGCATCGTTTTTCTTATTTGATGGCGTACGTCAAATTGCTCCTGCATTAAACTTTATCAACGGCAAAGCGGTAACCGCACATTGTCGTATGCATAAATCTGAGAATGAACTTGCTCTTATGCAACGCGCAATGGATATGACATTAGAAGTGCATAAGGCCGCAGCCAGTATTCTAAGAGAAGGCATAACCACGGTTGAAGTTGAAGCGTTTATTAATGAAGCGCATAAACGCGTTGGTGCGCCCGGTAATTATTTTTGCATCGTTCTGTTTGGCCTAGCGTCCTCTTTTCCACATGGCGTTAAAGAACCGCAAACCTTAAAACGCGGTGATGTCGTGTTAATCGACACGGGTTGCAAGGTACACAGCTACCTATCCGATATCACAAGAACTTATGTGTTTGGTGAAGCCTCGGAATACCAGAAACAAATGTGGCAGCATGAAAAGAACGCGCAAGCAGCCGCATTTAATGCGGCAAAACTCGGCCTTCCATGCGGTGACGTGGACCTTGCGGCTCGCAGTTATCTCGCCTCTGTTGGTCTTGGGCCAGAATATGATTTGCCAGGATGTCCTCATCGCACCGGTCATGGGATTGGTCTCGACATTCATGAATGGCCTTATTTAGTAAAGGATAACCCCCAACCTTTAGCCGTTGGAATGTGCTTTAGCAATGAACCTATGTTGGTGATCCCTGGAGAATTCGGTATTCGACTAGAAGATCACTTTTACATGACTGAAAGCGGCCCTAAATGGTTTACCGAACCTTCCTTTAGTTTGGACGATCCGTTTGGTTTAAGTTAGTACGCTTCGATTTGCTCTAAATTGAACAGCAATACGTAACTATCCAACGTTTTGCTGTTCAATAGCGCCGCTTGAATATATGATGTATATATAAATCATATACGGTACATTTAATGGGTATAGTCAAAATTTCTGACGAACTTCATGAAGAACTTCGCATCGCCAGCGGCATTATGTCTCGCTCAATCAACGCTCAAGCAGAACATTGGATTAAAATTGGTAAGTTATTAGAGCTTAATCCAAACCAAACCTATGCCGATATAGTTAAAGCCCAGTTTGAACTCCTCTCTAAGGAGATGAATGCCAATGAGTAACGTTGTTATCAAATCGGCTGACGACATCGACAAAATGCGTGTCAGTGGCAAACTCCTCGCGCGAGTATTCGCGGCGCTTGATGCTTATATCCGCCCAGGGCTTTCAACAATGGACCTGAATGATTTCGTCGAGGATTACATTGTAAACACGTTACACGCTCGGCCTGCCTCTAAAGGTCAATACGGCTTTGCCTATGTGCTAAATAGCTCCCCCAATAACGTGGTTTGCCATGGTGTACCTAGTCAAGAGGTTATCCTTCAAGACTCGGATATCATTAACATAGATATCACGCTCGAAAAGTACGGGTTCATTACTGATTCCAGTAAAATGTACGTGATGCCAAAAGCACCTGACAAGGCAAAAAAGCTTGTGGATTCGACGATACACGCACTTTGGGAAGCGATTAGTCTCGTTAAACCAGATACTCGTCTTGGCGATTTAGGTGCCGCTATTCAATCGAAGGTTGAGAAACTTGGCTATTCAGTCGTTCGCGAATATTGTGGTCATGGTATTGGCCGTCAAATGCACGAAGAACCAAACGTTTTGCATTATGGTTCAAAAAATACTGGTATGAAATTAAAGCCTGGCATGACATTTACGATTGAACCCATGGTAAACGAAGGAACTTACCGTACAAAGACACTGAAGGATGGTTGGACGGTCATTACAACCGATGGTGGTCTCTCTGCACAGGCTGAGCACACATTACTCGTGACGGATAATGGCGTTGAAGTACTGACTTTGCGCGATGAAGAACACGCATTACACAAAAATTACCTAGGAAAATAATGAATATCATACGTTTAAATCCCACAAAACGCTGGTCAGATGCAACTGTTTTCAACGGAATGGGTCACTTTGTTGAAGTGGCTAACGATGAAATGGCCGATGCAAAGTCACAAACATTGCAAATTTTTGCTCAAGCAGAACAAACGATGGCTCAAATTAAGAGTGACAAAAGCAAAATTTTGTCAGCGACAATATACCTAACGGATTTCGCGTACTTAGCTCAATTCAATGAAGCGTGGGATAGTTGGTTACCTGAAGGATGCGCACCCAGCCGAGCGTGCATCAAAGCCGAATTAGCCGACCCAAATTACAAAGTAGAAATTGCTTTTGTCGTTGCTTGTGAAATATAGCCAATAGAATCACCGCCTTTAACGTAAAGGCGGTTTTGATCTTCAGCTGTGGCTTACGAATATCGTTTCATCCCAAGCATTAAAGTTTATTGCGACGGTGATCGGTGGCTGTTCTGTCAGTCAGCTAAGTGCCAAAAGTGGACTATGAACATTTATATCCTGCACCGTGCAAGACTTGACCCCGATGTTCAAGACGTTGAAAAACCACAGGCATCACTCTGCGGAATTTTTAACGAAAAGATGAACTTTATCTTTACTGTAAACTGCTGGGAAAGGATCTAATTTCACATACACAGCTTTTTCACTAGCTGCAATTCTATATTTGTGTGGAGGAACATAAACATACTGTTCTTTACTCAGACTTGCTTGCATTTTCTCCAAAGTAACGTAACCCATAAAACCTCTACTTCGAGCAATTGCCGAGCTATCGAGTAAACCTCCCGCAAGATTAGATTCCGGTATACCCATGCGAACATAGCAACCGTAGTCTTTGACAAAATTTAGGACTCGACTTTCCGCGTTTGTATCTTTTAGCAATGATACATATTCGAGGGTTCTTTCTTTGCAGTTGCCAATGTCAAAACCAATTCTTAACTGAAATACTTTTCCTGCGTTAAATTCTTCATAATCAATGTCAGATTTGCTGACGTTGTAAACTGACATAAAATAACGGTATAACTCTTCCTTAAATGCGTCTGACGCCTCTATATTATCAGTTGCGTTTAAACCGACAATGAAATTGAAACCAGATGCATCGCTTTCAGGAGAAAAGAATCCAACTGTCAATGCACTTAGACCTGAAGTCAGAAGTGAACCTCCAGAAGCAAGCGAATTACCAAAAGCTGCCCAGCCAGTTCCACCACCATAAGTAGAATCATTAGGGCGTTTGGCATCTAAAACGCCATCCATACCAGTTGTTCGTACAAGTCGATAAGCAAAACTATCGGTGCTATCAAAGCGCCAATTAGATTGTTCTAATGCTTCTGGCATTGAAGGCGTCGAGCCACATGCACTCAACATGATTGTTGTTAAGACTGGTAATGCAAGTTTTCTAAGTTTCATAGGAAATATCCTGTTGTCTTTATTCGTATCCATAGTATCAGAGTTCAAAATAGCGCAAGTCTAAGGCCCTTTACTCCGGTATGTGCAAACGGGAGGTGGGTTCGACAAAGAGCAATCAACATTCAAACCATCAATCAAACACTTGGGGTCAGATCTTGCATTTTGCACTCAGGTTCAAATTCTAGCAAGATCCGCTTCTCGCTCTAAACAGCCTTAGAGTATAAATCCTTATTTCTTGGGAAATCATGTGATTCAACGGTAATCAACTTTCCGTAAGATGCTTTATCTTTCAAGGTTGACTTTACCTGCCGAAATTCGATGTCGGCAGAAGATGTCAATGTAAAATATTATTACAACTACAGAAAGAACGGAATTATGCCCTGAATCGCCCCCCGCTCTACATTACTAAAACCAACTCCGCCATGCTCAACCGGTGTTGTCATGTATATCGATCAGACCGCAAAGAATTCATACCATGCTAACCGTTCAACTGTTTCCATGAAGTTCGCGTCCAACCAAAGTGACTAACTATCGCGCCTGACTTTGCGACGTCTTTTGAAGTGATATCCATAGTGAGTATTGTTGTTTGATAATTGCTTTTTATATTGCATACAATATACACTGCTTGCAGTGCGTTAGATCAAGGTAAAACAAAAATGAAAAAAACACATCCACGTTCCCTACTTGCGGCTCTCATTTCAAGTTCGCTTTTGTTAAGCGGTTGTCAGTCTGAACCTACACTTAGCCAATCCTTAACGTCAAACGAAACGATGTTGTCCGTCCCCACTCCAAAGCAAATGAACGCTGATATTACCGTCGCAGGTCGAGTTTCCACGCTCAACCATATTGATATTCAATATCTTGGGAAAACCATTCCCTACACTTACAGCGAAGGCAAGATCACAAATAGCCGTGGCTATAATTGGTGGGTCAGTAAGCATTTCGCGCTTAAAAGCGATCTTCCTGAAGAAAAAGTAAAACTGTATTTAGAACTGTTAGAACTGTCCTATCCTCATTATGTTGCTCTTTTTGGTGCTGAACCTTCAAACATTGATAATCAACGAATCGCGGTGGTGTACGGTTCAACTCGAGCACGCGTTAAAGAGGCAATGCTCGATGATGGCTTCCTGCGTGGCGTTCATGATACGGCGGGTGGTGAAACGATGTTTTATAACCGCGCAGGGTATAATTTCCCCAGTCATCGTTATCATCATCAACGCTATATCGTCATTCATGAAACGATGCACGCATTTCATATGGCATTGACGGGGCATTCAAGCTGGGCACCAAATTGGATTACGGAAGGTCTCGCGGATTCCATCGCCCACCACGTATACGACCCAGACAAAAAGCAGCTTAATGTCATGGTCTTCGACAGAGCACCAATGAACTACCTCATTACTGGGCTTAAACAATATTACGCCGCGAACAAACCCACTATAGAACAAATCAATGATTCACCTCGTTTAGAACGCGGTCTGAACTTTTTCATCATTCACTTTCTGTTAAATGATCCCGAACGTGCGCTTTACTTCCAGCACTTTATGAGACGGTTAATGGCCGCGAATCCGCACAGTGAAAATACATTGCCTGTCGCGAATAAACTGCTTAAAGAAACCTTTCCGAATTGGCATAAAGTAGAAGAGGAATTCGCACAATTCGTGTCAAACGTAGCGCCGACCTTCAATATCGTCGAAGGACCTTGGGAGCAAGATGGCGAGTACTATTGGGTGAGGAATACCGATTCAGGAAAACTTTCGCGACTTGATGTTATTCCTACCATGAAAACGCCGATGCCAATCATGGATTTTGCGCATTCAGCGACAGCAACAAACACGATGGGTATTGATGTTCAATTCGTTCCAGAACAGCTTAAACGTGGTCAAATTGGTATGTCTGTTATTACTAAGCTTGCCACTGAGCGTGAGCAATACCGAAAAACATATCAAGGTAAAGAACCGGAAGGAAACGACGATGCACTTCGTATCTTACTGATTGATGGCGAAACGCTCGAAGTCAGTGCACCATCAAACGAACTTCAAACGTATTCGTTGTCAAAACGTATTTCTGACAAACTAATGGTGGATTCGACGCTTTCCTTACTCGTTGAAAAAGAACCAACCACAGGCAAGTTGATCCTCAACATCAGCGCCTCAGATGAGATACAGCGTATCCCACTTGCACTAGATGATGAGATGGTTAAGCAGGTCACGTTGGATAAGATGAGCATTTTAGCTCAAAACAACAACCACAAGATTTCACCAAAGCTGCCAACCCCCTATACCACAAAAGCAGTAAAAGGAAGCCCGAACCCTTGGGGTATAAATGACTGGCAAACACTCTATCAACTTTTTTCAACCTGCGAGGACTTTTCAGCATTAATCCCTACTTGCCATGAGCAAGTGAAAACGTTACTTGAACTCGCCAAGAAGTCTGATCCGATCCACATGTCGCAACAGCTTGCCTTGACAACAGACTCTTGGCTACAGTTGTTGTCAGCAAATAACAACGAGTCACATAACGACGCGATTCAATCGTTATTTGGTATTTCCGCAAAAATTGATTTTAATAAACAACAGCCTTATTTGTTTGCGACCTACCATTATGGTCAAGCTGCGCACCTCAGTTCGAAAGTCACGTATAGAGACGCTAACCATAATGCGATTAAGCAGGATACTGTCGAAACTCGCCTTTCGAAAAGTAACGTCAAAACGCCATTATCTGTGCCGGCTAACGCTGAAGAGATGATGATTGAATCTCACATACAGGTGGGGAATTTGTCACTCGTCAATAAAATCACGCAACCCACGACCCGTTTTGATGGTGTGTGGTTAAATTCTCACGCAGCAGTTCATGACAAAAACATCCGTTTGGATGTATCACTGACGGGCCCTTATTCTGGTGAAACGCAGGGTGAAATTCGAGTATCCTATGTTCCAACATCAACTTCGCATGCGCAAATTCAAACTCGCCTACCCGTTAAAATCGAACCATACGAGCACAAGCAGTGGCCATTGGTTGTGTCCATTCCGAATGCATTTAGCGAAGATGATTTACTCCGCATTGAAGCTATTCTAGAGGTGGATGGCGAACCCGTAAAACTCGTTAAAACAGCCCGATTGAAAGAACTAATGTAAGCAGTCACGCGTTTAACGCGCGTTGTAAAGGGAAACGGTTTCGACGAAACAAAAAGGCCTGACTAAATCAGGCCTTTTTTATATTTCGCTCAATGATCCAGGTTACTTTGTGTAACCCGCAGGCATGTCCGATTTTTTCATGTATCGGTCACGAAGCTTGTCATGACGTGATTGTGTTGAAATCTCTTCACCATTAATAAACATCTTAACGACATGAGAACTCAGCTCAAGAGGATCGCCATTCCAAAGAACAACGTCTGCTTTTTGTCCTACCGCAATTTTGCCACCCGTTAGTCCAAATACGTCCGCAACGTTTGAAGTTACAGCCTTGATTGCACCATCGTAGCTCATACCATAAGACACCGCGTTACCTGCATCAAAACGCAATTGATACATATTATGGCTTGCATCACCTGCGACTGTAAGCATCACTTTAACACCCGCTTTTTCAAGTTTGCCAGCGTTTGCTAGGTTCGCGTGCATTGAATCGAAATTACCGGGTAAGTTGTCCATCGCGCTGAAAATAACGGGCACATTTGCCTTTGCGATTTCGTCCGCAACTAACACCGCGTCATTCGCTCCACACAGCACGAGATTGAGGTTGTACTGTGCTTTGATTTTAAGCAGCTGCATGATGTCTGCAGCACGTTGTACTTCAACAACAACAGGCAGTTTACCAGCAAGTACTTTGGTTAGAACTTGATCTTCAGTACTTGGTGTTTCGTCTTTTTTCTTGTCATCTTTCTTAGCAAGCTTTTGCTTATGGCTTTCCAACTTATCAACAAGGGTTTTATAAGACATAGCGCGAGAGCCCTTGTCTTTTTCACCCATTTCGACGACTAGCGCTTTCTGGCTACCAATGACGCTATCAAATGCGCCTGTCAGCTCAACCGCAGCAGCAAGACCAGCGAAAATCGTATCACCTCCGGTAGGTGCGATAAGATCTTGTGTGATCCCGCCTTTGCGCGCATAAGCCACCAGTGAACTACGAGGGTTGTAGGCCATGCTCGGATCAAAATCGATACCGGCTTTGTCGTCCCCTGCATCGCGAGAACCACCAACAGCACCAACCTCAACGAGTCCCAATTGGTTCATTGAACTAATAAGACCTGGCGTGACAATACCACCTTGCGCATCGATTACCGTATCCGCTTTGACTTCACTTGGGTTGATAGCCGAAATTTTGCCATCTGTAATCACCAAACTAGCGTTTTTCAGTACACCACTATCTGTCGCTGTGTGAATGGTTGCGTTTGTAATTGCGATTGAACTTGCAAACGCAGAACTAGATGCCACTAGTGCGAAAGCCAATGTGCTCAAATTAAACGTTTTCATAATTGGCCTCCTTACTTCTGACCTAGCATAAAGTCGCTAACTGCTTGATATTTTTCATCGTCGCGGTCGTACACTTTTGCACCATCGATAAATACTTGTTGCGCTTTTGCGTAAACGCTAAATGGACTTTGGTTCCAGATAACCACGTCAGCATTTTTACCCGCCGCCAATGAACCGACTTTATCCTGAATACCCAAACTCTTCGCCGCGTTGTAGGTGATCCACTTAATTGCGTCTTCTTCTTTCAAGTTGAAGCCCACGTCATTCGCGCGATACATCACCTTGCCTGCTTCTTGGTTCAAGCGTTGAATTGTTGTATCAGAATCAGAATGAACAACCGCACAAGAGTTTTTGACTGCATCAACAATTGCAACGTTTTCTTGTACCATGTCATAGGCTTCCATTTTGAAACCCCACCAATCCGGCCAAAGTGCCGCACAGTTTCCATTTTCTGCAAGCAAATCAGAAATTTTATAAGCTTCAATGCCATGGTGGAATGTACCTGCGTGATAACCAAACTCTTTCGATAAGTCGATCATCATCGCCATTTCTTCTGCTTTATAACAATGGTTATGAATGAGAATGTCGCCATCTAACACACCACGAAGCGTGTCCATTTTAATATCGCGCTCTGGTGCTTCTGGGTTTAAGCCCATTGCATATGCTTTATCGTATTCTTCCCAAGCGCGTTTGTATTCTGTTGCAGCAGCCCAAGACTTACGGTAACCCGCCATATTACCCATACGGGTTGAAGGTAACACGCCTTTTCCACCATAAACACGTTTCGGGTTTTCACCACACGCCATCTTCAGGCCGTATGGTGCATCAGGAAATTTCATACCTTGCATGGTTGGCGCTGGAATATTCTTAAGCGTTACGCCACGACCACCAAACAAGTTTGCAGAACCCGGTAGAATTTGTAATGTCGTAATACCGCCTTCACGAGCACGATTGAAACCAGGATCTTGAGGCCACACTGAATGTTCAACCCACACTTCCGCGGTATTAGGCGAAGTCATTTCGTTGCCATCTTGGTGAGACTCAACTTGTGGACTTGGATAAGCACCAAGGTGCGAGTGAACATCGATAATACCAGGTGTTACCCATTTTCCATTTGCGTCAACGGTTGTATCTGCGATGGCGGATAAATTTTGACCCACTTCTTTAATCTTACCATCGACAAGCAGAACGTCCGTATTGTCTAAACGTTCACCAGTGCCCGTAAGTACTGTTGCATTTTTAATAAGCGTGGACGAACCTGAATAAGGTTTATAGGTGCTCGGATAAGGGTTTTTATTTATTTCGACCTTTTCTCTTTTTGGGCCTTGGTCTTGGCACCCTGTTAGCGCGACTCCCAGTGCCACCGCTAAAATGGAAGGAACAAATTTTTGCATTGTTTTTTCTCTGTTGTTTTTTTAGGGAATGTATCGGATCTACGTATTAAATGCTAATAAACAAGCCTAAAAAGCAATTAATTACGATGAAAATCACGATACATTGCTGCTTAGTTAATTAAAGGTAGCAACCTCGAGGAAATAATCAAAGGTTAGCGATGAATCAACATAAGCAAACGAAAAATATTTTGGTGAAATTGTGTCAAAAAACACAACTTAAGTCGTTGGAATAAGCCCGTTTATTTAAAGTGTGTCGAGGTTGAAATAGCTACTTACATCCTGTCTCAGTTGGTTAACAGCAATTTAGATGGAAATTGCCATACTGGAATTGCCCATACTGATACAAGGAATACCATGATGAAACGTTTACTATTTACTTGCACAGCACTATTCGGTTTTATAGTAACATCAGCTAACGCCAATAACTTTGTGGCAAATGATGATTCAGTTGCGACAGCACTTTGCATGGCCGTCGCATCCGATAGCATCGATACGCTTCGCGATACCCTGACGTTGACGCGTGTAACTAAAAATACCGTGACAATGAAACTGCGTTGTAATGACAACCGTGTTGAAGATTTTGCTAAGAAATACGACCTTTCAAAAACTGCACGTCTTCTTGGACTCTCACTTGAGACCAACACATCGATCAAAGACCTTGCGAACAATGCACCTAAGACAATTTACATTAGTGGCAGTCGCTAATGTTCGAGAACCGACATGGCATGCGGCTTGTGCTCGCATGCCATATCGACGATAACGGTAAATTAAACTAAATGAGCGGCAAGGCCGAATAGACCACCAAACACACCACCCCATACCACTAACCAACCTAAGTGGGTTTTAATCATGGTTTGAATAATATCTTTGACCATCTGGGGCGTAAGCTCTGCAAGTCGTTTATCCACCAAATCTTCTACCGTTTCGAGTAACTCCTCATTGGCTTTACCCATCTTTAGCTCTTCGGCTAATAACGCATGAAAGTCATCACTCTTCGCAATATCGCTCATTGCTTCTTTCATTTTTTCTTGAAACGCGTCACGCATTGGCTCTACCGCTTCTTTGCCACCAAACATACCGAGCATTGCCCCAAACTGTGATGCTTCAATTACGGCCACCAGTTTGTCAAATGCAGGGCTTAAATCGACTTTTTGAATAACAGGCGCTAAGTCAAACTTTTGTTGTTCTTGTTCTATAAATTGGGCGATTTTATCACGATTAAAAAACTCTTTTAAAATTAAATCGCGAATGCCGGATTTGAATTGTTCAAACTTAATAACGATTACGCCTGAGCCATAAAGCAAAGGGACCTTTTCAAATAGCATATGGATTGCAAGCCAATTTGTTACCGCGCCAGATAATGCAAATAAGCCAACGGAAAACACGAGTGCATTATCGATAATATAACCAAGCACCACGAATGCGGCAGCAAACAAATTCGTAACGACGCTTTTGTTCATACAAACTCCTTAATTCTCAACGTTTGTTATTCTATATCAATAATTTTTCTGCTCAATGTTTTGTGCTTTGGCAATCTTCAGCCATTATTGTAAGTACGTTGATAGATAAAGTGACTTGTCATGTGGAATGCTGTTTGCCAACAACTGTCTGAAGTTCTTCATCAGCCTTTCGAAATCGTCAAAAAGTCAGAGATTCCTGGCCACGACTACGAACGCCGATTCAAAATAAGCAACGGTACGGTAAATTATCTTGTAAAAGTAGCTCGCGTAGAAGCACTCGAACGCTTTGAGTGTGAAGCGGGTAACCGAGCACTGTTGATTCGGGATAGCGACTTTTTGATAGCGGACTCAATTTTAATTGGTACGACCATGGAGTTTGCTTATCACGTCATTGAATGGGTGACAACCGAGCCCCAACAAGATAATTGGTTTGAGTGCGGTATTTTACTCGGCAAAATGCACAGCCGCAACGAACAAAAAATGTATGGGTTAGAATCAGACAACTATCTTCATACTCAAATTCAGCCAAATCGATGGCACAAAAAATGGGATACCTTTTTTGCCGAGGAACGCATAGGCTGGCAACTGCAGTTGTTAGCGGAGCAAGGGGTTGAATTTGTCGAAATAGATGCATTCGTTGAAACCATTCGCGCAATGCTGCCGCATCAAGTCGAACCGAGCCTGCTGCATGGCGACTTTTGGCGCGGCAACATCGGCTTTCATGAGTCTAAGCCCGTCCTATTCAAACCTGCTTGCTATTACGGCGACAGAGAAATCGATCTCGCGACAAGTGAGTTGTTTGGCCCGCTTCCAGACGCTTTCTATCAAGGATATGAGAGCATAGCTCCTCTTCATCATGGTTACGAACAGCGAAAAGCACTTTACCAACTTTACCCCATTCTTCATCAAGCAAACATGTACGCTGGTAACTATCTTGTTCAAGCTAAAAACAAAATTTATGAAATCTTAAAATAGCCTTCACAAAAGTGCCATTATTGACTTTCGAGCTATAATTAGGAGGTGTTTAATGGCATAAAAAGGTAGCGTGATGAGAGAGCTCTATTCACAACGCATCGAGTGCCCTCATTGTGGTCATCATATTCACGTTTCACTTGATACCACCTGTGGAGACCAAGATTTTTACGAAGATTGTGCGGCCTGTTGCAATCCAATACATCTCAATATGCACATCGATGATTTACGAAATAAACTTGAACTCCACGTTGACAGTGACGATGAGCAAATTTTTTAGGTGGATTGTTTTCGTAGGTAATTTTCGACTGTATTAACGATGGTCAGAGTGTGTTGATCCACTTCGATGTTGACGGCGTCACCTACTTCAAGCAAACCAATATTGGTGATTTGTAAAGTCTCTGGGATGAGGTGCAGCCAAAAGCCAGTATCATCCATGTTGCCAACAGTCAGACTAGCACCGTTAACCGACACAAACCCTTTATACATAATGTATTTCATCCATTTGCTCGGTAATGTGAGTTTTATACGACAATTGTTCTGTTCATGGATAATTTCTTCCACTTTTGCAGTATCGTGAATGTGACCCGAAACGATGTGACCACCCAGCTCTGTGCCGAACGTGACTGAGCGTTCAAAGTTCACTTTCATTCCGCGACGCAAATTACCCAAATTAGTAAGCAGCAACGTTTCATCGATTACGTCGAAGTGAACTTGACCTACCACATCTTGAGGGGGAACTTCAAAATGCACCACGGTCAAACAACATCCGTTTATCGCAATGCTTGCACCAATATCCAAATGCCCCAAATAGCCTCTTTCCACTGAAAGTACGAGCCGTTGAACGCCGTCTTCCTGATTTGCATTAATCACTGTTGCTTGCGTTTGAATAATTCCTGTGAACACACGATGAGTCTCTCAAATACGGATGGACAAATGGTATAGTTTCATCCGCTTTTTGTCATCTCTTGTCTCAGGAAGATGAAACTTAATCTGCTTTAACTTACTATACGCCTTTAAATGTTACGTCGAGATAATCATGTTTTCAGCTTGGGAAGCCAAAAGACTTATCCAACTCGCCACTCCGGTATTTTTCGCTCAAGTTACACTGGTATTAATGTCTGTAGTCGACACCATGATGGCGGGTCAAGTAAGTGCCGAAGACCTTGCTGCACTCTCCATTGCGGTAGGTATTTGGAATCCTATTTTGTTTGGTCTTCAAGGAATCTTGCTCGCCCTGACGGGGGTTGTGGCCCATTGCCATGGTGCTGGTGATAACTCAGGGATCCGCCACTACTTTCAGCAAAGCATCTATTTAGTGCTTATCTTAAGTACACTCGGCTTATCCATTGCGCCCTTTACCGAATTAGTCATAGCTCGATTAGATACTGCACCCACAATTGTTGAAAAATCACTTGGCTACATTTGGTTCGTGAAATGGGGCATGCTCGGGTTTTTAACATTCACAATCTATAGAAACGTCACCGAAGGGGTTGGCCTAACCAAGCCTGCTTTTTACATTAGTTTGCTTGGATTACTGCTCAACATCCCTGTGAACTATATTTTTATTCATGGGTTGTTTGGAATGCCGGCATTAGGCAGCGCTGGTTGCGGACTTGCAACAAGTCTTGTCTTCGCGTTTATGGCGATTTTACAGCATACCTATAGCCAAAGGTCCTCCGTACTTTCTGAACTGAAACTGTTCGATAATTTTCAAAAACCTCAGCCTAAAGAGCTGAGTTATTTGTTTAAACTGGGTCTACCGATTTGTCTTGCAACGTTTTTTGAAGTCACCCTGTTCGCCTGTATTCCGCTGTTCATAGCAGATTTAGGTCCTATCGCTGTTTCAGGTCATCAAATAGCGGCGAGCGTATCGACTGTTTTATTTATGATGCCGCTAAGTTTATCGATGGCAATCGCGATTAGAGTCGGCAATTTATCGGGCCAAGGGCACCTGAGATCTTTACGCACAGCAATATCTACCGCATTTATGCTGGCATGTCTGGTTGCTGCAATTGTTGCAACATTCACATTTACTCTGCGCGATGTCGTTGCTTCGTTTTACTCAAGCAACGAGCAGGTGTTAATACTGGCTTCATCAATTTTGGTTTTAGCCTGTATTTATCAACTACCTGATGCGCTTCAAGTTGCAGCCAATGGTGCATTACGAGGTTTGAAATTTACGAAGCCGATTTCACTTATTACTTTTTTGAGCTATTGGGTCATCGGTTTTACACTTGGCTTCGTATTGGCAAAGACCAATTACATTGTGTCAGCGATGGGACCACAAGGCTTTTGGATAGGTATTATAGTGGGACTCTCAGTTGCTGCGATTTTATTAATAACTGCCGTGAGGAAACGACTTGCGACGCTTACTGCTAACATCCACTAGCGTATTTGGCCTGTTGTTCGGCTGCTCTTCGCAGCCGAGTGATGACTATGTAGACTATCAAAAGCGACTCGCAAACGTTGTTGATGTCTCCTTCAACCCGATTTCTTACTCTGGATTAGTAAAGTTAACACCACCGAGCTTACCCAATGAGCCGACTATTTCGTTGATAGAGCTTGCTTCAATTAACCATTGTGAGGTGTCTCGCTATGTTGCCGAGCATAATAACCAACTGGGTAAAGTCGCCGTACCTAGTGAGAAACTCAAATACGCAATTAGATTTATTCAGTTAATGCCTAAATGCATCGAATCACTCGATGACAAAAATGAGCTGTTAAAATCAACACTCGCCGATGCGCTTATAGCGAAGAAACAAGCCGTGTCGACGATGTTTCAGCTCATGTTGTCCTCAGAACGAGAAATGCAGTCGTTACTCGTCGCAACGTCAAAAGAAATACCAGTACTCGGCATTGAAGGGAAAGAAGCAGCCCGAGAAGGACTCACAAGTCTCGTGACTATCAAAACGAAAATTGATACCCAAGACTTTGACTCAATAACGCCACAAGACATCACTTTAGCGCTAAAAAACCTAAACCAGAATAGTTACGTGAGCGCTCTGGTATCAAGCTCAGTGAAACAAGCTAATTTAAATGAACAAACGACGTTTTCACTCAACACCATCGATATACAAAAGACACTTTGCAAAAAAGGACGCGCTAAAAATAAAGCGGAAATACTTAGCAATGTTTTTCAAACCTTTTACATAGCACCAATTCAACCCTACCAAAGTCAGCTTGTCGGTTCATTAGAGCAAATTTCCCCTCTTCTTTTTAAGCTTTATGAACAAACACCGAGCCTCGCTGTAAAATTTGCCCCAACAAACGAGGCAAGCTTACTTGCAAAATTAAAGGATTCAGCCAAACAACATGTAAAGTGGTGGCAGGCTTTTTACAAATCCTGTGAAATCAATCCCTTCAATTCTAAAGCTCACTAAGATCTGATTTAGCCTAATTCTCATTCATTGTGATTTAAAAATCGCCAATCAGTTAAAAAATCGATACTTGAGGCTTGCATCATCAATTTAGTCACTATATATTAGCGCCCTGTTGAGGCATAAAGCCCTAACGTAGTACGACCGTAGCTCAGTTGGTTAGAGCACTACCTTGACATGGTAGGGGTCGGTGGTTCGAATCCACTCGGTCGTACCAATCTTATAATACAACCGTAGCTCAGTTGGTTAGAGCACTACCTTGACATGGTAGGGGTCGGTGGTTCGAATCCACTCGGTTGTACCACCTCATGTTTTAGCCTTAAACAAACTTCCAAAAAATCGACGCCAAATCAAGCTTTAGATTATCTTGCTCAGAAAGGCCTATTCCCGAAGGATTTCGAGTGTTTTGGGTGGTAAAACGGACTCGCCCTACCACCGCGTTCCTAAGCCTAACGAACAGAATGACTGAGTTTTTCGATTAACACATCAATATCCCGTTTAGAAACATCTTTGTGTGTAACCAAGCGCATGCCTTGGTACCCTGGCGTAAAGAGTATTCCTTCTTGTTTTAGCGAATCTGCGATAAGTTGAATGTCCACCGAGTCTTCGATATCAACAAAAACTATGTTTGTTTGTACGTTGTAATTAACCGTAGAAAAACCTTTAAGCTCATTCAATCGTTCAGCTAAATACCGAGCATTTTGGTGATCATCCGCTAATCGGGTAACATTATTCTTTAAAGCAAATAGCCCTGCTGCTGCCAAAATTCCCGCTTGGCGCATACCACCACCAACCATTTTACGCAGCCGCCTCGCTTTTGCGATATAAGCTTTATCGCCAAGCAACAGAGAGCCTACTGGTGCCCCTAGGCCTTTCGATAAGCAAATCGTCATAGAATCAAATTGACTGCATATTTCTTTTATATCTACCTCAAGCGCAACGGCTGCGTTGTACACTCGAGCGCCGTCAAGATGCAGCGCGAGACCATGCTCGTTGCAAAATGCTCTTGCCTTGTTTAGATAGTCGATTGACAGTACTTTTCCGCCAATCGTGTTTTCTAAACTCAATAACTTAGTGCGAGCAAAATGAAAATCATCTGGTTTAATGGCCTTTCTCAACTTTTCAAAGCAAAGTGTTCCATTGGCGTTGTTTTCAATAGGCTGCGGTTGCACAGAACCTAGTACAGCAGCGCCACCCGCTTCATATAAGTAATTATGCGCTCGCTGTCCGCATAAATACTCGTCTCCGCGTTCACAATGACTCAGTATCCCGAGTAAATTCGCTTGAGTGCCAGAAGTAACAAACAGCGCGCTCTCAAAACCGTGCCTTTGTGCAGCAAACTGCTCTAGCTCATTAACTGTAGGATCATCGCCATAAACGTCATCGCCAACCAATGCGGTCATCATGGCGTTCAACATATCGTTACAAGGTTTAGTTACTGTATCTGAACGAAAATCAATCATTTTTATTTCCTTTGTTGACGCGTATTTTGACCTTATCAACTTTGAAGCTTAAAAGCATCTGAAGCGCGCTAGAAACCTGCTGCATTACACCTAAAACTTGTCAAAAAACCGAGACAAGCTACCCTTATAAACCATCTGGCTGTTATTTGACCACGTTTTGATTGATTTAGAGAAAGTTAGGAGTAACTTGTGCAGGAAAGCAATTCAAATTTAGACTTTGTACCAATCAAATTTCACGTTATTACCCCAAAACTCCATGACGCCAAGAAAATAGTTCCGTGCTTAAAACTGTCGCTTGTTGTCGATATTAAAACAGGTCAAGTAACAGGCCTTGGGCAGGTATACAACACTGAGCGGCCAGATGTCATCGTTATTTCTAATTTGCAAGGTAATTGGAGTTACCAACGGACATCTGAAACCGTTAATATTGTATTACTCGCTAAAGGGTTTGGGCCTTTGTTCAAAGAAAACGTGGCGCAGATGGGAAATGTAGAAAATTTGCGCGTGCACATACATTTAGCCAATAACTGGCGTACAGGCGTTGCTCAATACGAGTTTTTATATGAAGAGTGTTGGACGTCAATTGACAATGGCATTATTTTTGTTGACGGCCAGTGTCAAGCCGCTTCGTCAGAACAACTGACAAAAGTCCAACGTATAGGATCTTAATAGTAAGTTGCCGGCGTTAAAACACGCGGCAACCTATTTTGTTCAATCTAAGCGCGATTGAATCGTCTGCAAACTAATGAACTTGCAAGCATCAACAGCGCAAAATACAGAGTTCCTCCAGAACTAGAGCCATTGTCTGTACTCGGCTTTTCAATATTTTTAATAAGCGTATTTTCTTTTGGGGTCAAAGACGCTGCCGTATTTGGGTCGTTGTCTAAAACCTTCACTGAGTACACAACGACAAGGTTTTCTTTCGCAGGTTTTATGTCTGCATTGCTGCATTGTTCGTCTGAAAAATTAATTACAGGCACTTCCCCACAACGCGTTAACCCATTGATTTGGTCAACTACATTCATGCCACTATCGATTACTTCACCAAAAACCGTATATCCCGAATTTTGTATGTCCAGTTCCGCGCTGTTGTCTTTTACGTTGATAAACCATTGGCTAGTGGCTGAATTAGGACTATTCGGAATCTTCGCCATCGAAATGGTTCCACGCACGTTAGAATACTTAGGTTCGTTCTTAACCGCCGCGAATGTTTCGATGTTAGCAAGCTTGTCTTCGTCGTTATAAACGATGCCGCCACCTTGGATAATAAATTGTGGAATAGCACGGTGAAGCACGCTCTCATCATAACGATTGGCTTCAACGTATTTTAAAAAGTTGGCAACCGTTTCAGGAACTTGGTTGTCGTACAAGTTTACTTTGAATGATTGTTGCGAAGTTTGAAATTCTACAATGGTCGCTTGAGCGCTTGCAGACAAGACTAATGCGCTCAGTAGAGACGCCACTTTTGTTGCGTTTTTAATTTTTATCATGGTATTTTTATAATTCAAGTTTGAGCAAGAAGGAACTACTATACTGCTAGGTATCTGTTTTCAAAGGGATGATAACAATTAAATACAAAGTTTAAAATTGCTTTCATTTACAATTTGCTAAAATTATTTTTGTCACTCAATTTACAACAACCAAACTTTGTCTATTCTTTTTCTATTAGTCTACTATTTTACGCTAATACAAAATGCTGATTGAATTTATTTATGTGAGCACCGCTTCCGAAAGCTATACATGGGCAGATCTTGAAGTGTTGCGCCATGAGTCTTCATTTCGAAATAAATTAGAAAAAATCACGGGTATGCTGTTATTTGATGGGCAACACTTTATGCAGGTATTAGAAGGTGAAGAGCCAAAAATCTTGGCACTTTTTAACAAAATAAAAAAGGATAAGCGCCACTTTGCCGTCGAACCTCTTATACACAACCCGATTAACAAACGACATTTTGAAACTTGGTCTATGGGTTTTATTTCATGCAATGGCAACCAAAATATGGCCAATTTTGACGAAATGGCTAAGCTCAAGAAAAAACCATTGAGCTTTAAATTATTAACGGCATTTGCGCGACATCAAATTCTGTTCGATGAGCCTATTGGCGCGAGCCAAAATCATCAAAATTCGGTCGCTTAATACAACCAATCGATATGTTATTCTTTGATAAACTGAATATTGCCAAAGCCTAACTTTGCAAAGTATTCATCTCTAAAGTTGCGTACTGCAGCCTTACGTTTAGAGGTCATCGCAACAGCTTGTTCCATTTTCACATAGTCACCTATATCTACACCTTCAGCGGCCGCAATGGCTTCGAACATGTCGTGATATTTGTCTTGTGCAAAGTTAATTTCGCGCTGTTGCTTTTTGTAAGTGTAACGAATACGTTTGGCCATGAGGGCTCCCTATAAAGTAGGCGCGGATTATAGAAGAAATTACTCGCAATTTCACCTAACTTCCAGCGTAATCTTAGCTCCCGTACGCAGCGAAACAACAACAATGTGAGCACGGAACGTCATTAGGAAGAAAAAACACCAGAACTCTCCCCCTCACTGGCGCATCCTCAACAGATAAGAACGTCTAAATAATTCAACGCAAAAAAGAATTATTTAGTCTAAATTTATTATAGAGAATCTAGGTGTAGAGACCTAGTAGCAACTTGAACTTAATCAAGGGTGATTGCATGACGCAGATGCTACTTCCATCTGAACAAATTGGTTCAATTCCTAGAAATCGAGTGTTAATCGAAGCCTATCAGACATTTAAAAGCGGTCTAATTGATTATGAGCAGCTCAATCTACTTGCGCAGAAAGAAACTGAAATCGTCATCAATGAATTAACGAGCTTAGGGTGTCCGGTTATTTCTGATGGAGAACAGCGAAAGTTCGATGGTTTTGCTCATTATTGTTTGCATAACTCTTGTGCATATCACCAACACGGTTTGCTCGTTGACTTTTCGGATGGCCATAAACGGCTTTTTGCACCTCACTTAAAAACGCCCCCCTTTAAATATGAACACACCGCAGACGAATTTCTTGCGTTTGCCGTTTCTAAAACCAAATTGCCTGTGAAGCAAGCCGTGATTTCGCCCTCAATGTTAAGCCTTGTATATCCACCAGCAGGCATTGATGGCTATAACCATCATCAATTTGTGAATGATTTGATTGAGCAACATGTTGGCGAGGTTCGCCGCTGTCTCGAACTTGGTGCATACAAAGTGCAAATAGACTTCACCGAAGCGCGGTTGTCTTTAAAATTTGATCCTTCCGGCAATTTACTTCGCTCGTTTGTCAGTTTAATTAACAAATGTTTAGCCCATTTTAATGTAGAAGAACGGCAAAAAATCGGTATCCATACTTGTCCAGGTGCAGACATCGATGCAACACATAGCGCAGATATTGAATACAAATATTTGCTGCCTACTTTGTTCGAAATCCAAGCTGGCAATTTTTACGTTGCACTCAAAGGAGAAAAAGACAAAGAAAAAACACTGCAACTTCTCGGCACCATTATTAAACCCTATCAGAAAGTCTTTGTTGGGGTGATAAATCCCATTTCCAACGAAGTAGAAAGCCCAGAGGAAATAAGAGACCTTCTCTTGCTTGCCGCTAAATACATTCCGCTAGACCAACTTGGTTCAACCGATGACTGCGGCTTTTCTCCGTTTGCCGATGACGTTTCAACGGCAAGAGACATTGCCTACGCTAAGATAAAAGCACGTTTAGAGGGTACGCGATTAGCCAGCGAGATCCTGTTTCCACGAAACAACGTTGTGGCCTCCAATGAGTAAGTCCATAAACCGCTTTTACTCTACTTTACAAACTGACTTGATACACCATCAACTGTCTCAACGTATTAATGAATTGGAATTCGAGCGTCACACCCTTAAAAAAATTCAAAAACTGGCGAATGTGGGGGTTTGGAAATTAAACCACTTAAGTTACGACGTTGAACTCTCAGATGAACTCATCGAATTACTGGCGCTTGGCATTAAATCTAACGTCTTAACATGGGAGCAATTTGTCAATCTGCTTGACCCTACAGGTAGCAACAACATGCATACCATTTTAATGGAACAAATCATTTTGGCAGGCAAAAAGCGGGCGTTTGAACACTGTTTTTTTAAAGCCAATGGACAATGCAGCTATTTAAAATATGTATGTGAAACGTTCAACAACACCATCGGCCAACCGCTCGTCACCGTTGGGCTTATCCAAGACATAACTGAAGAAAGGCACAAGTCACTTCAATTACAACAGCGTTCAGTTACCGATGAGCTGACAGGGTTGTACAACCGAAGAAAACTGAATGAATCACTGTACGAACTCATCGCAACGCCCGTCGAGTTTGCAATTATCTTAATGGACATGGATTGGTTTAAAAACATCAATGACCAATATGGGCACCTCGCTGGTGATGAAGTGCTCATGAAAACCGCTAAAACGCTCATGCAAACATGTAAAAGTAGCGACATTATAGGACGTTGGGGTGGCGAAGAGTTTTTAATTATCTGCCCCAAGAAGTCGCAAGAAGAGGCATCAAAATTAGCCGAACAGATCCGTGCCAGTGTTTCACAAATGCTGTTTACATTTTCAAGTAATGTCACTGCCAGTTTTGGCATCGCCGAATTTTCTAAATCTGACACCGTTGATTCACTCATCATTCGTGCGGATAAAGGATTGTACGAAGCTAAACATTCTGGTCGAAATCGAGTGTGTGTGCATAAACCCGTTTAAATTCGATGCTTTTCTATTTTAGATTTTGTGAAAATATAAAAGTTATCCTCGGTCGATTGTTCTCGGTATTTTAGTAACTCATTAATCTCGGAATGCGTTAGGACGTTACATTTATCCTGACTTTCGCGTTTTAACAACTCACCAAATGCCTTTCTGGTTTTATCACTCATCATCAAAAAGTGGACGTAAGCCCAGCTAGAACTATACATCAACGGTACTTCATGTTCTTTCCATGTATTACTGTGCCCTATTATCGCAGCTGGCATTAAGAGTTTGTCTCTAATGTAACCTTTCTTTGTCCAGTCGCTGTTTGCTCCGACCTCAGCATAATGCATCGTCGTTTCGAGTTTTTCAAAGTATTCCGCTGAACCTTCATTTAACCAACGATTTGTTTTGCCAAGCAAAGAATGATTGATTGCGTGTACGGCTTCATGTATCGCTGTTTGGATAGTGGATTTGTCGTCGCGATAAAGCACAAACGCCTTTTTTAATGTATGCGTGTAAAAACCTCGAGTGTTTGAACTAACTTTAAACGGACGTCTTGCTCTTTCGTATTCTTTCTCGCTCGGTAAGATAACAATATCTAGCTTCACGCGTTTAACATTTTGTATACCAAGCAGTTCACTGTAGGCTCTAAATACAGCATAAAGTTTAGACTCTACTTGGTTTTTAAGTTCAAGTTTACTTCTTGGTACGCTAACATTTAAGTCAAAAAAATCTAAGGCGTCTTTCGATACAAAGACGTGTTCTTTCGCCGTCACCTTTGGCTTCTGATCGCTAAAATTTTTGACGCCCTTTTCATCGACCCACGAGTAGATCCCCTTTGTTTTTTGATGTGTTACAGAGCCCAATGATGGTGCATCACATATAAACGCTTCGCGGTATTCATGAACTCGGCTCGCATATTGACTTGTTGAGCTATCCGAACGTTGGGTTTCAGTTTGCTTGTCGACTAGGTTATCGATTATCTGCGGCTCACCTTCTTGAAAAGAAAGCCATTCCAAGCAATGGTCGATAATTTGGCTAAGTTTAACGGAACGCAAATAATTACTTTCTGACAGATATAGAAATATCGCAATTGCACTGATCAGAACCAATAGGACTCGAGGTCGAGCGACACCTTGTACATTAATTTTCATCGCTTATCCTTAGCGCTTTTAACTATTATTCAATTTTATTCAGCGACCATATCCAAATGTGGATTACCCCTGATGGTTTGATATTCATTTTTCGAGATCCATAATTTAGCGTTAATCTCATTTGCTTGAGCATAAGCCCAATTACTAATCGCTAAAGAGAGCGCGGGTTCACTGTGCACATGCTGCTTTAGCTCTTCATCAATCACATGTCGATAGGTGTCTAAATTCTGTCGCAACCATCTATCTCGGTGCTCGAAAGCGGCTAAGTAATCGCTTTTTGCATTGTTACAACTTGCATGAGCCATTACAAAATTATGTGCGGTATCATTGGAATATCGAGAAAACGGAATAAAATGGTCGACGTTGGACTCATCAGGTGAGGATACGGCTTTTTGGCAGTAGAAACATTTATTTGATTGTATTTCAGTGAGGACAGGTAATATTGAAGATAGGTTCTTTCTATCACTCGAAAACAAAAATGCCTCAACACTCGGATGGTTACTTAAAATTCCTTTCTTTTTATTAATCGAGATCACTTTTTTCGTCCACGCGTTGCGAGCAATATGAATCACTAAGTCGTAGAACTTTCTAAAGCAATCTGCAATTCCTTCGTTGAGTACAATCGAGTAACTTTGCGACGCTGACCTCTTAAAGTGGATAGGATACAAAAAGGCATCACACTGCCCTGAAAGCGTTTGCAAACGTTCAATTGGCCCTGTTTTTATCGAGTCGAATAGTGACTTTACCGTTTCGATACGAAATGGTGCACGTAAGAACATACTGAAACTATGTGTACCAGTTGCTTTCAATTGATTGATCGTTTTGATGATTTTGACTTGGCTCGCACTGTTTTGATAGAGAATATTTGGTGTCTCCGAGTCGTTCATATTGTAGGGGCTTGCCTGATCCCAATAGAGTTGGATCATTTTCTCAATGATCCGAGTAAACGGGATCTCAAGTTTCCTCGAGAAACCATTTTGTGGAGTTTCGATACAAATGTCCGCAATCGCATTTAGCAAAGCAAATTTGTATGTTGCCGAAAACTCGCCCTCGGAAACGAGTCTTTGAATATAGCTAATAAATTGGAGCTGCAGTTCTGCACTTAAATTTTGGACTGTCATGCTCAATTATCCTTGAGAAAAATAAAGTTTAACCAACAAGTATTACTTTCTCCCAAGCGATAATCGCTATTCTGCCAGGTGTCGACTAAGGATATTTTGGGATTCCTCAACATTGTCTCGACCAGATTATGTTCTGTAAAAAAGGTAAAATGGCGGCCACCAATATTTTGTTCACCATTCCCTTTTTTCACCGATATGTACAAAACACCATTTTGTTTAAGTGATTGAACAAGATTATTGATTACAGAAGGCAACTCGACTGTTGGCACGTGCAACAAACTGGCGCAACACCATATTCCATCAAACTCATCGTTAAAATTTAACGCTTGAAAGGTGGTATTTAGAACGTTTAAGCCCGTATAAGCGCTAGCAATATCACGCAATGCTGGGGTAGGTTCAGTAGCGACAACCTTAAAACCCTGTTTAATAAAATACAAGCTGTCTCTTCCGCTGCCACACCCGATGTCTAGAATCTTTCCCTCTGCAGAAACATATTGAACAAATTTTCTATAGGCTTCATACATATCAATATTTAGGGTTTCAGCGGCGTACTCTTGGGCTTTGTTTTGATAGTATTCGATTGTCGAGTTCATATACGGCGTTTAAATGTCCATTCCTTTTCAACAATGACAAGTTAAACAAAATTAATGAACTGCAGCAATAAATTACCGCGATTTAAACGACTGGTGGAAATAGAAATGAGAACACATAGAATTATAAGGTCGGGTGAAGGAAACCAACCGACCTTTTAGAAGGGTTAACTAAAAATTAGTCACACTCTATCGTGCTACCCGTTTTGTCATAACACATGGCTTCGCGGGTAATGTAATGACGGCATTTCCAGACATCGGTGCCTTCCATGCAATAAGTGTATTCACCAGTAATACCACTACCAACATCGTAACTGACTTTCCATTCATAATAGTAGTATGGAGTCAGATTCTGATTTTCTTTCCATTTATCAAAACTGTAACCTGAAACAATATCATATAAGGCGTAAGGTCGCTGATTCCCACCGTAGGTGCGCCATCCATTTGGGAAACCCGTTACGTTACCTTCCATCGTAACTACGCGGTTTGCGGCTTCATAATATGGGTTTGAAAAGTTATCGCGTTTAATTAATTTAGTGAGCATGCCTTGGTAATCTGAAACCCACGTTGTTCCCTCACAATTGTTTAAAAACACCATCCCTTTGTCATCGCCACTACCACAGCTCCCAACAGGAAACGCATCGCCAGACCACAAGTAGTCACCGGCATCGCCGCCATACATTTCCGCTTCATAGTTAGAACTGACCGCAATAATAGCGTCGTTGTTATCACCACCACTTAGATAAGAATTCGTATCTTCAGACACAATCAGGTCGTCGCCATCGTTGCCCCAGGCTTTGTGCCACTTGTTGCTGTTTGGGTTGTTCTCTCCAACTTCAACGAGCAAGTCTTTGCCATCACCACCGTATAGGCGGTCTTCATAGCCATCGTTGCCTGTTAAGTAATCATCGCCTGCGTCACCGTAGAGTTTATCATCACCCTTATCGCCGCTGAGAACATCATCACCATTGCCACCGTGAATGATGTCATCACCATCACTGCTACTAGAACAACCGCTTACTGTAAATATTTGTGAACCGTTACCATTCTTCAAAGCACAGCCGCCACCCAGATAATCATTGCCATCATCGCCATACAGCACATCTTTACCTTGGCCGCCCATAATGAGATCTCCGCCCTCATTGCCAGACAAATTGTCATCATTTTGAGCACCATATAAATAGTCATGACCGGTACCTCCTGAAATAGTGTCATTGCCGTAGCCTCCGTCTAATTCATCATCACCGTCGTTACCTTGAATGACGTCATTGCCGCCTTTACCGTAGATTTTATCATTGCCAAAACCACCAGTAATAAAGTCATCTTTAGATCCAGTGGTAATTGTGTCATTACCAGTGTCTCCATCTACCGTTTGCGGAAGTGCTACATCACTTGCATCATAGATATCATTGCCCGCACCCAATTTAGCCAACACAACATCCACACCACTGTAGGTAAACGTCGCACAACTACTTGAACCACTTTCTGAGCGCGTCACCGTGAGTATGTCGCCCGCTACCGTTAACTTGAATGTTTCGTCACTCGATGTACCGGCAATGTTTAAAATCGTACCGAGTTTTGAATTCGTTGTTGTTTTTGCACTCGCACCATTGGCAAGTCCTGTACATGCGGCCATTGCGTTATTGCCAAACGCGAGGGCTATCGCCACAGCGGTTAGTTTGTACGTTAGTTTCATGTAAGTTCCTCGAGAGTAGATAGATCTAATTTTTCTTTATTCGAGACACAACTGTAAAAGCCAAATTTGCAAAAATAATGGATGGCGTAATTTGCGCTTACACGAATACACGTTTTGCTACACTTTTAAACAATTTGAAAACCCAAATACGGTACACTTTTCTGAAACTAATCAGGAATGAAATACAATGAAAAAACATGTGGCATTTTTGGCCTTTTCTTTACTCGCATCCAATGCCTTTGCAAACAACATCGATTGGTCTTTGGCCTCTGGCTATCCGTTCTTCGTCGTACCCTCCATTTCTACAACCAGTGATGATGTGCGTTACTACGCAAACTATAAGTTAGGCTTAGATGACGGCGTGAGCGTTGGAGCAGAATGGCTTCAAGGTCAACATGCGATGGGGGTATTTGTGGGTGCTGTGGGCGCACGTCGAGTAAATGACAACTGTTTGATTAGTTCTATCTGTATTTCGTTATTTGATGACGAAACAACGAACGGCGTTGGTCTGTCTTATGAGTATAAATTTTCGAATACAGCGGCAAACGGCTGGGCATTACGTTTCGAAGGTGGTTACGGTAAAGAGTCCAGAAATGACGAAAAGCGATTTGATGGCAACATCCAAGTGGTGTACCACTACTAACGAAATCGACTAGGATTAACACCTTATATTTTCGTTAAAAACAACGTTTAATGCGTTGAATTTTCTTAAAACTAGCTAAACTTTAGACTAAAAATGTGCTTTATTAATATTATTCATTTCAGTCTAAAGGTTAGCTATGCGTTCAATATTTTCCCTATGCCTATTTGGTGTAGTGCTAACATCATTTTGTTCGGTAAACGCGAATGCTGAGGCACCACTGGTGATCATTGACGCAGAATCTTGGCTCAACACTGAAAATCAACATTCCTTTCAATCACAAATTGCAAGACAAGTACTCAATGAGTTTAAAGGCCAATTTGAAATATCAATTATGCCTCGCAATCGGGCCCGTCAAACTTTAGAAAGACACCCATCAGCGTGCTCGCCTTGGATGCTCAAGAACAAAGCGCGTGAACAGCTTTACGCCTACACCTTACCTTATATGATGGAATCAAGTTTAAAACTTGTTTTATCAAAGGATTCTGCTTGGGGAAAATTGCTAGCAACCCAACAAAATCAAGAACCTGTATCGCTGTTTAACCTTCTTGTGCAAGATACAGCCCCTGTCCTCGGTATTGAATCTGGTCGAAGTTACGGAGACACCACTGATGCCCTACTTAAACAACTTGAAAATCATCATTCAATTTACGTAAGAACAAGTACCGCCGATTCGCTTGCACCACTCAAGCCCATGTTGCACCACGGTTTTATTGATGTGCTAATTGAATACGACAAAATAAATGAAGAACTTAAAGACAAATTTTATGTGTTGGAATATCAAGAAACAGAACCATTTCAGCTCGTTTACTTTGCTTGCTCAAAGACCGAACAAGTGAAACCGCAAATCCAATTGTTGAACGATGCCATTCGTGCGTTGAGTGTCAACGAATCCTACATTAACAAGATACTCAGCCATTTACCTGAAAAGGACCGAGCCAAAGCCCGCGCCTATTGGCAACTAGCGCTTGATAATACGAGGCCATGACGTTTTAATATACTGACAACAACGCTAACCGACCAAACATTGAGCAGGCAAAGCGGCCTCTTAAGACTTAGACTCTTCAACTTTTTTTTGTTCTGCCCACACGTCTCTGGCCAGTATCCCCTGAACGTCAACATCGGTATTGGTAAAATCAGGTGTTTTAGCTTGTCCATGCTGTGTCCAATAATCATTTAACGCGGCTTTGATAGTCGGAGTCAGTAAGAAAATCGCATAAACATTTACGAGCGTCATTAGTCCGAGCGCCATATCTGCAAGACTCCACACTTCCTTCAGCGTGGCATTCGCCCCCCACACCACCATCGCTAAATAGATTGCAGTATAAATGTGACGACCTATTTTATTGTCCAATTTAAAGAAGTGCAGATTGCTTTCCGCATAAGCATAATTTGCCACCACAGAACTAAACGCAAAAAGAAAGAGGATTAACGCGACAAAACTTGTCCCCCAATCACCTAAATGCACACTCATCGCATCTTGTGTAAGGCGGATCCCTTCCATTTCACCACCATAGGTTACACCTGACAGTAAAATAATGACGGCGGTACAACTACAAAGCACGATGGTATCGAAAAACACACCAAACATTTGTAAGTAACCTTGAGTAACAGGATGGTTTGGGTTTGGTGTTGCGACGGCAGCAGCATGAGGCACACTACCAGCCCCCGCCTCATTGGAATACAACCCACGCTGTACACCATTTTTTATTGCCGCACCAAATGCACCAGCTCCTGCCTCACCAAATCCAAAAGCATTCAACACAATGGTTGAAATCATTTCAACTAGCATGGTGATATTAAGCAATGCAATGACTAAGGCCGTGCCGACGAAAAGCACGCCCATGATAGGCACGATAAGTTCGGCAAACTGAGCAATACGTTTCATACCGCCCAAAATAATTACGCCAGCCACGCTCGCAATAATGAAACCTGTGAGCATAGGAGGTACATTAAACGCATGCTGTAATGCATCGCTGATGGTGTTGGCCTGCATAGCGCTAAAACTTGAGCCATAACCCATGAACAAACAGATTGAAAATGCGATAGCAAGCCATGGCTTTTTCAATCCAAGCCTTATGTAATAGGCGGGTCCACCTCGAAATTCACCATTACTGTCACGCACTTTATAGATTTGTCCGAGAACACTTTCTGCAAAACCTGTTGCCATACCAAGAAGTGCAATCACCCACATCCAGAAAACCGCACCTGGACCGCCCAGCGAAACGGCAACCGCAACCCCCGCCAGATTCCCAGTTCCAACGCGCGCAGAAAGCCCGGTACACAACGCCTGAAATGAGCTTATTTGCCCTGCATCACTTTTTAAACTCGTTTTGAGCAAATGCAACATATGGAGAAAATGCGTAAGCTGTATAAATCGAAACGAAATTGAAAACCAAATCCCTGCGCCAATAAGCAAAAAAATGAGTATTTGGCCTTTACCCCAAAGGATTTGATTTATGAATTGGACGAGTTCCATGGTGACAGCCTATTGTTATTTTTTAACCACCCTAACGAATGCAAGGCGAGATAACAATAGGCGATTTAGATGAGATGACTTAACTGTATGAAAGCATATAACTAGATTTTAAAAAGCGGTGCCGTATGTCCCGACTCTTTAATCGTAATACGTGCCGAACCATTTGTTTTCACTAATAACTGGCAAATACCGTCTTTGTCATTGATATGAATAGGCTTATTAGCTTCAACTGACTCAATACGATAGTCACACCGCAATTGTGATTTCTCAACTGCTCCCTCAGTTACTTCAAACACCACCTCTCGTTTTGCAAGTCCAATTAAGCGAGTTGAAATTCGACTGAACTCATAAGGTCTGCTCGTCGTAGGTTGACTATCGAGCTGCGCTAGTATGTCAGCATACGCCTTTTCAATTACCTCTTGCTTTATATTGAGCTTGGGATTTTTTTTCGTCTCACGCAATACACGAAGTGCCCCAAGATAGTCCCCTAAGTATATGTATTGCTGAATATAAGCTTGACTAACAGGGAATTGAAATTCCTGAGGTAAAAACCGCTTTAAGGTATACGTTCTAAAAAGCGCTTCTTCATAGCGACTCTGTTCATTTTTTGTTTGAGCGATATTCATTTCGAGGAAATAGTAAAGCGCTTGCTCGGCAGTGTTTTTGGTATTCGCTTCATACAAGCTAGTTAATTTTGTTTCGAGATCAAACTGAGTGTTATGAAGATTTTTATAAATATTGGCAAAACGACGATAGAACCCTGAACTCACTGAATCATTTCTATACCCGACAAACCCAATATTTTCAGACATTAGAAATACGCGACTAGAGGAAACAATTTCGTCATTCTGTATTGCGGGTGAATAAATGAAGTTCTGTAATTGTGTTGCAGCTTTGTCTTCAAATGGCTTTACGTTGGAGGTAAGAAGGTAATCAATATCCGTTACCTTACCTTGCTTATCCACGATGTAGGACATCAATGCAAAACCTTCTAAGCGATTAGTTTGTGACGTCTCAACAAATTTTGGATTATTATTTTTTATCAACGTTGCTGGTTGTGCGACGACAAATGACGTTGCGGCAAGACAAAATAATGGCACAATCCTTTTTAATGAATTGATTATCATCGATATATTCCCTCTTTTTATATCGGCAGATTTTAAAGCATTTTCCTGTCTATTACGCTTACACCAATTTTTAATTAGTAAAATTTTGTAAACGCCTATCATAAATGTGCTGACGTCGCAGGCATTGCATACGTATGCATGACTCTTTCGAAGAACGCTTAGTTGTTAACAATAAACAAGTAAAAAAGGATGACTTATCGCGAATCCCTCGCTCCTTCATTTGTCACAAAATCAATTAGATATAAATATTACCATCACAAACTTGTAATAAATGTGAATTCTTAATTGACGATTAAATTCTAATCGCCTACCCTAATGAAAGCGCTTACATTTGATTTCAAAAATGTAAGCGCTTACAGTAATAATAATACACAAGATGAGAACAATGATGACAACCAAACGCTTGCAAAGAACCCAACTAGCGACTGCTCTATCGCTAGTCCTCGGAACGCTGACAACCGTTGCTTATGCTGCGGATGAAGAAGCGATGGAAGTGATTGAAGTAAAAGGCATCAAAGGCAGTTTAATTAAATCAATGGATTTGAAACGAAATGCCAACGGTGTTGTAGATTCGATTTCTTCTGAAGACATAGGTAAATTCCCAGACACAAACCTTGCTGAATCGCTACAGCGTATTTCCGGGGTTTCTATCGATCGTACAAACGGCGAAGGTAGCCGCGTTACCGTACGTGGTTTTGGCCCTGACTTTAACTTAGTCACGCTAAACGGTCGTCAAATGCCCGCTTCATCGCTTGAAGCGACAACCGCCTCTTCTTCTCGTTCATTTGACTTCGCAAACCTTGCTTCTGAAGGCATTGCGGCGGTCGAGATCTATAAAACAGGTCGTGCAAGCGTACCTACAGGCGGTATGGGTTCTACGATTAACATCATGACCACTCGCCCATTGAATGCACCAGGATTGAAAGCAACGATTGGTGCAAAAGCGGTCATGGATACCTCTTCAGAAAAAAATGACGGCATAACTCCTGAGCTTTCTGGACTTTACAGCAACACCTTTGCTGATGACACGTTCGGTATTGCCTTGTCAGGTAGCTATCAAAAAAGAAAAAGTGGTAACCAACAAGCAAATGTAGGCACCGGTTGGCGTAGCTTCCCAGGTTCGGTGGACCAAGATTGGGGCGCTGGCACAGCGGATTGGGGTGGCATTCCTGACGGGCCTGATTCTGGTCATGTCAACCGCCCAACAGAAGATTCAATCTATTCTGTTCCACAAAGCTTAGGTTATGCCCTCCATGAAGTACAAAGAACCCGTACTAATGGTCAATTAACGCTTCAATATCGTCCTGTAGAATCAGTCACTACCACGGTTGATTACACTTATTCAAAGAATGACGTTGCAACGCAATTTAATGACCTGTCTGCATGGTTCAACTTTGGCCCATCTACGGGCGAATGGACAAATGGTCCAATTGCTTCGCCACTTATTTACTCTGAAGACACAAGTGGCGGCCCTGCTGACTTTTCAATGGGTGCAGGTGACTATGCAACGACAAGTGAAAACAAGTCTGTGGGCTTTAATCTTGAGTGGCAAGCAACAGATAACTTAAAACTGGAATTTGACTACCACAGTTCATCGGCAGAATCATCTCCTGACAGCCCTAATGGCAGCAACAACGTAGTCAGCGCCGCAACGTGGGTTCGTGCAGTCACCACCGCACATTTTGACAAAGACTTCCCTGTATTAGAAATTCAATATCCAGATGGCGTGTCAAACATTCGACCTGAAGATATGCGTGTAACGGGTAGTTCATTCCGTAACTCGATGATGCGCAGTGAAATCGATCAGGCTCAATTCCGCGGCCAATACGTATTTGACGATGGCATTATTGAAAGTATTGATTTCGGTGTGTCGACAACAGAAGTGTCTAACCGCTCAGCGTTCTCAAACGTACAACGAGATACATGGGGCGGCGTGGGTCAAGCTGGTGACTTTGATGACTCTTTCTGGCCATTAGAATCAGTGAAAGACCACTTTGATATTCCTGGTAGTAACTCACCTGCGCTTATCAATGAATTCTTCATGTGGGACTTTAACAAAGTTCGTGCTCGTGCTGCTGACTTATACGCTGTTGAAGGTGCTGGTGACTGCGGTAATGGTTTCTGTGCGTCGTCGAACTACACAACGGACCGTCGTACAAAAGAAGAGTCTACTTCTGCTTACATTCAAATGAAGATTGCGACTGAAATCAACGCGATGCCACTAACTGTAATTACAGGCGTACGCTACGAGAAAACAGATGTTACATCTCGCGCACTTGTACCAACGTATAGCAATATCGGTTGGGTCGCTGCAAACGAGTTCAATTTAGTTGCAACAGGCGCGCAAGACTTCACTGAATTGAAAGGCGATTACAGTAACGTTTTACCCAACATCGATGCGAGCCTTGAAGTGGTTGACGACGTCATTGTTCGTGCCTCTTACAGCAAGACAATTGCTCGCCCAGGCTATGGTGACATTCAAGGTGGTTTAACAGTCGATTCGCTCGTTCGTATTGATGGTGGTACAGGTGCTCGTGGTAACCCTGCCCTAAAACCATTTGAATCAACTAACTTAGACCTTTCATTGGAGTGGTATTACGATGAAGGAAGTTACGCGGCAATTGGCTACTTCCACAAAAATGTTGAAAACTTCATCGGTACTAGCATTGTACGTGAAGCCGTGTTTAACCTACCGCATCCCGCGCAAGGTTCTCGTTATCAAGAAGCGGTTGCAGCCGTTGGTTTGAATACGGATGCAATCCGTGAGTACATTTTAGCGAACTACCCTGATTCAACGGATGGCTCGACTATTTTTGGTATTGAAGGCGATGATGCTGCGGCACTGTTCAACATCACCGTTCCGGTAAACCAAAAAGAAGCGACGTTAAAAGGTTGGGAAATTGCCGCACAACACGTTTTTGACAACGGCTTTGGTTTAATTGCGAACTTAACCTTCGTTGACGGCGACATTGCGTATGATGACTATAGTCTCGAACAACAGTTCGCGTTGTTAGGTCTAAGTGATTCTGCAAACTTTATCGCTTTCTATGAAATGGACGGATTGCAAGCACGTATCGCCTACAATTGGCGTGATGAATTCTTATCATCAACAGGTCAAGGCACAGGTGCTCATCCAACGTATGTAGAAGCCTATGGTCAATGGGATGCGAGCGTAAGTTATGACATCAACGAGAAATTGACCGTGTTCTTCGAGGGACTAAACTTAACGGACGAATACGGCCGTTCACATGGTCGTTCAAAAGAGCAAGTATTAAACGTAACTCAAACTGGGCCAAGATATAACATTGGTGTACGTTATACCTTCTAATTTGCGTTTATCCCCCCAAGGGCTAGTGACATAGCTAGCCCTTTTTTAACTTAGTGCGGTTTACTATGGAAAAACACATCAAGCACGTTGTCGTTTTAGGTGGAGGGACGGCTGGTTGGCTTAGTGCATCACTTATTCGTGCTGAACTTGCCTGTCAATCAATAGAAGTCACCCTAATCGAATCCCCCGATATTCCTACCATTGGCGTAGGAGAAGGCACGTGGCCCTCAATGCGACAAACTTTGGCTCGCATCGGCTTTCCAGAATCCTTGTTGTTTACCGACTGCAACGCGTCATTTAAGCAAGGTTCATTGTTTTTAAACTGGTCAAATGATGACATTCCTCATCGTTATCACCATCCTTTTACCGCTCCTTGGCAAACATCGAGTATTGATACCAGCCTGTTTTGGTCACAACGCGCAAAAAAGACGCTACCATTCGCGCATACAGTAAATGCGCAAGCTCGTCTGGTGGAAATGAATATTGCACCTAAAGACATTACCACGCCAGAATACGCTGCTATCAATAATTACGGCTACCATTTCGATGCGGGTCTTTTCGTTAAGCGCTTGACCGAGTTTGCAGTATCCACTTTGGGGGTACGGCTAATCACAGCAAACGTTACACAGGTACATGAAGACAGTGATGGGTTTATCACCGGCCTAAGCACTGACATTAGTAAAAAAATTGATGGCGATTTTTTCATAGATTGCAGCGGCCAACATGGTTTGCTTATCGATAAACACAGCCAAATCCCCTTTATTTCCGTTAAACACGAGTTATTTAACGACCGTGCAATCGCGATGCAACTACCTTATGAAGAGACCAATTCGCCTATTGCTTCGGCCACGGTGGCTACGGCATATGAAAGCGGATGGGTGTGGGACATTGGGTTACAACACCGACGCGGTATTGGGTTTGTCTATTCGTCGCAATTCTGTACAGAGGAACAAGCTCTTTCTCAACTCCACAACCACATTCAGCATGTCACGAATCAAACACCGCTCGGTAAACCAAAATTCATCCAATTTAACCCAGGCTATCGTGAAAAATTTTGGCATAAAAACATCCTTGCAATCGGCATGGCAGCAGGATTTGTCGAACCCTTAGAAGCCTCCGCGTTAGTAATGATTGAGCAAGCCGCTAAGTTTTTTGTCGATCATTTCCCCCATGCCTATGATCAATTAGCACTGTGCGAGACACGCTACAACCACCTTACAACCGAGCGCTGGCGAGACATCGTCGATTTTCTGAAATTGCACTATGTGCTCAGTAAGCGCACAAGTGACTATTGGCAACATCATCATAATCCAGATACGCAGTCTCCAAGACTCACACAGTGGCTAACTCACTGGAAAACACATCGTCCTAGCCGTTTTGACGTACCACAAATTGAAAGCCTTTTTCCTTCGGCCAGTTTTGAATATATCCTCCATGGCATGGGGTTTGAGCAGCAATTGCAATTAACCCAATCAGAACTTGCGATTGTAGAACAAACCGAAAAAGAATATGGCAACTTAATCAATGAAGCAAAACGACTTTTGAATTTGCCTACAAACCGTAGTTTACTAAACAAAATAGCCATTCATGGCCTGCCAAAGATTTAAGATAAGCGAGAAAACAATGACAACAACCGTCCTCCTGAATCACCAGCAGCACAAAGAGATTAAAATCATTACCCGAAAATCGGCAGAGCTTGGTGATGCACAAATGGCCGCCTATACCTTTGTTTCCGAATTCCGCCAAATCCAAGCGCATTACCCGATTTTATTTCAAAAAGATGCAACCAATGGCCAATTTTTCCCAGTCGCGTTACTTGGTCTCGAACCACACTCCAACTTGTTTCTAAGTAGCGCTGGCTGGGAAGCTTCGTATGTACCTTTGTCGATTGAACGATTGCCTTTTTCGATAGGTCAGCAACACGACCAACGCGTAATCCATATCGATATGAGTAGCCCTAAAGTTTCTCACATTGAAGGCGAGCCGTTGTTTAGCGAGTTTGGGGAGTTTACGCCCTATCTTGAACGTGTTGGCCAATCACTGGAACTATTGCATCAAGGCGTTCAAGAAAATGCACATTTTGTCACTCACCTGCTCGAATTTAGCTTGTTAGAATCATTGTCACTAGACATTGACCTTAGCAACGGTGAAACAACGCAATTAACGGGTTTTTACACTATCAATGAAGACAAACTAAATGCTCTTTCAGACCAACAACTTTTAACATTGCAACACGAGGGACATTTAGCGGCAATTTACTTTGTACTCGCGTCACATTCACAGCTTCTGACGTTAATCGACAGAAAAAATAGACAAACCCAAAAGGCGTAAACCATGGGTTTGGATATCAGTCAATTACAACCGATCCCAGAACGCAACAACGTCGCCTTTCGTGATTTAAAGACTGTATTGGCAAATCAAAAAACGCCAATCGTACTGCGGGGATTCGTTGCGCATTGGCCATTAGTTGCCAAGGCACAGAAATCCGCTCTAGCCGCACTGAATTATTTAGACCAGCATTCGACCCAAGAACCAGTCACGGTGTTTAATGTAGCGCCAAATGCAGCTGGCCGAGTGTTTTATAACGAAAGTTCGACGGGGTTTAATTATCGCGTTTTAAATGGACCGTTTAGCCGACTTGCAAAGCAGCTCGGCACACCAAATAGTGAAGCGCTTGGCGCGTTTTACTTAGGTTCTACGTTGTTTGGACGTTGGTTCCCCGAGATTGATGCCGAGCACAGTACTGTGCTTGATGAAAAATCACCACTTAAAAGCCTTTGGCTTGGACAAAAAAGTAAAGTGGCCATCCACAGTGACTTTCCCCTAAATCTCGCGTGTAACGTCATTGGTAAACGTCGATTCGTGCTATTTCCACCAGAACAAATCAGTAACCTCTATATCGGTTCACTTGATTTTACGCCTGCGGGTCGCCCAATCTCGATGGTCAATTTAAATGAGCCAGATTTCGACGCGTTTCCGCGTTTCGCTGAGGCGTTAAAACACGCTCAATGTGTTGATTTGTCCCCTGGCGATTGCCTTTTTATTCCGAGCATGTGGTGGCACTATGTTGAAGGTCTTGAGGAGATCAATGCCCAGATCAACTATTGGTGGCGAGAAGAACAGAGCGTCATTGGCAGTCCAACAGACGCCCTCACACACGCACTGCTTGCCATAAGGCAATTACCGTCGCACGAAAAAGAGGCTTGGAAAGCCTTTTTCGACTACTACCTATTTAGTGATGAATTTGATACTAACCACATTCCAAATGAATTACTCGGGGTATTTGACCGTTCGAATACTCAACAACAGTTAAACGTTAAAAAACAGCTCGCCAAAAATTTAGGGCGCTAAATCCAATGAATGAGAACGCCATGAACGTAAATGCAGTAAAAAAAGTGGTCATTGCAGGTGGTGGTACAGCCGGTTGGATGGCTGCTGCCTCGTTAGCAAAATTGTTAGGTAAAACACTCGATATTACGCTTATTGAATCTGATCAAATTGGTACGGTCGGTGTTGGTGAAGCGACCATTCCAACGCTGCTTACGCTACATCGGCTCTTACACATCAATGAGCAAGAGTTTATGGCAGCGACGAATGCGACCTTTAAACTTGGGATTGGCTTTGAAAACTGGGCAAACAAGCAAGATAACTACATTCACTCTTTCGGGTATACCGGAAAAGATTGCTGGGCAGCTGGTTTCCAACATTTTTGGGTTAAAGGGAAACAAATGGGCATCGCGTCAGAGTTTGGCGACTATTGTCCAGAGCTTATAGCGGCAAAACAAAACAAGTTCGCGCACCTGAGTAAACAATCGTTAAATTATGCCTACCACTTAGATGCTTCGTTGTACGCGAAATTCTTACAGACGATGGCGTTTGAGCATGGCGCGAAACGCATTGAGGGTAAGATTTCCCAGGTAAATTTAAACGAAGTCAGCGGTTATATAGACAGTGTCACGCTCGATAGCGGCAATACCATCGAAGGCGATTTGTTTATTGACTGTACAGGATTCCGTGCTTTGCTCATTGAGCAGGCGCTCCACACAGGATTTGATGACTGGAGTCATTGGCTCCCGGCGAACTCGGCAATCGCTGTGCAAACGATGCTAGATCAGGAACCAAAACCTTACACGCGCGCCATTGCCCATGACTCGGGTTGGCAGTGGCAAATCCCTCTACAGACACGTATGGGTAATGGTATCGTCTACTGCGACCGTTTTATCCGTGATGAAGACGCTAAACGTACGCTAATCGAAAATTTACCGAGCGATCCCATCACCGATCCTCGCGTGATCAAATTCACTACAGGTCAACGACGTAAACATTGGAATAAAAACTGTGTCGCGATAGGGTTATCTTCTGGCTTTATTGAGCCATTAGAATCCACCAGCATTCACCTTATCCAGCGAGGCATCGTTCGCTTGATGCAATTGTTCCCTCAAGCAGGTATTCAACAAGCTGATGTCGACGAATTTAACCGTCAAACACAAGAAGAAGTGGATAACATTCGTGATTTCATTATTCTTCACTACAATGCGACTGAACGCACCGATTCCGCATTCTGGCGTCACTGCAAAAACCTAGAGATCCCAGACACATTGCGCCACCGCATAGAATTATTCCGTGAAACTGGACGTGTTTTTAAGGCTGGTAACGAGCTGTTTGGCGAGAATTCCTGGACGCAAGTAATGATGGGGCAAGGAATTTTACCTAAAGCTTATCACCCAATTGTCGATGTAATGAGTAATGATGAACTATCACAGTTTTTGAATCAGATTAAATACAGCGTGGATAGAACGGTGCAACAGTTGCCAAACCACCAAGATTTTCTCAAACATTACTGTAAAACACACAGCGAATAACTCGTAACACAGACCCTCTCCCTTTTTCCAAGTCTGGCTTTTAAGGCTAGACTTGGAAATTCTTTTTTATCACGTAAGTGGACAAGTCGATTGACCAATTTTGTAAAACAGGAAGCCGTAATCTTCGCGCCACACACGCATCGTAAAACAGGCCCAGTTTTAGACAATAATGCAATGAAAGTACGTGTCGATGTACATCGTTACGTTAGCTCTATATCAGTGAAACAAGAACATGGAATGCCTTATCTGCCATCAGCTTGTTCAAATAGAGATAAAAATCTATCAACTATCGGCTTACAGTCATAGCCATGTACAATGGTCCGAAGTAAACTGTTTTATTGAAAATCGCTTACAAGTCTTAGGTATCACGAAATTAGAATGAATTTTACTGAACAAGAAAAACAAACCATCGAAGCGGCGAAACGCAATCTAAGAAAAGCAAATTTCATTCGTATTATTGCCGTGTCGGCCATGTTTATAGTGCTGACTTTATATGCGCTCAACGTTTTGCCACAACAAACGCTTTTTGCTGCGTTGGTTGTCATCGGTGTTGTCGCTTTACTCGCACCCAATTTAGGCTTTGGCCCAAAATACGATGAATTAGTCTTGATTTTACAAAAAAAATTGGAAGAAACGGAACGTCATTAAAGCGCGAGATTAATGACGTTCTAGGCACATCAATGTAGCGTTAGTGGACCGTTTTCTCTATCAATCACACAGGTCGTAAACTCGAACCCAGTCAACTTGCATTGTGAAAGGGAGTTTAGACTCATCTACACCTTTTTCATTGACCTTACCTGCCCAATCACCGCCTACAGCAACATTTAGTAGTAAGTGAAATGGATGATTAAAGGGGGCGTTGTCAGGTAGCGGTGTACTGCCCTCAGGTTGGCTAAACCAACCTTCTGAACCGGTCGTTTTTGGATATTGTGTTGAATAAAGTACCCCATCGACATACCAGCTAATTTCATCCTTTTTCCAGTCCAATCGATAGACATGAAATCCGTTACTAGGCGAACGCACCTTTTCCAACCGATACGATTTACCTGTATATACATTTTTGGGAGGTCTTGTGCCGTAATGAAGTGTACCGTGAACGCGTGTCTCAGGTTTGTCTTGATAAGACGCATCTTTGTCGTCTGAGCGAGTACCAATATTTACCGCTTCCATAATGTCAATTTCACCCGATTCTGGCCAAGGACCATATCGATTGTCTTCAGGTAACATCCAAATCGCAGGCCAACTCCCTTGGCCCTCCGGCAGTTTTGCACGGATCTCAAATCGACCGTAGGTAAACGCCGCTTTTGATTTGCTGTTGATTCGACCGCTAATAAACGATTTACTCGATGTTTGTGTAGGGTCGTATTTAGAATGCCCTTCTGGAAAGGTAGGTCCTGTACCTTGTTCTTTAAATGCCGTCAGAGATAAAACGCCATTGGCAACGGTAATGGTACGCTTATCATTAACATAGCATTGAAGCTCATGGTTACCACCACCCCAACAATTTTGTTCAATATTCCATTTATCAGGGTTTAATTTCTCATCGTTAAATTCATCCTGCCAAATAGGGTCTTGTATACACAATTTGCTTTGTGCAATGGGACCTGTAGATACAAGTAAGAGTACATAGAAGTAACTAGTTCGTTTCATTCGATATTCTTCTTATTCTAGTTATTAAAAAAGGGAGCTAATGCTCCCTAAATCAGTTTTTACAGCTTATTGTAACCGCGTTTTCACTACGAGCCCCTACATAGACATCCGCGATAGAGATGTTCAGTGACTTGTCAGAGGAAAGTTTAAACAGGTGCATCACTTTTGATAAATCGTTTTGAGGCGATGTAAAACAACTGACAGGGACAGATACGTCATACCACCCAGTTGGTTTTTCAACAGCGACTTGAACGGTCTTTTCACACTCATTATTACATGGACCCGCGATACTAAATGACTGCCCCCCATCAGTATGGTTGACTTTCAAAGCGAAATTTAAAGCCGCGTCAGCCTCGAGTAAATTACGTAAATCGGATGGAAATGCAGCCAGCACTTCAAAACTCGCTTCAGCCTTTCCAGTAAACACGAGATTACGCGCGTCTTCCTGTACGGTTTTATCTTCCGTTGTGACCTCCAGCGACGCTGTACGAGTGACACTGGACGAAATTCGAGTCTCACCTGATGCGTCGCGAATTTGAGCCCAACTTGGTGCTTTAACGTCTCGGACAAGGATCTCATGATTAGCAAGTTCACCTTGCACGGTGTTAAATTCTGTCGGCAAGTTGTCTAGATTAACCGTTGGTGATTGCTGGCCATAACTTAACCCGTAGCCATAAGGTAACAATGGGTTGTAGTTACTATCGCCACGATTAACCGCGGTTTGTGTTGGCAAAGCGGGCCATGAGAAGGTTAACTTGCCTTTAAAATCATACGCGACTGCGTCGTTTTTATCCTTTAATAACACATCAGCAATCGCACCACCTTCACTACCTGGAAGCCACGCCACAACGAACGCGTCAGAGGCATTTAATTCCGGATTTACCCAAAGCGGACGACCTGTCAAGAAGACTGATACAACCGGAATACCCTGCGACTTTAATTTTTCTAAAAGCGTCAGGTCACGTTTGTTGCCTCGCTGATATTCTACATTTGCAAGGTCGCCATTGCCTTCTGCGTAGGGGTCTTCTCCAAATACAACCACGGCTACATCCGGCTTTTGAGAAAACTCACCAGATACCGACAGTTCAACTTGGCCACCTGCATTTTCGATTTGTGTCTTAAATCCATCAAATATGCTGGTTCCACCCGGAAAATCGTCATTCGTATTCCCCGTACCTTGCCATGTAATGCTCCAGCCTCCAGATTGCTTGCCAATGTTGTCTGCGCCATCTCCGGCTAATAAAACGTGTGAATCTGGATTTAGTGGTAAAAGCTGGTTATTGTTTTTTAGCAACACAAGTGATTCACGAACAGCTTGTTTGGCAATGTCACGGTGGTCTTTCGCGCCAATCAGTGACATATCTCCACTTAAAGGTCGCATTTTAGGGGTTACTGACTCGAACAATCCCGCTCTAACTTTTACACGTAAAATACGACGTACTGCATCATTGAGTCGAGATTCAGAAATTGCCCCACTTTTCACTTGCGCAATCGTGTTTTCAAGCAACGGTTTCCACTCCGGTCCCGGCACCATGAATACGTCAAGACCTGCGTTCATTGCATTCGGACAACTCTCATTACTGCAACCGGGAACTTGCCCATGACCATTCCAGTCCCCGACAACAAAGCCGTCAAAGCCCATTTTATTTTTAAGCACTTCAGTTAATAGATAGTGGCTACCATGCGCTTTTTCGCCTTTCCAACTGTTGAACGACGCCATCACTGATTGTGCTCCGGCCGCAAGACCACTGACGTAACCTTGTGCGTGGATACGATAAAGCTCGCTTTCCGATGCCAGATTGTCTCCTTGGTCATCACCCCCTTCCGTACCACCATCACCTAAAAAGTGCTTCACGGTGCTAATCACCTTATCGTCCGCGAATAGACCGTTTGCAGGCTCGCCCTGTAACCCTTTCACCATCGCCCCTGCATAGGCTTTTACAATTTCAGGGTCTTCGGAATAGCCTTCATAAGTTCGTCCCCAACGATCGTCACGTACCGTTGCGACGGTTGGCGCAAACACCCAGTCTATACCTGTCGCACGCACTTCTTTCGCCGTAATAGCCCCAATCTGCTCAAGCAATTTGGGGTTATTGGTTGCCCCCAAACCGATGTTGTGAGGAAAAATAGTCGCCCCAATAACGTTATTGTGGCCATGTACCGCATCCGTTCCCCACATGGTAGGGATGGTAGAGCCATCTAAGCTTGCATCTATTGATGCTTGATACATCGCATCGGCAAGATCGATCCATTCCTTCGGTGTCGCATGTTTGTTACCGTTTGGAAATGAACCGCCCCCATTGAGATAAGAACCAAAACCATAGCGGCGCATGTCTTCGACACTAATTGACTTGATCTCCGGTTGGATGGTTTGCGCTACTTTTTGCTCAATCGTCATTTTTGCAAGAATAGCGTCAACCTTCTGCTCTACGTTCTCGTCTTTTGGGATCACAGAATTGACGTGAGCCCAAAGCGACGTTGAATCAACTGGTTGACTTGATACCGTCGTCGATTTGGATTGTTCGTTACAGCCAACAAGCAACACACTCAAAACCGCACTCGCCACCAACGATGGCATTATTGTTCTAATTTTCACTGTATTATCCTTTTCCTAAGCGTGGTTTTGTTTCGTCAAAAAGCGACCGTAAAACGCGATGAACGCGTAGCATACAATGGGTAAAACTAAGGCATGTTGGATGCCTATCGAATCTGCAAGTAAGCCTTGGAAAAGAGGGATCACTGCACCACCCACAATCGCTAAACACAATAGGCCTGAACCCGTCGCCGTTTTCTCACCTAAATTACCAACAGCCAAACTAAAAATGGTCGGAAACATCACTGAATTACATAGGCCAACAAAAATGAGCGCCCACATAGCTAAACTGCCTTGGCTAACGACTGCAATCGCTATCAACACAATCGCGATGAGGGCATGGGCAAAGAGTACTTTAGCGCCCGAAATTTTTTGCATCAATAATGCACCAGCAAAACGACCAACCATCGCACCACCCCAATAGTACGCGAGATAACCCGCAGCCGCTTTTTCTGAAAGATTTCCAATGTGCTGTTCCATCAAAAAATTTACCATGAAACTACCAATCGACACTTCGGCACCGACGTACACAAAAATTGCGATGACACCAAACGCCAGTCGCTTATCTTGTAGCGTCTCTTTGATGGATGACGAAGACGTTAAATCGGATTTTTGCTGTTCGATACTTGGCAGTTTTAAAAGCGCAAAGACGGCTGCCAACACGATAAAACTGAGCGCTAAACCAAGATAAGGCAATTGCACACTACTCGCGTCATTTGCACTGTTCGCTGCGCTATCCAATATCAATAACGCACCAAAAAATGGCGCGACTGTGGTACCTAACGAGTTAAATGCTTGCGTCATCGTTAATCGCGAAGACGCTGTTTTGGCATTCCCTAATTTCGCAACATAAGGATTGGCCGACACCTGCAATATCGTAATACCCGATGCCAACACAAATAAGGCCGCCAAAAACAAGCTGTAGGTGTGAACCAATGCTGCAGGATAAAAAAGTGCACATCCCAATCCGGCAATCACTAACCCTACGACAATACCTCGTTGAAAACCGATTTTTTCAACCAATTTGCCCGCGGGTATTGATACCAAAAAATAGGCACCAAAAAAGCAAAATTGGACAAGCATGGCTTGCGAGTAATTTAAATCGAAACTGTTTTTTAGATGCGGGATCAAAATGTCATTTAGACAGGTTATAAACCCCCACAAAAAAAATAACGACGTCAGCCAAGCAAGCGATATTGGCTGTGATTGCCCGCCCGATTGCTGTTGCGACTGTGATTCAAGCACGGAAATCGCCATTGGTAGTTCTCCCATTATCTTGGTCTTTTGTTCTTTTAACCTTGACCAATGTTTAGTTTGTTTTGTAATCTAACATTAAAATGTAAGCGCTTTCATAATCATTTAAACCCTTATAGAAACGCTTTTCAAGCATTTTTGTAACCGCTTACATTTATGGACTAGATCGGAAAGCTAATGACAAACACAACAACTATGCTGCAACTTCCTACCAACAGTACAATGCGCCGTGCTGATTTTACTTTTGGCGTTGCCACGGCTTCATTTCAGATTGAGGGTGGAGCCGAACACCGATTACCGTGTATTTGGGATACGTTCTGCGACACACCGAATACGATTGCCGATAGTTCAAACGGACTTGTCGCATGTGACCATTTTAATCGTTGGGAAGAAGATGTTGAGCTTATTGCATCATTGAACGTCGATGCCTATCGCCTTTCTATCTCATGGCCTCGAGTTATCGATAAGCAAGGCAACATCAATTTCGAAGGCGTCGCATTTTACACTCGCTTATTACAGGCACTAAAAGATAGAGGCATTCGAACGTTTGTCACGCTCTACCACTGGGATTTACCACAACATATTGAAGACCGAGGCGGATGGGTAAATCGAAATACCGCCTTTTTATATGCTGACTATGTCGAGCAATTAGTTCCTCACTTTGCCGGACTTGTAGATTCGTACGCCACATTTAACGAACCTTTTTGTAGTGCATTCCTAGGCTACGAACTTGGTGTACACGCGCCAGGCCATTGCTCCCAGAAGGAAGGTAGACAAGCTGCACATCACATTTTACTCGCACACGGCCTTGCAATGCAGGTATTGCGTAAGCTCACACCCCACACAATGAATGGCATCGTATTAAACTTTACGCCTTGCTACAGTAATACCGATACGCCTGAAGACATCGTCGCTGCGATAAATGCCGATGAATATCATAATTTGTGGTATTTGATGCCTATCATGACCGGTCACTACCCGAACGTCCTAAATCAACTTGACGACAGCGTAAAGCCAAACGTGATGCCTAACGATATGCAACTCATTAGTGGACCGATTGATTTTTTAGGGATCAATTTCTATACCCGCCGTTTCTATGCACAACCGTCTGAACCGACAAAACTGTTTGAAGAATTGGCACATCGCCCACCCTACACGGATATGGGTTGGGAAATTTATCCTGAATCCTTTACCAAATTGCTACTTGATCTGCATAACCGATTCAACTTGCCACCCATTTACATCACGGAAAATGGAGCTGCAATGCCAGACGTGATCATTGACGGCGAAGTTCACGATGACGATCGTTTAGCCTATTATCAGAGTCATTTGATTGCACTCGACAACGCAATCCAAGCAGGCGTAAACATCCAAGGGTATTTTGCTTGGAGCCTAATGGACAATTTCGAATGGGCTGAAGGCTACGTTAAACGGTTTGGCTTGGTTTATGTCGATTACGAAACACAGAAGCGAACCATTAAAAAAAGCGGTATAGCGTACGCAAATATGCTGGACGCAAAGCGTCTCGATTTGCGAAAGTAACCTAAATTCAAAAATAGGTAAGGCAACATGATAACGATAAAAGAAAAAATTGCCTACGGACTTGGTGATACGGCGAGTAACATCATCTTCCAAAGCGTAATGATGTTTTTAATGCTCTATTACACTGATGTAATGGGCTTAAATCCGGCCGTCGTCGGAACCATGTTTTTGGTCGTGCGTATCATCGATGCCATAACGGATCCACTCATGGGCACCTTGGCTGACAACACTCGTACCAAACATGGACAGTTTCGCCCATACCTACTTTGGCTTGCCCTTCCCTTTGCAATTATAAGTGTGTTGGCGTTCACCGTCCCAGACCTCTCCTCAAGTGGTAAAGTGGTGTATGCGTATGTCACGTACGGACTTTTGATGCTTGCCTACACCGCGATAAACATTCCCTATTGCGCCTTGGCTGGCGTGTTGTCAGACAACCCGAAAGAACGTGTAAGCATCCAATCATATCGATTCGTGTTTGGGATGCTTGGTGGTTTAATTGTGGCGGGGTTAACATTACCACTCACAGAATGGCTAGGCAAAGGCGACTTAGCTAAAGGTTATCAGCTCGCCATGTTGGCTATGAGCACGCTCGGTTTTGTGCTTTTCATTTTGTGTTTTTTTGGTACGAAGGAGCGTGTGCCAAGTACAGAACAACACGGTTTCTCTAAAAAGTTGTTCGTTGCACTTCTTAAAAACGACCAATGGCGGGTATTATGCGGGGCAGCTCTGTCTCTGTTAACTGGCCAAGTTTTACGCTTAACGCTCGCGGTATATTACGTTAAGTACTTTCTCCAGCGCGAAGATCTCGTCAGTCTTTTTATTACGTTGGGCGTCCTTGGCAGTATGATTGGTTGTGCCGTCGCAGAACCGTTGTCACGTTATTTTTGCAAAGTGAAACTGTATATTGGTTTGCAATTCACGGCCGCTGTTATCTGTGCCCTGTCCTACTTTATCGGACCCCATGATGTCTATTTGGCATTTGCGGCATTTATTGTTTGGAAATTTTTAACCGATACAGCGACGCCCCTACTTTGGGCAAAAATGGCGGATACTATTGATTATGGCGAAGTAAAGTCAGGGATCCGAACAACCGGTCTTGTTTATTCCAGCATCATCTTCTTTATCAAACTCGGTATTGCGCTAGGTGGCGCTCTCGCAGGTTGGTTTCTCGCCTACTTTAATTATCAAAATGGCGTACCGCAAACTGAAGAGACGTTACATGGTATAGTCGTAACCTTTACGCTCGTATCGTCGCTTGGTTCTTTTGGCGTGGCATTAATTATGCTCAAGTATCGATTAAATAATGAAAAATTGGATGAAATACACCAGCACTTAACTTTAAATAAAGATACGCACGCGCTACCATAGAGTCGAATTTGTTAGGAGCGGTTATTCGATGGCAACGATTTACGATGTTTCAGTTTTGGCAGGCGTTTCACTCGCGACGGTATCAAGAGTCATCAATAAAAATGGCAACGTGAGCGAAAAGACGACGAAAAAGGTCATGGAAGCAATGGATAGCCTCGGTTATCGCCCTAACGCGATAGCTCAATCTCTCGCCTCAAACCGCTCTAACAGCATTGGTATCCTAATCCCTGAACTGTGCGGTCCGTTTTTTGGAAACTTAATGGCGGGCGCAGAAAAGCGTCTCCGTGATGCGAACAAACACGTCATCATTACGGCAGGCCACAGTAATGAAGAAAGTGAAAAAGCGGGTATTGAGTTTCTACTTAGCCGCAACTGCGATGCGCTTATTTTACACCTCGATGCCTTGTCTGATGACTACCTTGAAGCATTGTGCGAAAAAGGGATCCCGCTGGTCATTATTAACCGCTACATAAAACCACTTCACGATCGCTGTATCTACTTAGACAATAAAACTGGTGGCTATTTAGCAACGAAAGAATTGCTTGATTTAGGTCATCGTAAAATAGCCTACATTGCAGGGCCAAATTGGAAAGAAGACGCAAAAGCGCGTTTTGAAGGGCATATACAAGCGCTTCGCGAAACAGGTATAAAACTTGAAGATGAATTGGTTTACATGGGAGACTTTAAACAAGAAAGTGGTACAGAAGGACTCAAAACGCTATTGAATGGTAATCACCAGTTTACAGCGCTAGTATGTGCAAACGATGAAATGGCGTCTGGTGCAATGGCCTATGCGCGTGAGCAAGGCATGCAATTGCCCGAAGAACTTTCTATCATTGGTTTCGACAACATTGTGTACTCAAGCTACTTGTTCCCTGCGCTCACGACGATTAATTACCCCGTTGAAGAAATGGCAAAGATGGCTGCTGCGCTCATTTTGAAAGAGGTTTATCAAGTGAAAGGATTAAAAATCAGCAACGAATTCTATCCATCACTGGTTAGAAGACATTCCGTTTTGCCTGATAAGGGATAATCGAATGGAAACCCGTCGCTCAAGACACATATTGGCAAGCTTGAGTTGATTTCGTTCCATCGGAGCAAGTGATATTCAAGCTTCTGGGTCAATGCGTTCCACGCAACCGCAATTAACGCTGAACGTATCAAGGTCGACTGACACATCGTGATATGGATAGCTTCCGCATGTCTTACCGAAATGAAGTATCCTCTCAAGATCTACTCAACTATTTGTTTGGACATTATCGTCTGCTGCAACTTGAGCAAGTACGTTGCAACACGTGTATATTGAACTCGCCTTCGTATGATTTGTTTTGGTTACATCGATGAATGTTTGCAGCGTATAACGTCTCAGCTCTATTCACCTTTTTATATTAAAAGGCCGAATAATTAACCTTATCCGGCCACAAGTCAAAAATTTACCCATGTCTTTGGTAACAATATCGATGAGTTACTTCATGACGCATCCACAGACAGAGCCAGCACTGCTATTGCTATTCGTCCACTGCCCATTCCATTTGAGAAAACTTGCTGTGCTTGGACACACACCTAGGTTTTCATCGGTTCCCTGACAAACGCCCTGCGCCATGCTGTTATCCACAATGACTTTTTGCGCCGAAACATCCGCCGCCTTTCCTTGACCGACAACAATATCTAAAAATATATGACTCAAAGACTGGCTTGTAATGTTGTTATTGATACGGTTTTCAGTTCCGATGAAATTGTGGCAACCAAAGCAATTACTCGCAAAATTACTATTTAGATTTACGTGCTGATAGGTTGTTTCTGCTACCGTGTTTGCCAATCTTAGTGAGCCACGTTCATTTGGCACCCCTTTTCCACCCGTATTTTTCCCAATATCACTCACCCACAGCGCCCCTACTTGAAAATAGTTTTTTAGCACCGCATAAGTTGAGGGCGATTTTAGGGCATCAATTTGTGTATCTAAATCGCTATTTTGATCCAAAATAGCGGTAAGATTATCGGTTGCGAATAAATCGCCAGCACCTGTTCCATAAGGGTAAACACGACAGATATTTGTCGGAGTTCCCGTCGCTGCGGTTTGCTCTTCCGACGGATTATTAAAATTGCATACATTACCAGCCGTTGCCGAGTTACTCAGACCACTAGCACAACTGTGGCTGGCAAACGTCCAGCTTTCTTTGGCAGTAACTGCAGTTGGCGCACAATCGGGGGCATTAACTTTGTGTTCAAACGTTGCCCAAACAAATTCAGGGTGGTTTTCGGTTGCAACAGCAATATGCATCCCGACAAGGCCTAGTGTTTGCTTTTTACCAGCGATTTTTTGTTGCTGAACGACGAATTGATTACTTTTTGCTTCATCGTTGGACAACACTTTCCATGCAGTTTTAATTTCAGTCGTGCCTGCTAAAAAGTTGGTTTGGTTCTGTTTTGCAAGCTCAACTGCACTGCCTGTTTGATCACAAAGGGATTTATTAAACCGAACTTCATAGTAAATCACATTGCCATCTTGGGCGTATATCGTAGCCCCATCGCCAGCTTGAGCGGTAGAGAAAGCGGTTCTTTTCGCTTTTTGGAGTCGATTACGTATCGTCGATCCCGTGATTTTGTTGTCACAAGAGTTTAGTGGTTTTCCTTCACTGTCAAATTCGAGTACCGCATATTGTTTCGGGTCAAGAAAGTTCAAGTCTTTACCATTGCTTTTGCTCATCAGATATACATAAGCTTGAGTAGAAAACTGGTAGAAATCACAAAACGTTGATGAATTACCATCACTTTTTTCACTTCCGTTGGCATACTTGGATTTACCAACCAATCTTGGCTAACCGGACAGCTAACCGCAGCCATCACCTTTGAACTTAGACTTGCAAGGGCAAATCCAATTATTACTAACTTTGTAAAACGCTTCATTGTAACCATCCCTTTAACATTACGTTAATTAAATTGCACCGCTAACTATAGTTAGGGCTTTGGTAGGTATCAATTACAGGATGTTACATTTCTCACAGTCTTGGACCGATAGCTGGTCTGCTCGATTCAGCTTTAATAGTTTATAAATGAGTTGCAGAGGTACCTTAAAACCCAGAACCGCGATCAACATCGTAGAGCATGTGATGAAAAGACCGGATGAGCAAACTCGAACAGGCCTATTTACTGCACGTTACTATATTGGTATTTGAACCATCAAACGCGAGCCCATCTAATGCATTTCTCAAAACCTCGTGGTTGGCAAAAACATCTGTTGATAGAATCATCCATAAAAAACAGGGTTACAAAGCCTGAAGTAAATGCTTGTAAGACGATAAGGTAATGCCTTGAAAAAAGCATTCCAAAAAAAGACCACCAAGATTACATCTTTCAGTTTAATGGCGATTGATTTTCTGATTATTTGTCCGCGAATGAATAATGGCAAAGTAGGACCACTCCGTTGACATACTCCCTTATCCAACAAGCAGGCAACACGAGCTATCTCGTGAAACCAGCCGAAAATGATCAATTTCTTGCGTAGGTATTGTTCAATAAGGACGATAAATTACATTCTAGTTTTTTGCTTTTGAGCGAAAGCGTATTGTTGTTACTCTTCTTACTCGTTGTCACGTTGCCTGTGTTAAAAATCAATTGACTGTTCGTCGCATACGTTCCATTCAAACACGTTAACGCCACTTTGCTGTTGTCTGTCTGAGCACGTTTTAATGAATAACGAGTTACACTTATATTGTGCTCATTCCTAACATCTAAGCTTATCTGATTTAATTCGTCGTGCTTAGTCCCCTTATCATCGCTTAACGAGATAAGCAGCATACTCATTTGTGCGCCACACATCGTATTTGCTGGGCGTAGTTCAATTTTCTCAACTAATCGACTTAACTCACTTTCATTACAAGTATTGGCGATTACTGGACCACTCAACGCGATTGCAGAGCACAACATTATTTTAGTGAATGTACGGTTTATTCTCACACCTAACTCCTTGGAACTGATAAAGACAAGCCCTATGGTACAGAAACGACGTTGCTTTGCTTGACATTAGTGACACGAAGCAAAATGATTTCTAGCTTGTAGTACCACAAGTTTATGCTTTCTGGCGACAAACATCTTCGGTTTATCGCAGATAAAAAGCCTCATATAGTGCTTTTTTAGACATAAAAAAAGCCGCGGCACAAGGCACAACGGCTTTAACAACCAGAATCGTTTCTTATAAAGCTTTTTCTAGCTCTGGTAGTACCTCAAACAAGTCTGCGACTAAACCATAATCAGCAACTTGGAAAATTGGCGCGTCTGGGTCTTTGTTGATTGCAACAATGACTTTGGAGTCTTTCATACCGGCAAGGTGCTGGATAGCGCCACTAATACCAACGGCGATGTAAAGATTCGGTGCTACGATTTTACCCGTTTGACCCACTTGCATGTCGTTTGGTACAAATCCAGCGTCTACAGCAGCACGCGATGCACCAATAGCGGCACCCAGTTTGTCTGCAATCCCTTCCAGAAGGGCGAAGTTTTCACCATTTTGCATCCCGCGACCACCAGAAATCACAACGGGTGCTGCAGTTAGCTCAGGGCGTTCTGATTCAGTTTGTTCGATACTCACAAACTGCGTCATCGTATTATCCACGACAGTACCAACTGCAGAAATCACAGCAGGTGCTTGTGCGCCTTGTAAATCAAATGCACTAGCACGTACGGTGAGTAACTTAACGGACTCATTGCTTTGCACTGTCGCAATCGCATTACCAGCATAAATAGGACGCTTGAAGGTGTTTTCGTCAACAACGGCGATGATTTCCGAAATTTGCGATTTATCAAGCAGTGCAGCAACACGCGGAAGCATATTTTTGCCCGTAGTTGATGCGCTTGCCAAAATATGTGTATAGCCTTCCGCAATACTGAGCACTAACTCTGAAATATTTTCGGCCAGTTGAGCTTCATAAACAGCGTTGTCTGCCACTAAAACGTTTGTTACGCCGGCAATACTCGCTGCGGCTTCAACAATGCTCCCCACATTGTGACCTGCAACCAACACGCTAATATCTGAACCAATTTTACTCGCTGCATTGATTACTTTTGACGTTTCCGCTTTAAGCGCGCCGTTATCATGATCTGCAATAACTAAAATCTTCATGAGATCACCTTCGCTTCATTTTTTAATTTTTCAACCAGTTCAGAAACACTCTCAACCACAATGCCGCCTTGGCGTTTTGCTGGTTCTTCAACTCGTACAAGCGTCACGCGAGGACTTAGGTCAACACCCAATGTATCAGCAGTAATGACGTCCAACGGCTTGCGTTTCGCCTTCATGATATTTGGCAAAGACGCGTAGCGAGGCTCATTTAAGCGTAAATCTGTCGTAACGATCGCAGGCAAGTTCACGGCAACCGTTTGCAGTCCACCATCCACTTCACGAGTGACGACCGCTTTACCACCTTCAACAACAACCTTAGAAGCGAACGTCGCTTGACCTCGTTTGGTCAAAGCTGCCAACATTTGTCCAGTTTGATTATTATCGGCATCGATGGTTTGCTTGCCTAAGATGACCAATTCAGGTGATTCTTGCTCGACTAATTTCGCTAGTAATTTTGCAACATGTAGCGATTCAAGTTTTTGGTCTGTCTCTATTTGAATAGCGCGGTCTGCACCCAAAGCAAGAGCCGTTCTTAGCTGCTCTTGACAGGCTTTATCACCGATAGACACGACCACTACTTCCGTTGCGGTTCCTGCTTCTTTTAAACGTACGGCTTCTTCAACAGCGATTTCACAAAAAGGGTTAATCGCCATTTTTACGTTGCTTAAGTCGACATCACTGTTGTCTGATTTAACGCGCGCCTTGACGTTGTAGTCAATCACTCTTTTGATTGGTACAAGGACTTTCATAGCTGCTCCATTTTCTGGTTATTCTGTTAGATGACAATTACGTTACGTATGCGTCAACCTACTTTATTGATGTTTTCAATCTACTTCCTGTTGACGTAAACGTCAACCTAAAATAACCTTAGCTTAACTTAAATCAAGTAAACTTAGATTTACTAAGATACAATTATGTTACATTTGCACTCAATGCAGATGAAAACAAGAGAATCTGTATCTCCGTCACAGAATTATACGAGGTAGCAATGGTCGAACGTGAAACCATGGAATTTGATGTCGTAATTGTCGGCGCGGGCCCTGCGGGTCTTTCGTGTGCCATTCGACTCGCCCAGCAAGCGCAAGAAAAACAACAAGAACTCATGATTTGCGTCGTCGAAAAAGGTTCTGAGGTCGGTGCTCACATTCTATCAGGCGCGGTGTTTGAAACAACCGCATTAAATGAGCTCATACCAGATTGGCAAACCAAAGGGGCACCAATCACAACCAAAGTCTCTCACGATGAGATCTACCTATTTAAAAACGAAACTAGTGCCAAATTGTTACCAAACTTCGTTGTTCCAAAAACATTTATGAACGAAGGCAACTACATCGTTTCGATGGGGAATGTCTGTCGGTGGCTTGCTGAACAAGCAGAATCGCTCGGCATTGAAATTTTTCCAGGATTCAGCGCACATAGCTTAATCGTCGAAAATAACGAAGTTAAAGGTATCGTGACCGGTGACATGGGCGTAGATAAAGACGGCCAACCAAAAGACAGTTACATGCCAGGAATGGAACTTCGCGCAAAATACACGGTATTTGCAGAGGGCTGCCGCGGTCATTTAGGTAAACAACTGATCAAGACATTTGGATTAGACAAAGATGCCACACCTCAGCACTATGGCATCGGTTTTAAAGAAATATGGCAAATAAGTCCTGAAAAACACCAAGAAGGTTTAGTCGTGCATGGTGCGGGGTGGCCGTTGAGTGAAGGTGCGAGTGGAGGCTCTTTCCTCTACCATGCTGAAAACAATCAAGTCGTAATCGGTCTCATCATTGATTTAAACTATGACAATCCTTATTTAAGCCCATTTGATGAGTTCCAGCGCATGAAACATCACCCTGTTTTTGCAAAGGTGCTTGAGGGCGGCGAACGCGTGTCTTATGGTGCGAGAGCAATCGCTAAAGGCGGTTTTCACTCGCTGCCAAAAATGCACTTCCCTGGTGGTCTCCTTATCGGCTGTGACGCTGGCACACTAAACTTCTCGAAAATTAAGGGCAACCATACAGCGATGAAATCGGGCATGATAGCGGCGGACGCTATCATTGAAGCGCTAAGTTCAGATGCGCCTGCAAGCGACTTGGTTACTTACGCTGAAAAATTCAAATCAAGTTGGGTTTACGATGAGTTGTACAAGTCACGTAACTTCGGTCCAGCACTACACAAATTCGGAAAAATTTTGGGCGGTGCGTACAATATGATCGACCAAAACATCTTTTCTGGAAGCTTGCCATTTACTATCAAGGATGAAGTCCCTGATCATGCGCAAATGAAGCTAAAGTCTGAATGCACACCGATTGATTACCCTAAACCGGATGGCAAACTCAGCTTTGACAAGTTGTCATCTGTATTTCTTTCAAATACTAACCACGAAGAATCGCAACCATGTCACTTACAGTTGGCTGATTCGTCTATACCAATTAGTGTAAACCTAGCGAAATACGCTGAACCTGCCCAGCGATACTGCCCTGCTGGAGTTTATGAAGTCGCGAAAAGTGAAGATGGTCAGGATACGTTTGTGATTAATGCGCAAAATTGTATTCACTGTAAAACGTGTGATATCAAAGACCCAAGTCAGAACATCACCTGGATTACTCCAGAGGGTGCTGGTGGTCCTAATTATCCGAATATGTAATGTGTTCAACGAATTAATGCGTTCAAATATGCAATTCATACGCGCTATTTAACAACGTAATTCGATAAAAGTATCCAAACCCAAATTGCAAGGGGCCCATCCGGCCCCTTTTTAATTTCAATCGCGCTGATTCATCAAAGTGACCGACTGCATTAAGAGGTATTCTCTTGCCATTTAATCTATTTAGCACTCACTCCATTCAGCCACTAATAAATATCAACGCATTGAGAATTAACAAAAATTAGTCAAAATCCTGCGGTCATGATACAAATTGTGTCTATACTAGTACTAATTAGCCGTGCAGGAGGCTTTTATGCCGCAACATCAACTCACTTTCCGATTTCTAGCAGAACCTACGGACGTCAATTTTGGCGGCAAAGTCCACGGTGGTGTGGTAATGAAATGGATAGATCAAGCAGGATACGCCTGCGCTGCAGGTTGGAGCGGAAGCTATTGCGTTACCGTGTCCGTGGCGGGAGTACGATTTCATCGTCCTATTCTTGTCGGTCAGATTGTAGAAGTCAGCGCACAAATCGCGCATACCGGAAAAACCAGTATGCAAATCTTCATACGCGTCCGTTGTGGCGATCCCAAAAAGCAACAACTCGTTGAGACAAATCATTGTGTTATCAGTTTTATTGCAATGGATCAGGCTGGTTATCCCGTTGAAGTACCTAAGTTTGTCCCAAAGACAGAAGAAGAAAAACGTTTAGAATTGTACGCTATCAAAATGAAAGACATCGCGATTGAAACAGAAACACTTCTGCAAAATACCGTTGTCCCCAATTCTGAGGAAGAGTAGCACAATGAATAGCCCACGTTTTAAGCTAGGCTGTTCACATTTGTAATAGCAATACAACGTTAAAAATTTGCAACTTTTTAAAATTCCCTTAACGTTAATATTTCAGGCGTGTTTAGGAGAAGTTCGGTGAAGTTTAAACACAAGATTGTATTACTGTCCTCTATCGTACTTGTGATAGCGCTCGGTACACTTTCGATCAAACAATATTTTCTGCTTGAAGATAACCTAAAAAGACAAGTTGATCACAGTGTCGATGAAATCATCCAAGGCATTAGCAACACGGTCACCGCTCAAATGCAAGGCAGTTTGGATTTGGCGGAACTGACGACCGGTCTCGTTGCGAATACGAATTCGTTGGAAGAAGCCTTCCCTATTTTGTCACAGCCAAAGCTGACGTCGACTTTCCTGCTTATTGGATACGGCCAAGAGAGCACAGGGAAATACGTAGCCAGTGATCCGTCTTGGGATCCAGGACCAACATGGGATCCTCGAAAGCGCCCTTGGTACACCGATGCAAAAAACGCAAACAAATCGATTGTAACGGCACCTTACGCTGATGCCGTCACGAAAGAGATTTTGGTGTCTATAGGCGTTCCTGTTAAAAAGTCAGGCTCTTTTGGTGGCGCAATTTTCTTTGACGTAAGTTTGGCCAAATTGAGCGAAATGATTAATGCATTCCGCCTGTTTAACGCAGGCTATGCGTTTATGGTAAGCAACAACGGCAGCATTATTTCTCACCCCGACGCCAAACTAAACGGCAAAGACATGAAGTCATTTTTGCCTGCGGTATCAACACAAAACGGCGCTCAAACAATTCAAATTGATGGAAAAGACAAAATATTGGTGTTCCAGTCTGTGAAAGGCATGGATTGGAAAATCGGTGTATTGCTCGACAAAGACATTGTCTTTTCAGCCGTTGCCGAAATGCGTAACGATTCGATTATTCTTACGCTCATCGCATTGGCTGCGAGTATCGGTATTTTGCTTTTCTTTGTGAATTCCTTACTTCGCCCGCTCGAAGAAATAAACTTTGCCATGGCAAACATCGCCAAAGGTAATGCCGATCTTACGGTCCGTTTAACAGCACCTGACGAGCCTGAATTCAAAGCAATGGCCGAGAACTTCAATGCATTTACCGAGCGTTTGCAAAACTTAATCGGTGAAATTCAGCGCCTTGGTCGTGATATTTTAAAAGACGCAAAACAGACATCCCGTGAAGCGCGAAAATCACGTGAAGCGATAGACAAACAGCTCCAGGCACTTGATACGCTGACCAATGCGACGGAGCATCTCTCCGAAACGGAGAAACAGGTCGCAGCCACGGCACAAGACGCAGCAAAGGCAATTCAAGAAACAGACGCCACTGCGGTTAGTGGGCAACGCGTCGTCGCAGAGACCACCAGCACGGTAGCGCACTTATCAACGCAAATTGCTGAGGCGGTTAACGTCGTGACAGAATTGGAAGTCTCCTCAAGTGGAATAGAACAAATCTTGTCTGTAATTAATGGTATTGCGGAACAAACCAACTTACTTGCGCTCAACGCTGCTATTGAAGCCGCTCGGGCAGGTGAATCTGGGCGAGGTTTCGCGGTTGTTGCCGACGAAGTTAGAACGCTTGCGCAGCGTACTCAGGAAGCCACCACTGAAATCAAAGCTATGATAGATCAGCTACAAGCTGGAGCCGTGAGTGCCGTTCAGGTGATGAAATTAAGTCAACAAGTTGTAGAGAAAACCGTGGGCAAGGCAGATGAAACCAAAGGCGTACTTGAACAGATGCGCGCTGCTATCGCAAATATTGTTCATTTAAACGTTGAAATTGCGAATATGCTTAACCAACAGGGCCACATTGTTGAAAACGTCAATGCGAATGCCGCCGATATTCGTGGTATATCAGAGACAGTCTATCGTGACTCACAAACAGTCGATAGTACGATGCATTCACAAGTTGACAAAATTGCCCATCAAGAAGACATGCTTGAGCAATTCAAAGTATAGTCTACTGCAGAAGGTGAAGGGTCAGCAGCGTCTTATGACGAAACGAACTGGCTTTTCACCTCTTTCAAACGTTTTTTAAATTTGCGCCAATTACTATTTGTTGGTACTTTTCCTGTCGCCCACGTAACTTTGCCACGACTATGTTTTTTAACGAATTTGACCGAGAAAAACTTGAGCAGCAACAACGCTGTATAGAAGACCTTGAAGCCCTCACCTTACTGCAAATTGTGGTTTTAGTTGTTGAACCGATAAAGCAGACCCAGCTAGTTAAGTTAATTGAGTATTTTATTGAGGCTGGCTTCACGAGCTGCTCAACTGCAGAACCGTTAATCCAAAAAAAATCAACGTTGATTGAATACGCGTGTATCCGTGTGACTGAAAATGGCATTGAAGCGCAAGCTCACGCGGCGAATCTGGCTGTAAATCAGTTAAGCGACGTACAATTGCGAAGACTTAAACTCGTCATAGAGGATGCTGAACAGGATTACGTGATAAGCAAAAGCGACAAACGACAGGCTTATTTCGCACTTTTACTCGAAGATACGACCCAATACGGCGCTTATTTTCCAACGTCAAAAGATCCCCAGCTCATCCCTTCAGCGTACCTTTGTACATTACATGCTCGGTATTTTGCCCCTTTTTCTGTCGACACATTTTTAACACTCCCCAACTATTTGCAATATCAAGCATTTGCTGCTGCTTTTAAGGTTCGCGTTCAAAATGGGTTATCGATACACCCAACCTGTAAACAACTCGGTCTTGCACTCCAAAAAAATGCCAATAATACCCCGCTACGCTTGTTACACGCTGAATTAAGTTTGTACCAAGCACAAATCGAACAGTTCAAATGCGTGCAAGATACGTTGGGAAAGACTTCATGGTCACATCAGCTCCAAGGCATGTATCGTTTCATCATTGGCGATTTTGAAAGTGCATTTTTGCAATTTGAACAAGCTCTTACGGCAAAGCAAAAGTACAGTCGGAAGAAATATTCATTTTTTGATGAAATCCCTGCGCTTTGTTACTTGCTAACCCTTATCGCGCTTAAAGATAAGCCCGAGTACGACAGTTTGTCTCTACTCTTTGCATTTGTGGAAAGTCTTCGCCAAAACCGTACTCAATGCTCCAATTTTTTATACACTGGACTTCTCCTTGAAGCCATAGCTAAATACATACAAAATGACGCCGTTTTTGACGCCACGAAAATCGACATTCAACATTTAAGCAAGCAAGACCCTTTTTACAGTTTGCTGTTGAAATGGGCTGCACAACTTGGTGTCGCTTGGACTGATTCAACAGCAAATCTTAATTTTGTTACGTTAAAGCAACTCGCGGCACAATTTGATTCTCTGGGGTTTCCTTTATTAGCCAATTGGTGTCAAACGCACGTAAAAAACCCCTCAACGGTAACACCACTCAATCTCGTGGCAGTAAAACCCAGCTGGGAACAAGCGCTAGACAAATTAGTCGCGCTCAATACCAATCCAGTTGAATTCACTCCAGTATCCCAGGCTGATAAACGCGTCCTGTGGAAACTCCATAAAACACGCTACGCTGTACGTATTACAGCACATGAACAGATTCAGCAGGAGAGCAGTTGGATAACGGGCAACGAAATTCCCCTCTCGAAGCTAAAAGACGCACCGCATGCCTTTCGTTATTTGTCACCTCGAGATAAACAAGTATGCGCTAAGATACAGCGTGTAGCGGCATCTCGTTACACAGAGCCGTACCTCCTTGAAGGTTTAAAAGCGCTCAAACAACTCGTTGGGGCACAAAACGTGCTGCTTGTAGAGCATCAACAAGAGTATTTCTCGTTAGTCGAGAAAGCCCCCGTCCTTGTCGTTAACGAACAAGCGGAAACAATTACCCTTCAAGTACATCCTCTTCCAGAATTCAATTTCGCAGGTGAAGCTTATAGCGTGTTGTGCGACCAAACCATCGAATTGGTTATTTTTGAACCGCAACATATAGCGATTGTAGACATTGTCAGTGAACAAGGTTTGTCTATTCCACGGATTCATAAAAACAAAATACTAGACACAATTAAAGCCATATCGCCTCTACTCAGTATTGAGTCGAATTTACCTGACATTCAATCGACTGAAACGGCAGTCAAAGCCCGTAATGACTTGGTAATAAACATAAAACCATATCGACATGGGTTAAGTTTTCAATGTGTTGTAATGCCTTTTGGTGAAAATGGACCGAGCTATGTTCCGGGGATTGGTTCAGAATTTATTACGGCCAAAATACACAACGAACGGCTATCCACAACCCGTGACCTGCTCTTTGAGCAAACGCTCCTTGATACCTTGGATTCGATTTGCCCCGCATTTCAAACCATGGCAGCAAACACCCTTAATCTACCGGAATTATCAGACGCCTTGTCCGTACTTGAGGTTTTGGAAACGGAAATTAGAGAAACGAATGACCACACCATTCGATTGCAGTGGCAAAAAGGGAAATCCCTTAGCGTCTCTACACCATTGCAAACGCATCAGCTGCAACTTGGTCTGTACCAGAAAAATGAGTGGTTTGACCTAACGGGCGAGCTGCAAATTGATGAAAAAACAGTTATCGCAATAAAGCCTTTACTCGGTTTAGTGAATACGCACCAAGGACGATTTATTCCGCTTGAAAACGGTGAAATATTAAATTTGTCACAAGCACTCCGCGATAAATTGGATGAACTAAATCTGCTCACCGACGAAGGGCATTTTTCAGAATTTGCAGCAAGACTCGTCTATGACTCCACCACCGGTCTTCGAATGCAAACAGTACCGGGTTGGGATGCGCTCAAAAGCAAGTTGCATGAATCGAACGAATTAGAATTGGCAATTGCGCACAATTTACAAGCATCGTTACGTCCATATCAAGTGGAAGGCGTATTCTGGGCGCTCAGATTGGCCCATTGGGGTGCAGGAGCCTGTCTTGCGGATGACATGGGACTTGGCAAAACACTACAAGCGATTGCCGTTTTGCTCGCTCGAGCAAGCGAAGGACCAAGTTTAATCATCGCACCAACATCCGTATGTTATAACTGGCAGCACGAGTTAGTCCGATTTGCCCCTTCTTTGAACGTAATAATTTTAAGCCAGACAAGCACTGGCGAAGATAGAACGTCACTTTTAGCAAATCTTCAACCATTTGATTGTGTTGTCGTCAGCTACAGCCTACTTCAACGTTTGGCAGATGAATTAAAACGCATTCGCTGGTCAACCACTGTAGCGGATGAAGCTCAGTTCCTTAAAAATCCGCTTTCGAGTCGTTCGAAAGCGGCTTACACGCTTAAATCTGGCTTTAAAATGGCGTTAACTGGCACACCAATTGAAAATAATCTTACGGAGCTTTGGAGCATTTTCCGCTTTGTTAATCCGGGTTTGCTAGGCAATCTCAAACGTTTCAGCGCTCGCTTTACGATACCAATTGAACGTAAGGAGGACGATCCCGTCGCGGCCAAAAAGGCCAATGCAGGACTAAAAGCCCTCCTAAGTCCATTTTTATTGAGAAGAACAAAAGAGGAAGTCTTAAAAGATTTACCAGATAAAACAGAAATTGACTTGCCTGTTGTCCTGTCTAGCGAAGAGATGGCGTTTTATGAATCATTGCGCCAAAATGCAGTAGACGAGCTAACAAAAACCGCGTTAGTGCAAAATCCTGGCGAGCAAAGATTGCGTATGCTCGCCGAACTCGTCAAACTTCGTCAGGCGTGCTGTGACGCTCGTTTACTTATCGAACAAAGCACCTTACCAAACAGTAAGATGACCACGCTCTTGTCTCTTATGCAATCGCTTCGTGAAAACAACCACAAGGTACTTATCTTCAGCCAGTTTGTGGGCTTTTTAACGTTAATTAGAAAGGCTTTTGATGAGCACAACATCCCTTATCAATATCTGGATGGCGGCACACCGACAGAAGCGAGACAAAACCGTATCGCTGCGTTTCAGCAAGGTGAAGGGGATGCATTTTTGATAAGCCTCAAAGCGGGTGGTTTCGGGCTGAATCTTACGCAAGCCGATTATGTTATTCATATGGATCCGTGGTGGAACCCAGCAGTGCAAGATCAAGCTACCGACCGAGTGCACCGGATAGGTCAAACCAAGCCGGTCACCGTATATAGATTGTTTGCCCAACATACCGTTGAAGAACGTATTCTAGAATTACATGAAAAGAAACGAGCACTTGCAACACATTTGTTGGCTGACACCGACATGGTGCAACCCACAGACGTGAATGAAGTGCTTACCATGCTAAAAGAAGTGTTCTAACTGAACAAATCTATTGGCCGATATATTGTCAACCGTTTCCTTCACTTAGTCATGGCACTTGTCATGACTAAGCTACTGATTGTTGCGCCTGTTTTCACCCATTACTTTACGGTACAGCTTAGCTCGTTGTCTATCTCGCAACTGTTGTTTAATTAGTGCCCACAGCGGATGAACATTGGGCTGGACAGCCCGTAGCTTGCTCAGTTGATTCAATTGATATTTGACCCGAGCCATGTTGGCAAGTGAAGCCATAACTTTATTCTTCCAAGTAATATTTGGGAGATTCGGTGTAACCATGTCACCTTGCTGCCATTTGTTTGGCAAGTTAGGTTCAAGGGCCAAAGCCGTCGCGAGACCAACCAAGTCAATGTTGCTCTCGAGTACGTGATCCGCAACCGGCTTTCGTTTTATACCACCCGTTACCATCAGTGGCATATTTGCAACGAGCCTGATTTGTTTCGCAAACTCAAGGAAATATGCTTCTCGCGCAAGGCTTTGTCCATCTCGGGACTGTCCTTGCATGACTGGAGCTTCGTAGCTACCACCTGACAATTCGACTAAATCGACATTTAGGTCATTTAACCATTTTACGACTTGCTTCGCGTCTTCGGTTGTAAATCCCCCTCGTTGAAAATCCGCTGAGTTTAGCTTTACCGCAACCGCAAAACTAGGCCCTACTTTCGCTCTCACTTGCTTTACAACTTCAATTAATAGTCGCGCTCGATTAGCAAGATCACCACCCCATTTATCTTGTCGCTGATTCGTTTTAGGAGATAGAAACTGGCTAAGTAGATAACCATGCGCAGCATGAATCTCTACTCCGTCGAAACCCGCTTGCTGTGCCAATTTGGCCGTTTGAACAAATCGCGAAAGCACATCTTGTATGTCAGCTTCTGTCATTTCATAAGGGACACCAAAATGCTTTGACAGCTTTCCTAAATCCATCTCGATAGCAGAGGGAGCAAATGTTTTTTGCCCAAGGCTTGCTGGCATTTGTCGACCAGGGTGGTTAATCTGCAACCAGAACTGTGCGCCGTTGGACTTCCCGATTTTTGCCCAAATCTTAAATTTTTCTAGTTGCTTTTCGCTGTCTAGTACTACACCAGCAGGGCCCGTCATCGCCCTTTTATCAATCATGACATTGCCTGAAATGATTAATCCACTGCCCCCTTCAGCCCAAGCCCCATATAGATTAAACAATTCATTCGAAGGCAGATTATTTTCATCAGCTAAGTTTTCTTCCATTGCAGCTTTTGCAATACGATTTTTAATTAAAGTACCATTTGGTAACGTAAAAGGTGTAAACAGCATCATAGCGTTCTCCAAACATTCATTAACGCTACAATAAGCTTAATGATAACTTTAAGGTCAACCTATTTTTACAATAGGCGTTAACTGTAAAGTGAGGGACATTGGTCCAGAAAATGAAGCTTCATGTCTACTAGGTTTTTGTATCGTCTCAATCACCTTGTGGGCTAATTTTTCGTGGTTTCATATTACACATTGTGCTTCAAATACAGATTAAATCGGACCCCACCAAGGATTTGTAATAAATAATGAAGAAAACTCAGAGTTAATTTAGGCTCTAAAAAAACGTCGATTCGACAACTTTGTTGCGGCTCTCGAAACTGAAACACTGATAAAAAGTAAAAGTGAGGTGTCACCACCTCACCTTCATTGTCGATTAGTCTGCCATACTCACTTGGCATTGATATGTATTGTCACCAACTGAGAAGCTACCTTGACCATTCCATTCGTTATCCACTGCAAAACTTGCGGTAAATGGCGCAAGGTAACTGCCAATAGCTGGTGGAGGAAAAGAAACAACGGCCTGTCCCGTTACGGCAGCTACTTTTGTAACACCATTTAAGCCTGTTGCATGCATATGACCCGATGCGCTTGATGTAAATGTTGGAGAGTGTTGTGTACCCTCTTGAATCGCACCATTTGCGCGACCGTTTAATGAACCAGTCACAGGATCTACTGCTAACTGAAGTACCATAGACCCACTACCTACTAGACCTGTTTTATATTCCAGTTTGACGAGATATAGGCTTTCTGTAGACATTTTAATCATCCTTTAAACTTTGCTGAAATCAGGGAAGTGAGTTAATCGGATTTTAGTCAAAGCGATTTTTCTCACTTTTTTCTGTTATTCGCCACAATCGTGATTATCTATGCGGCGAACAAAGCAAAGATTAGGTGACAAAATTACATTCACCCATTACAGCCTATTACATCGGGTTTACTGTATTCGAAGGTTCAAAAACGATAAGAAATAAAGTCACTATTACCAAGATCTTAGCTGAAGTTCACGCCTTCCAAAATAGCGAACAAAGTTCATTGCTATACGCTCAACCTACAGGTTTTTCTGAAGGAATGAGTATGTTTTGAGCTGTGTAATAGAATCGCTGACATCTTGAGGAGGAATTTAAAGTTCTTTACTGCTCACTGACATGGACGATGTATAACCTCATCAAACATCAACCTGTCGAAATTCTCAAGTAAAAACCCCTGATTGATTAGTTGAGTCATAGTTAACAAGTAATCATACTACGCGAATGTTCGTAAACGTATCACTGAGTTATTGCGGATAAAGGATGTTGATGGTTTTATCGTGATGGACTCGCGACCAAGTTCTGATAGTGTCAGTGCGACAGACAAGGTTGATGTTATTTTTGGATTCGTATGCCGTTTATTTATAAATTGTGTTTAACAATTTAAACGCGTTTATCGGCTAGTGAGCACCTTGACGGGAACCACCAAAGGTGGCGATGAAACTCACCACCTTTGTCAGCATGACTAACGAATGACTGTACCAAATATTTTGTCGCCAGCATCCCCTAAGCCAGGCACGATATAGCCTTTTTCATTAAGATGGCTATCAAGTGCCGCTGTGTAAATATCAACATCAGGGTGCGCTTTCAATGTGGCTTCAACTCCTTCTGGCGCTGCAACCAACACGATTGCTTTAATGTGCGTACAACCTGCTTTTTTCAGCATATCTATTGTCGCTATCATCGACCCTCCTGTCGCGAGCATCGGGTCAACCACTAAGCTAAGGCGCGCTTCTATATTGCCAACCAATTTTTCAAAATACGGGATCGGTTCGAGCGTTTCTTCATTCCTTTCAAGCCCTACAACGCTTACTTTTGCCGCAGGAATAAGGCTCAATACACCATCTAACATGCCAAGGCCTGCTCGAAGAATCGGCACAACGGTAATTTTCTTACCTTTAATGTGGTTAACATCGATTTGAGTGCCTTCCCAGCCTGTTATTTGCATAGTTTCAAGAGGAAGGTCCTTGGTTGCCTCATAAGTCAGCAAAGTGCCAACTTCTGCTACAATTTCGCGAAAACTCTTTGTACTTATCCCCTGCTCGCGAAGAAGCGCGACTTTATGCTGCACAAGCGGATGAGAAACGATCTGAAGTGCCATGATAGATCCTTGTTGTCATTCAATTTTCGATATTGTAGCGTGTAAAAATGAAAAAAGCCCTTTACGGGCTTTCTAATTCAAAATTAATTACGACACGTAAAAGTCTCGTCCTTATTTGCGACCGCGCTGTGCTTCTTTTTGCGCTATCTTTTGTTCACGACGCTCTTGAAGTGCTTGTTGCGCATCATGACCTATGTGTCCTTCACCTCGTTTTTCAGCAAGTTTGATTTGCTTTTGACGTTCAGCGAAACGAGCGCGTTGCTCTTCCGTCACTTCCTCATGACAATGGTGACAAGAGATTCCTTCTTCGTACTCAGGACGTAATTTATCTTCTTCTGTGATTGGCAAACGACAACCGTGACATTGGTCGTAAGACCCTTTCTCTAAATCATGATTAACTGCCACACGGTTATCGAAAACAAAGCATTCGCCTTCCCACATGGTTTCTTCTTTCGGTACTTCTTCGAGGTATTTCAGAATACCGCCTTCTAAGTGGTAAACCTCATCGAAACCCTGCTCTTTCATGTAGGCAGTAGACTTTTCACAGCGGATCCCACCTGTACAGAACATCGCAACTTTTTTATGTTTGCTTGGGTCTAAATTTTCTTTTGCCCACTGTGGAAATTCACGGAAGGTTTTTGTTTTTGGATCAATCGCGTTTTTAAACGTACCGATCTCGATTTCATAGTCGTTGCGTGTATCAACAAGGACGACTTCAGGATCCGAAATCAGGGCATTCCAATCTTGTGGTTTTACGTATGTTCCAACTACGTTTAACGGATCAATACCTTCAACGCCAAGCGTCACAATTTCTTTTTTCAACTTCACTTTTGTACGGTAAAACGGGCATTCGTCATCAAATGATTCTTTGAAGACGATGTTATCAAGACCCGGTTGGCTATTTAACCAAGCCAATAATGTGTCAATACCTTCACGTTTTCCGGCAACTGTACCGTTTATACCTTCAGAGGCAAGGAGTAATGTTCCACGCACTTCATTTTGTTCCATCACAGTTTGAAGTGGTTCACGGATTTCTTTGAAATTTGGCAGTGACACAAATTTGTACATTGCGCACACAACAAAAGGAGCAGACATAGTATTTCCTATAATTAAGCTTACTTGCCTGTGTTTAAGCACGACACAGACACAAATACCGAATCGCAAATCCGGCGCCAAGCGCGCATTATACTTGGCTTTTCAATTATTACAAAAATACATTAATCCGCTTTGGGCATTTAGCTTGATTTGCTATAATGATGTGTTTTTAGAATTTTGATTTCTTGGAGTATTCCTTTGCTTTTTACCGAATTAGGCATTGATAGCCGTCTTGCCAAGCAGCTTTCTCATCAAGGTATTGTCGAGCCAACTGAAATTCAGTCGCTTGCGATCCCAACTGCACTTGCAGGACATGACCTTTTTGCGCAGTCAAAAACTGGTTCGGGTAAAACACTCGCTTTTCTACTTCCTGCAGTTCAGCGAGTGATCAAACAAAGAGCTCTGAGTAAGCGCGACCCACGTGTACTTATCGTAACGCCGACTCGCGAGCTTGCGAACCAAGTATATACTCAGTGTCGATTGCTTATCGCCAGTCACACGCTTAGTGTGGTGAAAATTCTTGGTGGTGAAAACTTCAATGATCAAGTCAAGGCGTTAAACAAAGACCCACATTTTGTAATTGGCACGCCTGGGCGCATCGCGGATCACATCGGTCAGCGCTCTATGCAGTTACAAGGCCTAGAGATGCTCGTTTTTGATGAAGCAGACCGAATGCTGGATTTAGGTTTTAAAGAGCAACTGGACGTAATCAACGATGCCGCAAATCACCGTTTGCGCCAAACGTTACTTTTCTCTGCAACGCTAGACCACGCAGAAGTAAATGCAACATCACGCAATTTGTTGAAATCACCGAAAACAATCATGCTTAGTGATGCTCATGAAAAGCATGAAGACATTACACAAAAACTGTATTTAGCCGACCATTTAGATCACAAACACGATTTACTTTTTCACTTTATGAATTCGGAAAAAGTCGGTCAATGTATTATTTTTACGGCGACACGTGCTGATACCGCGCGACTTAGCGACATGCTCATTGAAAAAGGATTAAAAGCGACGGCGCTTGCAGGCGATATGCCTCAGAATAAACGTCTAGAAATTATGGACGCTTTTAGTCGTGGACTTTACAAGGTCCTTGTCACAACCGACGTCGCTTCACGCGGATTAGATTTATTGTCGGTCACTCACGTAATCAATTTCGATTTACCGAAACACGCAGAGGAATACGTGCATCGCATTGGACGTACAGGTCGAGCGGGGTTTAAAGGTACCGCTATTTCTCTTGTTGGTCCAAAAGATTGGAAGAGCTATCTTGCGATTCAATCTTACCTAAAAGACGGGCTTACGTTTGATTCCGTTGAAGGGTTAGAAGGCAAATTTAAAGGGTTTAGGGAGCAAAAACCAAAAGCGCCTAGCAAACCAAAAGTAGCTAAAACGACAGCAAAACCAAGTGGTAAAGCAGCGAGTAAAACGCGTAAACCAAAAACGCCTAGAAAACCGATTGCAGCACCTTTTGATGTCGATGGTGCAGCACCACTTCGCCGCAAACCTAAGCCAAACATAGAGGAATAAGTCCATGTTGGGACAAATTGAGTTATTAACAATAGAAGAAATCAATGCTGAAGGTGCTTACCTCAACGGCGGGCAATTAGGCGATGTTTTTTTACCAAAAGCAGAATTAGCGGAACACCTTGAAGCAGGGGATCCGGTGCAAGTGTTTATCTATCTAGATAACGCAGGCCACCCTACTGCAACGACTAAAAAGCCTATTGCTAAAGTAGGTGAATTTGCACTGCTTCGCGTAAAAGAGATTACTACAGTTGGTGCGTTCATGGACAATGGCATTGCAAAAGATATTCTGGCACCGTACAACGAACAAAAGCCTAAGATGCAAGATGGCCACAGTTATCTTGTGAGAATATACCTCGACAATGCGTCACAGCGTATTTGTGCATCAAGTAATTTGAAAAAATTTGTCGATAAAACACCACCTAATTATCAAAAATCTCAGCAAGTAGAGCTTATCGTTGCAGGGAAAACAGACATTGGCTATAAGGTGATTGTCAATGAAAGTCACTTTGGTGTGGTGTTCTTTAGCGATGTGTTTCAGCGCATGTATGTTGGTCAACGTCTTCCAGGTTTTATTAAAAACGTCCGTGAAGACGGTAAGCTAGATATTACGCTTGAAAAACCAGGCATGGCAAAAATCGATGATTTAGGTGAAAAGATTTTACAAGCTTTAAAGGCGAATGGCGGGAAACTTCCACTAGGTGATAAAAGTGACCCTGAACTCATTAAAAAGCAGTTCCAAACGAGTAAAGCAAACTTCAAAAAGGCGATTGGAGGTTTGTTTAAACAAGGCCTTATCGATTTACAAGCCACCTCAATATCTTTGAAATAAAGAAAAACGCCGCGAAATCGCGGCGTTTTTCTTTCTGTTATCTTAGCAATTACGCCATCTATGTCTTACTTTTTTGCGTACAGCGCACCAATAACGCGTATCCCAATTAACCACCAAAGCAAGCTCATTAAAGTATGATGAAGTAACAGAGTATCACTAAATAGACTCAAGTTTTCTCTCCCTCATCACCGAAGTGAATCCCGAACAAGTTATAAGGGATATCGATATTAGCAGCCATCAATAAGCCGATTATTATGAGTCCGAACAGGGTTTACTCAAGTCCAAGTCGCACTGCCCCTATAAACCTTGCATGGGTTGAATTCTCGATTGTCTTACGTACTTTTGAGTTGAGAAAGAGGTAATTAAACACTAAACGACAGACCATCAACGTTAACACAATCATTGCGAGCAATGCATGGTCCGAAACTGATTCATGTCGGTGTAATACTTGATCTTTAAGTCGATAATCCGTTCCTAGGATTTGAGCATTCATATTCAATACCTTAACAATCACTAAAAATGCACCAGCCCAATGTAGCAATCTATCTACAAGCTAACTCTTGTTCATTCCAATTCCCTTGATACAAATAAAATATTCTTTCCAGTTTGTTCGAATTAATTTTAGTTCAGTTACTTCTGAATATTCGAGAATAGAAATGTAGATTAATATGAAGGTAAACGCGCTGAAAGGCACTAATTTGAGTGTAATTTCGAGGAATTTAATTTGACGGCGGTATAAGTTCGCACTATCTAGTGCGAACTTAACTAATTGATTAAATTAACGATTCATTAATTGACTTAAGTGTTGCAACAGGATCTGATGCTTGAGTAATTGGGCGACCAATTACTAAGTAATCGCTACCTGCTTCAACAGCCAATTTGGGCGTCATTATGCGTTTTTGGTCTCCAGCATCTGCACCCGCAGGACGAATTCCCGGTGTAACCAATTTGAAATCGGCACCCAATTCCGCTTTTAATGAAGCCGCTTCTTGGGCAGAACAAACCACACCATCTAGACCCGCTTCTTTCGTCAATTTTGCTAAATACATCACTTGCTCAGCGGGTGACTTTTCAACACCTAGTCGCTTAAGCTGGGCTTCGTCCATACTAGTAAGTACTGTCACAGCAATAAGAAGTGGCGCTTTTTCTCCATAACTTTCTAATGCAGCTTTCGCTTTTTGCATCATTTCTAAGCCACCTGATGCATGGACGTTAACCATCCACACTCCCAGTTCAGCAGCGGCCGTTACTGCTTTAGCAACCGTATTTGGAATATCGTGGAATTTCAAATCAAGGAAGACATCAAACCCCATCGAAACAAGTTGTTTTACAAACTCTGGGCCAAAGTAGGTGAACATTTCTTTTCCTACTTTTAAGCGACAAGTGTCAGGAGATAGTTGCTTAACAAAATCCAGTGCTGCTTCTTGGTTGTCATAATCAAGGGCAATCACTACTTTTTTATTTAGATCTGATGACATGGTATACCTAATAAATAAACGTTTATCTCGACGCTAATAACCGTCAAGGCCTTTCGATGGAAGTATGGTTTCCCAATGTTTACAAGACGGGCATAACCAATAAAGCGTGTGACTACTAAAGCCACAGTGTTGGCATTGATACTCATGCTTCGTCGCAATGTAGGACTTGACCAGCTTATCAATTTGGGCCAACACTTCGGTCATATTGCCTTGCTTTTCACCGAGTAATTGTAACAGAAAACTGAATCCGCGTATTGATGGTTCCCGCTTTAGACTCGCCGTCAAAAAAAGGATCGCCTTTTCGACTTCGCCGTTTTTTACCAACACTTCACAGTATTTAATGCGAATTAAAACACCACCTTGACACAACAGCTCTTCGATCAGTTCATCAAACTGTTCTTCAAGGTTGAGTGACTTGTAGCTGCTCTCAAGGTCCTCAATGAATAAGGGAACCGTTACCGGCTTAAATGTGGCTAACTCACGCCAGTAATAAATCGATTTGACGAAGTCTTTTTGAATAAAAGCTTGTTTACCTAATTCGTAGAGCGGTCTCATCGCTTTATATTTCAGTCGAAATGCGCGCTCAATGAGTTCCATGTTTTCTGATTCAATGCCCGCTTCGCAATAATAGTTTGCAATTGTTGCGAGCTGTTGTGGGCGAGTCACTAAATTGCGATGTGCTTCGAACATATTGATGCCTTTTTGCCATTCTCGCATTTGAGAATACAACGAGAGCATAGGATCAATTGCTTCTTTGTGTTCGGATTTGATCAGAATTACAAGGTGTTCTTCCGCGCTGTCTAACATGCCAGCCATTATATAATCGAGCGCAAGCTCTAGACGGTTTACAGCTAAATCAGCATGTTCCAAGGCCGGTTGCTTCAACAGCAATTCGTGAATTTTAATCGCGCGGTCCAATTCCCCACGCTTACGGAACAGTGATGCAAGCGTAAGGTAATGCTCTACCGTATCCGCTGAGACTTCTAATAATTTAATGAGATGTTCAAGACCTTGATCTTCTTCTCTATCAAGTAAGTATTTAAGGCCTTTACTGTATTCTGATGTAATGATGCGATTTTGTTCATGAGCTTGATTTTTAGCGCTATTTTTACCCATTATGTAACCATAGGCGGCTGCTACAGGGAGCAGTAAAAACAACAGCTCAAGCATATTAGTTTTCTACATCACTAAAAGCGGAATTTTGTTTTTTATACCGATAATGCTGCCACTTTAATTTAGTAAAAAACACGCTAAACACAGCCAAACCAATGGCTATTCCTAATATAAAGCAAATGCTCATTACTGCAGCTAAAGGAAGTGTACTGCTTGCTACAATGAAGTTTAATTTAACTAGGTGTGGGTTTTGAGTCCCAAGTATAAACGCTAGTATGATTAAACTAATTGCCACTCCCTTAATAATAATCCTTAGCAATGGTTACCTCGAACTTAACCACTGATGCTTTCGTTTACACGATCACGAAGCTCTTTACCTGGTTTGAAATGTGGTACATGTTTACCATCTAATTCAACAGTATCGCCGGTTTTTGGGTTACGACCTGTTCTAGGTGCACGGTAGTGTAGAGAAAAACTACCAAAACCACGAATCTCTATACGCTCTGAAGCAGACAATGACCCTGCCATTAGCTCAAGAATCTCTTTTACTGCATTTTCCACGTCCTTCATAGGTACATGGGCATGCTGTTGTGCTAATTGTTCTATCAGTTCTGACTTTGTCATATATCATTTCCTTAAAACACAAAAAAGGAAGGGCTAAAGTGCCCTTCCATTTAGACTTGAAAAATTAGTCTTTTTGAGCGTTTTTGAAAGCTGCTGCCATAGCGTTTTCGAACTCTGGCTCGTCTTTCTTAAGCTTCTCAAGAACTTCTTTCTCTTCAGCTTCGAACATAGCTTTAACTGATAGGCTGATAGCACGGTTCTTACGGTCTACGCCCATGAATTTAGCTTCGATTTCGTCGCCAGCAGAAACAACAGTTGTTGCGTCTTCAACACGCTCTTGAGCGATGTCAGCTACACGGATGTAACCTTCAACACCTTCGCCAAGCTCAATCGTTGCGCCTTTAGCGTCAACTTCAGTCACTTTACCTTTAACAATAGCACCTTTTTTGTTTGCGTCTAGGTAGTTATTGAAAGGATCAGCTTCGATTTGCTTAACACCAAGAGAGATACGCTCACGCTCTGGATCTACTTGTAGAACGATAGCTGTGATTTCGTCGCCTTTCTTGAATTCACGTACTGCTTCTTCACCTGGAGTGTTCCAAGAGATGTCAGATAGGTGAACAAGACCGTCAATACCGCCGTCAAGACCGATGAAGATACCGAAGTCAGTGATTGACTTGATCTTACCAGTTACTTGGTCGCCTTTGTTGAATTGACGAGCAAACTCTTGCCATGGGTTAGGCTTACATTGTTTAAGACCTAGAGAAATACGACGACGTTCTTCGTCGATTTCAAGAACCATCACTTCTACAGTGTCACCAAGTGAAACAACTTTAGATGGGTGGATGTTCTTGTTAGTCCAATCCATTTCTGAAACGTGAACTAGACCTTCAACGCCTTCTTCGATTTCAACGAAACAGCCGTAATCAGTTAGGTTAGTTACGCGACCAGTAAGTTTAGCACCTTCTGGGTAACGGCCAGCGATAGCTGCCCATGGATCTTCGCCAAGTTGCTTAAGACCTAGAGAAACGCGAGTTTTGTCTTTGTCAAATTTAAGAACTTTAACTAGGATTTCGTCACCAACATTTACGATTTCACTTGGGTGCTTAACGCGTTTCCAAGCCATGTCAGTGATGTGTAGAAGGCCGTCAACACCGCCTAAATCTACGAACGCACCGTAGTCAGTAAGGTTCTTAACGATACCTTTAACTTCTTGACCTTCAACAAGGTTTTGAAGAAGTTCATCACGCTCTTGTGAGTTTTCAGACTCGATAACAGCACGACGAGAAACAACTACGTTGTTACGCTTTTGGTCAAGCTTGATTACTTTGAACTCAAGCTCTTTACCTTCTAGGTGAGCAGTGTCGCGAACTGGACGAACGTCTACTAGTGAACCAGGTAGGAACGCACGGATCGTGTCCACTTCAACAGTGAATCCGCCTTTAACTTTACCGTTGATAACACCGATAACAGTTTCTTGCTCTTCACATGCTTTCTCAAGACGAATCCAAGCTTCGTGACGCTTCGCTTTCTCACGAGAAAGGATTGTCTCACCGAAACCGTCTTCGATTGCGTCTAGTGCAACATCAACTTCGTCGCCAACAGCAACTTCAATCTCACCAGCAGCATTTTTGAATTGCTCAACAGGGATTGCACTTTCAGACTTAAGGCCAGCGTCAACTAGAACAACGTTGTTCTCGATTGAAATAACTACACCTTTTACGATTGAGCCTTGTTCTGCATCAAAACCCTTTAGGCTCTCTTCAAATAACTGCGCAAAATTTTCTGACATACTAAATACGTCTCTATAAAGTTAATTTACCAATTAGCAACCATGCTGCATGGGGTTATGAATAAAGCGTCAGCATCCTGCTAACACACAATAAAATTCTATTTTAAACTTCCCTTAGGAAGTTTGCCTGACATTACGGCATCAGACAAAATCGATAAGACTCGGTCAAATACCTGTTCTGCATTAAGCTCAGTTGTATCAATCGTTATCGCATCATCCGCAGGCACGAGCGGTGCAACTTTACGATTCATATCGCGATCATCACGAGCTTTTATATCTTCAAGCAGACCACTAAGTGTAACATCTAAGCCTTTATCGTTCAACTCATTGAAGCGTCTTCTCGCTCTTTCTTCAGCGCTCGCCGTAAGATAGAGTTTTATTTCTGCGTCTGGGAAAACAACCGTTCCCATGTCTCTACCGTCGGCGATAAGGCCAACTTCAGAACGAAACGCTCTTTGACGCCGTAAAAGCGCCTCTCGGACACGTGGCAAAGCCGCAACTTTTGAAGCCGCAGCGCCCACTTCTTCATTGCGAATGGTATTGCTGACGTCTTCGCCTTCTAATACTATTTTGGTTCTTTTTGTTGTAGCATCAATCAAAAACTGTACGTCTAAGTTTGCTGCTAAAGGCACAAGATCCGCTTCATTATCTAGGGCGATGTTATGATGGATCGCTGCAAGTGCTAACACTCGATAGATTGCACCACTATCCAAAACATCCCAATTCAACTTTTCAGCTAACAAGCGACAAACAGTTCCTTTGCCAGATCCACTTGGGCCATCTACGGTGATCACGGGCATAGTTGCCTGCATTCAAACCTCCAAAAATGCTCACCTAATTTTCTGGGGCGATATTATACGTGAGTTTCTATATAAAAGCTGCTTGATGATGTAACTTTTTGTTAGAAAATCGCTTTTAGTCACTAATAACCTAGGTACATTCCTTTAACATCAAGCCTTTTGATAGCGATGATAATTTCTAGATCTGAATTATTTTCTTACATTGAAAGTGATCTTCTAGATTATCTTTTGTCGCTTTTTCATACCAATATTAAAACTGCTCAAGCGATAACTATAGCCGCCATCTGCTTTTTTATTTATAGACCTCACGTCTTATTTCTGATGGGTGGAAGGAATTAAAAAGGCCGGTAAACCGGCCTTTTTAATCGAATCAACGTCTCAAGCGTATTGAACAAATAGATTAGAGAATGAACTATTCACTAATGCTTGCAAGCACTTCAAAATACGTTGGGAACGTTTTCGCAGTACATTTAGGATCGTTAATAATAATCTCTTTGCCACCAACAGCGACCATGGAAAAACACATTGCGATGCGATGATCATTATAGGTATCTATGTCGACAACATTAAAGGATTCTGGCGGTTCAATTTCAATAAAGTCATGACCTTCAACGACATTTGCTCCCACTTTACGAAGCTCAGTCGCCATCGCATTTAGCCTGTCGGTTTCCTTCACGCGCCAGTTATAAATATTACGAATCGCCGTTGACCCTTTCGCAAAAAGTGCAACTGTCGCAAGAGTCATCGCTGCGTCAGGAATAGCGTTGGCATCGATGTCTACGCCCTTTAGTTCACCTTTGCGGACAACTATACGATCATCATACCACTCAATTTGAGCACCAACCTGCTCCATTACATGTGCAAATCCAATGTCGCCCTGCACGCTTTTAGAGCCAACGCCACGAATCTCAATTTCACCGCCAGCAATTGCCGCAGCCGCGACAAAATAAGATGCAGAAGATGCATCACCTTCAACTAAAATTTCACCAGGTGACAGATATTGCTGATTACCTTTGACGCGGAAAACTTGATAGTTGTCATTGTCCACGTCTACGCCGAATTGGCGCATTACGCCTAAAGTGATATCGATATAAGGCTTAGAAACCAACTCACCTTTAATATGGATTTCGCTATCACCTGCAAACAATGGTGCCGCCATTAACAGTGCGGTTAAAAATTGGCTAGAAATAGAGCCATCAATCTCAACCTTGCCGCCCGTGAGACGTTTACCGGCAATTTTGAGCGGTGGATAATCTTTTGTTTTCAGATACGTTATATCGGCGCCTAGGTCACTGAGTGCATCCACTAAGTGCCCAATTGGACGTTCTTCCATTCGTGGCTCACCGACTAATGTAAAGTCACCTTGTGTTGTAGCAAGCACTGCCGTCAAAGGGCGGTAAGCTGTTCCAGCGTTACCCAAAAATAGTTCGTTAGAAGGCGTATTAAGTATACCGCCTTGCCCATTTACTAGTGCTTCCGTTTTTTCTTCGTTTAACGTTACTGATACGCCCATTTGTTCCAGAGCGCCAAGCATATGACGAATATCATCACTGTCGAGCAGGTTGGTAACTTTAGTTTGGCCTTTACACAACGCTGCAAGCAATAAAATACGGTTCGATAAGCTTTTTGAACCGGGTAGCGTGACAATCCCATTTACTTTGGAAATCGGTTTTAGTCGCAATTGCTCCATCAACTGTTCTCCTTGGCAAATTGTTCCATGAAGGAAACTAGCGCTCGAACACCTTCAACAGGCATCGCGTTGTAGATACTTGCTCGCATGCCACCAACAATACGATGTCCTTCTAGCGCTACCAGTCCCGCTTGCTCTGCTTGAGATAAAAAGGCTTCATTTAACGCATCGTCCTTTAGCCAAAATGGAACATTCATTAACGAACGACAGTGAACTGCTACCTTGTTGCTATAAAAATCAGATTGATCAATGTAGTCATACAGGATCTGCGCTTTTTCTCGATTTCGCGCTTCCATCTCTTTGACGCCACCAATAGATTCTAAATGTTTGAATACCTCTGCAGCCAAATACCAGGCGAACGTCGGGGGCGTGTTGTACATACTGCCTTGCTGAGCTTCCAATGCATAGTCAAGGATCGATGGTTTTACTAATCCCTTTCGTGCCAATAACGTTTTCTTGATGATTACAATACAAAGACCCGATGGGCCGATGTTTTTCTGGGCGCCAGCGTAAATCAAATCAAAGTCATTTACGTTGATTTCACGAGATAAAATGTTCGATGACATATCGGCCACAATCGGCGCGGTTGGATGTGACGGGACATCAAATATCTCGATGCCATCGATTGTTTCATTTGGGCAATAATGAATAAATGACGCTGCTTCAGGTAATGTCCATGCTGAAACTGGCGTAATGCTAAATTTACCGTCGACATCGTTACGAATATCAATTCCTTGGGCTTCTAGGTATTTTGCCCCTTCGGTAGTGGCGCCTTTAGACCAAATACCATTTTCAATGTAAACGCCAGGCAAGCCATCTTCGCTCAAGTTTAAAGGTACTGCTGCAAATTGGCCTCGACCGCCACCATGCATAAACAACACTTCGTATTCGTCGGAGATGTTCATCAATCTGCGTAGGCTCGCTTCACATTCTTTCACCATCGCTAAGAATGGTTTAGAACGGTGACTGACTTCCATCACTGAAACACCAAGTCCTTGCCAATCAAGAAACTCCTGCTGTGCCTTTTTCATTACTTCTGGCGGTAACATCGCAGGGCCTGCGCAAAAATTATAAACCGTCATTATTTTCCTCATTCCTAATAGTGACTTTGTGGATGGTTAGAAAAGTAGATTAACTTCTCATTCCTGATTCAATACACTAACTCATCGTGCGTCACTCATTTTTTGATAAACAAATGACGCAGAGTGACCAGTGTACAAAACGAAAAAAGCGGCCGAAGCCGCTTTTAAAACTGGTTATTCCGGTGCCTGTTCTTCATTCACCGTCTCAGGTGCATCGTCAACACCATCAACCTGTTCAACACCTTCCTCAAACGGAAGGTCTTCAACCTCAATCTCATCGATACGTTGTAAACCAACTACTTGTTCGCCGTCAATAGTACGGATCAAAATAACACCTTGTGTATTTCGTCCTACAACCGAAACTTCGTTAACTCGAGTACGTACCAACGTGCCTCGATTAGAGATAAGCATGATTTCATCATTATCTAGAACCTGAACAGCGCCAACAACTTTGCCGTTACGTTCAGACACTTTGATTGACACAACGCCTTGCGTTGCACGACCTTTAATTGGGTATTCTTCAAGTGGCGTACGTTTACCGTAACCATTCTCGGTTACCGTCAAGATTGGACCGTCGTTTTTCGGCACAATCAGTGAGACCACTTTTTGATCATCCGCTAGTCGAATGCCACGCACACCCGTTGCAGTACGACCCATTGGCCTTACGCCTTTGAAGATAATTTCAGGGTTGCCATTTTCATCAAAAATCGGATTGCCGTCTTCATCTGTCGCTTGTGATTCTTCAGCTTCTTTAAAGCGAACCACTTTACCAGCATCCGAGAACAACATAATTTCTGAACTACCATCAGTGATATCAACACCAATGAGGCTATCGCCCTCTTTCAAGTTAATCGCAATGATACCGCTTGAACGTTGACGAGAATATTCAATTAGCGACGTCTTCTTAACCGTACCATCTGCTGTCGCCATGATTACGTATTTGTTTTCTTCATATTCACGAACAGGAAGAATAGCGGTAATACGTTCATCAGCTTCAAGTGGCAATAAGTTAACAATTGGCTTACCACGCGCGGTACGAGAAGCGAGTGGTAGTTGATATACTTTCAACCAATACAAGCGACCTGAGGTTGAGAAACAAAGAATGGTATCGTGCGTGTTCGCAACTAGCAGACGTTCGATAAAGTCTTCGTCTTTCATTCGTGTTGCCGCTTTACCTTTACCACCACGACGTTGTGACTCATAGTCAGAAAGCGGTTGGTACTTCACATAGCCTTCGTGAGACAGCGTCACAACAACGTCTTCTTCAGTGATTAGATCTTCTAGGCTGATATCGTGTGCAGCCGCGCTAATTTCAGTGCGACGGCCATCACCGTATGTTTCTTTGATTTCAACAAGCTCGTCACGGATTACTTCCATCAAACGCTCTGGTGAACTTAAGATGTAAAGCAATTCAGCGATCAGATCTAGCAACTCTTGATATTCTGCAAGAATTTTCTCGTGCTCAAGACCCGTAAGCTTATGTAGACGTAAATCTAAGATAGCTTGTGCTTGTTGTTCAGAAAGGTAGTACACACCATCACGGATACCAAGCTCTGGCGCTAACCAATCTGGACGCGCAGCATTTTCTTCACCCGCCTTTTCAAGCATAGGGCGAACAGTACCCAAGTCCCAAGGACGTGAAATAAGTCCGATTTTTGCTTCGCTTGGACTTGGAGACTTACGAATAAGTTCGATGATTGGGTCGATGTTTGCAAGTGCAATCGCCAAACCTTCAAGTGTATGGGCACGATCTCTCGCTTTACGTAAATCATACACTGTACGGCGTGTTACTACTTCGCGTCGGTGAATGATGAACGCTTCCAACATTTCTTTGATGTTGAACAGTTTTGGTTGATTGTTAGCAAGCGCAACCATGTTGATACCAAACACAGTTTGCATTTGTGTTTGTGCATACAGGTTATTAAGTAGAACTTCACCTACTTCGCCGCGCTTAACTTCAATAACAATACGCATACCGTCTTTGTCAGACTCATCACGTAGCGCACTGATGCCTTCAATCTTCTTATCTTTAACTAACTCAGCAATCTTTTCTATTAGACGCGCTTTGTTAACTTGGTATGGGATCTCGTGAACAATGATCGTTTCACGGCCCGTTTTTTCATCTACCTCAATCTCTGCACGGGCACGAATGTAGATTTTGCCACGACCGGTTTTATACGCATCGATGATGCCTTTCTTACCGTTGATAATTGCAGATGTTGGGAAGTCAGGCCCAGGGATGTAGTCGATGATTTCTTCAATCGTCATATCCGGATTTTGAATAAGAGCCAAACAACCATTGATGACTTCCGTCAAGTTGTGTGGAGGTATATTTGTTGCCATACCAACCGCAATACCAGAAGAACCGTTGACCAATAAGTTAGGCACTCTGGTTGGCAAAACATCTGGGATTTGCTCTGTACCGTCGTAGTTAGGCACATAATCAACCGTTTCTTTTTCAAGATCGGCGAGTAGCTCGTGTGACAATTTCGACATACGGACTTCCGTATAACGCATTGCCGCAGCAGAGTCACCATCAACTGAACCGAAGTTACCTTGACCATCAACGAGCATATACCGCAACGAGAATGGCTGTGCCATACGTACGATTGTATCGTATACCGCACTATCACCATGAGGGTGATATTTACCGATTACATCACCTACAACACGTGCAGATTTTTTGTATGGTTTGTTCCAATCATTTTTAAGCTCATGCATCGCGAACAATACGCGACGGTGCACTGGCTTAAGACCATCACGAACATCAGGAAGTGCACGACCAACAATTACGCTCATTGCGTAATCTAGGTACGAGTTCTTGAGTTCGTCTTCAATATTGACTGGCAGGATTTCATTGGCGAGATCAGACATTTGACTCTACTTTCCTTCAGTGTCACTCACTTTTGTGTCAAACTTGCGACTCGTGAGCATGTTATTATTAAAATATGCAAAGGCCATCGTATCATAAATTTAAAGAATTTACAGGCCACAAAGTATGGGTTTTATAAAATACCCCCTTTAAAATGCGCTCAGATTAATCAGGAAGCTTTTTATGACCGAACATCAGAATGTGGATAGTGCTGAAATTGCGAAGTTTGAGGCGATTGCAGAACGTTGGTGGGACCGCGAGGGCGAATTTAAACCATTGCATGACATTAATCCGCTTCGTTTAGATTTTATTCAAAACAAGAGTAATGGCCTTTTCGGTAAAAAAGTACTCGATGTTGGTTGCGGTGGCGGCATTCTTACTGAAAGTATGGCCAAAGTTGGAGCGGACGCAACAGGTATTGACATGGGTCAAGAACCATTAAATGTAGCAAAGTTACACGCGCTTGAGGCTGGTGTTAACGTGACTTATCTGAAAACACCTGTAGAAGTTTTTGCTGACGAAAACCCTGCTCGTTTTGACGTAGTAACCTGCATGGAGATGTTAGAACACGTTCCTGATCCCGCTTCTGTCATCCTTGCCGTTGCTAAGCTCGTGAAACCCGGTGGACAAGTTTTCTTCTCTACTTTAAACAAAACAATAAAAGCCTATTTACTTGCTATTGTTGGCGCCGAAAAAATCATGAAGATTGTTCCTGATGGAACACACGACCATGATAAGTTTATTCGTCCAGCAACGTTGATTGATTGGGCAGAACAAGCTGACCTGAAAGTCAGAGCAAGCACGGGTATCGAATACTCTCCACTTTCTAAACAGTTCAAACTGAGCAAAGACGTGAGCGTTAACTATATTCTTCACTTTGAGAAACTTGCCTAATGCCGACTGCAAAACCTAGTGCAGTACTTTTTGATCTGGACGGTACATTACTTGATACCGCGCCAGATCTATTAAAAGCACTCAATGATATTCTAGAACAAGAAGGTTTAGACCCTATAAACGAGGTAGCATTTAGACCAACCGTCTCTGACGGTTCTAAGGCCATGTTAGAACTTGGTTTTGGTGATGAACTCAAATCACGGGATTTTGAATCACTTAAAACACGATTCTTATCGCTTTATGAAACGCTCGGTTGTACCCACTCCGTGTTGTTTGACGGAATTGATTTGCTTATTTCGGGATTGATTGCCAACAAAATCAACGTTGCAATTGTTACAAACAAACCTACTTTCCTGACCGTACCCATTGTTAAAAGCATAACAACTCTTTCAAGAATACCGGTCGTGATCTGCGGTGATACGTTAGCACGCGCTAAACCGCACCCAGATCAATTATTGCATGCATGTGATCAATTAAACGTAAACCCGTCCAACTGTTGGTATATTGGGGACGCAGAAAGAGATGTACAAGCCGCTAAAGCTGCAGGAATGAAATCCATCGTGGCGATGTGGGGATACGTTCCTAGTACAAAGGTTGCACAAACTTGGAACGCGGATCAATATGCTACTAACCCATCTGATATTTTTCACAATATATAGTGACATTAAACCCACTTAATACTATATATTGTGTTGTGAACGATTTTTGCTCGATGTGCTGGCGAATTAAAAATCACTTAATTTACAGAGTAAAAAAAAGCGAAAAAAAGATTTTCGCGAGTTGATTTTTAATTTTTTTACTTTGAACTAAAGTTCAAAGGTTAGTGAGCACTAACGAAAATGGATTATCCCAATGTTATCCACAATCGTGGCCGGATCTGTCCCTTGCAAAAAAAGATCAACCACTCTATCTTGTGATCCTCGGTTTGTGGAGCACCATATATAGTGGTGAAATGCTAAACAAATTTTAGCCCCGTGCGCAAATCATAAAAACACAGTCATTCCTAAGGGATACAGGCACAACTATGAACCAACAGCTATCAGTCACTAAAAGAAACGGCCGCAAAGAGCCGTTGGATCTTGATAAGATCCATCGCGTTATAGAATGGGCAGCAGAGGGATTAGACAATGTCTCTGTTTCACAAGTAGAGCTTAAATCGCACATCCAGTTTTATGATGGCATTCGTACAGAAGACATCCATGAAACAATTATCAAAGCCGCTGCTGACTTAATCTCGAAAGAAACTCCTGATTATCAGTACCTTGCTGCGCGCCTTGCTGTTTTCCACTTACGCAAGAAAGCCTATGGTCAATTCGAACCACCGCGTCTGTACGATCACATCGTTACGATGGTGGAAGATAACCGTTATGATCGCCATTTATTGGTAGACTACACGAAAGAAGAGATTGAACAGCTTGAAGGTTTTCTTGATCATAGTCGCGATCTTAATTTCAGCTACGCCGCGGTAAAACAACTAGAAGGTAAATACCTAGTTCAAAACCGAGTGACTGGCCAAATCTATGAAAGCGCTCAATTCCTTTATATGCTTGTGTCTGCGAGCTTGTTCTCAGGCTACGATAAAACGTCGCGCTTAGACTATATCCGCCGTTTTTATGATGCGGTATCGACATTCAAAATTTCGTTACCTACGCCTATTATGGCTGGGGTTCGTACACCAACGCGTCAATTTAGCTCGTGTGTTCTTATTGAATGTGACGATAGCCTTGATTCAATCAACGCAACATCTTCTGCAATAGTGAAATACGTTTCACAACGCGCTGGGATTGGTATTAACGCTGGTCGCATTCGTGCTCTTGGTAGCCCAATTCGCAATGGCGAGGCTTACCACACTGGCTGTATTCCATTTTACAAACACTTCCAAACCGCGGTTAAGAGCTGTTCTCAAGGCGGTGTTCGTGGTGGTGCAGCTACCCTATTCTATCCATTATGGCACTTGGAAGTTGAAAACTTACTGGTATTGAAAAACAACCGTGGTGTTGAAGAAAACCGTGTACGTCATTTGGATTATGGTGTTCAGTTTAACAAACTAATGTACTCTCGCTTGATTAAAGACGAGTACATTACTCTGTTCAGCCCATCTGACGTACCTGGACTCTACGACTCATTCTTCCAAGACCAAGCTAAGTTTGAAGAATTGTACGTTAAGTATGAACAAGACGAGTCGATCCGTAAAAAGCGCATTAAAGCAATTGAGCTCTTCTCAATGTTTGCTCAAGAGCGTGCTAATACAGGCCGTATCTACTTGCAGAACGTTGACCACTGTAATACTCACAGTCCGTTTGACCCGGTGATTGCGCCTATTCGTCAATCTAACTTGTGTTTAGAAATCGCGTTACCAACTAAACCGTTGAACAATGTAAATGACCCTGAAGGTGAAATTGCATTGTGTACGCTATCAGCGTTCAACTTGGGTGCGATTCAATCTCTTGATGAGTTAGAAGAACTAGCTGAGCTTGCAGTTCGTGCACTTGATAACTTGCTTGATTATCAAGACTACCCTGTACCTGCAGCCTTCAACGCGACAATGGGCCGCCGCACGCTTGGTATCGGTGTTATCAACTTCGCTTATTACCTTGCAAAGAACGGTGTGAAGTATTCTGACGGTAGTGCAAACGGTTTGACGCATAAAACATTTGAAGCGATTCAATATTATCTAATGAAGGCTTCAAATGAACTTGCGAAAGAAAAAGGCGCATGTCCTAAGTTTAACGAAACAACGTATTCAAAAGGCATCATGCCAATCGATACGTACAAGAAAGACTTAGATTCTGTGTGTTCAGAGCCACTGCATTTAGACTGGGATTCACTGCGTGAAAACATCGTTAAGTACGGTATGCGTAACTCAACGCTGTCTGCGCTAATGCCTTCTGAAACATCTTCTCAGATTTCGAACGCAACTAATGGTATTGAACCGCCACGTGGTCACATTAGTGTTAAAGCAAGTAAAGACGGCATCTTGAAGCAAGTTGTACCTGAGTATGATCGTCTAAAAGACAGCTATGAACTTCTTTGGGATATTCCATCTAACGATGGTTACCTACAACTTGTTGGTATTATGCAAAAATTTATCGACCAAACGATTTCTGCAAACACCAATTATGATCCAAACAAGTTTGATGGTGGTAAGGTACCAATGAAGTTGTTGTTGAAAGATCTTTTAACAGCATACAAACTAGGTGTGAAAACATTGTATTACCACAATACGCGTGACGGCGCATCGGATTCTCAAGAGGAATTGAAACCTCAAGTGGAAGACGATGGCTGTGAAGGCGGAGCGTGTAAAATCTAATAATAATTATAGCGGGTCAAAGGCCCGCTTTTTCTGGTATTGAGTGGTTTTTTATGTCTTATTCAACTTTTAGCAGAACGCATAATGATCAGTTAAAAGAACCTATGTTTTTCGGTCAGTCGGTTAACGTTTCTCGTTATGACCAGCAAAAGTTTCCTATTTTTGAAAAGCTTATAGAGAAGCAGTTATCGTTTTTCTGGCGACCAGAAGAAGTGGACGTTAGTAAAGACCGTATCGATTTCCAAGCTCTTCCTGAGCATGAGAAGCACATTTTCTTAAGTAACCTTAAGTATCAAACTCTGCTAGATAGTGTTCAAGGTCGCTCACCGAATGTCGCGTTTCTTCCTATCGTTTCGCTTCCAGAATTGGAAACATGGATTGAAACATGGGCTTTCAGTGAAACCATTCATAGCCGTTCGTACACGCACATTATTCGTAACGTGACTCAAAATCCTGAGATTGTCTTTGATGACATCGTGACGAATGAACGTATTTCAAAACGCGCAAATGCGGTGACAAAACACTACGATGAGCTTATAGAGAAAGTGGCTATCTACAACCAGTATGGTGAAGGTAAACACACTATCAATGGCGAAACAGTTCATATCAATTTGTTTGAATTGAAGAAACTGCTTTATCTATGTGTCATGTCTGTCAACATTCTCGAAGCAATTCGTTTCTATGTTAGTTTCGCGTGTTCGTTTGCGTTTGCAGAACGTGAATTGATGGAAGGTAATGCAAAAATCATTAAGCTAATCGCTCGCGATGAGGCGTTACATTTGTCTGGTACACAGCACATGCTTAATATCATGCAAGAAGGTAAAGACGATCCTGAAATGGCTATCGTAGCTGCCCAATGTAAAGAACAAGCAATTGCAATGTTCGTTGAAGCCGCGCAGCAAGAGAAAGAATGGGCGGAGTACCTTTTCAAAGATGGCTCAATGATTGGTTTGAACAAAGATATTTTGTGTCAATACGTTGAATACATTACCAATGTACGCATGGCCGCGGTCGGCTTGCCAACGCAATTTGCAAATAAGAGCAACCCAATTCCATGGATTAACGCTTGGCTCGTCTCTGATAACGTTCAGGTTGCGCCACAAGAAGCTGAAATTAGTTCATACCTTGTTGGTCAAATTGACGCAGAAGTAGATGCTTCAGACTTTGGTGATTTCGACCTGTAATGGTTGAAAAACCCATTCCTGTTGTCACATTGACTAATCATAATGAGCCGCTGCAACATGCGGCTCATTCGCCTTCCCTGCTTGTGACATTAGAATCAGCGAAAATAGATGCTCCTTACCAATGTCGAGAGGGATTTTGCGGTGCGTGTAGAGTGAAACTGATAAAAGGACAGGTCATCTATAACGAAGAACCTCTGGCGTTTGTTCGAGAGGGAGAAGTACTGACCTGTTGCAGCCAACCGATTACAGATATTGAGATTGAGCTATTTTAGCTTGTAGATCTGAGATTCGAAGTAGTCGCTTTTATTGCTCACCGCAATCAAGCCATTATCGATAACCACATCCCAATGCAAACTTTGCGTAATACTTTCAGACAACCTTTCTATAAATTCAGCATCTAACAAAAATATACTTAGATTATGCACATGCTGTAATGATGCCAAGTCAATGTGTACCTCTTCTTTTACCTGTAACATGACGACCTTCTCGTAGACCTTGGCGTATTTTATCATTTCGCTCAATTCCAAATTGTCGCAAAACACCCCTACTAATACATCTCCAACCTCGTTTTCAAGCCAAACATCGGGCATGGGCTTAAACTCATCTTTTTTCCAGTGCGTGTGCGGTAAATAAGAAAGCGCGCAATACCCAACCAGTTTCAAGACAAAATGAGTGAGCGATTCACGCCGACCAACTGCGGTGGTGAAGGATTCTAGATGATTAACATGGTGGAATAGATCCGCAATGTTAATTCGCGCTTTGCAAACAAATGGGTTCATTACACTCTCCTACTCTAACTATAGATTCATTAAAGTAAGCTGCAATTGAAAAGTTATAGTATAACATCATTGAACTACCGATTTTGTGGTGTTATATTATCACACATCAATTAGAAGTTAGGTGGTAGATTAATGAAAACTCGTCAGTCCGTACTTGCATTTTCAATTGCAAGCGTATTCTTGTCACAAGCTGCAGCAGCCGCGGTTGTAAAAGGTAAAGTAGTTGATACCAATCAACATCCTATCAGCAATGCTAAAATTCATTTGCATGGAAAAAGCAATGCTGTGTTTACCGATGCAAATGGTAACTTTTCAATTAATATCGATGTGGATAGCCAACTTCATATTAGTAAAGACAACTACCTAGATGCACGACAAGATGTAAAAAGTGAATCAGACTTTGTCAACGTGACTCTTAAACCTTCATCTGTTGAAAGCATCGTTGTTTTCGCATCAGCCCTGCATAAAAACAATATGGAAATGGCTTCGCCAGTTTCCGTGTTATCCGGTGATGAACTCAAAACAAAATCAAAACCAACTCTAGGCGAAACGTTAAAAGGCCAACCAGGTATTGATGCAAGTTACTTTGGTCCGGTCTCATCAAGCCCCATTATTCGTGGTTTAGATGGCCCTCGCGTAAAAATCACACAAAATGGTCTAGACAGTAGCGATGCATCTCGTGTGGGTCCGGACCACGCCAATACCAATGATTCACTATCTGCAACGCAAATCGAAGTGTTAAGAGGACCTGCGACACTGTTATATGGTTCGGGAGCAATTGGTGGTGTAGTGAACGTCGTCGACAATCGTATTCCAATGGACCAGATTGAAGAGTTTTCTGGTGCGTTTGACTCAAGCCATGACAGCGTTTCGAGTACGGATACACTGTCTCTTTTAGCGGAAGCTGGTGCAAATAACTTCAATTTCCACTTTGATGGTGTGAAACGCAAAGGTGAAGATTACAAAACCCCAAAATTTGACGTAATCGACGAACATGATGGAGATGTCGAAACGTTTGAATCAGTTGAAAATACCTTTATCGATAGCCAACAATTTAACTTCGGTACTAGCTATATTGCTGACCATTTAACGGTAGGTCTTTCTTATGGAAGGATCGATACAGACTACGGTATTCCAGCCCATTCTCATCACCATCATGATCATGATCATGAAGGAGAAAGTGAAGACGCTGCTGAACATGAAGAAGAAATGCCCGTATTTGCGCGAGTTGACCAAGAAAGATGGCAAGGTTTACTCAACTATGCGATGCATGATTCTTGGCTAGAGGCCATTCAAGTTCGTGCTGGTTACACGCAATACCAGCATAGCGAAATCGAAGATGGTGCGATTGGCACGACGTTTAAAAACAAGTCATCGGAACTTCGTGCAAACTTTGAACATCGTATTTTAGATTGGCACGGTACATTTGGCTACCACTTCTCAAACAGTGACTATGCAGCAATTGGCGAAGAAGCGTTCACGCCTGCAACTAAAACAACGAACCATGCGTTCTATTTACTAGAAGAGAAGCAATTTGGCTTACTGACACTTGAGCTTGGTGCACGAGTTGAGAAGTACAAACTAGAAAGTGATGTCAGCACTACACATCACGATCACGACCATGCAGATGAAGCAATTGAAGAACCAGAAGCCGATACAATAGCTTATACGCTAGACAAAACGAACGTCAGCGCTTCAATTGGTGGCGTTTATCAGTATAAAGAAGGCCATAATGTTGCGATAAACCTCTCTCGTTCTGAGCGAGCACCACTAACAGCAGAATTGCTGTCAAATGGTGTACACGTTGCAACTGGAACGTACGAGTTAGGTTTGGGCTATCACTTAGAAGATGGCGAAACTCATTTCGAACCAGAAAACATTCAGAAAGAAATTGCCAACAATCTAGATGTAAGCTTCCGACGCTTTGAAGGTAACTTTGGTTATACTTTTAACGTATATTACAACGACATTGAAAACTATTATTACCAAACAGCGACTGATTATATTTATTCGGCCGATCATGGACTTGAGTTAAATGATCACGACCATGAAGATGCAATGCGCGTGTTCAAATTTGAGAGTAGCGATGCGAAACTTTATGGTGCGGAGCTGGATGCTCATTACCGTTTTGACTCAAGCAATCGCGTGAAACTATTTGCGGATTCTCTAGTTGCCAAATTAAAAACCGATGAATATTTGCCTCGTATTCCAAGTAATAAGATCGGGCTAAACTACGAATACGTAAACAACGGCTTGTCGTTTAATGTCACAGGCACACATTACATGACTCAAAATAATATCGCGAGCTACGAAACGAACACAGCAAGCTACACCCTCTTTGACACGAGTATCCAGTATGATTTCAACGCGTTGAACAGCGATTTTGTTGCCTACTTCAACGTCGATAATATTACTGACGAGCTTGGTTTTGTGCACTCTTCGTTCATTAAGGACAAAGCACCATTGCCAGGTCGTAACTTTAAAGTGGGTTTACGTGGTTATTTTTAAAGGAAACGACATCGAGTCGCTTTTCCATCTTGTCTAAATATAGAGCCACCTCAATGTTTGAGGTGGCTTTTTTACCAAATAGACCAGTGTTTGCGGCGAGCTCAAACTCATACAACGAAAAAAGGCCACTAAAGTGGCCTTTGAATCGAAATAAAGTTGCGTCCTTGCTAACTTTTAAGCAGGAATTAATTCTTTAAGTTAAGTACTTGCAGTATCCCCTAACTTTTCTTTCGCTAATTCAAAAAGTAACGTAGTGACTAACATCGATATTTGTTTTTGTGAAAGCGAGCTATCTTTAGCCAGCAGTTCTAACAGTTTATTCTTCTCGCGCGTAATGGCTGACTCAAAATGCCTTGCACCTAATTCACCCGAAGCCATTTGAGCAAGTGTGGCTTGCAAACTTGCTCGGTTGTTCCAAAGCGCTTCACGCAACTTTATTCGAATGTGCTCTCCCTGACGGTTTGCAACACGGCTACATACGTTGGCAATTTGCCGTTCAAATTCGAGCGTCATGTTTTTCACTCTCTTTCGATGTTTCAATAAACGCTATATTTAGCGCCTCACGAGATGAGAGATACTCTTTGTATAAATGCGCGCGAAAACCAATTGGCTCTTCACTTGTAGGAACAACGCGTTGATTTTCTTTTTGTTGTTTTACCGTGTCCATATCCGGTGACTTTATGCAAAAATCGTTAAATATATAGTATACAAGCGTAAATCCAATTCACATTACACGGCATTACACTTGATGTTCAGTATCAGGAAGGTAAAATCTCCAACCTTACTTATTACTCAGCAGCAAAGCTCATGGAAACTTACCAATTATCCCCAATCGGCTATATTCGCTCCCCATATAAGCAAAAATTTGCAATACCACGCCAGCCTAGATTAGTCCCGGACGCAAAAGCTCGATTAGAATTTTGTCCAGAGTTTTCAAGAGAAGAATTTGTACGTGGTATTAACGAGTTTAGCCATCTCTGGGTTATTTTTCGTTTCCATGAAACGGTGGATAAGGGGTTTTCAGCCCTCGTCCGCCCTCCAAGGCTCGGTGGCAACGAGAAAAAAGGGGTTTTCGCAACACGTGCAACGTTTCGACCAAATGGGATAGGTATGAGCGCCGTTAAATTGGAGTCTGTAGAATATAAAAATGGTAGGCTCGCACTCATTCTGTCTGGCATAGACCTTTTAGATGGCACACCCGTACTCGATATTAAACCATACTTGCCTTACTCCGATTCACTAGAAACTGCCAGTGCTGGTTTTGCGGATACTAGGCCGCAAACGGACATGACTGTGGTCTTTTCATCAGAAGCAATTGAAGATCTCAAGAAAGTTCCACATAGTGAACAATTTCAACGTTTTATCGAACAAGTTTTACTTCAAGACCCTCGCCCTGCATACAAAGCCAATCGAGAACCGACGCAGCATTACGGCATGTCTCTTGATCAATACAACATCAAGTGGCGAGTCGAAGAAAATATAAACACCGTGTTAGAGGTTAAAAAAAGTGGTTAAATGTAAAGCAATTTGTACAATTAAACATCAATAACATACTATTTACATATAAACTCAATATATTTCAATGATATGTAATGTTTGTGAATTATTTGTAATTTTAGTGTTTATTTTTTTAATTTTTATTCTAGGCTAGAGAGCGTACCTAATAAGTACGCTCTCTCCGTTTTTCTGGATACGGAAAAACGTAATAATAATTATGGAGTTTACCTAGATGAAAATCTCTAAAATAGCATTGGCAACACTTGTCGGCTTAGCTGCAGTTTCAACTGCGCACGCCGCTGAAAAGAAGTATCTAAATAAAGAAAAAGTACTTAGTTCACTAAGTGCAACTGGCGTGTCTGTAATGGGCAACGGCAATGGCAAAGCTAAAAACATCATTGGCCTTTCTGCGTTTGATGACCTTGTCGAACTAAAATCATTTGGTCACAACGATGGCAAAATCACTAAACGTTACCAACAGTTCTTCATGGGCATACCAGTCATTGGTGACACAGTAAGTTTAACGTTTGGTGACAAAGGTAACTTAGCTCGCGCACACGGTGCGGCTATTTACAAAATTCACCAAGACCTTGCGTCTGTAACTCCTTCTATCAAAGCAAACAAAGCATTCAGCATTGCTAAAGGTGTTGCAAGCGTTCAAGCGAAAGGCGAAGTTAGCGAGTTAGCGGTTGAAAATCGTTCAGAGCGTCTAGCAATTTGGTTAGACAACGATTCAAAAGCGCGCTTAGTGTGGGAAATTACCTATGTCACGTACGGTGATGAGCCTTCACGCCCATATATCTTGGTTGATGCGATCAATGGTGAGGTACTACAGCAGTTTGACAATCTTCAACATGCAAACGCGACAGGCCCTGGTGGAAACCAAAAAACAGGCCAGTATAACTACGGTACTGATTACGGTTACTTAGATGTAATGCAATCGGGTAGCACGTGTAAAATGGAAACGGCTAACGTTAAAACAGTTAACCTTAACCATGGTACAAGCGGCACTACAGCACACAGCTTTACTTGTCCAGAAAACACAGTAAAACAAATCAACGGTGCGTACTCGCCACTAAACGATGCGCATTACTTCGGTAACGTTGTATACAACATGTATGACGCCTACGTTGGAGCTGCACCATTGTCATTCCAATTACAAATGCGCGTTCACTACAGCAACAACTATGAAAACGCGTTCTGGGATGGTAGTGCAATGCACTTCGGTGACGGCGCATCAACATTCTACCCTCTTGTAAGCCTTGATGTTTCTGCACACGAAGTAAGCCATGGTTTCACTGAGCAAAACTCAGGCCTCGTTTACAGCGGTAAATCAGGTGGTCTTAACGAAGCATTCTCAGATATGGCGGGTGAAGCTGCTGAGTTTTTCATGAAAGGCACGAATGATTGGCTAGTAGGTCAAGAAATCTTCAAGAGCAATGGTGCTCTACGTTATATGGACGACCCAACAAAAGACGGCCGTTCAATTGGTCATCAAAATGATTACTACAGCGGTATCGACGTTCACCACAGCTCTGGTGTGTTCAACAAGGCATTCTACCTACTTGCAAAAACGTCTGGTTGGGATACGAAAAAAGCATTCCAGGTTATGGCTCGCGCTAACCAACTCTATTGGACAGCAAGCACAAACTGGGACCTCGCTGGTAACGGTGTAATGGATGCAGCGTGTGATCTTGGCTACAGCACAACAGATGTACAAACTGCACTTGCAGCGGTAGGCGTTACATCAAGCAATAGCTCTGGTAGTTCATGTGGAACACCTCCTCCTCCAACTAACGACGAAGTTATCACTAATGGTGTTCCTCGCACAGGCATCAACGGTGCAGCTAAAGAACAATTGTTCTTTAAACTAGAAGTACCAGCTGGCGCATCGAACCTTAAGTTTGATACAACTGGCGGTTCTGGTGATGCTGACCTATACGTAAAATTTGGCGCTCGTCCGTCACTGGATACGTATGACTGTAACAGCACATCGTCTACAGCGACAGAATCTTGTTCAATCTCTAACGTACAAGCGGGTACCTATTACGTTATGGTTGAAGCTTGGAACCAAATTTCTGGCGTAACATTAACAGGTTCATACTCAGGTACAAGTACCGGCAATGACCCTATTGACCGTACTGAAACAAACGTAAGTGTTGCTCGCAACGGTTGGACTCGCTTTACTCAAGATTTGGCTGCAGGGTATAACAACCTAACAGTTGAAATCTCAGGTGGTACAGGCGACGCAGATCTTTACGTAAACTTCGGTTCACAATCAACAACGTCATCTTACCTTTGCCGCCCATTCAAAAATGGCAATTCAGAGACTTGTACTTTCTCTAACCCACAAGCAGGTACTTGGTACATCGACCTACGCGGCTACTCTAGCGCATCAGGTGTGAATCTGAGCATCAAAGCAAATTAATTAAATTGCAGAAACAAAGGGAGCCGTCGGCTCCCTTTTCACTTCTAGGGAAAAGAGATCATGAAAAAATTACCTATTGTAATTGCTTGTGCTGTTGCGTTCGGTGCGACGGCTAGCGAACCCGAATTTTGGGTAACGACTGACGCAAATGCAGGCAAACAGTTCCAACTTCAACAAAATATTCAAGGCAAATCATCAACACTCGTTGAGGCGAGCAACGGCATTGGTTTTATGAAAGTAAACCCAAATGGCGCTCACTCACTTAGTGAATTTATGCACACGAATTACCACCGTTGTGGAGGGTTTGTACGCCATGATTCGCTTGATGAAGCTGAGGCGTACCTAGCTCAATTGCAAAATGCGGCTTCAAATCAATTGATGGCAACCTATACGATTGATAATGCAGCTAAAGTAAATGCGATGATTGCAACTATCGATACGTCGTCTTTGGACAATACGGTCAATTCTTTAGCGGCATTTCACAACCGTTATTACACACAACAAACCGGTATTGATGCGGCAAATTGGGTGAAATCAAAGTGGCAACAAATCGCATCTAGCCGCAGCGATATTTCCGTAAGTGAATTTTCACACAGCTGGGGACAATCTTCTGTGATTGTGACCATTCAAGGCGCTGAGAAGTCAGATGAAATTGTTATCATTGGTGGTCACTTAGACTCGATAAACCAATCGAGTCCTTCCACTGGTCGAGCACCAGGTGCAGATGATAATGCTTCGGGTATTTCAGTTATCACAGAGGCGCTACAAGCCATTGTAGACACCAATTTTAAACCTCAACGTACAATTCAGATCATTGGATATGCGGCGGAAGAAGTCGGCCTTCGCGGCTCAAAAGCGATTGCCGATAGCTACAAAGCTGCTGGCAAAAACGTTGTCGGTGTCACTCAGTTTGACATGACTGGTGCTCATGGTACATCAACGCAAGACATCGTGATGATGACTGATTACACTAACTCCGCTCAAAACCAGTTTATTCAACAATTAATAGAAACGTATCTACCAGACGTGACTTATGGCTATGACCAATGCGGATATGGCTGTTCAGATCACGCATCATGGTATCAGCAAGGCTACCCTGCATCGATGCCGTTTGAGTCACGTATGAATGACATAAATCGCAGCATTCACACAACTGGTGATACAGGCTTTGACTCAACGCACGCAGAAAAATTTGCCAGATTGGCTGTTGCATTCCTTGGTGAATTAGCTAAAAACGCTGGCGACGTAATTCCAGAGCCAAACAATAAGTTAGAAAATGGTGTTGCTAAGACGGGCATTTCAGGCTCTGCAAAAGAGCAGCTGTTCTATACGATGGACGTGCCTGCAGGCTCAAGCAATTTGAAGTTCACGACATCTGGAGGCACGGGTGACGCTGACCTCTACGTAAAATTCGGTGCAAAGCCTACTCTACAAGATTTTGATTGTAAGAGTACGACCTCGACGAGCAATGAAACATGTTCATTAAGCCCTGTACAAACAGGTACTTATCACGTAATGGTTGAAGCGTGGAACGAAGTACAAGGTGTAAGCTTGATGGGTCAATATTCAAGCACATCGCCTACGGAACCAACGCCAATTAATGACGTTGAAAACGGTATTGCGGTTGCCCGTAACGCTTGGGTAAAACGTCAAGTCAATCTGGGTTCTGGCTACAGTAATTTGAATGTTACTATTAGTGGCGGTTCTGGCGATGCAGACCTTTATGTAAAATTCGGATCAGATGTTACAACTTCTAACTACGATTGTCGTCCATTTAAAAACGGCAACGAAGAAACATGTAGCTTCACCAATCCAGGTGCAGGCACTTGGTATATCGGACTACAAGGTTATCAAACTGCCACGAATGTTACTTTGACGATCACCGCAAACTAACTCCCTTTCAAAGGCCAAGTTGTGCACAGAAACAACGATTTGGCCTTTTTCTCAAATCACGCAGAAAAAACCCATCAATATCGTTAACAAGTGCTTTTGTACTGTGCGTCTCGCTGCTAAACTACGGCTCTATTTAAAGCTGCAATTCGAATAAAAAAACGGAAAGAAAATGCGTACTAGTCAATATATTTTAGCGACGTTGAAAGAAACGCCTTCAGACGCTGAGGTAATTAGCCATCAGTTGATGTTGCGCGCTGGGATGATCCGCAAACTTGCATCAGGTCTTTATACCTGGTTGCCAAGTGGATTAAAGGTTCTTCGTAAAGTGGAAGCCATTGTTCGCGACGAAATGAACAAAGCTGGTGCGATTGAAGTACTGATGCCCGTTATGCAACCCGCTGATCTTTGGCAAGAATCTGGCCGTTGGGAACAATTTGGTCCAGAACTATTACGTATTAAAGACCGCCACGATAGACCGTTTGCTTTGGGTCCAACGCATGAAGAAGTCATTACGGATTTGGTACGACGTGAAATTAGCAGTTACAAGCAACTTCCACTTAACTTATATCAAGTACAAACTAAAGTACGTGATGAAGTTCGTCCGCGATTTGGTGTAATGCGCTCTCGTGAATTCTTAATGAAAGATGCCTATTCATTCCACCTTAGTGACGAATGTTTAGCACAAACGTATCAGCGTATGCACACAGCTTACTGCAATATTTTCGACCGTTTAGGCCTAGATTATCGCCCGGTTATCGCAGACACTGGCTCTATTGGTGGTAGCGTATCTCACGAATTCCATGTACTTGCGGAGTCAGGCGAAGATGCAATCGCGTTTAGTGATGCAAGCGACTATGCGGCAAACATTGAAAAAGCAGAAGCATTAGCACCAAATGTTGAGCGTCCCGCACCTTCTCAAGCACTAGAGACTTTTGCGACACCAAATGCAAAAACAATTGCAGATTTGGCAGAACAACACGATGTGCCTGCAACGACCAGTGTTAAAACACTCATCGTTTATGGTAAAGCTGACGACGCGGGGAATCGTGGTTTGGTCGCTCTCGTACTTCGTGGCGATCATGAGTTAAATGAGCTCAAAGCTGACAAACACCCTCTTGTCTTTGCTCCACTTGAAATGGCAAAAGAAGAAGACATCGTTGCAGCGATTGGTGCTCGCCCAGGTTCAATCGGTCCTGTTGGTCTGACTATTCCTGTGCTGGTTGATCGTTCAGCTGCAGTGCTCGCTGACTTTGTTGCTGGTGCAAATAAAGATGGTGAACATTATCGCGGCATCAACTGGGAGAGAGACGTAACCGGACACGAAGTTGTCGACTTACGTAATGTTGTTGAAGGTGATCCAAGTCCATGTGGTCAAGGTTTTCTTCAGATTAAACGTGGTATTGAAGTTGGCCATATTTTCCAATTAGGTTCTAAGTACTCAGAAGCGATGAAAGCTGCTGTACTAGGTGAAAATGGTAAAAACCAAACCATGACAATGGGCTGCTATGGCGTTGGTGTATCGCGCATTGTAGCTGCAGCAATTGAGCAAAATAATGATAAGTTCGGTATTATTTGGCCAACTGCGATTGCGCCATTTGAGCTTGCGATTGTGCCAATGAACATGCATAAATCTCACCGTATTCCAGGTGTTGCTGAAGAACTCTACGCCGCGCTTCAAGCCAATGGCGTTGATGTATTATTTGATGACCGTAAAGAACGTCCTGGTGTTATGTTTAATGACATGGAACTCATTGGCGTACCTTACACATTAGTCATCGGTGAACGTAACTTAGACAATAACGAAGTTGAGCTTAAGAACCGTCGTACAGGTGAAGCTACGTTGCTTTCTATTGAAGAAGCAGTCGCAACAATTACTAAAGCGATTAAAGGCTAAGTAGAACCTTTTCTCACAATCTAGTAAAAAGGCAGCACTCGCTGCCTTTTGTCATTTTATCTTCAGCAATTTGTATCTTTTCTGTCATGTAATCTCAGTAAGGTTGTCACTATTACACTGGAGACACTGGCAATGTCCGACAAAAAACGCTACTACCCTACTATCTGGCTCTCTGACATTCATCTTGGCTATAAAGATTGTAAAGCTGACTTTTTGCTCGACTTTTTAAATAGCACACACTGCGATACGTTGTATTTGGTTGGCGACATTGTCGATTTATGGTCTTTAAAACGCCAATTTTATTGGCATAAAAGTCATTACGCTGTGCTTGAGGCCATCCAACAAAAGGTGCTTCAAGGCACTCGTGTCGTCTATATTCCTGGCAACCACGATGAAACGTTTAGAAAATACGTTGGCCAGTTTTTAATGGGTGTGGAAGTATTACGCTCTTGTGTACACACAACTCAGCAAGGAAAGCGCTACTTACTTGTACATGGTGACGACTTCGATTCAGTCACGCGATATAACCGATTGGTCAGTTGGCTTGGAGATCAAGGCTATGACTTCTTGTTGTTTTTAAATCGTTGGAGTAATCGACTTCGCAGACCATTCGGTGGTCGATATTGGTCACTTGCCTCTTGGATAAAAAACCGTGTCCACAAAGCGAAATCCGCTATCGAGGCCTTTGAACATGCAGCAGCGCGCGAAGCAAAACGACAAGGGATGGATGGGATCGTATGCGGTCATATTCACCAACCCAATATGCGAATGATTGACGGCGTGATGTATTGCAACGATGGAGACTGGATTGAGAACTGCACAGCATTGGTTGAACACACTGGTGGACAACTTGCCTTATTGCATTGGTCAGACGTTAAAAAAGTACTACAAATTCGCAAGTCCAAGGCTAAAGAATCAGAAAAATCAAATACCTATCAAGCTGCATAAGCTTGTTTAGGCTTTAAGTTTTGTTGCCTTTACGTTGAATATTCTAAGGGACTTACTATAGTTATTGATAATCATCCTTATTGAGCGCGTGTCGGTGTTAAAAATAGTCTTAGCCGTTTCAGCCTTATTTTTATCTCCGATCACGTATTCGTCGGTAGAGTATGCTCCTACTCAAAAAGTACTTGATGAGGCGCAAGATTATTTAACGGTCGATCCTTCGTATACTTTGAAACTGTTGGGTCAAGTACCTAACATAGAATCCCTTCCGCCGGCACTTTTTGTACGTTTGCATATCATCGCACTGCGCGCGTATGTACCCACCAATCAGCTAGACAATATGCTCAATTCTCTCGATGCGCTCTTTAATCATTCTGATGAACCTTATTTCATTGAGAATGTGACTTCCGTGCTTAGTGGTTTAGGTATATGGTTAAGGCGTAACAAATATTTAGAAGATTCACAAATAAGTTTGGAGTGTGCATATGAACTCGCGCACACCGACAAACAACGCTTCACACTGACAAACAGCTTAGCGTTGGTCTCCCGCCAGCTAAATGAATATGAAAAAGCACAAGATCTTTATGGCCGCTTATTGAGTTTGGCTGAGCAGAACGCACAAACAAACTTGTTTGCAATGATCCATAATAATTTAGGGGCCATCGACCTCGATTTAGGTCGTATCAAAAATGCTGAGCAACACTTTCGAATTTCGTTAGAGAAATATCAATCAGTCGACAAGCGCTCAGGTATCATTTCCGCTGGAATAAATCTGCTGTTTACCTTTATTCTTCAAGAGCAAATCATCAACTTTGAACGTCTATACGAGCCTACGTCGAATCTCACCACCGCCTTTCCCAATGATTCAAAAAAGGCGTTACTTTTTTGGTTAAAAACACGGTTTGATCAGTTAGAAGGTAAGTTCATCACACCCAGTATTGAACATCGGTTAAAAGTAGCTTACTCGCAACTCGAAGACGATAAAATCCGAAAACTAGTGTACGAAAATTTAGCGTCAAAACTCGGTATCGACGTTGAAAAACCACCAGCACGTACACCTCAATCGTTTAATTCTCCTTGGTTTAAAGAAGTACAAGATTGTAAATGGAAAACCCTCATTGCGAAGTATCAATCTCCGCCTGCTGGTTGAGTACTCACAATATCCCCTGTCAATACGTTGAACTCAGCTTGAAGTGGCTGCACTGCAGATTTCTCTTACGTACCGTTACATTTTAATTAATGCGGTTCAGGTTAATACTCTTTACATCACATTCTTTTTGCGTAATCTATCTAACTTACTCATAATAATAAGGAAAATGACTATGAAGGGACTTTTGCTAAGTGCTCTCCTAATTAGTTCAACGCTAAATCTTGCCTTTGCGCAATCCCCCGACCAATCTGAATCAAAATACACAAAAGTCTTAGTTGAGCATATTCAACCGAGCGATCCCGGTGTTGCAGTCATTGTAAGTAAGAATGGCAACGTGCTATATAAAGGTGCACAGGGCAAAGCAAATCTTGAACATAATATTCCCCTTACTAGCGACTCTATCTTTCGGATCGGGTCACTAACCAAACAGTTCACTGCCGCTGCAATTATGATATTGCAAGAACAAAAAAAACTATCCGTTACCGACGATATTCATAATTACGTACCTAACTTTCCAACTGAGGGGTCTATCGTCACGATTGAAAACTTGCTTACACACACATCGGGTATCGCCAATTATACCGATGATGAAGAGATCATGACCAAAGAGGTCCAAGTCCCAACGACTCTGGATGAAATGCTTGTTCGCTTTGCAAAACATCCTATGAATTTTAAACCTGGCGAGCACATGGCCTATTCAAATACGGGCTATATTATTTTAGGAAAGATCATTGAGGTTGCGAGTGGTCAAAACTACCCAGAGTTTATAGACCAACACATTTTTAAGAAACTTGGAATGCAATCGAGTTTTTATGGAAGTCCAAATATTATCGTAAACCGAGCGAACGGTTACGATTCTTCAGAAAGCGGTATAGTTAACGCAATGTACATTGATATGATGTGGCCACATGCCGCTGGCGCGCTATTGTCGACCGTGTCAGATCTCAATACATTTTATTCAGCATTGCACAATGGCCAGCTAGTCTCGGACAAAAGCTATCAAAAAATGGTGGCGCCGTTCAAGTTGAACGATGGCACATTATCGCCGTATGGTTATGGTTTATCTAATCTTTCATTTAGTAAGTACCATGCGATAGGACACAGTGGCGGTATACCTGGCTTCCAAACGTTTGCTTTTTATATTCCTTCCGAAGATCTCTACGTCGCTGCACTGAGCAACTTGAGCGACCGAGATGCCAGTTACATCGCTAAATTGATGGCTGCTAAAGCGCTTGACTTAAAAATGCCTAACTTTACACGTGTTGCCGTAGACGAAAAGACGATTAAATCTTTTGAAGGCAGTTACAAAGAAAATGAACATACCATTAGAAAACTAACCATTTCCGACGGAAAGGTGATTTACCAACGCAACGAGGGGCCAAAATACGAATTGGTGCCGTTTGCTGAAAATAGTTTTTACTTCGAAAACAACTTAACGTACCTCGTGATTGAGAAAGATAAATCCGGTCAACAAGTGATGAATTTTTATCACGATTTAGCCGAAGTCCCGAAACAAGCGACCAAGCTTTAAGCGACCCAAATAGACTAGGTTGCTCCTTTTCGTCGTGTGTAAAAGTACATGCCAAAAGGAGCAATCTAATGAGTGTACTCTCCTAAATGGGATAACAACTCTATCTCCGTTTTTTAAAATAGGTAACAACGAAGATGATAACGCCTGCAAAAATGCTCCCTTTCGTTTTAACGATGGTCGTTTCCGCCACGCTTAGCGCGAAAGAAAATACAGACAAAAAACTCGAAGAACTTAACCTTGAAAAAGCACTCTATTGTATGGAAATATTGGAAAACAGGCCGGATCTAGAAACCTCTATTCGTCTCGGTATGTTGAAAAATGAATGTTTTGCTGAAAATTACATTCAACACGCCCCGCATATACCAGATGGCCGTGATGCCGTTTTATCGGTGTTCGAGCAGCGATACAAAAAATATCCAAAACTGTCTATGTCCGTAAAACGCTCAGCCGCTGAAGGTGATCTCGTTTGGCTGCATTTACATGTCAAACACACACCTGATGCCTTAGGTGCAGCACTGATTCATATCTTCAGGATGGAAGAAGGCAAAATAGCAGAACATTGGGGCGTAGGACAACCGGTTCCAAAAGAAACGAAAAACAACAATACAATGTTTTAATATTTTGGGACATGATGGTAAAACTACCTTTTATCACAAGGCGATATTCGCCTTGTCTTTATACCTAAATAAACTTACACATCCCTAGTCCTAGAAGGCTGCCCTCCCGCATTTGATAGCCATATTGAGCGTAAAACGCTTCTTTTCCTTTTGCAGCAAGTAAACCAATAGTTGCACCTTTTTTGGTGTGCGCCAAAAGCCATTGTTCGATTTCATTCATCATTAAATGACCAATGCCTAAGCCTTGATATGCTGGATGGACAATAATATCTTGAAGATAGAAGTACATTAAACCATCACCGATAACGCGGCCACAAGCAACAAGATCTTGGTGGTTATATACACTCACCCAAAATAAACTCAATCGAATGCTTTGTTCAATCTCAATTAGGGATTCTAAATTACTCCACCCAACACTCTCGCGGATCTGTTTGAAATCAATTGCACTTGGTGCTTCGTGTGAGATCATGAACGCAAAGTTGCCACTATTCTTCTTATCTGCATGGGACATTTAGAACGCCTTTTATTTTAATTGCAATTTTTCCCAGTTCAAACACGGGGATGTTGCGAGTATTCGAGTGAACGATCTTTCTATAAACCACCGTACGCACGAATATTCTGAAACTAAACCAATTCGTAGAACGACTTTACCTGTATAGCTTGTGCTTTACCGCAAATTGTTTGTCAGGTTTCTGGTTCTTCTACTGCTTTTATTAGCATTACTTGAACATCATTTGTTTGAGAACGGTTCATAATGACACCAAATTGGTAAGATTCATCAATCACGGTCCAATGTTCATTTAGAAGGTGTTGCCACACCCTGCACAACAAATCGTTTTACAAGAGTTTATTCAAACTATAAACGAGCGAAGTGCACGATTAGAACGACTCGACAACGAACTCTCTCACCATGTTTATCAGTGGCGATATTACCCTGTAGTGAAAGCAATACAAGCAATGTGTGGTGCTCGTTTGTTAGTTGCCACTGGCGTTGTCGCTGAGCTCGGAGATTTATCCCGCTTCGACCATCCCCGTAAATTAATGAGTTATCTTGGTCTTGTACCCAGTGAACACTCGAGTGGTGGAAAACGTCATATCGGTGCGATAACAAAATGCGGCAATGGTAGAGCTAGACGTCTCCTTATTGAAGGTGCGCACACATACAGGTATGCCGCTAATATCTCCACTGATATGCAAAAACGACAAGAAGGCTTACCAAAGGCCATTATTGAGATTGCCTGGAAAGCACAGCTTAGGCTCTACAAGCGCTATAGGAAAATGATAGCCAAAGGCAAACATTACAACCTTGTTGTCACTGCAATTGCACGAGAAATGATTGCATACATATGGGCAATTGCAAAAGAAGTGGTGCTCACGCCTGTGAATACAAAACTGAGATTGGTAAGAGTACCCGCATGATAAACGAATTAGAGTTAATGCATGGGATCAAGCATCGGGTGTGGCACAACCACCGACGGCGTTAGGATGGCAATGCAGCTAACGCTACATTGAACCACGAACATAGACTGAAGACAGGTGCTACGACGAAATAAGTAAGGTCTGCTCTGTTACTAGAAATAGTAATAACCAACGAATATCAGCAAGATAACCGACGACATTACTTGCTTCATCCTATGTATTAACTCTCTCTAATTAGAGTTAAGAGATTATGGCTTAAAAGATAGGCAAGGATCAGTGTGTTTAACTTGACAGTGGGAGTCATACCAACACCTAAATCAGGGGCGCCATAGGCGTCACCTGGATTTTCTTGTTAGTTTCATTTTTGACAATGTTTGGATTTTCTAAACCCAGAGAATCGTAGTGGTGTTGAACTAACGGAGCAATTACACTATCAATATATTCATCGAACGCACTTGAAGGTAATTTCTCTAACCTCTTATTTATTCTTGCAATTCTCTGTTCAACATCCTTTTTAGTTTTTTTGCCTGATAGTTTTGATAATTCTAGCAGCCCACTTTCAAGATCACTGAGAGCTTCAGTAAACATGAAAGCTTTCATATTTGATAGAAGTGCTTCTTCGCTAGAGCTGATTTGGTCAGAGGCAATCGTATCAATATACGAAAGAAGATTTATTAGCATGTCATTTTTGTTTAAGTCAAAAGCGAGCATTGGATAGATCTTTGCTAATTCCTTTACAGATGATTTATATGCTTCTAAAGAATGACCATCTAAGGATTCTCTATTGCCCATCATCATTGGAATTGATTTAACCATGCCTTGCATTATTATATCCTTCTCATTCTCGCCTATGTTTTCTGCAGGAAATCGTACTTTGATCTCTTCCACTAATTGCTTTGAAAATGAATCCGAATTACTGAATTTTAGCATTGCTACTAGAGACCAGACTTCTAGTAATTGGAACAATGACTCGTTGACCTTTTCCTTGATTTCTCTTTTCGTTCTAAGTAAAAATCCAGCAGAGCTTATCAAACCACCAAGTATCGCTCCTACTATTACTGATATTATTTTTATATCCATATTTTAAGAATGCTCGCTTATGCAGAGAAGAACCTAGACATAATGACTCCCACACGGTGCTAGTCTCCGCATTTTCGTGGGTTAGCTTAAAGCCAGAGCCATAATTAGTTTGTCAAATAACTAAACAGCAGAGGCTAGCATGAATAAACATAACATACTTTTCATTGGCTTAGATACTCATAAAGAGTTCATTGAAGTTGCCTACATTGAAGATAATCGCGGTGCACAACCCATTCATTTCGGGCGAATTTCATCCGCTAAAGTCGCTATTAAAAAGCTTATCAGGCAACTTGAATCAAAATCCCCTCACGCAACGCTACATTTCGTTTATGAAGCTGGCCCCTCTGGTTACTGGATTTACCGCTTAATTCATCCTATGTATTAACTCTCTCTAATTAGAGTTAAGAGATTATGGCTTAAAAGTTAGGCAAGGATCAGTGTGTTTAACTTGACAGTGGGAGTCATACCAACGCCCGCATAAGCGGGACAAAATGCTTGGCTAAACTTTGCGAGGCACGAGCACAAGCCAAGCTTTTTTGTGTCCGTACTTAATGCGTTTGTTATATGTTTTTACCTTACTTTAGAAAAGGTTGAATGAAAAGCCGATTTAAGAAAGTATGTTAACCAAACCAGCAAGTAACTTCCCCCACAACTATCCAAAACCTGCCTTTTGAGCCGCACTTTTGGAGCAAAAATAGCATCAGATAATGACGGCGAAAAACACATGAACGTGATACTAAACTAGAAAAATAAGCAAATCCCGCAAGCCAAATTACCTAAGAACTTGTGGGGGCATATAACGCCCGCATTTGCAGCTGGTTTGAAACGCAGCAGAAAACCAGTCCGACTGCATGCGCTTGTTAAGCCTAGCATTTCAGTGTGGCTAGACTATATGAATTTTATATTTTTCAATAAACGCCTGTCTGTCTGAATCAGTGGGCGGATTATCATTTGTGAATTTGGATATATCTCTAATAAATCCCTCTGAAGGGCCTGATGGAGCATTGATGACGAGCAAATGGCTGTCTGTAATGGCCTTAAAACGCCTTTTTACGTTAGGGCCTGCAATAACAAGGTCACCTGCATTTGCTACAAATTCCTCGTTTTCTACACCAAACTCAATTTCTCCTGAAATTAGATAAAAGATCTCATCATCAATTTCATGGAAGTGCCAAGGAGCCTCATTCCCTTTGGGAAGCTTGCTATCAAAAATAGATACTCTGTTATCAGTATCAGAACCAGATGCCAGAATGGAGGTGATTTCACCTTGATCAAGATTGTATCTTTCGGCATTGCCGGCTTTGACGTGCTTATATCTCATTTTATATTCTCGATTTATCAAATAGGCTTAACGCCGCATTCAACGGCTTGTCCGTTGCAATGCTTTGTTAACCTATTTCTCTCTTAAGTTCTTCATAGTCCATATTTGCATGTATATGATCTTTCATTTCCGTTACAAACTCATCATCAAATCCAGCTATCTTCAGGAATTCTCCGACTGAGTTCGACTTCTCAAATGCATCATATAACTTAACGATGCCCACTCCTTTAGGTGACTTATCAAGGAAGTAACGAATCATTTCATGATTTCCAAACAGTCGCATATATCTACTCTTCAAAACTTTATTTGACGAAGTGATAATCTGTTCGAAGTTTTCAGGCTGGAGCTTTTCCATAATTGACTCTGTATAGTTTTTAAGAACAGAGCTTAGATCTTTTAATCCAGAAACTTGTGCAGATAGATCCTCGAGATCCTTGTCACGCTTCTTCTCTGACAGCATATCCGCGAAAAGCCCTGCCCATTGATCTTTAAGCCATGAAGATAAATCATCAAACTTCTCGAAATCTCTTATCAAATTATTTCTTTTTTGAGCGTATATCTCATCGATCAGCTTAAAAATATTAACGTTATCAACATGGGCATACTCGATATTTTCATTTTTTCTATTTTTCTTGTAGGTGTGATATTCAGAATGAACATTTTTTTCTATAAACACATAGATTGGAATGTCATTCTTTCGAGCAGTTTCATATTCTTTTTTTGTCACTGAATTGTAAAAATCGAGGCCGCTTTCGATATCCACATCCGACGCAGGGCTGCCATACCTACCACCTATTATCAACACTAGAATATGACAACTCTTAATTTCTTCATAACACGAAACATCTAATGGAGAGTCATGATGAAACGGGATATCTCCCTCTTCATACAAAACCGACTCATACCCCATCCCATCAATAAATGCTTCTAGACTATTTCTAATATGCTTCAAATCATAATATGTAGAAGAAACAAAGATTCTAGGTTTTGCCATGATTATTCCCGGTATGGATGGTTAACATTTTATTAGTGCGCATGCGCGTTTACCTCGTTGGACCAGTGAAAACGCGCACAGTTAACTACTTGTATTGCAAATAACTTATCAGCTTCTCTTCAAATATACCATCCGGAAAAACGCGCATGCGCGTTTTCCAAACCTATTATCTCAAATCGCAAACACATAACATATTGATATAAAATAATTATATGAATTAGCACACGTACAAACGCGCAAAATTTTTTCACTATTTTCCTTGATATCCGGGAATTTCAAATAACACTGTATAAAATAACAGTATTTAAGAGCGAGGGTTATCATGAGTCTAAAAAGCCCATTTCTAAGCGGCCTTCAAGAAGAAATGCGTATGCGTGGTTACAGTATTAGAACGGAAAAAAACTATCTGTATTGGATCAAGGCATTCATTAACTTTCACGACAAGCGTCACCCAGAAACAATGGGAACGGAAGAGGTTACACAATTTTTAACCTTCCTTGCTAACCAACGAAATGTAGCTATCAACACACAAAAAATTGCACTGAATGCGTTAGCCTATTTGTATCAGAAGCATTTGCACCATGAGCTAGGGGATTTAGGTTTTTGCTATGCCACTAAACACAGACATTTACCTACAGTGTTATCTCCATCAGAAATCTCACTAATACTAAATGAATTGATGGCCGCGACAGACTAATAATAGAACTACTCTATGGTAGCGGACTAAGAGTTTCAGAATGCCTCAGGTTACGTATCCAAGATATTGATATTGAAAGCGCTTCGCTGACCGTTAGAGACGGTAAAGGGCATAAAGATAGGCAAACCATCCTCAGCAATAGATGCTCAAAAAAGCTCACTACCTATATTGAAATGGCTATTAAGATTCAACAGAATGACAACCTTCACGGGATAGGTCCATCTATGCCAAATGCATTAGAACGCAAGTATCCCAACGCGTTTAGGCAACATGGTTGGATGTTTATTTTTCCTTCTAGCACTACTTGTATCAATCCTTATACAGGCACACTATGCAGGCACCATTTACATCAAAGTGTTATTCGTAAAGCGCTCGGGAATGCTGTGCGTAATATTCAAATAAATAAACGCGTCACCTGCCATACGTTTAGGCATAGCTTTGCAACCCATTTGCTTCAAGCGGGTCGTGATATAAGAAGTGTTCAAGAATTACTGGGCCACAATGACGTTAGTACCACACAAATCTATACACATGTACTTGGCCAACATTTTGCCGGTACAACGAGCCCGTTAGACACAATATAAGTGTCAGAGCCCTTTCGAAACTCAGTAGCTTTACTAAAATTGGCTCAACGGAAGCTAAAAAAGTTGGTTGCACATCACACTGCTGAATCGAAAAGGGGTATTTTCGATTTAGGAATGGCAGCGTATCGCCTGTGACCGCTGCCACTTTAGAGTGATGCTTTAATACTCAGTATGTATATCTTTATAACTTGGTATGAGACTTTATTACTCTGTCTCCCCTTACTCTATGCGCTTAATCGCGATTTCCGAAAATGTTTGCTGATGACTGACTTTACAAAGTATTGCTCGTCATTTTCTATTTTATTTCGGCGTTTATGTACAAAAGCTAAAAATGAACTTATTTAATCTTACCGTAGAAAAGGCACGCACAAGCGGAAATGTCTGCAAGCTAATGTTGACCAAAAAAGCACAAAGGTTACTTTGTGCTTTTAAAGGTTCGTCAATTAGATTCGATTACGGTGTGAAATAGATAGGCGAGTTGGGTCCTACAGGTAAACCAAACCCGAACACCCAGATATAAAACAGCGCAACCCACCCCACAAAGAAGATCAAGCTATAAGGCAACATCATCGCAACTAACGTACCAATGCCCATGTCTTTTTTGTACTTGGTCGCAACGGCCAATATCAAGCCGAAATAACTCATCATTGGCGTTATTAAGTTTGTTACTGAATCACCAATTCGATAAGCCGCTTGAATTGTTTCCGGGGCGTAGCCGATTAACATTAACATGGGTACAAAAATTGGTGCTGTTACTGCCCATTGTGCGGACGACGAACCTAAACTCAAATTTACCACGGCACACATGAAGATAAATAAGATAAACACTTCTGGACCCGTTAAGTGTAGCGCATGTAAAAGTGCCGCACCGTTTATCGCCATAATGGTCCCGAGATTTGTCCACTTAAAAAAGGCCACAAATTGAGCTGCAAAGAACACAAGTACAATGTACATTCCCATTGAACTCATACTCTTACTCATTGCATTTATAACGTCTTTGTCATTTCTGACTGTGCCAACCGTGCGGCCATATACAAAGCCAGGCACCGCAAAAGAAACAAAAATGAATACCACAATACCTTTTAAGAACGGAGACCCCGCGACTTCTCCCGTTGTCGGATGACGCAATATTCCCTCGTCAGGCACAATTGTTAAAGCAAGAAGTGCACACACCGCAAGTAAAGCCAAACCAGCGTTTCTTAGGCCGCGTTTTTCAATTACCGATAGCTGTTCAATGTTATTTGGAGGAAGATCAGGACCTGCTTCACTTTCGTGGTACTGACCGAGTCTTGGTTCGACTATTTTTTCCGTTACCCACGTGCCAAGCGCTGCAATTAGGAATACAGAAATCATCATAAAATACCAGTTAGCTTCTGGCCCAACTTCATAACTCGGGTCTATCATTTGTGCCGCAGGCGTTGTGATCCCCGCAAGCAATGGGTCGATAGTACCCAGCAGTAAATTCGCACTGTAGCCGCCAGATACCCCAGCAAATGCAGCGGCAAGACCCGCTAAGGGATGGCGTCCCAAACTATGGAAAATCATTGCTGCAAGTGGGATAAGTACAACGTAACCGAGTTCAGATGCCGTGTTTGACAATATGGCAGCCAAAACAATCATAAAGGTCACTAGACGTTTTGATGCACCAACCACCATACCTCGCATTGCAGCAGATAATAAGCCTGAATGCTCAGCAACACTGACGCCAAGCAACGCGACTAACACAGTGCCAAGAGGAGCAAAACCGGTAAAGTTGGTCACAAGCCCGGTTACAATTTTTTGCAGTCCTTCGGCGCTGAGTAAGCTTACAACTTCAATAACGCCGTCAGGGTCTCGACCCCTTGCGCCTTCGGGTCTTGGATCAATAGCGCTGAGCCCTACCCAATCGGCAACGCCACTGATGATCACGATGCCTAGAGCGAACAGAGCAAACAACGTGATTGGATGCGGAAGTAAATTACCCAAATATTCGACTGTTGCCAAAAAGCGATTAAATAGCCCTTTAGGTTCATTAGAATAAGAAGCGGAATGAGAAGTCTGGCTCATATTTAGCCCCCAAATATCAACAAAGCCGCAAATCTATCATTATGGGAACATAGCGTCTTTTAGATTAGATGGGACAACAATTATCAAAGATGAGTAGACAAAATCAGTACGATTTTGTCTACATTTCAAGACTATCTGAATAACACACTTTCGCAACTAAACCAGCGCACACAGCAGACCAATAACACGCCACCAAGTACTGCGGTTGAAGCAAAAATAAGCCACATTGAACCAAAATCGATAGTCCCTTTAATGATGTCTTTAATGGCTAAAGAGACGTTGGTAATTGGAATAAGTGCCGTTGTGCTATTCAACTGCATGTTTGGCATCACCGACGCCATCATCGGCAATATCACCAGCAGATTGAGCGGGCCCATGTAATTTTGGGCTTCTTTAAAGGTTCGTGCGTAAATTGAGATGGCTAATACGAGTGAGGACAAGATTGCCGCCACAGGAAGTAACAACATAAAAATTAACGCAAACTCTTTAACGCCAACACTCGCAAAGGCATTTTTCACGACACCAATTTCGATAAAACTAATTGCAATCCCAACCCACAAACTGAGTGATAAAACCGTAATTATTGCGCTTGAAACAGACGTCGTAAGTAGCGTAAAAAACTTACCAAGCACTAATTGTGTACGAGAAACGGGGGTTAGTAACAAGGTTTCGAGCGTTCCACGCTCCTTTTCACCCGCTCCCATGTCTATCGCAGGATAAATTGCCCCCGCCAAAATTAAAGGAATTAACAGATAAGGAATGATGCCACCGAGTTTTTCGCCTAAATTTTCCCGCTTATCTGCCGTATCCACTTTCTCTAATTGGATTGGGTGCAAGACGGCTTGATGAACGCGTTTTTCGATACCCGCTTTTTCCAAGGCATCACCGACTAAATCATCTGCGAATTTCTTTTGCAGATCTTCAATTCGCGAGTAAATGAAGCTTATGGCCTTAGCGTCGTTAAAAACAATCGACCAAGACGTTTGCTTTCCTTCCGTCATCGCTTGCGTTGGGTCGCCACTGATAAAAATACCAACATCAATTTGATTGGATTTAACTGCTTCAATGAGATCGTCAACACTTTTATATTCGCCCTGCGTTTTGGCCTGTTTAAAACTCTTGTGATAAAAAAGACGCTCTGAAAAGGTCGGGGCAAATTCTGGATTTACAATGGCGAATTGGTGCACTTTTTGCTCAGCACTCATCGCTGCTTGGGAACTTAAAAACGCCATAAAGCCCATGATGAGCGGGAAAATTAACAGGGGTAAAGCAATAACAAAAAACAATGTTTTTTTATCGCGCAATAATTCGAGTAGTTCCTTTTTATATATCTCAAACATGCTGTGATGCTCCCACAATGTTCAAAAACGCCCTATTCATTTCACCGTCTTCACTGTGCGTTTTAAACGACGAGACTGAACCATCGAAACAACTTCTGCCTTTATCGATTACATGTACACGGTCACACAACAGAGCGACTTCATCGAGATGATGCGTTGAAAATATCACCGGCGTTCCGTCACGCTTAAGTCCCTCAATAAAACGAAGTACGGTCTGCTTCGTCATGATATCCAGGCCCGTCGTCGGTTCGTCTAACACGACGATTTTCGGACTGTGCACAACAGCTCGAGCAATGTTAGTTTTTTGCTTCATACCCGTTGAAAGCGTATCTGCACGTTTATCTAAAAAGCTATGCATATCAAGCAAATCAAAGATGCTTTCTAATCTGTCTCTGAGCGCTTGTCCTTTGATTCCATGCAACTTAGCAAAGTAGGTGATGTTTTCTTTTGCGGTAAGTCGCCCATAGAGACCCGTGCTGCCTGATAAAAAGCCGATCATTCGACGCCCTAAAATGGGGTCTTTGACGATACTCTTCCCATCGATGATAATGTCGCCCGCATCCGGCGTCAGCGCCGTTGAAAGCATTCTTAGTGTTGTCGTTTTTCCTGCACCATTTGGGCCTAGCAACCCCAACACTTCACCTTGCGCACAATTAAACGAAACAGCTTCCACTGAGTGGAAAAAGCCGTCGCGCTCACGAGGATCCTTGTTGACCTCAACAGGCTTGCTCTTCACTTGCAGTTTAAATTTCTTTTGTAACTGCGTAAGTTCAATCATTTATGCGTCCTTTTCGGCCTAAAATAGTCAGTATTACTGTAAAATTCTGAATTCTCATTGTCATGCCACCAGCCTGGGATCCCTAAAAGGGGTAGCGGCGACATCGACTTGTTGTTTTTTAGAATGTGCTGAGATGAAATCATCTGAACGAGCTGCTCATCAAGGAACGCATATCGTTCTTTTGTTGATAATGAGAAATACAATTCGTCCACAATTACCGGTAATAACTTACCCGTAAGTCCTTCAAATGGTGCGGTCATCATTTCGTAGTTGGCGTGACCAAACATCACCGCTTCGATTTCTTTTCCCCACTCATCTCTATGCGTGATAAACACATCCTGCCATTGGTGATTTTGCAATTGTTCAATTCGTTTTAAGTTTGTTGTAACGACGAGAACACCGCATTCGTCCCATAATGTAATTGCATTACGCATTGGCGTTCTTGTTTTTAGGCCACTTTGTTGAATATCTTGCATATGCAGTACGTTGAGTAACGCTTTGGTTCTTGGAAATAAACACCAAATCAATGCACCAAAAAGATCATGCCAATTATCTTCTCGGGTAGGTACTTGTCCCGTTTCGTATATAATGGCTTCGTAATAACGTGTTTCATCGACCAGCTTGGCATTTTCAACAAACTCTATCGTATGACCACCGCCAACGGTGGCGTGAGCAAAACAATTCAGCCAATCGCAACTGGGCCAATCAAGCTGTTTGTCGATCTCAAACAGCGCATTTAATGTGGCATAGACTGGATTCAAGAAAACGTCTGGTTGCCATTGTGTACTTGGGTTAAATCGCTTCATCTAAAAAAGGCATGAGAAGTTTTGCCAAATTGTACCTTAAATTCAAATACAAACCTAAACCTAACCTATTACAAAGTGTTTCATGGCATGTTTCTCGAAATCTTTTTTCAAATATGCTTAGATCAATGTTCCTTCACACTAAGAAGCGACAACATGAAAATTAAAATGACATTGAGCGCACTAAGCCTTGCGATTCTAGCGGGCTGTGCGAGCACAACAAGCATGAACGATGCTGCGGCGGTGACTAAAGCCTATGACAGCATCACAGCAGAACAACTTGCGTCTCACATTAAAGTATTGGCTTCCGATGAGTTTGGCGGCCGTGCCCCTTCGTCTGAAGGTGAAAAACTTACACTGGCGTACTTAACCAAGCAATTTAAAGCGCTTGGCTTAGTACCTGGTAATAACGGCAGTTATTTACAAGAAGTCCCGCTGGTCTCAATCGAAGCGGACTCCAACATGAGTTTAAATATTGGTGGGAAAGACTACCAGTATAAAAAAGACATGGTGATGGGCACTGCGCGTATTAGTGAACAGCAATCACTGAACAAATCGCAACTTGTGTTCGTGGGTTATGGTGTTAACGCGCCAGAATACAACTGGAACGACTACGAAGGCCTTGATGTAAAAGGTAAAACGGTTGTAATGCTCGTTAATGACCCTGGTTTTGCGACAAAAGACCCATCGGTGTTTACTGGTGATGCGATGACGTATTACGGGCGCTGGACTTATAAGTTCGAAGAAGCAAGCCGTCAAGGCGCTGCTGGTGCCATTATTATTCACGAAACTGCACCAGCATCCTACCCATGGAGTGTGGTTGAGAATTCTTGGAGTGGTCCACAATTTGGATTCCAAAAAGAAAACAATAATATGGACAGAGTCGCAGTCGAAGGTTGGGTCACTGTAGATGTAGCTAAAGAACTCTTTTCAAAAGCGGGATTGGATTTCGAGCAAGAAAAAGCGAAAGCCGCGATGGGTGCATACCATACTGAGCTTAAAGGTCTAGATGCGTCGATTACCGTCAAAAGCAAAATTAAAAAATCAACCTCTTACAATTTCATCGCTACGTTACCAGGCAGTGAGACACCCGCTGAGCACGTCATTTACAGCGCACACTGGGACCACTTAGGCACAGACCCAAACCGAAAGGGTGACAACATTTATAACGGGGCACACGATAATGCATCAGGAACTGCTGGCTTAATTGAAGTAGCTGAAGCGTTTACTTCGCTTGTGAAGAAGCCATCTCGTTCGATTACCTTTTTAGCGGTAACCGCTGAAGAGCAAGGTTTACTTGGCTCAAAATTTTATGCCGCTCACCCTGTTATCCCGGCAAATCAAACCGTTGCTAATATCAATATGGACAGTTTAAACCTACTTGGTAAAGTCACCGATATTAATGTAGTGGGTATTGGTAAGTCGTCTCTCGACAACACGTTAGCAACAGCAGCAAAAGCCCAAAATAGAACTGTGGCTGGTGATCCTCACCCTGCTTCTGGTGGATACTACCGTTCAGATCACTTTGCGTTTGCGAACATGGGCGTACCAGCAATGTACGCGGGTGGCGGAACAACACCTCGAGATGAAGCCACGGCGAATTATCGCAAACGTATGAGTCTTGTGCTTAAAGGTTGTTATCACCAACCTTGCGATCGTTACCGTGATGAGTGGGATTTATCTGGCGCGGTCCAAGACCTACAGTTGTTTTTCCAAGTAGGTTATGACGTTTCTGAGCAAAAGGAGTGGCCAACGTGGCAAGCTACTTCCGAGTTCCAAAGAAAGCAATAAGACCGATTCATTTTTACGATTGATAATCATTATCATTTGAAATATAGTGCAATGGTGTTCTACTGTTGCGCTATATTTTTATGAATTCAACCGCCGCTAATTTAGTAAAAGCCCCTTCCCGACGCGTTAACCGTTCATCGTTTAGCATCAAGCTTATGCTGCCCGCCATCCTTGCAGTCTTAATTTTCCACACCGATACGCGAGCCATTGTCGTGTCTGCACTTTCAGATGCTTACTATCAAGTTAGCGTGTTTGTCGCCGCGACACTTTATCTGTATCATCAATTGAGTAAACGCTTTAATCAATTTGAACTTGGCTATTTAGCGTTACAGAACCCAACGCTTGAAATTGTTGTCGCTGCAACACTTGGTATATTACCCGGCTGCGGAGGTGCGATTGTCGTTGTAACACAGTACACCAAGAACCAAGCAAGTTTTGGTGCTGTCGTTGCCGTGCTCGTTGCGACGATGGGTGATGCAGCCTTTCTGTTACTTGCACAGCAACCGCTAACGGCGATTTCAATTATGACTATTGGTCTGATCACCGGCGTACTCTGTGGGTTTGTTGCAAATAGAGTACTTCCTACCCCGCAGTACAATACCTCCATAGAAATAGATTTACCGCTCGCTAGATCAACACCACGGTATCTGCAATCCATTGCAGGGCGATTTTGGCAGTGGTCGCTCTTCCCTGCTCTAGCAATTGCGTTACTCAGCGCACTCAATTGGGAATTTGGGGCGTTCAAACCTTATATTGACGCGGTTGGGGTTGCATGTTGCTTTGCCATTTCTTTACTCTGGGCAATCACACCAGCCAACAGCGAAGCGTATCGGGAAGGGTCGTTACATGACAATACAACAGAGCGTTTTGCTTTGATTTCTAAAGATACTCATTTTATTTCTGTTATCGTGCTAAGCAGTTTTATTGCCTTCGCTTTCTTAGAAAGCTTAACGCAATTTGACTTTAAACAATGGTTTACGGCACACGGTATGTTTGCTCCACTGCTGGGTGCGGTTATTGGTCTTATTCCTGGCTGTGGTCCCCAAATTATTGTCACATCAATGTACTTGCAAGGCTTATTACCATTTAGCGCGTTGGCAGCCAATGCTATCAGTAACGATGGCGATGCGTTGTTTCCAGCAATTGCCCTCGCGCCAAAAGCCGCTAGTTTGGCATCGATTTTGACCTTTATACCAGCTCTGGTAGTTGGCTATATTTCATACGGTGTGTTTGGTATTTAAAATCAGAAGCACAATCCCATTTTGCCATGAAGGATTAAAATGAACTTATTTTGACCAATCGAAATTGCCAACTACCCACGGAGGTTTATTGAGGTCTCCAAAATATGAATTCCCGTTGATTCAAAGCCTATGTTGATGGGTTTATAGATAGCGGCAGCGCCTATAGTTATATCTAGCGCGGGTGACCAAGGTGCATCGCCAACAGTACAGGATTACGCCACATAAATTTGGTTTTCCAAAACTCGGGCTTTACTTTAGCTCAACGTTGACGCGATGAAAGCTCAATCACAGCGACTTCATCCAAAATTGCATCGTTTTTGCGGAATCGACTGTTTTATCAATATCCCGCCAAACATACTCGCACGTCAGTTTCGTTTTTGAATAACCTTGCGACATCCAAAAAGGTTCCAGCGATTTATAATCGTTTGGTTTTAATAGGTGTTGTTCTTCTCGCACAACAGCACAAAAGCATACGTGTGTTATCCCCTCTAACTGCTTTGCATAGGCTTCTCGCTCTTCAAAAAAGCGCTTTCCCAATCCGCTTCCTCGATATGCAGAAAGTAATACAGATTCAGCACAATAAAAAATCTCGTCAACGTTATAACCTGCATCGATAAACGGTTGTTTGAACTCAATCGTTTCTTCACTTAACGGTAACCCTGTGGATGCTCCCACCACCTTTCCATTATCGAGAACAAGTACAACAATGGCGTCTTTACTATTAGCGTACGTGCTTAAGTAGGATTTTTCATACTCAAGTGTACCTTCATACAAATACGGGAAGTCTCGGAAGATGGCGATTCGTAGCACTGCCAGCGCATCTAAAAATTCGTTAATTTGCGCACCGGTCACAACCTGAATTTGTGTCATAGCAAGATTCTCTTCTTCTTGTGTATTCAAAGCTCATGATAACAATGGGTTTATGTAACAAAAAAGGAGCTTTCGCTCCTTTTTCATTTTTAGCTCATCGCCATCATCATCTTGGCTGGCTCTTCAAGATAGGCCTTCCAAAGATTGTTGAATCTTGCAATGGTTCCACCATCAATCACACGATGATCTCCAGACCAGCTCACCTGCATAATCGCGCGAGCTTCCACTTCGCCTTTGTCGTTAAAGCGAGGAAGATGCTGCAGTTTACCGAGCGCAACTATTGCGACTTCTGGTTTATTGATGATAGGCGTCGCCGTTGTTCCACCTATTGCACCAATGTTGGAAATGGAAATTGTGCCACCTTTCAAGTCATCCGGTGAAACACGGCCATCACGCGCCGCGTCGGTTAAACGGGTCACTTCGTTTGCAACATCAACGATAGATTTATTTTGGCAGCCTTTGATGTTTGGCACGAGCAAACCAATCTTCGAATCAACCGCCATTCCAATATTATGGTCATCGAAGAATGTGAGTTCAGTGCAGTCGTCGTTCACTTGCGAATTCAATACAGGGAACGCTTTAATGGCTAACGACAATGCTTTGATGAAAAACGGCATCATGGTCAATTTTACGCCTTGCTTCGCGTACTGATCTTTCATACCCGAACGCAGTGCAATGAGATTCGTAAGATCAATTTCATCACTGAAGGTAAAGTGAGGAATAGTAGAGACTGACGCAACCATTTGTTTTGCCATCGCAGCCTTGATACCTTTTATCGGCTCAACGCGTTTTCCACCAGAAACCACTGCTTTAGTCTGTTCTTTACTACTTTGAACTTCGGATGCTGTTTTTTCAACCGTCTTAGTTTGCGGTGCACCTTGACCAGTTAGAAAGTTCGCAATGTCCTCTTTGTAGACCCGACCATTTTTGCCTGTGCCAGGCACCATTCGGATATCAACACCCGCCTCACGTGCTTTACGTCGTACTGCGGGTGACGCTACCGCTTTTTCATTCACGATAGGCGCATTACTTGTCGTCACGTTTGTTGTTGACGTTACAACAGGTTCTGCCACGACCGGTTTTGTCGTTGACGCACTCGATACGTGTCCAGCTTGCGTGACTCGCATTTGGAAAAGTGGGCTGTGTACTTTAGCAATGTCGCCTTTCGCGTAGTAAAGTTTTTCGACTACGCCATCGTATTTTGCAGGGATTTGCACAAGCGCTTTGTCAGTCATCACATCACAAACTGCTTGGTCCTCTTTGATTTCGTCCCCTTCTGCAACAAGCCATTCGACGATTTCACACTCTACGATACCTTCACCAATATCAGGCAATATGAAATCTTCTATTGCGCCATTCGTGTCCGTTGGTGCATCAGCTACGCGGTCGTCATTTGCGACTACTTGACCCGCCACATTCATTTCAAATAGTGGAGAATGCACTTTTGCGACAGCGCCTTTGTCGTAATACAACTTCGTGATCACACCGTCATGAACCGCTGGAATCTGCACTAATGCCTTGTCAGTCATCACGTCACATATTGGCTGATCTTCTTTAACTTCTTCACCTACTGCAACAAGCCACTCAACGATTTCACACTCTACGATGCCTTCACCAATATCTGGTAAGATAAAATCTTGTGCCATGAGAACTCCTTAAAACTCGACTGACTTTTTGATTGCAGCGAAAATTTTCAATGCATCCGGAACGTATTCTTTCTCGAGCGCCAGTGGATAAGGTGTATCAAGACCACAAACACGAAGAATAGGCGATTCAAGATGTAAGAAACACTCTTGTTGAATTGTCGCCGCAATTTCAGCACCGAAACCATTTGTAATCGGAGCTTCATGGCTGATGACTAAACGACCAGTCTTCATCACCGATTGCGCAATCGTTTCAACGTCCCAAGGCAAAATAGTTCTAAGGTCGATCACTTCACACGAAATACCAGCCGATTCTGCTTTGTCTGCTGCTTGCTCAAGAATTTCCATTTGTGCACCCCAAGCAAGAAGTGTGACGTCTTTACCTTCACGTACAATTTCCGCTTTTCCTAATGGGATTGAGTAATCGTCCTCAGGAACTTCACCGACTGAGGCGCGATAAAGACGTTTAGGTTCAAAGAAAATAACGGGGTTGTCGTCTTTGATACATGAACGAAGCAAACCTTTCGCTTGATACGGGTTGCGAGGTACGACTAACTTCAAACCTGGTGTATGAGCGAAATACGCTTCTGGCGATTGAGAATGGTATAAACCACCAGCGATACCGCCACCATATGGGGTACGAATTGTTAAGTTACCCACGTTAAATTCATTACCACTGCGGTAACGGAATTTTGCTGACTCGTTTACGATTTGGTCAAACGCTGGGAAAATGTAGTCCGCGAACTGAATTTCAGCGAGCGCAGGCGCGCCAAATGCGGCTAAACCATTTGCAAAACCAAGAATACCTTGCTCAGTTAACGGCGTGTTAAACACACGATGTTTTCCGTATTTTTCTTGAAGGCCGGATGTCGCTCTAAATACGCCGCCGAAATAACCTACGTCTTCACCGAAAATACACGCTTGCGGGTGTTCTGCCATCGTGATATCCAACGCCGAGTTAATGGCGTGTAGCATGTTCATTTTAGCCATTATTTAATTCTCCCTGCGGTGGTTGGATACGCATCTGGATTCTGCAAAATGTGCTCTTTTAGTTCTTCGTATTGTTTTTGAAGCGCTGGAATTGGCGTGTCATACACGTCTGAAATCAAATCTTCTAATGGTGGCTTTGCAACTTTCTCAGCTACTTTAAGTGCGTTAAGAATGTCTTCACGGAGCTTTTCTTTAACCGCGTCGTCTTCGCTAAGATCAAGCCAACCTTGATTAAGTAACCATTTCTTAAAACGTTCGATTGGGCAGTTGTCTCTAAATTGTGCTTCTTCGTCTTTACTACGATAACCTGAAGGGTCGTCTGATGTTGAATGAGCACCAAGGCGGTAGGCGATAGATTCAATAAGAACCGGTTCACCATTCTTACTTGCTATTTCTCTTGCCAACTTCGTTGCCGCGTAAACCGCAAGCGCATCGCCGCCATCTACACGAATTGTTTTAATGCCATAGCCAACGCCACGAGCTGCGATTCCATCACCTTTAAATTGCTCATCTGCAGGTGTTGAGATTGCATAACCGTTATTGCGCGCAAAAAAGATTACAGGTGAACCATGTACCGCTGCCATGTTTAGACCAGCATGGAAATCACCTTCTGATGCAGCACCTTCTCCAAAATAACAAATCGTGACCGCATCAATTTGCGAGTTTAACTCGCCGGTTTTCGCGTCAATGTGCTTTAGTTTCTGACCGTATGCATAACCCGTTGCTTGAGGTATTTGGGTACCAAGCGGTGATGAAATAGTAAGGTAGTTTAATTCGTTAGAGCCGTAATGAATGGGCATTTGACGGCCTTTACCCAAATCTTTCTCGTTCGAGAACATTTGGTTCATGAACTGCTCTAAGGTAAATCCTCTGTAAGCGAGAGCAGCTTGCTCTCGGTATTGGGCCATAATCATGTCATCGTCTTTAAGCGCCGCTGCACTTGCCGTTACAGCAGCTTCTTCACCTAGACATTGCATGTAAAAACTAATACGTCCTTGACGTTGCGCCGCTTGCATACGCTCATCAAGAAGGCGAATAAAACGCATAGTGTCATAGATACGAAGCGCGGTGTCTTTATCGAGCTCAGGCGCATGCGCACCATCGATTAAGTTACCATTTTGGTCAAGTAACGTAATAGTTGGAATGTTTAGCGCATGACCATCGATAAATTCAAGCGCGTGACTCAGATTTAGCGAAACGTTATTGGGGTTAGTCATAACCTACCTTCTTTTGTTGTCACGATTATTCTGCAACTAAAAATTCAGCTGAACTTCTATCCGCTATTTTGTAAGGATAATCTGTGCGGCAAATGCATAATTATTAAATTAAAGCTTTCGCCACTTTACGTTAACGTAAAGTGTTATTCAACTAATCCTAGTCGAATAACCTTGAAATTGCCCTATTTAACTGGAAAGAATTCAGTACATCTTTGTATTAAAAGACTTTTATTCTGGTATGACCTGTTGTGGTATTTTGTGATTTGGCAGGGAAATGAGATCAATAGAAATGGGTGAAATGTTGCTTGGCATGATTGACTATTCAAGTCTTTTTGTTAGCAATACCAAGCAACACAAAATTCGGTTGGTGATTTGGTCGTTACACAAATCGCTCGTCAATGGTCATTGGCAACACCGTTAAGATAGCACGCTGTCCAATCGCTACACTCGCATTGGGAAAGATAATCGCCTCACCATCCACTTCTGCAAAGATATGATTTTCACCGTCCTTCGCGAGCAATTCACCTTTGTTGAAACTCTCGAAATTAACCACGTCATCCGCAAAGGCAAGTGTAAAGTCGTCTTGCGTTCGGTTTATTGTGCGATGCACGTTGAAAACCTCGTAGTCACCTGCATTAAATTCACCATATTTAATAGCATTTTGGCTAATTAATGCTTCCAACGTTACTTTCGCATCGATGAATTTCACCATGTCATTTTGACCGAACGGCTGCACTTGTCCGAGCTCAACTGTAAACGCGTCCGCACCAAACTCATTTGACGAAAAATAGCTAAATGTCGTTGCTGGTGATTGCATCATCAATACCGTATTCACCCCACATGCACCTAGAAACTGTAATTGGGATTTCTTCCACGGCTTACCATGTAAGTAGGGGTAAACGGCAAACTTTTCGTTTTTTGATCCGCGGATTGCCGTGTGGAGGTCGTAATGGCAACGCACTCTTTCACCATCAACATGAGTAAAGAAATCACGTACATAATCTTCTAATTTTTTCGCACGCTTGCGTTCTTCGTTTACGATTCCTTCGCCTTTACTATGGCTACCACTGAAAAGTCGGTTCATGTTCTCTTCAACAAATCGCTTTTCAATATTCATTGATGCAGGGTTACCAAAAATAAACAATACGCGATGGGCTGCGGTCAGCTCTTCGCGGATGAGCTTTTCAATTAACTCTGCGCAGATTTCAATAGGCGCGGTTTCATTACCATGAATGCCCGATGATAAAACAATGTCTTTATCGCCTAATTTCGCTGGCGTAAACTCAATGACGCCCGTATCACGCACGACCACTTTCGTACCATTGTTAAGTTCAAATTGACTTGCTTCTAAATGCCATTCGTGTTGTCGAGTTAGGGTTAAAAAATCACCCGTTCGTTTTAAATTGTCTAGGTACATACTGTCACCTTGTGTGAGAGATAAAAAAAGGCCATACGAACGTATGGCCTTATTTGTAAATGGAGTTAGCGGATCACGCTATCGACTAGCGCTTTCGCTTCTTTTTCTAGTTCGTTTAAATGAGCTTCTCCTTTAAACGACTCTAAATAGATTTTGTAGATTTCTTCGGTACCGGATGGACGAGCAGCAAACCACCCCGATTCCGTCACAACTTTTAAACCACCAATCGCGCCACCATTACCAGGTGCATGTGTTAAGATTTGAGTGATTTTATCACCAGCCAGTACGTCCGCTTTTACATCTGAAGCGCTTAGTGATTTCAACTTCGCTTTTTGTGATGAACTCGCTGGCGCATCGATCCGTTTATAAAGTGGCGCGCCAAATTTGGCTTCAAACTCACGATAGCGTTCTGATGGAGTCTTTCCTGTTACAGCGAGTATTTCAGCCGCGAGCAGACCGAGAATAAAACCGTCTTTATCGGTGTTCCAAACAGTACCATCTTTACGTAAAAAAGACGCGCCTGCACTCTCTTCACCACCAAACGCTAAAGTACCCTGCGCTAAACCATCTACGAACCACTTAAATCCAACAGGTACTTCGTAAACGTCTTTACCTAGATCTTTGACCACTTTATCTATCATGGCACTGGACACTAACGTTTTACCGACTTTAAGGTTATTTGGCCAGTTCGGTCTGTGGGTCATTAAGTAATCGATGGCCACGGCAAGATAATGGTTTGGATTCATTAGCCCATCTTTCGTCACGATGCCATGACGATCGTAATCAGGATCATTACCAATACCGATATCGTATTCATCTTTTAACGCAATCAAGTTGGCCATTGCGTAAGGCGAAGAACAATCCATACGAATTTTGCCATCTTTGTCCAAAGGCATGAATGCAAATCGAGGGTCGACGTCATCATTGACCACCGTAATGTTTAATCCGTAATGCGTTGCAATCACCGGCCAAAAATTAATGCCTGAACCACCGAGTGGATCAACACCTATCTTTACATTCGCCTGTTTGATCGCATCAAAATCGATGATATTAGAAAGATCTTCGACGTAAGGCGTTATTAAATCTTCGTATTTAATAAAACCTGATCGGCGAGCTTTCGCATAAGGGAATAGTTCAACCTCGACCAAATCTTCTAGTAAAAGCTGGTTGGCTCTGTCTTCAATCCACTTAGTCACCTCTGTATCAGCAGGCCCCCCATTTGGCGGATTGTATTTAAACCCACCATCTTCAGGTGGATTATGTGAAGGCGTGACGACTATCCCATCCGCAAGTTCATGAGGATGAACTTTGTTGTGCGTTACTATGGCATGGCTGATGACAGGTGTTGGCGTGAAATCGTCGTTTTCCTGAGTAATAACCTGAACCTCATTCGCAACAAGCACTTCGATCGCTGAATTAAACGCCGCTTCTGAGAGCGCGTGTGTATCTTTGCCTAAGAACAATGGGCCAAAAATATTGTTGGCTTTGCGATAATCGCAAATAGCTTGAGTTACAGCCAAAATATGCGATTCGTTGAACTTTACATTGTAAGAGCATCCGCGGTGACCCGAGGTGCCAAATTCAACGCATTGTTCTGGAAATTGTTCAAGGTCTGGCTCATTAAGATAATAAGACGATACAAGTTTAGGAATGTTTACCAGTTCTGATTTCGGAGCAGGTTTACCAGCACCAGGGTGAATTGCCATAGTTTGTCCTTTTTAGTCCTTACAGGTAATCGCGGATCTTTTCAGCTTGATCTTCAGAATAGCCTAAAGATAACGCAACCTCATGCAACATCATTTTCTTTCTGGTTGTGTTTGAATTGGTCATGACCCAAAACTCACTGCCTTCAATTTGCTTTGGATTCATACTGCTGCCGCTTTCAAGAAGTTCTTCTTTGCTCATGGCGAAGTAAATGCGATCTCTACCTTTAATATCAAGCACGGATTTGAATGCACCTTTGTGCGTGCGATAAAAAGCAGACAAAATAAATAAGAAACGACCTACCACGCCTTTTTGCATCGCAAGTTCTTCTTTATTTAGCACATTGAATACACTAGCTGCAGGCTTTGACACAGATGTGACAGCCGGCTTTTCTTTTACTTCTTCAACGACCTTAGTTTCTTTTTCTAACCCTACTGTGTCTGGTTCTAGTTTTTTAACAGTTGTTTTAGCTGGGTCTAGATTTAATAAACGACGAAGGATCTGAGAGGCACTTTCTCCAATACTTTGGGTATTGCTTGCAATGTATTGATATAACTCGTCATCTATTTCTATGTTTTTCATTTTATTCCTACTACTGACTTTTACTTTTCAGTTTGATCGATTATATCCTTATTTGATCATTTCCTCTACGGCTTTGAAAAACCGTTTGATACTGGCAAAATAGCGAGTAAATCAAATCTCTGAAATTACGTTATGCTGCTCAACTACAAACTTATCCAAGCAACAAACCAAACATCTACTTTGCCCGTTGTTTTACTGCATGGACTATTTGGATCATTAGAAAACCTGAATATCATTGGCAAGGCGTTAGGCGAGAGCTATGACATAATTAACATGGACTTGAGAAATCACGGGCTCTCCCCACACTCGGCTACTCATAACTACCCGAGCTTAGCGAATGATGTTGTAGAAATCCTTAAAAGCCTAAATATCGAAAAAGCTCATATTGTTGGTCATTCAATGGGTGGGAAAGTCGCTATGCAAATCGCACATAACCACCCAGACATCGTCGAGAAACTGGTTGTTTTGGACATCGCCCCCGTTGCTTATCATAGTCGACATGATGCCATTTTCAGCGCGCTTAACGCGGTTGCCGACGCCACCATCTCAAGCCGCTCTCACGCAGATGAAATAATGGCTGACTATATAAAGGAAATGGGCGTACGCCAATTTTTGTTGAAAAGCTTGCAGAAAAACGAATCGGGTGGATTCAGTTGGCGTTTTAATTTAGATGTACTGACGGCTCAGTATCAAAATATTTTAGCAAATATAGATGCAAATGATTCTTGTTTATGTGAGACTCTGTTTGTGAAGGGAAGTGAATCCGACTACATACTCGCAGAACACCGTGATGTCATCGCTAAATTATTCCCAAATTCCAAAGGCCGGGTGGTTCATGCTGCTGGCCATTGGCTCCACGCGGAGAAGCCATTGGTAGTAAATAAGGCGATTATTGATTTTCTTCAATAATCAAGCTGATTTTACAATCGAAGGTTAAATTTCTCGATTTGAATGTGTTATAGTACGCCGCGTTTTATTTATGGGTTTTTGAAGCATGGTTGACATCTTTATCAACGAAATTGAAACCATTGGCCTATACTTCGGCTTAGCTGGAATATTCTTTCTTATAGGCATGGCAATTCAGGACGTTCTAAAAAAAGGTGATGTGCCGAAATTTGGCCGTCAGATCGTTTGGTTGGTATTGTTCCTCGGCTGTGCTGGGTTCATTGCTAAAGGCCTTATTCAAGTATTTTGGCAAGGTGCGGGTGTCGGTTAACTATGGCCAAGTCGGACGCAGATAGGACTACAATTGACCTATTCGAAAATGAAAAAAGACCTGGTAGGCCAAAAACCAATCCCCTACCAAGGGAAATGCAATTAAAGGTCAACAAACGAAATCAGATGAAGCGAGACAGAGCTCGTGGCCTAAAGCGAATTGAATTCAAGGTCTCATCTGAGTTGTATCAAGCATTAAGTGATATGGCTGAAGCGCAAAATTTGAGTCGAAGTGCGCTTATCGAAACCATATTGCAAGAAAAATTAGCGATTAATAGATAGAAGGTAAACACGTACATGGCTAGTGTAGGTATTTTTTTCGGAAGTGACACAGGCAATACAGAACACGTTGCAAAGATGATTCAAAAAGAACTTGGTAAAAAATTAGTGGATGTTAAAGACATCGCTAAAAGTTCAAAAGAAGACATCGCAGAATTCGACCTGTTACTTTTTGGTATCCCTACTTGGTATTACGGTGAAGCTCAATGTGATTGGGATGATTTCTTCCCTGAACTAGAAGAAATTGACTTCGACGGTAAGCTAGTTGCGATTTTCGGCTGTGGTGACCAAGAAGACTACGCTGAATACTTCCTTGACGCGATGGGTATGGTAAATGACATCGTGACGAAAAAAGGTGCTATCGTAGTTGGTCATTGGCCAACGGACAGCTACAACTTTGAAGCATCTAAAGGCCTTGCTGACGCAAATCACTTTGTTGGTTTAGGTATAGATGAAGACCGTCAACCTGAATTAACGGAAGAGCGCGTTAAATCATGGTGTAAGCAAGTTTACGAAGAAATGTGCTTAAGCGAGCTTGAAGACTAGTTCATTGCATTTTTTGCATATCAAGTCACACCGAGTTATGCTAAGTTGGTCCTGTCGTGCGGACTGACAAAAATAACACTATAAAGATAAAAATTGAGACAGATTTAATGACTGATCATAATTTAGAACTTAAAAAAGCCGGGTTGAAGGTCACACTACCACGCATCAAGATTCTGGAAATCCTCCAGTCTCCTGATAATCAACATATCAGCGCAGAGGATGTATACAAAATCTTGTTGGACAAAGGTGAAGAAATTGGCCTTGCAACGGTTTATCGAGTTCTAAACCAATTCGATGACGCAGGTATTGTGAGTCGTCACCATTTTGAAGGCGGCAAGTCTGTATTCGAACTTTCTGGTTCATCACACCACGATCACCTTGTTTGCCTGAAATGTGGTCGTGTAGTTGAATTTGAAGACGAGGTTATCGAATCACGTCAGGATCAAATCGCGGATAACAATGGCATTCGTTTAACGAACCATTCTTTGTATCTCTACGGTGAATGTACGGATATTGCAGCGTGTAAAAAGTACGCTGAAGAAAATAGCAATTAATTAATTGCTATAAGAAAAACCGGCAGATGCCGGTTTTTTTATATCTGGATAATATACACCGCTCAAACATTCAGTCTGAACGATGTGAATACAGGCTTATTCGCCTTGGTCCATTTTAGCCCATGAATCTCGTAGACCAACAGTTTGGTTAAATACCAAACCATCCGATTTGTTATCACGGCAATAGTAGCCTAAGCGCTCAAACTGATATCCCTGCTCTGCGTTCGCATTTGCAAGCGACGGTTCAACTTTCGCACCTTTAATGATAACTAACGAGTCAGGATTCAACACATCAGTGTAACTGTCCGCCGCTGCCGGATTTGGCACGCTAAATAAACGATCGTATTGACGTACTTCCGCATCAATTGAGTGCGAAGCACTAACCCAATGGATTACGCCTTTTACTTTACGGCCATCACTTGGATTCTTGCCCAGCGTTTCGGCGTCGTAAGTACAATAAATGGTCGTTATGTTACCTTGCTCATCTTCATCAAAGCGCTCAGCTTTAATTACGTAGGCATTACGCAGGCGTACTTCTTTACCCAGTACTAAACGCTTGTAGTGCTTGTTCGCTTCCACACGGAAATCTTCGCTTTCAATGTAAAGCTCCTTCGTGAAAGGTAGTACACGCGAACCCATACTTTCATTATTCGGGTGGTTTGACGCGTTGATCTCTTCAACCTTACCTTCGTCAAAGTTTTCAATAACCACTTTAATTGGGTCGATTACGGCCATCGCACGAGGTGCATGCTCATTCAGATCTTCACGTATACACGCTTCTAACATGCCCATCTCGACCATGTTGTCTTGTTTTGTGATACCAATACGTTTGCAGAATTCGCGCACAGAAGCTGGTGTATAACCACGACGTCGAAGACCTGCAATCGTCGGCATACGCGGATCGTCCCAACCGTCTACTTGGTTATTAACAACTAAGTCGTTTAACTTACGTTTCGACATAACCGTATATTCAAGGTTTAGACGCGAAAATTCGATTTGTTGTGGATGACACTTAATCGAAATATTGTCTAAAACCCAGTCGTATAAACGACGATTATCTTGGAATTCTAATGTACACAATGAATGCGTGATCCCTTCTAACGCATCTGAAATACAGTGTGTGAAGTCATACATTGGGTAGATGCACCATGCATCACCAGTTTGATGATGGTGTGCGAACTTGATACGGTAAATAATTGGATCGCGCAGCACGATAAACGAGCTTGCCATATCAATCTTTGCGCGAAGAACACATTCGCCTTCTTTAAATTCACCATTGCGCATTTTTGCGAACAACGCCAAATTTTCCTCGACTGGCGTATCACGGTAAGGGCTGTTTCTACCTGGTTCAGTCAACGTACCACGATATTCACGCATTTCTTCTGGCGACAAGAAACACACATAAGCAAGACCTTTTTGGATAAGCTCTACAGCGTAATCATGTAACTGTTCAAAATAGTTTGATGAGTAACAGATTTCACCATCCCAATTAAAGCCTAACCACTTCACATCTTCTTGAATCGATTTGACGTAGTTAATATCTTCTTTTTCTGGGTTTGTGTCGTCAAAACGTAAATTACATAGGCCCTGATAATCTTTTGCGATACCAAAGTTCAAACAAATAGACTTTGCGTGACCAATGTGTAAAAAGCCATTTGGCTCTGGCGGAAAACGCGTATGAACGCTCTGGTGTTTTCCACTGTTTAAATCCTCGTCGATAATAGTACGAATGAAGTTACTTGGGCGATTTTCTATCTCCGCCATATGAGAAGCATCCTCTATGCAATGCAAATAAATATCGCCACATTATTACAAAAACTCTGCGCAACATACAGAGCTAAGAATCGATAAAACGCGAAAAGATCCCCTTTTTATTTGACCTTCATTGGATAAATAACAAACAAATGGCAAAAGTGTGACGAATTTTGTTCTAGCGCAATAAAAAAGTCATGCAAACCCAATATAGTGGCGCCAATGAAGACAGCTAGAGGGACAAAATCATGGCTTCAATGAATTTACACCGCGTATACATACCGACTAATGCACGTAATAACCAATACATTCTGGCCGAGTTTAAGCCTGAAGATTCTTTTTATCGTTATTTCGACGACTTGGAAAGTTGTTATGAACGTGTTGCGCGTCAGCTATTCGCACTTTGTGATGAATATGAATTACACAATGTTCATTTAATCGCGAATGACAAATTGCCGGTTGTTCGTTTTCACGAGGAAGCATATGCAATGCAAACAGAAAAGCAGATTCTGTTTTTCTATAATCCTCGTTATCACGAAGCCCATAAAAGCTATTTTGACTCAACATGGAAAGCCCGCAAAATACGCATTTTATTCCTAGCTACCGGTGAGGAGCTTCGAGCACAAGCGGCGAACTTCCATGCAAAGGTCCGTAAGGTACTGACTGAGCTAAAAAGTGTACTTCCGGAATCGAACTTCAATTTTAGGGTTCGTGACCATCAACACTTAACGTATGATTTGTTTTCAAAAGCAAAAGGAAACAAAGAAAGTTACGGTTATAAACTGCGCGCACTCTACCCTCGCTATCAAGCAAGAAATTGCCAACTACCAGTTGAACATTCCGAAATGACTTACGTCACTTTTAGTGTGCCTGTTACTCGTGCCGTAAAAACCGAATTTAATACAAATGCTAACGATGGCAACTACAGCAGTTTTTACAACGAAGTTGCTGATAAATTCCAAACAGCGTGTGCAGGTAGGCAACTAAACCTTTATGCCATGGTAGCAGATGGTAAATTACCTATCATTCGAAGCAGTAAACTCGATAAGTCCGATACCAATCGTGAATTACAAAAGTTAAGTTTTGATACAAATTCCGATGAAAAACAAATCAGTATTATTTTCAACGAACATAAGCTCACTGAAATGATGCATTTCGTGATTGTAGCCAAAGCCTCTGACAAACATGATATGGGCTATGGAAAATTCATGAATAACGTTGAATCAACAATTAGAGATTTTACAAGTCATCTGCCTATTTCACCTGAAAAACAAGACTTGAACGTCCGTTTCTATCAGCACATTAGTTACGACTTCTAACTGACAGTGCACGACAAAAGCCAAAACTCTATGCGATGTTTTGGCTTTTTTGTTTCTTGTTAGAATGCCCGCGAAACGCATTGTCGATTTGCACGAGTAACGTGGTCAGACCTTGATGGGTATAACGTATCACTTTTGTGTTGAATTTCACTTCGTCATCCACCATTTGTTTTGTTTTTACGAGCAACTTTTGTTTGACCGTATCAAGTCGAGCTTCAACACCCGCTGCAGAGGGACTCACACATAAGATAACAAACTCCTCTCCACCGCTTCTTACGATAATATCTTGGGATTCTCTAAAACTTTCCTTCATAGCCGCAGCAAGCTGTCTTAAAACTTCATCGCCAACTAAATACCCATACTTGTCATTGAATTTTTTAAATTCATTTAAATCCAAGGTAACCAAACAAAAACCTTTATGATCAGCGATTAATTTTTCAAGTCTGTTGTGGAGATACAACCGGTTAAATAATCCCGTTAACGGGTCTTTTGAAAAATATTGAACTTTACTCAGTCGGAATTGACGCTGGAAGTACCAAAATATCAACGCACTAAATACAGTCACTATAAACACTAGAATATAGGCAAGTGTTAGCGACTTTTCTTGCTGCAGCTTTTTTAACTCGACGTCTTGAGTTGCCAATTTTTGGTCAGCTAATGCTAATTGCAATTTACGTTGCTCTGCCTCGTAAAAACTTTTCGCTTCTTGCTCAAGTATGGCTTTGGTTTCCAACTCCGTTTCTTCTAACAGATCAATATATTGCGCATAGACATTGGCTGCTCGCTCAAAAGACTTAGCATTTTCTAATACATTGGCTTTTAGACGTAATGTTTGGCGCAAATAACGATTGTTAAGCGGACTGTGATAACTTTCAATGAGTTTTAACGCATCTTCAACTTTGTCGAGTGCTCGACTCGTTTGTTTAAGCGCAGAGTAGGCTTTAGCCTGATTATTCCGCAGTACAATCAAATGGGCAGGATTAACAATAGCTGTATTTTCGTATAATTGAGCCTCTTCAAAATAATTAAGCGCTTTTCTATATTCTTTGTTGGCTAAAGCCACTTTACCAAGTCCTGATGGCGCCCAGAACTTATACCTTGGTAAATCAAATTGCACCGATACATCCTTCATTTCGCTATAGCACTCTTGAGCTTCATGAAGTAACTCTTTTCTTAGCAAGATCATGCACAAATTGTATTTTGCTGGTAATCCATCCAGGATATTATTTGACAACTTCGCCAAACTGTCGGCTTGATAAGCGAGCTCAATGCCCTTTTCGTAATACTTTAGACTTGAATAATAGGCGGTAAGCGCATCAACGACAGTAAGTTTAGTTGTTGCTGAGACATCGTTTCGCAGAATATACGAATGAGCATCTTCTAACACTTTAATAGATTCGGAGTATTCTTCACGCCAGATCAGAATGATGCCTTCGATTGCAGCAACTCGCGCTAACTGTTCAGCGTCATTAAGGCTTTCAAATATACTTTTTGCCGAACTAATCAATGCCTTTGCGTTGTCTAAATTGCCCTGTTCAATATCGAAATATGCCCGGTAAGTATAGAAATAACCAGTGCTCCACCCATCAGATGAGTCAACTACGTATTCTTTTGCTTTATCAAAGTAAATTTTTGCTTTATCAATTTCACCTTTAAAAAAGCTAATTCTCGCGACCAACGTATATAAGTACACTTTTTCAGAATCAGTCAGTTTCGCATTTTCTATCTGATTCAACAGCATCGATTCGCTAACAATAGGCGACGTTAAGACTTGGTGTTCGAGGGTAATTCTTTTAGGCAATTCATCCATACCTGTTGCTGCGCAGCAATCAAAAGCAACACTAAGTAAGAACAAAGCAAGAGAGAGGAATATTTGACGTTGCACAGCCAGACCGATTTGGTTTTTTATGAGTATAGTTGACTGTTTAGAAATGAAAAAGGCCCCGAAGGGCCTTTTACTGGTTGATTACCAACCCGCTTTCTCTTTAAGTGCAGCACCGATGTCTGCAAGAGAACGAACTGTCTTAACGCCAGCAGCTTCAAGAGCAGCAAACTTCTCGTCTGCTGTACCTTTACCACCTGCGATAATCGCACCAGCGTGACCCATACGCTTACCTGCTGGAGCTGTAACACCAGCAATGTAAGATACTACTGGTTTAGTCACGTTGTGCTTGATGAACTCAGCCGCTTCTTCTTCTGCATTACCGCCGATCTCACCGATCATAACGATAGCTTCCGTTTGCGGATCGTCTTGGAACATCTTTAATACGTCGATAAAGTTAGTGCCAGGAATTGGGTCACCACCGATACCAACACACGTTGATTGACCAAAGCCAGCGTCAGTCGTTTGCTTAACCGCTTCGTAAGTAAGAGTACCAGAGCGAGAAACGATACCAACCTTACCTGGAAGGTGGATGTGACCAGGCATGATACCAATCTTACATTGACCAGGAGTGATTACGCCTGGGCAGTTTGGACCAATCATACGAACGCCAGTTTCTTCTAGCTTAACTTTAACGTCAACCATATCAAGTGTTGGGATACCTTCAGTGATACAAACGATCAACTGGATACCAGCGTCGATTGCTTCAAGGATAGCATCTTTACAGAACGCTGCTGGTACGTAGATAACAGACGCTGTAGCGCCCGTTGATTCTACTGCATCACGCACGGTGTTAAATACTGGAAGCCCTAGGTGAGTTGTGCCGCCTTTACCTGGAGAAACACCGCCTACCATTTGCGTACCGTACTGAAGCGCTTGCTCAGAGTGGAACGTACCTTGACCACCAGTGAAACCTTGACAGATTACTTTAGTGTCTTTGTTAATTAAAACTGACATTATTTGCCCTCCGCTGCTGCAACTACTTTCACAGCTGCATCTGTTAGCGACTCAGCAGCGATGATGTCTAGACCTGAGTTAGCTAAAACTTCACGACCTAGTTCTGCGTTCGTACCTTCAAGACGAACAACTACTGGAACGTTAACGCCAACTTCTTTAACTGCACCAATGATACCTTCTGCGATCATGTCACAACGTACAATACCACCGAAGATGTTCACTAGCACTGCTTTAACGTTGTCATCCGATAGGATAATCTTGAATGCTTCAGCAACACGCTCTTTAGTCGCGCCGCCGCCAACGTCTAGGAAGTTAGCTGGTTTACCACCGTGTAGGTTTACGATGTCCATTGTGCCCATTGCAAGGCCTGCACCGTTAACCATACAACCAACGTTACCGTCTAGTGCAACGTAGTTAAGCTCAAAGCTTGCAGCGTGTGCTTCACGAGCATCTTCTTGTGATGGATCGTGGAATTCACGGATTTTTGGCTGACGGAACAGTGCGTTACCATCAACACCGATTTTGCCGTCAAGACAGTGTAGGTTGCCTTGATCTGTGATTACTAGAGGGTTGATTTCTAGAAGTGCGAAATCGTAATCGATAAACATGTTCGCAAGACCCATGAAGATCTTAGTGAACTGTTTAACTTGGTTAGCGTCAAGACCTAGTTTGAATGCTAATTCACGGCCTTGGTATGCTTGAGGACCAACTAATGGATCAATTGCCATTTTGTGGATCAATTCTGGTGTTTCTTCAGCAACTTGCTCGATCTCAACACCACCTTCAGTAGATGCCATGAACACGATACGACGAGTCGAACGGTCTACAACAGCACCTAGGTATAATTCGTTTGCAATATCAGTGCAGCTTTCTACAAGGATCTTAGCAACCGGCTGACCTTTCTCATCTGTTTGATAAGTAACAAGGTTTTTGCCTAGCCATTTTTCAGCGAATGCTCTGATTTCGTCTTTGCTGTCAGCAAGTTTAACGCCGCCAGCTTTACCACGGCCACCCGCGTGAACTTGACATTTAACAACCCACTTGTCACCGCCGATCTTTCCGGCAGCTTCTACCGCTTCTTGAGGGGTATCACAAGCGAAGCCCTCAGACACTGGTAAACCATATTCGGCAAACAGTTGTTTTGCCTGGTACTCATGCAAATTCATGATGCTTTATCCAATTTTTTGTACTAAAAAAGCTGAATATTTATGCAAATAATCAGCTATCCCAAATTGCACGCCTAGTATAGATCCCATAGGCTCTCAAGAAAACCCCAGTTAGACCAAAGGCGCAAAAAAAAGCTGCACATTTTGGTGTGCAGCTTATTTTTCAATCTATTGATTACACATCTAATAGTAGACGTGTTGGATCTTCCAATAGTTCTTTAATCGTCACTAAGAAACCAACGGATTCCTTACCATCGATTTGACGGTGATCGTAGCTAAGTGCTAGATACATCATTGGCAGAATTTCAACTTTACCGTTTACAGCCATTGGACGGTCTTGAATTTTATGCATACCCAAAATCGACGCTTGTGGCATGTTAATGATTGGCGTTGAAAGTAGAGATCCGAAAACACCACCGTTAGTGATTGTAAAATTACCACCAGTCATATCTTCAACAGTCAACTTGCCATCACGACCTTTAATTGCAAGGTCTTTGATACCTTTTTCAATTTCAGCAACTGATAATTTATCACAATCGCGTAGCACAGGTGTTACTAGACCACGTGGTGTAGATACCGCGATGCTCACATCGAAATAGTTGTGGTAAACGATATCGTCACCATCGATTGATGCATTTACTTCTGGGAAGCGCTTAAGTGCTTCAACCACTGCTTTCACGTAGAAAGACATGAAACCCAAACGAATACCGTGACGCTTTTCAAACACATCTTGGTATTGCTTACGAAGGTCCATGATTGGTTTCATGTTCACTTCGTTGAATGTTGTCAACATCGCTGTCGAGTTTTTAGCTTCAAGAAGACGGTTTGCGATTGTCTTACGAAGACGCGTCATAGGAACACGCTTCTGAGTACGCTCACCAAGCGCTACCACTGGTGCTGCAGATTTAGCTGGAGCCGCCTTTGCAGGTGCAGCTGGCGCTTTTAAGAACGCTTCAACGTCTTCTTTAGTGATACGGCCACCTTTACCAGAACCTTTGATTTGAGACGCATCAAGACCTTTCTCTGCGATCATGCGACGTACAGAAGGTGTTAGTACGTCATTGCTGTCATCGCTTGCTGCTGGAGCTGCTGCCGCTGGCGCCGCCGCTGCAGGCGCAGCACCTGCAATCAATTTGCCGATGATCTGCTCAGCAAGTACTGTTTCGCCTTCAGCGTGAATGTGCTCACCCATTACGCCATCTTCAGTCGCAACAACTTCAAGAACAACTTTATCTGTCTCGATGTCGACTAGGTTTTGGTCGCGTTTAACCGCTTCACCTGGTTGTACGTGCCAAGTTGCAATCGTAGCGTCTGCTACTGATTCTGGAAGTACTGGTACTTTAATGTCCACTTCTTTACCTTCTGATGCTGATGCCGCTGCAGGCTGTTCGTTGTTTTTCGCTGGTGCTGCTGGTTTATCGCCCGCAGCGCCCACTAGTGCGATAACTTGTTGGCCAAGTACTGTCGCACCTTCTTCATGTAAAATTTCCGTGATTACGCCAGCTTCTGGCGCAACGACTTCTAAAACTACTTTATCTGTTTCAATATCAACCAAGTTTTGGTCACGTTCAACCGTGTCACCAACGCTTACATGCCACGTTGCAACTGTTGCGTCGGCAACTGACTCTGGTAGCACTGGAACTTTAATTTCAATAGCCATCATCTATCCCTTATTTCTCGATAGTTAGTGCGTCAGCAACCAACGCTGCTTGTTCTTTGTTGTGCGTAGATAAGTAACCACACGCCGGTGCTGCAGATGCTTTGCGACCCGCATACTTAAGCGTCGCACCTTTAGGAATTGCATCCCAGAAATGGTGTTGCGAACAATACCAAGCACCTTGGTTTTGTGGCTCTTCCTGACACCAAACGAAATCGCGTACGTGTTGATAACGCGCCATAATTTCATCCATTTCTTTGTGTGGGAATGGGTATAATTGCTCTACACGCACAATAGCAACGTTGTCTTGCTCTGCTTTACGACGCTCTTGTAACAGGTCGTAGTAAACTTTACCGCTACAGAAAACAACGCGTTCAACTTTCGCTGGGTTAATATCATCGATTTCATCAATCATATTTTGGAATACGCCGTTTGCCAATTCATCCATTGATGAAATTGCCAAAGGATGACGAAGTAACGATTTCGGCGTCATAACAATCAGAGGACGACGCAGAGGGCGTACTGATTGACGACGAAGCATTGCGTACACCTGAGCTGGTGTTGTAGGAACACACACTTGCATATTGTGATCAGCACAAAGTTGTAGGAAACGCTCTAGACGCGCAGAACTGTGTTCTGGACCTTGACCTTCATAACCATGAGGAAGCATGATAGTCAAACCACACAAACGACCCCACTTTTGCTCACCTGAACTTAAGAATTGGTCGAATACGACTTGTGCGCCGTTTGCGAAGTCACCGAACTGAGCTTCCCAAAGTACTAATGACGTTGGTTCCGCTGTCGCGTAGCCATACTCAAACGCTAGTACTGCTTCTTCAGATAACACCGAGTCGTAAACTTCAAAGGCACCTTGTCCATCACGAACGTGTTGCAATGGAATGTAAACAGAGGCGTCTTTTTGGTTATGAACTACCGCGTGGCGGTGGAAGAACGTACCACGTCCTGAGTCCTGACCAGTCATACGAATGTCAATTCCAGCATCAACAAGCGTTGCATAGGCCAACGTTTCTGCCATACCCCAATCAAGCGGCTTTTCACCCGCAGCCATTAATTTACGATCTTCGTAAATTTTAGCAACGCGAGAATGTGCTTTGTGCCCTTCCGGATAGCTCGCTAAGTTTCCACCAATTTCTTTAAGTTTTTCAACTGGTAGAGATGGATTATATGCAGTATCCCAATCATGACCGACAAACTTTGACCAGTCAGATGAATGCTTTGTGTCTTTTTGAATTTCTTCAACCACACAAACGCCAGTATCTAGACCGTTTCGGTAATCTTCAGCAAGTTGTTTTGATGCGTCGGCGCTAATTACGCCTTCAGCAGCCAATTTTTCTGCGTAAATTTCACGTGGCACAGGGTGCTTTTTGATTTTTTGGTACATCAATGGCTGAGTTGCATTTGGCTCATCAGCTTCATTGTGACCATGACGACGGTAACAAACTAAATCGATTACAACGTCACGACGGAATTGGTTACGGAAATCAAGCGCAACTTGAGTCACAAATGCCACCGCTTCTGGGTCGTCAGAATTCACGTGGAAGATTGGTGCCTGAACCATTTTTGCAATGTCAGTACAGTATTCTGTGGAACGAACGTCTTCTTGCTTCGATGTAGTAAAACCTAATTGGTTATTTACAACGATTCGAATAGAGCCGCCTACACCAAAAGCACGTGTCTGTGACAGGTTAAATGTCTCTTGAACAACACCCTGACCAGCGATTGCAGAGTCACCGTGAATAGTTACTGGTAACGCTTTTGAACCTGTTTTACAGTTCAAACGGTCGAGACGAGCACGTACAGAGCCCATAACTACCGGGTTAACAATTTCAAGGTGCGATGGGTTAAATGCAAGTGCCATATGCACGTTGCCACCCTTAGTCGCAAAGTCAGACGAGAAACCCATGTGGTATTTAACGTCACCAGACCCTGCTGACTCACCGTACTTGCCTGCGAACTCATCAAACAACACTTGTGGGTTTTTACCCATAACGTTGATAAGTACGTTTAAACGACCACGGTGTGCCATGCCGATTACAACTTCTTCCTGCCCGCTTTCACCAGCGCGATGGATTAGTTCTTTTAGCATTGGTACAAGCGCATCACCGCCTTCAAGCGAGAAACGTTTTGCACCAGGGAATTTTGCACCGAGGTATTTTTCAAGGCCGTCTGCTGCGGTAAGACCTTTTAAAATACGAAGTTTAGTGTCGGTATCGAATTTAGGCTGAGAAAATGCAGATTCTAGGCGTTGCTGTAACCAGCGTTTTTCTTCGGTAGAAGTAATATGCATGTACTCTGCACCGATAGATCCACAATAGGTCTTCTTCAGCGCATCATACAAGTCCTTCAGCTTCATCGTCTCTTGACCTGAAGCAAAAGAACCAACATTGAATTCTTTTTCGAGGTCTGCGTCAGTTAATTCATGATAATCAAGTTCAAGGTCACGCACACGTTCACGCTTCCAAAGACCAAGTGGGTCTAAATTCGCGTTTTGGTGGCCCCTGAATCTAAAGGCGTTAATTAACTGCAGTACTCTAACTTGTTTCGCATCGCCAGCACCTTCAGATGCTACGATCACTTGCCTGTGCTTATTAGCCGCAAGTTCTGCGAATTGTGCTTTTACTTCCGAATGTTTAACTTCAACATCAACACCCTCAACTCTGGGTAGTTGGTCAAACACCTCTCGCCACTCTACTGGCACAGAAGTCGCATCATCAAGATACGCCTCATACAAATCTTCAACGTAGGCAACGTTACCGCCATATAAATGTGAAGATTCTAGCCATGCCTTCATCACACCTTCGTGCATTTATTAGCCCTTTCTCTAGCGCAGATATTAATCAGACAAAACAAGATGGCAAGCTTAGCTTGCCATCTTACGGTGTTAAATATGTATTAAACCGCTCGGTTTAACAACATAGACTTAATGTGACCGATAGCCTTAGTTGGATTTAGGCCTTTTGGACACACGTTAACACAGTTCATGATACCGTGACAGCGGAAAACGCTGAACGCATCATCTAGACCAGCTAGACGCTCGTCAGTTGCCGTATCACGGCTATCCACTAGAAAACGATATGCATGTAGTAGACCTGCTGGACCGATGAACTTGTCTGGGTTCCACCAGAACGAAGGACAAGACGTCGAACAACAAGCACACAAGATACACTCGTACAAACCATCAAGCTTGTCACGTTCTTCAATAGACTGTAAACGCTCGCCAGCTGCTGGTGTATCGTTAATTAAATACGGCTTAACTTTTTCATATTGTTTGTAGAACTGAGTCATATCAATGACTAAGTCACGAACAACCGGTAAGCCAGGTAATGGACGGATAACAATTTTACCCTTGCCACCTTTTTGTAAAGCTGACACAGGTGTAATACATGCTAGACCATTTTTGCCGTTCATGTTGATGCCGTCCGAACCGCACACACCTTCACGGCATGAACGGCGGAAAGATAATGTTGGATCTTGCTCTTTCAATTTTAAAAGAGCGTCCAAAATCATCATGTCACGGCCTTCTTCCACCTCAAGAGTGTAATCCTGCATATGTGGTGCATTGTCCACATCAGGATTGTAACGATAAACAGAAAATTCTAATGTTGCCATCGTTTAGCTCCTAGTAAGTACGCGCTTTAGGTGGGAATGCTTCACGAGTCACTGGCGAGAAGTTAACTTCACGCTTAGTCATTGACTCAGAACCTGGGTTGTACACTGAGTGACATAACCAGTTCTCATCATCACGATCTGGGAAGTCAAAACGACAATGTGCACCACGGCTTTCTGTACGGAAGTTCGCTGCAACTGCTGTTGCAAACGCCGTTTCCATCAAATTATCTAGTTCAAGACATTCGATACGCTGAGTATTGAATTCCGTAGATTTGTCATCAAGACGCGCATATTGCAGACGCTCACGAATTGTCTTAAGTTGTTCAAGACCTTCGTTCATCGCTTCACCTTCACGGAACACCGAGAAGTTTAATTGCATACACTGCTGTAGATCTTTCTTGATTTGTACTGGGTCTTCACCTTGACCAGGTTTAGACGTTTCCCAACGATTGAAACGAGCAAACGCAGCTTCAAGATCAGATTCAGAAGCATCTTTCGTCGCTTGCGCTTCATTTAGGTAAGTACCTAGGAAATTACCAGCCGCACGGCCGAATACAACAAGGTCAAGTAGAGAGTTACCGCCAAGACGGTTAGCACCATGTACTGACACACACGCAATCTCACCTACTGCGAATAGACCTTCAACTACTTTAGTTTCGCCATTTGCACCAACATTGATAACTTGACCATTAACGTTTGTTGGAACACCACCCATCATGTAGTGACATGTTGGGATTACTGGAATTGGTTCTTTTGCAGGATCAACGTGAGCGAACGTCTTAGAAAGGTCACAAACGCCTGGAAGACGTAAGTTAAGCGTTTCTTCACCTAAGTGGTCAAGCTTAAGTTTAATGTGTGGACCCCAAGGACCATCACAACCACGACCTTCACGGATTTCAGTCATCATTGAACGTGCAACAACGTCACGAGACGCTAGGTCTTTCGCGTTTGGTGCATAACGTTCCATGAAACGCTCGCCGTCTTTGTTTAGAAGATAACCACCTTCACCACGACAACCTTCAGTTACAAGAACACCCGCGCCAGCGATACCCGTTGGGTGGAACTGCCACATTTCCATGTCTTGCAATGAGATGCCTGCACGTGTTGCCATACCAACACCGTCACCCGTGTTGATATGAGCATTGGTAGTCGATGCGTAAATACGACCTGCACCACCTGTTGCAAGAACAACTGCGCGAGATTTGAAGAACACAACTTGACCAGACTCGATGTCGATTGCTGTACAACCAACTACGTCGCCGTTGTCGTTCTTAACTAAGTCTAGTGCATACCATTCAGAGAAAACGTTTGTTTTGTTTTTAACGTTTTGTTGGTATAGGCAGTGTAGCAATGCGTGACCAGTACGGTCAGCTGCTGCCGCTGTACGAGCAGCTTGCTCGCCACCGAAGTTTTTCGATTGACCGCCGAAAGGACGTTGATAAACACGGCCATTCTCAAATCGTGAGAACGGAAGACCCATGTTTTCAAGCTCAGTGATTGCTTCTGGGCCCGTTTTACACATGTATTCGATTGCGTCTTGGTCGCCGATGAAATCAGAACCTTTAACCGTATCGTACATGTGCCACTCCCAGTTATCCTCGTGAGAGTTACCAAGAGCTACCGTAATACCACCTTGAGCAGACACAGTGTGTGAACGTGTTGGAAACACTTTAGAAATAAGCGCACACGTTTTGCCTGACTCAGAAATCGCAAGCGCTGCGCGCATACCAGCACCACCGGCACCGATTACGACAGCATCAAATTCATAGACAGAATAATTCACTTAAACACCCCACAGAACGAATAAACCAACAGCTACGTAAGCAACCGCCATTAGGTTCAAAACGAAGCTCAGAATCGAACGCATTGTGGAACATTTAACATAGTCAGTAAGTACCTGCCAAAGACCAATGCGTGCATGAGCCATGATGCAAACTAACGTCACTAACGTAGCAGCCTTCATAAACAGGTTTGAGAACAAACCAGTCCAAGCTTCGTAAGTAAGTTCAGGAGTTAGTATTAGATAACCAACAATGAAAATCGCGTAAGCCGCGATTACCAATGCAGTAGCACGCAACGACACATAGTCTTGTACGCCATCACGCTTTAGAGTTGCTTGATTTAAGACCATATCCACACTCCAGCTAGGATTGCTAAGATTACCCATAGCGCCAGTGCAGCGATTGCGCTGCTATTGCCTGATTCCAAATCTTCCCAGTAACCCATGTCTTGGATCATATGGCGGAAGCCGCCAATAATGTGATACGCCAAAACAGTCACAGTACCCCAGGCGATGAATTTAGCAATAAAGCCAGTCATTAAGCTTTTTACCAATTCGAAGCCTTCAGCCGAAGATAGAGATTCAGACCATGCCCAGATTACGAACGTTAGAGCGAAGAACATTGCCACACCAGTTACACGGTGCAGGATCGACGCTTTAGCCGTTGGAGGCATTGATATAGTCGTTAGATCTAGATTTACAGGTCTTTGCTTTTTCACAGTTACTTGCCCATCTTGCTCACAAGGAGCTCATCTACTTGTTTTTATAAAACCCATTTGTGTAAAAACAACAAATGGCACACCTTAAATAAACCTAACGAGGAAACACGGTTAGTGCTTCTGTTAAACATCAGGTTTACCCACAGACGATACGGTTTAAAACCACTGACAGTATATAAGCGTACGCACGCTTTTACAATTCTTGTTTAGATTGAGATGCTTGCGAATTAGCCAATGGTATAATATTTAAACGTTATAGAATATTTATTATACATTCATGCATAATTCTTAGAAAAATTGACTTCCCCCCGGTTTCTACGTTACAATGATCGGAATTTGCTTAACATTAGTATCACAACATAACAATCAGAATTGTTATTTCAGAGGAGACACATAAATGGCAGATAAGAAAGCCGTACTCCAGATTGAAGGTCATGACCCAATTGAGTTACCAATTTATTCTGGTACTGCTGGTCAGGACGTCATCGATGTTCGTACACTAGGCGGCCACGGTTATTTCACATTTGACCCTGGTTTCATGTCGACAGGCTCTTGCGAATCGTCAATCACATACATCGACGGCGCAAAAGGCGTTCTACTTCACCGCGGTTACCCAATTGAGCAATTGGCTGAAAAATCTAACTACATTGAGCTTTGCTACCTGCTGTTAAATGGTGAGTTACCAAACGAAGCACAACTAGCTGAGTTTTCTCAGGAAGTGACTCACAACACAATGTTGCATGAAAAAATCGCAGCATTCTTCCAAGGTTTCCGTGTCGATTCTCACCCAATGGCAATGCTATGTGCGGTTGTTGGTGCACTTTCGTCTTTCTACCACGATGACCTAGACATTTCTGATGCAGATCAACGCATGCGTTGTGCCGTTAAGTTGGTTGCTAAACTGCCAACAATCGCTGCAATGTGCTACAAGTACAACGAAGGCCAACCTTTCGTTTACCCACGTAATGATCTTGGTTATGCAGAAAACTTCTTACACATGATGTTCTCTGTGCCGGCTGAAGAATACAAAGTAAGTCCAACGCTTGCGAAAGCAATGGACCGCATTTTCATGCTTCACGCTGATCACGAGCAAAACGCGTCAACGTCAACTGTACGTTTAGCGGGTTCTTCTGGCGCAAACCCTTATGCGTGTATCGCTGCGGGTATCGCATCGCTTTGGGGCCCTGCGCACGGCGGTGCTAACGAAGCGTGTTTGAAGATGCTTGAAGAAATCGGTTCTGTTGACCGTATTGATGAATACGTAGCAAAAGCAAAAGACAAGAACGATCCGTTCCGTTTGATGGGCTTTGGTCACCGTGTTTACAAGAACTTCGACCCACGTGCGACAGTTATGCGTCAAACTTGCCACGAAGTGTTGAAAGAGCTAAACATTCAAGATCCACTTCTTGATGTTGCTATGCGTTTAGAACAAATCGCGCTTGAAGATCCTTACTTCATCGAGAAGAAACTATACCCTAACGTAGACTTCTACTCTGGTATCATCCTTAAAGCGATCGGTATTCCAACAAGCATGTTCACTGTAATTTTTGCAATGTCTCGCACTGTTGGTTGGACATCACATTGGAATGAAATGTTATCTCAAGCAGGTCACAAGATTGGTCGCCCTCGTCAAATGTACACAGGCTACACATCTCGTGATTACGTTGCTCAAGACCAACGTTAATTTCTAAAGAAGGCCGCTAAAGCGGCCTTTTTTCATTGCAACTTCGCCACTTTTCATTAAAATTCTCTCGCTTAATTGGCCGAAGAGTTTTTCCTTATGTTTGACATACAAGCGATCCGTTCCGAATTTCCTATCTTGGAAAGTCAAGTTCATGGTAATCCGCTGGTGTACTTTGATAATGGAGCAACAACACAAAAGCCAAAAATGGTGATTGAAGCCGAGCGCCAATTTTATTTGCAGCACAATGCTAATGTTCACCGTGGTGCGCACTATTTAAGCGCCTGTGCAACTCGTCAATACGAAGAAACACGTTCCAAGCTGGCCGTTTACTTAGAAGTAGAAGCTAAGGAAATTGTGTGGACTAAGGGTGCGACGGAATCCTTAAATCTGATTGCTCATGGCCTACAAAACCATATTGAGAAAAATGAAATTATATTGCTCAGCGAGCTTGAACATCACGCGAATATCGTACCTTGGCAGCAATTAGCAAATAAAACAGGAGCAATTGTTAAGGCGATCCCTGTTGATTCACAGGGTATTATTTCTGTTGATGTTGCCGTCGAATATATTCAGCGCTATAAACCACGTATTTTCGCTATAGCCCATGCTTCCAATGGGCTTGGTAATATTCAACCCGTCGCGCAGCTCCTCGCTGAAGCTAAAAAGCACAACGCTATTTGTATTGTCGATGGTGCTCAAGCCTTTGCCCATTTAGCCCCAAAACCGCTTGAATTAGGTTGTGACTTCTATGTCGGTTCAGCGCACAAAGCGTTTGGGCCGACTGGGGTTGGTTTTTTGTATGGACGTTATGATTTACTAAATAAATTACTGCCTTACCAAACTGGCGGTGAGATGATAGACACCGTGACAATAGAACATACAACATTCAACGACGCTCCAAGTAAATTTGAGGCTGGCACCCCAAATATTGCTGGTGTGGTAGCGTTTGGTGCCGCGTTGAAATTTATGCAAGCGATAGACCGACGCGCTAGTCAAGAGCATGAACATACACTTCGCACTGCCCTCGTCGAAGAGCTTAGGCGAATTCCAAACATCGTTTTATTCGGAGATCATGAACACAATATCGGCACCGTTAGCTTTGTTGTTAATGGAGTACATCCGCTCGATATCGCCACGCTACTCGACCATCAAGGTATTGCCGTTAGAACAGGACATCATTGCAATCAGCCGCTTATGCATAAACTACAAATCAGTGGCACCATAAGAGTCAGTTTCTCGATGTACAATACTTTAGACGAAATAGCCCTTTTCATTACTGCGTTAAACGAATCACTCGATTTACTAAAAGATTAACATGAATACAATAAACAACCTCATCGACGCACTACGAAGCCAACAAGGTTGGCAAGCAAAATACAGACAGATTATGTTATTAGGAAAGCAGCTTCCAACATTACCGGAGATGTTGAAAACTGACGATGTACTAGTAAAAGGTTGTGAAAGTAAGGTGTGGCTTCACTTAGCGTGGGATGACCATTCCGGTTGTTTAGTGGCTGTTGGCGACTCGGATACACGTATAGTGAAAGGACTTCTGGCAATTATTCTCGCATTTTACAATGGCAAACGATGTGATGAGGTTAACCAAATGAACGTCGTTTCACTATTTGAAGAACTCGAACTTATACAGCATTTAAGCCCATCTCGAGGCAATGGCATACACGCCATTAATGAGCAAATTAAAACGTTCACGTCAGCCTAACTGACGCGAACACACCGATTACCTTTCTATACGTGCACGTTTGTCTAAGTATTTTTTAATGGCTTTTGCCGCGGCAAAAAAACCGAACGTGCCCGTTACCATTGTTGCAGAACCAAACCCCGTTGCACAATCCATATTTTTGCTGCCATCAGCCTGTTGCTTCATTTGACAGACCTCTCCTGAGGCTGTTGGATAAACAAGTTGCTCCGTCGAAAATACGCAATCGACATCAAATTTACGTTTAGGGTTATTACTAAAATTGTACTGTTTTCTTAACAAGTAGCGCACTTTAGCCAAAAGAGGGTCATGCGTAGTCTTCGCTACATCCCCATATTGAATTTGACTAGGATCGGTTTGCCCGCCAGCTCCACCCGTTGTGATGACGGGAATTTTATGTCTTTTGCAATGTGCAATTAATGCCGTTTTCTCTTTAACCGCATCAATGCAATCAATTACATAATCGAAGTCTTGAATGAGTTCTCTGTAATTGTCTAGCGTCAAAAAGTCATCGATCACTTCGACCAACACTTCAGGATTGATTAACTCACAACGAGCTTTCATCGCATCTACTTTCGCTTCGCCAATAGTTCCTGACGTCGCATGGATTTGTCGATTTGTGTTGGTTACACAGATATCATCAAGGTCGATTAACGTCACCTTACCAATACCCGTGCGAACGAGCGATTCAACAACCCAACTGCCAACACCACCAATCCCCACGACACAAAAATGAGCTTGTGCGAGCCATTGCAGTTGTTGAGTACCGTATAGTCTGCCAATACCACCAAATCTTAATTCTCTACTCTGACTCATATCACCACTCTAAATTAGTCGGTTGTTGCCAATCATTGAATACTTCACTCGACAGAAAACGCTTGAATAACTCCCCCTCTACTGGAGACGCTTTACAATCAATCGATATTCCATCCCATCTAAACTGGAGATTATATGCATGTAAATATGTACGATCGGCAAGTGAGCCTGCATACAACTCATCGCCGATAATGGGGGCACCTAAGCTTTTTAACGCCACCCTAAGTTGATGGGTTTTGCCTGAAAAGGGTTTGAGGATAACGGCTCTAATCCCAGGCTCAATCGTTTGAGAATAAAACCGAGTGACCGCAGGGTTTTCATTACTCTTTAATAATTTAAATGCACCTCGACGACTTTTTGCCATGTCACCTTTAACCCAACCTTGCTTTTTTTTAGGTTTAGCGTCAATTAACGCAAGATAGAATTTATCTATTTGACGCGACTCAAAAAGTGCGGTTAGTTTCGCTGCGGCTGCTTTGTGCTTGGCTAACACGATAAGACCTGAAGTAACTTTATCTAAGCGATGAACTGGGAAGAGCTTTACATTGAGCTGAGCCTCTAGCATCACGACAAACCCAGGGGAGTCTTCTGAATGAAAACTCACTCCAACTGGTTTGTATGCTATTAGGAAATCGTTGTGATCGAATATGACGTCAAACTGCATTACTTAAATAATCAATTACTTTCTGTAAATCTTCTGGCGTATCAACGCCTGCATGCACAGGAAAGTTCGCTTTTTGAACTTTAATGTCATAACCGTGATATAACACTCGTAATTGTTCGAGTGATTCAAGTATTTCTAACGGTGATACTGGCAGTGCTAAATATTCTTTAATAAACCCTGCACGATATGCATAAATACCCACATGGCGCTGAAACGCCCCAAGTTTCACCGCATTTTTATCCAGATTTAGCATCGAGTCACGCTGGAAAGGTATTGATGCTCTGGAAAAATAGAGGGCGTTATTTTTAGCGTTAGAAACCACTTTCACCGCGTTTGGGTTGAACACTTCATCGATATCATGGATATCAACACTCAGTGTTGCCATGGGTGCATCAGAGTCATGCAACAATTTTGCGACTTGCACAACGTTTTCCGAAGCAAGTAACGGCTCATCACCTTGCACATTAACCACGATTGTCTCTTTCTCGAGAGACAATAAATCCACTACTTCTGCTAGGCGTTCAGTGCCAGATTGGTGGCTATCTTTTGTCATCAAAACATTATGAGTGAATTTTTTAGCTGCATCAAACACTAGCGGGTGATCAGTGGCGATAAACACGTCCTTCGCACCTGACTTAAGTGCTGCTTCGTACACATATTGAAGCATGGGTTTACCTAATATGTCGGCAAGTGGTTTACCCGGTAATCGTGTAGACGCGTAACGAGCAGGAATAACGACTACGAATTCCACTTGTCGACCTCGTCTAGAGACAACTCGCGAGCTTCTGTTTCAAGTAGAACAGGGATATCGTCACGAATTGGATAAGCTAGTTTTGCCGCAGTGCTAATAAGTTCTTTATTTTCTTTATCGTAACGTAACTTACCTTTACACACTGGACAGGCGATAATTTCAAGTAATTTGGTATCAAACGCCATGGAGGATCCCTTTTCTTAATAAAATTGAATTTAATTCGTTCACTAATGCGTCATTTGCACAAGCGTCTACTTTGAGATAATACCAGTTATCTTGCGCAAATGAGCGACATTTAACGGCATCTTTCTCTGTCATTACAATATTCCCCGACCCAAGCTTGTCAAAATCTCTTTCAATAAAAGGATGGTGATCTTCAAAAAAATGAGTAGACAGTATTTGAGTCCCCAACTGCGCTAGGCTTTCAACAAATCGGTTAGGGTTACCAATTGCACTGACAACGTGAGCTTCGTCTATATAGCCCACCTTTACATTATCTTTTACACGAAAAAACCCAGCGTTTACTAGCGTGTAGTGGTACACGCTATTACCGCCATTTTCGATAACAAGATCGACCGTATCAAGCCTAGATTGACGTTCGCGTAGTGGTCCTGATGGCATCAACCATCCATTTCCAAACATTCTGTTTGCGTCCACAATACATAGTTCAACATCTCTGCCCATTTGGTAGTGCTGAAGCCCGTCGTCACTAATCACTACATCAATATTAAGGCCTGCGAGTTTTGAGAAAGCCGCATTACGGTCTGGCGAAATGACAATTGTGCAACCGAGTCTGTCAAACAGCAATTTTGGTTCATCCCCGACTTGCGCAGCTTTATCTTTTTCACTCAAGGTATACGGGTAATATGGTGCGTTTGAACCATAACCTCGACTTACAATCGCTACGTTTTTGCCTTGGCTTTGCAAATATTCAGTCAACCAAATCACAAAGGGTGTCTTACCATTACCACCAACGCTAATGTTACCCACCACGATAATAGGCACGTCATGCTTTACCACTTTCTTAATACCAAGCTGAAAACTCAGCTTACGTAACGTAGATACGGAATAAAACAACAGCGTCAGAGGACTCAATAGCCATGTGATCCAACTGGCCGGTTTATACCAACTTTGCTCTATTCGACTCATTAATGGATTCCAGATTGCATCTGACAAAGCGCGGTATACATACCACCTCGATCAAGCAATTCAGCATGAGAACCTTGTTCAATAATACGCCCTTTGTCCATCACGCAAATAAGATCTGCGTTTTCAATTGTTGAGAGCCTATGCGCAATGACAATAGAGGTTTTACCTACCATGAGACTATCTAGCGCTTTTTGGATTAAACGTTCTGATTCTGTATCTAGCGCTGATGTCGCCTCATCAAGAATAAGAATTGGTGCATCTTTTACTATCGCCCTTGCAATAGCAATTCGCTGGCGTTGCCCACCCGATAACATGACACCATTCTCACCAACAACCGTGTTCAACCCATCAGGTAAGTCTTGAACAAATTCCCATACGTGAGCTTGTTTAGCCACCTGAACGAGTTCGTCTTTCGTCAGCGGCGATTTAGCACCATACATTATGTTGTTGGCAATTGTGTCGTTAAACAACACCACTTGCTGCGAAACCAGTGCAAATTGTGCCCTTAAAGACTTCAGCTGATACTCCGACAGCTCAATTCCATCTAGTTTTATCGTACCTGCTTGGTAGTCGTAAAATCGAGGGAGTAAATTAGATAACGTCGATTTCCCAGAACCAGAACGACCGACTAGGGCAACCGTTTTTCCTGATTGAATGTCTAAGGTTAAACCATGTAATACCGGTTCATCTTTTGTTGGATACGTAAACGTTAAAGAGTTAATTTCAATATTGCCTTGTACACGTTCTACGACTTGCTTCCCGACGTCTTTCTCTTGCTCAACATCCAACACTTCGAAAATACTTTCCGCTGCCGAAATTCCTCGCTGCAAATCACTGTTCACGTTAGCAAGCTGCTTTAAGGGCCTCAACATGAGCATCATAGAAGAAATAAGCGTAACAAACGTGCCAGACGTGACCGTCGCAAGCATCGAAGGCATCGCGATAATGGCTAAAATTACGGCCATCGAACCGGCTGCTAGAATCTGAATAACCGACACACTGAGCGCCTTTGTCGCGTCCATTTTTACACGTTGCTGACGATTGCGGTTATTCACCACATCGAAGTGGCTAATTTCTTTATCTTGCCCACCAAAACCATGGATAACTTTATGACCAGTCAGCATTTGTTCTGAACTACGGGTCACCTCACCCATTGCATCTTGGATATTTTTTGAAATCTTTCGAAAACGCTTAGATACGATGCTAACAATGATTGCAACTAGCGGTGTTACAATCACGAATATCAGAGAGAGCTTCCAAGACGCTTCGAACATTACGATAAGCAAAAATACGACGTAAGCCCCCTCTCGAATTAAAATCTGAAGCGCACGTGTGATGGCTTGCTGAACTTGCTCAGTATCGAAAGTGATTTTAGAGATAAGCTCACCTTTCGAATGCTTATCATGAAAACTCACAGGCATCGCGAGCATATGCTCAAATAACGACTGCCGTAACGTTTTCACAACTTGTGAGCCAACGTAGCTGAGGCAATAGGAAGCCATGTAGTTGAAAATACCGCGACCGATCACTAACGCCATAACAAAGTATGGTGCCAAACTCAGCACTTCAGAATTGCCAGCAGTGAGACCGTCATCAATAAAAGGCTTCATAAGACGAACGAATAACGCATCCATAGCCGAATAGCCCAACATGCCAATCACCGAAAAAATGGCGATAGCTTTGAACGGCTTTACATATAAAAGTAAGCGTTTATATATCTTAAGAGATGATTGCGTCATTGAATTGCCCAACTACTAAAACGACGCATATTGTAGCTTCCTACTAGCAAAAACAAAAATTTAATTGTCATAAAACCACCACGCGCGCACGTCTCGCGCTTTCTCAACTCGCATTTCATTTTCATAAAAGGTGATTTTTATATCTCCATCTAACGCCGTATCTAAAATAGTCGCACCGGCTTCTATGTACCGTGAGGTTACTTGAGGGTGCGGGATGCGCCATGGATTGTAAAACGCCCGAGAAAAGATGGCATATTTTGGTTTTAAATGATTAATGAAAGCATTTGAAGAGGACGTTTTCGAACCATGATGAGGTACTAACAAAACATCCATTTTGTCTAGTTGGTTACTTATCAATTGATTTTCTACTTCTTTTTCAATATCACCAGCGAGCAAAATTCGGTAGTTTTGATGTTCAACTAAAACAACACAGGAGTTGTTATTGTCACCTTTCATTTCTTGGGAACCACGTGGCCAAAGTGGAGTAACGTGGAGTCCGTTCTCTAACCGTACGGCGTTGTCAGGGCATAAAGGTGCCGCTAGCACACGATTACCCGATTGTATAGACTCACTCAAGGATGATTTCAGAAAAGCGTCCAGCCCACCAGTGTGATCTTTATCGTCATGGCTCAATATTAAATACTCAATGGATATGTTCTCTTTTTGGCTAAATGGAAGCAGCACCGAATCAACATAATTAAAACGTTCAAAATAGCTTGGACCTAAATCATAAAGAATTCCTTGATTATTGCGTTCAAGCAACACCATTGTACCGTGTCCAACATCAAATACGACGAGGCTAAATAGCGGTTCTTCTTTAGTAAGAAACTGATGGATTGGAAACGCCAGCATAAGTAGGGCGAAACGACGTAACTTATCAAAGAACAATAGTAAAAGTGCTAAATAACAACTTACCACCGTTTGCCATCTTATTTGCATTACTTCAAGCCACTGCAAATGTTTCGGAATGGTTTCTAGCTTCGTAAACGCAAACTGAAGAACGAAGTCTAAAACGTCGAAAATAAATGGTTGAACATGGAGACAAGAAAGTACGACTTGTAATAACAAACAAGGAAAAAGGACAAAGCTCAAAAATGGGATGGCGACAAGGTTTACCCAAATCCCACTTACGCTAATACCCTGAAAGAAATAAGCTGATATAGGTGCGAGTAAAATAAAACACGCCACTTGAATAATTAATAGCAAGCAGAACCAATTCTTCAGCTGAAAGCGGCGAGCACACTTTAATACTCCAATTATGGCGACGCAGGCTAAATAAGAAAGGTAGAAACCATAATCAAACCATACTGAAGGGGAATACAATACGGTTAAGAACAATGCAAATAATAAGACTTGAAATGATAAGTAGTGGCGCCGCAGAACATAAGCACAAACCATACAACTCAACATGATAAATGCTCGGACTGATGAAACGGCACCACCACTTAAATACACGTATAGCAACGCCACTATTAACGAAAAAAGAGCCGCGAGTCTATTTAGATCTATTCGCTGTAACCTCTTAAACAGTATCGGAATTTGTAAGACTTTCGTCATCCAAAAACAAATGGTATACATGATCCCCACGTGCATACCTGAAATCGCTAACAAATGACTTATTCCATGCTCCTTAAACCGTGTGTTATCTTCCTTTGACATCATCGATTTATCACCCGTTAGTAGGACGTAATAGAGCCAGTCGTATCTAAACCCAACAAGTTGGTTTTTCCACCAAGATCGAAACCGTGTTCTTAGCGATGTTTTCTTTTTATCAGTATCTGAAATTGATAAGACCTTCCCTTTGAAAACGATGCCCTCCAGATACGCTTTTAAAGTGTTATCTCGCCCATAAAAATGACTGGTCGTTCTGAAAGGTTTTAACTTAACCGTCGCAGCGAGTCGTGTATTTTCGTCAATATGTATGCTTTTATTCGGGAAAGTTAAGTATCCGCGTTGGCATTGGTATGGGTATTCGTCTTGGCAGACTTTCGCTTGAGTATAGGAATTTGGCGTAGTCGAAATTATCCGTTCTATTTCAACTTTTACGTCAATTGGTTTCATGTCGAGAGAAAATGTCGTTGTTTGAGATTTTGTTACAATAAAAAAGACATATAAAATCCCTAAAATAAAACCTAACACTAAAGCGGAAATCGTCTTAAAATAGACCGCTAGGAAAAGTAAAGCGACAGTAGTGGTCCAAAAAAACCACGAGCCAAACCCAAACATTGTGCTCGCGCTGCCGTAAAGGAATCCCCAACATATCAGTTTTGAAGTAGATGGTTGCAAACTATGGCTAAAAAAACGATCCAACGCTTAATGCCCGATCACAGTAAAATTAAAGAACAAAAAGCGCTTAAGATTTTTGGATCTTTGTTGCATGATGCCAATTTGTGGCATTTGAATCGTCGCTCAGCTCGTGGCGCTTTCGCAGTAGGTCTCTTTTTCGCGTTCATCCCTGTTCCATTTCAAATGGTTTTAGCCGCTGCACTCGCTATTCCGTTACGAGTGAACTTACCGTTGTCAATTGCATTAGTTTGGCTTACTAACCCGCTTACGATGCCCCCTATTTTTTATGGCGCCTACCTCGTCGGAGTTGCCGTACTCGGCCATGAACAGCAACCGTTTCAATTTGAAGCAAGTTGGCAGTGGCTGACAGAAAGCATTTCCACCATCGGGCCTGCGTTTATTGTCGGATGTCTCGTTTGTGCGACGGTGTCATCGATTGTTGGTTACTTCGGCATCGATTACTTATGGCGTCGTTCTGTTAATAAAGCTTGGGCGGAGCGTACTAAGAAATAACGCTGAGAGTTTAGTCGATTTAAGACGATGAACACGTGAAATAATTGCATGACATAATTTCACGCTATACATCACAAGTTCTATATTTAAGGCGCTGAATTACAATAAAAAAAGCCCTATCGGGCTTTTTTTGAATAATTGCTTTTTAGGCTTTCATTTTGCGGCGTATATGAACCAGAGGCAGCATTAATAACGACAACCAGCCCCAACTTGCAGACTTACGTTCATATTGCTCCACTTCTGGTGCCAGGCACGTTTCTAATTCACCAGCAATTGGCGTTAGAACAACAGGAACGGCGATACTTTCGTATTCTATTTTCCCATCCACATCGGTCACCACTTCACCTTTGGTATTACGTTTCTCCACTGTCTTAGTGGCGATACCATAAATAATATTCCCATCAGTAATCTTGTTCGCTTCAGCGACCGTGTACTTAAAGTTTTCACCCGTAGCTGGGTCTTTACATGGTAATAGATTATTGATGTTGGTAATTTTTTCATCACCCATTTTGTAAATAAAGGCTTCTCGGCGACGATTTGACGTGTTTTTATCTACTTCTGCTTGGCCAACAATGTAGCCTGAGTTATTAATAGACTCTACTGCAACGTCTGAACCTAAGAAGAAACCTCCAATATCCGCTTCAACGTTGTTGTTAATATCAACGTAAAAACCAACAGTACTCGTTCCATTACCTTCGATACGACGGAATTGGTTACCAATTAAAACGTTATTTTCATTAATATCAACCGCTTTACCCGACTCAAAGTCATCATTTACTTTTGGAGCGGCAGTGAAACTGCCATCTTTAAAGTAACCAGCTACGATTTGACCTGATTTTTCATTGTCATTAGTACGTGGAGTACGAATAGGCGAAAAACCGGCGACAATACCATTTTTGTTTACTGCAAGACCGCCTGACACAAATGCATTGTCTTCGTCGTCAAACGGCGTTAAACCTAAACCTAAATCCGTTGCTTCTATTAGATTGAAATTTGCATCAAGTTTCCAAAGGAAAGCGTTAGCATTATAGAAGGTTTCAGAGCGTTGACGTGTCCAGCGACAAACCGCGATAGACTGTGACTCACCTTTACATTGGTCGTCATATAATTCTTGACCGTTTTTCGAGATCGATACCGAGCTTTGACCTGCGACTAAATAACTTCCGTCATCAAGATGTACTACGTCCATCGCTTTGGTATAACCACCAAGCGTTGCTTCTTTTGGATCTAACGTTACTTTCTCACCACTTGGTTTAATGATAATACCGCGCGAAAACCAAGGTGTTTCAAACTGGGTTAGCTGATCACCGTCCGAATTTGTGAACGTTGTTTTAGCAAATGGTGCCGAGCCCCACCCTGCAATTGTGCCGTCTTCAGCAACAGAGTTCAGGAAATTAGAGACAGAACGTGTTAGTCCATCATAATCGCTTGAGGCGGTATCAAAAAGTACTTGTTCTTGTACTTGTTGACCGTTAAAGGTAATCGCAAAACCGTCTACTAGCTTTTGAATTTCGCCATTCGAACCTTGCGCCGTGAGATAACGCATCATAAAAGAATGTGCATCAGCGTTCGTTGCTACTGCATTATTATTTTTTATGTCGTCTAGCGTGAAGGTAATGGTTTTATCAATTAACTCATACTCACGTTTTACTTGGTCATAAAATGATGTGAGGCTGGAATCTTCATAGTCAATGTATGATAAATCAATGGGTAAATTGAACACACCACGTGTTTGACCAATGGCAAAGCCACTCTCGTTTGCGTCTGCAACATAAGTGTGTTTAACACCTTCCATCGAAGGTAGCTCTGTTAACTGATAAGTTGCAGCAAAGGCTTGGCTGCAAAACGCTGCAGCAATACTTGCAGCGAGTGTCGTTCTTTTCATTTTAATCCTTACTGATTCTGTAATGCTTCGAGTTCTTCCCAGCGATTAAATGCGGTTTCGAGCTTCGACTCGAGATCAGCTAAATGGTTCAATGCCGCTTGAGTAGTTTCCGCATCTTGCTTAAAAAACTCAGGATCATTGACAAGCGCCTGTTGTGTTTCTAGCTCTACTTCGAGCGCTTCCACTTTACTTGGTAATGACTCTAATTCAAGTTTTAACTTATAACTTAACTTATTATTTGCCTTTTTCGGCGCAACAGCTTTAACAACTGTTTCATTTTGCACTGGCTTTTCATTTTCTTTTTGGATCGCAGCCTGTTGTCTAAGGTACGCTTCGCAATCGCTATAGCCGCCGACTATCTCCGTTACTTTTCCGTTACCTTCAAACGCCCACACCGCACTACAGGTGTTGTCTATGAACTCTCGGTCATGACTCACGATCAGCACGGTGCCTTGATATTGCTCAATAATTTCTTCCAAAAGCTCGAGCGTTTCAATATCCAAGTCGTTTGTGGGTTCGTCGAGTACAAGCACATTTGACGGCTTAACGAATAGTTTAGCCAGTAGGAGTCGGTTTTTTTCTCCGCCCGAGAGTGCTTTTACAGGCGTTCTAGCCCGAGCTGGCGGGAACAAGAAATCTTGTAAATAACCTAATACATGACGACTTCGTCCGCCCATCATGACTTCTTGTTTGCCTTCAGCAACGTTATCTTGAACTGTCGCTTCTTCGTCGAGCACTTGACGATATTGGTCAAAATAAGCAAATTCGAGGTTTACACCCTGCTTCACTTTACCGCTCTGTGGCTGTAATGAACCAAAGAGCAGTTTTAGCAACGTTGTTTTACCTACACCATTGGGACCAACAAGCCCGATACGATCGCCACGCATCACAATCGTTGAAAAGTCTTTAACAATGCTCTTTTCGCCAAACTCGTGTGAAATGTGCTGAGCTTCAAAAACCAACTTACCCGAACGTTCAGCATTTTCAATGTTGAAGTCGACTTTTCCGACTTGATCAACGCGCGATCGACGCTCTTGACGCAAAGACTTTAGCGCTCTTACGCGGCCTTCATTACGAGTACGACGCGCTTTAATGCCTTGTCGAATCCATGCCTCTTCTTCAGCAAGCTTTTTGTCAAAAAGCGCATTTTGTGTTTCTTCAACTTTGAGATCATGACTTTTCTGTTCAAGGTATTTTTCATAATTACCTGGGTAAGAAATAAGCTGGCCTCGGTCTAGGTCTAGAATACGTGTAGCAACGGCTCGAATAAACGCACGGTCATGCGAGATAAACACGATCCCACCTTTAAAATCTTTAAGCAATTGTTCAAGCCATACCACACTTTGCAAATCAAGATGGTTTGTTGGTTCGTCAAGTAACAACAGGTCAGGGTCACTAACCAGTGCCTTTGCCAAAGCGACCTTTCTTAACCATCCACCAGAAAGTGAGTTAAGTTCCAAGTTTGGTGTCAGTTCTAGCTGCGTTAAAACCAGTTTAATACGGCTTTCAAAACGCCAACCGTCCACCGCCTCGAGGTCTGCAGAGATCCGTTCAAAACGCTTTAGCAACTGTTCCGAATGATTACTCTGCATTTCGTCACTAAGGCGGTGATATTCAATCAGCAATTCCGCAACATCCGGTAGCCCTTGAGCGACATAATCAAAAACAGTACCCGATGCACCGCGCGGTGGATCCTGCTCTAAACGAGATACTTTCAAACCTTGTACACGGTTGATTTCACCGTCGTCTAGCAGCACTTGTCCATCTAACACTTTTAAAAGGGTTGATTTACCCGCACCGTTACGTCCGACGATACAAACACGCTCGCCACTACAGATCACCGCTTCAGCGTCGTCAAGCAGTGGATGTGTACCAAACGCGAGCTGCGCTTTGCTAATTCGAATTAAATCCATACTATGCTAAAAATTCTTCTACTTGTTGTTTATCAAAAGGCCAATACAGTTCTTTTCCGTTGTCCTGCCTTAGTAAAACAGGAATAGAAACCTGATACCGCTCCATTAATTCTGCATCATCAACTATGTCTTGAAGTTGTAATACCGATAAATCGACAACGTCGCTTATCAGGTCATGTGCCATTTCACATAAATGGCAACCTTCAGTATGATACAACGTCAGACTAAGCATGCGTGATCAACCAGCTATTATGTATCTGTTTGTTGCGCTTAAAATCGGGTGAAATGGTTTTATCTGAAATGCATTGTGCTTTTAAGCCCAGTCCCATCAAACCAAGTTCATCGATTTCAAAACCGCGCTTATTGTTCGAAAACAGTAGCGTGCCATTTGAGCTAAGAATTTTCTTAACCCATGAAAACAGCTGAATATGATCTCGCTGTACGTCAAACACGGCTTGCATCCGTTTCGAATTTGAGAACGTTGGCGGGTCTAAAAAGATGAGGTCGTACTGACCTTGTGCATGCTCTAGCCACTTTAAACAATCCGCCTGCTCGAAACGGTAACGTGGGCTTTTTAGGTTATTAAGTGCAAAGTTTTCTTCCGCCCACTTAAGGTAAGTTCGTGACATATCTACCGTCACAACAGACTTTGCCCCGCCGAGTGCTGCATGGACTGAAGCGCTTCCAGTATATGAAAACAGATTGAGGAATCGTTTGTCTTTTGCATTATCTTGGATGTAACGTCTTGCTAAGCGATGATCTAGAAATAACCCTGTATCCAAATAGTCAAATAAATTGACCTTAAACTTCGCGCCGAATTCGTTAACTTCCATTACGCGGTCTTGGCGGCTCAATACCTCGTACTGATTCTCCCCTTTTTGGCGTTTGCGTACTTTAACCGCCACATTCTCAGGCGCCACGTCGAGTGTTTGTGCAGTTAACGTAATAACGTCCTGCAAACGCTTTTCCGCGACTTTTTCATCTACATTTTTTGGTGCCGCATATTCGTAAATAACTGCATGTGATGGATAAACGTCCACCGCGACATTGTACTCAGGAATGTCTGCATCATAAGCACGGTACGCTTCAATGTTATTTTGTTTTACCCAAGATTTAAGACCTTGAAGGTTCTTCTTTAGACGATTAGCAAAAGCTGACGACGTCTCAAAATGTAGCGTATTAGCGCGATTCACTTGTGATACCTGGCGGGCATCAAGTTGATATAGATTGAAAAGTACGTCAAGTGGACCGTTTTTAAACTTATAGGTTTTAGCGCGAACTAGCTTTAGAAGATTAAAGAGGCTCTCGTCAGTACCAAGCAGTGCCACATGCCAATCTTGGAAACATTGTTTAAATGCACCACCTAAATTGCGATACAAATTAACAAGCTCAGCCATACCACCCAAACGCTCACCATAGGGTAAATTCGACACAACGTGGCCGGAGCGTTTCGCAACAGAAGTTAGTTTGTTCGCGTCTGCTACTTTAAATTGGATTTGACCTTCAAATCCTGCACGCGCTGCGTTTTGTTCTGCAACGCTCAAAACACGTTCGTCAATGTCATGGCCAATCAACCAAAGGTTTGGTGTAACCTGTGCATCGCGAAGCGCTTGTTTAATTTCTTTAAATTTTGCATCACGAAAACCAGGTAAATCTTGGAATGCAAATCGTTTTTGAAGTCCGGGAGCTATATTTTGAGCCATGGAAGCAGCTTCGATTAACAAAGTACCTGAACCACAACAAGGGTCAAAAAGTGGTTTTGTTGGGTCTTCCAGCCAACCACTGCGCTTAATCAACGCTGCTGCTAGATGTTCCCTGATTGGCGCTTGGCCCTGTTTTGTACGATAGCCTCTATCTGACAAACGTGGCCCTGAATAATCAACATAAAGCGCACAATCTGATTTATTTAATTTACCAACTACACGTACATTCGGGCTTGTTTTGTCGACGTTCGGACGTTGGCCATTTTTATCATTGAAGTAATCAACAATCGCGTCCTTTACAACCATGCCTGAAAACTGTGAGTTTTTCAGTAATGTGTTAGTACCGTTAAATTCGACTGCGAAACTTTGATTAGGACCAAACCACTCAGCCCATTCAATGTTCTTTGCGAGTTTATACAAGGCATCTTTATCTTTGACGTCATTACTTTGAGAAAGCATCATCATGATCCGCGTTGAAAAACGCGTACTCAAACAAATTTTCTGAGCGAGTAGACTGTCAGCTTCAAAACGAACTGAACCGATCGTTTGCTTTGTAATGGTCGCACCGAATGTTTGCAGTTCTTCTGCGAGTAACGTTTCGACGCCGATGGAGGTTAAAGCGATAAATTGCAACTTGTTAAACCCTAAAATTCAAATTCTTCGGGATTATATCACATGTTGTTTCAATTGAATTAGAGAACTACATATTAATACATTTGTGAGTAGTTACAGATGTACAAAAGTAATAAGCGTTTTTTAAGCTGTTTGTGCTGATTTTTGTATGGCCATTACTGGGTGGATTCGATTATTCAATACTCGGATGGCTTGAAACGGTTCAAGAATTAAATGTTCGTCGAGTCTAAATTCAGCTTGCAGGTTGATGCACAATGACGCTTCTGAACCGCATTCAACAATCAAAAACTCGCCTTGCTGACAGTCACTTTCGAGCACAACTACAGCGTCGTTAATCGCAGTAGCCCCCGAATAAGGCTTAAAAAACCAACTTTTAGGCTGCATGGGGAGTAAATAATGTTTCGCCGCGGTCGCGTTTAATGCTATTTGACAACACACAGCTTCATTCCACACAGCAAACTGTTGCAAATAATAGAAAACTTGATTGTAAAATTCTGCGTCTTGAAGACTAAAATTTGGATTTGCACGAGTATCTTCAGTGAGTAACCGAAGTTTGTAAGGTGTGATTAGTTCCATGTCAGGACCAAGATCCACATGCAATCGATTAGACTCTTCTGAGCGCTTCCATCGCCAGTCTTTAGATGCTTGCAAAATCTGCCCCCGTGCACAATTTTGAAAATTCAAATAGTGCACGAGAGTATAACGCGAAATATCGCGATGTGAAATTTTTTATAATAACAATTTGTTTAGGATCGTTTAGTTATATAGCTGATCCTTATAACGATTCGACGATCTCTTTCACTACTCTTGGGCCTTTATAGATAAAGCCAGTATAAACCTGAACTAGCGACGCACCCGCAGACAATTTTTCTTTTGCGGATCGAGCGTCATCGATCCCACCTACTCCAATGATCGGCAGCTTGCCTTCCGTGATCCGTTTGAGTTCTGAGACCACATGAGTGGATTTTTCGCGTACTGGATGGCCTGACAACCCACCCGCTTCGTCGGCAAATCGTAGTCCTTTTACGGCTTCACGCTCTAATGTCGTGTTTGTCGCGATAACTCCATCAATGCGATTTTTTAGCAACGATTCAGCTATTTGCGCAACTTGAACTGCGTCAATGTCTGGTGCAATCTTTACCAACATAGGAACATTTTTTTGATGCTTAGCCGTCAAGTCCATTTGCTCTGATTTTAAACTTTCTAGTAAGTCATCCAACGCTTCGCCATATTGTAAATCACGCAGGCCTGGTGTATTCGGAGAAGAGATATTTACGGTAATGTAGCTCGCGTGTTCAAACACTTTGCGCATACAGTGAATGTAATCATCCTTACCTTGCTCATTTGGCGTGTCTTTGTTCTTACCAATGTTAATACCTAAAATACCTTTGTATTTTGATGCTTTAACGTTGTTTATTAAATTGTCGACGCCTTTGTTGTTGAATCCCATGCGGTTGATAATTGCATCCGCTTCTGGAAGTCTAAAAATTCGAGGTTTATCGTTGCCCGCCTGTGGTCTTGGAGTAACCGTGCCTACTTCGATAAAACCAAAGCCCATTTGTGCGAATGCGTCGATGCATTCCGCGTTTTTATCTAAACCTGCTGCAAGCCCAACAGGGTTTTTCAATTCTAAACCTAAAAAGTTAACCGGCTTATCTGTTACCGTCTGAGACCAAGCAAGACTCAACGGTGTACCAGAGAAGCGGCGTAAATTATCTAAGGCGAATTCGTGTGCCCATTCGGCATCTTTACTAAACATGAATCGGCGCGCTAAATCATAAAACATGAAAACTCCTTAGTAACTAATCGCATCATTTCTTTTTGTTGAGTCAAAACACGCTTTGTCATCAAAAAGAAAAACATAAACTTTGGGACAAAAAAATACCCCAGTTAAAACTGGGGTATTCTATCGGTTTTGAAATTATTTGGAAGTATCGCAGTTGTGACTAAGAAGCATCAGCTCTCTTAGTGCTACAGAGAACTTCGCAAAGTCATGACTTTGAGAGGTCTTAAACTCAGCCAACATTTGCTTCCAACGTTGTAGCAGCAGGTTTTGTGATTCCATCCAAGTATCAATTTGCGTTTCGACATCTTGAGTTTCTTCAACCGAACTTGCCAACACCACTTCTGAAAGTGAGCGTTGCTGCCAATCCAACTCTTCACGGTATGACGCACGCGCAAGCGCTTGCCAATGGTTTGCCACTGGTTGTTTGGTGATTTGATCAAGGAACCAGTGTAGGCCCATTTTGTTACCAAGTTTAAAGTAAGTTTCAGAAACTAAAGCCACAGGCTTGTTCGTTTTGTGGACCACTTCAGCAAGATCCATCGCAGAGAACAAGCTTGATAGCGACTCGATACGCAACGCAATGTGAGCTGGTACACCTGCTTTTTCAAGATCACGTGCTGCATCAACGATTAACTCGCTTTCGCTAGAAACCATGTAGTTATGTAGATTTGCGGCCAAATCCTTGAACGTCGGTTTGTGGAACTCGATAGTTTCTTGAATCGTCAATGCTTTGTTGCGGTGACGTAAGAACCAACGTGTTGCACGACGAACCGTACGACGAAGTTGATACAACATTTCGGTTTGAATTTCTGAAGAAATCTTGTTGTCTAAACTTGAGATTTCATTCCATGTGTCTTTCATTTCAAACACTTCGCTTGCGATTGAATAACACAATGCAATCTCTGCGTCTGTCGCACCTGTTTCTTCATGCATACGAACCATGAAGTTTAAGCCCATGTCGTTAACAATCGCGTTTGCAAGTTTAGTTGCTATGATTTCGCGACGTAGCGGATGGTTGTCCATCGCTGCATTAAATTTGCTGCGAAGTGGCGCTGGGAATGAATTTACAAGGAATTGTCTGTAATACGGATTGTCTGCAATTTCTTCAACAACCAACGACTCTTTTAATACCATCTTCGAATAAGATACAAGCACAGAGAGTTCTGGACGCGTTAAATCTTTACCCGCAGCCGCACGCTCTGCTAGTTCTTCATCTGACGGAATGAATTCGATAGCACGGTCAAGTTTACCCATTTTTTCAAGAGCATGGATAAAGCGCACTTTCTCTTTCAGTGTATCTGGACCTTTAGACTTAGTGATCGACAAGGTGTGTGTTTGGCGATAACAATCTTTCAACACCAGTTGCGCCACTTCATCAGTCATTGAGTAAAGCAATTCGTCACGTTGTTTGCGTGTTAAATCGCCTTCCGCGACTAAACCGTTTAGTAGGATCTTGATGTTAACTTCGTTATCTGAACACGCAACACCACCTACGTTATCGATGAAGTCAGTGTTTACGCGACCACCTTTTGCAGCAAACTCAATACGGCCTAATTGCGTTGCACCTAAGTTGCCACCTTCACCTAGAATTTTCGCCCCTAACTCACCACCGTTGATACGTAGTGCGTCGTTTGCACGGTCACCGACATCCGCATTCGTTTCTTTAGAATGTTTAATGTAAGTGCCGATACCGCCGTTCCACAATAAATCAACAGGCATTGTGAGCAATGCTTTAATCAATTCGTTCGGTGTCATCGCCGCTTTTTTCGTGCCGATCATTTTCTTCATTTCAGGAGTCAACGTAATTGACTTCGCTGCACGAGAGAAAATACCACCGCCTTCTGAAATTAACGATTTATCATAGTCTTCCCATGACGAACGTGGCAGTTCAAACATACGCTTACGCTCTTCCCACGATTTTGCTGGGTCTGGCGTAGGGTCAATGAAGATATGCATGTGGTTAAATGCTGCTTGTAAACAAATATGTTTCGACAACAACATACCGTTACCGAATACGTCACCTGCCATGTCACCAATGCCTACCACAGTGAAATCTGTTGTTTGACAGTCAATGTCCATTTCGCGGAAATGACGTTTAACCGATTCCCAACCACCTCGAGCTGTAATGCCCATTTTCTTATGGTCGTAGCCGATTGAGCCACCAGATGCAAATGCATCACCCAACCAGAAGTTATACTCTTCAGCGATACCATTTGCGATATCAGAGAATGTAGCAGTACCTTTATCCGCCGCAACTACGAGATATGGGTCATCCTCGTCATGACGAACAACGTTCGTTGGCGGAACAATGTCACCATGAATAATGTTGTCGGTAATGTCTAACAAACCGCGAATGAAGATCTTGTAACACTCTTGACCTTCTTTAAAAAACGCCTCACGTTCTGTCGGCAGTTGCTTACATACGAAGCCACCTTTTGAACCTACAGGTACGATAACCGTATTTTTAACGTTCTGTGCTTTAACGAGACCAAGTACTTCTGTACGGAAATCTTCACGACGGTCAGACCAACGAAGACCACCACGAGCTACTTTTCCACCGCGTAAGTGAACACCTTCAACGCGAGGTGAGTAGACGAAAATTTCAAATGCAGGTAATGGCAATGGCATATCTGGAATGCCACGAGATTTGATCTTGAACGAGATGTAAGACTTGGCTTTTTCATCACGGTCTTTTTGGTAGAAGTTCGTACGCAGTGTTGCATTAATCATGTCAACGTATAGACGGATGATACGGTCGTCATCTAGGTTTGCAACGTTTTCAAGTTCTGCGTATACCGCTTCAATAATTTTCTCTAATTGCTTTTCAGTACCAGGCTTCTTAGGATCGAATTTCTTCGTAAACAACTCAACAATCATCTGTGCAATATGTGGATAATGCTCAAATGTTGCTTCGATGTAGTTTTGCGAGAATGTCACACCAATCTGACGCATGTACTTCGCGTAAGCACGAAGGATTGAAGCTTCACGTCCTGTCATGTTACCGATTAGAACTAAACGGTTGAAGCCGTCGTTTTCTAAACGGTTGTTCCAAACGTTTGTCAATGCAGCACGGAATCGAGCTGAGACTTTATCAAAGTCAGCGATGCGTTTGCTGTCTAAGATCATAGAAAAATCCATGATCCAGTTTACTTTACCATCGGTAGTTTTAACTGGGAATGGTGTTTCGCCGATTACGCGCAAGCCAAAGTTCTCAAGCATTGGCATCACGTCAGAAAGGTGTATTGGCTCGTCTTTGTGGTACAAGCTCAAGCGTACGATAGAAGTATTCGCTTCCTCTTGAGGACGGTAGAATAGAATTTCTAACTTGTTCTCATCCGTTAATTGCTCAAGCTTTTCAATGTCAACCACTGCCGCGCTTGGCAGAACTTGATCTTTGTAAGAATGTGGGAACGCATTTGTGTATTTACGTGTCAATTCGTTGCCACGTGACTCACCCGCACCTTCAAGCAATGCACTTTGTAGTTTATCTTCCCACGTACGAGCTGCTTCGCGTAAATTATTTTCGATGTCTTTCACGTTAATTTCGATGTTGTTGTCCGCCACGCGAACGATGTAATGAGTACGAGCTAACGTTGATTCTGAGAAGAAAGTAGTAAATTCCACTTTTTCTTGAGAACCAAACGCATTAGCCAATAGAACTTGCGTTTCACGGCGCAGTGCCGTGTTGTAACGCTCACGAGGAACATAAACCATGCACGAGAAGAAGCGACCATAAACGTCTTTACGAACGAATAGACGGCACATATCACGTTCTTGTACTTGTAGAACGCCTGTTGCGACTTCAAGCAATTCGTTTTCACGCGCTTGAACTAATTCATCACGTGGGTATGTCTCTAAAATGTTCAACACTGCTTTGTAAGCGTGTGTGCCACGAGCAAAATCACACATTTCCATGATGCGATTTATTTTACTTTTCAAAATCGGAACGTCGCGAGCACTGTTGTTGTAGAAGTTAGAGGAGAACAAACCGATGAAACGATCTTCTCCAATGACATTACCTTCCTTATCGAAACGTTTGATACCAACGTAGTCGATGTAAGCAGGACGGTGAACACGTGAAATTGAGTTCGTTTTTGTTAACACGAGTAAATTGTTGCTACGAGCTTCTTTTCGCGCGCCTTCTGGCAAACTAGATAAAAACAAACTTGCATCGTCTTCAGAGTTTTTCATCAGACCTAAGCTTGTACCAGTAACCGCTTTAAGTTCGTAATCACCTTTCACCGGTGTTAAGTCGTATTGACGGTAACCCATGAACGTGAAATTGTCGCTCACCAACCAATTCAAGAATTCAGATGCTTCTGCAACTTCATGCTCTGTACATTTATGTGGACGAGTTGGCAAAGATTTTGAAACTTCGACAAGTTTATCGCGGATAAGCAGCCAATCTTCAACTGCAACTGAGACATCGCTTAGCGAAGACTTAAGTTCAGCCGTAAAACGCTCAATTACTTTGTTATCCGTTTGGCGGTCGATTTCAATAAAGAACACCGTTTTCGTTGACGTTGATTCTTGTTCAGCTTTCAAATTAGAAATTGCTGAAATAACGCCTTTTTCATTACGTTGTAATTTGAGAGGAGTATGTAACAACAGATGAGAAACAATGTTTTCGCGATTCATCGCCATACGGACTGAATCAACCAAAAATGGCATGTCCTTTACGATGATTTCGACGATAGTGTGAGACGATTGCCATCCGTCTTTTGCTACCTCTGGGTTAAAAACACGGATGATTGGCTCATCGGTATTATTTTTTTCGAGCGCATTCCAGAGACTAAGTGCAGCACCGTAGAGATCACTGTCGTTACGTTTTACCAAATCCTCTTTCGACATGTTGCTGTACAGGGATTTGGCAAATTTCTCAACGAGTGACACATGCTCAGCGTGAACTTTCTTTTGGATCAGCTTACATACATTATCTAGGATAACTGATGCTTGACCTTCATTTTGTGTCATATGTGTTCCTTAATCTATACCACCTTTGAACGGTAGATTATTGTACAGCCATTTATTAGCGTGGAGTCAGGTGAATTTTAACCTTTCTTACGCTAATAAACAGCCTTTTCGACGAAAACATTTCAAGCTTTTTCAGCTGTTTGCTCATCTATTCACAAAATATAGATATAAATCGTTAATGACGACTTTTTCATGGAACATTTATTCACATTTATTTTTCTGGTCAGACCAGATGAAGGCTCCAATAGCAGGTAAAAGTAGTACTGCACCCAACATATTTACCAAAAACATGAACGTCAAAAGGATGCCCATATCAACTTGGAATTTAAGCGCAGAGAAGATCCATGTACTCACACCCACGGCCAATGTGATGCCGGTAAACAGCACCGCACTACCTCGTTCAGCGAGCGCATTGCGATAGGCGATGTTCAGAGCAACACCCTGCTTCAGTTGCCCCATCATTGACGAAAGAATATAGATACCATAGTCGACACCGATACCAACACCTAGCGCTATAACAGGCAATGTAGATACTGTTAAACCGATTTCTAAATGAACCATTAATGCTTGAGCTAACGTTGATACAATATAAAGTGGTAACACCACCGCGATTGTTGCACGAACGCTTCTAAAGCTAATCAAACATAAAACGATTACTGCACCATAAACATAGACCATCATTGGCATTTGTGCAGCAGACACAGATTCATTCGTTGCAGCCATTACACCAATTGGACCTGAAGCCAGTTTAAATTGGAGTTTGTCTGTCCCCTCTTCTTTAGCGAATTCTTTAACCGAGGCAATTACGCGTTCGATAGTTTCTGCTTTATGATCTTGCATGAACACGATAATAGGCATAACCGAGCAATCGCCATTTAGTAAACCTGTACTTGTTTCAATGCGAGACGTTGCTTGTACCAGTGATGCTTCATTACGAGGGATCATTTGCCACTTCAAATTCCCTTCGTTGTAACCTGCGTTCACCGATTGCGACACGCTACTCAACGACACAGCTGATTGCACACCCGGCAGGTTTTCTACACGCCATTGGAAGCGACTCACACGTTCCATTACTTCATGTTCAGTACACGCTGCTGGATACGCCTCCACAATCACTTTAAGGATGTCTGAGCTGATTGTGTAGCGATCGTTAATCAAAAAGGTATCTTGATTGTAGCGCGCATCCTCGTGAAGAGCAGGTGCACCCGCTTGCAAATCACCAATCTGCATTTTTTGCGATTCAACATAGCCAAAGGCAAACAGCAGCGTTGCAACGGCCAAAATAATTGCAGCCCATTTTTTATCCGTCGCTTTGACTAAAACTTCTCTAAGAGTCGCCAACACAGTATGTGAAGAGTCGTGTCCATCACCGATACGATGAATGTGGCTAGAATCAAAATAAGACGCCATAACTGGCAACAAGACCAAATTGGTAAAGATGATGACACCAACCCCTAAACTCGCTGTGATGGCAAGTTCTCGGATAATACCGATGTCAATGGCAAGTAACGTTAAAAAGCCCACAGTATCCGATAGAAGTGCGATGCCTCCAGGTATTAATAAGGCTTTAAAGCTCGCTTGAGCGGCGACTTTACTCGTTACGCCTTCAGCCACTTTCTTACCTATCGCATTTATCATTTGCACGCCGTGTGATACGCCTATTGCAAAGACTAAAAACGGCACAAGGATAGACATTGGGTCTAATCCAAAGCCTAAAACGGACAATAAGCCCATTTGCCACACAACTGCTATCAATGAACACAAAATCGGAAGTAGAGTCAGTTTTAAACTTTTGCAGAACAACCATACCATCACAAACGTGAAGACGATGGCGATAGCAAAGAACAGTACAACACCTTTTGCCCCTTCTGCGATATCGCCAGCCATTTTCGCAAATCCGATGATGTGAATGCTGACTTTATCTGTGCTCAGTGGAGCTCTAATTTGTTCTTCAAGCTTTTTAGCAAATTCGAGCGTATCGAGTTTTTCTTGAGTTTGCGGATCAATTTCCATCAATTGAGCCGTAACCATCGCACAAGAATAGTCAGATGCAACCATGCGACCAACCACTTTTGCTTTCTCGATGTTTTGCTTTACAACTGCCAGCCCTTGTTTAGTCGGGGCAAAATTAGCTGGAATAATTGGTCCCCCTGCGAAGCCGTCTTCGACAACCTCAACGAAACGCGCACTCGGCGCAAAAATCGAGTTAACGAGTGGACGATTTACACCTGGAATGAAATACAACTGGTCATGAACCGCCTTAAGTTGAGTGAAGAAAGGCTCATTGAATATGTCGCCGTCATTGTCACACACAGAAAGGAGTATACTGTTCGCACCACCGAATTGTTTCTCGTGCTTTAAATACACTTTCATGTATTCATGATTGAGCGGGATGTTTTTTGTAAATGCGGCGTCTAATTGAATGTGGGTAGCTTTTAGTCCGAGCCAACCCGTCATCAAGACGAACAACACCAAAACAAATGCACGATGCCTAAAAATGACATTTTCCGTTAATTCTAAAATACTGCGCATTAGTTCTCATTCTCCACACTCTTGAGTCCACTTTCTGTTGCCAGGATCAGTTTTCCAGTCGTCGCCACTGCAGATAAAATAGACTTGCCACTTTTCATGCTAATGGTTTCTATTTGCTCGCCATTGCGAATGAAAATCAAGCCACTGTTCGCAACTAAAATCTCTTTGCCTTGAGCCTCAACAATGCTGTTAATCGTCGACGTTTTATTTAACTCAATTCGTTGCCAGTTATCGTTAAGCAACTCATCAAACGTGGTCACAAACGCATTACCACGAAGACCTGCTACAATAACTTCGTTTTTGTTGTTAATAACAACATCAAAAAATGAACCGTTATAAAACTCATTTAAACGTGTCCATGTTTCACCTTTATTTTGACTAACCGCTACTAGACCCATTTCGCCAACAACAATCCAAGTGTCACCTTTTGCTGCAAAGCGATTGAAATGAGGTAGCATAAATGCGGTCTCATCTTTGTATGTTGCTGGGTCAGACGCTTTCAAATCCGCTAAGTAGGCTTTATCGTCTTCCAATAACAAATCATCTAAAAAGCGTTTTTGCCAATGTTCGCCTGCATCGGATGTCTCATACAACATCCCGTATGCGCCGATTGCAATACCATGTTTTTCGTCTGTGAATGCGATGTCTAAGCATGGTTTGTCGACTTCGGGTAAATATTGTTGAATCGTCCAGTTATTACCGCCGTCCTGAGTGTGCAAAATAGTTGCATCGTGACCACATGCCCAACCTTGTTGTGCATCGGTAAAATAAACCGCGGTAAGCAGCGATTGTACGGGAGAGTTACCTTGAGTCCAGTTTTCGCCATCCTTACTAATAACGATAGTTCCATGTTTACCCACAGCAACATAGGATGTTCCATTAAATATCAGATCAGTAAACAGGGTTTTCTCAGGATGGGCAACCTGAAGTGCCGCTTCCGGCGTGAGCGTATCGGGAAGTCGAGTATCGTAGTCGCCTGCGTGCGAAACAAAACTTGCACACAACAATGCTACACTCGCTTTTAGCTTATACATCATAAAGAAGCTCTCTTAAACGGGTTCGGGAGATGAAGTCTTACAGGACAAGACAGGCAAGCGAGTGCTTGCCTGTTGCGGTTGGAACTAGGTACCCGATTGGAGCGACCACTCCAATCGTAGTCCCATATTACACGCTTATCGAGTCCCCTCACGACGTAACGCATTTGGCGTAAACTCGTTGTCTTGGAATGTTTGGCTAAAGTCGTACATCTTTTCTTCGTTATCCAAACCAATAGCTAGGTAACGGCGAGAGTTAAGATCGTGATATACGTCCAGCGTACTCCAATGGGTTGGTACTTCATAGTAATTCAGACCATGCGCCATCGCGACACGATATAATTGATCACGGTTATCATACGAATCCGCAATGTGGATTTGCCAGCTGTCTTCATCAATGAAGAACACACGTTTCTTATAAATGTGACGAGTGCCTTCTTTTAGATTCGCTTCAACAACCCACACTCGGTGTTTTTCATAACGTACGTGTTCCGGGTTAATGTGGCCTGGCTTGATAATATCTTCATACTTCAGCTTATCACTATGCAGTTTGTAGCTGTTGTATGGGATATACATTTCCTGCTTACCTTTAAGCGTCCACGTGTAACGATCTGGTGAGCCGTTAAACATATCAAAGTCATCGGTTGTACGAAGACTATCAGACGCTGTTCCTGGTGCATCATAAGCAACGTTTGGTGCACGGCGTACACGTCGTTGCCCAGTGTTATAAGTCCAAGCTTGGCGTGGTGTCTTTACTTGATCCATGGTTTCATGAACAAGTAATGCAGTACCAGCAAGACGTGCAGGTTCTGTAACGGCTTGTTTGAACTTAAATAGAATGTTTGATTCTTCAAGTTCTTTCGGCGTAACAGATGGTTCAGAGTACTTAACTAACAATTGCTCATCGAATCCAATGATATTGAAATCACCAGACTCAGTTGGCATAGCTTGGCCACCAAAACGTGCGATTGAAAGGCCACGATAACGTAATAAATGGTTCCAAATAGCCTCTAAACCATCTTGCGGTACAGGGAAAGGAATACCGATTGCGGTGTTTTTAATCCCATTACCACCTTCAATTAGCTCTGCAGTCGTTGCATACGTTTTTGTTGCATCGTAGACGAACTGAGGATAAGCCGCACTGCGACGAGTTGGATAGATGTTCATTTTGAAAGTGTCTGGATACGCTTCAAACAATGCCACTTGCCCTGGGCTCAGGTACTGTTTGTATTGATCTAGATTCGCTTTCGTAATTGTTAAAATAATTTTGTCATCTGCGTAAGGATCTGGATGATGCATACCAACCGTGTAACCTGCGATTGGTTTAGTAATACCGCCATCCCATGCTGGAATAGAACCGTCAGCATTACCCGCTTTTTCTGCACCGATTGGCGTTAAATCTTTGCCTAAACGAGCGGCTTGTTCAGCGGTCATCTTTGCCATAACCACTGGTGCCGAGAATAACCCGATTAGGGCTGCAGCAATAAGAGTTGGTTTTTTAAACATACTTAAGCCCTTAGATTGAATACTTGATATTGAAAGACACGAAATCACGGTCAGCGAACGTATTAGTCGCGCCGCCGCCCCAGAACGCGTTATAACCAAAGTCAAATGACCATGCGTTTTGGTAGTTAAAGTTAAGCGTTACGCCCAACGACTTTCTGTCTTCGACGAATAAGAACATTGGATCTGGTGTCGTGCCATTCACATCGTGAGAAAATACAACACGTGGCGAGAAGTTTACGCCCGAGAACAAGTTGTTATATTCACCTTTTGCAATTAAACGGTAACCCCAAGACGTTGCCGTTGGGAACGGATTCGTTTCAGGACCATTTGAAAGCGCAATGTGCAGTAAATCGTAACTATTGCCAGGGACACCTTCAATCGTGCCACTACGCCCAGTACCCGCGACGTTTAGACGTAATTCGTCGTACGTTGGCATATCTTTGATAGTTACAACACCAGCCTCACCCACAACGGCCCAACTGTCAGCACCTAAAGATGGACCGAACAGATGCGTTGCAGTGAACTGTAACTGCATTGTGTCGCGCTCAATGTAACCCTGTGCGATTTCACCTGGATTAACATAAGCAACTTGGTCACCCTGACTCATTTGCGATAGACCCGCAAAATCAGGACGAATACCAGCATAAGCCAATTGTTCAGCCATACCAGCATACAACAGCTCTACGTCATCAATCTGTAGAGGTTCACCTTTACGATAAGCGAATTCACCCGACACCGCCGTTTCACCAACCGTCGTATTGAAGCTCAAACCATATAGTTCAATATCTTCTGGGTAAACGATTTGGCCTTTTGTAAAGGCATTCAGGTTTGTAATGTTATCTTCTGTAATTGTATTTTGGCTGATGTAAGCCAAATCTTTCGCGATCGCAGCTTGAGTAAAGTTAGACGCTTTACCTGAAATAAGAGGTACTCGGCTATGGTAATTCGTGTAGTACAAACCAAATTCTGTTTCATTTAGTTCAGGTGAATACCAAGCAAGCTTAAGACCGTATTGTCCTGCATCTTGTGGTTCTGTTTTACCTGAATCACCTTTGCCTTTAAGCGCCACCTTAGTTGGGTAGGCTAAATACATTTGTGCAAGCAGAGATTGTGCAGATGCACTTGTTAAAACGGCAGGATCTGTTGCGTCTAGACCCTTCGCAGTTAGCGCACCTTTCCAGTATGTATCTAAATTATTTAACACAGACGTGAGGTGGGTTAAATCGATATCAGGATTTGATGTAAAGCCTAACTGAATATTTTGAGAGTAGCCGTTTTCAGATGCGAAATCGTTAGTTGAGAAGTAACTGCCAGTAGCTGGAAGACGTGTTTCTTGCCACTTATATTGGTAAAACGCTTCTAGCGTTAAATTTTCCGTTACGCCTAAGGACGCCCAGAACATACCGACAGGTATAAAGGCTTCTTTAAGTTCCGCACCCGCCGCTTTTAAACGGTCAATATCAACTGGGTTTACGTTGATACCGTGAGAAATTAACGTACTTTCACCCCAGTTTAGCACTTGTTGTCCAACACGTACCGAAAGTGGATTATTACCATTATTTAAATCAAAGTTTGCCCAAACAAATGCATCAAGTAGGCGGAAGTCTGAACAGACTAATGCTGCAGTGTCATCGTTTTCACAAGGGTCGACTGAAGCGCCAGAAACTGGATTTTTGTATGCAAAATCACCGTCTTCCATGGCAAAATCATAGAAGTACATGAAACGCGAAAAAATCCCCCAGTTTTCCTGACGGATTGAAAGTTCGTGTGTACCTTTGATTAATTGAGAGAACGTATCACCCGCGTCGAAGTTTAAATCGCCCGCATCACCATTGTTCGAGTATGCACCAGGTTGAGCCCATACTTCTGAGGATGAGTATATCGTATTCCCTATCGCTGCATTATAGCCAGTCCAATTAAAGCGAGGATGGTTACTTTTACCTATGAAGGTAAAATCACGGTCTTCTATACGGATGCTTTGACCGTAAGAAAACGTAGAATCGAACGTAACATCAAATTCGCCAACTTCAAAACTTGCAGCTTGAGCAGCTGTGCTGCCAACTAGCAATGCAGCACTAAGACCGAGCGTGATTTTATTTTTCACAAATTGCAGTCTTGTTGTCATTATTTCTCCCCCTTTGGCGGGTAATTATTATCAAGTTATTGTTTTTTGTTGTCGTAACGATAGAAGCGAATTTGTAAAAATACAAATTGAACGCGTTCAATCGGTGCATATACTTGCTAATGTTGACACATTTTTACTTGGTAAGACGTCCAACCAGATAAGTTATAACACGTAATTTAAGTTTAGAACAAACCCATTTAACAAAAATACAATATTTATGTGCGATTAAAGTATTTTTTCTAAGCTTTGAAACTGATTGTTTTCAGACAAGATTAATCTGAATCGACCTCGTATCCCTATTGAACTGATAAAGGGACGTAATCGAGCAGCCGGGAAGCGAATTCGCTTCCCATTATCAGACATAACTTGGACAAATTGCACTGTACCTTGGTAATAATGCATGCATTGATCATGCGTCAGTGCAAGTGTGAACAAATATTCCTGCATTAGCCCGCTAGCGCCTTTTCTACCTTTTCAAATAGATCGTCACTCAGATTCGGTAAATCGGCGAGCCGCTGTAGCTGAGACTTCATTTGTTCAGCCCGCTGTCCGTCAAAGCGCTTCCAACTCATAAATGGCGTTAGCATTCTTGACGCATTTTGCGGATTAATGTCGTTTAGCTCAAGAAGCAAGTCCCCGAGAATTTGATAACCCTGCCCGTCAATTCTATGAAAATGACGAACATTGGCGCGCGCAAAGCTACCGATCAAAGCCCTGACACGGTTAGGATTACTTTTATCAAAGCAAGGATGTGTAAACAGCGATTTTAAACGAGCAATTGCATTTTCATCTCTACGCATTGCCTGCATTGCAAACCACTTATCCATGACCAATAAATCATGTCGCCATTGGCCATCAAATCGAGTCATTGATTCTTCAAGCAATGAATGAGAGGCACCAACCATCGCGCGTAATGCGCCGAGTTTGGTTGTCATATTTACACTTACTGCCGCCTTTTCCAACCAAGCGTCAATTTCAGCATCTGAGACTTTGGCAAGGTAATACAAACTTGTGTTTTGAAGCGAACGGACGCCTACACCTTCTGCATTTAACGCATGATTCTCCATCAAATTCGCATAGACAGTGGACCAATATGGTTTCAGCTTTTCGGCCAGCTGTTGCTCAAAACAATCGATAATCTCAACAAGCGCATCCACGGGTGTCGTATCAAACTGACTCGCGAGTGTTTCAAAGTTCGGTAGTACTAGCAATTCGCTGAGCAAGGCTAAGTCACCAACAGGCTTTTCTAAAAGCGATTTACACGCATCAACGATTCGGGAGTCAAGATCTCGCGATTCGCTATTTACTGCTTCAACAACCGCTTGGGTAAAGATTTGTTGCATGGCCTCCCAGCGAGAATAGTCACTTCGGGCAAATTTAAGAATGTGAAGCTTATCTTCTAGACACTGTTCAAATTGAACTTTAACGGGCGAGGAAAAATCTTCCAGCAATACAATAACAGGCTCATTTTGTATATTCTCAAACTCAAACGTTTGCTCGTAGTCACTTAATTGAAGCACATTATTAGCAACGTTTGATGCGTTGCTGAGTGCAATGTCATTACCGTTACGATCTAACAATTGAATTGCGACGGGAATAAGCAGTGGAGGTTGACTGGCGTTGTTTTTAGGTGGACGCTGAGTCAACGTCAATGAATAGCGTCTGCTTTGCTCATCGTACGTTGTCGTTGCCTTTAATGTTGTGGTTCCATGCTGGCTGTACCACAATTTAAATTGAGAAAGGTCTACATTATTTGCATCGGACATTGCAGCGACAAAATCATCACAAGTGGCGGCTTGTCCATCATGACGTTCAACGTACAACAGCATTCCTTTTTGAAAACCGTCCTCCCCGAGTAGAGAATGCAGCATTCGAATAACTTCGGCACCTTTGTTGTATACCGTAACGGTATAGAAGTTATTCATTTCAATTACTTTCTCAGGACGAATTGGGTGAGCCATTGGCCCTTCATCTTCAGCAAATTGGTGCATTCGCATTGCATTTACCGCATCGATACGGTTGAGACCTCTCGAGCCAAGATCGGAACTAAATTCTTGATCACGAAATACGGTTAAACCTTCTTTCAAGGACAACTGAAACCAATCGCGACAAGTGATTCGGTTGCCAGTCCAGTTATGGAAGTATTCATGACCGACGATTGACTCAATTGTATGGTAATCTCTGTCGGTCGCCGTTTCCTGATTAGCAAGAACGCAAGCACTATTGAAGATATTTAGCCCTTTGTTTTCCATCGCACCCATGTTGAAAAAGTCGACCGCAACTATCATGTAAATATCGAGGTCGTATTCAAGGCTGAATCGTGTTTCATCCCATGCCATGGCAGCTTTTAACGAGTTCATAGCATGTGGCGCTTTTGGCAAGTTTCCTTTATCTACAAATAACGCGAGCTCAACGTCTCTTCCTGATCGAGTTTTAAACGTATCTTTTAAAACGTCAAAATCGCCTGCAACAAGTGCGAATAGGTAGCTAGGTTTGCGGTATGGATCATGCCACGTCGCAAAGTGACGGCCATCACTTAGCTGCCCTTCTTCAATCTTGTTACCATTGGAAAGGAGATAAGGGATATTCTGTGATGCAATGACTTTAACCGTATAAACAGTTAATACGTCGGGTCTATCAAGAAAATAGGTAATTTTCCTAAATCCCTCGGCTTCACATTGCGTACAGAACGCGCCGGCAGATTGATATAAACCTTCAAGCGAGGTGTTGTTTGCAGGATCAATTTTAGTCTTAATTTCTAACCTAAAACGCGTGGGAAGCTCAGATAGGTTTAATTTGTTCTCATTCAGTTCATACGAATCAACAGCAACACCGTCGACTGTGAGCTCAACTAAATCCAAATCAACACCATCTAAACTTAATGCCGTTGCCGTATCCGAGTTGGCAACCCAAACTGAGCGCGCTGTTACGAGCGTCTCATTTGGCGAGAGTTCAAAGGTCAGTTCGATAGATTCGACGTGGTGGCTAGGAGGAGTGTAATCCTTTAAATACTTTGCTTGAGGTTTTGTTGACATGATGACTTCCTTAAAAAAACGCCCCAACAATGTTGAGGCGAATTTTGCATTATTCTGCAGAGTCTTCCAAGTGCTTAGGCTTTATCTTCAATATTTTAATACCTAAGTAGGCGTAGACTATCGCGAGGACAGGATTTATTAAATTAAAGAACGCATAAAACGCATAGTCAAATGGATTTACCATCAAAACGCTTTGCATGTACGCACCACAGGTATTCCACGGGATAAGAGGGCTAGTGATCGTGCCACCGTCTTCTAAGGTACGTGATAAGTTAACGGCTTTTAATCCGCGCTTTTTATATTCTTCTTTAAACATTCTACCTGGGACTACAATAGCAATGTATTGGTCCGCAGCTACCGCATTCGTTCCAATACACGTCGCGATTGTCGCAGCGATGAGCGAACCAGTTCGACGTGCCACTTTCAAAATGCTCTTAACAAACATTTCCAGTAAGCCTGTTTTTTCCATAATTGCACCGAACATGAGTGCTGTCATCACCAACCACGTGGTCGTAAGCATGCTCGCCATACCGCCGCCGCTTAGCAAATCATTCATCTTTGTGTCACCAGTATCAATACTAAAGCCTGCAAAAAACGTTTGCCATACGAGTTTGAACTGCCCGATCAATTCACCTTGACCGACTTCAACTTGTTTTGCAATTAAATCACCTTGGAACAGAAGTGCCCAAACAGCACCTATCACAGCACCAATTGAAATTGCGGGAAACGCAGGCATCTTCCTGATTGCTAGCGTCAACAGAACAATTAGTGGAACCAACATCACTAAACTGATGTTAAAGTTAGCTTGCAAAATGCTCACAATTGCTTCGATTTGATGTGCCTCGCTCGACACTTCAGCATTAAATCCCATCACTAAGAAAATAATGAGGGCAATAACGAAACTAGGCACTGTGGTCCAAAGCATATGCTGAATATGGTCAAACAGATCAGCACCAGCAACTGCTGGTGCCAAGTTTGTGGTTTCAGAAAGTGGGCTTAATTTATCCCCGAAATACGCGCCTGAGATAACAGCGCCTGCCGTGACTACATGATCTAATCCAAGGCCGGTAGCAACGCCAAGTAATGCGACACCTATTGTCGCTGCAGTAGTCCAAGAACTACCTATACTCATCGCAACGATACCGCATATTAGGCAACTTGCAGCGTAAAACCACTGAGGGTCAATAATCTGTAATCCGTAATAAATGAGTGTCGGTACTGTACCTGACAATAACCACGTGCCAATAAGTGCGCCAACCATGAGCAAGATCAAAATAGCGCCTAGTGATATCGTGATACCTTTGATCATCGCTTCTTCAAGCGTTTTCCAAGTGTAACCATTTTTCAAACCAATTAAGGCTGCGGTGAAGGTCGCAAACAATAACGCAATTTGGTTTGGACCTGACGAGGAATTATCACCAAACAGAAATACAGCAGCTCCAAGCAAGCTGACTAAAACTGTAATTGGAATAAGAGCGTCAATGTAGGTAGGTTGTTTTATTTCTTTCAAGACTCGTTGCTCCGATGCGCAGCAAGATGCGCTTATTATTATTTTCTACTTTATGACTATTTCTAGTTTGCAGATCTGCCGATTGCTCTCTATAGATACATTGGCCGAACTCGCATTCAGTTGATTTACTTGCACGTCTCTCAGTTAGACTTCATAGCGACCACGGCTTATGTGTTAGTTAAATTGCACAATCCACTAAGGATTTACCATTGGCAGCCAACATCCTATTTGAACTGAGCACTGATAAATAGACATTGGTATAAAGACGCCATCATACCAAAGCAAGCAGGAGATGCGTAATAAAAAAGGCGCTAAGGCGCCTTTTTTGCTTATTTTGTATTCTTAGCCAGTCGGCCGTAGGTGATTAAATCCTGCGTAATCAAAGCGGCTTCTTCCAAAAATGGGTCAAGCTCAGCAAGTACCTCTGGGGCATCATCTAACGTTTCGATTTTCTCTTTGCCAAGACGTACTAAACGCTCGTTTGCTCGTTTCAATGATCTTGCATCGCGCTCTTCTCGTTCTTGAACACGTTTAGCTTCTACAAGTGAAATCGTCTTATCGTCTTTTTCTTTCTTGTAGCGCTCAATGTCTTCAAACACGTAGTTAAATTCTGGCTCAGATTTAATGCGCTTGTTGTGTAATTCGCTTAAGTAACTCACTGCACCACCTAATGCGTCAACTGTGCTGTACTTGGCTCGTAAAATACTATCCCAAGGTAGTGCATTATCCTCTTGGCTTTCACCCCAATCAGCTGGGTCAACTGCAGACGGGAACGAAATATCAGGTACAACACCTTTATGTTGAGTACTACCACCGTTAATGCGATAGAACTTTGCAATCGTATACTGCACGCTACCTAGCGCGTTGTCATACAGATCATAAGCTCGGCCAAGTGGTTTGTGTTGTTGGACCGTCCCTTTACCAAAAGTTTGCTCGCCAATGATAACGGCACGACCATAATCTTGCATTGCAGCCGCAAATATCTCGGAAGCGGATGCGCTGTATCTATCCACTAAAACCGTCATAGGGCCATTGTAAAAGACTACGCCATCTCGGTCTTCTTGTGCTTCGATACGGTTGTTAAGCGTGTGAATTTGAACCACAGGACCTTGGTCGATAAACAAACCGGTCAATTGAGTCGCTTCATAGAGCGAACCACCGCCGTTTTGACGAAGATCGATAATGATCCCATCGACTTTCTCTTCTTTTAATTTCGCAATTTCGGCTTTAACGTCTTTAGAGAGATTATTATAGAAACTCGGGATTTCTATCACCCCTACTTTACTCGTTAAATTCGAATAATTTGCATGGAAAACTTCAGATTTCGCCGCACGGTCTTCTAAACGGATTTTGTCACGTACGATTTCAACCACTTTTGGTGTACCGTGAGCGTCTGCGCCTTTAAGATACTGTAAACGGACTTTGGTGCCTTTCGGACCTTTGATGAGATCGACTACATCGTCTAAACGCCAGCCAATCACATCAACAAAGTCTTCTTTATCCTGTGCGACACCGATAATTTTATCGTCGGCTTTTATTTGCTCAGATTTATCCGCGGGTCCACCGGGGACGAGGCTGCGGATCACCGTGTAATCTTCGTCATAGCCAAGTACAGCACCGATACCTTCTAGCTCAAGCTCCATATCCATTTTGAATTGCTCTGCGCGGCGCGGAGAAAGATAAGAAGTATGTGCTTCAATACTGCGGGCAAATGAGTTCATGACGATTTGGAAAGCATCTTCTGCATTTGATTGAACCAAACGTTTTAACGCGTTTTTATAGCGTTTCGTCAAAACGTCTTTTATGCCAGCCCAATCTTTACCCGTCATTTTTAGACGCAATGCATCATATTTAACCCGTTGACGCCAAATCTCATCAAGTTCAGCCGTAGATTTCGCCCACGTGGCGTCTTCACGATCAAACTCGTAGTCGTCTTCTTTATCGAAAGTCATTTCTTTATCAAGTAATGAAATGGCGTGCTCGTAACGTTCAAAACGACGTTGTAGGGCTAAATTGAAAAAATCAAAAGCAAAGTCTAACTTGCCTGAAGTTAACCCATCGTCAAATGCGTTTTGATATTTTTTAAAGGCATCAACATCGCTTTGTAGCAAGACACTTTTGTTAAAATCAATGGTGTCGACAAAGCGATCAAAAATTTGAGCAGAGAGCACATCGTTTAACTCGATGTGCTTGTAGTGCGCACGAGTAAATAAGTTTGTCACCCTTTTACTTGCTATTGCATGCTGACTTTCCTGTTTCAAATGGGGAATGTCTTTTTCCGTTATTTCATCTGTCGAAGCAATCGTAGCGAAAGATGCAAATGCTGCAGCGAAAGAAATGAGTGACCAAGTTTTACTCATACGCGACTCCTTTTTAGATAAAGTACAAACTGTCTGCTTTGGTTTTGACCTGCATTCCTGTGACGAGTTCAACAAATACTTCGTCTTTATTCACTTCAGTAATTGTAGCGTTTACTAACGTCTGGCCAAGTTTCACTTTAACCTTTGCATTTACTTTCACTTCAGAGGCAGGCAATAGCTCAACTTTGCCAGTACGCTTCACAGGCGCTTCAGCAGGTTTACTATTTACTCTAGCTCGTTTGTCGTCACCTTTGTTACGATCAAATGGACGCTTTTTGTAAGGTTTTGTGTCAGACGAACCGCCTTCACGAGGTGCACCATCACGTTTCACAAATGGACGCTTGCCTTTAGGTGCTGGTTTTTTCGCACGCTTAGCACGTGATTCTTCTAACGCTTTTTGAGCATGTTCAATATGTTCTGCTTCAATTTTCTCTGCTTGATTACCGTCTAAATCGATACGGAATTCATTTTGAGTAACAGATTCTAGGTATCGCCAGTTAGACGTATACTTGCGAAGTGCTTGACGAACCTGCGTTTTGCTAACGTGCTCAGAGCCTTCAATGCGCTCCGCAATATCCTTAAATATACCCACTTTAAGTGGTTTGATGCCGTCTTTGGCTTTGAAGCAATTAGGGAATTCCTTATAAAGGAACTCCAACACTTCGTTTATGTCTTTTAGCTTGTTTGTGGTTTCCATTTTTGAACCTATTTATTACATCTGCTCATCGAGAGATGAGTGAACATATTGCGTAACCCAGTCAGTTAGCTCTTCAAATTCAGCGTCCAGCAAAGCTGTGTCGCCGCGAAGATGCTCCCAAATACCATTTATAATTTCGTCTATCGTTTCACAATCAAGATCGTCAGGAAGAAGATCCCATGCAAAATGAATTAATTCGTTGAGTGTTTCGGCAACTTGCTCTTCTTCCCCTTCCCAATCACCTACATCAAAATGGCTGAAAAGATAGTCTTGGACTTGAAGTAAATCTTTCATTAAAGCGTTGCCTCAAACGCTTTTACTAACGCTTCTAATCCGATTTTATCCTGTTCATCAAAACGGCCAACAGAAGGACTATCAATGTCCAACACGGCGATAACTTCACCATTTTTATAGACAGGGATTACAATTTCCGAATTAGAAGCTGCATCGCAAGCGATATGACCTGCGAATTCGTGTACGTCAAATACAAGTTGAGTAGCACGCTGCGCAACTGCAGTGCCACACACGCCTTTACCAACGGGGATACGAATACATGCCGGTTTGCCTTGGAAAGGACCAAGCACGAGCTCGTTCGGAGAATCCATCAAGTAAAAACCAACCCAATTAATGTCTTCTAACGACATCCATAGCAATGCGCTGATGTTTGCCATATTGGCAATTAGGTTTGACTCCCCTTCAGTTAGCCCACGAGCCTGAAGAGTTAAACTTTGGTAAAAATCTTGCTTCTGCATGAAGTACTTCGAAAATAAATACACAGAAGCTTAAGGTACTCTTTCATGGCGCTAAATGAAACCTTTTCCACTGAAAAAGTGTTATTTCTCTGTAAATTTAGCGCACCTAGAACAAAATTTAGGCAAGCTTTACGCTCGACCTGCGTAAACCGAATAAAAACAAACCAGCGGCTAAACCCGACATAATTGCATTGACGAGAAACGCAGCTCCAGATGTGGCAGCGAAAATATAGCTGAACACAGCTCCACCCAACAAACCGGCAGTCAAAATCACACTGTAATTCACCATGCCTTTTTTAACCGAATATAGGTATATGGGTACTACAAACAACGCCATGGCGAGACCAACAATATGCGCATTTGCTACCGCACTGAGTAATAACGCAAAGAAAGTAGCACTAGACCCCCCCTTCTAATGTCAACGAATAAAACAGCCCTAACGCAACGCCAACAACTATTGGCGATAAAAACGAATAGCCTACGCCTTTTACAATGTTTGCTTTCATATTAATTTCACTACTTCATGCTTCATTACAAGACAGCATGGCGAAGATGCGCCGATATACAACTCGACTTTGGTATAATGAACACAAACAGCCTAGACACAAGTCAAACGCAAAATCATAAAAGATTGGTGTAAGTGAATTGGAGTGGTGCATTCTGAGTGATTGTATAGCTCAAAACGCAAAAAAGCCGCTACACTGTAGCGGCTTTTTGTATGTGGCGGAGAGATAGGGATTTGAACCCTAGATACGCTATTAACGTATGCCGGTTTTCAAGACCGGTGCTTTCAACCACTCAGCCATCTCTCCTAAACCGATGAATACTGTACTTGAGTACAATACTCTAAATTAGGTGGCGGAGAGATAGGGATTTGAACCCTAGATACGCTATTAACGTATGCCGGTTTTCAAGACCGGTGCTTTCAACCACTCAGCCATCTCTCCGCAGCGGGGCGAATAATAGAGAAACTAATTTGTAATGTGAAGTGTTTTTTTAAAAAACACGTTTAAGTGGTTACTTTTTGTCACATGCGTTTATAAAAGGATCATTTTGATTAAAATTTATCTACTTAGAACTTTTTGAGTCACTGCAGGTCTATATAATCGAGTTTAAATTGCCCTATGTGTTCAGTCTTGATAACCTTACTTTAGGTACCATATAGGAAATTAAATAGCTTTAACTAAGGAGTTAAGCATGGCGTTTAACCAGTCGTATCAAACTGCAAGACCCCTGTCGTCTTCTATCGAAACGAACAAGGTTCTTAAAAACACCTACTTTTTATTAGCAATGACATTAGCATTCAGCGCGGTCACCGCTGGAATTTCAATGACGATGGCTTTGCCTCGTTTTACTGGCATGATTTGTTCGTTAATCGGACTCGTGTTGCTATTCGTTATTCAGAAAAAGCAAACTCTTCATCTGCAATTGGTCTTGTATTCCTATTTACTGGGATCATGGGATTTGGTCTCGGACCATTGCTGACTCATTATGCAGCGATGCCTAATGGTGGGATGTTGATTATGCAAGCTCTGGGCTCAACGGCGCTTATTTTCTTCGGATTGTCCGCTTACGCTTTAACCACAAAGAAAGACTTCTCTTTTATGGGTGGCTTCCTAATGGTCGGCTTAATTGTCGTAATCATCTCAAGCCTAGTTAACCTATTTTTAGGTAGCTCGTTGATGTTCTTGGTTATTAATGCTGCCGTTGTGCTTATTATGTCGGGACTTATCCTTTTCGATACGAGCCGTATCATAAACGGTGGCGAAACGAATTACGTCTTAGCAACAGTAAGTTTATACCTAAATATTTATAACCTTTTCACGTCATTGTTGGCTCTTTTAGGTGCCAGTGATGACTAAGCAAAATAGTTTGCTAAAATAAGCCCCAAATTTGGGGCTTTTTTTTGGATTACTTTTGGCATCATTTGTTTTATCACTGCACAGCTCACCAAGCGCGCTTAGTGCTTTACAGTCGCTTTCGCGATTTGCACAAGCCGCATTGAAAAATGGGCATCGTATTGATTGTGTCTTTTTATATCAAGACGGCGTGTATCACGCTCAAGACGGTATCAGTCAACCAACAGACCAACTGAGTATTAATCAGCTTTGGTTAGACTTAAAGGCTCTATCGATTCCCTTACTTTTGTGTGTTACCGCTGCGGAGAATCGAGGCGTAACAGCAGATACTGGTCTATTCGACGTGGCCGGTTTGGCTGAATTTGCAATGAAAACCAGTAAAGCGGATAGATGGGTGCAATTCAAATGACTAAAGTCTTGGTAATAACAGAACACGCGCCCTACCATCTGAGCAGTTTAAAAGACGCTCTAGATATGGCACTTATTTTTGCTGCTGTTGATGCAGAAGTTGCATGGTTATTTGTTGGACAAAGTATTCACTCGCTTCGCAAAAACCAGAATCCAAAAGTCCTTGGTATGAAAGATGTATTTAAATCAATGAAAACGCTTGATATATACGATGTTGATCAGCTTTACGTAAGCCAACAGTGCCTCGAAGCCAGTGGTCTCACTGCAGAGAGTTTAGCGTTAGAGATAAAAGTATTATCAAGTGATGAACAAAGCACTTTGATAAACTCTTTTGAGAAAGTGGTCACGTTATGATGAATACCTTGTACATCTTTACTAGTGCAGAATTGAAATCGCATCAACTCGCAATGCTGACTGAAAACGATAGTGTGTTGCTGACTCAAGATGCTAGTTTTAGCATTTCACGCTTTGTGGATTTAAAGGGTAATAAGTACCTGCTTGATTCATGCGCACAAGCTCGAGATGTGAAAGCGCCAGCTCCCTTTAAAATAATTACCGATGAAGAGTTTGTCGCTCTTGTACTCGCACATAAAACAAATATTACTTGGTAGGTCATGATCGAATTTAATGGCAACACAATTGAAACGGATAAACACGGTTATTTGCTCGACTATACACAATGGTCCGAAGAACTTGCCGAGTTACTCGCTATAGAAGAGAAAATCGTTCTTTCCCCAGCACATTGGGAAGTGATTCATTTTGTCAGGAACTTTTATATTGAATATGAAACGAGTCCAGCAATTCGTATGCTTGTTAAAGCTATGGCCAAAGCTCTTGGTGAAGATAAAGGAAACAGCATGTATCTCTACAAACTCTTCCCAAAAGGCCCCGCAAAACAAGCCACAAAAATTGCTGGCCTGCCAAAACCCGCAAAATGTATATAAAGATCAATAAAACAAAAGGCTGGAATACATTCCAGCCTTTTAAAATTGACCCAACTTTATTTGAATTGGGTTTATGACGACGTTTAACGTTTGGGCTAGTTGCACCACCCATCGTTATATTTAACTAAAATAGTTGCACCTTGTGCGTTACCAGTCACCTTCAAGTAACCCCAGTATTGCGATTGATTTGATAGATTAATGCATTCGCCATTACCTGTTCTAAACGAACTCGCCTCTACATTACTTTCTGTTGGCCATCCTGCATTACTGTATTCTAAACCAAGGTCGCCCGAACCATTTGCAGTCTCAATACTAATGCTTTGTTGACCACTGACGTTTTCTAAACTCAACCAAATGGGGGCTGTATTTCCTAAACACGTCGCAACACCCGCTGAGAGTCGACCGCCAGTTACGGGACCCTGAGTAGCGCAAGCATCCGGTAGATTGCTCGCTGGTGAGGTATAATTTGCAACCAAGCTCACACTTGAGAAGGCGTTGTATCCGCGTAGCATAGCGTGGTAAGTCCCGGCAGTTGGTGAAGCAACATCACAGCGTTCGCTATTACCGCCGACATACGGTCGACAATCGAAACTTGTTGTACTCGGTGCACTATCGAACTTGACGTAGAGATCCGCATCACCAGTGCCACCGCTTATCACAAAACTTAAATCGGTCGCCCCACTTGGAACACTGAATGTAAAACGCTTTTCTTCGTCTTGACTACCATTCACCGTTACCGCAACCCCCTTGTTTAACACAGTTCCTGTGTTACTCGCTAATACCTTAGCTGTCGTCGTAACTTGTGAGGATAATCCCTGATTATCCGTTACAGTGAGCTTCACGTTATAAGTGCCTTCGCCTACGAACGTATGACTCGGATTTGCCTCGTTACTTTGCGTCCCATCACCGAAATCCCACAAATAGCTTGTGATTTGACCATCCGGATCGTTAGAGCCATTGCTACTGAACGCAATAACTTGACCCGCAGTTGCTTCATATGGTCCATTGATTTGTGCATTTGGAGCTTGGTTTGACGAACCCGCCGCTAAGTCTTGAGTCCACTGTGTAAACTCGTTTGCATAGCTAGTTGCCCAGCTGTTTGTCTTTGCTTTATAGCCCGCCCAATCCCCCACTCTCGTTTTCGACAGCATTGACTCGACTTCCGAAAAATGACGTTCAAACATAAAACGCACAGCTAGATAGCCCCAGCGATAAATACGGTCTTGATCAAAACCATCGTAAGTGGTTGCAAATACTTCACCAAGGGAATACACACTGCCATCTTTTACAGTATCAATTGCAGCTTGATTATCATTTTGATTCGCAATATATTCGGCAACGCCTTCACTCCACCAAACCACGTCTTCTGTTGGCGCGTTAAAATCACCATACATGTCAAATCGACCATCAAGATAATGCACGTACTCATGTTCTAAATTCCAGACGTAGTGATCTGGCTTAGCGTAGCTTGCTTCATAAGCAATGAAGTTTGCTTGATTTCCTACTTTACTTGGGTCTCCCTCCAAATACATTCCACCGTTATTAGTGTCTATTTTGAAAATCGCTTTCGCGTATTTCTGATAATCTGCACTGCTATTAAAGATGTTTACCTGTAAGAACGTATTGTTGTCGTTCGCAACCGGTTGGTTGTTTGTTGTTAGGCTAGTGTGGAATCGAGATTCTTCTGCTTCCATAGTGGTACAGGCTGATTGTAGCTGTAATGCAGTCAGTTCTTGTGCACGAATTTTAATTGTAGAACTACAGTCGTGCATTTGAGTAAGCACTTGCGATTCGAGCGTTTTATCGAAGTTACAAATATTGTATTTGCTACAATCGGAATAGTAACTTGCAACATCTGCCGCATTTAACCAAAGTGCATCACCATATCCGTAGCTTTTATAAGTAGAAAACAGTGTATTAAGCGCCGCATCGACTTTAGTTTGAATATTACCATCAGAATATTTAGTTAAACGCGCAAGCTCACCAGCTGCGTTTACCGCAAGGTATTCAGCGTCCGATCCCACCATCCACGTTTTTTGTGTAAATTGCGCAAGCAGATCGACAAGTTGCGCATCATTTTTAGCAAGGTTAACGTAATTGGAGTTCCATTGGCCTCGATATAAAAGCGTGAAGACATTGTTTACCGCACGACGCATATTGCGTGTTGCAGCATAGTTTTGATCCCATTTTGACAACCACGTTTTTACGATTGGTAAATAAACATCCTGAAGCTCCGTGCTGTCCATTGCAATTAGGAATTCACCCAATACAGCTCCATGTGCGTCGCTATTGTCATAGAAATGGCTATTCGCAACAAACGCATCTATCGCGGCACGTGCTTGCGTCGTCACTTCAGCTGAGAAGGTGACACCATCGTTATAAAATTCAGCATAGAAACCCGCTCGCAAAAATAAAATGAGCGCTTCGATATCGGCGTTTCCATCACCTTGGTAGCTTTGCGCTGCCGCTTTTGTGCTTTGCGCAACCGCAATCATTTTTTCCGACGTAAAAATGCCAACTTGTTGCCCTGCACTCGCCGAAAATAAATCATTGACGCAATCAGGACCTTGATTGGTGATCTGCGAAACAACCGTTTGAGCTGATGCATTAACAAACGCCGCAGTGTCACATGTTGCTAGCGCATCGGACGCTGCCACATTCAAAATTTGCTTACTGAGTTTGAGTTGATGAGCGACATGCTCTGCTTGTTGAGATTTTTGAGGTGCTCGGCTGTCAACTGTGTTTGCATGCGCATGTGCTGACACATCGATTTGTTCATTTTTTAGCGGTGCAAAATCTCGAACGTCATTTGTATTTGCTTGTAAGCTAAGGCTTAATCCTAGAATCGGCATCGCCATCATTATTTTATTTAGTTTCATATTGTACCTTCAATGTTGTATCCAAACCCGATTGGGCGATCGAAAATTAACATCAAATAAACAATGTATACAATATATTTTATATAACTTTAACGAATAAACTGATTCTTTTTTATCCAAAAAACCATTAATCATTTGTTTTTATTGCATAATATTTTCTAATTATGGCAATTTACAAAATAAAAGGAGTTAAAACGATGCTCAAGAATTACTTGTTAAAATTTGAATTTACGATTTACTGAATTCGCACTTGTAAACAGCGAATAACATTCGGAAGAGGTAAATCGAATCTATCGTTTTCGCATGGCGACCAATTAAATGGTCGCATTAATGAGTTCGTCATATGTCTAGTCTGCATGACGCAACACAGTAAAAACAGTAAAAACAGTGTGTCGACTGCCCTCGAGTTATGTTTGCAGGCAATTTAATTTTGAGGGCGAGCTGACGTTCCTGCGAGTAATCCGCCATCGATGTTTAATTCGATCCCGGTCACGTATTTCGATTCATCTGATGCCAAATAAATACACGCATACGCGACATCGTCGGGTTCGCCCATCACCTTTAATGGTACATCCGCCGCAATAGCCGCCTTTGCAACGTCAAGTTCCTCGGGATCCGTTGGTAACATTTGAGCCCACATCGGCGTAAAAATTGCGCCGGGATGAACCGAGTTACAACGAATTGGATAGCCTTTTTCAGCACAATACAAAGCGACCGATTTAGTGTGGTTTCTGATTGCGGCTTTGCTTGATGCATACGCAGCCGCTGCCGGGATCCCAACTAAGCCAGAACGCGATGAAATGTTGACAATGCTACCCGAGACACGGGTTTTCATGGCTCCAATGGCATATTTACACCCAAGTGCAACACCCAGTAAATTCGTGGCATGCACGTGCTCCCATGCTTCAATACTAAAGTTTTCGGGGTCATGAGCTTCTGGAAATTCCTCGAATCCGGTTATGCCAGCGTTATTTACTAACACGTCCAAACCACTGAACTGCTTGCTTACCCAGTCTAATGTTTGTTTCCAATGCGTGTCTTGTGTGACGTCAAGTTGCATGAAGTAGGCATTGTCACCCAGCTCTGAAATCTCAAAAGGTAACGAAACCTTATCGGTCAGTATCACTGTGGCCCCATGTTCTAAAAATCGTTTCGCTATTTGTAGACCAATCCCACGCGCAGCTCCCGTAATTAACGCAACTTTTTCTTTTAATCGCATATACAATCCTTAATATTCGTTGATGCCTACCTCTGTGCCAGCTCGCACCTTAACCAGCACGGACGTTGATGATAGAAATATGGGATAACAACCATCCGACAAGTTCGTCGCGCAAAGACGATTTAATTTGCCGAACAAGTCTTGCAAATCAGCTGGGGGTTCTAATGATTGAGGTAACTTTGGGGTAATCGGCTTCGAATAACGTGTAACAGCCCGTTTGAGTTGTTTTGCTTTTGAGATAAACGTTTGTAGTTTATCCATATCCATTTGATGCATATTTACTAAATCCTTTAGTTATATCAAAGTAGTGTACCATAAACGTGGATATAGTAAGTCTGCTTTTTCTTACTTGGCGTTTTGAATTATGATTTCTAGATACGCAAAGGATTACAATTATATGGTTATTTTATGACAGATCAGCTTCTTATTGCCTTCGGTGCACTCGGCTTGATACTGCTTGGTATGGATTGGATGAGTAGCGGACTCAAAGCTTCATCTGGTCCTAAATTCTTACAAGCGCTTGAAACTTGGACTACTACACCAATTCGAAGTGTGCTGTTTGGCACAACAGCGACGGTCGCGGTGCAAAGCTCAAGCGCGATAACTGTCGCAACAATAGGCTTTGTTAATGCAGGCGTACTCTCCTTGCGCAAGGCTGCATTTGTCGTGTATGGCAGCAATGTCGGTACTTCACTCACTGGGTGGTTTATCGCACTTGTCGGTGTGCAATTCAAAATCGATGCATTTGCGTTGCCATTAATTGGGCTTGGCGCTGTTGCAAAGCTGTTTGGTTCTAAAAATGCCATAAAGGGTGCTGGCGATGCAGCAATTGGGTTTGGCGCCTTATTTTTAGGTTTATCTTTCCTCAAATCGAGTTTCGATGCCTCTGGATTTAGCTTAGACATTCCATTTCTGTCTGAGTCTGGGCTAACTGGTTTATTACTTGCGGTACTCATCGGTACTCTGCTCACCGCACTTATGCAAGCTTCTGTCGCCGTTATCGCTCTTGTATTAACAGCGGTATCAACCGGTACTATGGACATACATGTGGCAGCAGCGTTTGTAATTGGAGCAAACCTTGGTACAACCTCTACTGCTCTAATGAGTACTCTTGCGGCCACCGCAAGTGCAAAACGCCTTGCTTGGCTACATGTTATTTTTAACCTGCTTACCGCGCTTGTGGCAGTTTTATTGATGACGCCTATTCTGGAGTTAATTCATCAACTTGAGGTAAAGCTTGCGATTGAGTCGAGTCCCGCTATCAGTTTAGCCATTTTCCATAGCCTCTTTAACATTATGGGTGTGCTGTTAATGTGGCCAATGACCGACCGACTCGTAGGGTGGTTGTCAAACCGTTTCAAAGGCAAAACTGTCGCCCTAAAATACGTGGATGCAAGCAGCCTTTTGCTGCCAGATACCGCAGTAAAAGCGATTAGTAATGAGCTGTTAGATCAACTTATGAAATTGGGGCATGTAGCCGCTCAATCTGACAGTTCGGCCACATCGCTAGACAAAATCATGGATGGCATTCGTTCAAAACAAAAGCGCATCGCTGAATACTTAGATAAGCTGAGTGAAACTCCATTAACTAAAGCACAAGCTCGGGCATTAACCGTTCTTGCAAAAAGCCACTTGCGTTTAGATACCGTTATCCAGTTAATTTCGAAATTAAATAATTCGTTAGCCCCTTTTAATGAGAACTTTGCGGAAGAACGAACGCTTTGGCAAAGTTTAGTAACCACGGATTATGATTCAATGAACTTTAAACGCGGATATCGTGCCTATTTAAAAAGCATTGATAAACAAAAACAGGTTATTTACGACGCCTCTTTGACTCATAAGCTTACACATGAGAAAGCCACTGAGTTGATCCTATCGATACATGAAGTAAAGCGGATGAATATTCAACTTATTAAAGCATCTTCTGCGCTACGTAAACTTTTAGCCGATTATGAAATGACAGACTCGTAAACACACTTACCATCTACCCAAGTTTGTTTAACGTGAACGTCCTCCAATTTGACTGAATGAATAAACGGATTGTCGGAAAGCACGACAAAATCCGCTGCACCACCAGCTTGTAAAGCGCCAAACTGATTGGCGCTTTCAAGGCAACGTGCCGCATTTGAGGTTATGCATGCCAAAGCGCTCGACAAAGGCAGTGCCTCCTCTGGGTGCAACTTTCGCTGTGCAATGCCGACATATCCCGGCGCGGTTAACATTTCACGATTCACGGCATGATTTAACAAGCGAAGAGCACCTAACGGTCGTTCTGGAAATTCACAGGCAAATGTCATCATTGGCGATTGCTCGAGTATTGTGCGATAGGGGAATAACGTTTCCGTATTAAGCTTTTCTCCTCCCCGTGACAAATTATATCCATCGAAGCCAATTTCATCGGGATACGCAATCGACGTTCCCAATAAACACGAAGGAATAGCACTTGTGTCCTCTTGCAATAAAGTCTTACACACTTTTAGCGGTTTGGCAGAATGATTAACTAGGCTCAACAAACTTTCATCCGCTCTTACGCCAATGGCAGTGATCCCTTGTTTTATCGCTTCAAAAGCATAGCTCTGACTTAACTCATGTACGGATTGAAATGACAAATTTAGTTGATCTGCGGGGATAACCTTAGCTAACCACGAAAACTGACGACTTCTTAATCCTTTATTTTGCTCCAAAAAACGCAGAAACAGCCGGATATTGGGATATCTCGCCCGATCAGCGTCATCAAGTGTTAAATACAGTGCTGTTGCTGCTAGGCTGTTTACATATGCGACGTTACCGTGTTTCTCAAAAATACAGATAGGTCGTTGCACCGCTAAGCTGTCGAGAAAGTTGATTAGATGTTCTTCGGTGTCGGTATTGTCAAACGGAGTATAGGGAAGCAACTCTTCATCAAGACCGTATCCAATTAACCACTGATTCGCAGGTAGGCTCTTCTCGTAATAGGAAATTGCTTTTCCGATGTAGTGTAGATTGTAGTTTGGCATCGGATGTTGCCAATTTGCTTGCAGACCGAAAGGTCCAAGATGGATCCAGGAGTGTGTCGCAAGTCCTGCGAGCCAATCCACTCTAGGTAGTACGAATCCAGGCACAACACACTCACGTTCAGCTAACTCAATGGTATTTAGCTCTTCAGCGAAACCCGTGTCGTTGGCAAGCTGCAATACCGACCAATAGTTCCCTACCGCTTCAATGTTCCCATCGTGGATGAACATGGCTTCGTGATGCTGTTCTCCTGTGTAAATATTGCCTCTAACAATATAAGTACCGTTTAAATCAGATTGCTCCTCAATAGAGTAGGCATCATTATACGTATCAAGGACAACATCGTCTTCGACCACCTTCTGAATACAATCAAATCGGTACTGGACTAGCGGATTAAACAACAACGCACTTGGCATAACATACTACTTCACGCTCAAACTCGACTAACGTAATTTTAGTTCTGATGCGCGGTTTTTCCGATTACACTTCATTACAGCAAAGGTAACTTGTTTCTCACATTGCCAAAAACTTCTCTTTTCTCCTAAACTGAACGAAAGTCGAATCAAATTATGTGATACATGTGTACCGATTGTTGTTGATATTCAGTTTGTTTCTTCCTTTTACTAGTTTTGCTGACAGACCGTTCAATGTGACTTATGAATATGAGTCTGAGCTTCATGTTGTAACTGGAAAAGCCTATAAAAATGGCATTTTATTTAATAATGACCGAGAAAACGTTGTTCGATTAGTCACATTAAACTGGCCTCCTTATATTGATGATTCACTTTGTAACAAAGGGTGGGTCTACCAGCTCACCGTTGCCCTCTTCCACCAAGCAGGTTACGGCGTCTATATTGAATTTTTGCCTTGGGCTCGTGCGGTAAGGGAAGCCGAATTAGGGAAAGCGGATGTACTGTTCCCCGAATACTTTATTGAAGCCAATGCACCTTCTGATGTTGTTACAGGCATGCATCGGACAGATTTACTCAGACTATCCGCACCAATCCCTGGTGGCGAAATCAACTTTTTAAAACTCAAAGATACTGAACTTGAGTTCAATGGTAATCTATTGAGTATTATCAATAAAATGATAGGTGTGGTTCGTGGGTATCAAAATACACCAGAATTTGACGCATTAATGGACGCTGGAAAGCTAAGTATCGTCGAAGCGGTAGATGACCTACAATTATCGCGCCTGCTGATGAATAAACGTGTTGAGATTATTATCGGGGATCCTCAGGTCATTCAGAGCAGTATTTTGATGTCTGAGGAAACGTCAACACAAAAAAGACAGTGGCTCTCCGAATTAGACATCGTCGAGCCAAGTTTAGCCTATAACCCTCTCTATTTTGCCATTAGCAAAAGGGTAAAAAACAGTTACACCATTCTAGAAAACATCAATGATGCCATTAATCGATTCAAGCAAACTGGCACACTTAATCGCATAATTGAAACCGCAAAATCACAATGCCACCAATACTAAGTTAGGGAGAGCAAACAGGCTATTTTCTCTCGATAAAATCTAAAACTGTGGCGTTAATACAGTATCTATCTTCACCGTTTGGTCCCTCACCTTTAAAAACATGGCCCAAATGGATACCGCTCGATTTGGAACGCAGTTCCGTTCGCACCATGCCATGACTCAAGTCTTGATGAAATGTTACGCTTCCCTCAACCGGCTTTGTGAACGATAACCATCCTGTTCCTGAATTAAATCTATCCGAGGTTCTAAAGAGTTCCGCTCCACTCAACTTATCAACGAATGTGCCTTCTTTGGTATATTTAAACAATTCGTATTGTTTACAGAACGGTCTATCGGTACTTTTTGAAAAGGCCACGTGGAACGCTTCCGTATCACCTAATTTGAACGCGCCAAGCGCTTTATAAAATGAATCTCGGTCCATAAATCCTTGCACTCCATACACTTCCATACCATTGTCCATAAATAAAATAGTGGGGGTTGCCCAAGTCGCCGTTTTCACGATGAGGCCATCTAGCTGGTCTGCAAAACGATAGGTAATCCGAATATCACCTTGATAGTCATTGACTACTTTACTTTTGAACTTTTCGCAGTACGGACAATAGCTTCGAGACTCTATCACAACAATGTGTTTGCCCTTTTTAAGTAAGCTATTGTCAACTGCCATTTCTTTTTTTGGCTTAAAAACAACCCCTGTACTGTGATCTGGGCAATAGCCGTTTGGGTTTTTCGCAAGATAGTTCTGGTGATATTCTTCAGCAGGAAAGAAACTGTTCAAAGGTTTGACGATTGTCGTTATGTCGCCATACCCTGCTCTTGTCAATAAGCGTTGATACTCCTGCATGACCTGTTTTGCTTCTTGAAGTTGTTCATCATCCGATGTCAAAATAATCGAGCGATATTGCGTCCCTACATCGTTACCTTGCCGATTCAATTGAGTCGGATCATGGCTTTCAAAATAGGCCTCAAGTAATTTTCGAGTAGCCAGCTTTTGTGTGTTGTAAGTTACTTTCACCACCTCAGCATAATTATTAGGATCCATTTTACGTGATCGTTTCGTTATCTCACGGTATGTCGCCATGAAGCCATTTCCATCCGCGTAACCCGATTCCGCGTCAATCACTCCATCCAGTGACTCATAATGTTTTTCAGCACCCCAAAAACAACCAGAACCTAACACGATAGTCTTTAAATGAGTGGATGCTTGAGTTTCAGTCGTAGCCAAAGCGTGACCCGAAGCACCTAACATTAAGCTTAAAATTAATGATATTAATACGCGCATTACATTTCCTAAATTGACGTGCTCTGAAAATAGAGACCTTAGAAACGAGTAAGATATTTCACCAATTTATCTATCCCAAATTTTCATGACTTCACCGCGTGGAAATAGGCACACCCACTAATTTGCTGTAAAAAGCGCAAATCAAACTATTTGGAGATTTGCAATGTCTACGACCCGTGCTGTCGCATTTACTGCCGCAATAATAGCGAGCACCTCTGCAATTTCTGCGGACGTGCAGTTTTCACAAAAGCTAAACGCTGAAGCTGGTACATTAGTACTTTTTAAGAATGAACACATTAGCGCAAGTTACCCTTTCTTGCATGAAATGACGCAGCAACAGCTCGAAAAGGCAATGCTAGCTGCTCAGTTCAATGGTAAATACGGTGATTTTGTTGAAGTGCTCGCGCCAACAAACAGTAACTATGACCGCATTGTCATTGCTGGCATTGGCCATATAAATGAGCTCAATAAAAGTACGATGACGAAACTCGGCGGCAATCTCCACGGGTATTTACTCAAAAAGAAGGTAAAACTGGCCGAAGTCGCATTTGATGATATAAAAGGCGCTATCCCAAATAGTGAGCTCGCTGCAGAATTAGCGCACGGCATTCGCCTACGCGATCACACCTTTGACGAGTATAAGACTTCAACCGTCTCTCACGATTTGCGCTATCTTTTCGATGTTGAAAACACCGAAGCCACAGAACATTCGTACCAACAACTAATGCACATTCAACAAGGCGTATTTTTAGCGCGAGACTTAACCTCCGAAGTTGCGAGTGAAATGACACCTGTAGACTTTGCGAATTCCGCTAAAGAATTGGAATCACTTGGCGTTACGGTAACCGTCCTCACACCAAACGAAATGAAGGCATTAGGTATGAACGCTCTAGAAGGCGTTGGGCGCGGAAGTGTTGATGGCTCTCGACTTGTTGTTGCGCATTACAAGGGGTCAGACACACCACCCATCGCGCTAATTGGAAAAGGGATCACCTTTGATTCTGGTGGATACAGCATAAAAACCGGAGCTTCTATAGCCCGTATGAAGTCTGACATGGCGGGTGCTGCAGCAGCATTAGGTACAGTAAAAACAATGGCCTTGAGCAAAGCAAAAGTTAATGTAGTGGCTGTGATGGGTATGGCTGCAAACATGGTATCTCAGTATTCGATTGCACCCGGTGACGTGCTTCGAACCGCACAAGGCATTACAGTCGAAGTTGTTAACACGGATGCAGAAGGCAGACTCGTTCTAAGTGATGCCATGTGGTACGCGAGAACCTATTTTAAACCAGATATCATGATTGATATTGCGACATTAACCGGCTCAAAAGTCAGCGCGCTTGGCGACCGCTATGCTGGTATTTTTTCAGCAGATGATGAACTCGTGACGCAACTAACCGTCGCGGGTAAAACGGTCAATGAGCAAGTATGGCGTTTACCGCTTGGGTATGAAGACCAGCTCAAATCAGATATTGCCGACCTTAAAAATATTGGCAGTGGTGGTCCAGGTGCAACGACTGCAGCAGCATTTTTACAGCATTTTGCTGGAGATACTCGTTGGGTACACTTGGACATCGCAGGCAATGCGCTAGCGTCGAAAAGTCAGGGTGAAGTGCCAGCGGGTGGAACCGGATTTGGAGTTCGATTGCTGAGCGAATGGCTTTTAAGTAACTAGTCATACCAAAAAGGTCATGCATTTGCATGGCCTTTTCGTTATTCTCAAATAAAAATAATTAAGCTGTACAAAATATTATGCTGAATTGCTACGTTCTTTCACCTTCAATATTGGTCTTTGACGGTATTGCTGATAAGTCGTCCACGGAATCGGTTGCTCCCTTGACCTTCCTTGCAATTCAGCAACATTGTACGTTATATGAAGATTTTATCGATATTGTTCCCACGGCAAACAGCATCACGTTGTATTTGAGGGATCCAAAACGCCGTGAATTCTGGCGAAATTATATTTTGGAACACTACCTAAAATTTGAATACCAACGCGCGGATGCCACAGTCCACTGCGTACCCACGCGCTATGGTGGTGCCTATGGTACCGACCTTGCTGCCTTGTCTACTTTATTGAGTCAGTCGGTCGATGAGATAATTATGCAGCACAGTGCATTCGAATACATGGTGTCATTTATGGGGTTTTTACCCGGATTTGGCTACCTAACAGGCCTGCCTCCTGCTCTTCACGTTCCACGAAAAGCAGTTCCATCAACCAAAGTCCCTAGTGGTTCTGTCGCCATTGCCGAAGCATTAAGTGCCATCTATCCAAGTGCATCGCCGGGTGGTTGGCATGTGATTGGTCAAACCGATTTAAAACTTTTTGACCCCAATTCAACTCACCCATGCTTGTTTAAACCCGGTGATATTGTTCGATTTGAGGCACTCAATGATTGAAGTAGTTAATCCCGGCCCACTATCTACAGTTCAAGATTTAGGACGATTTGGTTATCGACAACAAGGTATTCCGCAATCAGGCGTGCTGGATCCACTTGCCCTTATTATAGGGAATCGTTTACTCGGCAATAGGGACGACGACGCTGCTATCGAGATTACGGCAGGCAACGCCGTTTTCCATTTTTTGGAAGACTGTTCATTTGTGCTGATGGGCAGTAGTCTCAATGCAACACTTAACGACATGCCAGTACACCGTGGGTGGTGCATGCAAGCCAAACAAGGCAATGTGTTAAGACTCAAAGGGTCCCAATATGCGCTGAGAAGTTACTTATGCTTCGCTGGTGGCATCGATGTTCCGCAGATTTTAAATTCCCGCTCTACGGATATTCAGGGGCAGTTTGGTGGGTTGTCTGGAGTGCCATTGCAATCAGGCACTGTTATTTCGCTATTTAAACCCCAACAAATACCGGTACCTAAACAAGGCGCGCTTCAACCGTCCTACCTCAATCACATCCGAGTTTTACCTGGTCCTCATCTCGCTTGTTTTGACGAACACTGGAAGTGTCGATTTACTGAAAAACCTTGGTTGGTTCAATTGTCGAGTAACCGTATGGGCACTCGCTTGATGCGGGATGATGTCGAATTTTTTAACCATAATATTCGAATTCCTTCTCAAGCCGTGCATCCTGGTGTGATCCAACTTCCACCGAGTGGCGAAGCGATGGTTTTATTGGCGGATTGTCAAACGACAGGGGGTTATCCCATCATAGGACAAGTGATTGAGGCGGACTTGCGGCATTTTACTCAACTGGGCTCAAGTCAACCTGTTTACTTTGAATTTGTGGACATAAACACAGCAGTAACAGCACACCAAACGACATTATTCCATTTAAATCGAATTAATATTGCAATAGAGAACAATAAGAAAAAATGACTGAATTAAATTTGCTCCCTCTCATTGGGATCGTGGTTGTTGTCGCGGGGTTTGCCTTTCGCTTCAATCCTTTACTCGTAGTCACTGTAGCCGGTCTAATTACTGGTTGGGCGGTTGACTTAGATTGGCTATCGCTTATTTCAACGTTCGGCGAAAAATTCATGAATGCTCGCCAACTCGCGAGCTTGCTGCTCATTCTGCCTATCATTGCATTACTCGAACGCTATGGACTACAACAACGGGCAAAAGACTGGATAGCAAGTATCAAAAGTGTAACAAGTGCTCGTATCTTGATGGTTTATTTTGTTGTCCGCGAATGTTCATCCGCGCTTGGCTTACTGAGTTTAGCAGGTCAAGCCCAAACCGTTCGTCCACTGCTTGCTCCGATGGCTTTGGGTGCGGCTGCGAATACCTATGGTCCTCTGCCAAAGGAAATCCAAGATAAGATCAGTGCACATGCAGCAGCCTGCGACAACATCGCAATGTTTTTTGGCGAAGACATATTTATCGCTTTTGGTGCCGTATTGCTTATGGATGCATTCTTAAAAGAAAATGGAATTCAAGGCATTGAACCACTCAATATTGGACTCTGGGCTATTCCGACCGCACTTGCTGCGCTTATATTCCATTGTTTTAGACTTGCTCGTTTAGAAGCCTCTCTCAGTCAAGACGTGCTAAAATATATCCAACAACAGCAAGAAACGTCAGTGGGTGAAGGAGAAACGCAATGAATGTCCTTTCAACCACAACTTCACTCGCACCACCTGCCGTGTTTGAAATTAATCATGTCTTTCTTGTCATTGGCTTGCTTGTAGCATTTCTAGTCATTAAAACTCTTAAAGACAAAGGGCATCCCAAACGCTACTCCACCGCATTATTTTGGGGACTATTTGGTAATGTTTTTTTGTGTGGTGATCTATCAATAACTCTTTTTGGTGAGCAAATCACTCACGTATGGGTTGGCTTTTCCGTCATAGCAATAGCTGTATTAGCCGGCTTTGGGTATGTATCCCCGGGCACATACGAGCATTTATCCGAGCAACAAAAGAAGCAGAGTGCCAATAGCATAGGTAATAAACTTTTTATTCCAGCGGTACTGATCCCCATCATTACCGTCATTAGCACGGTACTGTTGTCAGATATAAATATCTTTGGTCTATATCTATTTGATCAACAACACATTACGCTTGGAGCGTTAACATTAGCTTGCCTTATTGCGCTACTTGTTGGTTGGAAATACACCGGAGGTTCACCGTTGGTCGCGGTAAGCGAATCGAGGCGTTTAGTAGATTCAATTGGCTGGGCAGCCATTTTACCTCAGATGCTTGCGATGTTGGGGGTGTTTATCGTTGCGCAAACGGGCGATTCAATCAAAGAACTGGTCACACTCTTTGTCACACCTGAAAACAAATTTATGCTTGTGGTTATTTATTGTGTTGGAATGGCTATATTTACCATGATAATGGGCAATGCTTTCGCCGCATTCCCAGTCATGACAGCGGGTATCGCTATGCCGTTCCTGATTGAAATGCACGGTGCTTCCCCTGCTCCTTTAGTCGCACTAGGCATGTATTCAGGCTACTGTGGTACGTTAATGACACCTATGGCTGCCAATTTTAATATTGTGCCCGCAGCGTTACTTGATTTGAACGACAAATATCAGGTCATTAAAGTGCAAATTCCAACTGCTTTAATGCTGCTAACTTTTAATATTGTTTTAATGTATTGGGTAATTTTCTGATGGCAAAACAAGCAAAACCGTGCGTTTTAGTAACTGGTTTTGCCCCTTTCGGTGGCGAAACAATTAACCCTTCTTGGGAAGCAGTAAATCAACTCGAAGGTCTAGCGATTGGCAGACAAGATAGTCATATTATTCATACCAAAGAGCTGCCCTGTGAATTCAATAGCGCTTTGGATGCGCTTTATCAAGCAATCGATAAGTATCACCCCAGTGTCGTATTGTGTGTGGGTCAAGCTGGTGGCCGAAGTAGCATTAGTATCGAGCGTGTTGCGATTAACGTTGATGATGCTCGTATTCCTGACAATGCAGGAAATCAGCCAATTGATACGCCGATTGTTCAAGATGGCCCCGCCGCCTATTTCACTGCATTACCGATCAAACGAATACTCAAAACCTTACAAGAAAATGGCATACCAAGCGACATTTCAAACACTGCAGGTACTTACGTTTGCAATCATGTCATGTATGGATTATTGCATTACTTTGAGAACCAGCAGTTGTCTTGCCAAGGCGGTTTCATCCACATTCCTTATTTACCAAGTCAGGCAGTGCACCATTCCGGTGCACCAAGTATGTCGCAAGAAATGGTGAAAAAGTCGCTTCTCGTAATACTCAATGAATCACTAGAGTACAAACCAGACCTAAAAATAACTGCGGGGACGACCCACTAACCTAAATGCACCATTTTAGTTCGATTTGCGCACCATGTTGGTGCTCAAATTACACTAAAAAACTTCCAGTTAACATGTGACTTACGATTTCTTTTCTGTTAAATGTAAGGTGACTCAGAGCTAGTTTGTCTAGAACACTTGAATATACCGGTTAAAATAAGGTCACTCGTTGATTTAAATGTCGCGGTTGATTATTCCAAGTTACCTAGTTAAGCCTGGCATCTCTATAACATAAACACAGGAATGAGGTCTCTATGTGTTCGATTTTTGGTGTACTTGAGCTTCGCAGTGATCCTGCAGAGCTTCGAAGTCAAGCAATTGAAATGTCTAAACGACTACGTCACCGTGGTCCCGATTGGTCGGGTGTCTACGCATCAGATAAAGCGATTTTGGTTCATGAACGTCTCGCAATCGTTGGTGTGTCGAGTGGTGCTCAACCACTTTACAACCCTGAACGTACTCATGTACTCGCCGTTAACGGTGAAATTTATAACCATAAGCAACTCGCTAAGTCTCTCAGCGTCGATTTTGAATTCCAAACGGAATCGGATTGTGAAGTTATTCTCGCGCTATATAAAGAGAAAGGCCCCGAATTTTTAGATGATCTAAATGGTATTTTCGCGTTTTGTTTGTATGACGAAGAACAAGATGCTTACTTAATTGGCCGTGATCATATTGGTATTGTTCCGTTGTACACGGGACGAGATCAGCATGGTAACTTTTACGTCGCCTCAGAAATGAAGGCGCTTACACCAATTTGTACTCAAATAGAAGAATTTCCTCCTGGCCACTATTTATATTCAAAAGAAGGCACGCCAAGACGATACTATCAGCGTGAATGGCAAAAGTATGACGCCGTTGCAGACAACGATGCATCACCAGAGAAAGTCAGAGAAGGCTTAGAAGCTGCGGTTAAACGCCAATTGATGTGTGATGTGCCATACGGCGTATTACTTTCAGGTGGCCTAGATTCTTCTGTAATTTCTGCCATTACACAAAAATTCGCGGCTAAACGCGTTGAAGATGACGACGCTTCTGATGCTTGGTGGCCTAAACTCCATTCATTCTCTATAGGCCTGGAAGGTTCTCCTGATTTAGCTGCCGCGCAAAAGGTGGCAGATGAAATAGGCACGGTTCACCACCCTATTCATTTCACTGTCCAACAAGGGATTGATTCACTCAAAGAAGTTATCTATCACCTTGAGACGTACGATGTGACCACAATCCGAGCATCAACCCCAATGTATCTGATGGCACGTTACATTAAAGCCATGGGGATAAAAATGGTACTCTCCGGTGAAGGTGCTGATGAGTTATTTGGTGGTTACTTGTACTTCCATAAAGCGCCAAACGCAAAAGAGTTCCATGAGGAGTTGAACCGTAAAATCAGCAAACTACATATGTTTGACTGTTTACGTGCTAATAAGTCAATGGCTGCATGGGGTGTCGAAGCACGCGTTCCGTTCTTGGACAAAGAGTTCGTCGATATCGCGATGCGTGTCAACCCTGAACAAAAAATGTGTAAAGACGGTAAGATTGAAAAGCACATTGTTCGCAGTGCATTCGACGGATATTTACCTGATGAAGTCTTATGGCGCCAAAAAGAACAATTTTCTGATGGCGTTGGCTATAGCTGGATAGATTCACTGAAAGAATTTGTCGAGACTCAAGTGTCAGATCAGGATTTAGCAAATGCGGCTTTCCGCTTCCCAATCAACACGCCAGACAGCAAAGAAGCGTACTACTATCGCACCATTTTTGAATCGCATTTTCCTGGGGAAACTGCGGCTAAATGCGTTCCTCATGGTAAATCAGTCGCTTGCTCTACACCAGAAGCTCTTGCATGGGATGCAAGTTTTGCAAACAATGCCGACCCTTCAGGCCGTGCAGCCGGTGTGCATAACGCAGCTTATCAACAAAAGTAATCAGAAAACAAAAAGGCTCTTCTAGAGCCTTTTTTCATGTCGAAACGCGTTATCTAGTTTGTCGCTGATTAGCGTTTACTAAATAAACCGTTTAATAATGAAGTCTACTTTCACTCGTTTCGCTTGACCCAATAACTTTTTAACCGGTGTCGGGTAGTCATCCATCGTCTCTAAGCATTTTGGACCAGATAAACGACGACAGTGCGCGAGGATAGTTTCTTTCTCTTTTAAGACGGCATCTTTAATAACACCTTGCTGATCCTCGATCAAAATACCATTTTCGATATCAAGACCCCAAGCTCGTGGATTTAGGTTGTGACCGCTCATAAGATGAAGACGGTTATCCTGACAAACCCCTTTTAAGTGAAATGAATTATTTTCATCTTTCCACAGATAAACGTTTAACAAACCTGAATCGATAAAACGTTTTTGGCTTGTCAAAAACTTGTACAAAATTGTTTCGTATAGATAAGGCAATGCGCCAATCTTGCTGAAATTTTCCTCAGGTGAGATATAAAAATCGTTTGCGGTTTTGTCACCTACAACAATCGTCACTTTTTTGCCAAGTTTCAGCAATCGACGAAGGGAACGCAGCAATGGTGCAGGGAAATTAAAATACGGTGTATACAACACTAATTCTTGTTCAGTTGTATCAAATAAGTACTTAATCAGGCGGTTAAGTTTATTCGAACGTCGACCGAAACCTAAAAATGCACGCACATTTAATGGAGAATTGCTCTCAACCGTACCGCTTTCATACTGAGCACTTTTAAGTGTTTTCATCAATTGTCGCTGAGCACCCTTGATGTCCGTAAAGCTTGGTAACGGTCGCATATCCAGTCTAGGTACTGCCTCTGAACTCAGCAGATAAGTGCTTGTGAATTTACAAATTGCATCACAGAGTTGAGATTGTTGGAGCAAAAAGTATCGGTCCAAACGATATCTAGATTCATACTGCAAGTAGACATTATTTAAACTGGCACCGCTGTAAAGCAACGTATCATCAATAACGAAGCCTTTGACATGCAAAACGCCAAACAATTCTTTTGCTTTGACAGGCACACCATAAATTCGAACATTCGAACGATGTTGTTCAAGTGCATCACAATATAATTTAGCATTTCCTTCACACTGAGCTTGGCCAATTAAGCCTCGTTGTGCGCGATGAAAATCGACAAGGACTGTGATTTCTAATGCAGGATTCGCAAGTGACGCCTGATGAAGTGCTTCGAGAATTTCTCGTCCGGCTTCATCGTCTTGCAAATACAAAGCGGTCATAACAATACGACGTTTTGCATTTTTAATTAACGACATTAACGCGCTACGATACTCGCTCGCGCTCGTTAATATTTGTACGTCCGTTGCATCTAACCCAAAAGCGGGTTTTTCTTGCCAAAAAACCATAATTACCTAATCAAGTTCGGCTGTCCATAATAGACACCATACAGAAATTCGCTAGAACATAGCAAAAAATATTAAAGAGGTCATGGTTTAACGATAACAAACACGTTTAAAGGCTTAAAAATTACTCAAGTACAGTTTTTTTGACATCTTGCTTATTTAGAAAAAAACAAAATCGCCATTTTTGTTTACTTCGCTCTTGAATTACTTAGAATCAGTCGCATTGTACAGTTATTAAGAATTCGATGGGAAAAATCCATGAGCAACACGAAACACAGTAAACTACTTATTCTTGGTTCAGGTCCTGCAGGTTACACGGCTGCCGTTTATGCTGCACGTGCAAACCTAAACCCTGTTTTAATTACAGGCCTGCAACAAGGTGGACAATTAACGACAACCACAGAAGTAGAGAACTGGCCAGGTGACGCGCACGGTTTAACCGGCCCTGCGCTAATGGAACGCATGAAAGAACATGCGGAACGTTTCGAAACAGAAATTATTTTTGACCACATCCATACCGTTGACGTAACCAATCGTCCTTTCACATTAAAAGGCGACTCTGGCACATACACCTGTGATGCGCTTATTATCGCAACTGGTGCATCGGCTAAATACCTTGGTTTAGAGTCTGAAACAGCATTCCAAGGCCGCGGTGTTTCGGCGTGTGCAACATGTGATGGTTTCTTTTACCGTAATCAAAAGGTCGCGGTTGTCGGTGGGGGAAATACGGCAGTCGAAGAAGCTCTTTACCTCTCTAACATTGCTGCTGAAGTTCACGTTATTCACCGCCGTGATACATTCCGCAGTGAAAAGATCCTTGCAGATCGCCTAATGGATAAGGCTCAAAATGGCAACGTCGTGCTACACCTAAACAAAACGTTGGATGAAGTACTTGGTGATGAGATGGGTGTAACTGGGATCCGCATTAAAGATACTGATTCTGGTGAAACCAATGATTTAGATTTGGCGGGTGTATTCATCGCGATTGGTCATAAACCGAACACGGATATTTTTGCAGGTCAACTTGAAATGAAAGACGGCTACTTAGTCGTTCAATCAGGATTGAATGGAAATGCAACACAAACAAGTGTTGAGGGTGTATTCGCTGCAGGTGACGTAAGTGACCACATTTACCGTCAAGCAATTACCTCTGCGGGCACTGGCTGTATGGCAGCGCTAGACGCAGAACGTTACCTAGACAATTTAGGTAAATAAGTTAGCATTAAAAAGGCGCGTCAGGCGCCTTTTTAATTGTCTATATTGATAAATGCGTTACCTTGGTTAGGCGTAATACATGAAGTAGCATAATGAGCCAACAGTTAGTCATCTTGTCACACACCAACATAACATTTCCACCTCCCTCACATGCGTTGACTGATCCAGATGGCTTGCTCGCCATTGGAGGAGATCTTTCTATTGACCGCTTAAAAGCAGCCTATTCAAATGGAATATTTCCCTGGTTTAACGATGAAGAACCTATTCTTTGGTGGTCACCAAGTCAACGAGGGGTGATCGAGTTAGATGATTTTCATGTCTCTAAATCAACCAAAAAGACCTATCGCAAACTCAGACTCGAAGCCTCAGTAAATAAAGCCTTTTCACAGGTGATAGAAGCCTGCAGAGCACAGCGCCTCGACAAAGAAGGTACTTGGATTAATCCGGATATGATTGCAGCTTATCATTTGGCACATAAAGCTGGTATAGCGCATAGTCTTGAGATATGGCTCGAGGGGCGCCTTGTGGGTGGTCTGTATGGGATAATGCAAAATGGTGTTTTTTGTGGCGAAAGCATGTTTTACAACATAACCGATGCATCTAAAATTGCGATGTGGCAACTCGTGTTATGGTTAAAGCGTCACAACGCACATTTCATCGATTGCCAGTTATTGAATCCATACTTAGCCACATTAGGTGCAAAATCTATATCACGTGAAGAATTTTTGACTAAACTTAATACTGCGAGGAATTACAACGTTCCCAACACAATGTGGCAACCCCAATCGCTTGGAGAGATATATGAGTGATCACTTTCCTGCTAAAATTGGACTGAGTCAGCAGTTTCCGTGCAGTTATTTGGAGGACAAACAAGAGCAACTCCTTGTTATCCTAGACCACAATTATTTTACCGCCAAGCGGTTTGAGTCTTTATTAGAGATGGGCTTTCGTCGAAGTGGAGACCAAATATACAGACCGCATTGTCCTGCATGTCATGCTTGTCAATCTGTTCGCGTGGTTGCGACTCTATTTGCGCCAACAAGTTCTCAGAAAAGAAAGTTAAAAAAAGCGAACAATCAATTTCAGTTCGTGGTGTCACATCAAGAGAGACCGGAGTACTACGACTTATACGCTAAGTACATCACTGAGCGTCATCAAGATGGCTCTATGTACCCACCAAATCGTGTCCAGTACGAAAGCTTTCTATTCTGCCGTTGGCTCCCTGTCACGTTTTTAGAACTCTGGTACGATGATACCCTTATTGCAGTAGCTGTAACTGATACAATGCCAAATGCGTTGTCTGCAATTTATACTTTTTACGATCCTTGCTTTGAAGATTTCAGTTTGGGCACCGTAATGATTTTATTGCAAATTGAGCATGCAAAAAAACAGGGGAAACAACATGTTTACCTTGGTTATCAAATAGATGACTGCAAAAAGATGAGATACAAAACCCAGTTTACACCAGCAGAGCGACTACAAAATGACCGTTGGTTAAACATTTAGCTAACATTTAATTTAGTCCTGTCCTTTACTTATTGGTCGCTTTTCGGCAAAATCTGCAGCGTTTCACTTTAATCTAGAGGTATAACGCTACACATGGCGAAAGAAGACGTTATTGAGATGCAAGGCACAGTCCTTGATACTCTTCCAAATACAATGTTCCGCGTAGAGCTTGAAAACGGCCACGTGGTTACGGCTCACATTTCAGGCAAGATGCGTAAAAACTATATCCGTATCTTAACTGGTGACAAAGTAACAGTTGAATTGACTCCGTATGACTTATCAAAGGGTCGCATTGTCTTCCGCGCTCGTTAATTGTAGTCATGAATTCCTGTTCGCTTTGACTTTGTCATAGCGAATAAACAAAAAGCCTGAAAATCAGGCTTTTTGTTTTGTTACTTGAAGTGTAAGACCAACTACCTTTCTACTTTTAAAAAAGCAATTGCTCTATGTTTAAGCTGTTTCCAGCTCAACATCGAAGTGAAAATCCAATTTCTTATCTTTCAAACTTACTTTCACATTACCACCATCAACTAATTCCCCGAACAGAATTTCATTGGCAAGTGGCTTTTTAAGTTGTTCTTGAATTACTCTCGCCATAGGTCTTGCGCCCATTGCTTTATCGTAACCAAGATCAGCCAACCATTCTCTTGCTTCAGATGTCAGTTCTAGACTCACCGACTTCTTATCAAGTTGAGCTTGTAATTCAACCACAAACTTATCTACGACTTGAAGAATGACTTCTTTATCCAAATGGTTAAACCAAATAATGTTGTCTAAACGGTTACGGAATTCTGGCGTGAAAACCTTATTAATCTCAACCATCGCATCATGTGAATGATCTTGCTGTTGAAAACCAATAGACTTACGCACCGTTTCCTGAACACCTGCATTTGTCGTTAAAACCACAACCACGTTTCTAAAGTCTGCTTTACGGCCATTGTTGTCCGTCAACGTACCGTGATCCATAACTTGAAGCAAAATATTGTAAATATCCGGATGCGCCTTTTCGATTTCATCCAATAACACAACAGCATGTGGATGTTTAATAACGGCTTCAGTCAACAATCCACCCTGCTCAAACCCGACATAGCCTGGAGGTGCACCAATCAATCGACTCACTGCATGGCGTTCTGAGTATTCAGACATGTCGAATCGAATGAATTCCACGCCCATACACTTTGCAAGTTGTTTAGTAACTTCCGTCTTACCTACGCCCGTTGGACCCGCAAATAAGAATGAACCAATTGGCTTATCTTCATTGGCAAGACCTGAACGCGACAATCGAATTGCAGCCGTTAACGCATCGATAGATTGATCTTGTCCAAAAACAAGCATTTTTAGGTTACGGTCGAGCGTTTTCAGAACTTCTTTGTCGCTTGATGAAACACTCTGCTGTGGAATACGAGCAATTTTAGAGATAATTTGCTCAATATCCGCAACATTAATCGTTTTCTTACGTTTTGACGGCGGTTGTAAGCGCTGGCTGGCACCTGCTTCATCAATAACATCAATCGCTTTATCCGGTAGATGACGTTCATTGATGTATTTAGCACTCAGTTCAGCCGCAGCACGAAGCGCTTTTACCGTGTAACGCACCCCATGATGTTCTTCGTACTTGTCTTTAAGGCCCATTAGAATTTTAGTGGTGTCCTCAACACTTGGCTCAACCACATCAATTTTTTGGAAACGACGTACCAACGCTCTATCCTTTTCAAAAATATTTTTGAATTCCGAATAGGTTGTTGACCCCATACACCTTAATTTTCCACTGGAGAGAAGCGGTTTAATCAAGTTCGATGCGTCCATCACACCGCCAGAAGCCGCACCAGCACCAATAATGGTGTGGATTTCATCAATAAACAGAATTGAGTTTGGTTTCTTTTGTAATTCTTTCAAAAGCGATTTAAACCGCTTTTCAAAATCACCACGATATTTCGTGCCCGCAAGTAGTGCGCCCATATCTAGAGAATAAACGACTGCATCCGCAATCACTTCTGGAACTTGTTCGTTTACAATACGATATGCCAAACCTTCAGCAATAGCGGTTTTACCAACACCGGCTTCACCAACGAGAAGCGGGTTGTTTTTCTTGCGACGACAAAGGACTTGAACCGTACGTTCAACTTCCTCATCACGACCAACTAGAGGATCAATTTGGCCCGCTTTTGCTAACGCGTTTAAGTTACTGGTGAAGTTTTCAAGTTTAGTCGACTCTTCACCCGCGACTTCACTAGATTCATCCTGCATTTCTTCGTGATCTTCATGATCATCGTGGTCATCCACTTTCGAAATACCGTGAGAAATGTAATTAACAATGTCTAAACGACTGATGTCAGCCTTTTTGAGTAAATAAACGGCTTGGCTTTCTTGCTCTGAAAAAATTGCAACAAGGACATTAACACCGGTAACTTCGGTCCGTCCAGATGACTGCACGTGAAACACAGCTCGTTGCAATACGCGTTGAAATCCAAGTGTAGGTTGTGTCTCCCGGTCTTCTTCCAAGTCAGGGATAACTGGTGTTGTCTCGTCGATAAAATCAGATAGCTCTTTTTTCAAGTTATCTTTGTCAACACCACATGCACCAAGTGCGTCTCCAGCAGATGGGTTATCAATTAGCGCGAGTAGCAAGTGTTCAACCGTCATAAATTCGTGACGGCGTGCTCTTGCTTCACGAAACGCTGCGTTTAATGTAATTTCTAAATCTTTATTTAGCATGGCAACCCCCCAAACGAGATTTAAATAGGTTATTCCTGCTCACAACTACAAAGCAGCGGATGCTCATTGTCTCGAGCAAAACGATTTACCTGTTCTACTTTGGTATAAGCAATGTCTGCAGGATATATGCCACAGACCGCTCGCCCTTCATGATGTACTCGATACATCACATCAGTTGCTCTTTCGCTATCCATATTAAAAAATTTCATCAGCACTTCGATGACAAAATCCATTGGGGTGTAGTCGTCATTGTTTAAGATGACTTTATACTTTCGTGGAGGCTTTAGCGCTTGCTTCTGCTTTTCACGAGTCGTTTCCATTACACCAGAATCTTTAAGTCCACTCATAATTAAATATAGTCTTGTCTTCTAATCTCAAGCAAATATGAATTTAAAAATAAATAAAATGTTAAAAAAGATGAGTAATTCGCTTGACTGTATGGCGATATAATCTACAGTCTAAACAGATTGTTCAATCTATGGGCAGTCTAGCAAATTACAATGGTTAGATTAACTCAAATTTAGTCAACTTAGATAGAAGGATGTATGAAGTATGGCTTGCGGAAAAGTCAAATGGTTCAATAATGCCAAGGGTTTTGGTTTCATCGTAGAAAATGGTAACGAAGAAGATATTTTCGCCCACTACTCGACGATTGTTATGGATGGCTACAAGACACTCAAAGCTGGTCAAGATGTAACATTCGAACTACAGCAAGGTCCAAAGGGCCTGCATGCAACTAATATCGCCCCTATTGAAGGCATGGTTTGATATTGTGCATAGTATGACTAAAAGCGAGTTGCCGAGCAGTCTCGCTTTACTTCCCCCTCCCCCATTAGACCAATTCTCTAGCTTACTGTATTAATTGTCATTAGCCCTTTGCGCTTACACTTGTTAAACTAGTACGGATTTAGATGTTGCAGGTTAGTTAGATTTTTTTATTTGGCCTCCCGTTGCTGCTTTCTTCCGCCAAAAATTGACAGTGTTTTAGGTAAGAAGTAAAAAAACCTAACAAACTTGCCCTTTGTAGTAATACAAAGTGGCCTATTGCATTGTTGAAAGGCGTACAGCCTCAAATCTAGGAACGATGATGACATCTAAAATTATTTACACTAAAACTGACGAAGCGCCGGCGCTCGCCACGTATTCGTTGTTGCCAATCATCCAAGCATACAGTAATGCTGCAGGTGTAGAAGTAGAAACTCGTGATATTTCGCTTGCTGGTCGTATCATCGCGAACTTTCCTGAGTTCTTGTCAGAAGAACAGCGCATTGGCGATCATTTAGCTGAACTAGGTGAACTAGCAAAATCACCTGAAGCCAACATTATTAAACTTCCGAACATTTCTGCTTCTATTCCACAAATGAGAGCAGCTATCAAAGAACTTCAATCTAAAGGTTATGCACTTCCTGACTATCCGGAAGAACCAAAAGATGAGAAAGAAGCGGCAATCAAGGCAACTTACGACAAGATCAAAGGTAGTGCTGTAAACCCGGTACTTCGTGAAGGTAATTCTGACCGTCGTGCTCCTCTTTCAGTAAAAGAATATGCACGTAAAAACCCTCATTCAATGGGCGCTTGGGCTAAGGACTCTCAATCTTACGTTGCAAGCATGGAAGACGGTGATTTCTTCGGCTCTGAAAAGTCAGTCACTGTCGCACAAGCAACGGATGTTCGCATCGAACACGTCGCGGTAGATGGCTCTGTATCTGTACTTAAAGCAAGTACACCTCTAAAAGCGGGCGAAATTATTGATGCTTCACGTCTAAACGTGAAAGCGCTCCGTGAGTTTATCGCACAAGAAGTTGCAGCAGCTAAAGACAAAGGCGTACTGTTCTCGCTGCACATGAAAGCGACGATGATGAAAGTATCTGACCCAATCATCTTCGGTCATGCTGTTAAAGAATTCTACAGCGACGTTTTTGCCAAACACGGAGCATTGTTTGAATCACTTGGTGTTGACGTAAATAACGGACTTGGCGATGTTTACGCAAAACTTCAATCGCTTCCAGAAGCAGAGCGTCAAGCTATTGAAGCTGATATTCAAGCTCAATACGCATCTCGCCCAGCAATTGCGATGGTTGATTCAGATCGTGGTATCACAAACCTACACGTTCCTAGTGACGTAATCATTGACGCCTCAATGCCTGCTGCAATCCGAGCGAGTGGCCAGATGTGGAATGCTGAAGGTAAACAACAAGATACAGCATTTGTAATCCCAGACCGTTGTTATTCAGGTGTTTACCAAGCAACGATTGAGTTCTGTAAAGAAAATGGGGCTTTTGATCCTCGCACCATGGGCACAATCCCTAACGTGGGTTTAATGGCACAAAAAGCAGAAGAATATGGCTCACACGATAAAACGTTTGAAGTAAAAGCAGACGGTCAAGTTCGTGTTGTTGATACTGACGGTAACGTTTTACTTCAACACGATGTTGAGCAAGGCGATATTTGGCGTATGTGTCAAACTAAAGATGCACCGATCAAAGATTGGGTCAAATTAGCAGTAAACCGCTCACGCCTTTCAAATACACCAGCCGTTTTCTGGTTAGATAAGAACCGCGCACACGATGCGGAACTAATCAAAAAAGTTGAAACGTACCTTCCAGAGCACGACACTACGGGCTTAGAAATACACATTTTGGCTCCAGTCGAAGCAACGCAATTCTCACTTGCTCGCATGGCTAAAGGTGAAGATACGATTTCTGTAACTGGTAACGTTTTACGTGATTACCTAACAGATCTATTCCCAATTCTTGAGTTAGGTACAAGCGCGAAAATGCTTTCAATAGTTCCCCTTATGAACGGTGGTGGTTTATTTGAAACTGGTGCGGGCGGTTCTGCGCCTAAGCACGTCCAACAGTTCGAGAAAGAAAACCACTTACGTTGGGATTCGCTTGGTGAATTTTTAGCACTTGCGGCTTCCCTTGAGCACCTATCTCAAGTTTCTGGAAATGCTAAAGCGCAAGTTCTAGCTGATACATTAGACAAAGCTACTGGCAAATTCCTTGACGAAAACAAATCACCTTCACGTCGTGTTGGTGAACTGGATAACCGTGGTAGCCACTTCTATCTTGCTATGTTCTGGGCACAAGAACTGGCTGCACAAAGCGATGATGCTGAATTAAAAGATTTGTTTACCGCTGTTGCTGCAGATATGTCAGCAAATGAACAAAGCATTGTAAGCGAGCTGAACAATGCTCAAGGTTCATCAATGAACATCGGTGGTTACTACCAGCCAAACGACGAACTAGCGTTTGCGGCAATGCGCCCAAGCCAAACGTTGAATGCTATTTTGGCAAAATTAGCCTAAGCATTCTGAAATTTAAAAAGGGCCGGTTTGGGGCCCTTTTTTATTTAATGCCTATAGGCAATGTTGAGACAAAATCCAATAAACATCGTTAATATTATCGCCAGCCTTGAATTCTCGCGACAATGGTTCTGACTCTGATCCCACCCAAATTTTGAGTTCCGCATCTAAATCAAAATGGCCTGCTGATTCTTTACTAAACTTTGTAATTTTACTGTATGGTATCGTCAACATTTCGATTTTCGACCCTGTCATTCCTTGCTTATCAATAAGGATTAATCGTTTATTCGTAAAAACAAACATATCACGGATAACACGGTAGGCTTTTTCAATTGTTTCGTCTGGTATCAATGTGTTATTCAATAACTTATCAAGTTCGTTCTCATCGACCTCACTGGCGTTGCCCATCAAACCACTTAGCAATCCCATTTCATCTTCCTCCCAATGCTTTGTTACACAGTGACAGCCAGTCTGAATCATTTATAGATGTCAAACTGCCGTAAAAAGAAACGTAGGTCAGTACGTTCCGTCTTTTAAAAGTGGATATCAATTAAAACAAAATGGCTCCTCAGAGCCATTTTTAAGTGTAGTCATTTTTAGCCAATTTATTTGAATTACGGATGAATTCAATGACCTAAATGTTTGCATTCACGCACGTTGAAGCACTTCCTCAAACTTAGCGAGACCTTGCTCCAAGTCGATTATCAAGTCATCGCTGTCTTCAAGTCCAATATGCAAACGAACCACAGTCCCGTTCGCCCAACCTGTTTTACTTCTCAGTGCCGGCATATTGGCGTTAATGGTAATTAGACTTTCATAGCCCCCCCATGAAAATCCCATTTTAAAATGGTGTAAACTTTCAACAAGCACTTTGAGTGCTTCTGGTGTTGATTGAGTTAACACAAATGAAAACAAACCATTACTGCCATCAAAATCACGCTTGAAGTGTTCGTGTCCTGGGCATGTCTCCAAAGCGGGATGACGCACATGGTCGACAAGAGGGTGAACTTTTAACCAGTTTGCAACCTTTAGTGCTGAGCGCTCATGTTGGTCTAATCGAACACTCATCGTACGTAATCCTCTGAGCGCCAGATAAGCATCGTCTGCTGAAGTGCATTGACCAAGTAAATAGGCGTGTTCTCGAAGCGTTGGCCAGTATTTTTCATTTGCGACAGCGACACCCATCATGACATCAGAATGACCAACAATGTATTTAGTTGCAGCCTGCACACTAATATCGATGCCAAATTCTAATGGACGAAAATGGAGACCATTCCCATAGGTATTGTCCAAGACAGTAAGGATATTACGTTTACTTGCAGCGCTGACAATTGCGGGCACATCTTGAACTTCCATCGTGATAGAACCTGGAGACTCCAGAAATATCATTCGCGTATTGTCTTTAAATTCTTTCTCTATCTCGCCGCCAATTAACGGGTCATAGTACGTCGTTTCAATACCATAACGTGTTAGAATTTTTTCACATAAGTCGCGGGTTGGTTCGTACACAGAGTCAACCATTAAAAGGTGATCACCTGCTTTCAAAAAGCACAGTAACGTTTGTGCGATTGCGGCAGCACCACATGGAAACAACGCGCAACCGGCTCCCCCTTCTAATTCAGCAACGGCGTCTTGAAGCGCAAAATGTGTTGTTGTGCCTCGACGTCCATAGAACAAGGTTCGGTTATGTCGTTCTTTTGCTGCTGCTTGAAGCTCGTCCATCGTTTCAAAAACAACGGTTGAGGCCCGTTGTACAACAGGGTTCACAACTCCATGGGTATATTGTTTTTTACGACCTGAAGCGACGATTTGCGTCTGCTTTTTCATTGACTCATTCCCCTTGGTTTCGCCAAGTTTCAACTAAATAACGAGATATTGAATCTTTGCGGGTTAATTTGTAGCCCGGTTCTTGATGACCCCATTCTGAAAAATCATTGAGATCCTGCCGGCTAAACCATTTTGCATCGTCTAGTTCGTCTTTATCGACGTAGATTTCTGGATTGTTCGTTTTAGCAAAAAATCCTAACATAATAGAGGATGGAAATGGCCAAGACTGTGAAGCAACATATTCAACTTCCTGAACGTGAACACCGGCTTCTTCCTCAACTTCTCGGATAACAGCCTGCTCCAATGATTCCCCGGGATCAACAAATCCAGCCAAAGTAGAATAGACGCCTTCCGGCCAGGCTGCTTGTCTTCCCATTAGGCAACGCTCCACTCCGTCTGGAAAGACATGTGTGACTAACATAATCACCGCGGGGTCAGTACGAGGGAAAGTCATATGTTTACAGGCATCATTTGTACAAAGCCTTGCATGTCCAGCTTCTATTAATTTATTCTTACTGCCGCAACGTCCACAAAAGCGGTGTGTAGCATGCCAATGGCAAAGCCCTCGTGACAAGGATGCAATCGACCCTAACGCCATGTCTACAACCATTCCGTACGAGCGAATATCCTTGAACTCGTGCTGCTGTGTATATACCGTGAGCACGTCATCCGCAACTTCTGAAACATCTAACGCAAAATAACCGCTGTTCTCCATTGCACCTAAAAATATGGCGTCCCAAAGCGGTAAGTTTCTTACCTGATCATAATTGAGAAAAATGAGTTCTGGTTGGTCTTTTTTAAAGAGTGATTGGTTGTTTTTTACCAATACCCATCGGCTGTTACTTGTCTGCTTTTGTAAGAGCCAATTAGAGTCTTTTCTTTCCTGCGAATGTCTATCGAGAGGTAATTGAGTATAGAACAGCATTAACCGAGTCCTTGAAGATAAGTGGCATCAAAATTAACACAGAGTCAGGCAAAAAAAAGCCCTTTCGGGCTTTCAACCTACAGTGTAAATCACACTACAGAGAGGCAAGATAAGCTTGAAGCTTTTGATTCTCAGCTTCAATATGTAAATAGAAATCGATATCTTTAAGTTGGCTTGCTGCTGCCATATCTATCACAATGACCGCATCTTTGTGAAGTTGTAACGCCGACGCTGGGCAAGCAGCAGTTAAAGGTCCTTCAACCATTGCTTTTACTGCTTCAGCTTTATTTTCACCTGTGGCAAGTAATACCACTTTTCGCGCATCCAAAATGGTTCCGATACCCATTGTGATTGATAAATGCGGTTGGTATTCATCTTCTTTAAAGAAGCGTGCATTGTCATCAATCGTTGCTCTTGTCAGTGTTTTAACTCGAGTCCGTGACGTTAAGCCTGAAGACGGCTCGTTAAAACCGATATGACCATTTCGTCCAATGCCTAAAAGCTGAATATCTACTCCACCTGCCGATGCAATTTTAGCTTCATATTCCTGACAGGCGATGATGGGATTTTTTGCATCACCCGGTGGAACGTGCGTTCTGTCTTTATCAATATCGATATGATTGAACAATTGCTCATTCATAAAATAACGGTAACTCTGAGGGTGTTCACCTGACAAACCTAAGTATTCATCCAAGTTAAACGTTGTTGTTTCTTTGAACGCCACAATACCCTTTTGATTTCGCTTAATGAGCTCTTGATACAAGGCTACTGGCGTAGAACCTGTAGCCAATCCCAACACGGATTCTGCTTTGCGTTGTAACTGAGAAGTAAAGATATCAGCACCATAACGTGCGACTTCGGAAGCATCTTTTAGAATTACGATCTGCATGGTGTCCACTCAAAATTTGGCGACTAAAAAATGGGACCTGGCCTTGCACCGCGTGCAATCAGCACAAGGACAGGTCAACCTTAGTGAGATACAACAAACTAAGTTTACCATTATGACAACGCTGTCATTATTGACCTATAATTTTTGTTTGTAAAGTAATAGTGAAGATTTTTTTTACATTTTTTTGTAATGAAAGACAGAACTCACTGCCTAATTTATACACTGATAAAAAGTTTGCGTTTATACAACCAGTGAAGAATAACTAACTGCACAAACAACAAAGCAAGCGCGAGTAACAACGGCTGCCAATTCTCCGGAAATGATCGAATGATCCCGCCAAATAAGCTGTCTCTCAGATAATTCCACTTGATTAAACTTGACGCTAAATAAATGATTATTGAGTTTGCCCCGATAATAATAAACGGATAAGAAATGCGTGTTCCTGGCAATATGTCGACTAGTACATAAAATATGCTAAGCAATATTGCGCTCCAACCGACCGTGACTAGTACAAATGAACTTGTCCACAACTCTTTATTCACGGGAAATACATAATCCCATCCCCAACCAAGTGCTAACGCAACTAAACCAGATATACAAAGCAATGCAGCTGTTCGCCACTCACCTCGTAAGTTGCTTGATGCTATCAACTGCCCGGCAAACACGCCCGCAATTGCATTAACAATTGCAGGAAAATTAGATAAAATTCCTTCAGGGTCGACAGGTCGATTTTGATACCGAATGCCTGGGAGTAGATTTTGGTCAATCCACGCATTCCATGTTCCGTTCGGGGTTAAATCACCTGCACTACCACTAGGTACTGGGATGAAACACAATACTATCCAGTAGCAGATTAGGATGAGTACGCCAACTATAGCGACATTTCGAAGTGAAAAATGCCAAACTAGTAGCGCACAAAATAGCCATGCAAATGCTATACGACCAAGTACGCTTGCGTAGCGTATCTCTTCAAAGTCAGCAGGAATACCAGTTCCCCATCCATGGTTGTAAAGAATACCAAGCAAACAAAGCAAGATAAATCGCTTGACCGCTCTTTGGTAGATGGGAAAGCGTTCACTAAACGGCAAATGGTCAATGCGCCTTGGTGATAGACCCATGGCCACGCCTGACAGAAAGATAAAAAGAGGAAAGATTAAGTCGTAAGCCGTGAATCCGTGCCAGACACTGTGTTCTGTTTGAGCCTCAAATAGCTTCCACCCGCCCCAGCCAGTTAACACGAAAAGTGCTGCAAATATGGATTGTCCACCTAAAATCCACATCATGTCAAAGCCTCTTAATGCATCTAAAGAGGCTAATCTTTTTTTTGTACTTGTTGTCATTTTACTACCTAAAAATAAAAAAGCCCCGCGTTACTGCTGCGGGGTTTTCATCCAGGGAACTACTACTTTTCTATTCCTGCTATATACGTTTGAATCACATGAAGCTCACCGTCTAAGACAGCAAAATCTGCGTCAAATCCTTCTAATAATCGTCCTTTCTTCTTCAAACCAAGATATTGTGCTGGATAGAGTGAAGCCATTCTTAAACTTTCCGCTAGGGTTATGTCTAATGTTTGCACTGTGTTTCTTACAGCCGAAGCCATGTCTAAAACGCTACCTGCAAGTTCACCCGTTGTGGAGTTTAATCTGTCGCCAGTCCGAATGACTTTGCGACCATCAAAAAAGTCAAATTCAGTCATATCGGTACCAACGGGCGGCATGGCGTCCGTAACCAAGATCACTTTACCTTGTTGCTTTGAACGGATGGCTAATTTTGCAGAGGCAGGATGTACATGATGACCATCAACGATTAGACCGCACCAACTATTGTTATCCCAAAGAGCAGCTCCAACGACCCCAGGCTCACGAGATGTAAACGCAGACATTGCATTAAACAAGTGAGTAAAACCATCAACCCCCGCGTGTAACGCATTCATGGTTGTTTCAAAATCTGCATTGGAATGGCCAATACAAACCTTTACGTCCAGCGACAATAAACGTCGAATATCATCAAGCGAAACCGTTTCAGGCGCTAAGGTCACCATTTTTATACCAAGATCTTGGCGCGCATAAACATCAAATTCAGCTTCCGAAATAGGCCTCAGAAACTGCTCACTATGAGTACCTTTTTTTGGATGTGATAAATGTGGTCCTTCAAAATGGATGCCCAAAATCCCACATTGCTCTTCACTAATTGCCTTCGCTACCGCATCGGCTGCACGTCGCATTACCTCTATATCATCGGTGATAAGCGTTGGCATCAAGCCGGTTGAGCCAAATTGGCTGTGTGCGTCAACGATAGTAGCTAGACATTCTTGTGTTTGTTCTGCATTGAAAAAACCTCCGCCTCCGCCGTTGACTTGTACATCGATGAAACCAGGTACAACTAAACCGTATAGCTTCTCAGCATTAGTAATATCGATATTTTCAAAGTAAATTCTTCCGTTAGCTACACGAAATAACACGTTATCTCTGAAGTTGTCGCCATCGAAAAAACGTTCTGCAATGTATGTTTTTTGCGTCATGCAAGCTCACCTTGTTGTTGCGCTAGTTGGTGTTGAGCAAAATAGATAGCCCCCATTTCAGGCGGTTGAATTGCAGGTTCCACCCGAGCTGAAATTTGTGGGTCTAACCATTTCTGCAATGGCTCAGCTAACCCGCCTATCATGGCAAGTCGTGGTGGTTGATTGGCAAGCAACTTATGCGCTAAGCGGCTAATATAGCCAGCACCTTCTTGAACTATCCGTATTGCAACTTCATCACCGCGTTCTGCTTCAGCGAGAACAAATCGAGCTAACTTAGCATAGGCACTTGATGGTTGCCCAGCCATTTGCTCTGCGATACCCATCGCACTTTTCGTTTGGAAGTGCTCTTGCAACACAATAGACAACGCTGTCTTTTCCGCTAAACCATCCAAGGACTCTAATACAGCTTTGACTGCTTCAAGTCCCATCCATGCACCACTTCCCTTATCGCCCTGAGCAAAACCATGGCCGCCTAAGTTGCATGTTTTTCCTGAAACAATGGAAAAACCACACGATCCAGTTCCTGTAATAATTACCGCGCCATCTTTTCCTTCATGCGCTCCGATACAGGCAGTGTGTAGATCTGTTGTTAGAAACAATTGCTTAAATGGATGATCCCATTGCGTAATTCGGTCGAATAATTGGGGTAAATTTACACCAGCTAACCCTGCACCAGCATAAAGCTCATGGACTTGCTCAAGCTTCAAACCTGCATCTCGCATTGCCAGTTGAGTTGACAACATAATAGACTCTAATGCGCGTTCAAAACCATGGAGAGGATTTGCAGGCCCACCAAGTCCTGTTCCCAATACCCCTCTTTCAGCAGAATAGATAGTTGCGCGACATTTAGTTCCACCACCATCTATTCCTATAAACAACTGATCATGTTTAGCGCTTTTAGCCATCATGAACGACCCCTAACTAAGCTTTTATTATTGTGACCAAAATGGCACTGAATTTTTCATGTTGATTTAATGTTACACAAAGAATGACAGCGTTGTCATTCTTTTTTTCATCTTTTTTAATCTCAATTATGACAAAAATACTATTACATAGTTTGCAACATCTGTCTTGATTATTTTCGCTCTTGCTTATGAAACCAAATATAGTTACATTGATTAATGTAACCACTTTAAGTTACTAGCGAGGTTGTAATGAATGGAACCGTGATTAGTGGAGATATAATTAACTCCCAAAAGTTGTCTAAAGACAAACTGACAGAAATCATCAATCGACTAAACGAATGGTTTGAAACACTTGTGCAAAGCGCCCAATATCAATATTACTTCTTTCGTGGTGATGGATTTCAACTCTATAGCCCTACATCAAAAAGAGTTTTCGAAGTCGCTATAGCCTTGAGACTTATTGTTCGCGCTTGTGGTAGCGATGTAAGATTAAGTATTGCTGAGGGGCCCATCGAGCAGCTTAAACGCCCTCTAGCAACCTCTACGGGATGGGCGTTTGTCCATTCAGGGAAAGGATTAGACCAAATGAAGCCGTTCGCCTTACGGTATCAAAAGTACGGAACTGAACTATGCCCTCATTTTGAGTTAA